>JBAZZG010000004.1:0-291782 GCA_041658905.1 Bellilinea sp.
CAACTCCCGTTTGCTCTTTGGACTCATCATAGGCTCCCTCTGCGGATCGAGAATTCCGCGTTAGGGTAACATCTATTTTGAGCCAACGAATCCCACTAAAGTAACATTCGATTTGAGGCAATGCGCTAACTTGCAATCCGTTTTGAAGGGTGGTAAAATACCGGCTGCAAAGATGGGGGCTCGTCTAACGGCAGGACAGCAGACTCTGAATCTGTTTGTAGAGGTTCGAATCCTTTGCCCCCAGCCTATAAATGAATGCCAAAAAGACCCCGGAACCTGCCAGGCCGGGGTCTTTTTGTATGGTTTCGTAAGGCTAGGTCTTGACCCGCCCGTTTCGACTCCTCCTCTAAAAACGAAGTTTTTGGGGGAGGCTGGGTGGGGGTCAGATTTCGCCGGTCTCCGCCTACCCTGCGGGCAGGGTGCTCTCCCGAAAGGACACCGGGACAGTGTGTGAGCGACCGAGCGCGCCGATTGTCAATTGCGAAATTCTTCGCCTTTGTTCACGACCAACGTGCCTTAACCGAAGGGTGCTCTGTGAGTGCGGGCAGAATGACAAGAAATATAAATTGTGTTCCGTGTGGCGGGTCTTGGCCAGTCCGCATGACCTCGCGCGGAACGGTCAAGACCGTTCCCAACGCATGGTTCTGGCACGCGCTGCGCGCCTCTACGGTCCGCCGTTGGCGGACTGAAAGCCACGGTGTCGTTCACGCCTTCTTTACTATTCTCACAAACCGCACCAGCACCACCAGCGAAATCAACGCCAGCGCCGCTGATGCCGCGAAAGTGTGCCGGTAGCTGAACCCGTCGGCAATCCAGCCGCCCAGCAGCGGCGCCAACACTGCGGCTGGGGCGATCAGCGTGTTCGCCAGACCAACATAAGTTGGCCGGTCCTGGCCAGCGCCAAAATCCAACGTGACCACCATACCGATCGTCCAAAATACCGAATTGGCAATCCCGGCAAAGACCATGACCACAAAAAACCAACCTGCCGAGGGCGCAAACCAGGCCATAACCGCTGCAATGACCGCACAGACGGCTCCCAGGCGCAGCACTGGCAAATGGCCGACCTTATCGCCTGCCCAGCCGAACAGCGTGTTGGAGGCCACCTGGACGATAAACAGGACGCTGGTCATGGCGCCGGCTGCGGCAGCATCCATGCCCAACTGCCGGACAGCATAAACTGTGTAAAAAGCGGATGCCATGGTGCCAAACTGAAAGATAAACCGGCTGATGATGAACCAGCGGAAGCTACCGTCCCGCTGCAGGATTTGCCGGACATTCCCCCAGAAAGAGACCTGATCGCTCGGGAGTAGTTCGATGGTGTGCGCCGGCTCGCGCGTCATGGCGATAAATACGAACGATATCGCCATGCTTCCGGCGCATGCCAGGAACACTACTGTGTAGCCGTCGGGGAAACCCCTTTGGTTCAGGATCAAGCCGGCAGCCAGCGCTCCGGCGCCAGCCAGCAGGTTGGCCGCGCCCGACTGTGCGCCAAAAAAGGTGCCGCGGATGTTGGAGGGGATGATCTTGCCGATCATGTTCTGCCACGGGTTGGCGGTCATGCCCGCGCCGCCCCCCTGGATAATGAGAAACATGAAGGTCAGCGCCAGCGCTGCGGGTTTGCTTAACCCGCCCATCAGCAGAGCGACAATCGCTAAACCGAGGAAGGGGGCTCGTTCGATGATGGTCCAAAAGATGGTCGCCGGTTTGAATTGCTGCATGCGCGATACGGATTTGGCGGTCAACAACTGCGGCAGCATCCAGCCAACGTTGTGCACAGCCGGAATCAGGCCGATCAGGGTGGCTGAATCGGTCAAATTGGAGACGAACAATGGGATGACGGTAGCAAACGAGGCAAACCCGAGGCCGAATCCAAAAAAGGTTCCATCCAGAACATTAACGATGAAATTATGTTTGAGGGCTTTGGATAGTTCAGGATGGGTGTTCATTTTGGTTTTTGGTAAAGAAAGCCCCGGTAATCATTCCCGGGGCAATGGCTCGATCAGAATTATTAATGCAAGGCTAGGCAAGCCCGCGGCGGGGGAAAGGACTAGAACTCTTCTTCCTCATCGCCCCAATCCTCATCGTCCTCATCGGATTCTTCTTCCAGTTCTTCCCATTCTTCTTCTTCGGTGTCATCCCAATCGTCATCGTGTTCCGCTTCAGCGATGGGATTATAGGTCAGGCAGCCTTTATCAGGGTTGATTTCGACCAGGGCAGCGCTGCAATAGCCCTCGTCAAGAAAAGCGCAGTCGTTATAATGGCAGCGGATTTTTGGCATTGAATCCTCCTGGAAAGATTATTCGTCCCCTGGCCCCTGAATAAGCTGAATCAATGAGACGACAAATAAGATAACTAACAAGATTGCTGAAACTACACAGAACGGACAAATCGCTTTTATAACCGCAATCTCAAGGTACGTCAAGTAGGCAGAATAGATTACGCCGATGAGTGACAGCATAAAATTGACGATGGGGATATTGCGCTTGAAGAAATCGCTGCGCGGCAGCAAAATCCACAGCGTCAGGATGACGGCATAAGCAATGATCCCAAGTATGGAAAGGGGGATGCCGAACACCTCGGAGTAACGGCTGGTATTGACTGACCAGCAATCGCCCACACCCTGGATGCACAGGGCTTTGTTATTCGATACTTTGATAATGAGCAGGTAAATCGAATCGAGAATGCCCAGGATAGCGGCGGTGATGGCGATGGTTCGCAGCGACTTCATAACGCTAAGCTCCTATCCTTCCACAACAGTGTCAGCCAGTAACCAGATATCCACTTCAGACCCCGCCGGGAGCGATTTTACCCCAGAGGGGATAATCAGTAAAGCATTTGATCGCACAATAGACAACAGGTTGCCGGAACCCTGGTGTGATGTGATGCTGGCGGTCAGGCCGTCCGAACCATCCTGAACAGCAGCACGCAGGTAACTCTCGCGTCCGTCGGATACCACCAGATGCTCCAGGCGCGCCCGCCGCAAATTGCGCGATCTATCCGGCAGTCCCAGCAGGCGTTGAATCACCGGGACGCCAAAGACCATAAATCCGACAAAAGCGGAGACCGGGTTGCCGGGCAGTCCGATAATAGGGGTGTTTTTGTAACGGCCATAAGCCAGCGGTTTCCCTGGGCGCATATTTACCCGCCACAGGTCAAGCCTCCCGTTTTCTTCGATCACCTGCCGGACGTAATCATACACGCCCACGCTGACCCCGGCGGAAGTTAAGATCAGGTCGGCGCCGGCGTCGATGGCCTGATCCAGCTTTTCGCGAATGATTTCCGGCTGGTCAATCGCAATGCCGAGCTGCATGGGGATTGCGCCGGCTTGTGCTGCCAGCCCGCCGATCAGCAGGCTGTTGGATTCGTAGATCTTGCCAGATTGAAGCGGCGTACCCGGTTTGACCAGTTCGTCGCCGGTGGATAAGACGGCCACTCGCGGCTGGCGCTGGACAAGAACATTTGCGCGCCCCAGCGAAGCCAGCAGCGCGACAGCCGGCGGATGCAGCAATTGCCCGGCGGACAGCAGCAGCTCACCGGCAGTCGTGTCCTGGCCGCGCGGCCGGATGTTGGCGCCAGCGGATGGAAAGCGCATGATTTGCACTGCATCCGGCAGATCGCGTGACTCGCGGTAAGGAAAATCGGTATCCTCGACCGGGGCAACGCAGTCCGCGCCTGTGGGCAGGGGTGCGCCGGTCATAATGCGGGCAGCCTGGCCGGGTAATAGTGTAAGTGTTGGCTGGACGCCGGCCGGGATGTCGCCGATCACCTTGACGGTCACCGGCTCGCCTCCCGGCAGCGCTGGGCGGTCGGCGGCGTGCAGGGCGAAGCCGTCCATGCTGGAATTGTCAAAGGGCGGCAAGTCGAATTCTGAAAGGATGTCTTCAGCCAGAACGCGGCCGTTTGCGCTCAGCAGTTCAACCGGTTCTGAGGTGAGCGGAGTAAAATCTGCCAGTATGCGATTAAGGGCTTCCTTGACGGGCTGTAGCGGGGAATCAGACATGAATACCTCAACCGGGGTGTTGACGGTGGGCTTCCATCACATTCGGAAGGTTCTCGATGCGGTTCAGCACCCGGCTTAATTGTGAAATATCGCTCACTTCCAGCACCATGAGAATGGACGCCAGATTCTGGGTAACCTTAATGTCGATATCAATCAGGTTGACATTTTCATTGCCAATGATCAGCGAGATATCGTTCATCAATCCTGCCCGGTCATAAGCTTTAATGGCTACGGACACCGGATAAACCTGGTGCGCCTCGCCCCAGGTTACCTTGATCATCCGTTCGCGGTCCTTCATGCGCAGGATATTCGGGCAATCCTGGCGATGAATGGTGGCGCCGCGCCCACGGGTAATGTATCCCACAATCGGATCTCCGGGGGCCGGGTTGCAGCAGCGCGCCATGGTGGTCAACAGGCCTTTCAAGCCGAGAACGGTCACGCCGCCGTCTCCGGGTTTGGCTTCGCGTGGGGTAAGCGGAAAGAGCGCCGAATCTTTGGGCGCAGAGTCTTCGATCAACCGGTTGACGATGCGTCCGAGACCGATGTCACCCGTGCCAATGGCGACGTACAAATCGTCCAGCGAGCGGAATTCAAAATCCTTGGCCAACGTCTCGACCGCAAAATCGTTCATGCCCAGGCGGCGCAGCTCTTTCTCGAGCATGGCTTTCCCCTGAACCAGGTTCAGGTCGCGGTCCTGGCGCTTGAACCAGGCGCGGATTTTGGAACGGGCGCGCTGGGTTTTCACCAGGCCCAGCGACGGGTTGAGCCAATCGCGGCTGGGGCCACCCTGTTTGGCTGCCAAAACTTCGACCTGGTCGCCAGTTTTAAGCTCGTAATCCAATGTGACCAGCTTGCCGTTCACCTTTGCGCCGCGGCAGCGGTTGCCAATTTCGGTGTGGACATGGTAAGCAAAGTCGATGGGCGTGGAACCGGCTGGCATGTCGATGATGTCGCCGCGCGGGGTGAAAACATAAACCCGGTCCTGGAAGACGTCGCTCTTCATCGAGTCGACAAATTCCTGCGCGTCCTCGATTTCCTGTCGCCATTCCATAATGCGCCGGAACCAGTTGATGCGCTGCTCGTACAGCTCGTCACGGTGCCCGCGTTCTTTGTAGCGCCAGTGGGCGGCAATACCAAATTCCGCATTCTGGTGCATTTCGACCGTACGGATTTGCACTTCCAACGGCTTGCCGTCGTCATAAATCACGGCGGTGTGCAGCGACTGGTAGAAGTTGTCTTTTGGCGCGGCGATATAATCGTCAAATTCCTGCGGGATAGGGCGCCAAGTGGTGTGGATCACTCCCAGAGCGGCATAGCACGAGGGAATGTCATTGACTATGCAGCGAAAAGCGCGTAGGTCGCGCACCATCTCGAAGGGCTTTCCCTTCTCGACCATTTTCTTGTAGATGGAGTAGATGTGCTTGGGTCGGCCGGATATTTCAGCTTTGATTTCGTTACGCGCCAGCACCGCCTGCAGGTTATCGATAATCTTCTGGATCATCCCTTCGCGGTCCTGGCGGCGTTCGGCCAGGTTTTCAGCGATCTCGCGGTACTTTTCCGGGTTGAGGTAGCGGAACGCCAGATCTTCCAGTTCCCATTTGATTTGCCAGATACCCAAACGGTTAGCCAGGGGAGCGAAGATATCCATCGTTTCCTGGGCAATGCGCTGGCGTTTGACTTCAGACATATACCCCAGGGTGCGCATGTTGTGCAGCCGGTCCGCAAGTTTGATCAGCACCACGCGGATGTCGTCACCCATGGCAAGGAACACTTTACGCAGTGTCTCATTGGCCAGGTCGCGCCGCTTCAATTTGGCCGCCATGGGCGGTAATTCTTCGGGCGGCTCGTCGTCGGAGACGGTGCTGCCGTTATGTTGGTCACCGCGGCTGACGCGCGGCAGATTGGTCAGTTTGGTAACGCCTTCGACCAGCTTTGCGACCTCTTCGCCGAACTCTTTCTGGATGTCGGCTGGTGTAGTGCGGGTATCTTCGACGGTGTCGTGCAGCAGTGCCGCAATAATAATCGTCGGGGTGACCTGCATTTCGGCTAGAATGCCGGCAACTGCCACGCAGTGGCTCACATACGGCTCGCCAGAGACGCGCTTTTGCCCGGCATGCATTTCATCGGCAAAGTTGTATGCTCGCATGACCATTTCCCGGTCAACGACGCTGAAATTCTGGGGAAGGATTTCCATCAGATTAGCAATTTGCATGCTACTTTTACCTGTATAGCGATGGCTGGCGGTCAGGACTTAGCCGTGAATGGATTAGGGATAGTATAGCGCCCTTTATTCCAGATTCAAGAGCGATTGATATGGATATAGTGTCCTCCCCCCATGTTTGTCCGGACATCTGCACCTTAGGCAGACACTTCAGCGGTTTCAGCTGTGCACAGCAACTCGGGCAGGGCTATTGCATCGATGCGCGGCAGCACCAGGTTGGCATGCGAGGTATTCAACCGGCTGCTAACAAGGTTGGGGATGGCCACGGTGAAAATTCCGGCGCGGCGGGCAGCGGTGATGCCATTAGGAGAATCCTCGAAAACGATCGCTTCCGGCGACCTCAAGCCCAAGCCGAACAGAGCCGCTTGGAACAGGTCGGGTGCAGGTTTAACCTCTGGCACATCTTCCATGCAGACGACACAGTTAAAGTAGTGGTACAAGTCGAGCCGTTTCAAATGACCGGCTACCCATGAGCGTGGGGAACTGGACGCAACCGCCATTTTGAGGCCTATCTGGCTGGCGGAATTCAGTGTGGCAAGGATTCCTGGCAGGGGCTTCAGCTCAAGGATGGCGCGGTCGGTGTTGATGCGGGCAGTATTGCGCAACATTGCTTCGTCCACCGTGCGATTGAGCATCCCTTGCAGGTACGCGACCGGGTTAAATCCTACCTCGGACGAGCCAAGACAGCCTGCCCAGCGGTTGATGTCAAGTTCGACGCCATGGTCGGTGTAAATTTGTGCCCAGGCGCTAAAAGACGGCTCTTCGGTATCCAGAATTAAGCCGTCGAAGTCAAATATCAAACCTTTAATCAAACCCATAATTCTTTCCACGCTGCGAGTTGAGAATGTATTGAGCGTGCTCACAGCAGCGGAAAATTATACCAAGATTCCCTGATGATATCCAATTTACCAAAGTTCTGTCATTGCGCATGGAAATGAAGTAATCCACGCTGTGCGAGAAAGGCTATTGGTCTTTCCTATTGGCGCAGATTGCTTCAGTCGGCCTGCAGCCTCCATCGCAATGACAAATGCACTGCTATCATTGCGAATGAAGCGAAACGAAATGAAGCAATCTTGGCTGAGTGAGAAAGCCCATTGGCCTTATAAATAGGCGCAGATTGCTTTCTGCGCTGTGCTCCTTCCAACGACAAAATGGTTGTCATGGCGAGGAATGAAGCCATCTGCGCTAAGCAGCCAGGATCGCGCCGGTCTCATGCCCGCAGGGCACTCTGTGAGTGACCGAGCGCGCGGAATGACCGCAGGTCTCCAACAACTGTAGGTCTCCAACAACATGACAACTGAAGGGGACAGGTCAGGAGACCTTGCCCCATCAAGTCCAGGCGCAGAGTGCTTCAGTCGGCCTGCGGCCTCCTTCGCAAGGACATCCTTTATGCTATTTCAACAACTCTTGTCCGGCAAACTGGCGGTAGGGCGATAAAATTTCGAGGATTTCCGAATCTGTGTCGTGCAACTGACCGGATACAATCCGGGTAACCAGTTCACCAACGCCCGGACCGAGCATGAACCCCTGCCCGCACATGCCGACCGCATACAAATACCCCTCGACCTCTTTCGCATAGCCAATAATGGGTGCGCCATCGGGCGTCATCGGGTAGAGACCGCGCCAGGTGCGCCGTACGCGAATATTCTTGAGCCGCGGCATCAGGTCAACCATGCGTTGAGCGACCATTGGCAGGAAGCTGCTGGTCTCTTCAGTATCGAAACCCCAGATGTTGGGGGAGGGGGTGATGCAAAAGATGATCTGGCCGGTCAGATGCTGATAAAAGTAATAATTTGCCGACCCAGGTCCGGGCTGGATATCCACGATCATCGGTTTGAGGAAGGGGGCTACCGCTTCGGTTATGGCTGCCTCATGTGAGTCAGGCCGAACCGGAACATTCAACCCTGCCAACTGCGCCATTTCACTGGCATACGCGCCCGCGGCGTTTACCACCACATCGGTGCCATATTCGCCGCGATTCGTCTTGACCCCGACCACTTTTCCGCTGCGGACAATGATTTCCTGAACGCGTTCATTGAATTTGAATTCCGCGCCATATTCAATCGCGTGGGTGTAAAAGGCGTGAACAGCCAACAACGGCGAAGCGTTGCCGTCTTCAGGGGAAAAGGTTCCGCCTACCACTTCAGCCGGATTCAAGTCAGGCACGACCTGCAAAAGCTGCTTTTGATCCAGCCAATCGATGTTCAGGCCAAAGGATTTCTGGGTCACGAGCAGGTTTTTGAGGGTTTTCTCTTCGCGCTCGCCGCGGGCAACAAAGACATAGCCGCCTTCTGACCATTCGATGTCGTCTCCGTAGCGTTCTTTCCAGGTGGAGAAAATTTCGATGCTGCGCAAACTCAGCCGGATTTTGGCCGGGTCAGAATGCGTGGCGCGGATGCCGCCGATGGCACGTTTGTTAGAGGTCTGGCCGACACTGGGAGCGCTGTCAAGCACAAGAACCCGGTAGCCCGCCTGAGCCAGGTAAAAGGCTGCCGGTGCCCCGATCGAGCCAGCGCCAATGACCACCACATCATAATGGGGCAGGGTTGGATTAATCATTGGCGTTGTTCTCCTGTCCGTTAGCGCCCGCCAAAATGCCAAGCGGCACTTCAACAAAGACCGGCCGTTTTGAATACTCCGTAATTTCCTCGCGGGTGATGCCTTCCTCGCGGAATAACCTGAGAATCAAGCTGACGCAGGTCTTGCCGCCGCAGGCGCCCATGCCGGCGCGGGAGACGGTCTTGATCTCGTTCATATCGCGGTAGCCGGCCCGGATGAGAGAGCGAACTTCCCCAGCGGTCACATGCTCGCAGCGGCAGACAATGGTGTCATCCTCGATGTGGGCCACATAATGGTCGAGCGGGTGGGTGACGTTTTCATCCTGCACCTTGATGCCGGCAATCTGCTGTGCGATTTCGTGCGGGGCGTTTACCTCCACGACCAGGGTGCGGTCATTGTTCTCAATGGCGTGCACTGAAAGCACATCCACCTGCCCCAGTTCGCTGCCCTCGGTATCCAAAACGCTGACGCGGTCGTTAACCTGGATCGTTTGGCGCGTAAATTCATAAGGGATCGAGACCACCGGCAATTCCGGGTTCTCACGGTAATTAACCAAGGTGATCGCCAAACCGGGACAACCTGCCACGCACTTTTCGCAGGCCTCACAACAGTAGCTGTCCCCTAGGAAGGTGGGCACCTGGCGAATATCCTTGCGGTCGATGTAGATCAGCCCGTGGGAGCACAGCCCGGTGCACGGGTCACAGGGAATTTCCTGGGTGCAGTGGAAGACAGGAAAAGCGCCAGTTTCGATTTCGGGCAGTTCCTCGGGGAGGGTGTCGCCAGGTTTTGATTTCAGAATTTCGCTGGTCCAGTACCACTCGACCGGGATTTCTGCCGTTTCCACGCCCAGCGCGCGGGCGATCTCTATGCCGCGAATTTTTCCCGAGAAAATAGCGGCTGAGGCTTCAGCGATTTCCTCTGCGTCGCCGCCGACAAAGCAATTTAACCCATACTGTTTGGCTTTGAGATAAAACTCATTGACCGGGTCCAATCCAACCGCGATCAGGATGCTGTCGCACTCGAAGGATTTCTCCGTTCCGGTGATCGGCTTAAAATCGCTACCGACCTGGGCAATCGTGACGGATTCAACCTTTCCGTCGCCATTGGCGCTCAAAATGGTATGCGAGGTGTAAATCGGCACACCCATACGGGCCAGTTTATCCTTATGCACTTTGTAGCCGCCGCATTCCGGCAGCGCTTCGACCAGCCCGACCACCTGAATGTCTGCCTGGAGCGCGTGGTAGCCGGCAATCAGACCAACATTGCCGCCGCCGACGATGAACAACTTTTCAGCCGGACGCACCAGGTCGCGATTGACCAGGGTTTGGAAGGCGCCCGCTCCGTAAACGCCGGGCAGGGCATTACCATTAAAAGCCAGGAATTTCTCTCTCGCACCGGAGGCTACCAGCAAGACTTCGGGTTCGATCACGGCGTAATCGCGCCCTTCTTTCAAGATGCCAACTTTTTTATCACTGAAGACGGCCAAACAGGTGCTGTTGAGCCATATTTCAACCGATGAGTGAACTCTCAAGTCATTTTCAAGCCGGGTGGCGATGTCAATGCCGCGCGTGCCGGCGTAAACGGCTTTGGCCGACCCAAAAAAACGGTGGGTTTGCAGCACCAGCTTGCCGCCCAGGCGGTGTTTATCGTCTACCAGCAGTACCTGTACGCCGCGTCGTCCCAATTCTATGGCAGCGGATAAACCGGCTGGCCCGCCGCCAATGATCAGTACCTGTACTTTTCGTTCAACAATAGGCTTAAACCTCGGAGCATCCGTCACTTTTGGCAGAACCGGCAGCCCGTCGGCGGGTTCTACGTGCTGCCCGGACTTGACCAGTTCCATACAGGCTTTGACCGGCATCCCGTCAGCCAGAACCATGCATTGCGAGCATTGGCCGTTGGCGCAGAATATACCCAACGGGGAGCCGTCTTTGTGATGATGGCCAAAGATCCGTTCGCCGTTGGCAAATAAGGCTGCAGAGATGGTTTCGCCGGCGAGTGCATCAATTTTTTTACCCTGCCAGTAAAACTCGATGGCTTCACGTTCAGGAATGGGGAGTATGGGGTGTTGCCTGATGCGATAATCTGACATTATTTTCCCTTGTTTGAGGTTGTTGTCTTCCTGAAATGTCTAATATGTCAACGCAATATCTATCGTGGAAAATTACCCATGCGTTATTTCGCGGGATTCACCCATTATGAAATTTTTTACCTGCCCATTCTATCAAAAGGTCAGGCGGGTTCATACTGCTTTTAAGCCAGAAGTTGATAGCCTAAGTGTCATAAATATTTATCACTGGCAATGTTGCCGGTGACCCGGCGACGAAGCGAACGTGCCTGGTGCCGGCCTCAAACCGTGTTAGAATCGCGCATATTTCGTAAGTGACCCGGAGAGGATGGTGGGAAAATGAAGAAAATCGGCGTATTAACCAGCGGAGGAGACGCTCCCGGAATGAATGCCGCCATCCGGGCTGTCGTTCGCACCGGGATTGCCAACGGCTGGGAGGTATTCGGCGTTCGCAACGGCTATGAAGGATTGATTGATGGGAAAATTATCCCGCTTGGCGCACGCGATGTCGGCGGCATATTGCAGCGCGGCGGCACCGTCCTTGGTAGCGCCCGTTCCCAGGAATTCAAAACCCGCCCGGGGCAGTTGAAAGCCATCCGCAATCTAAACCGGTTCGATATCGAGAGCCTGGTTGTCATCGGCGGCAACGGCTCACAGACCGGCGCCCATGCCTTGCATTTGCTGGGTTTCCCAGTCGTCGGCGTCGCCTCCACGATTGATAATGACTTGTACGGATCCGATATCACCATTGGCGTCGATACGGCGCTTAATATCGCCCTGGAAGCCATTGACCGCCTTAAAATCACCGCGTCATCCCACCAGCGCGCATTTTTGGTGGAGGTCATGGGCCGTAATTGCGGGTACCTGGCGATGATGGCAGCTATAGCTGGTGGTGCAGAAGAAATGGTCCTGCCCGAACTGGAAGTTGACCCTGAGAAAATTGCTGCCACACTGACTGAAGCCTATGAACGCGGCAAAGCGCATGCAATCGTTGTGGTCGCCGAGGGAGCAAAATATAATGCCAACAGGCTGGACGAATATTTCAAGCAGCATCGCGAGCGGCTGGGTTTTGACCTGCGCGTGACCATCCTTGGGCATGTACAGCGCGGCGGTTCTCCCCAAGCCTATGACCGGATTCTGGCTTCGCGTTTGGGCGCCGGCGCAACAGATGCCCTTGCCCGCGGAGAATATGGCGTGCTGGTTGGCATGCTTAAGAGCGCAATAAAAAGCACCCCTTTAGAAGAGGTGGTTGGCAAACCTAAAAAATTAGACGAAAGCTTGATTGAACTGGCCAAGAAATTGGATTAAAGGTGTTGACTAAATATGGGCAGGACAGAGTTCCGCCCTTGTATCTCGATCTTTTCGGGTTGAATTCAAAATAGGCGCATTATCAACCCCACCCAACCCGCCCCATTCTTTGGGGCAGGCAATTTATTAATCAAGTGTTTTACGCCGTCTCGGCGCAAAACACTTGATATACAGTAAACCATCGCTCCCCGAGGAGTTGGCCGTCAATTAAAATGAATAATATTTTTACTTCTTCCAGCGCAGGTAACTTTCGATAAACCCGTCGATGTCACCGTCCAATACACCCTGAGTATTGCCAGCCTCAAATTCAGTGCGGTGATCTTTGACCATCTGGTAGGGATGCAGGACATAAGAGCGGATTTGAGAACCCCACTCGGCTTTCTGGTATTCGCCGCGCAATTCGCCCAGTTGCTTATCCTGCTCTTCCTGCCGGATGGCAGCCAACCGGCCGCGCAGCACCCGAAAAGCATTTTCGCGGTTTTGCATTTGCGAGCGCTCGTTCTGGCAGGTGACAACAATGCCGGTCGGGATATGTGTCAACCGGATGGCGGTGGCGTTTTTTTGCACGTTTTGCCCGCCCGCCCCGGAGGACTTGAAAATGTCAATGCGCACATCATCGGGCGCGATGATGATTTCTGCATCGTCCTCGATTTCCGGCAGCACCTCGACCTGGGCAAATGAGGTGTGGCGGCGGTGGGCAGAATCAAACGGGGATAACCGCACCAGGCGATGGACGCCTTTTTCGGCTCTGAGGTAGCCGTAGGCATACTGCCCGTTAACTGCGATGGTCGTGGTTTTGATGCCAGCTTCCTCGCCCTCGGTCAAGTCGATAATATCGGTGGCGTAGCCGCTGCGCTCTGCCCAACGCAGGTACATGCGCTGCAGTATGGACGCCCAATCTTGCGAGTCGGTGCCGCCAGCTCCAGCATTGATGGTTAACAGCGCGTTGCCACGGTCGTAAGGCCCGCCCAGCAGTGTGCTCAACTCGCGGCGGTCAAGTTCTTGTTGGATGGCCTCTGCTTCCTGCTCAATTTCAGCCGTCATTGAATCGTCTTCAAGCTGAGCCAGCTCAAAGAGATCGTATATGCGTTTTTCTAATTTTTCCCAGGACTCAATCTCATTGCGAGTATCCGCCAGCTTTTTCATGATCTGCTGAGCCCGCCCGGGATTGTCCCACAGGTTGAGATCTTCCGATGTTTTTCGGAGCTCGCTTAGCTCTGATTTCAGCCTATCGAAGTCAAAGATGCACCATTAATTCTTTGATTCTGGCTTTTTCATCCGCCAGCCGTTCGACGATCGCTTGCATTTTCCCTCCACCTACAACATGCTAAGAGCTTAATATTCCATCCACGAAAGATTCGCGATTAAATTTTTCCAAATCATCCGATTTCTCGCCCAGCCCGGCGTAAAGGATGGGGATACCCAGTTCCTTCTGGATGGCAAATGCCATCCCGCCGCGAGCGGAAGAGTCGAGCTTTGCCAGAATGACCCCGGTAACTTTGACGGCATCTTTGAAGATTCGCGCCTGCTGTAAGGCATTTTGCCCGGTCGTTGCGTCCAGTACCAGCCAGACAGCGTGCGGCGCGCCTTCCAGCGCCTTACCGCTAACCCGGTGAACCTTTTTCAATTCTTCCATCAAGTTGGTGCGGGTGTGCAAGCGTCCGGCAGTATCCACCAGCACCAGGTCAACTTTTCTGGCAACGCCGGCTTGAATAGCGTCGTAAGCCACTGCCCCTGGGTCGCCGTTTGGCTGCCCGGTGATGATCGGGACATCCAGTCGCTCAGCCCACACCTGGAGCTGGTCAACAGCAGCGGCCCGGAATGTATCTGCCGCTGCCAGCAGCACTTTTTTACCTTGCTCGCTGAACTGACGGCTTAGCTTGGCAATGGTGGTTGTTTTGCCGGAACCATTCACCCCGACGATCAAGATTACAGCGGGTTTGTGGGCATTAAAATCCAACGCGGGCGGTGGATCCAGTCGCGCCAAGAGTTCAGCCCGCAAAAGGCTGCTCAATTCCTGGGCGCTGGTAATACCTTCCTGCAGGACACACTTTTGCAGGGCAGTGATGACACCACCGGTCGTGGCAATCCCCAGGTCAGCCTGGAGCAATAAAGCCTCCAAATCCTCCCAGGTGGATTCGCCAATTTCAGATGCGCCAAATACCGTCGCCAGGCGCCCAAAGGCGGCTTTGCTGGAGCGATTTAACGCCTGCTTCCATTTGTCGAAGAATTCAGCCATAGCGCAGAGATTATATCACAGCGGCTACGCGGTCGATTTTTCGGCCTGGGTTGCCAGTTGGCCGCAGCCGGCTTGAATATCGATGCCGCGGCGCATGCGAACGGTGCAGGGTATGCCTGCTTGTTCGAGTTCAGCTTTAAAGGCTGCCGCCCGCTCACGGGTACTGCCCTTACCGGCAAATTTATGGGTCGGATTGAGCGGAATGACATTCACGTGCGCGATCATGCCCCTGAGCAGGTTGCTCAATTCACGGGCGGTCTCCACCGAGTCGTTCACGTCTTGAATCAGCGCCCATTCGAAGGTCAAACGGCGGCCGGTTTTTTCGATGTATTCGCGGCAGGCAGCCATCAGTTCTTGGATGGGGTACTTTCGGTTGATGGGCAGCATGCTGGAGCGCAGCACATCATTGGCAGCGTGCAGGCTGATGGCCAGGTTGACCTGGCTTTTCTCGTCTGCGAAACGCTTGATCACCGGCACCAGCCCGACCGTCGAAATGGTAAAGCGGCGGGCGCCCAGGTTCATGCCGTCCGGATGGTTCAGGCGATGGATGGCGCTCATGGTGGCATCATAGTTGTGAAACGGCTCGCCCATGCCCATGAACACCACATTGGTGACCTGCTCACCCTCGGAGCGCAGCATGCGGGCGTAGTATAAAACCTCTTCGACAATCTCACCGCTGGTCAGGTGGCGTTTGAAGCCCATTTGCCCGGTGGCGCAAAAAACGCAGCCCATGGCGCAGCCGGCCTGGGTGGATATACACAGGGTCTTCCGGCGGTCGTAATGCATTAATACTGCCTCGATCGCGCGCTCGTCGGGTAATAAAAACAATGTTTTGCGGGTTTCGCGGTCGGTCGAATACAGCACCTGGTCTGGGGTCAGGTTCTGGAAGATAAAGGTTCTAGCCAGCCAATCGCGCAGCGTTTTTGGCAGGTTGGTGAACTGCGCGGGTTGATTCCATAACTGTTGGTAGAGACCCTGCCAGACTTGCTTCGCACGGTAAACAGGTTCCCTGGCAGCCAGAAACGCCTGCTCCAATTCGGGCAAGTCGAGGTCATAAATCAGACGACGCGGGGTTTCCATCAAGCCAAATCCTTCGTGTGGTGTAACTTATCCGATTCTACCATCGAGCAAATGTCGTAAGGCTGTTGGCAGGATACTCAGCGCTTAAGGTTGAGATCCTTCGCTTTGTTCATTAAATGCCCAATAGTTCAGCCAGGTCTGCTGCAACCAGATCGGGCGGGGTAGGCCAATCTGCCAGATCGTGTGGGGTGGAAACACCCGAAAGGACCAGCGCGGTGCGCATGCAGGCTCGCTGACCCCCTAAAACGTCGGTCTCCAGCCGGTCACCAACCGCCAGTGTTTCCAGCGGGCTGGTGTCCAGACGGTCAAGGGCTACCTGATACAGGTATGGGAAGGGTTTACCCATGATCGTCGGCGTGACACCCGAAGCAGCCTCGATGGCCGCCAGCACCGAACCTGAACCTGGCGCCAGTCCATCGGGGGTGGGAAAAGTTTTATCCAGGTTAGTGCCAATGAACAGTGCGCCATCCCGGATCAGCCGGTTGGCAGCGGCGAGTTTCGTATAGCTGAATTGGCGGTCCATGCCAGCGACGACCGCGAGGATATCTTTTTCCGCTTGCCAGAAGCCTAGTTCCTGCATGGCCTGCTGCAGCCCAATTTCTCCGACCAGATAGACTGGACCGCCTGCGGGGTGCTGCTTTTTCAAGTAATGGGCAGCCGCCATCGCCGAATTGATGATGGAGTTCGGGTCAAGATGAGCCCCCATTCCGGCCAGTTTCTCAGAAAACTGAGCCGGCGTGCTGGTCGAGTTGTTGGTTGCGCAAATGACTTTCAATCCAAGTGCATGGATGCGGGCAAAAACGGCTGGCAGATTGCCGACCGGTTGCGATCCACGCCAAAGGACGCCGTCCATATCCAATATCAAGGCTTTGATTTTTGGTTGCAGGCTGCTCAGCATAATTACCCCTCTGATAAAGTGAATGAGAATGCCGGATAGCCGCTGCTATCCGGCATTTTGGATTCATGGGTTCGTTGAATCCGCCGTTCTTATTTGGCTGGTTGATGCAGTACCTGATCAACCAGTCCGTAATCCACGGCAGCCTGGGCGTCCATATAGAAATCGCGCTCTGTATCGCGCTCGATCACCTCGAGCGGCTGCCCGGTACTATCAGCCATGATCTGGTTGAGGTTGGCTTTCAGGCGTAAGATCTCCTTAGCCTGAATTTCGATGTCCGACGCCTGACCCTGTGCACCGCCAAGAGGCTGATGCATGTGAATGGTCGCATTGGGCAGCGCATAGCGCTGGCCTTTGGTGCCGGCAGCCAGCAGTACGGTGCCAAAGGAGGCAGTTACGCCCACAGCAAAGGTACTGATCTTGTTGGGGATCATTTTCATGGTGTCGTAAATTGCCATGCCCGCGTAGATCATCCCGCCAGGGGAGTTGATGTACATCTGGATGCCGCGTTCGGGATCCTCGTTGCTCAGGTAGAGCAGTTGGGCGACGACTAGGTTGGCGATTTGATCATCGATGGGGGTGCCGACGAAAATGATGCGTTCTTTCAGCAGCAGTGAGTAAATATCATAAGCGCGTTCGCCGCGGCCGGTCGATTCGATCACCATCGGGATAACATTTTGAAAATTAGGAATACTCATCCTTTTTCCTTTAAACCTTTCCAAAAAAAGCAGTTCTTACTCGGCTTTTGGTTTTGCCTTGGTTCGTGGTTTCCTGGGAGCAGCCGGTTTTTTGGCCAGTGCGGCTTCACCTTCGCCAGGAGTCTCACCTTCAGCAGGTTGGGCAGCATCGTCGCCATGACCGGTGGCTATCACCTTCATCCGTTCAAGAACCTTGATGTTGAATTTCCGCGACAATTCGTTCATGGTCATATTGTTGACCAGGTCCGGATTGACTTTTTCTTTGGCTTTACGCGGCTTGGGTTGTGATTGCAGTTGAGAAACGGTGGCAGTTATCGCCTGGTTGTAGTCATCCTGTTCCAGCTTGACCTCCTCAACTTTTGCCAGCTCATCCATCACCAGCGAACGGGCAATGCGGCGACGGGCTGCCGGGCGGATTTCTTCCTCGATATACTTTTCGCGGTCCTTGTCGATCATCTTGAAGTAAGCGTCCAATTCCATACCCTGGCGGCCAACGTCCTCTTTGACGTGTTCCATCATGTGCTCGACTTCGTGTTCAAGCACCTGCGGGGGGTATTTGATGGTCGCGCCTTCGATCACTTTGTCGATCAGCGATGTGTAATAGGCGTCATCGGTTTCGTCTTTTTTAGCCACCTCAAGTTGTTCCTGAACCGCTTTGTGCAAATCAGCTACTGTTTCGAATTGGCCGACCGTCTGGGCAAATGCGTCGTTCAATTCAGGCAGGTGCAGCGCTTTGATGCTCTGAACGGTAACCGTAAATTCGACGGTCTTGCCCCTCAGCGCTTCATCCTTTTCATCTTTTGTGTATTTATGTTTCGCGACTTTTTCATCGCCGGCTGAAAGACCCTTAAGAGACTCATTGAACCCTGGGTATGGCCAGTCGCGGTTCTGAATGACGTCATTGCCGACGATGAACTGAGCGGGTCGCTCGGGGAAAACATTTTCATCCTCACCCTCGACTGGTTTGGTCAATTTGCCGCTAAATTTAACATATACCAGGTCGCCGTCTTCCGCCGGGCGTTCCACGGGTTCCGCAGTGGCGTAATTGGTGCGCAGGCGTTGGATGAATTCATCGATATCCGTCTCCTTGACCACATCCAGGGTATATTCCTGGCGGATATCTTTGTAGGCGCCGAGTTCGACGGTGGGCTCAAGCGGAATAATGAATGAGAGCTTTGGCGGATCAACGCTGATAATTTCTTCCAGCGATCCGGTCGCCCCGGGTTTGATCTGAGCTTCGTCAAGAATCTTGGGGTAATAGTCGTCAACCAGATCTTCTACGGCCTGCTGGCGCAGTGCTTCTTCACCCACATGGCGTTTGACCATGTCATAGGGAGCTTTGCCGGGGCGAAAGCCGGGAATACGCGTCTCGCGCGAGATCTTCCTGGCTGCGCGGCGCATGAATTCTTCCAAGACCGCCGGTTCCATTTCAGCGATTACTTTAACCTGATGGTCTTCAAGGGGTTGGACGTCGAGTTTCAACTTGATTTTCCTTTATCTTTTTTAATTTGCAACGAGTGGGGAAGGCGGGACTTGAACCCGCACGCCTTGCGGCACATGATCCTAAGTCATGCTCGTCTGCCAATTCCGACACTTCCCCATCGCAATTTTCGCGCGGCAATTATACCATGCGAAAAGCTCGAAGTTTTGTAAATTCTTTATATGCGTTCTATAGGATATAATCGGCCTGTTATTTTTGGGAAACTGAATTTAATGGAGGAGACTTTTCTTTGAGCCGTGTAATCAACCCCGAAAGCGCTGGCAAGCAGCGCAACCATCTGACACGGGCGATCGTACTTGCAATCCGTGAATTGATGAAGCAACCTGAGCCTAACGCTCAGGCGCATGACCTGGCAGCCTTTATGACGCTGGCGCTGGAAGAAGTCGCCGCATCCATCGATGTTTCGGTGCAGGCCTGGGAGAAACGCGATTACTGGGTCAAGGCAGACCGCTTCCGCATGGAGTGGGAATGGGCGGGAGCACTTGGACGTAGTATGCGCAGCGCGCTTCAGTCTGAGGACTGGGCGCAGATTGCCATGAATACGGCGAAAATTGCTCAAAAATTGAACAAGATCACCATACCGGAACGCAACCGGATTGGCGCACCCTGGGTGGGGGCCTACAAAAGATTTCAGGTGGGTTAATTGTCATCGTGACGGAGCAATCTGCATCGGTTGAAGGTGATAACTGTTTATAGAAGTAGGTAATTGTCACACCAGCGCAGATTGCTTCGGTCGCACCAGGAAAAGCGTCTGGCGCTCTCTCGCAAAGACAACCCCTGGACTATGTCATCGCGAGCCGCGAAGCGGCGTGGCGATCTGCACAACCGTCTATGCTGTTGCACTTTAGGATGGCTTCCCCTAGTGCCAGCGCAGTTTACTTAACTTCCTTTGCAATGCACACTCTTTCGCAAGGACAAAAAAGACCTCCCCGTGTTTTGGGGAGGTCTGTGATACTCGCAAATCCTATTTCTTTTTGAGAATGATGCGGGCATCCACCACTTTGAGGCCGGAGCCGTGTTCGTACACCAACACCGGGTTGGCGTCCGATTCGGCGATTTCATCCTTCAGGTCGATGATCATGGTCGAGTACTGGCAAATGACATCAGACAGCGCCTCGCGGTCGCGCGGTTCTTCTCCGCGCACACCCGCCAGAATGGGGGCGCCGCGGATCTCATCCAGCATGCGGCGCGCCTGCGTATCGGCGACGGGCGCAACGCGGAAGGTGACGTCCTTGAGCACCTCGACGAAGATACCGCCGAGACCAAACATCATGGTTGGGCCAAAGGTTGGGTCGTTGACCGAACCCAGGATAACCTCTGTTCCCCAGGGCGCCATTTCCTGAATGGCGATACCGTGTATGTCAGCTGCCGCTTTATATTCTTTAGCGTTCTTCAGGATGGTCTTGAAAGCCTCGCGGACACCAACCTCGTCTTTGATGTTGACCTTCACGCCGCCGGCATCTGATTTGTGCAGGATGTCGGGGGAGACGATCTTCATGACCACCGGGAAACCGATCTTCTTGGCCAGGGCGACGGCCTGGTCTTCCGTCTTAGCAAGTTCGGTGCTGGTCACAGGCATACCGTACGCCGAGAAGACCTCTTTGGCTTCGATCTCGGTTAGCGAGTCGCGGCCGTCAGCGCGCGCTTTGCGGATCACTTCGCGGGCAGCTTCCGAGTCGAATGCTGCGCAGGGTTCGGTGGTCTGGGCAGATAAAGCTTTCATGCGAGAGAACTCACGCAGGGAGGCAATGGCGTCTACTGCGATGTCGGGGGCGCCGTAGGCAGGAATACCATTTTCGACCAGCCAGCGCATGGCGACTTCTGATTTCTCGCCGCCGACGAACGACACCGTAATCGGCTTGTCCTTGACGCCTGATTCATCCACTGCCCGTTTGATCGATTTGGCAATTTCCATCGGGTCGGTGATGGCGGTTTCACAGTAGAGCACCACCAGGCCTTCCGTCCAGGGGTGGGCGAAGGAGTAGCGCACCGAATCGCCGTACCACTCGTTGCCAGCCATGCCGGTCAGATCGACCGGATTCTTGGCAGAGCCAAATTCGGGCATGTGCTTTTTCAATTCTGCCTGTACGTCTGTCGGGGCGAATTTCAGCGGCAAGCCGGAACGTTCCGCGGCATCGGTTGCCAGTACGCCAACACCGCCGCCATTGGTGATGATGAGCAAATTGTCACCCTTCATCGCCGGTTGCAGCGAGAGCGCCAGGGTGCGGTCGAACAGGTTATCCAAATCCGTTGCCTGGATCACGCCGGCCTGCTGCAGGGCTGCCCCGTAAACTTTGGCAGCGCCCGCCAGTGAACCGGTGTGGGATGCCGCCGCAGCTGCGCCGTGGGCAGAAACGCCAGCTTTCAGGGCGATGATCGGTTTGCTGGCCTTACGGGCGGCTTCGATGAATGCACGTCCGTCTTTAAAGCCTTCAATGTACAGAGTGATGCAGGAGGTGTTCGGGTCGTTGTCGAGCCAGGTAACAATATCGGCGAAATCAACATCGGACATATTGCCGATGGATATGAGTTTGTCAAAGCCGACGCGGCGGGTGTAAGTGGCGGCATCGAGCGCGATCAGCAGGGCGCCTGACTGGGAGACCAGAGAAGCTTTACCCGGCAGGGGAAGGAATGGGGCGAATGAGCCGTTGAATTTATCTGTATTCGAGAGGACGCCCACAATGTTGGGTCCAAGGACACGAATGCCGTAGCCGTTGGCTTTTTTGACCAACGCCTGCTCGAGGTCGCGATTACCAACCTCGGAAAAGCCGGAGGTGATCACAATCATGCCTTTGACGCCTTTGCGTCCCAATTCATCGGTCACGCCATCGACCAGTTTGGCCGGGACAGTGATAATTGCGGCGTCGATCGAGCCGGGAACACTGGAAACGGAGGAATAGCATTTAATGCCGAGAATTTCCGTGGCGCTGGGGTTGATGGGATAAATGGCGCCAGCGTAACCGCCGTCGATCAGGTTTTTTATTACCGAATAGCCGATTTTTCCGGGGGTGGCAGATGCGCCCACCACGGCAACGGATTTTGGCGTAAGTAGGCTGTCCAAGACTTCATTTTTCACGATACTTCCTCCTGAGTTGGGTGTTGTAAGTGTGTTCGCTTTAATCGGGGAGGGAAGTCCTCCGCCTAAACAAGATATCTCAGAAACGCAGACACCGCTTACCCTACGGTGTTTAATTCGGGTTGCGGTGGTTATGGGTGGGAAAGGCTGAACTTCTCAGACATCTTGAAAGGAATGACACGAACATTGTAAACAATTTTACGTGAAACAAACGTACTTTATTAACAGTATATTTATCATCTTTTTGACAGTACGCGCTAATGACGATAATTTTTATTTGTCATATCGATAACGGTGCGTTTACCTCTTTCAAACAATGACCAGCGCCATCTCTATCGAAATTGCGCCATAGGCATGGGAAAATATGCTCTGGGCCGCCGTTCCCTGCCCGACTGGTTATGTTCCACGTGGTTCGTATACTTGTGGGTTGGCGCAATATGGGATGGGTGCGCCTTTTAATCCGGCCAAAATGTTTTCCACGGACATCATCGCCATCCTTTGACGGGTTTCTTTGCCCGCCGAGGCGATATGTGGGGTAATGACTGCATTCTCAAGCTGGAGCAGCGGGTGATTGGCCGGGATGGGTTCAGGATCGAATACATCGATGCCGGCTGCCGCAATTCGGCGGGTTTGCAGCGCCCAGGTCAGCGCTTCCGGGTCAACCACTGCACCGCGCGCAGTATTGACCAGCACGGCATTGGGTTTCATTTGCTCAAACGCTGTGCGGTTGATCAGGTGTCGGGCTTCCGGCGAATAGTACAAATGTAGCGAGACAAAATCGGACTGCGCCAACAGCCGTTCCAAGGTGACGTATTCTACGTCCAACTCTTGTTCGGCATCCAGGTCGCGGGTCGGGCTGTTGTACAGCACTTTCATCGAAAAACCGCGCGCCCGCCGGGCTACCGCTTTGCCAATCCGCCCCAGGCCGATGATGCCGAAGGTTTTGCCGTAAACATCCAACCCGGTGAGCACATCCGGCCCCCAGGGCTGCCACAAGCCGGAGCGCACCTCGCGTTCCGCCTCGCCCACGCGGCGGGCGGCTGCCATCAACAGCGCCCAGGCAAAGTCGGCGGTCGTTTCAGTAAGCACACCCGGAGTGTGACCGACTGGAATGCCGCGCCTGGTGGCAGCCGCGACATCGATATTGTCATAGCCAACTGCAAGCTGGGCAATGACCTTGAGCACCGGGGCCCCGCTGGCGATCACATGCTCATCGATTGGGTCGGTCAACATGGTCAGCAGCCCGTTGACTCCGCCGATTTTCTCCAGCAAAGCTTCTTTGGATGGCGGATAGGCTTCCGGCCAGACTTCAACCTCGGACTCGGCTGCTAATTTTGCCAGGGCTTCCGGGTGAATGGCGCGGGTGACGAATACGTGTGGTTTATTGGTCATGAGAATTTTCCAGGGCGGCTGTCATTAAATTTTGAATGCGGGCGATCAATTTGGCCGGGTCGCTGACGCTGCCTTCCAGGAGCAGGGCATTTTCATACAACTGCTCGATCACCAACGGCGCAACCGTACTTTCCGCCGAGGTCTGCGCAAGGCGTTGGATAAGCGGGTGGCGCAAATTGACCTCCAGCACTTTCCCGGGGGCATCCATTTCCTGGTTGAGCAGGCGGTAAACCCGTTGTACTTCCGGTTTCATCGCCCCGTCCGCATCCACCAGGCGCGCCGGCGATTCGACCAACCGGTTGGTTGCGCGAACATCTGTAACCCGGTCACCCAGAATAGAGCGTATCCGTTCCAGTACCTGGCTGCGCTGTTCCGCGCTGAGGGAAGTCTCGGGCCTAGGTTCTGGTTGATCGGCCGTTTGGACCGGTGCATCCGCTTGAGCGGCATTGACCAACTGCTTGCCGTTGAATTGTTCCAATTTAAGCAGGACAAAAGAATCCAGCGGATCAGCCATCAACAGAACGTCTGTCCCCTGAGCTTTAAATCCCTCCAGGTGCGGGCTGGAAGCAAGCAGGCGTTCATCGTCGCCGAGCAGGTAGTAGATTTTATCCTGGTGCGATGGACTGGCGGACGTATATTCTTCCAACGAAGTCCGACCGGTCGGGTCTTTTGCGGTTGGGTAGCGCAGCAGGGGCGTCAGCGGAGTCAAAGCCTCGGGGTCCGTGGCGATGCCCTCTTTGATATAGCGGCTGTAAACTTTCCAGAATTGCGCGTACTTCTCAGGCTGCTCTTTTCCCAGGGTGTTCAATGCATCGACCAGCTTATTGGTGATGACGCGTTTGAGCTGCGCCATGACCCGGTTGGATTGCACTGATTCGCGCGCCACATTGAGCGGCAAGTCCTCCGAATCGACCACCCCATCCACAAAACGCAGGTAGGCCGGCAGCAGGTCCTTGGAATATTCCTGAATCAGCACTTTGCGGGCATATAGCTTCACGCCTTCATCTTTGCGGGGCGAAAAAATGCTGCGTTCCGGCGATTGCGGCACGTACAACAACGCATACATCTGCACCGGCGCGTCCACCGTGAGATGGAGTTTAAGCAGCGGCTCCTGGTGATCGAGCGTGAACTGGTGGTAGAAATTAGTGTAGTCCTCATCCTTCAAAGTCGAAGGCTGTTTGCGCCAGACTGCACTCTGCTGGTTAACCGGCTCGGCGCCGCTTCCCAGGAAAATGGGGTGGGGGATGAAGTCGCTGTGTTTGCGAATGATTTCGCGCAGGCGGTCTTCCTGAGCGAATTCCTGCGCATCCTCTTTGAGGTGAATTAGGATAGTCGTGCCGCGGTCGGCCTTCTCCGCGGGCTGGATGGAAAAGGTTTCTTCATCTTGCGCAACCCAGCGGGCAGCAGCACCTTCCGGGTGGTAGCTGCGCGATACCACTTCGATTGAATCAGCAGCCATGAAAGCCGAGTAAAACCCGACCCCGAACTGACCGATTATGTCGCTGATGGCGCCCGGTTGTTCAGCAGCGGCCTCGATGAAGGCGCGCGCGCCTGAATGGGCAATGGTTCCTAGATTTTCGGTCATTTCCTGCGCATCCATGCCGATGCCATTATCACGGATGGTTAATGTTTTTGCTTGCGGGTCGCCGCTGACCCAGATGCCAGCTTCGACATCCGCATCCAGCACGTCCCGGTTGGTCAGCAGTTCGAACTGCATGCGGGTCAGCGCATCGGAGGCGTTGGAGATCAATTCGCGGATAAATACTTCCCGCTCAGAATAGAGTGAGTGGATCAAGATGTTGAGAATTTGCCTGGTTTCGGTTTTAAAGGGGATTTTTTCCCGGGACTCAGATGAAACATTTTTAGACATGGTTTCCCTCATAAATTTTGTTTCGAATTTCGATGATAACGCATAATTGTTAATTTTCCATCATAGATGAATTTCGAATATCTAACAAAATGCGGGCCGGGCTTCATGCCGACCCGCAAATATGAGACTTTGCCTTTCTCAACCCCTATTTTCCAGGGGGCTTTTTAAACATGCCAAAATGCTCAACAGGCTAACGCGTCTAAACAATCCGAATTAATTAAAATTTATGGGCACCGCGGCGAGTTGCGATTAGCCGTCACCGCGTGCCCATCCAGTACCCAGGTCAGCCCAGTACCGTCGAACAGCACGCCAAACCAATCGACCACCCGCCCGGGCGCGAAGGATTCGGGCTGGCCGGTGCGGAACACCGGGACAGGCTGGAAGGAATTATCACGATCGGCACGAACCACTACCACAAAGGGATTGGGATTGTCGTAGCCGAAGCGAGCCGTGTAGGTTCCATCTCCGTTGTCCGCCACGCATTCCAGAATGGGGATCACCTTCTCCGGGGTGGGCGCGTCAAAGCGTAGGGTATAAGACAGGTCCGCATTAAAGGAGCCGTCCAGGCTCCACACCCGCACCAGGTATCCTCCGGCGGGCGCGTCCGCCAGCGTCACTTCCTTTTTACCCTGTCCGGGAGTGATGTCTTCCCCAACGATCTCTCCACCTTCTATGGTATCTGTTAAATGCACCAAACGCAATCCGTAACTACCTGCCAGCCGGACCAGGGAGACGGTAATCGTCCCAGGTTTCACCGAATAGAAACGGAACCAATCGAGGTCGGTAGGAGAACTGATTTTGAAGTTCAGATTATCACTGTTGCGTTGATGGACAAACACGCGGAATGGAATATCGGGGGCATCATCGATCGGCCCAAACAAAGTAGAAGGGGTTGCAGTTGGAACAGGTGTGGCCGTAGGTACCTGTTTTGTCAGGCTATCGATGAAAGACTGCGCAGCGACGTCAAAATAGAAAGTCTTTCCCTGTGCAGAACTGAGAATGAGCCGCTCGCCTACTGCACCGGTGATGCGCAAATCCCCGGCGGCTTCCGGGCTTTGAAAGACAAAGCTTTCTTGGTTGGGATTATAGTGAGGCATGATGGCGACATAAACAATCCCTTGCTCAGGCGAATCGCGGAGGTGGCCAGACCAAACCGTTATAAACGAGTCATACCTGTCTTCTTTCCATGTCCCATCATGAATTTCGTATTTGCCAACATTCGGTCCGTGCTGGAAGATCGGAGCGGGATCTTCGGTGATGATGCCATAGCCGACCAATTTTCCGCTTCGCTTTTGGTCTATTAAATCTTCAGGGCTTCGGGGCGGTTGTAAGTTTGGATATGCCCTTTGAAAATCGGGCGTGGGCAAGTACACACCTGCCTGTTGTGTCTGGATCATCGCCGAAAGCAGCGTGGCTTTGACAGGCGGGAAATAGGTCGGGTTGGGCAGGCCGGAAGTTGCCGTCGGATTGGGAACCTGGGACGCTGCGGCCATCGCAGCCGCCTGGGTCAGGGATTGCACTTCCGCTTCCTGCGTCTCTGCTAGTACAGCCATCTGGGTTTGCGCGCTGGAAGGCAAGTCCGTGGCAGGGAGGCTGGCCGCCGGTGAAGCGCCCCGCGCCATCATATTCGTAGCCACCAGAACGACGGCCAGGAGGCCGAGGGTAAACACACCGCCCCAAATATAGGTTTTTCGTTTCATGGTCGTGCTTCATCCACATCCTGTCAGGGTGCAGAACGATTAAGATCTAGGGACATGGCGGTGAGTTGCGGTTGGCTGTCACTGCGTGCCCATCCAGTACCCAGGTCAGCCCAGTGCCATCGAACAGCACGCCAAACCAATCGCCCACCCGCCCGGGCGCGAAGGATTCGGGCTGGCCGGTACGAAATACCGGGGCGGGTTGAAAGGAATTGTCCCGGTTAGCGCCAACCACCACCACGAAGGGATTGGGATTGTCGTAGCCAAAGCGAGCCGTGTAGGTTCCGTCTCCGTTGTCCGCCACGCATTCCAAAATGGGGGTTACCTTCTCCGGGCTGGGCGCGTCGAAGCGCAAGATATACGGCAGGTCCGCGCTAAAAGACCCATCCAGGCTCCACACCCGCACCAGGTAATCGCCGGCAGGCGCGTCCGCCAGCGTCACTTCCTTTCTGCCCTGCCCGGGAGTGACATCCTCCCCGGCGATCTCACCCACATGGGGCACGTTTGCGAGCCGGACTACACGTAAACCATAGTTACCTGCCTGCCGGACCAGGGAGACGGTGATGGTACCAGGTTTCACTGAATAGAAGCGGAACCAATCGAAGTCAGTGGAATTACTGATCGCGAAACGCAGATCATTGTTTGTATGTTGATAATCGTAAGCTTCAAATGGCAGGTTTGGGGCATCATCAACCGGCCCAACCAGGGTAGCGAGCAAAGAAGAAGGTGTTGGGGTCAGGAAGGGGGTAGCCGTGGGCACCTGCGCCGCTAAACTATCGATGAAAGACAGCGCAGCGACGTCGAAATAGAAAGTCATTCCTTGCGCAGAACTGAGAATGAGCCGCTCGCCTACTGCACCAGCGATTCGCAAATCCCCGGCAGCCACCGGGCTTTGAAAGACAAAGCTTTCTTGGTTAGGATTGTGGTGAGGCATGATGGAGACATAAATTAACCCTTGCTCAGGTGCATCACGGAGGTGACCGGACCAGATCGTTATAAATGAGTCATAGCGGCCTTCTTTCCAAGCTCCGTCGTTCAATTCAAATTTGCCAGCTTGGGGTCCATGGTAAATTTGTGGGGCTGGCGAATCTGTGGACACCCCATATCCGATCAATCTCCCCTGGAGTTTTTGTGCAAGTGTATCCTCAAGACTGATGCCAATGGTCGCAGGTGGATATCCGGTTTGTAAATCCGGCGTGGGCAATAATCTGGCTGCCTGTTGTGTCTGGATCATTGCCGAAAGCTGCGTCGCTTTGACAGGCGGAAAATAGGTCGGGTTGGGCAGCCAGGATGTTTCCGTCGGATTGGGAACCTGGGACGCTGCTGCAATCGCAGCCGCCTGGGTCAGGGATAGCACTTCCGCTTTCTGGGTCTGGGCCAGTTCGGCAATTTGCGTCTGCGCGTTGGGAGGCAAGTCCGTGGCAGGGAGGCTGTCCGCCGGGGAAGCGCCCCGCGCCATCATATTCGTAGCCACCAGAACGACGGCCAGGAGGCTGAGGGTAAACACCGTACCCCAAATATAGAATTTACGTTTCATGATTACGCATCATTCTGATCCACTCGGAGTGGATCACAACGGCGTTGTCCAAGTCAACTGGAAATTGGCGAGTTTGGCATGCTGGCACGCAATTCGCAGGTAAAGATGTCGCCGCCACCCTGGTAAATCACACCTTTTCCCTAATACACTCCGGCCCTATTTATAATAATTAGGGAATTATTACCTATATTATAACCATCTAGACAACTTTGTCAAATCTTAAATTTATCTCGATCTTCTTACTCCTTCCAGTGTTCAACGTCAATACGGTATCCACCATCAAAGGGGGTTGCCCTTTACTGTTTATAGCAGCCCCTGAGCAGGATTGAATAACATGAACCTTGATTGATCCCTGTGCCTTTGTCCATAAATGTGAGAAGCTTGTTGGTTTGGGCACGGGGTCATACTTTGCGCTATTTTACGATAACCATCCCCATGCCCAGTTGGCAATCGAGGCGTGCTTCCACGCCCGCCCGAAAACACTTCGGCCAGGTACAAAGCAGACTATGCCCTGCTATTTTACGGCTGCGTAGCGCTCGCGAATGGCGGGGACGAGATACTCGTCAAAGGAGCGCGCCTGATCATAGTCGGGTTGCCAGCCCCAGTCGCGGCGGGCAGCGGAGTCGTCCACGTCGGCCGGCCAGGTGTCGACAATTCCCTGGCGGGCAGCATGCGGCTTGAAGTCGATCCTGGCGCCGGGGAATGCCTTCTGCACGATGTTATGGAATTCCATCGCGGTCGGGCTGAAGCTGGTCACATTGTAGGTCAACTGCTTCAGGTTTTCCCTGGGGGCAGCTTCCAGCGTCAGCAGCGACTTGATGGCATCGGGCATGACCATGAACGGCAGGCGGGTGTCTGGCCGGACGAAGCAGTCATAGGGCAATCCCTGGGCGGCATGGTGCAGCATTTCCGGCCCGTAATCGCTGGTGCCGCCGGTTGGCACCGTCATGGCGCTGATCAGGCCGGGGAAGCGGATGCAGCGGAAATCGATGGCAGTGGGACTCTGGTCGGCCGCCAATTGACGGTAGTGGCGGGTGTAATAGCGGCCAAGATGTTCACAATACAGCTTGTTGATGCCGTACATGGTTATCGGTTCCAGCCAGTGGTGTTCTTTGATCTTTCCGGCAGAATCCTTGGTGACCAGGTCGGGCAGTCCGTAAGCGGCAATGGAGCTCGGATAGAGAAATTTGACCGGCCGGCCCTGCCACTGCGATTGTTCCACCGAAAGACGCAGTAAATTGAGCGTGCCCTCCACGTTTACCCGATGCGCAGTCTCCGGGTTGTACTCAGCTTTGGTCGAGAGAATGGACGCCAGGTGGTACACCGCCCGGATTTCGTATTCGGCCACCAGCCGGCCGAGGAGCATGGTATCCAAAATATCCCCCTGGATAAATTTCTCGACGTACGGCCTGAGGGCTTCATCCAGCGGTTGAACATCCAGCGCAATTACGCCAAAATTGCCCTGTTGTCCCAGGTGAGTGATAAGCCCGTGGCCAATTTCACCGTTTGCGCCGGTGATCAGAACGACTTCTTTGCGCATAGTATTCCTCTTTTGTGAGATTAGGTTGGAATTTGTGCGGAAATGGAGATGCTTTCAAGCGGGTCTTTCGTGAAATTTCGCCCAATCCATTTTACCGGATTCTGCCACTCCGGGGGCTTAAAAAATCCTTGCGTATCCATCTGGTACATTCATAAAATAACAGGGTCCCGGTATCATGAACCTTGGACCCTGTTTATTCTTCGTACCTATCAGGCTATTCAGGCGTTGGCGCTCTGTTTGCGGAACCAGGTCTTCCATTCCTGGTTTTCCCACACCACCAGCAGCGGTGCAGCGACGAAAATGGAGGAGTAAGTACCGCTCAGCAGGCCAACCAGCAAAATGACTGCAAACTCACGCAAGGTGATGCCGCCAAACAATGCCAGCGACAGCAGCATGAATTCGACGGTCATCAACTGGGTATTGATCGAGCGCTGCAGGGTCTGGACGATGGAATGGTTTGCCAGCTTTTCGAAGGGAAGTTTGCGCAGGAAGCTGCTGTTCTCGCGGATTCGGTCGAACACCACGATTTTGTCCTGGGTCGAGAAGCCGATCACCGTGAGCAGAGCAGTCAGGAACATCGAATCCATTTGCCAATCCCACAGCACAGATCCGATGGCAGTGATGCTGAACACAATCAGGATGTCATGCAGCATGGCAATGATCGCGCAAACGCCGTAGCGAAAGGCATGGGGGATGCCGCGGAACGCATAAGTTATATAGAGGATGACTGCCAGCGCAGCGATGGCAACTGCCAGGGCAGCCCGACTGGTCACCTGTTGGGCAATGACCGGGCCGACGCTGTCAAAGCGGTTGACGGAAATTTCACTGACGCCAAAATCGGTTTTCATCTGCTCGACCAGCGCGATCTTGGTCGTATCGTCCATAAAAGGCGAGCGAATTACCAGGATGTCGCGTTCACCGGAAATACCGAGGGCGGTTTGTACCTGAACCTCTTTGAATCCCATGTCGTTGTACAGAGCGATCACAGCGCTGGTTTCAGGCAACTGAGTGGAGGGGAATTGAAGCTCAAGCAGCGTCCCCCCCTTGAAATCGATGGCCAGCGGCAAACCTTTGACCGCCAGGATGATCAATCCGGGGATGATCAACAGCAGGGAAAGGGCGAAGTAGTAGTAGCGTTTACCAAGAATATTAATCATGATGCATTCCTTTAGAGCCCGAACAAACCCGGGCGTTGTTCTGGATCTTTGAACAAATCAACCACCAGGCCGAGCAGGGTGCGGGTTACGGTGAATGCGGTCATAAGGCTGACGCCCACGCCAAGAGCCAGGGTCAGCGCAAAACCTTTGACAAAACTGGCGCCGAAGGTCGAGCCGAACCAGAACAAAATCGCGGCAGTAATCAATGCGGCAATATTCGAATCGCGAATGGACGGCCAGGCGCGCCGCCAGGCAAGGTCAATGGCCTGCCGCATGGTGCGGCCGTTACGCAACTCTTCTTTCAAGCGTTCGAAAATCAGGATGTTGGCATCCAGCGCTGAACCGGTACTGAGCAAGAAGCCAGCGATGCCGGGCAGGGTTAATGTCACCGGAACCAGTTTAAAGATGGCAAAGGTGATTAAGGCGTAGAAAATGATTGCCAGGTCAGCCACCACACCAGGGACGCGGTAATAAATTCCCATGAACAACATGACAATTCCGAAACCGATGATGCCGGCCAAGAGCGACTTATCCAGCGAGTCCTGGCCAAGTGTCGGGCCAATCACGCGGATTTGCTCGATTTCCAGGGGAATGGGCAGCGAACCGTAGCGCAACTGGACCGCCAGTGCGTTGGCGGATTCATTGGTAAATGAACCGATAATTTCAGCCTGTCCGTCTGGAATCGGGTTGTTCACCGAAGGCGAGGAAATTACGGTTTTATCCAGCACGATTCCCAAAATTTTTCCGACATTCGTTGTCGTCCATTCTTTAAGAATATCGGCGCCTTCGGAGTCGAACTCCAGAGCCACGGTGTAGTCATTTAACTGGCCACGTACCACGCTAACCGACTTGAGGTTGGCTCCGGTCAAAACGGTGTGATAGCGGGTAGCCGAGGTGGTTTCAGCCGGTGTAGCTTCCGGCGTTGCTTCAGCCGTCGCAGTTGATTCGGTTGTGGGGGTAACTTCTACGGTCGGGGTGGCTTCAGCGCCAGTGGAGGTGGATAAACCGAAATCGGTCTCGACCACTGTTCCTTCAGGGACACGCACATCTCCAAAATCAACGAACTCCAGTTGTCCGGTTTCTTTAATTTTGCCGATTACGTCTTCCGCATTCGAAGCGCCAGGGTATTCGCCGACGATGATGCGCTCACCAGCTGTCTGGTAAACTACTTCGTCTACACCCAAAGCGTTCGACCGGTTCTCCAAAATTTGAGCGGCATCCTGCAGATTTTGCTGGGTAACCGCAATTTCTGCGGGGACGCTCAGGATCACCTGCATGCCACCCCGCAGGTCCAGCCCCAGCACTGTCTCAAGGCTGCGTTCAAAGGATCCTATTTTAATTCCGGGGTTCGAGGGAAGGTCGATCCAGATCGAGAGTGCGAGCAGAAGGAGGATGATAATCAGGTTTACATAACGACGATTCATGCAGTCAAGACCTCCGGGTCAGACAAATGCCAGCTTGGCGCTGGCTTAACGTGGCGATTATACTCTCAATGAATCGAACAGGGGAGGGGTGAAATTAACTGCGTGCATTTATTGGAGTCAGAGGATTTTGAAGGGTGTTTGAAGGGTTGCAGAAAATAAGTATGTGGCTTATAATTTTGCTCGCAAATCGGGGCGTGGCGCAGTCCGGCTAGCGCGCTTGCATGGGGTGCAAGAGGTCGGAGGTTCAAATCCTCTCGCCCCGACTGCAAACAGAAACCACCAAAATGGTGGTTTTATGTTTGTCGGTGGTTCTCCTCATTGAGGGGATAGTAAAATCTTCTCGCCCCGACTGCAAAACGGTCGCAAGACCGTTTTTTAATTGTCGGACGTTCTCCCCATTGAGGGGATGTTAAAATCCTCTCGCCCCCGCATTAACGCATTTAATTACAAGTCATCCAATCACCACAACCGCAGCTGCCGGTCGGGTCGTTTTCCATCGATCAAAATGAAAGGCAGCGTACGTTCCAGAGGTATTCCAAGCGCACGCAGCGCACCTGGTTCCTTGATCGGATGTTGGTGGCGGGATGTCAAAATGCGTTTGGCAGAAACGGGCCCGATGCCCGGGATTCGCAGCAGTTGAATCCGGTCAGCGGTGTTGATGTCCAGCGGATTTTCTGCCAGATGTTCGCGCGCCCAGGCTAGTTTGGGATCTGCATCCAACGGAAGTTGTCCGCTGCTTGAATATTGAAAATCTTCCAGACTATAGCCGTAATCGCGCAGCAGAAAAGCAGCCTGGTAAAGGCGTACCTGACGCAACAGATTCTCAGGCGGCAGATTTTCGAACGGCGTATCACGCACCGGTTTGAATGGCGAGAAATAGACGCGAGAAAGGGATAACTTGCCGTGCAGGTATTGGGTGAGTTGCAGCAATTCAAGATCCGTTTCGCCCACGCCGCCAACCACGAACTGGGTTGCCAGTGACGGCCAGCGCAGGTCGAGAGCAAGGCGAGGATCGAAGGTGCGGCGAATTTCATCTGCCCACTGCAACGGTTGCAACAATTCATTTTTAAAAATCTTCAAGGGCGCCAGTTTTTGCAGCCGCCCCGGGTTGGGCGCTTCCAGGTTGATGGAAACACGGTTGGCCAACTGCATTGCTCGCAGTACCTGGTTCTTTTCAGCGCCCGGCATGAGCTTGAGGTGCAGGTAGCCTTTATAGCCGTGCTTAAAGCGCAATATTTCGGCTGTGTCAAGAATTTTATCCTGGGTGCGAATGCCGCCGCCCACTATCCCGGAACTCAGAAAAAGACCTTCAGCGATGCCGGACTGGTTGAGTTGCCTGAACAGTTTGGCCATGCCATCCGGTTTGAGCGATTCGCGGTGAAAATCCCGCCCGGCGCGGAAAGCGCAGTAATTACAATTGCGTTCGCAGGCGCTGCTGAGTACAGTCTTGAGCAGGCGGATTTCTCCTCCGCCTGATTTTTTGGCGCGGAATATTTCTGGGATCGAACCGGTCGAAGAACGGCCTGGCGGGGCGCCCGCAGTCATTGGGCCGTCCTCCGGCAGCGGGCAGCCGGGCGTAACCGGCTCTTCTTGTTCGAACCGGCTCAGGTCAGTCAGGTTTTTTAGTACAGAAAGCGATTCCTCTGCCACGCTAACATTATAGAACAAATATTCGATTTATGCAAACGATTTATCCAAGAATTCTCATATTGTGATATTCTTTTCAACTGTGAGCTGGTTTTTACACATCTTCTTTCACCTGCTCTACCATTCTTTTGCCTGGAGCTACGACCTGGTGGCTGCGACGGTCTCAGGCGGGCGCTGGAAGGGTTGGGTGCGGTCGGTGCTGCCGCTGATCGAGGGCAAGGATGTCCTCGAACTGGGGATCGGCACAGGTATATTGCAGGCTGCTCTGATTGCAGCGGGTTACCGCACTTTTGGCATAGACCAAAGTCGGTATATGCTGCGCATAGCCAAACACAATGTACGCAAAATAGCCCAGCAGCCAGCGATGTTGGTACGAGGGTTGGCGCAGCAGATTCCTCTTGCTAACGCATCGATAGATACCATTGTTGCTACCTTTCCCAGCGAATACATTGCTGACCCGGAGACATTAAAAGCCTGCCGATTGGTATTAAGGCCTATGGGGAAGCTGATTGTCCTGCTTGGGGTGCAGGTCGGGGGAGGCAGCTTTGGGCGCATTCTTCTGCGATGGCTATACCGGGTTACCAGACAGACTTTGCCAGATCGGAACACACTGGAAGAATCACGGGTGAAGTTGAAGGAATACGGGTTTATTGCCAGGATAGAGACCATCGCTTACCGGCAAGATTTACTGACGGTGATCGTGGCTGCTTCGGATTCGACTTCCCAACCTGAATTTTTAATGTAAAATTATCAAATGGAAATTCAGATTGCCGTAGCCAAGGTTACGCAACATGGGTCGCATGAAAGCGGGGATTCGATCGAAGTCATTGAGCGCCCAAACGGCGGCCTGTCAGTGGTCATGAGTGATGCCTTAACCACTGGTCATCTTGGGAAACTTGTTTCTGGATTGGTAGTTCGTAAGGTCCTTGGCTTGCTATCTGATGGAATACGGGATGGCGCAGCCGCTCGCGCGGTTTCTGACTTCCTGTTTACCGAGCGCAGTGGCCGCGATCCTGCTTACTTGAACATCTTAAGCGCCGACCTTGAAACCTGCACACTGGTGTTGACACGCAATAATCCCACGCCAATTTTTGTGGCGCAGAGCAGCCGGGTGGAATGTTTGAGCGGCATGCCTCAACCTATTGGTTCAGCGCGTAATGTACGGCCATCGATCTCCGAGATTAACCTGAAGAAAAGCACAACTGTCGTCATGTATACCGATGGCGTGATGAATTCTGGCACAGCTAACGGTGGGATTGGCATTGATGTGTGCTCCTTATTGGAGGGGATGCTTGAAGAACAGGAGCCATCGGCTCAGGTAATTGCCGATTCACTGTTAACACAGGCGATCCGCCTGGATCAAGGGCGGCCACGAGACGACATGAGCGTGGTGGTGCTGCGGGTAGTAACCCGGCCGAAGGATTTTATCCGTCGCATGTTCGTCCGATTGCCGGTTATCCCAACTGAAGCGCCCTTTGAAGAGCCTGAAAACGAAGAACCCGCGCAAAACCCCGTTTAACCACTGTGGTGGGTAATCCAAAGCGCTGCGCATAGTGCAATCAGCCCGCTGCCGTCGAATATTGCAAACCGGACGACCGTGCTTTCCATGGCTGGATGCCCGGATGGCAGTGTAAGCCAGAGGATGGTTTCGCCAACGACGCCGATCACCTGCATGATGATCGCCTGGTGGAGGGCTGTCCGGTGCCGAATCGGATCCATCAACGCATAAATATAAGGAACATTCCACATCAAAAAGAGGATGCCCATTCCCTGAACCAGTTTTTCGCCAACGATGCCGCCGACTTCAAATCCAGCCGAATAGGCAGCCGGGCTAATGATGAACAAAAACGCGGCTTGCAGGTTGAAGAAAATAACCAGCCCAATAAGCAAGCGCGCGATATGGATGCGACCGAACCCCGCTGTCTTCATATGTAAATTATACCTTTAGCCATGGAGCGTCTGGTAAGTAGCAGCAAGGATCGATCAATCCTTTTTCTGAATGGCTGATTTGCCGCAGTCGGGTACAATTGCGGCTGATATTATCTCTTGTCGAGGGTAGGTCAATAAAGACTGAATTTCGGATGGGCTATTTTATAACCGCTCACGGGTTTGGGCACGCTGCCAGGGCTTCAGCGGTGATGCAGGCATTGCAAGCCAGACTACCAAATGTTCATTTTGACTTGTTTACGCAGGTACCTGAATGGTTTTTTCGTGATTCGGTAAGCGCCGGGTTTACCTATCATAATTTCGCCAGCGACGTTGGCCTGGTACAAACATCGCCATTCAGCGAAGATTTGCCTGCCACCCTTGCAAAGCTCACACACGCCAAAACAACTGCGCATAGGCAGATTTTACAGGCAGCCAAAATCCTGACAGAGCGCCAATGCCGGCTGGTCGTGTGCGATATCGCGCCAGTTGGCATTCAGGCAGCGCACGCCGCCGGGCTGCCGGCCGTTCTGGTAGAAAACTTCACCTGGGACTTTATTTATGCCGGGTACACAGACCTAGAACCGGGTTTCATTCCCTTCATCCAGGATTTCGAGCAGGTATTTAGTCAGGCAGATCTGCACATTCAAGCTGTGCCGGCAGTTCAAACCAATTCAGCCGCGCAACAGGTACAGCCGGTTGCCCGCCGGCCTGTTCATCAGCGAGCGGATACCCGTGAACGCTTAGGAGTTGCACCTGACGAGCAGGTGATACTGGTCACTGTGGGTGGCATTGAGGAAAAATTCTCCAGCCTGACCGAATTGAAAAAGTACGCCCATTGCCGTTTCGTGCTGCCCGGTACCTCCAACCAATTGTTACGGGAAGACAATCTGATCCTTTTACCCCACCGCAGCAATTTTTATCATCCCGATCTGGTTCAGGCCAGCAATGCGGTCATAGCCAAGCTTGGTTACAGCACCGTCGCCGAGGTGTATCAGGCGGGCTTGCCTTTTGCCTATATCCCTCGGGAAAAATTCCCAGAAACGCCGCCCCTGGCAGAATTTGCGCAATGCACGATGGGTGCGTTCGAACTCAATTACTCGGATTTTAGCAGTGGAAATTGGGGGAATTTACCGGAGCAGTTACTCCAGACCCCGAAAATTCAATGTGATGGCATTAACGGAGCGGATGAAATTGCCGATCTGCTGCTCGAGCGTTATTCCAAACCTGTTACCCAGTCGGTCAGAAACGGTTGAAATTTGACCGGGTCGAATTCCGTGAATTCGTGGTCGGCCAGCCCCTGCAGTTTATACGGGTCGTCCTCGAAAAAACTCGCTAAATCTTCGCGGGAAGGTGCATGCGCGACAATACTGCCGCCAGTTTTCGGGTTGCGCGGGCCAGACATGAGCAGCCAGCTGCGATCGTAACCGATTTGGAGAAACTCCCGGTGCTTCCGGACCGTATCGCCCAGTTGCTCGACGGGTACTTTGTATTGGATATACACTAGAAAATGTTTCATGGATGCCACCTTTGTGGAGGGTATGGCTGACTTTGCCAGTAAAGTTGATCGATAGTTCTGCAGGTTTTCCCGGCTGATGACTGAAAGCGGTTCCGGAATTTCATCCAGCGCAAACCAGCCGATTTCAGCGCATTTATTCGGTTCAATGATGCGCGGTTCTCCACGGATGACTTTGCAAACGTAGGTAGGTGAAACCCAATGCTGGCCTTCCCGGGGAAGGATGTGGTCGACCACATCCAAAAGCTTGCCGACAGCAATTTCTATTCCGTACTCCTCCTGCATTTCACGTTTCAGGCTGTCCGCCAGGGTTTCCCCAAATTCAACGCTTCCACCCGGGAATTCCCAGCAGCCGCGCTCGTTTTTCGCTTTTTCCCCCCGCTTTGCCAGAAACAAACGGCCCTGAGGATCAATAATCACTGCCCCAACACCCACTCCAATAAAATCAATCCCTGCTTTCATTGTCCTGAACCTCATCCTTCTCCAATTTTCACAGGTATACTAAGTCTAAAATAAATGGATGTCACCCTGAGCGAAGCGAAGGGTCTCCTGGCAATCTTTGAGATGCTTAACTTTACTCGCTTGCAGTGCGCCCAATCCGAAGGGTGTTCTATCAGTTCGGGGCGTATAACATCCCGAATAAATTTTTACCCTTGATCAATTGACTATTGTTCCCGGAATTGTAAACTTGCAATGAACAAAACCGACCGCCTGCTTATTCCAGCCAGTGAACATCATACTGAAATTGTAGTGGTAAATTCGCGTTTCATTACCACAATTACGCCGGTATTTTCGGTCGAGGAAGCTCGTGATTTTATTGCCAAAATCCGGGCTGTTCATCCGGCTGCAACCCACAACGTCCCGGCTTTCATCATTGGGCACGGCGCCAGCATCACCGAACACTGCTCGGACGACGGTGAACCTCAGGGAACGGCCGGTCGGCCCGCGCTGGCAGTGCTAAAAGGCAGCGGCCTGGGCGATGCTGCAGTGGTGGTGACCCGCTATTTTGGCGGGACCAAACTTGGCACCGGAGGATTGGTGCGCGCGTATACCGATGCGGTCAAATCCGTTTTAGACGGTCTGCCGCTGGCCGAGAAAATTCAAACTCATACAGTCAGGCTGGTATCGCCTTACCCACTATTCGAGCGCGTCCGAATTTTGATCACTGAACACGGCGGGCAAATCCTAGATGAAAATTTTGCAGGGGATGTCACTCTGACGCTTCAGTTTGCCGCTAAAAACTTACCTGGCTTTCAAGGCGCGCTGCGCGAGATCAGCAAGGGGACTTTACAGGCGGAGATCACCGAGACCAATCCGGCAGCCATTTTTCCGGTCAGCGACGTCCTTTAAAGTTTGACGGGCGGATCGGTGGGCGTACGCGGGGTAATCAAGAAACGCTGGCGGTAAACCGCCACGCCCATCAAAATCGAAAATTCAAAAAGCGCGCCGAATGTGGCGGAAAATTGATCCAGATAAAAAACGAGGATATTAACCACGACCAGTGAAAAAGTCAGGCCAAGGATGGCCAACGTAACGGCGGTGTGATCGCGTTTTAGCACAAAATAAATGGCTGCCAGGAAAGAAAGAAAACCAACCAGGCCTTGAACCGCCTGGCGAATGGCAAACCAGAGCGGCTGATTGGCCACATCAATATCAGCCGGACGAACCAATGGAGAAATATCCACGCCCTGGAACACTGCCGTTGCAAACATGCCAAAAGTTACCAGCCGGATGATCGAGTAAACACCCACAAAACCAAGGCCGAGAATCAGAACGATCCGCAACCGGGGACGGGTGAAGAAATTTTCGACGGCTTTCACCCAGTTCTGAAGCTTGAGTATCCATTGCGGCCGCCTTTCGGGCGCAGTCTGAATATGTTCCGACTGGATGTACAGGTCCAATGATTCGGCCAGCTTGAGTAACTGCGGATCATCGCTTTGACGGCGGATACTATCCAGGCGCCTTTTCAGGGCAGCCCTTTCAGTTGCATCCAGGTCGTGGTCCAGCAGTTCGGTCAATCCTTGCAGTACGCGATAAAGTTCTTCGCGTGGCGACGCCTCTTTAGGTCGGCGGATGTGGATATAGACCAGCGTCGTTATCAGAAACAGGGTGTAAACAATCGGAGCGGCCGGCGGGTAGAAATAATCATTGGTCTGTGTGATGAATTTACCCACCTCATCGATAAACAGGCCAAAACCGATTCCACCTGTCGCGGCGGACCAGTAAAGCGCCCATTGGTTGGCCAATATGATCGGCAGAAGTGTGGCTACAAATAAAAACATCCCGCCCCAGATCACATGGGCGAAGTGCAATCCACCACCCCCTATCTGGGGGTAACCGGTTAGTTCGAGGAAAACCCGGGTGACCATGACGGAGCCGCCAAAGAATAGCAGGGTGACCAGCACCAACTGCTCGGCTTTGTCACGGCGAACCGGGGCGCGGTTGGCGCTCCGCGGAGTATCTGCCATATTTTCAGAATAGGCTGCGCAGGGAGAGCATAAAGCCAAAAACGATCAACGGAATGCCAATGATGGCCCCGAAGACCGTCACGGTCAACACAATCCCGGCGATCATGAAGACCAATCCAAGTATGGCTCCCACCAGTCTTCCGGTGAGTTCGAAAACCTCCAATACCAGGCGCCACAAAACCCAAAAGGGCCACAATAGAAGGGGGACTCTTGTTTTTTCAATCATGGTTTAAATGCTCCAATACCATTATACGAATTTTACACCGGTTGGATGCAGGTGAATCCCTTACTCACCCAATAAATGCACGCGTTCTGCGCGTAAAAATGGATCTTCGCGCTCCGAGTTGGTTTCCATTACCCCCTCGACAAGAATCGGTCTGGTTTCTGTGAAGATTTCTTTTCGGGTGACGCGGAAAACGCTTGGAAAGAGCACCACATCCAACATCCCGTCGAAATCTTCCAGCGTGAGAAAAGCCATCCACTCTCCGGACGAGGTTTTGCTGCGGCGATGGCTCTGGCGGACGCCAGCCACCGTTATTTTTTTACCACTGGTCCCCAAGGCTTCAACTGTGCTGATAGCCTGGATGCGGCGCAACTGCTCCGCGTACAGGTCTAACGGGTGAGCATCGACGCCGATTCCGAGGATTTCCTGCTGCGCCGCCACCCGCTCAATCGGCGTCCAATCCGGTTCATCTATTGCTGGCTCGCTCTCAAATAAGGAGGGCTGCCCGGGTTTTCGCGTCCCCGTTCCTAACTGGTGCAGCAAGCCGGGTATGGAACCCAGACCCGCCAGAGCCCCGCAGCGGATCAAATTCTGCGCTTCAGCGAGACGCGGATCGACGCGCAGCAGGAATTCTTCCAAGGAATGGAATGGTCGCTGCTGGATGATTCGTTGGATAGTTCGGTTGGTGAGGTCACGCACCTGGTCCAGTCCGAGGTACAGCACCGCGCTGCCGCCAGGGTATACCACGGTGCATTCGCGGCCTGAAAAATTGATGTGCGGCGGCCTGGGTGTAAATCCAAGGCGGCGGGCTTCCATCAGGTAAACCCGCTGGCTGTAATAGCCGCCCCAGTTAGCCAGCACTGCTGAAAGAAATTCGGCCGGGTAATGCGCCTTGCACCAGGCGGAGTTCCAGGCAACCTGTGCGTACGAGGCCGCATGAGCTTTTGGGAAGCCGTAACCGGCAAAGGCAGCCATCATATCCCAAATTTTTTCAGCCAGGCTGGGCGCGATCTGCTGCCGGTTGCCAGCGCCGCGAACAAACTTATCCTTCAAATTTTGCATTTGTTTGCCGGGATCAAAATGACTCATCGCGCGCCGCAGTAAGTCCGATTCCGCCAGGCTGAGTCCGGCAATTTCATGAGCAATTCGCAGCACTTGCTCCTGGTAAAGGATCACCCCATAGGTATCATTCAGAACGGCAGTCAGCGAGGGGTGCAGTTGGCTGACGGGTTCTTCCTTGTTATGCCGTCGAATAAAAGCGTCGCGCAGCCCGCCGCGTAATGGACCGGGTCGATACAGCGCCAGGGCTGCCATGACGTCATCCGGGGTGACTGCATGGATCAGTTGCAGGGTGGAGCGCATGCCCGGGCTTTCGATCTGAAAGCAGCCAATTGTTTTTCCGGTCGAGACGATTTCACTGGCTGGTTTATCTTCAAGCGGAATTTTTTCCAGCACCTGGGTGGGGCGGGCATAATCCGCCTTGCTCCACGAGTGAATTGCTGCGGCCACGTCCGCCATAACCGTCAAGCCGCGGATGCCAAGCAGGTCAATTTTGACCAGACCCAGATACGCCAGTGATTCAAGATCGAACTGTGAGATTAACACGCCTTTTCCGTCTGAGCGCATCACCGGGACCAGATCGGTCATCTTACCTGGCGAGATCACCAATCCGCCGGGGTGCACAGACAAATGGCGCGGGATTCCCAGTAACCGCCGGGATTGGGCGAACACTTCCTGGTGAATCCCATCCGGATAATGATGCGTCAAATCAGCGAAGATGTCCTTTTCAACCCCTCCGCCGCCTGCACCGCCGCGCCCGGCAAAAAAAGAATTGGGAAGTTCGTGCGACAGTTTGCGGGATTCGGCAGGTGAAAAACCAAGCGCTTTTGCTACGTCTCCGGCAGCAGAACGCGGCCGAAAGCGGTTGATGGTCGCTACCATCGCCACCTGATCTTCACCGTAGGTTTCAAAGCAATGCTGGATGATCTCATCCCGCCGGCGTGAATCGATATCGGTATCGATGTCGGGAGGAGAGGAGCGGGCCGGGTTGAGGAAGCGCTCGAAATACAAGGATAACCGCAGCGGATCCGGGCTGGTGATCCCCAGGCAGTGCGCGACCAGTGAAGAAGCTGCCGACCCACGCGACGAAAACAGGATGCCCTGCTTTCGGGCGAAGGTGAGCAATTCTTCCATGATCAGGAATATTGGGTCATAGCCCAATCCCGCTATCGTGGTCAACTCGTGTTCCAGCCGCTCCTCGAGCGCAGGAGTGATTTTCTGGTAGAGCGTTTTCGCGCCGTGATAGGCTTTTTCCCGCAGCGCCTGAGAAGGGGATTGACCGGCCGGAAGCGGAACTTGTGGGAAGCGAACCACTCCGAAGGGCATTTCGAATGAACAAAGGGCTGCTACCATTTCGGCGTTTTGAGCAGCTTGTGGGTAACGAGCAGCAAGAATTTCACTGGATACGCTTTGAGGAAAGATAGCAAATTGCGTGTAGCCATGAATGGGAGCGATTTTTTGCATCGGGAGGTTTGTGCGGATGGCACAGACCGTGCGGTGCAGGTTTTCGTCCTCTTTGTTAAGGTAAAAAACTTCAGGGGCTTGCACCAGCGGAAGATTTACTTGCCCGGCCAGGTCAGCGAATAGCTGTTCTTCTGCCTGGAGGGGACTGCTGCCGGTTAATCGTCCAAAAAGACGGTCCGGGAACAGCCGTAAAAGCTCTGCCAGCATTTGCCGGGCAAAACCTGGTTGTCCTTGACGCAAAAACAGGTTTGCAGTTCCGCGGCTGCCGCCGGTGAGCAAAATCAACCCGGCGCAATGCAAACCGATTTCGTTCGTAGTCAAAGGACGCCCAGCGTCCACATTCGCCAGACTGCTCAGCCGGCACAGGTTGGACCAGCCTTCCTCATTCTCTGCCAGCAGCGTCAGGCGCGGCAACGGTCCATTCGGTTGGACCTCTGACGGTGGTTGCACATCCACTTCCAGCCCGAAGATCGGCCGAATGGCTGCTTTCCGACAGGCCAGGGCAAATTCAACTGCGCCGGTGAGCATGTTATGATCCGTCAATGCCAAAACCGTCAATCCCTGCGCGGCTGCCCGCGCAGCCAGATCAGCCGGCGAATGGACACCTTCCAGCAGTGAATAATAGGAATGGACGCAAATCAGGGGAGGCATGGCTTAACAATAACCTTAAAAATGATTGTAACCCGAACCATTGCTGGGTAAAATAAAAAACATCCCGTTCCTGTTTGTAGAACTGAGGAAATAATGGAAGAAATCAAAATCGACCACAATGAGGAGCCGATCCGGCTTTTTGAATCGGATTTTCTGGAATTCTTCTCTCACATCCACCCTGCGGTAGTGGTAATTATCTGGCTGCCGATCAGCCTTTATGCCCTGGTGCGCGGATTTATCGATTGGCCGCAAGGCCAAGGACTGGGCTGGATATTCTTTGCATTCCTGTTTGGCCTTTTCCTGTGGACGCTGGCAGAATATTTACTGCACCGCTTTGTGTTTCATTATCGTCCCAAAACCGAGGCGCAAAAGAAAATATTCTTTTTGTTCCATGGGGTGCATCACGCGCAACCGCAATGCAAAACCCGCCTGGTCATGCCGCCGGTGGTGAGCATCCCACTGGCGCTGCTTTTCTATGGCTTTTTTCACCTGTTCTTTGGCGCCATCCTGGGTGGCAGTCATTGGGTCGGACCGCTTTTCTCTGGATTCATTATCGGTTATCTGGCTTATGACCTGACCCACTACGCCACTCACCATTTCCCCATGCGCACAGGAATCTGGAAAGCCTTGAAGCGCCACCACATGCGCCACCACTTTAAATCGCCGAATATGCGTTTCGGCGTTTCATCGCCCTTCTGGGATTATGTGTTCAAGACACAGGGAGATTAAGTAGAGTCGGATTGCGAGTTGCGAACCACACGCTAATAACAAAAAGGGACTACGTCTTGTCGAAGCAGTCCCTTTTTTCGCAGCAGTTCTCCCACAATATTAAGGTTTGGCCACGCCCTGGCGCGCTACAGCTTCTGTGGCTGCTTTGACCGCTTCGGCATCGCCCAGGTAGCGGCGGGTAAGCACATTGAATTTACCGTCAAGTGAATAGGCCAGCGGCACGCCGGTAGGAATATTCAATTCGACGATATTGTCATCCGAAATATTGTCGAGGTATTTGACCAGGGCGCGCAGGCTGTTGCCGTGAGCCACCACCAATATTTTCTCACCGGCCAGCAGCCGCGGCGCGATGGATTTTTCCCAGTATGGCATCACCCGCGCCAGGGTGATCTTCAAGGATTCAGTCGCCGGGAGCATTTGTGGGTCAACGTTCGCATAACGCCGGTCGAAGCGTGGGTGGCGCGGGTCATCCAATGACAGCGGGGGAGGTGGGGTGGCAAAGCTGCGCCGCCAGATCTGCACCTGTTCGTTGCCGAACTTCTTGGCGGTCTCAGCTTTATTCAAACCCTGCAGGTCGCCGTAATGGCGTTCGTTAAGCTCCCAGGCGCGCTCGACTGGCAGCCACATGGCATCCATGGCATCCAGGGCAATCCACAGGGTGCGGATGGCGCGTTTGAGCACCGAGGTGAACACATAATCGAACTCGTATTTTTCCTGCAGCATGAGCTGGCCGGCCTGTTTGGCTTCCAGCATGCCCGTCTCAGTCAGATCAACATCCGTCCAGCCGGTGAAACGGTTTTCCAGGTTCCAGGTAGACTGACCATGACGCAGCAGCACTAAATTTTCAATCATCACGTTACCTCCCAAAGGGTGGGTTTAATAATTGCTTATGAAGAATGCTGCTGATTATAACCGACAAACGACTTTGTGAACCTCAGCACAAACTGTTCATCCATTAATCGGTTGGACGCTCACCGCGGGCTTCAATGAGCATTTTCTGTCGGGCGCGCAGCATGCGTAATGTGACGTAAATCAGCAGGATAAATGCTGCCACGCCAGCAGCAGTGCCCACGACCTCGACCTGCTCCGGGCGGAGGCGAATACCAATGAACGCCCAGATGAGCACCGCCGGGTAGGCAACGGCGTTGCGCCGGTGGATCATCAGCAGTCCAATCAAAGTTGCGACGCCGATCATGATCACTGCCCAAATTTCCGGCGATAGGCCCAAGCCGTTCCAACCGGCGGCATACAACGCTGCGCTGATATTGGCAATGGTTGCCACCGAGATCCAACCCAGATAGAGCGAAAAAGGAAAATCAACCAGCGCTCGTTCCATTGGATGGAGCGGGGGGTGCAATCCAATTTCCAAACGGGTGTATATAACCAGCAGGCAGGTTAGCAAGCCCAACATGAGGATAACGGACAGCCCAAGCAGCTCCCAGTGCCAGGCGAAAATCCAGCCGGCGTTGAGGAGATTGGCCAACGCAAACCAGCCGTCGACGCGTTCGATGCGCGGATTGGTCTGTTGACCCGGCAGCGCCTGAAAAACGGTGAATCCGATCAATGCCAGGTAAATCAAACCCCAGATCGAAAATACGTATCCGGCCGGGGTAAACAGCACCGGGTAGGAATTGGAAATTTCAGCCGTCGTTTTGCCGTTGAGCGGCAGGGTATTTGCCAGCGTGTTGACGATCAACATCATGGTCAGGGTCAGTGCGTTAACCATCCGCCATTTATTCATTTTTCCCTCCTTTGTGATTTATTTTTATTTTACCTAAAATCAGGCAATAGGGGCAAGCCTGCCAGGTTTTGCCTGGAATTTAATACCAGAATTTGGAAGGTATAATTTCTAAACCGTTTCCTTTTCGCCGCCCATGAGGTTTGCATGTTTGTCTTTTTTTCGAAATTACTGCCACTGCTGGTTTACCCAATCGGCCTTGCTTGCATTTTGATCCTCTTCGCGCTCTTATTTTCAGAAAAACGCCGGGCGCGTAACACCTTTCTGGGATTGGCGCTAATTATTCTCTGGGTTGGCGGTAACCGCTGGGTTTCAGCCAGCCTGGTGCGCTCGCTGGAAGCCCGGATCACATCACCTGAGACCATCCCCTCAGCCGATGTGATTGTCGTCCTGGGTGGGGGAACCGAATCCTACGGGCCGCCGCGGGCTGCGGTCGAGCTGAACGGCGCCGGCGACCGCGTACTTTACGCTGCGCGGCTTTATTGGGAAGGGATAGCCCCGCGCTTGCTGCTAAGTGGGGGCAACATCACCTGGCTTGGCAGCCGCCCGAGTACCCCTGCTGAGGAGATGAAAGAGGTGCTGGTTTTCATAGGCATCCCGGAAGATGCGCTTTGGCTGCAGCCAGATTCCCAGAACACCTATGAAGATGCGCTTTTCTCCGCGCGGATGCTCAAGGAAGAAGGCATCGACCGCATTGTACTGGTCACCTCAGCAATGCATATGCCGCGTTCGGCCGCCCTGTTTGAAAAACAGGGGATTGAAGTAATCCCGGCTCCAGCCGATTACGCCGTGCCGGATTATGCCTGGCAAGATCTGTGGAACGGCAATTTTGCTGCCCAGCTGATCAATTTCTTGCCCAATGTTGGCGCTTTATCCCAGACGACCAATGCTCTCAAGGAATATTTTGGCCTGTGGGTGTACGGCCTGAGGGGTTGGCTTTAAACCCGCCAGCCGATTGCTCGCATTTTAGCCAGAGTCGTGCCGGGATCATCACTCAGAATGGCGTCAAAGCCCATCCAGCGATACCATTTCAGCCGCGAGTCAGGGGTGGGATCGAGCGGGCAGGTCACCTGTCCGTAGCGATGCGCAGTGCGGGCGAAGAACGGGTTAATCAGCAGGGCCGGCCAAAATGATCCATTGAGCTGTACGCCTTTTCGCGGGAAAGGGTTGGTCATGGAGATCGGCCCGATTGGTAGATCGGGTGCTTCGCGCTGAACTGCTTGCAGGTAATCCAGGTGGAATGAAAGCAGCACGGTTCGGTCGAATACGCCGGTTGTACGCAATTTATGAACCAGTTGGCGGCCGACGGCGGGTTCCAGGAAGCGGCTGGTTTTAAGTTCCAAAGCCAGTGCGATTCCAGCTGGCAGGATTGCTGCGACCTCATCCAGGGTCGGAATGCGCTCGTCAGCAAATTCCGACCGACCATAAGAGGCTGATAGCGACTTCAATTCGCTGAGCGTTTTGGCCGATACCGGACCAGTGCCATCGGTGGTGCGGTCGAGGGTGGCATCATGAATGCAGACCAGTTCTCCATCAGCCGACAGGTGCAAATCCGTTTCCAGAATGTCCGCACCGTCCGCAAGCGCCCAGCGAAATGCAGCCAGTGTATTTTCCGGGCAGCGTACCCGATTACCACGGTGCGCCATCAGATACGGCTTTTCCCGGCCAGGCAATTCCAGTGCTCTTTTGACCATAACTTCACCTCGTTCAAGCAATTATGACACATTTACGTTAGGACGCGCATAAACCTAACAGCTTTTCCAACATTCACCCTGACCATGCTATACTCCGCCCGTTGCCTTTTTCTTAAGATTTGATTGCATTTATTGTGAATAAAGCAGTGGTTCAAAATTCTTTCAAAGCAATTTTCAAGACCTGGTGGCCGCTGGCTTTTAGCTGGGTCCTGATGAGCGCGGAATTGCCGCTGTTGAGCGCCGTAATGGCCCGGCTGTCTGAGCCGGAAATCAACCTGGCCGCTTACAGCGGCGTAATCTGGCCGGTGGCATTGATTGTTGAGGCCCCGATTATTATGCTGTTGGCGGCATCGACCGCTCTCAGCAAGGATTGGGCATCTTACCAGAAGATCAACAAATTTATGTTGATTTCCGGGGGCTTGCTGACTGCTTTACATGGCTTGATTGCCTTCACTCCGTTGTATGACTGGGTAGTTACAAACATCATGGGCGTTCCGCGGGAAATTATCGAACCGGGGCGTCTCGGGCTGGCGATCATGCTCCCCTGGACCTGGGCTATCGCTTACCGCCGTTTTAACCAGGGCGTCTTGATCCGTTTTGGCCACTCGAATGTCGTTGGAACTGGTACTTTGCTGCGGCTGGCCGTCGCCGGGATGATTCTTCTGTTGGGATACTGGTACAAAGGTTTTGCGGGGGTGGTCGTCGGGGCGACAGCCCAGGCTGCAGCCGTCATGGCCGAAGCAGTCTATACGGGTTTCAAAGTCAAACCGGTGATCCTTTACCAGGTGAAAACGGCCGAACCTGTTAAACCGCTTACCTGGAAGGCCTTTTTCAGTTTTTACGCTCCCCTGGCGATGACCTCAATCATTACCTTAATGTGGCAGCCGTTGGGTTCGGCTGCCATGAGCCGCATGCCCCGGGCGATCGAATCCCTGGCGACCTGGCCAGCTTTGGCCGGATTGATAGCCATACTGCGTTCGGCAGGTTATGCCTATAACGAAGTTGCCGTTGCGCACCTGGATCGGTTTGGATCGCTGCCGAATCTGAAGCGGACGACAAAATTCCTATTTTTCGCCACAGCTCTTCTCCACCTGCTGCTGGTCATCACGCCGTTGGCCACCATCTGGTTCTTCGAAATCTCGGCATTGGAGCCTGCTCTGGCGCAGATGGGCTGGCAGGCTTTCTGGCTGGCGCTGCCGCTATCCGCGGTAACGGTGCTGCAAAGCTGGTTTCAGGGTGCGATATTAGTCAGCCACAAGACGCGCGCCGTCTCTGAGTCAGTGCTGTTGATGCTCATCACCCTGTTGATCGTGTTAAGTATTGGCATCCGGCTGCAAACCTCAGCTGGCTTATTTTTCACCATTGGTGGGCTGACACTGGCGAGTACAGTGCAAATGACCTGGCTCTGGCTGCGCAGTCGAGCGGTTATGCGGAAATTAGCCGAACGCGACCGCCTGGTCGATATTTCCGCACCGCTTGTCGAGAGTCATTAATCCTGTTTGGCGGCCAGCAGGGTCTGCTTATCGAGCGGGTGTAGAAAAGCGGTTTCCAGCGCATTCGCCTGCGCCTGCGCGATTTGGCGGGGCGTCAAACCGGCGGCTGGAGCCGCAATTTCATATTCATGCTTCAGGGTGATCGCGCTGATCCCTGGGTCGTCGGTGTTGATGGTCGCCAGCAAGTCAGCGTCCAGCATGGCCCGCAGTGGATGTGCCGCAAAGCTGGCAACGGATGAAGTCTGAACGTTGCTGGTCAGATTGGTTTCGATGCCGGTGCGGCGTCCGCGTAGGAGGTCCACCACGGCAGGGTCTTCGAACAGATGAACCGCGTGACCGATGCGTTCGGCGCCTAGCAATTCAACTGCCTGGCGGATGCTGCCGGGACCATCGGATTCCCCAGCATGCACGGTGACATGCAACCCGGCATCCCGCGCCTGCGTGAAATGCTTGGCAAAAAGGTGAGCCGGGAAATTGGCTTCATCGCCCGCCAGATCGATGCCCACCAGGTGATCTTTGAAGGCCAGCAGGGCTGCCAGTTCCTTGAACCCAACATCCGCTCCATAAGTGCGTGAAAGGATGCCAATGATCTGAACGGGCACGCCAAAATCCCTCACACCTGCCTCCACGCCGTCCACTACTGCCTCAACCACTGCGGAAGGATTCAGCCCATGTCGTTCTGCCATAAACCATGGACTGAATCTTAATTCGGCATAATCGATGCCCTCGCGCAGCAAGTCTTCCACATTTTCATACGCAATTCGCCGGCAGGCATCATAATTCACCAAAATTGTTACCAGCCACTCAATTTTCTCCAGAAAAGCCATAACGCCGGGCTGCGGTTTCGTGACTTGTACATAAGGGCGCAGCGCTTCTTCATCCCAGGCGGGCAACGGCAAGTTGTGCTTGCGCCCCAGATCCAGCACGGTTTCCAGTCGCATGGATCCTTCCAGGTGGCGGTGAAGGTCGATGAGGGGCAGATTGGGATGCATGGTTTGCCTCCGCTGGTTAAGCTTCCAGTAGATATTTCTTGAACCAGCGCAAAATATGGTTCAGGCGTAAGATTCGGCGATCGGTACGCCCGGTGCGCGACAGACCGTGGAATTCATCCGGGAAGCGGACAAATTCGGTGTCAACCCCAAGGCGTTTGAGCGCAACAAATACCTGTTCGCTTTGTTCGATCGGGCAGCGGTGGTCCATTTCATTATGAATCACCAACGTGGGTGTCTTCGCATTGCCAATATAGGCGATGGGCGAGTGCTCCCAGTAGTATTGCAGATCCTCGAACGGCGCTTTGTCGTTAAGTTCCTGCTGGAATACCCAATTGAAATCGCTTGAACCCCACATAGAGACGAAATTCGATACACAGCGCTGGGAGACCGCGGATTTAAAGCGCTGGGTATGCCCGATAATCCAGACGGTCATGTACCCGCCGTAACTGCCGCCGGTGACGCCCATTCGTGAGGGATCGATATAGGGGAGTTTTGCGGCGTAATCCGCCCAGTTCATCAGGTCGGAATAGTCGGCTTCACCCCAGTTGCGGGCAATGGCGCCTGCATGTTTTTCGCCGTAACCGCGACCGCCGCGCGGGTTGCAGAAATACACCACAAAGCCCTGGGCGGCCAGGTAATAGAACTCGTGCATGAACAGGAAACCATACTGCGTCAGCGGTCCGCCGTGAATTTCCATAATCGACGGGTATTTTTTGGCCGGATCGAAGTGCGGCGGTTTAAGCATCCAACCTTGTAGCGTATTGTCGTCCTTGCCTTTGAACCAGACCTCCTCTGTAATGCCAAGGTCAACCCGGTCCAGCCAGTCGCGGTTGAAACGCGTCAGCTGGTGCGGGACGCCGGCTTTGCCGCCCTTCAAATCCACGACAAAAATCTGACCCGGGTCAGCCAGGGTGCCGAACATGTAGGCCATTTTGGAAGAATTGGCGTCGAAGGATTGCGCGGATGCCACGCCAACCGGATCCAGCAGCGGGCTGACTTTGTGGCTCTTGACCTCGACCTGATAAAGATGCGACGAGCCTTTGGTTAAAACGGGGAAGAAAATTGTTTTGCCATCCTTCGACCAGAAAGCCGGCCGTGTTTCGGCCTGGCCGATATCGTTGATCGTCCAGGCGCTGACGTGAATATCCTCGGCCTGGGTCAGGTTGATGGCCTTGCTCGACCCATCCACGGGCACAATCCAAACGCCTATATTTCGCCAACCCTCGCCTTCACCCTCTTGTCCGTAATAGGCAATCCATTTGCCGTCGGGTGAAAAACGCGGAGATCCTTTCGAGCCGAGGGGGGTATTGATTTTGCGAGCCTCCCCGCCGCTGAAAGGCATGAGAAACAGATCGATCCGGTCGGGGTAGGCATCCGGATCTTCGCAGCTATTCGAGGCATAGACGATCCATTTGCCATCCGGTGAAATGTCCGGCTCCTGCTGGTCGTGAACGGAGTGATCGGTCAGTTGTTTGGCCTTGCCCGTTTTGACATCGACCGACCACAGGTGGGTACGTTCCAGCGGCAGGTAACCGTAGCCGTCGAGTTTATAGAATACCCGGTCGTAATGGCGGGCAGGCGTCCCTAATTTTTTCAAATCCGGGTTCTTCTCCCGGGCCAGGACATCGGCGTCAGTCTTTCGGACGGTGCAAAGCAAGGTTTTGCCATCCGGTGACCAGATCGTATCCTCGATTTCCCCTTCGATTTTCGTGAGCGGTCGGGCTTCGCCGCCGGAAGTTTCAATCAAGTATATTTGCGCAGGTTTTTCCTGGTCGCCGCGGTTGGAAACAAAGGATATGAGCTTGCCATCCGGTGACCATGTCGGTTGGTTATCGGATTGGTCACCGAAGGTGTATTGCCGGGGTTGGCTGCCTGCTGTGGTGGAAACCATCCACAGGTTGGAATATTTCTTTTCCGATTTTCGATCTACCCGTTGAACAGAAAAGACGACCTGGGTTCCGGCAGGGTTGATCCTCGGCGATGAGAGTACCTGAAATTTGTATAAATCCTCGGCTGTAATCAATCTTTTCGTTTGTGCAGGCATGCTTTTTCTCCGTGAAAATTGAAACTGCCTACCCGCCAAAAATCCCGCTGATCCATTCGGATAATCCACGAGTCGGCAGTTGACCGATCACCTGACCGTTCTGCCCGTTGACTGTGACTTCAAATCGTTCCTGATCGTGCTGGTAGGAGGTCAACCAGATCGGTAAGAGGATCAGCTGGTACGAATCAACAGCCATGGAAGCAGGGTCGATCCGCAGGTTGGTGACCCGTTCGTTATATTGATTCGGAATTTGCTCCTTCTCCACCTCCAACACAGCTTTTCTGGCGTTCAGCGAGGCGTCGCTGACCGGAATCTGGTAGGTCTCAGCCATCCAATCTGCCAGGTAGTGCGGGTCGAAGTTGACCATCCCGGCCAGATGGAAGGTATTGACAATTTCCTTGCTGGCCACTGGGAGGCGGTTGGTAGCGAGCACCAGGATTTCAGGATGGTGGACAATTTTTGCATCCCGAATGGTCTCCCAGAGGTCATTTTTCTGAATGCTGGCAGTCCAGGAGAGCTGGCCGCCAACGGTAAAAATCCAAACCGGAATATAAAATCCACGCGGCGCAGCATACCAGGGGGTCTTATCGAAACCTTCTGCCGTAAACCAGCTTTGCAATCTTTCGCGTACCTCTCTTTCCCCGAATTTAAAAGGGATCAAGCTGGCAGGTTGGATCGTTTCTTTTTCGCTCGAATCAGAGGTCGCATAACTCGACCCACAGTACGGGCAATTCTCGCTCAAAATATGTGGTGGGAGGCGAAATTCGGCGCTGCAACCCTGACAGGTGGTAATTCGGGCGCGGACAGGGATCTCATGTCCGCGAGTCGTTGCCATGGCTGCCGCGAAATTTGCGGGTTTGACCGCAGATAGCCGGGATTTCAGACCGCCGATAGCCCGACGTGAACCACAATTCTCACAAACCAGTTCATTGCCGTCAACAGTGAACACCATGCGTGCGCCACAAGCGGTACACACAAAACGTTGGGCTTTGGCGCGCACCGGTTCGATAGGCGCCGCAGCAGGTTTGCGGTCGGGGTCGATGACATCTGCCGGATTGATTGCACCGCTCAACTCCGCCAGCTTGCGGCGTGCCCGCGCATCGCCCGGGTTGCGCGAGAGAATTTCATCCAGATAAGCCTTCTTCTCGATGGGGTCTTCAACGAGGGTTGCCAGCCATTGCCAGGTTTCGGTTTGTTCTTCGACGGTCGGGTCTAAACCCAGCAGCCGGGTAAAATATCGGATTGCTTCCGATTTTTCGTCTGCTTTAGCTGCCGCGATTCCGCGCACCAACAAGTCATGGGTCATTGCCGACATAAGGTCGCCAATCCATTCTGGTTTTTTTGGATGACTTGATTATATTGTTTCATTCCAAAATAGGTTCAGCCAGGATGCGGTTAAAAAACTCACTTAATAATGTCTGAAAGTCTTGCGACGAAGTAGCGGTGAGCAGGTTCAGAAGTTCATTTCGCTCGGGGTTATACGGCTGCAACAGGCGTTTGGCATACTTACGATACAACACGTTGCCGCGTTCCGGGCCGTAGTAATCCAGCATTGCTCCGTAATGCTGCAATAGAGTTTGTTGCACCACCGCTGGCGGGATCCGATCGCGTTCCAACCCCGAGAAGATCCACGGGTTTTCCAAAGCTGCCCGGCCGATCATCACTGCATCGGCGCCGGTTGATTGCAGGACATGCTTCATTTCGGCTGCGGTGGTGATATCTCCGTTGGCGATGACCGGGATTTGTAGCGCCTTTTTGATTTCAGCGATGGGCTCCCAGCGGGCGCTGCCGGTGTAACCCTGCACGCGCGTCCGTCCATGAACCGCGACCAGGCTGCCGCCGTTATCTTGAATAATCCTGGCTACCTCGAGGTAATTAAGGGAAGTTTCATCCCAACCCAGGCGAATTTTCCCGGTAACGGGCACGGGCAGCGCGTGGGATAAGGCTCTGAATATTGCGCCGATTTTTTCAGGTTCGCGCAGCAATGCGGCGCCTGCGCCGCGGTTGGTAACGCATTTTGCCGAGCAACCCAGATTTACGTCGATGACGTCAGGTTGGTAGGCGAGCAGTATTCTGGCGGCTTCGACAATGCGCAGCGGGTCGTCGTCGAAAATCTGGAAAACGATCGGACGTTCGAATTCCGCATACTGCAGACGGCGGGCCAGATCGGGGTGGCCGTTGACAATGTCGATGGCGTTGATGAATTCAGTATAGCTGGCAGCCGACCCCAACTGCCGCACCAGGCTGCGAAACGGCATATCGGATACGCCGTCCATAGGCGCCAGGATACTGCGCCCGAAAATGGGAATATCCCGAATAAAGAAATCTGGCTGCCTGCCCGGGTTACTGGTCATGGGGCGAATGCTACCATAAAAACAGGTATCCTATAATTCATGGCGCTGGCGTGGATGGAACAGGCCGTAAATCTTCGTATCCGGCCTCGCGCATCCACTGGCACAACACCGGACCGCCGTACCGGTCAAGGGTTGGCGTGTTATTGACCGGCGGCAGCCCGGAAAACCCGCGAAAATAGCCAGCCTCGCCGTCCAATTGAGCGCGAGCCGCTTCTGACAGGTCGCGGTCGCCAATGGCGATGGCATGAATGTGAATGCCTGAGCCGGGGAAGACCTCGTCGATTTCACGCAGCCAAGCTGCAAAACCTGCCAGCCGCAGAGCGCGGAGCAGGACTGGGATGTCATCGTAAAGCACGATCCAGGTGCCTGCACGCATGACCGAAAGGTCAACCGCACCTCCGCCAAGGTGCGTGCCAAAACTGGCAGCGCCGTTATCATGGAACGAGCCCTGTGTAATGGCGCTCCCGGTCAGGTCGATCTCGCTGCCATACAGCAATTGGGCATATTCCAACATGGCGACCGTGCGGGCATTGAGCCAGTATCCGTCGATATTCACCAATTCATAATCATCGGACGGTTTGCGGCATTCCGCCGGTTCGCTGGTGGGGGTGATGGTCGCGGTTTCGGTTGGCAGCGAGAGGGTTGGAGTGAGCGTAACCGTTGAGGTTGCGGGCACCGGCGTTTGCGTCGGCATGAGCGTGATGATAGCTTTGTCCAGCGTTCGGATCGCTGCGGGAGTGGTCTGGACACACCCGCCCAGCAGCAATGCCAGGATCAATAGGATGGCAATGCCATGGCCTTGAAATGGTGAGCGGTTAATCGTCCTTTTCACGAGTGACGCCTTTAGGACGATTATAATGGACGAACACCTGTATATTTGTACACATCGATCTATACAGGTGATTTTCGATGTTAGCAACCGCCAGTTCAAGGCAGGTACTCAGTTTGGAAACCATCACTACAGGCATTATTCAAGGGTTGAAGCTGTTTTTTAGCGGTGACCCAGCGCTCTGGCAGATAATTGGCGTATCCGCACAGGTGAGCGGCGCTGCGCTGCTCTTGAGCGCTATCATTGGAATACCGCTGGGGGCCGTGCTTGGCTTGACCCGTTTTCCGGGTCGGCGCATGATTCAAGCCTTGATCTACACGGGCATGGGCTTGCCGCCGGTAGTGGTCGGGCTGGCGGTTTACCTGCTGCTCTCCAATAATGGTCTGCTTGGTCCGCTACAGCAAGCCTGGATTCCCAAACTTTTCACGGTGGAAGCCATGATTGCCGCCCAGGTCATCATCGCCGCACCGCTGGTAATCGGCTACACCATGTCCGCGGTTGGCGAAGTCAGTCCTAATTTGCGGCTGCAAGTCCGGTCGCTGGGCGCCACCCGGCTGCAAGCGCTTGGTGCTACGCTATGGGAGGCGCGCCGCGGTGTGCTGGTAGCGCTCATCGGTGGCCTGGGCAGCATTTTATCTGAAGTCGGCGCAGTGATGATGGTGGGCGGCAATATCGACGGCTCTACTCGCGTCATGACCACCGCTATTTTGCTCGAAACCCGACGCGGCAATTTCGAACTTGCCATCAGCCTGGGGATCGTCTTGCTTGGTATGGCATTCCTCATCAACCTGTCAGCAGCCCAGTTGCAGGGGAAGGGTCATTGATGGAGCCGGTGTACCAACTTACAAATGTGACAAAGGCCTATTCCGGCCGGCAGATCCTGAATATCGGTCAGCTGGACATATATCCCGGCGAGATATTAGCGGTAGTTGGCCCCAGTGGTGCTGGAAAATCCACCTTGCTGCGTTTGTTGAATTTCCTTGAAGCGCCTGACAGCGGCAGCATTTATTTTAATCAGCAACCGGTCAATGATCAGAACGTGCCGCTCGAAATCCGGCGGACGGTCACAACGGTATTTCAAAACCCGGCGCTGCTTTCGGGCAGCGTCACTGCTAACTTGCTCTTCGGGCTCAGGCTGCGCGGACAGAATGACGGACAAAAAGAAGTGGGCGAAATGCTCGAACGCTTCGGGTTGGCTGCACTGCGGCGCTCTCCCGCGCATACCCTCTCAGGCGGCGAGGCGCAGCGAGTGGCGCTGGCGCGGGCGTTAATCCTTAAACCATCGGTGCTTTTGCTGGATGAGCCGACCGCCAATCTTGATCCCTATAACGCGGAAATGATCGAATCGGTTATTCGCGGCATCAATCAAACCCACCTGACAACTATTGTCCTGGTGACGCATAACATCTTCCAGGCCCGCCGGTTGGCTGACCGCGTTGCGCTGATGTTGAATGGTGAAATTGTCGAGACCGCTGATACCCAGACGTTCTTTGAGAATCCACGCGACAGCCGTACCCGGCGGTTTGTCCGTGGCGAGATGGTCTGGTAAGATTGCGCGCAGTACAAAACGCAAAAGGAGAATGATGATGGCAAACAGGTATACATTTACCTTGTTAACTTTAATGGTTGTCGTAGTTTTGCTGCTTTCTGCCTGCGGTACTGCTCTTCCAACCGAAAAATCTGTGCCTGCTACAGGGGCGGCAGATACTCCTGTTCCAATGCCGATGACCGCTGAGCCTGCTTCTCCAGCGCCAACTGATATTCCGGCAGGGATTGTAGATCAGTTGATATTGGCAACAACCACCAGCACGGATGATTCGGGTTTGCTTGACTACATCCTGCCGGATTTTGAAACGGTCTGCGGCTGTGATGTGAATGTGATCGCGGTCGGCAGCGGGCAAGCTCTCCAGCTAGGCATGGATGGCAATGCTGATGTACTGCTGGTGCATTCGCCGGCAGGAGAAAAAGATTTCATGGACAATGGCCACGGCACTCGCCGTGAAGACGTCATGTACAACGACTTTGTAATCCTGGGACCAGCGGATGACCCGGCGGGAATTGCCAGCGCTGCTAATGCCGCTGAAGCGTTTCAAATGATTGCTGCGGCCGAGGAGACCTTCATCTCTCGCGGCGACGATTCTGGCACGCACGCAAAGGAAAAATCCATCTGGGCAGCGGCAGAAATTGATTCCTGGGGTGACTGGTATATTTCGGCTGGGCAAGGCATGGGCGAAGTCCTGACCATGGCGGATGAACTACAGGCTTACACTTTGAGCGACCGCGCGACCTACCTGGCGCGGACGATGGAAGGGCTGTATTTAAACGTCCTGGTGCAAGGTGATCCGATCCTTTTCAACCCCTACGGCGTTATCGTAGTTAACCCGGCCAAAAACCCTGATATCAAGGCTGAACTGGCCAATCAATTTATCGACTGGTTGATTTCTGTACCGGTGCAGGAAAAAATCGGCCAATTTGGCGTTGCAGAATTCGGTCAGGCGCTCTTTACGCCCGATTCAGCACCCTGGAGAGCCCGATAGATTTTCATTTCGGCGAGATGCCTACAAAATCCAGTGCGCTTGCTTTCGGGTTGCGGGGATTGTAGCAATAAGCTGACCTAAAGCATGCCCCGTGCCCGTGTGGTCAGGTGTTTTAAGAATGAATAAAGATTCACCATTGCTCAGGCACGATAATGGCTCGATTCATAGCCTGGACACGGGGCCCGCTTCCAATATGCCGTAATTCTAAAAACTCTGTGCTCCTACCGACCGGGAATCGTGTGGGCACAGGGATTATTTTTATTTCGCTGGCGTCGTATGTATCCTCGTGTACTTGACCTAGTATGAAACCACTCTGCTTGTCATTCTGCCAGCAATTTATTCACCAGCGCCGGCATGATGCCGCCGTTGCGGTAATAAAGCACATCCAGGGCGGTGTCCAGCCGCAGAATGGTATCGAAATGAATTACGGTCCCATCGGATTTGATCGCATGCACATGAATGCGCGCGCCGGGTGTCAGGTTATTTTGAATATCGTGAATTTCGAAGACCTCTTCACCGGTCAGGCCGAGCGCGGCGGCATTTTTACCGGGCAGGAATTGCAGCGGCAGCACGCCCATTCCGGCCAGGTTGGAGCGGTGTATGCGCTCGAAGGACTCGGCTATTACGGCTTTGACGCCCAACAGCAGTACGCCTTTGGCAGCCCAGTCGCGTGAGGAGCCGGTACCGTACTCCTTTCCGGCGATCACCACCAGCGGAACGCCTGCTTCCAGGTAGCGCTGGGAGGCATCGAAAATGGTCATTGTTTCGCCGGTGGGAAGGTAACGGGTAAAGCCGCCCTCGACGCCTGGAACCATAAGGTTTTTTAAGCGGATATTCGCGAACGTCCCGCGGGTCATGACCCGGTCATTGCCGCGCCTGGAGCCATAAGAATTAAAGTCGCTGGGTTTTACGCCATGCTCCATCAGGTATTGACCCGCCGGACTGTTGACCGCTATCGAACCTGCGGGTGAAATGTGGTCAGTGGTGATCGAATCACCCAGCACAGCCAATACGCGCGCGCCCATAATGTCCGGGACAACCCCGGAGACACCGCCAGACGCCTCGAAGAAGGGGGGTAGCTGTATGTAGGTAGATTCTTTGTCCCACGTGTAAAGGTCGCCGCCGGTACTCTGAATGTCGTTCCATTCTTTGCTCATGGAGTACAACGACGAGTAAGCTTCAGTAAACATTTCCGGGTCGATATTCTGACGGACTGCCTCCTGCACCTCAATGGATGTCGGCCAGATGTCCTTCAGGTAAACGGGTTTGCCGTCCTTGCCAACGCCGATAGGATCTTCTGCGAAGTTGATGTTCAACGTGCCGGCCAAAGCATAGGCGACCACCAACGGGGGCGAGGCCAGGTAACTGGCGCGAGTGTGCGGACTGATACGCCCTTCGAAATTGCGGTTCCCCGAGAGCACCGACCCGACCACCAGGTTGCCGGCTTTGATCGCTTCCACCACCGGCTCGGATAGCGGGCCCGAATTACCGATGCAGGTAGTGCAGCCGTACCCGACAAGATTGAAACCAAGCGCTTCCAGTGAGGTCATCAATCCGGCCTTCTCAAGGTAATCAGTGACCACGCGGGAACCTGGCGCCAGACTGGTCTTAACATACGACCAGGTTTTGAGGCCTTTCTTTACCGCTTTTTGCGCCAGAAGACCGGCTGCCAGCATGACGAACGGGTTGGAGGTATTGGTACAGGATGTGATTGCGGCAATCACGACCGAACCATGCCCGATTTCGGCGGAATGGCCGTTCATTTTTACCAGTTCCGTGTGGTCCACTGCATCGCGGCTGATGCCAAAACCATTTTCTGCAGGTGGCGCGGTCAGGGCCTGTTTAAAATTGTCTTTGACGTGTTTCAGCGAAACCCGGTCCTGCGGGCGTTTTGGGCCAGCCAGACTGGGTTCGATTGAACCGAGGTCGATGTCCAGAACGCGGGTGAATTGCGGGTCAGGCTGGTTGGGCGAGCGCCACAGGCCTTGCGTCTGATAATAGGCCTTGACCAGATCCACCAGCTCTGCCGGACGCCCGGTCAGCCGAAGATAGGTCAACGTTTGTTCGTCCACCGGGAAGTACAGCACCGTCGCCCCGCATTCCGGGGTCATGTTGGCAACCATCGCCCGGTCTGCCAGGGTCAGGTTATCCAGACCGGGTCCAAAAAACTCAACAAATTTATCCACCACACCCAATTTGCGCAATTGCTGAATTACGGTGAGAGTCAAGTCAGTGGGGGTAACGCCTTCCGGCAGTTTGCCAGTGAAGCGCACGCCGACTACTTCCGGCGCGACCATTTCGATCGGTTCACCCAACATGGCGGCAACCGCTTCAATCCCGCCGACACCCCAGCCTATCACCCCCAGGCCGTTGATCATGGTGGTGTGGGAGTCGGTCCCGACTAATGTATCCGGGAAGGCAATGGCCTTACCCTCCCAATCCTCTGTAAGTACGGCTTTGCCAAGATACTCCAGGTTAACTTGATGAACGATCCCAGAGGCGGGCGGGACAACCCTGAAATTATCGAAAGCCTGCTGCGCCCAATGTAAGAAAACATACCGTTCTTGATTGCGTTGAAATTCCACCTGGGCATTGAGCCGGTAGGCATCTGAAGTGGCGAAGTAGTCCACCTGGACTGAATGATCGATCACCAGATCAACCGGCACCACTGGATTGACTGCTTCCGGTTTTCCGCCCCGTTTCACCAACGCCGCGCGCATGGCTGCTAAATCATTAACCACCGGGACGCCGGTGAAATCTTGCAAGATCACTCTGCCTGGGAACACCGGAATGGTTGGGCGCTGTTCCTGCTGCGGTTGCCAGGCGAGCAAATGATTAACGTCATCCAGAGTTACTTTGCCACGCGCCGCCTTCCGGAGAATGCCCTCGAGCAGTATGCGGATCGAGAACGGCAGACGGTTAAGCCGCGCCGCATCTGCTCCCGGCGCATCCCGCAGATCGTAGTATTCGTAGGAGCGGTTGTTGACGGCTAAAGTTCGGGTGGGGATTATCGGACTGGCGGACATGGCAATCCTTTCCGGATCGGTGGAGGGTGGATAATCGGATATCGTAGAATTATAATCTCAACAATTCGCTGCTTCAAGCGAATGTTCATGTTTAGCCGGTTTGTCGGACGGTAAAAAGTCGAACCATACGCGGCTATAATAGGGATGGGTTTGGTCAAAGATTTATGCGTGGGTTGATCCATCCAAAATTTGCGCATAGCCATTATTACTCAGGAGGGTACTTTGGATCTTATCCAGAATATTTACCGCGAAGTTGTCGAGGGTAATCAAAAAGCCGCCAAAGTAGCGGTTCAAGCCGCAATCGATGCCAATATTCCCGCCGATGTGATCCTCTCCGAGGGGATGATCGCTGCCATGGGCGAGGTAGGGCGATTGTTCGAGCAGGGCGAATATTTCGTCCCGGAGATGCTGGTTTCCGCCCGGGCGATGCAGGAAGGCTTGAATTTGTTGCGGCCTTTCCTGGTTGCCCAGGGGATCGAACCCATTGGCAAAGTGGTCATGGGCACAGTCAAAGGCGATTTGCATGATATCGGGAAGAACCTGGTCAGTATGATGCTCGAAGGCGCCGGATTTGAGGTCATCGACCTTGGCACTGATACGCCGCCTGACAAGTTTATCGATGCCATTCACCAGCACAGTCCACAGTTGATCGGCATGTCTGCCATGTTGACCACGACCATGCCCAATATGCGCCATGTCATCACCGCCCTGGAGACAGCAGGTTTGCGCGGAAAAGTGCGGGTGATGATCGGCGGAGCGCCGGTAACCGAGACCTTCATGCATCAAATCGGCGCTGACGGGTACGCACCGGATGCCAGCCGGGCAGTCGAGCTGGCAAAGGGGCTGCTTTTAGCGTGACCTCTTGATTTTTCTATATATAGGCACATTGATTAATATCAGCAGAGCGGTTTTCCGCTCTGTTTGTTTTATTTGCATTTTTTATACAAGTTGCAATATCTGAAAGTATTGAGCTGACGTAAACCGCCGGAGCTTTTCAAGCCGCTCGCCGTATCTGTTGCCTGCGAATCGTGTGTAGGCGCCGGAACGCTCAGAATTAATTTAGGTTGCTTAATAACAAAGAAAAAATTCGGCTATCCTCTATAATATTAATAATCTTTTCCTGTAAGCAATTCCCAACGTGAAACAATCCCTATCGTTCCCCCCTATTCAAGAATCGCTCGGGGCAGCGGATGGCCGCTTCCTGCGCCCGTGCATTGTTTCTGTTGGCCCATTTTTGAGGGTAGCTGATCTGCCGCATTTCCGGACGCCCCAAACTCAAGGAGGTGATTGCAATGCCAGGTAGAACTATTCCATTTCGCTTGATTCAACGCAGACGCATTCCACTGTTATTTATGCTAATTGGCGCTGCATTGATTTTTCTGACCCTTTCCACCAGTGCCTCCTTTGATCGCCAAACAGCCGAACAGGGGCAGCAGATTTTTCAACAAAATTGCGCCGGCTGTCACACGGTGGGTGGCGGCAAACTGGTTGGACCGGATTTGCAGGGGGTGACCGCGCTGCGCGACCGGCAGTGGCTGCAGGAGTTTATCCTAGACCCGACGGCCAAATTTGACAGCGGCGATCCCATCGCGATGCAGTTATTGGCCGACTACAGCAATATACGCATGCCCAACATGGGTTTAACCGCTGCTGACGCGGAAGCCATTCTGGTTTTCCTCGAATCCTCGAGCGCGGCAACCCAACCTGCCCCCACGACCGGGGCATCCCAACCTACTCTAACGGCTCCTGCCGTGGTAGGCAATGCCACAGCCGGGCAGCGTTACTTTACCGGGGAGACCTCCCTCGCCAATGGTGGAACGGCCTGTATTGCCTGCCATTCTATCAGCGGGTCAGGCGTGTTGGATGGGGGGACCTTGGGGCCGGATTTAACTCAGGTTTTGACCCGTTATGGTGAACCCGGGCTCACCGCTGCGATCAGCGCCATCAATTTTCCGACCATGATCGGAATCTTTGGCGCAAAGCCCCTGACACCGCAGGAAGTGGCCGATTTGGTAGCCTATTTCACGGCGACCAACAGTCAGGCGGCGCCGGTCGGAACCAAGACCGGGTTGTACCTTGGCATCGGCGGGGGGCTTGCAGCGATTTTATTTGCAGTTCTGTTCATCTTCTGGCCGCGTCAACGCCAGAGTATTTCTGAAAAATTGCGGGCTGGCAAGCTCTAGCCCGCTATCCGGCATCACTCTGGAGGTTCCGATGACCAAGTGGACGAAAGAAAAAACCGCACCGACCGAACGAAAATGGGAAGAGTTTTACCGCAACCGCTTTCAGCATGACAAACGCGTTCGCACCACTCACGGCGTCAATTGCACGGGTTCATGCTCCTGGCAGGTGTTCGTCAAAGATGGAATTGTCACCTGGGAGATGCAGGCGACGGATTACCCGGCGCTGGAAGAAGGCTTGCCGCCTTACGAACCACGCGGTTGCCAACGAGGGATCAGCTTCTCGTGGTATCTGTATAGCCCGATCCGGGTGAAATACCCCTATGTACGCGGCGCGTTGATTGACCTGTGGCGCGAGGCGCGTGAAAAACACGCTGACCCGGTGGAAGCCTGGAAACGCATCATGTCCAATCCCGAAAGCCGCAAGGCCATCCAGCAGGCGCGCGGCAAGGGCGGTTTCCGGCGGGTATCCTGGGATGAAGCGCTCGAAATCACTGCAGCCTCAGTAGTCAATACCATCAAACAGCATGGTCCGGATCGAATTATTGGCTTCTCGCCAATCCCGGCCATGTCGCAGGTCAGCTATGCGTCTGGCAGCCGCTTCCTCTCGCTGTTGGGCGGCGTGGTGATGAGTTTTTACGACTGGTATTGTGATTTGCCGCCCGCCAGCCCGGAAATATGGGGGGAACAGACGGACGTGCATGAATCGGCTGATTGGTACAACAGCAAGATGATCGCCGTCATGGGCTCAAATATCAACATGACCCGTACACCGGATGCCCACTTCATCGCTGAAGTTCGGCACGCAGGCGCAAAGTTGGTGGTTTTCTCGCCGGATTTCTCTCAGGTCGCCAAATACGCGGATTACTGGATTCCGGCCCACGGCGGGCAGGACACAGCATTTTGGATGGCGGTCAACCATGTCTTGCTCAAAGAATTTTATATCGAGCGGCAGGTGCCGTACTTTACCGAGTACGCCAAATTGAACACCGACCTGCCATTTTTAGTCGAAGTCAGCGAAAAACGTCCTGGGCGCTACCTGCGGGCTAATCAAGTTACGGATTACAGCGCTGTAGAAAACGGCGACTGGAAATTGCTGGTATGGGATAAAAACTCCGGTAAGGCACGGATGCCCCAGGGCACTATTGGCTACCGCTGGGCCAATAAGGATACAGGCAAGTGGAATATAAAAATGCAGGATGGCGCCACCGGTGACCCGCTCGACCCGGAATTATCGTTCGTCCAGTCCCATGACGCCGTGGTGGAGGTCGAGCTGGACGATTTTGCCGGCAATAGCGTTATTAAACGTAAGCTGCCCGTGCGCTATGTCCAAACGGAGCGTGGGCAGGTGGCAGTCACTACCGTGTTTGACTTGATCCTGGCACAATTTGGCGTGCCGCGCGGTCTGCCAGACGAAACTGCCGTGAGCTATGACGATGACACGCTTTACACCCCCGCCTGGCAGGAAAAATATACCGGCATCCACCGCGACACCTTGATCCGTTTTGCCCGCGACTGGGGCGACAATGGCGAGCAAACCCGCGGAAAGAATCTGATCATCATTGGCGCAGGCGCCAACCACTGGTATCACAACAACCTGCTTTACCGCGCCGGCATCGTTGGCTTGATGCTCACTGGCAGTGTGGGGGTCAATGGCGGCGGACTGGCGCATTATGTCGGCCAGGAGAAAGTGGTCAGCCAGGCGTCATGGAGCACCATTGCCTTTGCCGGTGACTGGGGTCAGGCGCCGCGCCAGCAAAATACACCCTCTTTCCATTACGTTCACAGCGATCAGTGGCGTTATGAACGCGGCTTCTCGATTTACGATCCAAAGTTGGGCAGCGCAAAAGACGATAAAAAGCAGCACACGATCGACCTGCAGGTACAGGCGGTGCGGCGCGGCTGGTTGCCGTTCTTCCCACAGTTCAACCGCTCTTCACTGGATGTGGTGCACGAAGCGGCGAATGGCGGGGCGAAATCCGATTCCGAGGTCATTCAGGCGGTCGTTGACCAGATCAAACAGCGCAAATTAGGATTTGCGGTCGAAGATCCTGATGCTCCGGAGAACTGGCCGCGTGTATGGTTCATCTGGCGCGGCAACGCCATTGGCAGCAGCGCCAAGGGGCACGAATATTTCCTGCGCCATTACCTGGGCACTCACGACAACGCCATCGCGCCGGAAATGGCAGAAGGTTACGTCAACGAGGTGAAATTCCATCCGCAGGCGCCGGTGGGCAAGCTCGATCTGGTGGTGGACCTCAATTTCCGCATGGACACGTCCGCACTGTACTCGGACATCGTTCTCCCGGCGGCTACCTGGTACGAGAAGGATGACCTCAACACGACCGACATGCATTCTTACTTCAATCCCATGCAGGCAGCGGTGGCTCCGGCTTGGGAATCAAAACCGGATTGGGAGATCTATAAGGCCATTGCCAAGAAAATTAGCGACTTTGCGGTGCGCCACCTGCCCGGAACGCTGAAAGACGTGGTCATGCAGCCGTTGACGCACGATACGGTGGACGAGTTAGCCCAGCCGGTGGTATCCGATTGGCACAGCGGTGAAACCGAAGCCGTTCCTGGTAAAAGTATGCCCAAGTTCCGGGTTGTCGAACGAGATTACGTTCACCTGTACGATCAGATGATCACGCTCGGGCGCGGCGTAGAGAAAAACGGTGTTTTCGCCCACGGCCTGCCCATCCCGGTGGCGGAGGAATATAAGACCCTCGCGGCGCGCCAACCGCGAGTGTTCAACCGACAAGTCTATCCGTCGCTTGCGACTGCCCGAGACGCTGTGGAAGCCATCCTGGCGCTCGACCCGGCATCCAACGGGGAAATCGCACACCGCGCCTTTGAAATCGAAGAGCACAAGACCGGGCTGGACCTAGCTCACCTGGCTGACGGGACGCGCTCCACCCGCATTACCTTCGATGACATCGTGGCTCAACCGCGGCGCATCCTGACCACGCCAACCTGGTCGGGTAATGTCAACAAGGGCCGGGCATACTCTCCGTTTACCCTGAATGTAGAGCAGCGTATCCCGTGGCGCACTTTGACCGGTCGGCAGCACTTCTACCTTGACCATGAAAATTATCTGGCCTGGGGCGAGCACCTGCCTACGTACAAACCGCGTCCAGATCACACCATGCTCGACGAGACACAGAATAGTCTGGCCGAAGTTCAGGGCAAGCTGCTCAACTATGTCACGCCGCATGGCAAATGGAGCATCCACTCGACCTTCTCGGAAACTGACCGCATGATGACCCTCTCGCGCGGCGGTTACCCGGTCTGGTTGAACGACAAAGATTCAGCGGAGATGGGCATTGCTGACAACGACTGGGTGGAGGTGTTCAACGATAACGGCGTGTTCGTGCAGCGCGCCATCGTCTCCAGCCGCATCCCGGCCGGGACCGTCTTTGTGTACCATGCTACCGAACGCACGGTTGGCATCCCCAAATCACCGTTGCGAGGCAAGCGCTCCGGCATGAATAATTCACTCACCCGCACGCGCCTGAAACCGGTTCTGATGACCGGCGGATATGCTCAGTTTACCTATTTCTTTAACTACTGGGGCCCGACCGGCGTCAATCGCGACACCTTTGTATTCGTCCGGCGCATCGAAAAACCAGACTTCTAACCCGCAGCAGTGAGGGTTGAATTACCGTTAGGATGCTGCTTTTTAAGGAGGAACAATGAACGTTAGAGCCCATATGAGCATGCTCTTTCACCTGGATAAATGTATCGGTTGCCACACCTGCTCGGTCGCCTGTAAAAATCTGTGGACCGACCGTAAGGGCGCCGAATATATGTGGTGGAACAATGTTGAAACTCGGCCCGGAACGGGTTATCCAACGCGCTGGGAAGATCAAGGCCACTACCGCGGTGGCTGGGAGCTGAAGGGGAAAAAGTTATCCCTGCGGCTGCACTCGCGGGCAGGTGGTCTGGCGAAAATATTCTACAACCCGGCGTTGCCGACCATGGATGATTACTACGAACCGTTCACCTTCCGCTACCAGGATTTATTCAACGCTCCGGCCGGTGACGATCAACCCACTGCCATTCCGATTTCAAAGGTCACCGGCGATCCGTTGGATATTCAAACCGGCCCCAACTGGGATGACGACCTGGGCGGGTCAGGCATTTATGCCAGCAACGACCCGAACCTGGCTGGCGTTTCGGAAGAAGTGCGTCGCCAGATGAACGAACTGGAACGAGTGGTCTTCAACTACTTACCCCGCATTTGCAATCACTGTCTTAATCCGGCCTGCGCCGCCGCCTGTCCATCAGGCGCGATTTACAAACGCGCTGAAGACGGCGTGGTGCTGGTCAATGAGAATAAATGCCGCGCCTGGCGCATGTGCGTGGCGGCCTGTCCATACAAAAAGGTCTATTACAACTGGTCAACCGGGAAATCCGAGAAGTGCATCCTGTGCTTCCCGCGCATGGAAACCGGTCAGGCTCCGGCTTGCGCGCACTCCTGCGTCGGGCGCATCCGCTATATGGGCGTGCTGCTGTATGACGCTGACCAGATCCCGAACGCTGCCATGGTGCCCGACGAGCAGCTGGTCGAAGCCCACCGTAACGTGATTCTCGATCCATTCGATCCTGAGGTGATTGCCGGGGCGCGCGCAAATGGCATCGAGGACAGTTGGATCGAAGCTGCGCAGAATTCACCGGCCTATAAATTTGTCAAAGAGTGGGGTATTGCGCTGCCGCTGCATGCTGAATATCGCACCATGGCGATGATGTACTACATTCCGCCGCTCTCGCCGGTGGTCAGCGTGATCGAAAACGAGCTATTCAAACTGGACCTGGCCGAGGAGCGCCATGATTTCGAGCTTTTCCAGCGATTGGATGCCGCTCGATTGCCGGTTAAATACTTGGCTAACCTGTTTTCTGCCGGGAATGAACAGGTCATTCGTGAAGTGATGCATAAACTGCTGGCAGTCCGTTTGTACATGCGACATAAGACCGTACGCGGCGCGGTAAATAGCGATACGCTGGGTTACCTTGACGAGGCTGGCCTGACGGTCGAAAGGGCCGAGGCGATCTACAAACTAACCACGCTGCCCAACGTGAAAGAGCAGTTTGTCATCCCGCAATACCATCGCGAGACCGCCATCGAAGCCTGGAAGGATCCGTTGGCGCACAAGGGCGAAGTCGGTTTTGGCGCCATCCAACCGCCGCGGAGAGGGGAATGACATGAGACAATTTGGGCTGCTGGCAGAAGCGCTGCGCTACCCGGCCCCGGGCAGACTGGATATTCTTGTGCAGAATGGCCTGCAACTGGCTGATGAAGGCAGTAAAACTGCGTATAGCCATTTTATCGACAGGATTTCCAGGTTAAGCCTGGGTGATTGGGAAGAATTGCATACCCGGACGCTGGATTTAAACCCGCCGGCAGCGCCGTATATTGGTTACCAGACCTGGGGCGACAACTACCAGCGCGGCACCTTTATGTCGATGATGAACCGGGCAATTGCAGCCCACCAGGTGGATAGCGAAGGTGAGTTACCCGACCACCTGATTCCGGTATTGCGGCTGGTCGATGCGCTGGAGGAACCGCTTGACGAACTGATCGAAGTGTTGTCTCCGGCGGTTGATCGTATTCATGCTGCTCTGGAAAAAGCTGATCCAACCAATCCGTACGTGAATTTGATGCAAGCCATCGCATTAGCCTGTTCGTCACTGGTAGGAACCGCAAGTCTGGCCGTCAAGGGAAAATGATGATGTGGTACTTCCTTTTAGGAGGGTAGCGACTTATGGACTGGAACACAATTTTCTTCGTAATTTGGCCGTACATCAGCCTGACCATTTTTGTTGTGGTCACCGTTTACCGCTCGATCATACGGCCGTTCTCCATCTCCAGCCTTTCTTCGCAATTGCTGGAGAATAAACAACTGTACTGGGGTTCGATTTCTTTCCACTACGGCATCGTGCTCGTGCTGTTAGGTCACCTGCTAGCTTTATTGATCCCCCGGTCCGTGGTGCTGTGGAATGCCGTCCCGTTGCGGTTGTACCTGCTCGAGATTACCGGTCTTGGGCTTGGGCTGTGGTCGCTGGCAGGTCTGCTGATCCTGGTGTTCCGCCGGGTGACGGTGCGGAGGGTGCAGGTCGTTACCACCCCGATGGATGTGGTTGTATTGGCGGCGTTGCTGGTTTCAGTCATCAGCGGGGTGTTAGTCGCAACGCTATACCGATTCGGCTCATACTGGTTCACCGGCGTCTTTTCGCCTTACCTGCTATCGCTGGCAACCTTTACCCCGCGGGTTGATCTGGTTACACCGCTGCCGTGGATCATCAAGCTGCACGTGATCAATAACTTTGTACTGGCTGCCATTTTCCCATTCTCGCGGCTGGTTCACATTTTCACCTATCCCATTGGTTATTTGATTCGACCATGGCAAATTGTGCTGTGGAATCGCAAAATTCGGACACAAAACACTCAGTAGAAAAGAGGCAACAATGACCCAGGAACCAGGAGCTAAAAATCAGGAAACCATCACAAAAATTTTATTGTCAGTAATATTCCTTATTGGTTTTGGGCTGCTGGGATTTTGGGTTGAACAGGAAGTTGGCTGGATCAAGATGTTTGATTTATCGGTGCTGGATTTCATATTGATCGGGCTGGCAACCTTTCGCCTGGGCCGCATGATCGCATTCGACCGGATTATGGACCCCTTAAGAGCCCCGTTTACCAAGGTTGTGGATGACAACTCGGGCGATGGCAAAACGGTTGTCCCACGGGGGACTGGATTTCGCCAGGCCATGGGGCAGCTCATCTGCTGCCCAACCTGCGTCGGTACCTGGGTGGCAGCCGTACTGGTCACATTGATGCTGGTTGTGCCAGCCGGTACTCGCATTTTCCTTTATGCTACAGCAGCGGTTGGCGTGGCGGAACTGCTGCATTCTTTGACTGAAATGTTGTGTTGGAGCAGCCGGCAGGGTCGAACTGCCAGCGGCTATACGATCCAAAAAAAGAAAGCCCTGGCCGAAAGAATTGCTAGAAAAACTGCGCATAGCCAGGATTCATAACAAAGAATTACCCTGAGAGTGGAGGGAGATCGATATGAAAATCAGAGGCACACCCGGACAGGGTCTATTTGGCGCAACCCTTGGATTCTTTATCGGCTTTGCTGCAGTGGCATTGTTTGGCCCAACTGCAGCCGCCATTAAGCAGACCCTTGGATTAACCCCATTGCAGGTGGGATTTTTGGTGGCAATGCCGTCGCTCTCCGGGTCGCTTCTGCGGATTCCATTTGCTGCCTGGGTGGATACGGCCGGCGGTCGGAAACCTTTCCTGGTCCTGTTAACCACCTCTATCGTTGGCATGCTCGGCCTGGCGGTTTTAATTACGCTATATTACCCCGATCGCCTGACCCCGGCCATGACGCCGCTTTTGTTTGTGCTTGGGGCGTTGGTCGGCTGTGGAATCGCTACGTTTTCGGTTGGCATTGCCCAGGTCTCTTACTGGTTCCCAAAAGTCCGGCAGGGGACAGCCCTGGGGACTTTTGCCGGTATTGGCAATCTGGCTCCTGGAATTTTTTCCTTTTTGCTGCCGCTGGCGCTGGTGAATTTTGGCATGAGCGGTTCATACATGATCTGGTTGAGCCTGCTGGTAATTGGGACGCTTGGTTATGCGGTCGCGGGCAGGAATGCACCCTATTTCCAGGCGATGGCGCAGGGAAACACACCGGAGCAGGCCGTTGAAATTGGCCGGCAGCATGGGCAGGAAATGTTTCCGCAGGGCAGGCTGCGCGACAGCCTGGTCAAGTCAGCGCAAGCCTGGAAGACCTGGATGCTGGTCGTCATTTACTTCACCACCTTCGGCGGGTTTATCGCTTTGACTTCCTGGCTGCCCACCTACTGGCGCGAGTTTTTCGGTCAGCAAGCCGTCATTGCGGGCACGCTGACAGCCATTTATTCGATTACCGCTTCGGTGCTGCGCGTTTTCGGCGGGCGTATTGCCGACAAGCTGGGTGGCGAGAAGACCACCATCCTCTCTCTGTGGGTTATGCTTGCCGGGGCGATATTGATGACCTTTTCGCAGAATTTTGCGCTTTCGATTTTCGCGGTTATCGTCATGGCGGTGGGCATGGGCGTTGGCAATGCTGCCGTGTTCAAGCTGGTGCCGCAGTACGTGCCGCAAGCAGTCGGCGGGGCTTCGGGGTGGGTAGGCGGATTGGGAGCGTTCGGTGGGTTCACCATACCGCCCATTCTCGGCGCCATGGTATCCGTCCAGGGTTCGGCCGGGTATTCAACCGGATTTGGTTTGTTCGTCGGTTTCGGGATCATTGCATTGGCGTTGGCGTTTGTGCTGAAAAAAGCATTCAGGCCCATGTCAGTGGCGGTTCCAGCCGTTGGCAAACCTTCATAGGAGGTGACCTGATGCAAGATCTCGGATCTCTGCTGGAACAGGCAAGTGCGCGCCACAGCCATTTATGCCCGCGTCAGGTACTGGGCGTCCGTATGGCATTGGCGGGAGCTGGATTGTTGGGATTTGACCTCCCGCGCAGCGACAAGGGCATGCTGGTGATTGCTGAAACAGACGGCTGTTTTTTCGATGGGTTGGAGGTTGCGACCGGGGTCACCCCGGGACATCGCACCTTGCGTATCGAAGATTACGGTAAAATCGCCGCAACTTTTGTGGAGGCTCATTCCGGGCGGGCAATCCGTTTGGCGCCGCGTTCCAATGTACGCGAACAAGCTTACCGATACGCTCCCGGCGAAGACCGCCATTATTTTGCCCAGTTGAATGGTTACCAGGTCATGCCGGATGGAGAATTGTTCACCGCATCCTGGGTGAGTTTATCCCCTTCCGTGGACCAAATTATCAGCCGGGCTGGCGTTCGCACCCAGTGCAAATCCTGCGGTGAGGAGATTATCAACCAGCGTGAAGTTCTGGTTGCAGGCGAACCATTCTGCCGCGCCTGCAGCGGACAGGCGTACTACGGGCTCCAATTTCCGGCTGAGGTACTGCAGCCCAAAAAAGTTGGAGTTGAACTCCACGTGAACCTTTACAAAAGTGACTTCTGAATCTATTAAGGAAATCTCGGTTCAAGCCCTGGGTGTCAAAATACAATCGGCCAGATGATAATCATTCCCGCGACCATTAAAGTATGGCTGATTGTGGCTGCCAGGATGGAACCTGATTCATGTACATGCCATCCATACAACAGGCTGGCAACTCCCATCAAAATAATCCCTTGTATCGAATAGTAGCTCGAGAACAGCACGGTATAAATTATGCTGGAGAAGATGACCCCTATCAGTCCGAAGGTGTGAACCAGGGCGTGCAACAGCATCCCGCGAAAGACAATTTCCTCCAACAGCGCGACATACAGAATGACGACCAGTAGCGAGGCGAAAATCTCAGCCCAATTGAGAGTGGTCACCAGCGGGATTGGGTCAGCAAAATAATACCCCATGATCCCCAGGGGGATTCCACTGAGGGCGATCAGGATATTTTCCCAGGCCTGTTCCGTTCTCTGGATGGGTGGAAGCTGCAAGCCCAACTGGCTCCACGGCAAGGCCGTTTCTTTTAAAATCATGGCCACCGCTAAGAATACCGGAATACCTACCATCGGGTAGCGGTACAAGGGCTCCACCAAACCGACCGGCATGGCCATGCTCATCAGCCGCAGCATGGGGATGGCGGTGAGCAAAAGAAGTTTTTTGCGGTTGGGGTCACTGCCCGCAAAAAGGTAATGGTGAAGCAGGATAACCAGGATGAAGCCGTAATAAAGCGTACCTAATTTGGGTTCGATCCAGACAGCCTGCATTTCACTAGCCGCAAAGATAATCAAATAAGCCAATATTCTGGCCGGAGTGATGCGGGTCAGAGCATCCAGCTCACTATAAAATGGGACGATTTTAACGATATGTTTCTTCATCTACGGATAGGAAAATGGAATTATGGCTGCGCTAATTTACGAGGTCAACGATCCGAACGATCATCCAGGTCAGGAATACCAGGGTCAATGGCACCATAGCGGTTGACAAAGCGCGTACTCCGGGTTGAGATAAATTTTTTCGGAAGGCGCGGATGATTTCAATTTCAAGCAGCAGGGCGATTAAAAAACCAATCGCAATAACGCCAGGCATGCTGGAACTGACAGTCAGTTGTGTTGTAAATTCCGAAACAATCGTTGACATCTTGAGCTCTATTCTGATTTGGCGGCTGAGCGGGGCTTTCTTGGCCGGGCGGGGACCTTGGTGACGACTATCACTGGCTGCGGTACTTCAGACCGTTTGAAGAAAGGCTCGATGAGGGTGCAAATAACTGTGATGGCAACCAAAATGACTAATCCCGTTTGCCAGGACCAGCGTCCGGAATACAGCAGCGCAATCCCGACCGCTGTATCGAGGGCCAGGCTGAAGGCAATAGCCAGCGTCCAACCGGCAGCTGCCAGCCGGAACCCGAAGACGCGCAACAGAGCCATCCCGGGACAAATGGCCATGAACCAGAGGGTGATCAAAGGTCGCAGCGGTGATTGCCAATTCTGAAAGGCAGCCAGCGACACCGCAAGCGTCGAAAGAATCAACACCAATGGCCAAACCCAACGTTTCCAGTCCCAACTTTTCCAGTTCATGGGGCAGTCTCGAAATTGGTAATCTCCAGAATTTTTGCATCCGGGTTGGTGTAGATTACCTTAATCTGCGGATCGAGCAGCAATTGGTACTCCAGTTTCTCAAAATCAATCAGGCCAGCATCGTAGTACATTTCGACATAAGCTTCCTGAGCGCGGGTGAGCAGCAAATAAGCATGATCGTATTTTGGATTCTTCAGTGTGGTGAACAACGAGACCATATCACCCAGTACCAGATCTTTTTCAAGTTTTATGTACTTATATTTTTCGTAATTGATATATTTATACGGCAGATTAGTGGTTACTGTCGCGATTAAAGATCCAGGTTCCGCATGTTGGTAGGTGAATTCAACTGCTTCCACTTCGGCCGGGGTGAAATATTCCATGCGTTCATTGCCGTACCTGCCAAACCAGAACACCCCTATTAAAACCACGCTTACCAGACCAACTGCTGCGGTGTAGCGCCACGACGACGGTTCTTTAATGATTGGGAAAATCAACGCTGCTGCCAGGAATGCTGCCAGCGGCAGCGAGAACATGTAAATGCGCATCAACATCTCGCCGCCATAGGTCTGCATGATCAACAGCGGGAAGGGTGCTGCCACCAGCAGGGCAGCGCTGGTTTCCGCCGTACCGCGCAGCCATTGTCGGACGAATCCGAGCATGGCTGCCAACCAGATGCCCAGGGTGAGCCCCAACCGGAGTTGGGTAACGACCATGTGCCCGGGGCTGCCGTTCATCCGATTAACCAGATTGGCATCCAACGCCGTTTCAAGCTGCCCGAACGCTTCGAGCATGCCTTTCAGGCGCCCGGCCATAAAAGCGCTGGCCATGTAGGCAATCCACATTCCACTGAGAACCAGCATGATAATCGGCAGGGCTTTAGGCGTAATTCGCTGGAAGAGCAGGAGTAAGAGGACAGAAAACAGGATGGCAAACTGGGTCAGTTGGTGGCTGGTGATGCTGACAAAGTAAATCAGCACAATCATCAGCAGGAAAAAAGACTTTTGCACCAGTGTTGCGCTGGCAGGCGGTGTATTTTCACTGGTAAACAGCCGTGTAATGAATCCCTGAATTTTCGGTATTCTCTGAAGCAATTTCCCGTTTACCAGCCGGGGTATGGTGACTTCCGTACTGCGGAACCAGCGCATCAAGATCGCCAGGATGACCAGGAAATAAAAGAAATTCATCGCCTGGGGCGAAAAATAATCCTGTCCAACCCAATTGACCAGGTAGAAGACCCAGATGCCGAACCAGACCAGCCTCCGCGAACTGGTCAGTGAGTTGTAGATCATCCACAGCGGTCCCATATAGAGTAGTTGGAAAAAGAAAGGCGACCATTTGAGGAAATATACGGCGCTATCCAAACCGGCAATTTGAGTGATCAGCCCGCCCATGATGAAGAAACCCGGCCAGTTGAAATACGCATCGATGCGGGGATTCACGTTTTCGTTGCGTAAAATGTAATCGATGACTCCTGCATGACGCCAGGATGGTCCAAAACGCGGCACCGTCTCCACAATCGCGGTTATGCCGTACAGCATGAAAATCAGGATGACCATGTGGAAAAAAATTAAAACAGAATTGACCTTTTGTGCGGTCAAAACCAGGCTGAAACTGACCGCCAGAAGCGCAAGCGCAATCCAGCTAGTGGGCGGTATGACAGATACCAACCCCAGGTCGTTCATCTGCTCCACATTGACCTGCGGCAAGGAAAACAACCAGACCGCACTACCGATGACCATGAATATTATTGGCAGAACCTGGGAGGGCCGCCATTTTTTAATCCAGATTCTTACCGGCTCCAGAAAATGAAAAGATGCTCCTCGCAGGGGTAACCGCCCGAGGGGCAGAGGCTCGGCTGCCGCCTGCGCCATTAGCTTTCTTTCCGCGGGTTTTTGGGTTTGGTCTGTCATTCTTTTACCGGATTGCTCGAATATGCTTCGCAAACTTCTTGGCGGTTTGTAGTGAGGTCTTTACCTTATGATGGTCGAACTGAGCGCATAATCGTATAGACCAGAACAGGGCTGGTTGGATTGGGTAATTTCCGGCTTTGGTTGCAGTTCGCGACACCCTGGCTGCCGGGGTTAAGTGTAACATGGGCTTTAGCAGAAACCTCATGTCACCTCATGATCAACGGTAATAACACTTTGTACTGGGTAAACGAAGGGGCTAGATCGATGACATTGTGGTAATACGATTTTTCAGTATCATCACTCGCAATGACCAACAAATCCATGGTTCCATTCAAGACCTGTTTGGTCGAGGAAGCATTGTTGATATGCGTGTCGTTGGCAAGCGCAATAAATGGTGTCCCTGCGCCGTCTGGAAATTGCGTGTCAGGGACGTCCAGGCTGGCTTGTTTGTAATAAATATGCCCGGTCGCCTGCGCTCCAATTAACAATGTATAGAACACGTAAATCTGACGGTTTTGTTCATCGATCAAGAGGATCGGACGGGTGTGATTGTCCTTTACCTGGCTTACCGTGCGTCGGCTCCAGCTGCCGCTATTATCCAGCGTAAGCAAAATAATCAATGGCTGTCCAGGATCAGGGACGGAAATGGAATTCAGGGATGTTTTCACTACCGCAAATACCTGTCCGGCCGAATCAGCTTGCAGACTTTTAATGTTTAAATGGTCATCGGCATAATTGGGGCCGGAAAGCGCAGGAACCATCGTCCAGTTTTGATCATTGTTGCCATCGATATGAGAGGCGAAATACACGGCGTTATTCGTCTGGTTGCTCCACATCACACCAATCTTCGGCTTTGGCGGAGCCCCTGGTTCGGTATAGGCAACCAGAGTTGAAATATCGTCATTATTTAAATTGTTGGCTGCACCCGGGGTTACCGGTAAAACGTAGGGCGTTACCCAATTCGGAGTATCTCCGCTGGTGTGTGTGATAAACACATTTTTATTCAGGTTGGGACCGATGTCCGTGTAAGTGAGCCAAAGCCTGCCGGTGGTGTCTTTATCGATAACCACTTCCTCAAGGGCGTTGCTGGTTATTTGTCTAGTATTGCTATTGATGAGGGAATATGTTTTTAAAGCTGGATCATAGATGAATGATCGAATATAAATATTGGTATCTGTTTCGCTCCCAAGAATATCGGCAGCCGATGCAATATATAAATTATTGCCATCGGAAAGAACATCATGGGTTACACGCAACCGCCCATCCACGGCTACATTCATGCTGGTCCAGGACTGATTAACCCAGCTAAACCGATAGATTTGATACTGACGTATTGCGGGGGTGGAATTGTATAAGATCCCCCACCAGGTTCCATCGTGATACCACAATTTGCTTTGCGGTTTATCTGCTGTCGGGGCAACGGCTGTGCCGTAACCAAAGTCTTTATAACCAACATCACCCTGGGCAGACGTGCTGGAAGATGTGTTGAAACCAAGCGCTAAAAGGCAGATGCTGAAAATGAGTGTCCGTAGCAAATTTGTTTTCATCGTCGCAATCTCCCGGTAACGTTAAGATGTCTTGTTTTGGAAACGGATAATGGAGGCTGGCCGGTAACAGATGGAACCGCTTCCATCCCGACCTTCATATTTGCGCGTGTTCAGACAGGCCGCCATAACGTTATTCCCCACGCTCAACTGCTGCTCTGGGACGACGAATCGGGTGGATTCGCGATTCTGGCAGAGGTTTGATCTGAGCGACGCATGAGCACCGCCGTACGAATCCCCGCCCAAACGGCTGCTATCGATTGAGTCACCAGCCAGGCGATAGCCATGCCGCTTAACCCATAGTGCATACCTGCATAGGTAGCTGCGGCAATGCCTGCCGCGCCACAGGCAAGTCCGGTGATCGTTGCTTCCCGCAGGCGCTGGGTGCCCCGGCATACTGCGTAATACATCTGAATCACTGTTATGGGCAGGATTGCCAGCGCCAGGATGCGGAGCGGGGTTGTCCCGGCGGCTGCATACTCCTTGCCGAGCAGACCGAGCATCAATGGCGCTAAAACGATCACCAGGGCAGCAGCGACCGACCCGCCAATCAGTGAGTTGCGGATACTGAGGCGCAGAGGGCGATGGAAATTCTCCGGATGGTGCGAAATTTCAGCGAACAAGTTCTGCCCAACAGAGATGGGCACGAGAAATACGACCCAGGCCATCATCCAAACAGCGTACCAACGCGCATTTTCGACGGGTGAAAGCATTTCGGTGATGATGATCGGCAGAATCCAGTTGGGTGCCCTTTCTGCCAACGTCAAAAGGTAGTTGGGCAAGCCAATCCCGATCAGTTGCCAGGCGGTTTGCTTTTCGATTGCCGGCGTGTAGCTGTAAGCAGGGATTGACCGGAATATCTGAATGGTGCCGATAAGGCAGGCAAAAAAGCCCGCAGCTGCCCAGGCTGAGATGATGGCGATCGAGGTGGTCGTTTCCGCCAGGAGCGGCAAAACAGCTACTCCAGCGATTGTAATCACGCCGAAGAGAACATTACGGGTTAATACCTGATCGCCCCGCTTGATAGCGATGGAAACATGATCCATCAACACATTAATCGCGCCGAAGATATTGATTCCAAGAAAGAGAAGCGCATACAAGGGGAGTGCGCTGACGACGTTTAGTTCACTGAAAAATGCTCTGGCAAAGATCAGAAATATGGCAGCGGTTGCCAGCGATGCCGCTGCAATCAGGTTAAGCGCCGTGTTGATCATCCGGGAAGGAGATTCGAGATGAAGGGGATATGTCTTGATGACCGCCGCCCCGATGCCGAACAGGGCCAGTTGGACGCACAGCATCATCGCGGAGACGATGCCAGAGGCTATGCCGACCTCGCGGGCGTCAAACAATCGGGCGGTGATCAGCCAGGTGAGGTAGCCTAACCCCGAGGCAGCTACACGGCCCAGTATAAGCGTGCCGGAGTTATAAAACCTGGAATATTCCTCCCGCTTCTCCAGGCTTAGGTTGTCCCATAACTTGAATAAACCCCGGGCGCGCCGGGGTTCGTTTTGCGGGAACTCGTGGGAGGCGTTTAGATTATTCATCCGTTTATAAACCTGGTCTGTTTTCATTGACTGGCCGTCGATTGCATCCATACTTCAGGGTTTATTATGCATTCAGTCAAACCGCTGAAGATGGAGGTGTAGTTATACAGGAAATAACCCAGGTAATACAAAATCCATCGAGGTTGGAGGTGTGCCAGGCTCAATAAAATTCCCCGAACGGCGCCAGCCAATGGTATGCCAATCAGGGGGATGGCGCGCAGGCCGTACTTGACGACCATTCGACCAAGGCCTTTGCCGTCTTGCAGCCATTGGTCCTTGGCAAACTCGTAGCTGTCGCCAAACCAATGCTGGACGGTGGTGGTGCTTGATACGCCCATCTTGTAGCCGGCATTCTTTAGTCGCCAGCGGATTTCGATGTCTTCGCCGGAGCGAAACCGCACATCCAGCGGGTGGTCTAACAGCACCTGCTGTTTGAATAGCGATGCCATTAATCCTGGCCAGTGCTTGCTGCGTCCGTTATTGTGATGATTGACCAGTGCGCGTCCCCAGTACCCCTGGCCGGAATAACTGATCAACCCTGCCTGGAGGGCATCGTATTGACCTTCGAAAAATTGCTGGTACAGGCTCTCCAAAGCTCCGTCAGGAATGCGGATATCGACGTCAAACAGCCCAACGATTGGGTTACTAGCCGCGCGAACTCCCATCATGCGCGCGGCTGGAACCCCTAGGCCCCCGTCAGAGATGATAACGACAGGGAATCTCTGAACGATTTCTAAAGTATGGTCGGTCGAAAGGCCGTCAACCACGATGACTTCGGCCGGATTGGCCTTGAAGATCGATGTCAGGCAACCTTCGACCAGGTGCTCTGAATTGCGGACCGGTACGATGACAGTGACTGGCAGCATAGCGCCTCTACTCGATCTCGGCGGCTTTGACAACGGTTTTGATTGTTTCGACGATGATGTCGGATGCCTGGTCGGGTCCAAAAGCGCGCGGGATGCGCAGGTAGAAGGCAGGTTTTCCAGCCAACGCCTGGAGCAGAATATCTTCTTTCTCGCCGAATGATCGTTCAATGGGGATGATGCCTGAAGCGCCAAGGGTGGTCATGACCAACCGCGAATAACGTGGCAGTTCTGAGAAGAAATTCCCAATCAGTTTGGTAGTCATCCACCGTGCATCTTTTTCGAAGAATTGTGGTTCTATGGAGTCGCCCTCGAACCGCTCGACGAACAATGATGCTGCCAGTGGAGCCCCGGCAGAAATTGGGGAATTCGGGAAGGCTTGATCTGGATGAACCATCATGTGTTCAGGCGACCATTTGCGGATCAAGGAAGCCATGTGCGGGAAACGGGTAATGTAGGGGTGAATGCGGGTGGTCAGGCGCGAGATGGGCTTTGAAAGGGCCACAGGAACCAAAGGTTTGTGCGTCTTTGCGAACAGGTGAGGATATAGTGTGCGATGGTACGGTTTGATGAACAATGGTTTTGCAAAGCCAAGCAAATTGCTTTGGCGTGTGAGGAACGTCCAATCGTCACCCATGAAGGAGAACCCCGGGGTCTTAACCAGCTTCGACATGGTGCTAGTCTTGCCGGTGCCGCCCCAGGCGGGCATGAGAATGCCGTGGCCTTTGTAATCCACCGTCATCGCATGTAGCATGGCAGCACCGTGCTGCACCATGATCCGGTCAATCAGCGGCACTGCCATAACCAGTAATTCACCCTTACCGTGCAATCGCACGCCATCTTCATCCACAAAAATCTGGACACCCGGATTTTCGATATAGACGCCGTGGTCATTATAGAAAAAATCGGATTCGCCGTGTGCTTCCCCGTAAGCCCCGTCGACTAACAATTCAAAGGCTTCGCTAATGGTCAGATCGAAATGTTCCAACCCTTCCGCCAGGAAAGGACGAAACATGTCCTTGAAAAGGGTCGCAATCCCCGATGAAGCTTCCACCCGGAATGCGCTGACCCCGTGCAGATTAAATTCATACCATTTTGACGGCAACCCGCTCGATGGGGTATTCGGTTTAACTGGCATGCTGATTTCAACCTGGGTATCGTCGCTTGCTGTGATGGTCATGTATCCTGGAACTCCTAAAAATGATTATGCCTGATCTAACGATAAATTCTGTGCAGCGATTGGTCTGTTCTTATTCCGCAACAGCATCAGCCGCCCGGCAAGATAGCCTGCGGTGGTAAACCCCAGACCGAGAATAATGGCTCCAGCCCGGCCAAAACCGGACCCTTTCCCATGCACAAACGCGTCTTTCAGCCCGCGCAGCACCCCGCGCGGGAGGGTATTGAAAGTGTAAGAACGCTCCGAAGAAAGCCCGTCTTGAGCACCAACCAGACGTGAAACAAGGGCTTTGGATAACCCTTCGGCATAACAACGGTCGGTGAAATACCGTATGCTGGTGCGTGCTGCCGGTACTCGATGGTGGACCTGTGCATGTGGGTCGAAAAGGAAGAGGTGGTCGGGTAAGATTTGGCTTGCCCGGATGCACAATTCGGTCTCTTCACATCCGGCTGGAAAAGTACCAACGCGCCCGATCTCGCTGCGGAAACCACCTGCCTGGCTAAAAACCTCGCTGCGGAAGGCCATATTGCAGCCAATTAAATTGCGAACCGGACTGGCAATCTCTGGCATGCCACGGTAAGTACAGCCAACCACCCAGTTGAATTCTTCAGGAAACCAGGCGGGTTGTTTTGCTATCCACCATGGAAGGATCGCGCCGCCGACTCCAAGGACTTTTGGATCCAAAAATCCTGCCTCCAGATGTTCCAGCCATTCCGGATCCGCGACCGCATCTTCATCCATAAAGGCGATTATATCTCCGTGAGCAACAGCGATCCCGCTGTTGCGTGCACCGGATAAGCCGCGTTTTTCGGTGTTGGTTACCACGGTAAGGTTTGGAAACTGAACTTGAGCTCGTTCGTACAGAGCCGGATTATGGTCGATCACCAGAATGATTTCACTGGCAGGATGTGTTTGTGCGCGCAGAGAGTCGACTGCGTAGAGCATGTCATCCCAGCGCAACTCGGTGTACGCGCAAACGATTACGGATACTCGGCTTATAAAAGGATTCATTATCGCTGCCAATCGATCTCAGATTACGCTGGCATTGCCAGGCTCTCCAGTAACTTCAGGTCATCTGTCGTAAACTGATTCTCCTGGGAGCGTACCAGCGTCAAAATGCCCAGGCGGCAGTCGTTAAGCGCAACTGGCACTGCGACTGCAGATCGCGGCATATCTTGTTCCCAGGTTCGCGGCAGCCAGCGGGGATCTTCATTGGTGTTGGCGATGAGCGCCAGTTTGCGATTGCGCAAGACCCAGCCTGCCACGCCCTGGTCCAATAATTCGGACACGTTTTTTTCTGACGCGGATACTTTTTTATCGCCGTAAACCATGCAGACATCCGCCACCTGGCCATTTTCATCCAGGATGAGTAGACTACCGCTTACAGCGTTCATCGCCTGGAGCGAAAGGTGCAAAACCTGCGTCATCAGTTCATTCAGGCTGTAACCGGCTGATAAGATCATCCCAATCGTCCGGAGCAGTTGCAAATTAACTTCCGGGGCGGAAATAATATTCGGCGTCCCGGCGTAGTCCAAAACCGGCTTGAGTCCGCGGAATCCCAGGTAGCGGTTGGATTCTGGGGTGGGTCTTTTCTTCAGGCGCTCGCGTACAATCGTTTTCAAAACCCGCCAGCCGTCAGGGATAGTCTGAAGCTTGCCGACTCCGAAAAAGCGATAGCCCTCAAAACTTGGCACCTCAGTTACGTGCAACTGTTCGCGCGCAGCTCGCAGGTAAAGTGCAGTATCGATCTCAAAGCCAGGCGTGTCTGAGACGTCCACCACTTCAAGGCAATGGCGCCAGAATGCATGGTACCCATAACATAAATCTGTCCAATGGGTGCCAAACAATACATTGCAGGTGATCGTAAAGAAACTATTGCCAAGCTGCCGGATAAAAGGCATGTCAGTGGTACCGGCCCCATGTGCAAACCGGCTACCTTTGACCATGTCAGCGCCCATCATCAACGCCTGGACAAAACGCGGAATCTCGCGGGGGTCATTGGACCCGTCAGCATCCACCACAATCAGAATTTCGCCGGTAGCAGCGCGGTAGCCGGCATTCATGGCAGCGCCTTTCCCTTTTTTATGCTCCATCACTACTTTGATGGTGGGGAGCAGCGTGTGGGCAACCTCTATGGTATTGTCGGTGGAGCGGCCGTCCACTAAAATCACCTCATCGATCCAGGCTATCGGCAGATACGGCAGCACCAACGGGAGATTCTTGGCTTCATTTAATGTTGGAATGATGACAGAAACACGCGGGCGCTGCCGATAAATATTAAGAAGTCCGCTTTCAAGGGTTGCCCCATCGAGAAATGATGTACTCTTGGATAAATTAGCCTTTTGGGCTAATTGGTTCTGAATATTAACCAAATGTTCCATGTCACCCTCCTTATGCAATCTCTATCCATGAATAACAATAAAAATCCGAATTACAAAAACCGAACCTCTAATCCATAAGTAGGCAATTTGCGTCTATTCTCGAGGATTTCACAGCTTGCATCACCGGTTTAGGTTGAAGCAGCAGCGGTTGATTGGGCAGCCTGCGAGGTTTCTTCTTGCATGGTCGAGAAAAACCTCGAAACGAAGTCTTCCATCTGACTCATGGTCAGAAAATAACAACCCTGGCGGCTTTGGATGTGTGTAATGTGACCGCGCCAATGACCGCGATCGTCATCATTCCACAATCGAATCACAAAAGAACTTAGCTCATGTTTCGATAAAAATTCCATAAGACACTCTCTTTACTGCTTTGTCGATGTAAGCATAAGCGGAGAAGTGCAAAAAGACTGCAAAAAACAGTAAAAAATTGACAAAATTGATTAATGAATGTAAATTAGCAAGATACTAATGTTACAATTTGATTAACAATTAGTAATAGTTGGGTCAGGTAAGTTAATTCGTGGCATCAAAAGGGTAATCCTGTGTTGCAGATCCGGTTGTTGGGAATATTACAAATATCCGTCGCCGGAAACATGTTGCCGGTCCTGCCGACCCAAAAAGCAGTGGGGCTATTGGGCTATCTGGCCGTTCATTCTGGGAAAGAATTAAGCCGGGAGCACCTGGCTGAGCTCTTCTGGCCTGACCGCCCGCGCGTCAATGCCCGCCGCAGTTTGCACACAGCACTCTGGCAAATCCGATCCGTATTTAAAGAAACTGGTCTTAACCCGGACGATTTGTTGGTCACGACGAGCAGTACTGTCACCTGGGCGACGCAGGTGGAATGCTGGATGGATGTGCCGGAATTTGAAAAAGCAGCTACCCAGGCGTCTCCGCAGAAGTTGCAAAACGCCATTGACCTGTACCGCGGAAGTTTTCTTTCCAACGTCTATGAAGATTGGTGTCTGGAAGAGCGCTACAGACTGGAAGCTTACTATTTAAGAGCACTGACTAAACTCATAACCCATTATTTGAGCAGCAACCGTTTCACCAGTGCCATGGAAACCAGCCGTTTGTTATTGAAGGCTGATCCGTTGAATGAAATCGCTCACCGGGCGATCATGACTGCCCATTATCACCTTGGAAACCGGTCAGGCGCGATTGAACAATACAATGATTGCGTTCGCCTGCTCCGAAAGGAATTAAATATTGATCCATCGGAAGAAACCCGCAGTCTATATCAATCCATATTAGACGAAAGAATCACATACACTGAGCCAGTTACCGGATCCTTATCTCCTGAGACATTAGAAAAAAGTCTGCGCCACCAGTCCATCGCCAGTGAAAAACATCTCGAAGACACCGGTTTATTTGGGCGGGGAAAGGAATATCAAAGCCTGACGGATTGGTGGGAAAATGGCAGTGAAATGGTGGCTGTGCTCAAGGGCGAACAGGGGGTTGGCAAAACACGATTGGCCCAGGAGTTCGTACGCCGGTTGCAGTCAACTGGCGCTTCGATTGGTTGGGGTCGCTGCTTACCGGTTGGGCAGGGGGTACCTCATTTTTCAATTCGGATGGCTTTATTGGATCTGATCTCCAGCATCCCAACGGCCGTTCGAACCTCCATCCCGGATTGGCAGGCTGTTGAAATTTCGCGGGTTGTGCCGGAATTGGCTGATGTTTTTGGGGTAAAAACGGTTTCTGGCACTCAACAGTTGGATCAGAATCAATTATTTTCAGCAATTTGTAATGTTGTCAATACCATCAGCAAATCGATCCCTATCTTGTTGGTTATCGATGATATCCACTGGGCTAGTAAATCCACTTTCCACCTGGTGGAATTTCTCGTGCGATATTTGCTTTCGGTTCAAACCAGTGCCAATCAGAAAGTTCACATTCTGACGATTTCATCGGACACGACGCAACTGATCAATCAAACCATTTCGATAACCCGGTTGCGCCGCGACCATCTGGTTCGCGACATAATGGTCAGCAATCTATTGCCGGAGGACGTTTCGCATTGGATCATCTCAGCTTCGGGCGGGGCAAAAAATGCAAAACGGTTAGCGGATGCACTTTATAACAAAACCCTGGGGAATCCATTGTTTATTCGGGAGACGCTGGGAGCGTTAATTGAGGACGGAAAACTGCGCACAGATAATGTCACCTGGGAAGGACCGATCTTGAAAACCGGCCCACTGCGCCTGCCTTTAGCGACGTCCATCCAACAGTTGATTGAAGCCCGCCTGCTGCCTTTGAGCGCAAAAGCCGTTGAAACTGTTCAATCTGCAGCTGTGATTGGAACCTATTTTGATGTTCATGAGGTCCAGATGATCCTCGGCCGTGAAGAGGAAGCTATCTTCAAGGATTTTGAGGAATTGGTTGCGGCGCATATCATTGAGGTCAATGCACCTCCCAAAAAACATGAATTTGAATTTAGCCATCACCTGATTCAACAGGCGGTATATGAAATGATTTTGCCTCCGGCCCGGGCGCTGATGCATCGAAAAATGGCGCGTAAATTGATCGAAGAGCGCGGTGAAAAGGCGGCTTCTCGTATTCTTTATCATTATCGCAATTCCAATGATTATGAAGCATATGTCCGGTGGGCGGTAGTTGCTGCCCGGCAAGCGATTGGTCTATCAGACTATGCCACGGCGGCTGCGGTGTTGCAGGAAGCGGAAGAGATCGGTACGAAGATTCAGATTCCAGCGGTATCGATGCTCGAAATTATCCATCTGTTGGGGGAAAGTTATACCTTCACTCACGAACGGGAAAAGATTTTTATGTACGCCAAGCTCTATGCTGAAATGGCCCAGCAGATGAATATTTCCGGCTGGCAGGAAACCTCGGCACGCTGGATGCGTATAGCCAGGTTGGCAACCGGGGAATTGTCCCAGATGTAAGGATCGTGGCAATAATGGTTCGCAATTTTCGAATCATTATTGCCTCGATTGGGGTTAAATCAAATTCTGGGCACAGTGTTTCGTTATCTATAGGTCAAAGTGTGAAAACCCAGTGCCTCTACCTTGCTGCAGGGACAGGATTCGAACAGGTTCTCTCCGACCTAATAAGCAAAAAGACTTACGGGTGGAGGTCCTGCTCGGAGCGGGAGCGATAACATCCCCCCTGTTGACCCGCCCCCAAATTATGTACCACATGTTAAGTTAGTCTCGTAGACAAAGAAGCCAGTATTGTGTTACCCAACAGATTGGTTTGAAAAGTCTCTGGTGCGTATCGTGACCCGCAGCGCTGTTGGTATCTAATGATGACACGCTCACAGTGAAGGAAAACCTGAAGCGCTGGCTTTCACCTTAACGACCATCGTCCTATTATAATTGGAGAATAAGGGCCAATAAAATGAACAAAAAAATATTGACGGTCGTGCTCGTCCTGGCCATCGCCTCGATGGCGTGCCAGATGTTGGTGCCGGATTCGAAGCCAAAGGACCTGGTGGGTGGCGAGGTGACGCAGATTTCGAACAACCTGCCGGTCTATGACCCGGCAGCGCCACCGACTGAAGCGCCGCCGTCACCTGGCGCTGCGGCACTGCAAGAACTGGTCAAACTCGACCCGAACGTGGCCGAACTGGTCAGCAGTGTGGAAGCGGCCGAAAGTGCCGGGTTAGCCGCTTTGATTGCCCAAATGAAAGAAGAAAACAACATCAGCAGCCGTTTCGATCTGCCGGCCATAGCCAACCTTCCTTCAGTGAACAGCCCTCTGCCGGTGACCGCCAATCTGATCGTGCAGCCGGTCAGGTACAACCCGGCAGGTGCCTTCCAACGTTCCACCGACAATGCGCATACAGTTTCTTTATTGATTGTACTGACCAGTGGATTGAGCGACATCTTAAACCCGAACATGCCCCGGGGGGCCGGTGTCGCCGGGTCGCATACGGAAACCAAGGATGGAACTGCCGCGACGATGAGCCTGGATATCGGCTTGAATGAGGATGGATCCTCGAAGTTTAACCTGGGGATGCAGACGGAAACCACGAAAAATGGACTTACGGGTAAGACCGTCTTTGCGGCCAGTGTAGAGGGCCTGCGCTGTCCCGATGCGAACGGGCAGGTATCCTTCACGGCCAAGGTCCGCCTGGGAGCGGATGCCGGTGGCGTTGCTTATGACCAGAATCTGACCGCACAGGTGACGGCCGAGGTGGATGACCAGGCACAGCTCGTCAACACGAAAGTTGATATACTGCAGGGCACCCGTCAGGTGAAAGATGGGCGGCAGGTCTATGTGGAATCGGGGGAGACCTGGACGTTCAAAGGAACAAATTTTGGTGATCCAAAAGCATCAAACCTGCACGCCGTCCGCATCTCTCAGCAGGCCACGTTAGATGATTCACGGACCTTGAGCGGTGACGGGCATAATGCGGCGCTGATGGTAGGCCTGAGCGCGTTAAAAATGGCCGAGATGAACTGGCAGGGCGGCGGATGCATCAAAATCGTGGCGCCCGAACCGGGCCAGGTGCAGCCAGCAAGCGAGACGGCCATCCCGGTGAAGATTATGCACCGCCTGAATGGGGATGAAGTTTCGGCGAATGTGAAGGCGGAGGTTTCGGGTGGGAAAAACATTTCGCCCGATATCCTCGCCAAGACCCCCGGCACACTCACGTATACCGCCCCGGACGAGAATGGCCAAAGCGCAGTCATCACGCTGACCGCCACTTCAAAGCGCGGCAAGGCGACCCTGAAACTCTTTGCCAACACCGGCGGAAACGCATACCATATCTCCGGTACGATTGACGAAGCTTCGATGGATGGGGTGACCTGCGATGCGAGCCAGCCCTTTACCATAGGCGGCACGCTCCAATTTTCCTTCACCCCAGCCAGTCCAACCGCCGGAACCTATACGTATACCGGGCCGTATGAGGCAAATGGTAAAGGCCCGTATGTGATTAATGAAGACGGGACTATGTTGATCGAAGGCACGGGCTGCATTCTAGGCTACTGCGCTACGTATTCGCATATCTGGACCGCCACCCCACTTGATTCTTGTCCATAACGAAATATAGCGCTTTATGCACCATTTTTCGAAAAGAACTTGATTTAGAGGCTGTCCAAAAAGTACTTTTTGGACAGCCTCTAACCCCCTGCGGGGACCGGATTCGAATAAAAAAAACTCTCGAAAAATCGAGAGTTTTATCGGAGCGGGAGCGATAACATTCCCCCTGTGGGGACGGGATTCGAATAAAAAACTCTCGAAAAATCGAGAGTTTTATCGGAGCGGGAGCGATAACATCCCCCTGTGGGGACCGGATTCGAATAAAAAAACTCCCGAAAAATCGAGAGTTTTGTCGGAGCGGGAGCGATATCATCCCCCCTGTGGGGACTGGATTCGAATAAAAAAACTCCCGAAAAATCGAGAGTTTTGTCGGAGCGGGAGCGACGGGATTCGAACCCGCGGTCTCGGCCTTGACAGGGCCGCATGTTAGCCGCTACACCACGCCCCCCGAATGAGCGATATCTTATCATGATCCTGACAGACCGTCAAGTCTTCCTAAAAACAGTCTTCCTAAAAACAGTCTTCCTAAAAAAAGAAAGGCAAAAAATGGGCCTGTTGTGCCTGCCCATTTTTCAACTCTTTTTCCATCCGATTAATTGCCTTCAAATATCCAGGCGTCCGTAGGTCGCTGCCAGTTTACCAACTCGGATTCAGTGAACCACAGACCGATTTCAAAGGCAGCAGTTTCCGGACTGTCTGAGGCGTGGGTCAAATTACGACCTACCGACAACCCGAAATCATGTCGAATTGACCCGGGCGCGGCCTCGACCGGCCGCGTAGCTCCCATGGTCTGCCGGACCGCTGCGATGGCTTGTGGACCTTCCCAAACCAATGCCATGACAGGCGCAGAAGTGATGTAACGGATCAGCCCTTCATAAAATGGCTTGCCTACATGAACTGCATAGTGCTTTTCAGCCAGTTCGTGACTTACCAGTAAGAATTTTGCACCGACTAATTTTAAGCCGCGCCGTTCGAGGCGGACGATAATTTCACCTATCAGACCGCGCTGAACGGCGTCGGGTTTCGCTATAACGAAAGTGCGCTCCAAAATAATCCTCCGGGCTGTATGGTTGAGTATTAACGCAACAATTCTTCTGCTTTGGTGTAGGCGTCCAGCGCTTCTTGTAGCTGGTTGCCGCGCGCGTAAGCATCGCCAAGCGCCTGCCAGATCGAAATGTCGATGGGGTAGCGATACAGTGCATCGCGTAAATCGTGAATGGTATCTTCAAGAGCCTCCCCCCGGCTTATGAGTTTATTGTAGTATTCAAGCGCGCCTACAATCTCCTGGCGGTTGAGCGCTGCCTGAGCATTGTAAAGATCGCTGCTGCTGGAAGCCGGAGTTGCGACAGGAGATGGGCCGGGATGCAATGGGCTGGTATCATCCACGGCCTCACTCTTGGATATTTCTCCTTGTTCAGCCATCCAAGCTGCAGGTTCCGCAGGAGCAGCATAAGGCAGCTCCTCCGGCGGCACTTTGGTTCCTTCGCTTTCCAATTCCTTCAACCAATCAGGCGGTGTTTCGGCATTGACCAGCATGCCGGTGACTTTTCTTGGATGCTCCAAAGTCAGATCTTGCAGCCATTCGGGAACCGCTTCAACTTCGGTATCCTCCTCCGGAGCGGTGGGTTCAACTGGTGCTTCAAGCGGTCCAACGGGGGGTTCAATTTCTGCCGGTTTCTCTGGGATTATTTGGATTTCGGCTTCGGGTTCAGGTTCCGCATTGAGTTCAGGCATGATTTCGGCTTGGGGTTCAATTTCAGCCGGGGTTTCCACTGCCTCATCGGCCACCCATTCGCTAACTCTGCGGAAGATGCGTGGTTCAGGAGCCTGCTCGATCTCTTCCGTTGGCTCTTCCTGTTCCGTTTCCAGCGTCTCTTTAAGCCAATCCGGCAATTCTTCGTGGGTGGGTTCCGCTGATATGGGCTCAGTTACCCCCGGCGTTGTTACAGGTTCCTTTGCAGTCAGTACTGGCGGTTCCACTTCTTCGGCGGGTGTTTCTTCCAGGGTCGGGCTGAAAATTACCTCTTCGCCTGTGCCTTCAATTTCACCCACCTCCATCGGAGAAGTTTGCGTGAGGTCGTTGGCAGGTTCGGGTTCGAGAGACTCTTCTGGTTCTTCTACGGGGATTTCGGGTTCGAATTCATGTTTCTCGATCTCGGATTTGATCCATTCAGGGGTCTCTTCTACCCGGTCTTCTGCAGCCACCTGAAGGGAATCTTCATCCGCTCCCTGACGGGCTGCCAGAGCTTCGAGCCAGGCAAAGGCTGCGTCATCGTCCATAGTCTCGTCAAGATTATCCGCGACTGCGGCCTCTTCCCCAACTTCGGGGGTTGGCTCGGTGCCTGCGGTGATCGGCTCTTCAAGCACTGATTCACTGGCCTCATACTCTTTTTCGCCGACTTCTTTATCCAGCGATTCCATCAACCAATCCGGCACAGCCACTTCTTCAGATTCTTCCTCCCCAACAGTTAAAGCTTCTGCAGTGGATTCGTCCTGATTTTCGACGGTTTGCGCGGAGAGGCCGAATTCCAGGAAATCATCTTCACCGAGTAAAGCAGGAACAGCCCCTTCGGTCAAATCCTCTGGGTGTTCGGTGAAAGCACTTTCGGCAGAAAATGGTTCAACTTCTTCGTCAGGCTTCGTTTCCGCGCCAAAATCTTGGAAAGCTGGCGCGAAAGCGGCCGCTTCAAATTCAGGCGTATGGACGCGGGTTGGCTGGGTCGCATCGGATTCAGGAGGATTTTCTTTTTCGGCTTCAGCAAAAAAGTCTTCTAATTCCAATGATGGTTCTACGGAATGTTCAGTAGCAAAATGTTCCGAGATCTCTTCCGGCCCCTCTAATTCCTGACCATCGGTGAAGGTGGGTAAGGTGAAATCTTCTGACTCCACCGTTTCCGCAGGTTGCAAAGCTTCCAGCCCTTCTTCGGCGGCTCCTTCATCTTTCGGTTGCAAAATATCCAACCAATCGTCATCATCAGACGGTGTTGCGGTTGTTGCAACTGGCTCTTCGGCAGGTTCATCTACCGATGCCAAACTTGTTAACCAATCTGGAAGTTCCTGGGCGTCTGATGAGAGAGGTTCGGGTTCCTCGGCTTTCGCAAAATCTTCTTCACCAGCCAGATCCGGCAGTTCCACACCGGCTTCGGTTGGTTCGTTCAAGTCCGGTATTTCCTCCAGTGATGTAAGCTCTAAATCCGAAAGCGTACCGGCTTTTTGCTCGGCATTGGCAAATATGCTATCCAACCAGGCGTTGTCTTCTCCATCGGTGGGCTCTTCTGCTTCTTCAGTAAGCGGTTCAGTCTCTTCTCCCGGGGCAATCTCTTGCAGCCAGTCAGGGATTTCGGCTTCATTGGCAGCCAATTCTTCGGCAACCTCATTAATTTGCTCTTCATCTGGCGCTTCCTCTAAGACATCACCACTGGCAGCCTGCCAACCGGCAGCGCGCATCCAGTCGGGCAATTCTTCCTCTGGATTTTCAGGTTCTTCAACCGGGACGATATCCTCAGGACTGGTTTCAATTTCTATCTTGCCCCAATCTTTTTCTGGCGCGACTTCTTCGATGGGCGTAACCTCAGATGGCTGTTCTTGGGTTTCGACCGATGTCAACCAGTCCGGTAGGGTTTCCTCTTCCTCTGGTTGTTCCAGTTGTACTCCGGCAACCTGAGCCCAATCCGGTTGAGTCTCGGCTTCCTCTTCCAGCTCGCCTTCAAATTTTTCAACCATGACCGTTTCTTCAGGCGCATCTGTACTGGATTCGCTGCCAGCAGGAAGATAAGCCAGGTACGGATCCAGGGCAAAAATTCGCTGCTTATAAATATCAGCATCTTCTGCGCGGGAGGTATCTGGCAGTACTTCGGCTAGAATTTTGTTGGCTTCGAGGCAATAAGGGAGTTTTTCAACCAGGCGACTGCTCACCTCGGTGGCAGGTACTTTTTGGCCGGCAAGAAAATACATGCGCGCCAGTATGACTTCGAGGTCAACCCGATCAGGTTGTTCAGCCAGACCCACCCGTGCCTCAGCAATTGCCTGCTGGTACAGATCCCCCCGGGCGTACATCCGTACCAAAGCGCCGCGAGTCAGACGAATTTTGGCTGGAATAACACCATCCCGGCGGCCATACAAGCGCTTTAGCTCGTCTTGAACCGCCGTGTTGGACGGCTGCGCTTCGAATGCGCGCTCCATATGGTAAATTGCCGCATCCAGGTTGCCTTCATCTTCGCGAATCATGCTCATGCCAATTTGGGAGATAAAATCATCTGGCAATGAGGATAGGACTCTCTGCAGCACATCGGCAGCTTCAGTGAATCGCTGTGTTTCGAGATAAGCCTTGCCCAATAAGCGATAGGTCTCGATATGCTTTGGATAAATACGTAAGATATGACGGCAGTGGGCAACGGCTTCTTTCACCTCCCCATTGTCGATCATTGCGTCAATTTCTTTGTTATATGCGCGCAAAGAGATCGTGACCATGTTTATTCTCCCGGCATTTAGTATGCACTAACTCGTTTAATATTGCAAGTATTTTGCCAGGAGGTGCTTTACTTAATGAAAAAGACCGCAGTTTCCGAAGAAGATGCGGTCTTAGGGTCGATAGAGGAGCTATTCGCCCAAATAGTCGCGCAGTTTCCGGCGAATGGTTGGGTGGCGTAAACGGCTAAGCGCCTGGGCTTCGATCTGACGCACCCGTTCACGGGTGACGCCCATCTTGCGGCCGACTTCTTCCAGCGTATAAGCCTGGCCGTCGAGCAAGCCATAGCGTAGCTGCAGAATGCGCACCTCGCGCGGCGGAAGTGAATTTAGAACCTCTTCCAGGTGCTCACGCAGCAGGTTATAGGTCGCTGTGTCATCCGGCGGTGGGGCATCGTTGTCCTCGATGAAATCACCCAACACGGAATCTTCTTCGTCATCGGTGGGGGTTTCAAGCGATAACGGCCGGCGCGCTACCTGGATCATATTTTCAACTTTTTTTGGCGGGACGTCCAAAGCCAGCGCCAGCTCATCCACTGAAGGCTCGCGACCAAGGCGTTGGGTCAACTGGTGCTGCGTGCGCAGAAGCTTGTTGATCTGGTCGCCCATGTGAACCGGAACGCGAATGGTTCGCCCTTGATCGGCAATAGCTCGCGTCACCGCCTGGCGAATCCACCAGGTGGCATAGGTGCTGAATTTATGCCCGCGGCGGTAATCAAACTTTTTCGTGGCGCGAATCAAGCCAATGTTGCCTTCCTGAATCAAATCAAGGAAAGGCACGCCACGGCCCATATACTTCTTGGCGACACTGATGACCAAACGTGAGTTGGCGGTGATCAGGTGCTCGCGGGCCGCCCAACCGTCTTCGATCAATCGCCGCAGTTCATGCCGCCGGCGGATGCTGACATTGCCGCGAGCCAATTCCTCGCGGGCCATCCGGCCGCGTTCAATGCGCTGCGCCAATTCGACCTCTTCTTCGGCGGTCAGCAGCGGAACCCGGCTGACTTCCTTCAGGTAAAGGCCGATAGTGTCGTCCGTGTCGATGTTTTGCAGATCATCAAAAACGATCTCGCGGCTGGTTTCCTCGGATTCATCCTCGTCAAGATTGAGTTCGTCTTCACTCGGCTCAGGCGCCAGCGATTCATCCTCAAGGTATGGAATCCCAGCACTCATCAAGGCTGCGAAGGCTTCCTCAAGCTGTTCTACATCTTGCTCGGCATCGGGGAAGAAATGCAGAATATCATCGATGGTTACGTAAGTTTTCTGACGTCCAAGCTCAATTAACCTTGCAATCGCAGGGTATTCTTCATCTTCATCGTCAACAACATTAATTAAAGGGTTATCCATTCTGCTTGCCAATTGCCTCTTATTGTAGAAGGATTTCAAAATCCTTCGAATTTTTCCGTTATCCAATTCCATCGGTCGCCTGCCTGGTCAGGTTGCCATTTCAGAATACACTTTTTACGTCTGAATTTCAATACCTGTTTCGCCACCGTAAGCGAACCTTATGAAGAGAGCTATTCGGTGATGGTCGTCATGTTGTTAATGGACACACAAAACGAGCGGAATGCAGATTCCGCCCGCAAAGCCTCACGCAGCGATTTTACGCTCCGGAAAACGGCCGCATAACAATATACAACAATCAAAATTCAAATGCAACTAGGTTGTGAAATTTCTAATGAAATACTAATGTTTCACATTATTATTGACAATTTAGCGCTTATATATACAATAGTGCTGTTCTATGAGCACCCCCTGGCGGTGTCAGGGGCTATCCCTCTTTTTCTATATTTTAATACCTGGAGGCAACATGGATATCTTTGGAATGTCCAGGCACGGTTTGACAACTGCATTCGAGCAGATTGCCGTGCTTGGGGTATTGGTGGTTGCATTGTTGAGCCTGTTGTACGCCTGGTTCCTGCGCGCCAGTGTGCTGAAGAAGGATAAAGGCACCGAAAAAATGCAGGAAGTATGGGATGCGATCCGCGTCGGCGCCAACGGTTACCTACAAAGCCAGTTAAAAACCATCCTTCCGGCCATGGCGATTTTGACAATCGCGCTCTTTTTGAGTGTCATCACTGGCAAACCCAGTCTGGAAGCCCAACGCGAGTTTGGCCACCTGGGTGAGCAGGCAGTAATACTGATTGTCGCCTTTGGCCGTACGATCGCGTTTATTTTAGGCGCCTCGTTTTCGTTGATTGTTGGTCAGCTGGGTATGCGCATGGCCATTCAGGCCAGCGTACGGTCAGCGTCGGCTGCCCGACGGTCGTTCAACGAATCACTGTCCATCGCTTATTATGCAGGCACAATTACGGGTATGCTTACCGACGGCCTCGGTTTGATGGGTGGTACTGTTATCTTTATTATTTTTGGTCGAGCTGCCCCGGATGCACTGCTTGGATTTGGCTTTGGCGGTACGCTGTTGGCTTTGTTCATGCGGGTTGGCGGCGGTATCTACACCAAAGCCGCTGATGTTGGCGCCGACCTGGTAGGCAAGGTGGAAAAAGACATACCCGAGGATGACCCGCGTAACGCTGCCGTTGTGGCAGACCTGGTCGGCGATAACGTTGGTGACTGCGCCGGTATGGCAGCTGACATTTTCGAAAGCTACGAAGTCACCATTGTATCGGCTTTGATCCTCGGTCTGGTGCTTTACGAAGCCACCGGGCAGATCGTGTACATTGTTTATCCGTTGATCATTCGCGCCATCGGCGTGATCAGCTCGATCCTGGGGACCTTTGCGGTGCCGATCTGGGAAAAGTTCCCGATCAAGTGGTTACGAGCGCACGATGCTGAAGAGTCCATGTTCCGCTCGTATGAAGTTTCCAGCGTCAACACTGTAGTATTTGCCTTCCTGCTGGCGATCTTCTATGCGCACGACTGGCGTATGGGCGCTCTGACCGCTCTGGGCGTAGCTCTGGCAGTCGCTTTCAACCCGTTGACTTCCTACTTCACCGCCACCAAGCGCTCTCCGGTCAAGGAAATTGTGAAATCGACAAAAACTGGCCCTGCGACCACCATCCTTTCCGGCCTTTCGGTCGGGATGGAATCCAGCGTATGGGCAGTTGTCGTGATCGCCATCTCTTTTGTGGGTGCGCTGCTGCTGTACCAGGGTGACGGTCCAACCTATGTGTTGTACGCAGTCGCAATGATCGGTATTGGTATGTTGAGCCACACTGGCAACAACGTCGCCATGGATTCCTACGGCCCCATCTCGGATAATGCCAATGGCATTGCTGAAATGGCCTGGCAGGGATTGACCGATCCGGATACATTGCGCGCTCGCCAGATTATGGCGGACCTGGATGCGGTCGGTAACACGACCAAAGCCATCACCAAGGGTGTGGCTATCGCTTCGGCAGTGATCGCGGCGGTCAGTCTGTTTGCCTCCTATATTGCTGATGTGAACCGCGTCAAGCCTGGGATGCTGGATGCCATCCGCATTTCGGATACTACCGTATTTATTGGCTTCCTGTTGGGCGGCGCGCTGCCCTGGTTGTTCTCTTCCCTCTCCATCCGCGCAGTCTCTCGCGCTGCCAGCCAGATTGTGGAGGAAGTCCGCAAGCAGTTCCGGCTACCCGGGATCATGGAAGGCACCGTAAAACCGGATTATGCCCGCGTGGTGTCCATTTCCACGCGCTCCTCGCAAAAAGAACTGATCCCGTTGGCGGTGATTTCGATATCGATGCCGTTGGTTGTTGGCCTGGTGCTGGGCGTTGAGGCGCTTGGCGGCTTCCTGGCCGGGGTCATCCTTTCCGGCCAGCTATTGGCTGTCTTTATGGCCAACGCCGGCGGAGCCTGGGATAATGCCAAGAAGTCGATCGAAGATGAGCCGCGCGACCTGGTCGCCAATACCGGTAAAGGTTCTGAACGTCACAAAGCCGGCGTTGTGGGCGATACCGTCGGTGATCCACTAAAAGACACCGCTGGTCCGGCGCTTAACCCGATGATCAAAGTGGTCAATCTGGTTAGCCTGCTGGCGGCCCCGATCTTGGTCAACTTCACTTTGAAGAGTCCGATTGGGATATTGGCTGTGCTCGTGCTGTTCGGCGGCTTCCTCTGGGCGGTGTGGCAAAGCAAACGCCCGGTACCTGAACTGGAATAAACCAAAAACGGTTTTAAAGCGAAAGGTGGTCAGATTTTTTCAACTGACCACCTTTTATATTTCAGTACAGAACTGTCAATCCGGTTCTCAATCGCAGCAAAAAAGGCGCCGGGATGAGAATGGGTTTATCGGGGAGAGCATCCCCGATACGAAAATTAATCGGGCTTAACGAAGAAACTCACTGCAATTACTCCTGGACCGGCATGGACCAGGATAGCAGGCGGTAAATTAAAAATTTCAGGACGGGGCATCCCGGTTTCGGTTGAAATTTCAGCGGCAATTGCATTCGCCTCATCCAGGGCGTCACCATGCATGATGGTAAGACAGGCGCTATTGTCCCGCGGGCATTCGGCTGCAACCAATTCTTTCAAGCGGGCGATCGCCCGGCGTTTGGTGCGCTGATTTTCCAACGGCTCAATGTGCCCGTCCGTTAATTGCAAAATAGGTTTAACCTGCAGCAAACTGCCCATCAACATTTTTGCGCCGCCGATCCGGCCGCCTTTGTAAAGATATTCGAGCGTATCGACAATAAAATAGACCCTCTGCCTGCTGGCCATCGCTTTCACTTTGGCGACCAGCGTATCTGCATCCATGCCTTCTTTCACCCATTGGTGCGCCTGAAGTACGATCGACCCTAATCCGGAGCCTACTGTACGGGTGTCAATGACCCGAATGTCTCTCCCTGGGAAATCTTCAGCACCAACCGTTGCCCCGCGCAGCGTGCCGCTGACATCGCCGGAGGGGGCAATCACCACCACGGTATTTCCATCTGCGGAGTATTTTTCGTAAAACGGGGCATACATGGCAGGCGACGGTGCTGCCGTCTTGGGCAATTCTGCAGAAGCACGGAGGCGTTTGATAAAGGTCTCGGTGTCTATCTCGTAGTCGTCTTTAAAAGACTCGCTGCCGAAAATAATGATTTGCGGGACGTAGGGGATACCCAATTCAACTGCTCGGGAAGGTGGGATGCTCGATATCGTATCTGCGATTATGGTGATCATTTGATTATTCCCTTCGATGATAAATATGTGATGAAGACAACAAACTGATCCGGCGATATTTGTTTATTATACAGATAGGTTGGCTACAGTCCCCTCTATAGCCGGTTGGATTTAAAATTAATTCCAGGAAATAAAATTAAAGCTACGCATTAATCGATAAAACCAAGTGAACGCGCCGTCGGCAAACCGCCGGCCGGTTCAGCCGCCAGAATGGCATTCAAAATCGCCCGCGCAACCACCTCTGGAGCGAAGGCAGCCACAATATTGACGTCTGTACGGCGCTGGTTGGTTGAGAGTGCGAATATCGTATCGCCATCGAACATGGTATGCGCCGGCCGGATAGTTTTCGCGAGACCGTTATGGGCTGTCTGGGCGACTTTGTTGATCTGTTCTTTATTCAATTTGGCGTTAGTCGCCACAACGCCGATCACCGTGTTGTGGCGGCTGCTGAACTGAAGAACCTTGCGTCCCATGAATGTTTTCATGGTTGCCATGGTGTCTGCCAAAGCGCCATTTTGATCCAGCATTCCTGCGATCAAACGGTTGGTAGCAAAATCCAGAATATCGCCATAAGCATTGACGGCAATCAACGCGCCGATGACCACCCCGCCGCCCAGATCCAAACTGGCAGTGCCAATTCCACCTTTCATCGCCCGTTTTACCCCGAACATTTTGCCCACTGCTGCGCCTGTCCCGGCACCGACATTTCCCTGGCTGACCATCGGTGACGCTGCATTTTGGCAGGCGCGGTATCCCATGGCAGCATCCGGGCGCACCGTAGAGTCACCGACTTCCAGATCAAACAAAATTGCAGCAGGAACGATAGGAACATGGGCAACCCGCACGTCGAAACCGATTTTGCGCTCCTCCAGATAGCGCATGACGCCAGTGGCCGCATCCAGCCCAAAGGCCGAGCCGCCTGCCAGCATGACCGCATGTACCTTCTCAACCAGATGCATCGGGCGCAGCAAGTCGGTCTCACGGGTGCCAGGAGCGCCGCCGCGCTGGTCGACCCCTGCAATCGCCCCGCTTTCACACAGCACCACCGAGCAGCCTGTGAGGGCATTCAGGTCCTGGTCGTGCCCTACTTTTATCCCGAGTACATCGGTGATCGATCCTGGAAAAAGTTTCATAGTGGGGGAATATTTTTAGGCGTTCTCTGATATGATTCTCCCATTATAACCGGATGATCCAACTGCTGGTCATGGAGTTGGCATCCATTTTGTGCGACAACGAGGAAAAACCATGAATGAAGATCATGTGAACAACAACGATTTGCCGTTGGCAATCATTATTTTCGGAGCGACCGGCGATTTGACCCGCCGCAAACTGATTCCGGCGATTTATGAATTAACAGAGGCCGGTAAATTGCCTGCGGAAACCTATATCATCGGGTTTGCCCGCAGGGAATGGTCGGATGAAAATTTGCGCGAGACCTTCAAAGCGGGGATTGATGAAGATATTTCTCCCAAGAAACCAGCCAAAGGCCCCGTGAATAAGGTATTGCAAAATTCTTTTTATTTGCGCTCCACCTTCGAGGATCCGGAAGGCTACAAACGACTGTGCGATAAATTGGATGTACTGCAGGTAAAAAATATACTGTATTACTTGGCAACCCCGCCAGAAGAATACGCTACCATCATTGCCCAGATTGGCACAGCAGGAATAAACAAACAGCCGCGGGGTTGGACCCGCATTATTATCGAGAAACCCTACGGCCGCGACCTTGAATCCGCCATTGCGTTGGACACAGAAGTGCACAAGGTGTTCGCCGAACACCAGGTTTACCGGATCGACCACTACCTTGGCAAGGAAACCGTACAAAATATTTTGGTATTCCGCTTTGCCAATGCTATTTTTGAGCCGCTTTGGAACCGGCGCTATGTCGATCACGTTCAAATTACCGTGGCAGAGACCATGGGGGTAGGAACCCGCGCCGGGTATTATGACAATTCAGGCGTGATCCGGGATATGTTCCAGAATCACCTGCTGCAGCTGGTCACATTGACCGCCATGGAAGCGCCGGTTGGTTTTAATGCAGATGCCGTTCGTGATGAAAAAGTAAAAGTCCTAAAGGCATTACGGCCGATACGCGATCAGGAGGCGATAACGAATACATTCCGGGCGCAATATGTCTCGGGTTTGATCGGCGAAAAACGGGTCCCTGGATATAAAGACGAAGAAGGGGTCCCGGCAGATTCGGTGACCGAAACTTTGCTGGCAGTCCGCATGTACGTTGATAACTGGCGCTGGGCGGGTGTGCCATTCTTCGTACGCTCCGCCAAACGCATGCCAGGCCGCATGACGAAGATTTTGATTCGCTTTCGGCAAGCTCCACTCTCGCTATTCAACTGGACCAACCTGGCAGGCGATGCGCCCAACACCTTGATTCTGAATTTACAGCCTAATGAAGGGATTCGCCTGGAGTTTGGCGCAAAGGCACCTGGCCCGGTCAATGAGATTCTACCGGTCAATATGGAATTCGATTATGACGAGACCTTTGGCAGCGAGCCGCCTGACGCGTATGAACGCCTGCTCCTTGACTGCATCATGGGTGACGCCACATTATTCACCCGCGCGGACGAGGTGCGCGGGCAATGGTCCTACGTGACGGATATTATTAATGGTTGGAAAAACCATCCGGAGCGTAATCTGCCGGTATATGAGTCCGGCACCTGGGGGCCGCCGGGGTTGGACGAATTTATTCATCAGAACGGTCTTACCTGGCGATAATCGGCCGGCAAAACCATAATTATCCTGACCCATTAGAATGGCAGCAGCGTGCCGCAGTTTGGGCAGCGCGCCGTGCGGGAGGTGGCGACAAACCCACATTTGGGGCAGGCTACCGGCTGGACGCTCCCCAGGGGGGCGCCGCAAGCAATACAACTGGGCTCGCCAACCGGATTGGGTGTGTCGCAGTAGTCGCATACCAGCCGTCGCAATCGTTCCGAAAGTTCATGCCCGGCTTTAAGAGAACGTGCGGTTTGATCGATCACTCGCCAGACCTCGTCGGTCAACTGCACATACTCGATATCCTGAGCCAGGTCATCCATGCGGTTGAGCAAGGATAACGGGTTTCGCAGGGCCGCCAGCGCGGTCATCCCCAGGCTGGCTGCTACCCCCAGCCAGGCTTGTTTACCAACTTGAACGGATACGCCGTCCTCGACGGTTTGCATCATGATCCCAAGCGCGGTTTGCCCGCCGGATTCTGCCCCCTGGCGGCTGGCAATTTGAACGCCTACTTGTTGGCCGCTACCGACTTGCTGTACGCGCAAATTGCCGCGGTTGAAATGTGCGATCAAACTTTGGGCAAAATCGTGAGGGGATATTTTCCCGTGGTAAATACGTTGGTCCATAGTCGGTTATAATCGGTGGCGAGGTTAGATTTTATGAAAATTCCTGGATTGCGAATGCGCCGGCGATCCGCGCAGAATCTGCTTTATTCTATCATTATTACGAGTCTTCTGGCTTTCGGGTTGCTTTCAGCAGGAACCAACCCGGCGAATGCGCAGATCCCGACCGGTTCGATCCCAACAGTTACGGGCACTCCTCTCGGTGTGATGGCTACGGTCAAGAGCGGATTAAACGAAGATACCGTCAATGTGCGTTCCGGGCCGCACGCTCTTTACTACCCGAAAATTGGCGTGTTGATGGAAGGCCAAAGTGTTCCAGCGCTGGGCAGATCGAGCGGTTCGGATTGGATTTTGATCAGCTATGCCGGCGTCCCAAGCGGGCAGGGCTGGGTTTTCAGTAAATACGTCGATCTCTCGCCGGGTAATTTACCCGTGGTTCAGCCGCCTGCCAGCCCGACCCCAGAAGTGACCCAAACCATCGATCCAACTCTGGCAGCTCAGTTTATCGTCACAGCTGCTCCGACCCGACTGCCAACCTTCACCCCGCCGCCGCCGTTGACCGTGCCAACTTTTACAACTTCAACCAGCGGACAGGTTCTTTCCGGCGTGCCGATGGGATTGGTGATTCTCATTTTGTTCAGTATTGGGATTTTGTTGGGAATTTTTTCGTTTATCCAGCGACGCTAAACCATAAACCCAGGGGGAAGTGAGAACTATTCCGAGTTTTTGAAGAAATCGGCAAAACTCTTGAAACATTGAGCGCTTAATCGGTGACCGACGGCTGCTTCACAATATGTAACCTCGGCGCCCCATTGTTCCAACCAGGCTACCGTCTGCTGCGCTTTAGCAAGCGGGACAGTCTTATCCTGGCTGCCGTGGGCAACAAATACCTGCTTACTTTTTAGTTGACCCGAGAGTATAAAATCCGGCGTGTCGATGGGTAAAAAACCGGAAAGAAAAGCCGTCCGATTAACTTCCTGCGGATATAACAGCGCGTAGCTGGCTGAAATCACCGCGCCCTGGCTAAAACCAATCACATCGACGGCTTGCGCATTAATGTGGAATGTTTTCATCCAACCAACAAATGCTTCATGCAGGTGGAAGGTTGCCTGTTGAAATTCTGCAAACGATGCGCTCATGCCGTTTTTCGAAATGATCCATTTGAAACCGCTCTCATCTGCTGGATTTGGCGCCCGTGGTGAAAAAATCCAGGCGTCGCGCGGTAGATTACGGGTGAAAACCGTCATCGAATTTTCGTCGCCGGTGAGGCCATGCAGCATCAGAAATACTCTGTTATTGCCCTGGGCTAATGGGGGACGAACCCGGACGATCCAATTGTCTAGCAGCAGGATCTGGGCATCATTGCTCTCGGTTGCGTTCAACAATCCACTCCATGATTCCTAAAATTATGATAATCAAACCAACCGGGACCAGCCCGATCAGTATGCAAAAAATGCCGAGAAAGGCAGCTCCGGCGCCGTAAATCCAATAAATCAAAATTCCACCGACGGCAATCAACAGAACCAATCCACCGGTGATCAACCGGCGCATGGTCTGGCGAGAGTAACGGCGCAAATCAGACATTTCCGGAAGGCAGTTTTCTAGTCTTCGAACACCTTGCTCGGCGGCTGCGGGTTTTGAAACTGCCTTCCCAGTTTATGCCGCCAGGTTAACGAGTGCCGAATCTCCGGCAGGTGTTGTTCCACTGCTTTTACGCCAACCTGAATTAACTCGTGCGGATCGCCTGGATCCAAATACCCAAATTTCAGCACATCCGGGCGAATAATCACATCCGGTTTTTCGATCTGAAGTCTCAATTCGGTTATCATGCGGCTGGTGATATCCATTGAATCGGCAAAAACGCGGATCGCCTGGCTAATGCGCATGTTTACAATACGGCTGAGGATGGGCTTGGGGATTCTGGTGTCCAGCGGCAGGCTGATTTCAGGAATTTCCCGCCATTGCTCCGGTACTGGGCTCAAACATACTGCCACGATGGGCAGTTTTGGCGCCAACCAGCGCGCCACAGCGACCGGCACTGGGTCTAAAATGCCGCCGTCAATCAGTTCAGCTTTACCCATTTTGACAGGCGGAAAAACGCCTGGGATGCTGGATGTTGCCACGACTGCATCGATCACCGGGCCCCGGTTTAAGATGAACTCCTGCTTGGTGATAATGTCAACAGCCGTGGCTGCAAAAGGGATTTTCAAGTCCGCAAAGGATTTGTCTTTCAGGAAAGGGGAAAGCAGCTTTACCAGCCCGGACAAACCTAAAAGGGATGGCCCGTCCTGGTTGCGGTGCGAGAAGAAGTTATGCCCGCTCAATTCTGTAAGCGCAGCCAGAATTTCCGCTTCTTTGGCGCCAGATGCGATTACAGCGCCTACAACGCCGCCCGCGCTGGTCCCGGCAATCGCTTTAATTTTGTAACCCGCCTCCTGAAGGCGGAAAATGACTCCCAGATGAGCAACCCCTTTGATGCCACCGCCGCCGAGAGCAAGGGCTATTTCTTCCATGATGTCCCCTCCTTAGATGATGACACGGTGAAATTATGCTTACCAGGCAATAATGTTTTTAATGCTTGTTCCAGCGCCAAAACATCCTCCGCGCTGTTATAAGCCTGCAGCGAGAAGCGGATTAATTTGTAGCCGTTCCAATCAATGAGCGGGACCTCGATCTTGTATCCATCATACAATTTTATCTTGAGGTCGTTAATATCTACGGAAGATGGCAGTGGAACGGTTCCCATTTGGCGATACCATCGCGGTGAATCGGGGTAGAGCGCTTCAAGGCCGGTTAGCGCGGTGACGCGCTGCCGCAGATCGGATGCCAGGGCATGGCAGCTTTCGCGCACAGCACGCCAATTGTGCGCCGCCTGGAAGTCGATGGCATCCGGGACCGCTAGAAAAGCTGAAATGTCGCGTGTTCCAGTCCACTGCTGCCAGTCGATGAAAGGGGATGGGCCTGGGTTGTCGCTTTGCCAACCCCACGATACGATCAGCGGCTGAACCAGGTGCTGAACTTCAGACCTGGCGTAAAGAAAAGCCGCGCCTTTCGTTGCGCATAGCCATTTATGCAAGTTGCCGGTGTAGAAATCTGCGCCAAGTGTGTCGAGCGCCAGATCCAACTGTCCGGGGGCGTGCGCGCCGTCGATCACGGTCAGTATGCCTTGCTGACGGGCGCGGCGGCAAATTTCTTCCACCGGGAAGATCATGGCGGTGGGCGATGTGATGTGGCTTAAGAAAATTACGCGGGTATTCGGGTTAACGGCATCCCAGAATTCCTGCACCCATTGGTCAACGGATTTGACTGGCAGGGATACCCGCTGATTGATATACTTGAAGCCGGATTGTTGTGAGAGAAACCCCCAGGTGCGGTCCAACGCTCCATATTCATGGTTGCTGGCAAGGACTTCGTCGCCCGAACCGAGAGCTAGGCTGCGAGCCATAATGTTAACTCCCAGAGTGGCATTAGTCACGAACACCAGGTTGTCGCGGCTTGTACCCAAGTAGTCGGCCAATTTGGCGCGGGCGAAATTGAGGAGTTCGTCACTCCGCCTTCCTAAAAATTCCACCGGTTGGCATTCCAACTCACGCTGCCAGCGTTGGTAACTCTCAAATACCGGCCGTGGGGTGGCCCCAAACGAGCCATGATTAAGAAAGGTAATGTCGGGGTCGAGCAGAAAGAGTTCTTTCATGGTACAGCCATGCGCCTTTCACGGGCTAGATTGTAACATTGCATCCCGCTAGATGACTCCATTGTTTACCAGAATCCTTTCGCCCATGCGGTTGGTGCCGCAGGAATATCGCCGGAATTTTTGGCTGCTTTTCAGCGATATCGGCTGGTTTGGCGTTCTGTCCGGCAGCACGATAGCTTTTCTGGCGATCTATGTTGCCCGCCTGGGCGCTGGTACGGAGCAAATCGGGCTGATCAACGCAGCACCAGCTTTTGTCAGTTTGTTATTTTCGCTTTCCTTCGGCGCGTGGATGTATGGTAAACCTACCCGTCGGGTGGTGCTGATCAACGCTGCCTTGATGCGGATTTATTACCTGCCGCTTATCCTTCTCCCAGTAGTTTTGACCGCACCCCTCCAGATATGGTTGATCATCATTATGGCGTTTTTGATGAGCATCCCTGGCGCCGGTGTGCAGGTTGGGTTTACTGTCCTTTTTGGAGAAGCAGTTCCCGAGGAATGGCGGGCGTATGTCGCCGGGACACGCAATGCTATTTTCGCTGTTGCCTGCATTCTGACCGCGCTGGTTAGTGGCTTCATCCTGAAATCAACCCCATTTCCTGGCGGTTACCAGATTGTATTTGCGGTCGGTTTCGTCGGTGCAGCCTTGAGCGTGGCTTCGCTGTACTTTGTGCGCCTGCTGCCAGCCGTTCAAGTTAGCGTTCCAGCGCACTCCTCGGGTGGCAGCCCTGATGACATGCTTTATCGTGCAACTTTGCGTGAAAGTCGGAAGCAGCAAGCCAGCCTGACCGCACGGGATTTTCATGCCCGACTGCGGTTTGATATCGTGAAGAGCCCGTATAGCAAGGTGCTGCTGCTTATCTTTGCCTTTCATCTGACGCAATACTTACCCCTGCCGCTATTCCCCATCCTTTCCGTAAAAATTTTGCATTTGTCGGATCAGATTATCAGCATCGGCAGTGCTTTGTTTTACCTGTTTATGTTTATGGCTTCCACACGTATGCCCCAAATCGCTGGCCGGTTCGGATATCAACGCACCACGGGAATAGGCTTGATCTCGCTGGCGATTTATCCAATCTTTCTCGCGGTTGCCCAAAATGAATGGCTGTACCTGGCAGCCAACATTTTTGGCGGCACCGGCTGGGCGCTGGCCAGCGGGGCGATGTATAACTATGGGCTTGAGAAAGCTGCCCCAAATCCGCCTGCCCCTTATCTGGCCTGGTTCACGTTGTTTGCCAATGCCGGGATGCTGCTTGGCGCTTTGATCGGACCGCTGGTTTCCAACTGGGCTGGCATCCGCCTGGCACTGGCCATATTTGCGGCAGTCCGATTAATTACAGGCATTATCATAGCTCGCAAGAAGTAGTTATGTTAAAATGCTTCCTATGAACGTCAAGGTCGTTGCTACCAATCGTAAAGCGCGTTTTGAATTCTTCCTGCTGGAACACTATGAGGCAGGAATTTCATTATTTGGTAGTGAGATCAAATCGGTGCGCGCCGGCCAGATCAGCCTGGCTGAGGCATTTGTTCAGACCGACGGCACAGATGCCTGGCTAATGAATGCGCACATTGCGCCCTACGAGCAGGCCAACCGATTCAACCATGATCCAAAACGCCCGCGACGGTTGCTGCTTCACAAGCGTGAAATTCGCGAGATGTGGGATGCGGTTCGCCAGAAGGGCATGACCATCGTCCCGGTGCAGGTTTACCTGAAAGAAGGCCGTGCGAAGGTTGAGATTTCGCTGGCCAAGGGCAAAAAACTGTACGACAAGCGCCAGGATATTGCTCGCCGCGATCAGGCGCGGGAATTGGAACGCGAACAAAAAGAGCGTTCCTGAAATTATTTTCTTCCGATTGGAATAAGAATATGCTTGGTAGTGACCTGCTCGCTCTCGTGATCACCCTTGTTGCCGCATTGGTATGGCTGCGGTTGAATGACTTCCTGGCGCACCGCGGGATTATCAGCGCATCCCTGAGCCGAAAAATTATTCACATTGGCACCGGTCCTATTTTTGTTCTGTGTTGGCTGCTGTTTACCCCGGCGCCATCAGCGCGCTTTGTGGCGGCAATCGTTCCGCTGGGCATTACCGCCCAATTCTTTATGGTGGGCGCCGGAATCATACAAGATAAGGCGGCGGTGGATGCAATGGCTCGCACTGGCGACCGGCGCGAGATTTTACGCGGCCCGCTGTATTACGGCATCGTCTTTGTCGGGTTGACTTTGATATTCTGGCTGGATAGCCCAGTCGGCATTATTGCATTAATGGTGTTATGCGGCGGCGACGGCTTTGGCGATGTTATTGGCAAACGTATCTCCTCGCGGGCGCTGCCGTGGTCCCCGCGCAAGACCTGGGCGGGTTCATTGGCGGTGTTGGTAGGTGGTTTCGTTTTTTCCTTGCTGGTGCTGGCAGTTTTTATCCAGTTTGGCGTTTTTGACCTCACCCTGGGCGAACTTATCCCCAGGCTGCTGCTGATTTCTGTTGTATGCGCGGCGGTTGAATCATTACCAGTGCGCGATTTGGACAACCTGACCGTTCCCGCTGCAGCAGTTGCGCTGGGTTTACTGTTATTTTAGAGAGGTATTGGATGATCTCGATTCAGGGTCACAACCTATGTATTGAAGATGTCGTCACAGTCGCCCGGAAAAATGAGCCGGTTGAAATCTCGCCGGAAGGCCTGACCAATATCGAACGCGCGCGCGGATGGCTTGAAAACGTCCTGGCCACCGATCTGCCGGTTTATGGCATCAATACCGGCTTTGGCATTTTCGCAGACCGGCACATCACATTAAAGGACAGTAACCAGCTCAGCCGCAATTTGATCCTCAGCCATGCAGTTGGCACCGGCCCCGCTCTGGATGATGAAATTGTGCGCGGTGCGATGCTGGTGCGCGCCAATACTCTGGCCAAGGGCTATTCTGGCGTCCGCATGGAGATCGTGCAGACCCTGATAGATATGCTCATGGCTGGCGTCACACCCGTAGTTCCGTCGCAAGGGTCGCTGGGATCGTCCGGCGATCTGGGTCCGCTTTCCCATCTGGCACTGGTCATGACGACCGATGCGTTGGATCGTGTGGAAGATTCGGGCTGGGCAACCTACCAGGGGAATATCTTGCACGGCAAGGATGCCATGGCAAAGGCAAATTTGCAGCGGCTGGTGCTTGGTCCAAAAGAGGGGTTGGCGCTCAACAACGGCGCGACTTTTTCAGCCGCCATTGGCGCTTTAGCCGTTTATGATGCTCGCAACCTGGTGCATGTGGCTGAACTGGCGCTCAGCATGACTCTCGAAGCTTTGATGGGTACCAGCGCAGCTTTTGACCTACGCCTGCATACGGTCCGTGAACAGGCAGGCCAATTACGCGTGGCCAAAGCGATAAACGAAAATACCCGCGGCTCGACGCTGATGGATGGGGCCGGACGCGTTCAGGATGCCTACTCGCTGCGCTGCGCGCCTCAGGTGCAGGGAGCGGTGCTGGATACGATCGAATTCTGCGCTCAGATCATCGAGCGAGAAATCAATGCCGCAACCGATAATCCACTGCTTTTTTCGCCGTTGGATATTCTCTCTGGCGGCAATTTCCATGGCGAGCCCGTGGGCCTGGTGATGGACTACCTTGGCATTGCCCTGTCAGAACTGGCTGCCATATCAGAACGGCGAATTTTCCGCATGACGGATGGGAATTTGAATACCGGATTACCGCCCATGCTGGTGGATCATCTTCAAGCTGCCGGGTTGAACTCGGGTTTGATGATGCCGCAGTACACGGCTGCATCGCTGGTACTCGAAAACCAGACTCTGGCCCACCCGGACAGTGTCCACTCGCTGCCAACTTCTGGTGAGCAGGAAGATCACAACGCCAATGCCATGACCGCTGCCCGGCACGCCCGTCAGATATTGGACAACACGCGGCATGTATTGGCGATTGAACTGTATACCGCGGCCCGGGCGTTAGACCTGCGCTTGAAGCAGCAACCAGAGGCGCAATTAGGCGTTGGCACCCGCAAGGCGTATGACATCTTACGGGCGGCCGTTCCCTACCAGGCTGGCGATGCGCTGTGGGGCCCGGAGATCGAGACAGTCGCAACTTTGATTAAAAAAGAAGCATTCTCTTAATCAGGCTTAATCCAGGCTTGATTGACAAAACCTTTTATTGATATTATCCTAATCCGCATGAAATGGATTGATACCTCTTATTCCCGTCGTGGTTTCTTAAAATTAGGGGCGTTAAGTCTGGGTGCGCTGGCGCTGCGTCCTTGGAATAATTGGAGCCAATTGTTGGACGAATTTCCTGACGCAGAACAGCTTGGTCGTATCTGTGTTGGCAAAGTCGATGTCCGCTCCCGGCCGTCGGTCGATGCCGAGTCGGTTGGCGTACTGTATGAAGATGCTATCGTCGTTTGGCTGCGTGAAGTGGTTGGTGAAGCTCCTATGGGTCGTCAGAGCCGCCGTTGGGTCGAGACTCCAGACGGTTATGTGTACGCACCCAGCGTACAACCGGTACGCAATCAACCAAATGTTCCCGTTACCGAGATGCCGCAAAGCAGTCTAGGCAGGGGTATGTGGGTTGAAGTCAGCGTCCCGCAGACACAAATATTCCTGGAAAGAGATACTGCCGCCTCAGCCTGGCTGCAATATGCACTGGATTATGGCCTGGTTCCGCGACTGTACTACAGCCAGGTGATCTGGGTGGATGACATTCGAACCAGCTCGCAGGGGCAAGTTTTGTACCGGATTAACGAACGTTTTGGACCAGGAGATTTGTTCTGGGCTGCTGCCGAGGCTTTCCGACCGCTGACAGTTGAAGAAATTGCGCCAATCTCGCCTGAGGTGGAAAACAAAAAGGTGGTGGTGGATGTAACGCCCACCCGCCAAATCTTATCGTTATACGAGGGTAATTCGGAAGTTTATGCCTGCCGCATCTCGTCAGGCACCAAGTGGAACGCTGAAGGGGCAATTGTGGAAGAATGGGGCACCCCTATTGGCCCGAACCATCGCATCTGGCGAAAAATGATATCCACCCACATGTCTGGCGGTCAAACAGGAACAGGCTATGACCTGCCGGGTGTTGGCTGGACCACCTTGTTTACTGGCGAAGGCGTAGCAGTGCATTCGACCTTCTGGCATAATGACTTTGGCACGCCGCGCTCCCATGGCTGCGTCAATTGTGCGCCGGACGACGCCAAATATGTTTTCCGCTGGACGCAGCCGGTAATCGCGTATGACCCGGGTGATATGACAATTGCAATGCCAGGGGGAACCCAAATTGATATTCGTGAAGCATAACATTTCATTATCGGTGCACCAATGGTAGATTTGACTATCGGTTTGGCTTTCCTGGCAGGGCTGGCATCTTTTCTTTCACCTTGTGTTTTTTCGCTGGTGCCGGCGTATGTGGGTTACCTGAGCGGTCGATCGATTGCCGCCAACCAGGTGGAAACCACGCCCGGCAAACTCGAAACGTTTTTGCACGGTTTGGCTTTTGTAGGCGGGTTCAGCCTGATCTTTCTTACACTGGGTTTGACCATGTCAGCAGTGGGCGGCCTGTTGTACGAAATGCGTTTCTGGCTGTCAAAAATTGGCGGTGTAATTGTGGTGATTCTGGGTCTGCACATGACTGGCCTCCTGCGTCTCCCATTTCTGGAATATGATTTGCGCCCGCAGACTCAAATGGACCGCCGCCGCGGTTATTTTTCATCTGCCCTGCTTGGAATCACTTTTTCGGCAGGTTGGTCCCCATGCATTGGCCCCATCCTCGGCATGATATTGACTCTGGCAATCAATGGTGGCTCAGTATCACGGGGCGTGGTGTTGCTGGCATTCTATTCAATTGGACTGGCCATTCCCTTCCTGCTCGCTGCCATTGGGATTGGTTGGGTAACGACGATTCTAAAGAAATACAGCAGAGTCATGCACTACATCGAAATGGGTATGGGCGTTATTTTGATTGTTGTGGGTATCCTGCTGTTCTTTGGCGTGTTCAATACACTCAGCCAATTTGGCTTTTTTGTCGATTTTGGCCTGTAAAGGGTGCCAGACTTGAAAGGCAAATTGGTCCTGTTTAGCGCAGCCGGGTTGCTGCTCAGCCTGGCGCTTGGCGGGTCGTTTTTCTTGCTTTCACCCGCTGCAAATTTGGCGGATGCTAATCAACCCGCCGTCAATACCGGCGATACCTTGCCAGCATTTCTGCTTGCAGATCTTAACGGCGAAGCGCACTCACCAGCCAGCCTGGCTGGCAGACTCGCCGTGATCAATTTCTGGGCGACCTGGTGCAAGCCTTGTGAGCTCGAAATGCCGCTGCTTCAGGCGGCCTCTGAACGCTATCCACAAATTGCCGTCATTGGCATCAACTCCGGTGAGACGGAAGCCGCCATTCGGCCGTTTGTAGCTAAGTATGATATAACTTTCTCCGTCTGGCTCGATACGGAAAACAAGATCACCGATCGGCTGAAGATTATTGGCCTGCCAACCACTTATTTTATGGATGCCCAGGGAGTAATTCGGGCTGTCCACCTTGGTCAACTTACTCCGACTTTACTTGATGCATACCTGGCGCAGATAGGGATCGAATCATGATTATTGTTACGCTTTACGTGAAAAAGAATCATGCTGCCAGCGAACAGGCTGAGCAAGATTTGAAATCGCTTGATAGCAGGTATCCACACCAACTGGCAATCATCGATGTCGAAACGGCGCCCGAACTCAGCGCCGCATTTTCAGCGCTTGTGCCTGTTGTACAGATTGGGCCTTACAAGCTGCAAGCTCCAATCACCCGCCAGGAGCTTCAGGTAGCTTTGGGAGCGGCCAGCGACCGCAGTGTCCACTTTACCCGCGTGGGGGACGAGAAACACGCCAGACGGGTCGAACGCGGGCGCACCATATCGGGTAGCGACCGGTTCTCCTGGTGGTTTAGTCGCTGGTATATGGTGGTTATCGCTATAGTTCTGGTTTTATATGTCGGCCTTCCTTTTTTGGCTCCCGTGCTTTCGCGCGCCGGTGCGACCGGGGCTGCCGATGTGATTTATAAAGTTTACAGCCCGCTTTGCCACCAATTACCTTTCCGTTCCTGGTTTTTATATGGCTCGCAGCCCTATTATCCGCGTGAATTGGCGGGAATCCAGGGAGTTGCCAGCTACGAAGAAATCAGCGGCTCACAAGTCTTGAACTTGACCGAGGAGCGGAAATTCACCGGTAGAGAAGAACAGGGCTTTGGCGCTGAAGCCATCGGATATAAGGTGGCGTTGTGCCAGCGCGACGTGGCAATTTACGGATCGATGGCGTTGTTCGCGCTCATTTTTATCGCCTCTGGCCGCAGGATCAAGCCATTGCGCTGGTACTTTTGGTTATTGTTCGGGTTAATTCCGATCGGCATCGACGGCTTTTCACAACTGCCAAGCCTGATCGCTCAACTGCCGGATTGGATGCTGATTCGCGAGAGCACGCCCGTATTACGCACCATCACCGGGTCGCTTTTCGGTATCACGACTGCGTGGTACCTGTTTCCCATGATCGAAGAGAGCATGCGCGAGACGCGCAAGATGTTGGCTGGCAAATTTGCCGTTGTATCCCAAATCCGGCAGGCAAGCTAAACCATATGCCTTATATTCAACGAAATGGCTTGGAATATTTTCAATTCGCAAGCTTTAATCCCTCCAAGGTCGATCTTGGCATATTTACTCGCAAAGGCGGGGTCAGCCCAACTCCCTGGGGGTCATTAAATCTGGGGGGCACCGTGGGAGATGAACGCGCCAATGTTGTTGAAAATCGGCGACGGATCTATGCGGTGATGGAACGCAGGGTAGAATCCATTTTTGACGTCTGGCAGGTACACAGCGACGATGTAATATGCACCAGCAACCCGCGACCGTTGGATGCGACTCACGAAAAAGGCGATGCGATTTTGACCGATAACCCGGAAGTTACCCTCTTCATGCGTTTTGCCGATTGTGTGCCTGTTCTGCTTCATGACCCTGTTCGCCGGGTTATTGGCGTGGTGCATGCCGGCTGGCAGGGGACGGTTAAAAAGGTGGTCAAGCACGCAGTTGAAAAAATGATGGATCAATACGGTTCGCGCTCCGGTGATATTTTAGCCGGCATTGGGCCATCCATCGGTCCGGACCACTATCAAGTTGGGGCGGATGTGCTCGAACAGGTGCAGGCCAACTTTGGCGAACGAGCGGATGAAATTCTGATCAACACGAACGGGAAAACGCATTTGGATTTGTGGAAGGCGAATGCCATCCTCTTGGAGGAAGCACGAGTTGGTTCAGTCGAAATCGCCGGAATGTGCACCGCCTGCGACCTCGATCGTTGGTACTCTCACCGCGCCGAACACGGTAAAACCGGACGTTTTGGTGCAATTCTCGCTCTTTCATCGTGAAAACCGCAATGGATCGCTTTCTTGAAATCCAAAAAAATTTAGAACAGGTTTATGAGAGAATCACCTCGGCTGCTTTTCGCGTCGGGCGGAAACCGGATGAGGTCAAATTGGTTGTCGTCTCCAAAGGGCAGCCATTGGAGGTAATTCAAGCAGCGATTGCAGCCGGGGTAAAAATTTTTGGGGAAAATTACCCGGAAGAAGCCAGAGAAAAAATTCAGGCTGTCACTTCAGTGGATGTAGCCTGGCACATGATTGGCCATTTGCAAAGCCGAAAAACAAAATTAGTATGTGATCATTTTGATTGGATGCAATCACTGGACAGCCTGCACCTGGCAGAGAAAATGGAACGCCTGCTCGCAGAACATAACCGAATGCTGCCCGTTCTGCTCGAGTTTAACGTCGGCGGCGAAGAAACTAAGTCGGGTTGGCTGGCAGGTGAAAGCAGTAAATGGCGATCATTCCTACCGGATATTCGACAAATCCTGGAGTTATCTCACCTGCAGGTGCATGGCTTGATGACCATGCCGCCTTTAACCGTAAACCGGGAAGAAGCCCGCATCCACTTTAAAAAGATGGTTGAACTGCAAAAATACTTGCGAAAGCAATTTCCGCAGGCCAATTGGGATGAACTGTCCATGGGCACCAGCTCGGATTATGAGGCTGCGGTCGAAGAAGGCGCCACGTTTGTCCGAATCGGCACATCTATCCTTGGACCCAGGCCGGACAAACCCTTATCGCAACTCACTAAATTAAGGCAGGTATAAATGCTGATTTCTATTTTGATCAATATCATTCAGACTTTAAGCACGGTATTACTTCTGACAGTGCTCGCTTCAGTCTTGTTATCTTATTTTCTGCCGCCCTACAACAATATCCGCGTGTTTCTCGACCGCATTGTTAACCCGCTATTGGTACCCATTCGCCGGGTGGTGCCGCCACTTGGAATGATCGATTTCAGCCCGGTCGTCCTGATCATTTTAATTCAAGTGGTCGAGTGGGTACTGATATCGGTTCTCTCCAGGCTGCGATGAAACCGAAACGGCTTATCAACCCCCAGTTCCACAATGGTCGCGGCGGCGCTGCAATTGCAGTCCATATCAAAGTCAATGCTGCCCAGGATGGCATTTTGCGCATAAGCCGCGAAGGCAAGGTCCATATCCAGCTTAAGGCTAAAAATAAATCGGAAATCGACGCAAACCTGGTTGCTTTTGTGGCCGCATTTTTTAACGTGAAAACGCATCAGGTGGAACTGCTTGGCAATCCAACCTCGAATGAACGCCTGGTAACGATCACCGGGTTAACCACAGAAGATCTCCAGCGCAAAATTACTGCTGCGTACGGTTAGGTCAGCGGTTGCGGCTCATTGCCCCGAATTCTTGTGGGTTAGATTAGCGAACCAGAGCGCGTAGTGGGCGGCGACTCGCAGGTCAAGATCGGCTGCGCCAAGCGCGGTGCGGATCCCATCGATAGCCGAGGCATCCTGGCAACGCGCCAACAGTTGTACTGCTGCGATTTGTTGATCCGGGTTGCCAGAATTGGCCACTTTTAGCAACAGCGGAACCGGCGATTCGTTTCGGGGGATTCCATGCCCGCTTTTGGCGGCATAAGCAATCAACCAGGGGGTATCGGTTGGTGGGCCTAGAACGGCCCGGCTTTTGTTTCGGGCGTGCTGCAGAGACTCCAGGGCGCTGCCGGCTAAATTTCGCACTACAAATTGCCCATCTTCAGTGGCTATTTTTTCGAACAACTCGGCAACCCAGGGAGCTTTGAGCTGCATCAGACCATAAATCGCTGCCCGCCGGGTGAGAATATCCGCGGAGGCTGCGGCTTCACGCAGCAACCTGTGCCCCCAGGGAGGTCGTAAAGCCGCTGCTTCTGCAACAGCTAACCGCATGTGTTCGTCACCTTGATTAATAGTACTTTCGAGGGTAGCCTGGGCCTCCGATGTCTCCAGGGCGGCAATCGCAAAACACGCGGCAAATCGAACCAATTCTTGTTCATCCGCTCCAGCTGCGGTGAGTTCAGCGATCGATTTTGGCTCGCGCAGGATCCCGGTGCAGAGGGCGACAATTTGCTTCAACGGCGCTGAGGGGGAACTTGCCAGCTGTTTCATTAAAAGGTTCTGTGCCGGGTCATTGGACATAGCAGCCGCGCCCAACAACCCCAGCCGGGTGGGATACGGCAGGGATTCCAGCTGGGTAAGCGCTAATAAGTGGCGCATGATATAAGAACGATTTGCATTGCCAGGCGTAAGATCACGCATCCAAAGCGCAACCTGCGTTGTTCGCCAATAAAATGGAGGCTTGTCTTCTGCGAGATATGTTTTCAACCATTCTGCCGGCGTACTGGAAAGCAGATAATGGAAAAATTCCGATTCAGCGCTCCATGGATCATCATCTGGTGATTTAGATGACAGATCATAGGTGTAATTGGATAGCGAGCCGGCATATCCCCACAAAACCGGATTTGAAAAAGAAAGCCGCTCGTGTGGATGCTCGCGCAGGACTCCCATATCGATCAATTTATCGATACTTTTTTCCTCGTCGGTTGCCATCCGCAGTTTTTTTTCCAGGCGCAAGGTTTCCAATGGAATTTGAATCATTGGAGTTTGCGTTTCACCCTGGCGGGGGCGTTCGTCGATTAAGTTGGTGTAAGAAGCTCCCGATGCAGAGAATTCTTTTTCGGCGTTGGTGTAGGTCGTATAGCCCTGTTTCATCGAGATGAGTTGGTCCGCCAGGCTCGCCAGAGATTGCAGGTTGACACCCTGGCTCTCAAGCCGGCTGAAATAAGCAGATACTGCATCCACTCCACGCATGCCGGGCAGATCACCTGAAAACGCTCCCCACAGGCGGCAGGTTAACTCGATGGGCGTGTAAAAATCACCGTCGGCAGCCTGCCAGGCATCAATCAGCAAATCATCGATAAGGCCGTCATTGTTCGCGCCGGTCCGAGGGGCGATGTGGGAATTCCACAGGCTGCCCCACCTTTTGGTGAAGCTGGTGAAATCGCTGCGATTCCACCCGGCAATCGGCAGCGGTTCGATGCCTAACTCGAATAATCCCTCTGCGCGATCGATTGCAGCCGTCGTCACAATGCGCAATTTGGGCTGGGTTTTAATCAGACGGTAGAGGAAACCAACCGCCTGCTGGTATGCATCAAAAGGAATCTCATCCAATCCATCCAGGATCAATATCGCTTTTTTAGTGGCTATGGTTTTATGGATGAACCCGGACAATTGGGGGCGGCTGGTGGCAGCGGCGTGCCATGACATTGCTTTGATGAGGATATCCGCGGGATCCTGATTCTTGTCTGTCAGGTCCTCGACGTCATTGATGTGAAGATAAATGGGGAAATATTGGGCCATTGAGCCTAGGGATTCATCTTTCCGAGCGAAAAGGGAAGCTAAATAGGCTAATGCAGTCGTCTTTCCCGCACCTGGGTGGCCAATGATAGCTAAATCCAACCCAGACCGTACGGTTCGCGCCAAAGACAGGCTATCACCGTCATACTGAGCGGAAAACTGTGGGACGTACGGAAGGTTCGGAATAATGGGCGGTCGGAAACTGCCAAACGGGTCCGGATTATCCGGGTCAACCTGCGGGGGAGGAGCCTGCAGGCGCGGAACAACCAGGATTTCATCCAATGAAAACAGGGAACTGGCTATATGATTGCGTTGGGCGCGTTTTAATACTTCACGGCGTAAGGTGCCATCAATTCCTGCGATTTGCCGGGCGCGCAGATTGGTAAAACGATTTTTCAACTGAGTCTTTGCCTGCGGAAATTGCCGCCAAAATCGCACAGCAATCCACCAGAATAAACTGGCAGCTAAAAAACCCAGCCAAAAGGAAATTTTGTCAAAGTTTTGTAACATTTTTTGGCCTAACCACCGTAAAGAAATCGACCACAGGAAGGACAATGAGAGACCTGGATGGGTGAGCGAGCGTTTTGACGATCTGCAGCAGTTAGGAGCGAGCCGCAAGCCGAACAGGTGTCGTCCGAAAGGGTCGCCACGGCAACCCCGCGCTTGTTTTTCCGCAGTCTGGCATATTCCTCAAGGTAGACTGGATCAATCTGGGAGACAATTGCATCCCGTTCAATTTGCAGACGCGCTTTCAATGCTGTCAGCATGCCGCTTTCACCCATCCATACCGCATTTTCACTGGTAGTTTCGCCTTGCGTGTGGATCAAATACTTACTAGCTGCTTCACAACCTGCCTGTGCTTCTTCAACCTGCATCATGGCTTCAAGCTGTTGATCTTCCAACCCTGCAATGACTCGTTTGAGTGAAGCAACCTCGTGTTGCAAATCTTGCAGTTCTTTGGGAATTTTTACTTTTCCTCCGTACAAGGTTGATTCGCTCTGTTCCAGCTTCATGCGTTTGGCGGCAGCTTCCTGTTCGATTTTGGCCAGATGTGCTTGCGCAGCCTTCAGGCTTGCCAAACTTTCAGCCACTCTTGTTTCCGCATCCGTCACGCGTTTGTCGCTACCGATCTTTGTCTCGATTTCCAGGATGCGTGCTGTACCCTGGTCAAGCTGAGTATCAATTTTTTGAAGCTGGTAAAGGTGAAAGCTGTGGCTCATAGTTTAAATTATAGGCTATTTATGGAATGGGATTTATAAACAATTATGTAAGGTGCGCGCGTTGCGTGCCTTTTTCTTCTCAAGTATACTTTAGTTCACACTTCCCATGTCAAAGCGCAGCTTTATCATCCTTACTTCATTGACGATCCTGCTCGTGACGCTCCCTTACCTGTTTGCAGCTCGAGGTGGGGGAGAGGGGCTGGTATTTAACGGCTTTTTATTGAATCCCATCGATGGCAATTCCTACCTCAGCAAGATGCGGGAAGGCTGGCTGGGTCAGTGGCAGTTTGCTTTACTGAATTCCAGTCAGACGCCGGAGGGGAGTTCCTTATTTTTGTTTTATATTTTTCTCGGCCATGTTTCCCGTTGGTTGGGGTTACCGCTTATTTTTACATTCCATGCCGCTCGGGTGCTGAGTGCTTTTCTGCTCTGCCTGATGCTATATCGGTTCATCGATGTTTATCTGGAAAGGCGCAGTTTAAGGGCAAAAACCATTGCCTTTGCCTTGCTGTGTTTAGGATCGGGTTTGGGTTGGTTGGCAGCCTTTTTTGGCGGTTTCACTGCTGATTTTTGGGTGGCTGAGGCCTATCCCTTCTTGAGCATGTATTCCAACCCGCATTTTCCGCTTGGGTTGGCGTTAATCCTCGACTTTTTTGTTCAACTGCGCAATCCAGTTACCAAGAGTAGATTTTTCTGGCTGGTTTTAAGGGGGATTTTACTGGCGATCGTGATGCCGTTCGGGGTGGTTGTGGCTGGTCTGGTAGCTGGCGGCGTGCAATTGTGGGAGGTTATCGAGAAAAAATCTAAGGTACGTTGGTGGATGTTGGGGTTTCTAGTCCCAGGGGGATTATTCCTCATTTATCAATACATTGTTATTCAGTCTGATCCGGTGCTTGGAGGGTGGAACGCACAAAATTTGACCTTTACCCCGCTTCTTTGGGATATTCTGATTAGTTTTTCCCCTGCACTCATCCTTGCTGTGGGTGTGGTCGCCTGGGGGATCAAGTCTGGCGAAGTGGCGAATTACAAACTTCCGGTCGTTTGGTTGGCGGCTGGATTAATTCTGGCTTACATTCCATTTCAACTCCAACGACGTTTTTTATTTGGTTATTACATTCCTGTTGCTTGCCTGGCAGCGATTGCGCTTGATTGGCTGGCAATTTCCGCACAGAGATGGTCGCGGATCGGCGTAGTTGCAGTAGTCGCTGCTTCCCTTATCAGTAACCTTTTTATATGGATCGGAAGTGTGTCTGCCGTCGCTAGCCACCAACCCGAGTTGTATTACCCAAGGAGCTTCCAGAACGCATTTGATTGGATGTTAGCCCATCGCCAGGGTGACAGCGTTGTATTGGCAGCCCCAGATACCTCGTCAATCATTCCGGGTGCCACCGGTTGGCGGGTAGTTTATGGTCATCCTTATGAAACCCCTTATGCGGACCAACGCAGGCGGGAAGTCGAAGATATTTTTTCTGGTGAAATGAGTCCGGTGGATAGGCAGCAATATTTCGAGTCGCTTGGAATCGATGCCCTGTTCGTTGGACCGTATGAAAGAGCGCTGGGTGGAAATTTAGCCTGGACTGATGCCTTCGATGTAGTCTTTGATGGCGGTGGCGTTACGATCTTCAAAACCAGGGTGAACCCTTGAAATACGCGATTTTGGGTTTGCTCATTTTTTTGATTGCCCTCCCGTTGGTGATTGGGATGGCGGTAGCCAGCGATAGCCTGGTTTTCAATGGTTTCATCATAAACATACCCGATAATTATTCTTATATTGGAAAAATGCGCGAGGGCTGGCTGGGATCCTGGCAATTTTCCATGCTCAGCTCCAGTATTCCGCCTGGAAAAAATTATCTCTATTTGTTCTACATCTTCCTGGGTCATGTTGCTCGTTGGCTTGGACTGCCGCTGATTCTCACCTTTCATGCAGCACGCGGGCTTGCCGTGATTTTGCTCTGGTATCAATTATGCCGCTTCGTTGATGTTTATCTGGAAAGACATGATGCAAAAACGAAAAATACCGCTTCATTCATAACCAACCTGGTTGTTATCAGCTCGACCATCAAGGAAATTGGAAAACACAATCCGGATTTGTTTTATCCGGTTTCAATGCAAACTGCTTTCGGATGGATGCTAGTAAACCGGCCTTCGGAGAATGTTGTCCTGGCTGCTCCCAGAACCGGGGCTTTCATCCCGGGTGAAACCGGATGGCGAGTCGTTTATGGGCATCATGTGGAAACTCCGGACGCATATAATACCCAATTAACCCTTGAGCAAATATTTTATGGTATGAAAAGTACTGATGAAATCATGGAATATATCGAAACCATCGGCGCTGATTATGTTTTTATTGGCCCGCTCGAACGAAAGTTTGGGGGTGAGTTGACCTGGGTGAACAGATTCCCGGTAGTTTATGAAAACGTTGAGGTAGCCATTTATAGGACCGGAGTGGATTCGTGAAACGCTGGGCGTTGGTCACTCTGGTTCTGCTGCTGCCGCTTCTGCCGTGGATTGTCCAGTCTGGCAATTATTTCTATAGCATCAACTCGGAATATTCAGATTTGGCTGTCAGCCACCTTCCGAACGCCACCTATTTGCTCCATTCTCTGCGTGAGGGCGGCGCGATACCCCTATGGTCAAACCTGATCCTCAGTGGTGCGCCGTTTGCTGCGGACCCGCTCTCAGGATTATGGTACTTGCCAGGCTGGCTGGCGTATGAACTGCCGCAGCCAGCCGGATTTAATCTCACCTTGCTGCTGCACATCCTGTGGGGCGGGTTAGGCACCGTTTGGCTGCTCAGCCGGCTGGGTCTGCGCCGGGAAGCAGCCTTGCTGGGCGGGATTGCATTCGAATTAATGCCGAAATTGTTCGCGCACGCCGCAGCCGGACATATCACGCTGGTTTATGCGGTCAGCTGGACGCCGTGGCTATTCCTGGCGGAGCACTACCGGCAAAAGTCGGGGAAATCAGGTTTCACCGCAACCTTCCTTCCCGGCCTGGTAATGGGCGTGATCTTTTTGGCTGATCCACGCTGGGCGGCTTACGCCGCTGGCTCCTGGGTCTTGTGGGGGCTGTGGCAGGCAACCGGGGTGAATTCTTGGAGGGATGTATTGCGTTGGCTGCCGGGCGGCGGTTTGCAGGCACTGATTGCGCTGGGGGTGTCTGCAGTTTTGCTGCTGCCTCTGATGCAATTGACACAGCTTTCCACCCGCTCAAGCCTGACAGCGATCGATGTTTTAACTTTATCTTTGCCGCCTGCCCAACTGGTAGCACTCATTTTCCCAAATATTGGCGGGTATGCGGAGTGGGTGGTTTATCCAGGCGCTGCGGTTGTGCTGCTGACGATTTATGCGCTGGCTGTAAAAAGAGCACGCCATCAGGTGGGGTTTTGGCTGGTACTGGCATTGACAGGGATAGTCATTTCCCTTGGTTCCATGTGGCCTGGCGCTGAGGCAGTTGCGCAGCTGCCGCTGGTCAATTTATTACGCGTTCCCGGTCGAGCCTGGTTTCTCGTTGGTCTCTCGCTGGTGATCGTTGCCGCGTACGCATTCAATGATTTGTTTGAAATGACTACTCGGCAGGAAAAACCCAGGTGGATCTTGCCCATGGTCGCGCTGACTGCACTGAGTGTCTTTATCACTGCTGGTTTGGCTCTGATGGGTGGAACGCTGCCAACAGGCATGATCTGGGCAGCCGTGGTATTTTCACTCGGGCTGGCATTGATTGTGCTGGTCAACCAACTTGGGGCTGCCAAAAGTAGTTGGGCAGCCGGTCTGGTGGTGCTGGTCGTCGCTGATCTAAGCGGCGTCAATTTAGCAGGTGTGCAATTTCGCTCGAAGTGCGATGTGCTGAGCGAAGGAGTGGGAGCAGCGCTCTATTTGGCCAACCAGGCCGGAGAATTTCGCATTTACTCACCCTCATATTCCATCCCGCAGCAGACCGCTGCTGAGTTAGGGCTCGAATTGGCCGACGGCGTGAATCCAATGCAACTGGCAAGCACGGCCAAATTTATGAAAAGGGCCAGCGGTGTGGCATCTACTGGTTATTCGGTTACCATCCCGACATTTGCCAGTGGCGATCCGAAGGTCGATAATGCCGGCGCAAAGCCGGATACCGAGCTATTAGGTCTGCTCAATGTCAAATACGTGGTTTCCGAATTTGCGCTAAAAGGCGAGCGCCTGAGGGAAGTATGGCAAGCAGGCCGCACTCACATTTATGAAAACCTTGACGCGAAACCACGAGTGTGGGTTCAACCGGCGGATGGCGCGGCAGGGACTGGAAGCATATCGGCAGGCCGCATCATCCTGAACCAGCCGAATCAGCTAAAGGTTGAAATGGATGGTCCTGGGTTGGTGGTTTTTTCCATGGTAGATTACCCTGGATGGAGCCTGACGGTGGATGGGAAATCTACTAAGAAACTGCGTATAGCCTATTTATTGATCGGCGCCGAGGTCGGTGAGGGCTTGCACGAAGTCGATTTGACTTTTAGATCCACGCTGCTGACCCTTGGCCAGGTGATTTCTATACTAACCTGGTTAATTATTTTGGGATTTGGCTTCGTTTCATTCCAAAAAAACCGGCGAGGGAGTCAGAATGACCAGCCGTAAGATCCGTTTACTGCTTACTTCGGAATGGTGGGTGAGCACTGCTCCTCTATTGTTATTTTTGTTGCCCTTGCTCCGCGGCAGGGCGATTTTCTGGGGGCTGCCAACCTTGCAATTCATCCCCTGGCGGCATTATGCCTGGACCTTACTGCGAGAAGGGGTTTTTCCGCTCTGGAATCCGCTCAACGGCCTCGGCACTCCGCTGATGGCCAACTATCAACTGGCGTTGTTTTATCCCCCAGCATGGTCATTATTCTTGATGGATGAACTCTGGGGCCCGGCAGGATTGGCCTGGGGTTTTACTTTGTTAGTGTCGCTTCATTTGGCCTGGGGCGCTGTTGGGGTGGTGCGGCTGCTGCGTGGGTTAAGCGTCAGGCAGCGCGGTCAAATTGTAGCCGGGCTGGCCTTTGGCATGGGCAGCTATCTGGTAGCGCGCGGCAGCTTTTTCTCCATGATCTGGGCAGCAGTCTGGCTGCCGTGGATATTGACTGCCATCGACAGATTGCTCACCTGCAAAACGAAAATGGAGGGCTTGCGGGTTGGGTTGAAGCTGGCGCTGTACCTGGCTATGATGCTGCTCGCAGGGCATGCACAGGTTGCCTGGTATGCACTGCTTTTTGCCGGATTTTGGGCGGTGGTTAGGGGTTGGCAGATTGGCGGCTGGAAATTATCGCTGCGGAGCGCCGGCATCTTTGTAGGTTGCGGCATTTTTGCAGGGTTGCTGACAGCAATACAACTGATGCCAACTTTTGAATACCTGCTTCAATCCCAGCGAGCCTCAGCGTACGACCTTGAAACAGCCATGGTTTATTCGTTTTCACCGTTGCGGTTGTTCGGATTTCTGATCCCCGACCTCTTTGGCAACCCAGGGTATGGTGATTTTTATGGTTACGCGACCTACTGGGAAGATGCGGTTTATATCGGGCTAATCCCGTTCATCCTGGCTTTAAACACGCTTCCCTGGCTGTTTCGGAAAATGGATCGGGCGGATGGTCCGCGCAGTCTGGCCGGATTCTTGTGGGTGATTGCCATCAGTGGGCTTTTGCTCGCGCTGGGAACGAACACGCCCATATTCCTCTGGTTATTTCACAATATTCCAACGTTCGAGATGTTCCAGGCGCCTGCCCGTTGGATGATCTGGCCAACCTTTGCGCTTGCGCTGCTCGCCGGCCTTGCCGCTGACCGCTGGACGCAGCCCGGGAAGAAGGGCAGGGTGGCGTTCAATCTGATTACCTTTGGCGGGTTGATCCTGGCCGCAAGCACCGCTTTAGTCTCTTTAGCTCTACCGCAAGTGGAGCAGGGTATGGTGCGCAGTTTAATCATATTCGGCCTGGCTTCGGCAGTCAGCGCTTTTATCGCCAGGCGCCTGCCAACTGAGGGTCGGTTGAGCGGCTGGGGCTATGTTGCCGGCGCATGGATTTTAGTTGATTTACTGGCTGCTCAGGCAGTTGTAAACCCCACGATTCCCGTCGAAACATTCAATGCTGCGCATAGCCGAATAGAACAAATCAATAAGACGCTTGAAGGGACGCGGGCGTGGATCGATCCAGACGTGCAATATGAAATGGTGTATAACCGGTTGTTTGATTTTGCGGATTTCAGACCGGGCAAGGACTGGAGCGGATTGCGGGACGTCTTGGTTCCCAACCTTAATTTGTTGGATGAGGTCCCCATGATCAATAATTTTGACCCGCTGGTACCCGCGCGATTTGCGACCTGGTTTAATCAGATGGAAAATGCTCAGCTAACACTTGTGCATCAGTGGCTGGCGATGATGAATGCTGGCGCGGAAGTCATCGCTGACCCTGTTGGTTTGCAGCGAACAGGATTAACACCTCTGGAAGCAGGTCCGCGGTTTAGCTGGTCGAATTGTGCGGTATGGGCCGGGTCAGCGGATGATTCCTTTGAAAAGGTCAACAACCGCCTGGCTGAGGACGCGGTATCGGGTTGTGTGGTTTTAGAAGGGAACAACTTTATTGCCACAGACAGCTCAGGTGCCAGACAGGGAAGCCTGGCAGTCCAGACAGATTCACCCAACCGTATTGTGCTTACATTGGATAGTTCCAGTGACGGCTGGGTAGTGGTCCGGGACACCTGGTATCCGGGTTGGGAAGCAGCCGTAGATGGCACGCCATCGCCGGTTTTACGCGCGGATTATTTGTTCAAAGCGGTCAGCGTGCCCGTCGGGTTGCATCAGGTAGAATTAGAATATAAACCTGACAGTTTTACTTCAGGATTATGGGTTAGTCTGGTATCATGGGTTTTCATGGGGCTGGCCTGGCTGGCACTTCGACAAAAATCCAAATAACCTTTACAGGCGAATCAGCTTGCACATTGAAGGAGCTTTGAATGGATAACCCCGCGCCAAAGATCCAGGACTTTTCAAAACGGATCATTACCAACCTTGAAAAGGTCATTGTCGGGAAAAGCCAGACGCTCGAATTAGTTGTTGTTGGCCTTTTATGCCAGGGACATTTACTGATTGATGATGTGCCGGGGGTTGGCAAAACGGTTCTGGCACGTAGTTTGGCCAAATCGCTGGGATGTGAATTCAGCCGCATTCAATTTACGCCGGACATGCTTCCTAGTGATGTGACTGGTGTAGCCATATTCAACCAGGTTACACGTGAATTTGAATACCGGCCAGGGCCAATTATGGCGCAAATCATCCTGGCAGACGAAATTAACCGGGCAACCCCAAAGACCCAGTCAGCAATGCTGGAAGCCATGGAAGAGCGTCAGGTTACGGTGGACGGCGTGACTTACCCGTTGCCGAAACCATTTATGGTGCTTGGCACCCAGAACCCGATTGAATACGAAGGTACATTTCCACTACCCGAAGCGCAGTTGGACCGGTTTTTCATGCGTGTGCGCATGGGTTACCCAGCCTTGATGGATGAGATTCGTATTTTAGAGCTGCAGCAACTCCGGCATCCTATCCTGGATCTCAAATCAGTGGCTGAAGTTGGCGAGCTTTTGGAAATTCAGGAACTGGTAAAGACGATTTTTGTTTCTCCTCCAGTCAAACGTTACATCGTGGAGATCGTGCGCGCTACCCGGGATAATTCGGATGTTTATCTGGGCTCAAGTCCGCGCGGCAGTCTGGGCCTCTTCCGAGCCGGGCAGGCAATGGCTGCCATGCAGGGGCGCGATTACGTCCTGCCAGATGACGTCAAATTCCTGGCAGAGTACGTTCTGGCGCACCGCATGGTAGTGCAACCTGCCGCCCGCCTGCGCAATCTTTCGGCTGACCAAATTGTGCATGAAGTAATGGCGAACCTGCCTGTACCCGGTGGAGACCTGAGCGCCAAAACTGAAGCGGGATGATCATTCGACGCGCTTTTTTAGCCTATTTGGTTCTACTGGGGGGCGTGTATCTGGCTGCGTATTTGTCTGAGCCGCAAAATACCTATGTCTATTACCGCGTCGGTTATTTGTTGATTCTGGTTGGATTGGTGTCCCTCATCTGGACGGCAGCATCGCTGCGTGGGCTGGAAATTCATCGAACTTCCCGCGTTCTCCGGCAGCAGGTGGGACAAATCTTCGAAGAACGCTTTGAAATCATCAATCTTTCGCGGCTGGGGCGTCTCTGGCTAGAAGTACGCGACCTGACGGATTTGCCGGGTAAACGTGGTTCCAAAGTGGTTGCCAATATTGGCCCGCACCAGTATCGCTCGTATTACTCGCGTACCCTGTTGACCCAGCGCGGCTCTTTTCTACTCGGCCCGACTATGATTTCATCTGGCGATCCATTTGGGTTGTTTGCCAGAGAGAAATTATTCGAATCAGACCATAAGCTGGTGGTGCTGCCTTTTATGGTTAATCTGGAAAATTTTCCAGGCCCCACCGGTCGGTTGCCAGGTGGACGAGCGCTGCGGCGCAAGAGTCTGGAAGTTACGCCGTATGCGGCAGGCGTACGCGAATACGCCCCTGGCGACCCGCTGAGCCGCATCCACTGGCGCTCCACCGCCCGGAAGGACCGCTTGATGGTCAAGGAATTCGAGCAGGATCCCCAGGCCGATGTCTGGGTCCTGCTGGATGCATTGCAGGGCGTTAACCTGGCGTTGCCTCATGAGCCTTACGACCAGTTGCAGCGCGAACAGTTCTGGGTACTGCCGCACAGGGTTGAGGTTCCGCTGCCGCCGGATACCTTTGAATATGCGGTTTCTGCCGCGGCTTCCATTGCAAATTATTATATTTTGGAAGGCCGGTCAGTCGGCTTCGCCAGCTCAGCCACCCACCTCAATTTAATCCCGGCCGAGCGCGGCGAGCGGCAATTGGGGAAGATTCTCGAAGTCTGCGCCTTCCTGAAACCTGAGGGCAAACTACCCTTGTTGGGACTAATCGAAGGGCAGGCCAATCAGATCGTACGGGGAAGCACTGTAGTGCTGGTCACAGCTTCCAATACAGAGAACATGGTTCTGGCGGTTGATATCTTGCAGCGCCGCGATTTGCAGCCGGTGGTTGTGCTGATTGACCCGCGCGGGTTTGGCTCGGCAACCAGTTCCGATGAAATTGCGGAGAAAATACGCCAATATAATGTCCCAGTCAGCCTGATCCGGCGCGATGATTCGCTGCAGGCCGCTCTGGAATTCGGAAAATTACCCCATGGTTCGGTGTTGGAACCACCCAAAAACGGCGGGTGAACTTACACGCCAATCTTTCCGTGACCTTGTTCGGCGCGCGGGTCGTCTTTTAGGAGTTCAACCGCGTGCGGCAGCACAGGTAGCAGATAATCCAGGATCTCCCGGGAAGCTTTTGGGCTGCCCGGGAGGTTAATGATCAGCGTACGACCGCGAATGCCAGCAGCATTGCGGCTCAGCATGGCATGCGGTGTCAGCTTTAAGCTGAAAGCCCGAGCTGCTTCGGCAATGCCGGGAGCCGGCCGTTGAATAACCGCCGCGGTAGCTTCCGGGGTGACATCGCGTGGGGCAAAACCTGTCCCGCCCGTGGTCAGAATGACATCGGTCTTACCGGAGTCGCACCAGAGTGTCAAAATTCGGCTGATATCGGCTGCTTCATCCGCAACCATCGCGGTGTGGACGATCCCATGACCGGCGACCTCAACTTGTTTAACCAGCGCCGGACCGGCCAAATCTTCCCGCTCGCCGCGGGCCGACCGGTCTGACACGGTGAGCACGCTAAAGCGGACGGTCATCAGCCTTCATCCTCGCCAATCAAATGCTTCCAGCCGCCGTGTATGCCGTCAGCGGTAACTCCAAAATAGAAGCGATATCCGCCCGTGGTGCGTTGAATCAGGTCGTAGCGCACCGTGCTGCCCTGTCTGACCTGGCCTATAAAACCCAGGTCGCCTTGCCAGGTGATGTGCGTATTTTCTAAATTAGGCGCCAGCTCGTTATACCGGTTGATAGCGTAATGCCACAACTTACGGGCGGATGCGCGGGTGACATTTTTGACCATGTTGCCGTTGCGCAAATCCCGCATGGTGAAGTACGTTTTACCCTGTCGTTCTTCGGGATTCAACACTTCCACGCCAGTACGCGGCGCATCATCCATATCGGCTTCTTCTTTGACAGGCGCCTCTGCGCGGGTAACGGGTTCGGTCGGACTGGTCGGGGGCTGAGATACAGCGTGTGGTTCGCGTTTGTTGCGCAGCACCAAACTGACGATTTCGTCGCGGACAGCCAGGCCGGTTTCGGCTTCATCGCGCACATAAATCTTGTTGTCATCCACGGCGTAGGGTGGTTCATCGCCGCGCGGAACCAGCACCCGCACCAGTTTCTTGCCGCGGTAGTCGTGAATGTCCATCTGACAATGGAGCGGGGGACTGATTCGATTGTTGATCTCTTTTTCGATTTGCTGAATCGCCTGCTCCGGGTCAGGGATACCCACTGGCGGCTTTTTGACATCTTCGCTCACCCCCAGGTAGAGCGTCCCGCCGTTGGTATTGGCAAAGGCGCACACATCCGCCAAAATATCGTACAGTTTTCCGCCGCGAACCGTAATGCTGTCATGGAACTCTGTGATGATATTCGAACCTTCTTCGACTGCGGATTGAATGAAGTCATACGCCTGTTCTTCAGCATGGCTGTGAGGACGGGTACGTGAAAAGTCGTTGCCAAGGAAAACTTCCTTGAGTGCCTGGAAGGTACACTCGGTCATCAGAACATCGGTTGCCCGGTCACCAATGCTGAGATTTTTCTTACGCAATGGGTCAGCCGTTATCCGGTGGGCGTCGGATCCCTGGATGCAGTGCATCCGGCGTGGGTATTCCGGTTTGGTGCCGTTAAAAAATGCCGCTGTGCTGCGCGGCCCTTTTTGTTCCAGGTCGGTCACTTCCAATGCATGCAAATTGATGTCTTGCGTAAAGGCGATCTTGGTTTGGCCGCCAAAATTGAAACCGCGCATGGCAACGCCGTTGCTTGAGTTGGCGTGTGCGGCGATCACCAGGCCGCCATGCTGGTTGACCACCCGGTAAACAGTAAGCGCATCCGAGGTGGCGCCGACCGTTTGAGAACCCTCGTCGATGTGTTCCGGGGGGATATTCAGCGTCAGTAGCAAATGTTCGAGTTCTCGCACGGGCTTATCCGGTGGAAAAATGCACAGGATATGAAAACCAAAGGTGGCGGTGAATTCGAATCCGGGAAGCACTAGGATCCTGGACATAAGCCGCCGGTATTGGTCAAGCCGCGTGCGCTCTTCCGGCAGCAACCGCCCTAATTTTTCGAGCAGCTCCAACTGCTGAATCTCATCGCTGAGTTTGCGATAGCCTGCCACCGTATTATGGTCGGTGAAGGCGATCATATCCAGACCGCGTGATTCGGCCTTTTCCAAAATGTCAATGTAGGTTGCATCCGGTTGCTGAAAATCGGTGGATGCTGGGGTGTGCAGGTGCAAATCAACGGTATACCATTGACTGGCAGCCTGGTTTTGTTTTCTTGCCATAAGTATGCTCCTCAAATTTAATTGGAGAGCGACGAATCCTTTGACCGCAGCCAGTTGAGTAAATCTGTGGGTGCGTAGGGTTTGAGGAGGAATCCGTTAGCGCCTGCCGCCAGGCAGGCGTCCGCGCAATCCTCGCCAGAAGTCATCAAAACTTTGAGGTCTTTTAACCCCTGCTGCTCGCGGACCGATGCCAATAGCGCAAGGCCATTTGCGCCGTTCAAGTGGACGTCCATAAGTAAGAAATCCGCCTGGCTGGATTGTAATTCAGCAATGACTGCATTCGGCTCAAAATGGTCGATGAGCGTGGTCCTAAACTGCTCCATCTCTAAAAATATTTTGAGCAAATGCCGCATGGACGGGTCGTCTTCGATCAGCACAACATGAGTCATAAGGATTATTCGCTTGAATGGGTTGCGTCTGAGGTTTTAACCTGGTCGGGTTGCGGGATAGGTTCTAATGCCTGGTTAAGCACCTCATCCATCGTATCGACCAGAATAAAATTAATCGCCTGGTGAACTTCCTCAGGTAGTTCCTCCAGGTCCGGTTCGTTTTCGCGCGGCAGGATAATCGTTTTGAGTCCGGCGCGGTGGGCCGCCAGGATCTTCTCTTTAATCCCGCCAACCGGTAATACCTGTCCGCGCAGGGTTATCTCCCCAGTCATCCCGACATCCGACCGTACCAGTTTGCCGGTCATCAACGACACCAGCGCGGTAGCCATGGTGACGCCTGCCGAAGGACCATCTTTTGGTTGGGCGCCTGCCGGAATGTGCAGGTGAAGATCGGACCGCTCAAAAGCGGCATCATCGATGCCCAAAATGGACGTCCGCGAACGGACGTAAGATAGCGCTGCTTGCGCAGACTCCTGCATGACCTTGCCGACCGAACCGGTGGTCATAAATCCTTTGCTGCCTGGCATTCGCGTGGCTTCGATGAATAGAATATCTCCGCCTACCGGCGTCCAGGCCAATCCGGTGGCTACCCCGGGAACTTCCAGGCGGCGTTGAATTTCCTCGGTCGCCAAATATTTCGGACGGCCTAACAGCTCGCGTACCGTGTCCGCGTCGATCACCACTTTTTCGGTCTTGCCTTCTGTAATGCGGGTGACGATTTTTCGGCAAATTCCACCGATTTCCCGCTCCAGGCTGCGTACGCCCGACTCACGGGTATAGCTGCGGATAATGGCGGCAATTGCTTTATCGCTGAATTCAATTTCACCTTCGCGCAGGCTATTTTCACGGAACTGTCGGGGTATGAGATACCGCTTGGCTATTTGCAGTTTCTCGTTTTCGGTATATCCGGAAAGGTGGATGATCTCCATCCGGTCGAGAAGCGGCCCGGGAATGGTCTCCAGCTGGTTGGCTGTGGTAATGAACATCACTTGCGAAAGATCGAAGGCTACCTCGATGTAATTATCCCGGAATTCGACATTCTGTTCCGGATCGAGGACTTCCAACAGAGCGGAGGCCGGGTCGCCGCGGAAGTCAAAACTCAACTTGTCGATCTCGTCCAGCATGAATACCGGGTTACGGGTTTCCACCCGCCGCAGCGCCTGGATAATTCGGCCGGGCATGGCGCCAATGTAAGTCCGGCGGTGACCGCGAATCTCTGCTTCATCTCGCACGCCGCCAAGCGAGATGCGGATAAATTTGCGTCCCATCGCACGGCTGATAGACATGCCCAGGCTGGTTTTTCCGACGCCAGGCGGGCCGATAAAGCACAGAATGACGCCCTCACGCTCTTTGCGGATTTTATCTTCGCTGGTCTGACCGGCAAATTCCTCACGACGTTCGTAGCGCAGCTTGCGGATGGCCAGATATTCCAGGATGCGTTCTTTGATGTCTTCCAGACCGTAGTGGTCGGCGTCCAGCACCTCGCGCGCGTGAGCAATATCGAGATTATCCGGGGTGATGTTTGACCAGGGGATCGAGACCAGCCAGTCGAGGTAGGTTCGGATGACGCCGTATTCCGCGGCTGCAGTAGGCAGGCGCGAGAGGCGCTCCAGTTCACGCCGGGCGAGCGTTCCGGCTTCCTCCGGCATGATCACAGCTTCGATCTTCTTGCGGAATTCTTCAACGTCTGCGGCCTGCTCATCCTCCTCACCCAATTCGCGCTGGATGGCTTTGAGTTGTTCGCGTAAGAAGTACTCGCGTTGAACTTTGTCAATTTCTGAACGTGCTTCTTTCTGAATTTTTTGGCTTAACTCGAGGACCTCGCTCTCCCGGGTCAACAAAGTGACCAGTTTGTGTAGTTTTGCGCTAATCGAATCGACTTCCAGAATTTCCTGGGCGTCTGCAATTTCCATGCGCTGTAAATTGGCGATGGAATAAACTGTTGCCAACGGATCAGTCAGGCTGGCAATCGATGCCACCAGTTCACGCGGCATCGAGGGGATCATTTCAGCGATGTGGCCAAACTGGTCGCGCACATTGCGCGCCAGGGCATCGACTTCAAGTCCTTCCTCCGCAGCCTCGGGGTGGGCTTCCACTTTTGCCTGCAAATACGGCTCGAGCGAAGTATATTCAGTTACCTTGAAGCGGGAAATTCCCTGCACCAACAACCGAATCGTCCCGTCTGGTGCGCGGAACAGCCGGTGAATCAAAGCAGCGGTCCCAATCTGGTAGAGGTTTTCCGGGCCGGGATTTTCCTGCTCGGGATCTTTGGAAGCTATCAAACCGATCATGCGGTCGCCGACTACGACGTCATCCACCAGGCGGATGGAGCGCGGTTGGCCAATGGTGAGCGGGACGCCAGTTTGCGGGTAAACCACCAGTCCGCGTAGGGGCAGGATCGGCAGAACGTCCGGCAGTTTTACCGTTGATTCTTCAACAAATTCCGGTTCAGGGCCGGTTTGCTCTTCGACGAGCCCTTCAAATTCAGAATCAGCAGAGCCAAAATAGATTTCTTCGAAATTTCCTTCTTCTGTCTCGGCTTCATATAACATGTGGTTAAGATCGACATTCCACCTGGATGCTGGCATGGTTGCTCGTTATTCTCTCGTAAGGTCGATGTGTTTGGGTGGTTCTTTAGGCAAGATGATGTTCAGAAAACCGTTGTTGTAGGTCGCGGTAACCCGGTTCAAATCCACTTCCATCGAAAAGACGATTTCGACTGAAAATTCGCCAAATGGGATCTCCATCTGGTGGACAGCCCGCCGCTCTTCCACTGGGGAAGGCCGTACTCCCTGAATGTTGAGCACATTCCGGTCCATACTGATAGAAAAATCTTCCTCGTCCATACCGGCAATTTCAACCAGGACACTGATATTCTCTTCCGTTTCATAGATGTCTGTGGAGGGGCGCCAGGTAGAGCTCTGATAGTTCGGGCGATAGTTACGATTTCCGGCAAAATTGACCAAAGGATCTTCAGCAATGGAATACCCAGGGCGAACCTGTCTGGGTTTAAATATTACAGTAATCATCCTACCTCCAGCAATTTCCCGAAAAAACTTGAATCAGACCAGCTTTCGGGCAGCGGCTATGACTTCTTCGTAATTCGGTTCATCGCCCAACACCGGCATATACGCTGCATACGTGATGGTGCCTTTTTGGTCAACTACAAAAATTGCCCGACGAAAAACGCCAACCTCTTTCAGCAACACTCCATATCGAGGACCAAACTCTTTATAGTTTGCATCTGAGGCCACGGTTACCTGGTCGATGCCTGCCGCGCCGCACCACCGTTTTTGAGTGTATGGCAAATCCATGCTGACCACCAGGATGGCGATATCTTTGCTTAGATTGGCGGCTTCCTGATTGAACCGGCGGGTTTCGCGGTCGCAAACCGAGGTTTCAAGGGATGGAATGGCGGCAATGATGCGCACTTTACCGGCAGTGCTTGCCAGCCCCTTTACGGCTTCAAAATCCTGGTTCAATACTTCAAATTCAGCAGCCTGGTCACCCAGTTTAACATCCTCACCGATAACGGTTACATCGCGGTTACGAAAGGTGAAAACACCTTTTCTTTCAATCATGGTTATCTCCTCTGAAGGCAGGATGCAGCGCCCCTGGTGAGACTCGAACTCACAACCATCGGATTAGAAGTCCGGTGCTCTGTCCATTGAGCTACAGGGGCGTACGAAGCGGTTTTCGACGCCTGAAAATTATTATAGCACATGTGTCAGACCGTTAATTTGGCCTGGTTATCAGCTTTGGTAGAGCAAATTATCGTCAAGTTTTACGAGTGGGCTGGACGAATGCCCTGATACACCCGCGGACCAGAAAGGGTTCGCAAAATGGTGTCGGCCGGCTTGTTGACGCGATCTGAAAGTTCAGCCGGTGAAATGGGGGTGTTGCCATTTGAAAGTAGAACGCGAAAGACAGCATCGACCAGGGTAGTCGTTGAATTCACGAACTCAGGTTGGAGCGCGCAATGAGTCATCAGAATGTGTTGCAAGCCGTCCACCTGGGTTACTTCAGCGGTTTCCGGGTCGATCCAATCGATCCAGGATTGATCGCCGACCTTCTCAAATACATGCTGATGATCAGCGCATAAAAAGCTGAAAAGATAAACCCGCCAGTTATGGTCATGTGTTTTCCACCATTCAAAATCGATTTTGAAGGGGGTTTCAATGGTGGGTTTCACCAGGCTAAATTTGCCGGCAGCAATCATGAACTTACTCCTCGGAGGCCGTCTCGTCCAATTTGAAATATAAGTCTCCCAGGTGAGACACCTGCGGGTGATTGGCGAGAACTTGTAGGATGACGCCGGGTGGGCAGCGGCGGAGGATGTTGACGCCCGCATAAAGCTCTTGAGCATGAACATGCCCCTGTGGAGACAGTTTGATCAATTCCCGCATTGTGTTGATGATGGAAGTTTCCAGGGTCCCGCGCGCTTTACCGGTTTGTTCCCACAGTTTGTCGATCGCTTCAGGGTCGGGAACCATGATTGCCATTCGGTCATCCAGGTCGTTGCTGATCTGTTGTTTGAGCATGGTAAATACAACACCCCCATCGGTACCGACCAGAACCGTGCGGATCCAATCTTTCGTGGGGCGTTTTTTCAATGCCTGGATTAAAACCTGACCGGGAATCTTTCCCTGTTTTATAACGAATAGTGATCCGGGGATCAAGGATTTTTCCTCGTACCATTCCTTGAGACCGAAAACATAGCGGTACGGGCGTACCACCCAACCTGGGAATTCCTTGTGGGTATCTTCATCGACAAAGGTGAAGTTGACGCGAGGAGCCTCATAGGCGGTGGGCAGCAGGCGGGCAATGCTTTTCGAAAGCGGGATCGTGCCGCTGCGCCAGTGCGGGTAAATTAAACTGACCGTAATGTGGTTTCCGCGGGATGGCTGATCGTCTTCGGTCTCGAGTTCATCGAAAACCATAGAATTGAGATCAGCGGCTGGATCAATGTTTTCCAGTGCGGGCAGATTTGACGGAGTCTGATAGCGCAGGTGGAAGGGTATTGTCCGCACCCCTTCCGGTTCGAGACGCTGCAAGAACCATAAGGTTTCCCCGCTAGGGCCGACCTCATCGAAACGCTCGTCTTCCTGAAGCGCCAGATTCATCGAAAATTCGGTCAACTTCAGGTTGACATCTGTTGGCAACTCAATTTGTTCCAAGATGGGGCGGGTGGGCAGCGGACCACCATCTGCCATTTCCAAAACGGCCTCAGCCAGATTCAGATGTCCGATGTTGACATCTACCAGAAGTGAGCGCGGGAACCATGCGCCGGCAATCTGCACAAGATCGGGCACCGCATTAAATTTTTCGGCCAGTTTGGCTTGAATCGATTTAGAGTGTAGCGATAAAACGCTCTGCAGGTTCAGGGCGGGGTCGTCGGTGCTCAACCCAACAGGTGCGTTGAGCGGATGGTTTTCGACGCCAGAGGCAAAGGCGTGCTTGTCAAGAGTTTTGAATTCGACTTCGATGACTTCAAAAGGGGGATATTCGGGATTGGTACCCGGCCGGATGCCGGTGATTTTACCTTCTTCCCACTTTAACGCGGGAAATCGGATTTTGTCCCCCACCTTGTAATGATCTTTTGGAAAATATGCCGCCCCATTGCCAATTTGCTTTTTAATCGCCTGCGTTTCGGACTGGATGCGTTCTTTAACCAGCACCTCCGCCAACTCTCGCGAGGTTAACGGCGTCTCGATTTCCAGCAAATGGTTGTAAAGGTATTCCAGGTCTTCGTCCTGGAGTTCGAAATTTTCCCAGTAGTTCGCTTGCAGTGTTAATGGGGCAATCGACATCTTAATGCAGTTCTCACCTTGTTGATCGAATCAGCCGTATTTGCGGGCTGTTGGTAAACCACTCGCTCATTATACCTTACCTTTAGGGAGCCAGAAGAAAATCTTCCGGGTAGAGGTGATCCAGCCAGTCCAACGGTTCGACCTGAATGCCGTTGGCAAAGACCTCCCAATGCAGGTGCGGACCGGTTACGCGGCCGGTTGCACCGATTTCACCAATCAACTGCCCAGTTTCTACAAAATCACCGACTTTTACCAGTGTTTTGGATTGGTGGTACATACCACTGTAAATACCCCAGCCGTGATCGATGATGGTGGCGATCCCGCGCACGGTTAATTCACCGCTGAAAACCACCCGGCCGGGTGCGGGCGCGTAGATATTCAAATTGGCGCAAACGCCGTAATCGACACCCGAGTGGAAATAAGTGAACGGACTGCCGTTGTAAGAACGGCGATTGCCATACCCGGATTTAATGCACCAGGGCTCATCAACTGGTCTTTTGAAAATTTCAGTCCAATAGCGTTCCGGGGTTGCCGGGGTAGTGGCTTCGCGAACGATTTCGTCCTCTGGCTGAGTAAACGCCTCATCGAGAGTTTCAGAATCCACATATAACGGCGGATCTTGCGGATAATACTCGCTTTCAACCAGGATGGATTGTTCAATGGTGAATGGGTCGGCAGCCGGTGCCTCCACCTGAATTTTGATCCCCGTCAGGCCAGGCTGCGCCAGTGAATGAACACCCTGGATAGCGGCGTACTCGTTGTCTGCAACCTTGAAAAAATTAAGCGGTTTACCATTGAGTTCGCCGCTCAGGCTGGCCGGGCCTGTGGTCTTGACTGTGATGACTTCGGTTTTTCCTTGACGGAGCGGCAGCGGATTGATATCGACCGATTGCACCAGCTCTGAACCTAAAATACTGCCAGTTACAGAAGCTGCGGCAGATACCAACCGTTCAAGCGGTAAAAGCGCAGCGGAACCAAGGGCTGCATTCGTTTCTAGGATGACCCACGGGTTTTGATTCTGCTTGACGGCAGTCTCGAGGAATGAATCACCCGCGTGAATCGGTGCAGCCGGCTGCAAGGCAGTCGTTTCTTCCAGCAGGGGGAGAACCAATGTCGAGCCAACATAAATCTCGGCTGGGCTGGTGATGCGATTCAAATCGACAATAAGTTCTCTTGAAAACTGATACTGGCGGCTTAGACCGGTTAATGTGGCACCCAACCCCGCCACATCGGTGGTGAGCGTACCGGAAAAGCCTTCCAATCCGGGGATGCGAAGCGCAGTGCCAACGTTCAGCACATTCGGGTCGACCAGGTCATTGGCTGCGATCAGATCTTCAGCGAAGATGCCAAAACGGACAGCTATCAGGTTAATCGAATCACCAGGCTGAACAATATAGATCGGCAGATCCACGCTGCTCTGGGCTAACGCGGGGGTGAAGAAGGATAATATCTGAAAAACAGCGAGGAAGAGGGCTATCAATCGTTTAATCATAGGTGAACGAGACTCGGTCTCCAACTTTAAAATGCTCTGCCTGGTTTACATGTGCCTCGAGAATGTAGCGGGCTGGTTTTGCTGGCATGTAAGCCAGCCTCCAGCGGCGGGCAATTTGCACGTCAACGACCATCCTATCCGCGTCGATCCAAATCGCCGCGATATCGAAACGCATGAACAGCATATGAATAGATGTATTCATCCGGCTGCTTTTATCTTCTGCAAGGAGAGCACCGCCATCGAGCGGGATGGAATTTTGGAGCATTAAACCGCGAAATTTGCTCCAAAAATCGGTGCAATTTTGCGCGCGAATGGGAGCGGCAAGCAGGTTGGTGTGATTTTGGATCGTGACGGTTCTGGTCATACGCCAGTAGTGATCCGTTCGGTTGGATCAAGCGGCTTGTCCCGGCTTAAGAACCTTGTCGATGCTATCGAGTAGTTCTTGCGGCCGGAAGGGCTTGCAAATATAGCCATTGGCTTTAGCGATGTGCAAACCCAGAACCTTATCGATTGCCTGGGCTTTTGCAGTGATGATAATCACCGGAATGGCACTCGTATCTTCGCGAGAGCGGATTTGCTGAAATATATCCCACCCGTCCATGTCAGGCATCATGAGATCGAGCAAAATCAGGTCAGGTTTTTCTTCGATGATGGCGGACAATCCGACTCGTCCGCCCTGGATACCCTTTACTTCATACCCACGCCGGCTTAAAATCATAGCGACCAGATCAATCATTTCCTGGTCATCTTCGATGTAAATAATGCTGCGTGGATCAGACTGAAGCATATATCGTTCCTGGTCGAATTTACCCGGACGGTTGTAAGAACGCAAAGCAACTGGCCAAGCAGAAATTAAGTTTACCACAGCAGAGGGAAAAACCTTAAAAACAAATATGAAAATAACTACTTGGAATGTCAACGGTTATAGGGCAGTATTGAAAAAAGGTTTTGGTGATTGGTTGCGGCAGGATGATTCCGATGTGATCTGCCTGCAAGAGGTAAAAGCACGCCCGGAACAAATCGAAGAAATATACCGATCCTGGGACGGTTACACCGCCTTTTGGAATCCAGCGGAACGTCCGGGGTACAGCGGGGTTGCATTATTTACCCGCATTCCGCCGCTGGAAACAGGGTATGGGCTGGATGATTCGCGTTTTGATTCAGAAGGGCGGGTAATCTGGCTGCGCTTCCCGAAATTTACATTGTTCAATATTTATTTCCCCAATGGGCAGCGCGGGCAGGAACGGGTCGAGTACAAGCTGGATTTTTATGCCCAATTGTTGGAATTGTGCGGTGGTTTACACAACCACGACCAGAAAATCATCATCACCGGTGATTTCAACACCGCCCATCAGGAGATCGACCTGACCCATCCCAAACAGAACAGCAATACATCCGGTTTCCTGCCAGAGGAGCGCGCCTGGGTTACGCGCTATCTTGAAAATGGTTTTACAGATGCCTACCGGAAGTTGTACCCGGAGCGCATCCAATATACCTGGTGGACGTACATTTCCAATGCACGCGCCCGGAATGTCGGCTGGCGTCTGGATTATCACCTGGTTTCCAACACATTGATGGACAGCGTTCGAGCAGTTACCATCCAGGATCAGGTGATGGGGTCGGACCATTGCCCGGTAACCCTGGATATCGACTAAATTGCGTGTAGTCTAATAATCGGTGAATCGATTAACCCCTATAAACTCTGATATACTCACTGCTGGAGATAATGACCATGGCAAAACAGCGCATAGTACTGGTTGACGATCACGAAGTGGTTCGACTGGGTTTGAAAGCTTTACTCGAGCATCACCCCAACTTTGAGGTGGTTGGCGAGGCGGGAACCGCTAAAGAAGCCCTTGATCAGGTAGCGCAGTTGCGGCCGGATGTGGTCTTGATGGATATTCGCCTGCCGGGTACTTCCGGGATCGAAGCCTGCGAAGAGATAACCCAGAATTACCCGGAAACCCGAGTTATTATGCTTACCTCCTACGCGGAAGATGAGATGTTATTTTCTGCCATCCGCGCCGGAGCCTCAGGGTATGTACTTAAGCAAATTGGAGCCGAGGACCTGATCCGCGCCATCGAGGCGGTAGGACGAGGCGAGGCGTTACTGGATCCGGCGGTTACTCAGCGCGTGTTCCAGGAAGTCCGTCGGGCGGTGAAAGAAGAAGAGGCTTCAGCCTTTGCCACACTGAGTACACAAGAAAAACATGTGCTGCTGCTGGTGTCGGAAGGCAAGACAAACCGGGAGATTGCCAAATCCCTGTTTTTGGGTGAAGGCACTGTTCGAAATTATGTCAGCAGCATTCTATCCAAGCTTGGCGTGAGTAATCGCGCCGAAGCTGCTGCCTACGCCGTAGAACATAATCTGCGCGAGTACCTGTAAGATAGCAAATAATCTAATTGGAATTGCTCTATTGGGGCTGTTCTGCTACTATTTCTGCAGCCAGGATCGCAACATCTCAGCCTTTTCAGTCCTGCCCATCCTGAAATAAGCCTGATATTCATAATCTAATGACAAAACCGGGATTTGGATTGCATCGATCTCCAACCACTTCCGATAAGAATTCACATTAACTGGCTCTTCCCAGGCCTGATTTTCCAAACGTTTCTGGATGTCACCCATGATCTCGACCTGTATCCCATTCATTTCGAGCTTGCCAAGATGAGAACGAATGCGATCAGACTCGAGATAGCGGACGGGCGTGATAGAATAATCGATAAAAACGCGCTCGATTGCATATGCGCCATCTTTATCCGTCTGAATATCAATGTCATGCACCTCGAGCGGCATTCCCTGGAGAGCCATGCCGACACTGCCGGTTACGGCCCAGATTGTTGAACTATCTTTTAGAGACGTGACAATCTTTCGCAGAGTCTGCAGATACGGGTACGGAATCATTGGGCGCTTCCAGGTAAATCTCGGCCGTATAAATTACAGGCTATCCCAGACCTGTTTCATGTACAATGCATCCTCTTCCAGTACCGGGCTTTCGCAAAGAATGCGCCCGGCGCATTTTGCGTTGGCCAGCGCCTTGAATAATCCCATAAGGTCCAAGTCGGACTCAGCCACAGGCAGGTGATTCTTTTCGCCCTTCGCTCCGTACTCGATACCCGACAGATGAATATGCAGCCGTTTGAGGGAGTTTTCCCCCAGCGCTTTGGCGTATAGGGAGAGTACCTCGTTCCATTCAGCCAGCGAGTTCATGCTGCCGTCGCCGGCGCGGGCGTGGAGGTGGGCAAAATCAAGGCAGGGCTCGACCCCGGGAATTGCCTGGCTCATGGCCAGGGTGTCTTCGAGCGAGCCCAGCATAGCCGATTTGCCCATCGTTTCCGGCCGCAGGATCACCGGATTTTTGTTGGCGCGCAGCTCTGCCACACACTCCCGTAAGCGTGGAATCGCAATGCCAAGCACCTGGTCAGGTGGGCTGCCGAAATATGATCCGGGATGAAAGATGATATCGGTGGCGCCGGCTAAATTGCCGTAATGGGCAGCATCCATTAACCGCTTACGCGATTTGGGCCATTCCTCTTCCGTGCCATTCAAATTGATAAAGTATGGGGCGTGAACGCTGATCGCAATCCGCGATGCTTTGGCAGCGCTCTGGATGGCAGCGCAGGTCTCTACAGAAACTCGCACCGATTGAACCCAGCCCAATTCTAACGCCGACAATCCAAGCGATGCCATTTGTTGCACCGCACCAACACTGCCCCCGGGCTTTTTGGGCGTTGAGATGGGGGAGCCAACCGTTCCGAATGCAAAGGATGCCATTACCTTCCTCCGTATTGTCTATATATGAATTACTTGACCAATACCTCAATTAGCGGTGGCAGTAAAATTAACAGACCAATCAATATGCTGATCATAGCGCTGACCAGAACGGCTGCTGCACTGGTGTCTTTGACAATTTTTGCCAGCGGATGCGGCTGCGGGCTAACCAGGTCCACCAGAGCTTCCAGAGCCGTGTTAAAAATTTCGGCTGTCCAGACCAGGCCAATCGCAAGCAGCAAAACACCCCAATCCTGAAGGTTTAATTTCAATAAAACGGCCAGAATAACTACAAAAAGGGTAATCGTTGCATGAATCCAGGCGTTGCGCTGGGAGATGATGACATACCGCAAGCCTGAAAATGCGTATTTGAACGAAAATAGGCGGCCGCGGGTGAAATTGCGCATGGATTATTCCGGAAGCTGGTTAATCTGGACGCCGAGTTGATTCAGTATTTCTGCCTGGGAAGTCCACATGCGCGTTTTCTCTGCTGGTTCAGCATGATCATGGCCTAGCAGGTGCAAAATACCATGCACTACCAACAGTTGGAGCTCGTTGATCACCGGGTGACCGGCGTTTTTAGCCTGCACCTCAGCCCGCTGGAAAGAAATAATAACGTCACCGACATACACGGCCTGCTCGTCGGGATCAAATTCATCTGACGGAAAGGATAGGACGTCGGTCGGAGCGTCGATCCCGAGAAAATCATGGTTGAGTTTGTGCAATTTCTCATCGGAATCGATCACAATGCTCAGGTCCGTATTTGGATCGATTCCTTGATGGGCTAAAACAGCTCCACCAGTCTTTTCGAGGGCTTCCAGCGACACAAGGTTTTCGTAGGCTTCCTCGATGAGAATATGGATCATTTTTCATCCACCTGTTGTTCGACCGCAGGCCGTTGAATTGGCGTGGTATTTTGATTGTTACTGCCATCCTCCTGTACTTTTGCTGGGGTCATTTCAGGATAGCGGATGCGCGGGTGGTAGGTGGTGAGCAGAGTTTTGACAAAGCTTTCTGCAATGGTATTCAAATCGCGTAAGGTTAAATTTGTCTGGCTTAACTGGTCTTCATCCTGGCAGTATGCGATGACTTTACGAGCAATGCTACGCAGTTCGTCCTCATTCCTGGGGAGTTCCGAACGCGAACGAGCTTCCATGCCATCCGCCAGCATCAGAAGCGCGGTTTCGCGAGTGCGCGGGCTAGGGCCGGGATAACGGAATTTCTCAAGGTCGACCGCAGCCGGATCACCGCCGGCAGCTTCTACCGCTTTGGAGTACTGGTAGCGCGTAATCAAAGTCCCGTGGTGCTCGCGGATAAAATCCTGAATGCGGGGCGGCAGACGGTATTTTTTGCACAACGAAACCCCATCGTGAATGTGTTGGATGATGATGGCAGCTGCTTTTGCCGGGTCGAGCTCATCATGTGAGTCCAGTTTTCCTGCAATCTGGTTTTCAATGAAAAACGATGGGTTCATTCCTTTTCCGGCGTCGTGGAAAATCGCCCCAGCGCGAGTCATTAAGGGGTCGGCGCCAATCGCTTCGGCTGCTTGTTCGGCCAAATTTGCTACCTGCAGCGAATGCTGGTAGGAACCGGGCATGTTACGCAGCATAAATTGCAGCAAGGGGTGATCAGGCCGCAACAGATCCATCAGTTGCAAAGCGGTTGTTACCCCCAGCAGATGTGAGAATAAGAATTGCAGCAGCAGGGTCAGGCCAGCCGAAGCAAATCCATTGAAGAAAGCCGTCCCCATCAAGGTCGCCAGCCCCACCCAATCCGTAATCGCATCCGGCAAGCGGTAAGCGAGAATGACCGCGCCTCCACTTACACCGATTGCCAGGCCGGCCCAAAAGTAGTTTGCAATCCGCCGACCATTACCAAGAAAGAGGACGCCCACCATTCCGGTAATGATGTAGAACATAGTTAAATCCAGGCTGTTCGGTAGGCCGTAGGCAGCCAGAACGCTCAAAACCAACGGGAAGATCAGACCCGCTTCCAAATTGTACAGGCTGGCCAGTGTCAATGCAAAAGCGGCAATGGGGAAAAAGTACGGTATGATCGTGCGGTTCGGGATGACTACTCTTGCCCCATATAAAAACAGAAGAAAAGTGATTGACAATACCACCAGCGCGCGGAAATTATCGACCGGTGCCATTCGGCGGCGGTAAAAATAGAGCAGCAAAAATACGCTCATCAATCCGACCAGCGCTACCGCAGCCCAGATCTCTTCAATTCGATCATCGGTCTCGATCAAATCAAAAGCAAGCAGGGCTTCCCAGACGAGCGGAGTAATGATTTGCCCGCGGCGGGTGATGGTTTCGCCGGAAATAAAAGCACGACTTACGGGCTCAATCGCTGCCACCGCGTCCTGGCGCGCCTTGTCGGTTAATTCCTGACTGTAGAGGCTGTTGGCCTTGATGAACGGCCCAACGATTTCGGTGACAATTGTCGCTTGATCTTCTGGCAGGGAAAAATTAATCAAGGTTGGGATGCTGCGGCGCGCTTCCGCCACTCCATCCGTGCGGATTGTGCGGCGCATTACCTGCTCCAGCACGGAAAGCGATTCCTGCTGGATCGTCTGCCAGCGCCCGTCGCTCAGATTTAAAATGGCTGAAATTGTTTCTGGTTCAAACGATACCTCTTCAAGCGCATTCAAATCTTGAATCTTCTGTTCCAGGGTGGCAAACGAGTCAAAACGTACGACCGTGATGTAATTATGCGCGACCCGCAGTTTTTCGATCTGTGCCCGGGTGATCGTCGGGTCGGTTGGCAGGTAGATAGGCTGTACTCGCGCGCGCGCGTCTTCTTTCGCCTGTTCGCTAAGAATCTGGCTGGTGTAAGTAAGGGTGCGCGGCGCCTGGACGTCCTGGTTGGCCACATCGCCCTGAGCGATGCTGACGGCGGAAGGACGGATGGCGATCGGGAGCACCAATGCGCCTAATGCCAGGACGCTGCAAACCGCCAGCAAGCCTAACCGTGGGAGGGTGCGGGTAAAACGGTCCCAGAGCTTACCCCAGAATCCTTCTTTTTTCATGAGCGGTTTTGCAGCACCTGCCGAACAATAAGGCTGACTTTGTCGCCGGCAGCGCGTCCTTGTACCTTCGGCATCAGGGCTTTCATGACCTTTCCCGTGTCGGTTAGCGCGGTTGCCCCCACTTCATCGGCCGTCTTAACTGCCATGGCGAGCAATTCCTCGTCGCTCATCTGTTTCGGCAGCAATTCTTCCAAAATGGCAATCTCCGCCTGGCTTGCGGCAACAAGGTCTTCTCGATGTGCATGCTGCGCACCTTCGATCGATTCGCGGCGAATCTTGACCTCTTTCTGGATGATTCCCAGCAGACCGCTGTCATCCAAACCGCTGCCTTTCTCGACTTCTGCGAGTTTCGCGGCCGCCAGAATCAGGCGCAGCACTCGTTTTCGGTCGTCTTGGCCAGCTTTCATGGCAGCCTTTAAATTGGCTTCGATGGTTACTTTCAGGCTCATTTGGGCACCTATTTTGGCAGTCTTAAGGAGCGCCAGTAACTGTAATCAAATCTTGAATATTCTCAAAAATAGCCGGTCCAATGCCAGACACATTTTGAATATCTTCTATTTTATCAAATGCGCCGTTCTTTTGCCGGTATGCAATAATTTCGGCTGATTTTGCCGGGCCAATCCCGGGCAATTGGTCAAGCTGTTCGGCGGTAGCAGTATTGATATCAATCAAGCCGGGTAATTCTATGGTTGTTGCCTGTTCGCTGTCCGCTTGAACAAGCGTTTCCTCGCCAATGGTTTTTACATATACTTTCTGACCATCCGAAAGCAACGCTGCCAGATTGATGGCTTCATAATCGGCATTGGCAGCCCAGCCACCGGCCGCTTTGATGGCAGAATCGACCCGGCTGCCGGACGGGAGTTCGAAGACCCCGGAATTCTGCACTGCTCCAGAGACGAAAACGGCGAGTTTTGCCGGAGCTGGACTCGGAAGCAATGTGATTGGGCTTGAACGGGGAGGCGCTGCAGCGATAAAAATCAAGGCTGCCGACAATAGCCCCATAAGAACACCGAAACCGATGTAGGTCAATGTATTTCGCATAGCCAGAAGCAACTCCGCTGCCTTTAAGTGTATATCCGGCCGGGGAAGCGTGTCAAGCGAAAGACAGGATTAAGGATCAGTCAACTCAATACTATCAAAGACAAATAATCACCCCCACGGATTTGTAGGGGTGTTTGTGGCAAGCTTTGGATCCTATTGTTCAATTGCCGCTACAGGCTGCGGTTCAACCAGGCTGGTGATTTTCTGTGAGGAGCCAGAAAGCTCAGCTTCCTGCGCCATCATCGCATTAAAAGAAGCGATGCTAACCTCCAGGATGTCAAGTGACGGTTCACGGGTTGTGAGACGCTGCAACGCCAGGTTAGGTTTAATCATCCACCGGATGAGCCAGTTATCCATGTGATTGGCGGTAAAACGGATGTATTCATAAGCCAGCATGGCAAGAAGTGGAATTAAGACAATCCGGCTCAACAGCAGCCAGAGGGTGGGCAGCGAGCCGATTATGGCGAAAACAACAATGGAAATAACCACCAGTGATAGCAGAAAGGATGTGCCGCAGCGCGGGTGTTCCAGGGGGAACTTCTTGACCTCGACCGGAGTCAGTTCCGCGCCAGCCTCGAAGGCATTAATGGTCTTATGCTCGGCGCCGTGGTAGGCAAATACCCGGTCGATATCTTTCATCTTGCCAATTGCCCAGATGTAGAGCACAATTCCCGCCAATCGAATCAGACCTTCGAGCACATTCATGGCAAAAGTGGAAATGCCCGTCCAGTTTTGAATGAGCTTGCCCAAAGCCGCCGGTCCGACAAAAAATAGCAACACCGCGATCAACAGGGATCCTGCCAGCGTTAGGTACAGCATTGGCCCTTCGATCTTTTCATCTTCACCGCCCTGCAGGTTGGCTGAGCGGGTCAGAAAACGGGTACCCAGACCAAGTGAATCCCACAGCAACACCAGCCCGCGCAAGAAGGGGATGCGGGTGAGTTTACTGTTGTAGATACCGGTCAACGGTTCCTTATCGATCAAAATAGAGCCGTCCGGGGTGCGGAATGCGGCAGCCACGCCGTACTTGCCGCGCATCAGCACGCCTTCGATTAGAGCCTGGCCGCCGTAGGACGGCATTTTTAGTTTATCGGTGCTCATTTACCTTCCTAATCTTCCTACCGTTAAGCCTGGCCGTAGTTGTAGAAGAAGTGAATCAGCGATTGGATGCCTTTATACCAGGTCGGCAGATGCAGTTTTTCATTGGGAGCATGAATATTGTCGTCTGACAATCCAAAACCGGTCAAAACGGATTCTACGCCTAGGATACGCTGCATGTCACCGACGATCGGCACGCTGCCGCCTTCCCGCTTGTATAGGGGTGCAGTCCCCCAGGCTGCTGCCAACCCATCCACCAGCGACTTGACTGCCGGGTGATGGATATCGGAGATGGAGGCTTTACTGGAGGAATGGTTGGTCAATTCCCAGCGAACCGTTTTAGGAGTTCTGGCATTCAAGTAGGCGATCAACTGATCCTGGACTTCGGCGGGGTCCTGGTCGGGAACCAGGCGCATGGAGATCTTTGCCATGGCGTAGGCCGGCAAGACGGTTTTGGAACCGGCTCCAATAAACCCGGAGTACAGCCCGTTAACGTCCAGCGTTGGCCGAGCGCCGACCTGCTCGACCGGGGTATACCCCTTTTCACCAAAAAGCGCTGAAACGCCGGTCATGGCAAGGAAGTGCGCTTCAGATAAAGGCAATCGGGCAAGCTGAGCGCGTTCTTCTGCGTCCAGGGATCGCACACGGTCGTAGAATCCGGGTAGCGTAATGCGACCGTCTGCATCGTGCATGCCAGCGATCCATTCTGCCAGGACAATAGCGGGGTTATGCACTGCGCCGCCGTAAAGCCCCGAATGGAGGTCATGCTCCGGGCCATAAACGCGCAGCTCAAAATAAGCCAACCCGCGCAGCGCATAAGTGATGGTTGGCGCATCCGCGCCGATCATGCCGCAGTCCGGGTTGAGGGCTACATCGCAGGAGAGCAGTTCCCGGTACGCTTTGATAAACGGCACCAGGTTGGGTGAGCCAATTTCTTCTTCGCCTTCCAGGATGAATTTGATGTTGACGGGCGGCTCGCCTGCCATCATGACTGCTTCGACTGCATCAATGCTGGCCATCACCTGACCCTTCATGTCAGATGCGCCGCGGGCATATAAGTTTTCACCGCGCTGGCTGGGATTGAAAGGTTCGGTAGTCCACAATTCCAGCGGATCGACCGGTTGCACATCGTAATGTCCATAAACCAAAACAGTCGGGGCGTTTTCTCGAGCGCATATGCATTCCCCATAAACCACCGGGTGCCCGCCGGTTGGCAGGATTTGCACGTTCTTCATGCCAATCCGGGTCAGCTTGTGCGCCAGCCACTCCGCAGTTTTTTGCACATCCCCGTTATTTTCGGGCGCCGTCGAAATCGACGGGATGCGGATCAAATCTTTGAGTTGTTCGAGGAATTCAGCTTGATGCGAAACGGCATATTCGAGCGCTTTGCTGCGCGGATCCATGGGTTCTCTCCAGAGTGCTGTATTTGGGATGATTATATGCGCATTCGGAATAGATTTCCAGTTGGCTGGTTTAATTCTGGTGACAACAACCGCTTTATGCTAAAATAGTGGCAGGGTTCGGTGGTCAGTTCAAGCGATTGCTTGGCTGGCGTCGGGCCGGATGAGAAGTGCCCGTCGAAAAGCGCCGCCTTCCTTCTCCACCGATCCTATGGCAATCAAATTTCCCTCGTTCTTCTCCGTTCCGATCCGTCCTGGTTCGCCTGGTGCGAATTGCAGGTCGTTTAACCGAAAGGTTTACCTTTCGGTTTTGTGTCGTTAAATTTCTGAGTGTTCGTTTCTGGAGGGCAGCCATGATACTTACCAACGGAAAGATTATCACCTGGGAACAGCCCAATCGCATTCTTGAAGGGTATGCGCTGCGAATTGCAGGAAATAAGATCGTTGAAATTACCGGGCAACCAGAAATCCTCGAAAAATACCCGCAGGAAGATCGGTTGGATGCGCATAGCCAATATATCATGCCTGGGAATATCTGCGCACACACTCACTTCTATGGAGCATTTTCGCGCGGTATGGGAATCCCGGGCCCGGCACCCAAGGATTTTCCTGAAATTCTGGGTAAACTGTGGTGGTCATTGGATAAGGCTCTCACGCTGGATGACGTTCGCTATTCAGCGCTGGTATGTCTAATCGATGCGATTAAACATGGCACAACCACACTCATCGATCACCATGCTTCACCTAATGCGATCAGCGGTTCACTGTCGGAAATAGCGCTGGCAGTCAAGGAAGCCGGTGTTCGCACCTCGCTCTGCTACGAAGTCACCGACCGCGAGGGGGAGCTGGGCACCAAAGATGGTATCGCCGAGAACGTCCGCTTTATCAACGCAGTAAAGGCGGAAAAAAACGGCAAACTGGCAGCTACTTTTGGCCTGCATGCCAGCCTGACCCTGTCGGAAAAGACACTTGAGGCCTGCCGGGCTGCCTGTCCGGATGACGTCGGTTTCCATGTACACGTTGCCGAACATCCGGTGGATGAATACGACAGCTTGCAAAAATGCGGTGAGCGGGTGGTGGACCGGCTGAAACGGCATGGTATTCTTGGTTCGCGCTCGATAGCGGTGCATGCCGTCCACGTCGATGTCCGTGAAATCGAATTATTGGCAGCCAGCCAGACCTGGGTGACCCATCAGCCGCGGTCGAACATGAATAATGCGGTTGGCATGTCTCAGCCGGAAGCTATGATGAGAGCGGGTATCAAGGTGTGCCTGGGGAACGATGGTTTCTCCAATCAGATGTGGCAGGAATGGAAGACCGCTTACCTGGCGCATAAACTATGGAACCATGACCCGCGCCGGATGTCCGGCACCGATGTGGTCCAGATGGCGGTTTACAATAATGCCTTGTTAGCGGAGCAGCAATTTGGCGTCGGGCCGATCGGTGTTCTGGCGCCGGGGGCGGAAGCGGACCTTATTTTTGTTGACTATCACCCCTTCACCGAGCTGACCGCCGGCAACTTGCCGTGGCATATCATTTTTGGCTTCCATGAGAGCATGGTCACTACCACCATGGTTAGTGGGCAAGTGCTCATGCACGACCGGCAGCTGCTCACATTGGACGAAGAAAAAATTACGTACGAGGCGCGCAAGCTTTCCGCAGAAACGTGGAAGCGTTACAACGCGATCGCCCAAACCCATTAACTTCAGGGAGAACCCATTATGACTGACACTACTGCAGAAAGATACACGATCGGAATTATTGGCGGTACCGGAAAAGAAGGTAAAGGGCTGGCATACCGCTGGGCAAAAGCCGGGCATACGATCATCATCGGTTCGCGCCAGGCCGAAAAAGCTCAGGCTGCGGCCAATGATGTGAATCAAATGCTCGGCAAACAGGATGCAGTGACTGGCCTGGAAAATGAAAAGGCCGCAATCCGCGCCGATATCGTCGTTCTGACGGTTCCCTTTGGCGTGCATGTGGATATGTGTGAGCTCTTAAAACCGTTTGTACAGGGTAAAATCTTTATCGATGTTACCGTACCTCTGGTTCCTCCAAAAGTGGCCAGGGTGCAGATGCCGCCGGAAGGTAGCGCAGCGCAACAAGCGCAGGCGATTTTAGGCGATGGTGTGCAGGTGGTATCCGCGTTCCAAAATATTTCCTATGAACACCTCATCCATGACGATGAGGTGGCTTGCGATGTTTTAGTTTGCGGCCCGAAAGAGGCGCGCGAGAAAGTCATCGGCCTGGTCAAAGATGCGGGACTGGTCGGCTGGAGCGGCGGCGTGATTGAAAACTCGGTTGTAGTGGAAGGGTTAACCTCGGTTTTGATCGGTTTGAATAAACAATTTGGCATTCAGGATGCCGGTATTCGCATCACCGGCTTACCGCGTCAATAGTCCGCTTGCAAAATTTATGCAGCCCCTGATATTTACTCCCATTTCCGATATCCCGCTCATCCAACCAGGAGACGATCTGCCGGCCATCCTGCTCGAAAAAATGGCAGCAGACGGGGTGAAGCTGTTGGATGGCGATATCCTGGTGCTGGCGCAAAAGATCGTGTCAAAATCCGAAAACCGCCTGGTCAATCTGAATGAGGTGAAACCATCGCAGCGGGCAATAGAACTGGGCGAAGCAGCCGAAAAAGATCCTCGCTTGGTGGAACTGATGCTACAGGAAAGCCGCAGCGTGCTGCGCGTCCGACCGGGGACCATCATCGTCGAGCACAGGGCCGGGTTTGTGTGCGCCAATGCGGGTATTGACCATTCCAACGTCGAGGGACGCTACGGCAAGGCGGATGATTGGGTCTTGCTGCTGCCTGAAAACGCTGACGAATCGGCTGCCCGGATTCGTAGTTCGATTGAATCGCAGACGGGTGCGAAAATCGGGGTCATGATTATCGACTCGCATGGACGCGCCTGGCGGATTGGCACAGTTGGCATCTCGATTGGTTTCTCCGGAATGCCAGGTCTGGTAGATTTACGCGGACACCAGGATATGTTCGGGTACACCTTGCGGGTAACGCAGGTGGCAGCGGCCGACGAGTTGGCTGGTTCAGCATCGCTGGTCATGGGACAGGCGGATGAGCGCGTTCCGGCGGTGCACGTTCGTGGCTTTCCATTCCCTTTGCGCGAGGGAAAATTTGATGAACTTCACCGGCCAATTGAATTGGACCTGTTCCGCTAAGGGAGCTTGCGATGTACGCCATCATTACTGAACTGGCGAGTGAATCAGCGCGTGAAGTGGAGCAAATTCGGGGTGATGCTCTGGCCGGTTGCGGGCCCGATCCTGCCCCGCTTCAATGGCCGTTGCACCTCTCGTGGCAGGGTGCCGAATCCTATTATCTGGATGAGGTCGAACTGCGCATGCGCACAATCGCCAGGACTTTTGCTCCTGTCACTACCCGCATCAATGGTGTGGGCATCTTCACCGGCGCAGAGCCAGTTGTTTACCTGTCCGTCACCCGCACACCGGCGTTATCTGCTTTGAATGCTACCCTTTGGGAGGCGTTGTCCCCTCTTGCCAGATCCGCCAACCGGTATTTTTCCCCGGAAGAATGGGTGCCGCATATCTCTATACTGTATGGCAAAGCGGAAATGAAGGAAGCAATCGCCTGTTTGGTTGCCAACCTCAGCACCGTGGAGCTGCGGATTGAAATCAAGCTGGATCACATTTATCTTGGGTATTTTCACGGCAATGACCATGGAGGCCTGTATCGTTTTCCACTGATCGGCAGTGAGGGATAATCCCCATTCCCGGCCGAATCGAACCTTACGGTATAATTAAAGGGAAAAATCTGCTGACCGACCCCACCTGATTATTGTTTACAAATAAAGATCCTGTTTGAACCTGGAGGGTAGACACCGTAATGAGCCTTTGGGCGATTGTACCGGTAAAACCGCTGCGAAAAGCGAAATCTGGTTTGTCAGACGTATTAACGGAAGATGAAAGAGCATTACTGATCTTTACCATGTTGAGTCAAACCCTGAGGACTTTGAAAGAAGTCCCGGCCATTGATCACATTCTGGTTGTCAGCAGCGACTCGGCTGCCCTGGCGATGGCCCGGGAATACGACGCGCGGACACTGCAGGAGGACGGACAGCCTGATCTGAAAATCGCGTTGAAGAGGGCAGTGGTGGTGGCGAAGATGTACAATGCCGAGAGCTTGTTGATCCTGTCCGCCGACTTGCCGCTGGTCTCCCGCCGGGATATCGAGACGATGCTGTCGCTGGTAAAAGGAACACCTGCTATCGTTATCGCTCCCGACCGGCATAACGACGGAACCAACGCCATCTATATGAATCCGCCGGACATCATCGATTGCACCATCGGATCCGGCTCGTATGAAAAGAATTTAAAGAAGGCTCAAAGTAAGGGAATCCAGGTCGAATTATGCCATCTGACTACCCTGGGTCTTGACATCGATAAGCCGGAAGACCTGGCTTTACTCCGCCAAATTGAAGCTTTTCAGGTAGATCCCTAGACCTTTTCTACCACTGCGACCCAATATTCCACCCACAACGCACAACACCCGGAGGTACCATGAGTGAAAGAGTAGCACTTTATCTGCAGGATGCTCACGATCTTCGCGACGGACTGGATTATGTTCGTTATGCCGAGGAACGCGGTTTTGAAGCGGTCTGGCAGGCCGAAAGCCGGCTGGTCCGGGATGCGATCGTTCCGATGGCCGCTTACGCTGCAGTCACGAAAACATTGAAAGTCGGATCCGGCGTCATCAACAACTGGACGCGTAATATCGGGTTGCTGGCTTCGACCTTTTTAACCCTGGACGATCTGGCTCCAGACCGCATCATTTGCGGTATTGGCGCCTGGTGGGATCCACTCGCCAAAAACGTGGGTATCGATCGTAGAAAACCGCTGACCGCCATGCGCGAGACGGTAACTGTTCTGCGCCGCCTGCTGAACATGGAACGGGTCAGCTTTGATGGCGAGTTTGTCCATGTATCTGGGATCGAGCTGGATGTGGTTCACGGACGACGCGAACCGCGTAATGTGCCGATCATGATTGGCGCTACCGGCGACAATATGATGGAAATGACCGGCGAAATTGGTGACGGTGTAGTATTGAATTATTGCGTGGAGCCAAGCTACAACAGTAAAGCGCTCGAACTGCTGGATGCCGGCGCCAAAAAATCCGGTCGCCGGGTTGACGACCTGGATCGACCGCAGTTGATCGTGTGTTCGGTAGATCTCGACCATGACAAAGCAATTGACTCCACCCGCGGTTTGTTAACCCAATACCTGGCGCAGCAGCCACACATTGCAAAAGCCTCCGGAGTGTCGATGGATGTGGTTGCTCAAATTCAGTCTATCCTGGGCTGGCCTGCTACCAAGGAGCAGATCGACAAGGCGAAACATCTGGTACCAGATGACCTGATTACCCGTATCACTGCCTCCGGTACACCCGAAGAAGCCCGCGCCAAAGTGGCTGAATATCGTAAAAATGGCTGCACCTGCCCGATCCTCTACCCGGTCGGTGGAGATATCAAGGTGCTTATCGATACCTTTGCGCAGCTATGAGGCAGAAACAAGCCAACGCTCGGCATTGCTTCGTGTGCGGGGTCGATAATCAATTTGGTTTACAACTAAAATTTTACGATACGGCTCCCGGGCGTGTCGAAGCCAACTGGATGGTTTCGGAGCAATTTCAGGGGTTCCCCGGGATTGCTCACGGAGGAATTCTGGCGTCGGTGCTCGACGAGGCTGCCACTCGCACGGTGCTGGGCGCCAATGGTTCCCGGCGGATTGTGGTGACTGCATCGCTGGAGGTGCGTTACCGCAAACCGGTGCCGCTGAATACGCCGCTAAAGGTGATCGGTGAATTGACCGAAGATAAAGGTGAAATTATTCACGCAACGAGTAGAATAGAAAATGAACAGGGGCAGGTTTTAGCCAATGCGCGCGCACTCCTGATGGAGGCGCCCGCCGAACTGGCCGGCAAACTGGAATTGGACCCTGAAAATTGGAAAGTGTATCCTGATGGAGATGGAGCATGATTAAAGCCTACTATCGGCCAAAGGACTTGACAGAGGCAGTTGAAATTTTATCGCGCAGCGACGGCGAATACCGCCCGTTGGGCGGCGGAGTGGCCTTGAGCCATAAGTCTGCCCAAACGATCTCGGTTGTCGATCTGCAATCGCTCGGTCTGAACAGCCTGACACAGGAGGGCCAATTCCTGCAAATTGGGGCAACCACCACATTAGCGTCGCTGGCCAATTTGGACTATCTCCAACCCGGCCTAAAATCAGCCATCCGTTTGGAAGCCAATAACAATTTGCGCCAGCAGGCGACTGTCGCAGGTACGTTGGTCTCCAGTGGAGGGCGATCCACCTTCGGGACTGTGCTGCTGGCACTCGACGCTTTGCTGCATTGGCTGCCGGTCGATCTGGATCAAGCGCTGGGCGAATGGTTAACGCTGCGCCAGGCTCCGGTGAAGGCTTTGCTCATCAATCGGATACAGTTCGCGCTGAACGCCAGCCTGGCTTTCGATACCATCGGACGTACTCCGGATGATTTGCCGGTCATTTGCGCCGCTGTTGCAAAATGGCCGTCCGGCCGTACCCGGGTTACCCTGGGGGGATTCGGTGCGGCGCCGATCCTGGCGCTGGATGCCCCTGAGCCAAGTGGAGCAGAAGTCGCGGTTCGCGATGCTTTGTCACGGGCAGCGGATCCATGGGCCAGCGCCGAGTACCGGCAAGAAGCCGGAGCCAGATTGGTGCTGCGACTGATGGGTCAGTTACAGCCGGTTTAGGCAAGATTCGTTTGCAAAATGAAAGAAGCTTCTATGATGATTTACTTCACGCTGAACGGCGATCTGGTCGAATGGGAAGCTGATCCATCCGAGTCGCTGCTCTCCGTTTTACGCCGGCACGGGATGTTTGGCGTCAAATCCGGTGGTTGCGCCAGGGGTGAATGCGGCGCCTGCACCGTGCTGTTGGATAAGAAACCTGTCAACTCATGTACCTTGCTGGCCGCTCAGGTTACCGGTCATCAGGTGGAGACGATCGAAGCCATGGGCGAGCACCCCGAACAGGGATGGAAAAAAACCTCAGGGCTGCATCCGATCCAGCAGGCAATGGTGGAAAGCGGCGCCATTCAGTGCGGCTACTGCACGCCAGCTTTTGCACTGGCAGCCCGCGCGCTGATCGAGAAAAACCCGGATCCCAGCGAAGCCGAAGTCCGAGCGGCAATCTCCGGCATACTTTGCCGCTGCACAGGCTATTTAAAGCCGGTCCAGGCCATTTTGCGCGCAGCTGCCGTTATGCGCGGTGAAACGGTTCCGCCGATCATGGGTACGCCCGAAACCGAGACGCAAGGTTGGCCGGTAAGCATGCCACTCCCCGGCGACCAACCGGAAAGCAGCGCTGGCCTGGCTGAAACCACCAGCCAGACCCAAGTGATGCCAAAGATATGGACTTCACAGGATGCCAGGGAGAAACCCCGCACCCATATCGGCCGCCCCGAGGTGAAAGTGGATGCGGTCAAATTGGTGCAGGGCAAGCCGGCCTTCTCCGCGGATATCGAGAAGCGCGGTATGTTGGTAGCAAAAGTGCTGCATTCGCCGTTAGCCCACGCCTGGATCAAATCCATTGACCTGAGTGATGCCCGCGCGCTGCCAGGTGTCGCCGCGGTTTTGTGCTACAAAGATATCCCGCGGGTTATCTATTCGACCGCCGGCCAATCTGACCCTATACCTGGACCGTTGGACGCTTTTTCGCTGGACCGGAAAGTGCGTTTTGTGGGTGACCGGGTAGCCTTTGTCGCGGCAGAGACTGCAGAAATTGCAGAACAGGCGCTGCGTTTGATCAGGGTCGAATACGAAGAGTTGCCCGCAATTCTGGATTCGCGCGAATCCATGCAGCCCGGGTCCGTCCGCATCCATGATGAGCCGGAGTTTGTAAATTTTGCTGATTCCAATCCGACCAAAAACGTTGCTGCTGAAATTCGCATCGATATTGGCGATATCGAAAAGGGATTTGCCGAGGCTGACCGGATTTACGAGGAAGAATACACGGTACCCAAGGTGCAGCAGGCGCATATCGAACCGCACGTGGTGGTTACCTACTGGGATGAGGATGACCGGTTGGTCATTCGCACCAGCACCCAGGTACCTTTCCATGCCCGCCGCATCCTTGCCCCAGTATTGGGCTTGCCGGTTAAACGCATCCGCGTGATTAAACCGCGCATTGGCGGCGGTTTCGGTGGCAAACAGGAAGTTTTGATCGAGGACGTGGCAGCCCATCTGACGATCGCCACCAGCCGCCCGGTCATCTATGAAACTTCCCGTGAGGAAGAATTTATCGCCGCCCGGTCGCGCCACTCAATGCGCGTCCGCATGAAAACCGGCGTCAAACTGGATGGCACGATAACGGCCAACGCCATGTATGCGCTCTCTGACACCGGGGCCTACGGCTGCCATGCCCTGACGGTGACCGGCAATACCGGCCATAAAGCCATGGCGCTGTATGTCGGGGATGGACCCTACCGCTTATCGCCCAATATTCGCTTCTATGCCGATGTGGTGTATACCAATACCCCGCCAGCCGGAGCGTTCCGCGGTTACGGGGTTCCGCAGGGATTTTGGCCGCTCGAACGGCAGATCGAGCACATCGCCCGCGATCTTGGCCTGGACTCGATCGATTTCCGCCTGAAGAACACGCTGCGTTCCGGCGAGCTGCATCCCTTTAGCACAGCCTGGAGTGAAGGCCGCGATCCGCGCCCGGAAATTGTTCACACCGTCGGGCTGGAGGAGTGCGTCCGGCAAGCCAAGGCCGCCATTGGTTGGGATCAAAAATATCCGAACGCCGAATGGCATGCTGTACCGGGCAAACCGCACTTGCGCCGTGGAATCGGTGTGGCAACCGTCATGCAAGGGACAGCTATCCCATATCTGGATATGGGCGGCGCCAGCATAAAAATGAACGACGATGGCTCGTTCAACCTGTTGGTCGGCGCCACCGATCTTGGCACAGGTTCCGATACGGTGCTGGCGCAAATGGCAGCCGAGGTGCTTGGCGTACCGGTAGATGACATTCTGGTTTATTCCTCGGATACTGACTTCACCCCCTTCGATAAGGGTGCGTATGCCTCCAGCACCACCTATATCTCCGGCGCTGCGGTGGTTAGAGCGGCTGAAATGGCGGCAGAACGCATCAAAGTTCGTGCGGCCCGGTTGATCAATAAACAGGCTACGGGGCCGGAAGTAACTGAAGACGACATTGTGCTGGGTAACAAATACGCAAGCACGCGAGACGGCCGCGCAGTAACCATGCAGGAGATTGCCTTGAACGCGTTGCATCATGACGACCAGGAACAAATTATGGGCACCGGGTCATATTATTCGCCGGTATCCCCGCCGCCCTTTGCCGCCCAGTTTGCCGAAGTCACGGTTGATGTGGAGACCGGCAAGGTGGTCGTGGACCGGTTGGTAATGGCGGTCGATTCAGGCATCATTGTCAATCCGATCACCGCTTCTGGCCAGATTGAAGGCGGGATGACCCAGGCGTTGGGTTATGCGGTATGCGAGGAAATGGTGTATGATCAAAAAGGCCAGGCGCGCGAGACTGACCTGGATGATTACCATATCTTCCGGGCGGACGAGATGCCGGCGCTCGAGACCATTTTCGTGCAGACCTACGAACCTTCACACCCATTCGGCGTCAAAGCCGTTGCTGAAATACCCATGGATGGCGTAGCGCCAGCCGTGGGAAACGCCATTTTGGACGCCTGCGGTGCTGAGGTTCTTGAAATTCCCGCCACGCCGGAAAGAATCTGGCGAGCATTGAAAAAAGTCACCCCTTAATTGTGGAAAGAGGTATCGCAGCATGGTGAATATTTATCAAGCGATTCTTGAATTGGAAGCCGACCATAAGGCTGGGGCGTTGTGTACGATTATCGGAGCCCAGGGGTCCACGCCGCGTCACGAGGGCAGCAAGATGCTGGTCTATGAGGATGGCAGCTTTATCGGCACGGTTGGGGGCGGCGAGGTCGAAAACCGGGTCAGGAAAGAGGCGGCCGAATCATTGGTGGATGGCAAGACCCGGTTGTTGAAATATCGAATGGTCGATCCAAAATCAGGCGATGCAGGGGTGTGCGGTGGAACAATGGAGGTGTTTGTGGAACCGATGATTCCAAGCCCATTGATCGTGGTGATCGGGGGCGGGCATGTTGGAAAGGCTGTTGCGACCCTGGCAAAAACACTAAAATTTCGCGTAGCCATATCAGATGACCGTCCTGAATTTTGTACACCCGAGGCCAACCCGGACGCCGATGAGTTTTATTGCGTCCCAATGGAGAAACTACCTGAAGCGTTGGATATCACACCTCAAACTTACCTGGTTTTAACGACCCGCGGCAGCAACGTGGATATTCAGGGACTGGCCCCGTTGCTGAAAACCAAAGCAGCTTATATTGGCATTATTGGCTCAAAACGCCGCTGGTTGGTAACCCGAAAAGCCTTGTTGGAGCAGGGGATCACAGAAGAGCGGTTGAATCAAGTTTATTCGCCCATTGGATTGGAACTGAAAGCCGAAACGCCCGAGGAAATTGCGGTCAGCATTATCGCCGAAATCATTATGGTCCGGAACGGCGGGACCGGCGGCAAGATGAAAATTTGATGGAGTAGCTATGTGGCATGACACGCTTACCGCAGCCAACATCGAAGATGTTTTACAGGTCCTGCATCAGAAAGGCGAAAAGGCCCGCATCATTGCCGGCGCAACCGATTTGATTCTGGAAATGGAACGCGGCGTGCGCAAAGGGATCGAATTGCTGGCCGATATCTCGCGCATCCCAGGCCAGGATCAAATCACGCTGGATGAAGACGGGATCATCCATTTAGGACCGCTGGTCACCCACAATCACTGCGCAGCTTCAAAACTAATTCAGGAATCGGCTTTCCCACTGGCGCGCGCTTGCTGGGAAGTAGGCTCACCCCAGATTCGCAATCGCGGCACAGTCGCTGGTAACTTGATCACAGCTTCTCCTGCCAATGACACCATCACCCCACTGGTGGCATTGGGCGCGTCGGTGACGTTACGCTCCAGCTCTGGTACACGGAGCGTTCCGCTCGATCAGTTTTATCTGGGCGTGCGTCGGACGGTGATGCAGCCGGATGAAATGCTGGTGGATATCACGTTCCCGGCTCTTCAAGCCAATCAGCACGGCACGTTCGTCAAATTTGCCTTAAGGCGGGCGCAAGCCATCTCTCTGGTGAATGTTGCGGTGATCGTGACGATGAAAGGTGATAATGTTCAGGCCGCTGCAATCACCCTCGGGGCGGTGGCTCCAACCATCATCCACGCTAAAGATGCCGAAGAATATCTGATTGGCCAGAAATTGACTCCGGAGGTCATTGCCGCCGCCGCGGCCAAAACGATGGGCGCTTCCCGCCCGATCTCGGATGTGCGCGGTTCAGCTCAATACCGCCGCCGTATGGTCGAGGTGATTACCCGTCGGGCATTAACAGCGCTGGCAACCGGGCGGGAGAAAATGGAATTCCCGGTCAAACCGGTGCTGCTGCGTGGAAGCAGTAACGGTAAAATTACCTTCTTCGGGCCATCCGTGCTGCACACCCGGCAGGATGCTATCGTAACCACGATCAACGGAAAGGGTTATCGCTTCGAGAGCGGTCAAAATAAGACCTTGCTGCGCTTGCTGCGCGAAGAAGCCCAGTTGATCGGCACCAAGGAAGGCTGCGCTGAGGGTGAGTGCGGCGCCTGCACGGTCTTTTTAGACGGCGTGGCGGTAATGAGTTGCATGGTACCCGCAGCGCGGGCGCACGGCGCGGTGATCGTCACGGTGGAAGGATTGGCTGCGAACGGCTCCATGCACCCGGTGCAGCAGGCGTTTATCGAGCAAGGCGCCGTTCAATGCGGTTACTGCACTCCAGGATTTATCATGTCTGCCGCGAAATTGCTGGAAGAACGGCCCAATCCAAGCAAGAATGAAATCCAGCAAGCGCTTACAGGCAATTTGTGCAGGTGTACAGGGTACTATACGATCATTCAGGCAGTCGAGCGCGCAGCACAATTGGGAACAGGGAGTAAATAATGACCAAATATTCGAATTACAACCGTGGTCGTTCAAGAGAGGAAAAAGAAGCGATTCACCCCATCTGGCGCGGGGTCGGATTTATCTTCCTGATCCTGGCGCCGGTCATGGGCTATTATGGGTCATTAGTCCTGATCGAGGAGAATAAAGAAAAAGGCTGGTTCAACATCCCACCCGACCTGTTGGCTCCCGGCGCGGACCCTGATTTGTACTTAAAAATCGGGTTGACCATACTGTTGGGATTCCTCGTCTTTTTCGTTTTTCAATTTGTTGGAATCCTGATTTACCGCATGGTAGGCCCGGAACGGTATGGACCAATGGATATACCGCCGATTAGCGGCGGTAAAATCAAAAAGTCCCGTTAATTTTGAAATTTGTAGCAAAACCAGGAGGTGGATGCCCATGACGACCATCGGGCAATCTGTACCGCGCATCGATGCTGTAGGAAAAGTTAAAGGTGAAACATTGTATCCGGGTGATATTAACCTGGACAATCAGGCCTACCTTAAGATTTTGTTTTCGGGGCGGCCGCATGCCATCATTCGCAGCATGAACACTGACAAAGCCAGATCGCTGCCCGGAGTATTAGCGGTTTTCACCGCTGAAGACGTCCCGGTGAATGAATATGGGTTAATCGTCAAGGACCAACCGGTTTTGTGCGGCCTCAATTCTACCAAGCCCTATGCGGAGAGGGTGCGTTTTGCCGCCGATAACGTCGCCCTGGTAGTCGCCGAGAGCGAAGAAATTGCTGCCGAAGCCTGCAACCTGATCGAGGTCGAGTATGAAGATTTACCGATCCTTACCGATCCGCGCATTGCTTTTCAGGAAGGGCAGCCGTTCATTCATCCGAATCACGGCTCGAATGTTTTTGTCCATTACCGCATCCGCAAAGGGGATGCGAAAACTGCTTTAGCCAAGGCTGATGTGGTTATCGAAGGGTATTATGAAACGCCAGCCCAGGAGCACGCCTACCTTCAACCTGAAGCCGGCATCAGCTTTGTAGACGAAAGTGGGGTCGTGACCGTTGTGGTCGGCGGGCAATGGACGCATGAAGACCGCGAGCAGGTAGCCCATGCACTCGGCTTGCCCGAAGAAGAAGTACGCATCATCTACCCGGCCATCGGCGGCGCCTTTGGCGGTCGCGAGGATATGTCTGTGCAGATCGTCCTGGCGCTGGCTGCCTGGAAGCTGCACCAACGCGGTATCAATCGGCCGGTAAAAACGATCTGGTCGCGGGAAGAGTCGATTATCGGGCATCACAAACGCCACCCCTACTACCTTCACGCCACCTGGGGCGCGACCAGGGACGGCAAGGTGGTCGCTGCCGAGGTTGAGGTGATTTCTGATAGCGGCGCTTATGCTTATACCTCCTCCAAGGTACTCGGGAATGCCACCCTGATGTGCACCGGGCCGTACGAAATCCCGAACGTCAAAGTGGATGCCTATACGGTTTACACCAACAATATCCCAAACGGCGCATTTCGCGGCTTTGGCGGTCCGCAGGGAGCTTTCGCGGCCGAATCGCAGATGAATAAGCTGGCTCAGGCACTGGGGATGGATCCGGTCGAAATTCGGATGCGTAACCTGCTGGACGAGGGCAGTCTGTTGTCCGTTGGAACACCGCTGCCCAAAGGCGTCAGCATCAAGAAAGTAACAGCCGTCTGCGCGGAAGCAGCAGGTTGGGTGAAGGGTAAAGAAGGCTGGACTCGTCCCCAGGGTTACCTGGAAGATGTGCCCGGCAGCCCGCATTTGAAGCGTGGGATCGGATTTGCGTGTTCGTTTAAAAATGTAGGTTTCTCGTTCGGCGCACCCGAAAATTGCTGGGCAATCGTTGAATTGGAAGGGAATGGCGAAATCGAGGCTGCCAGGCTCTACCACGCAGGGGCTGAAGTTGGGCAGGGGTCGCATACCGTGTTTGCCCAGATGACCGCTGAGGCAGTCGGGCTGCCGCTGGAAAAAGTTCAGGTTATTGCTGCTGACACCGCGACGTCGCTTAATTCGGGCAGCGTCTCTGCATCGCGTATGACTTTTATGGCTGGCAATGCCATTCGGGGCGCAGCTGAACGCGCGCTGGAGAAATGGAATAACGAAGAGCGTCCAGCGCGCGCTGAATTCCAATATCGCCCGCCGCGAACCACACCTTTGGATCCGGAGACGGGAAAATCAGAGCCTAATTTTTCATACGGTTATGTCGCCGAAGCCATCGAGATGGAGGTGGACATCGAAACCGGACAGGTGCGTCTGGTGAAAGTCACCTGTGCAGACGATGTCGGGAAAGCAGTAAACCCGCTGTTGGTGCGTGGCCAGATCGAAGGAGCTGTCGTCCAGGCTGCTGGTTATGCTGTGTTGGAGAACTTTATCCAGCAGGACGGCCAGGTACAGACCAAGACACTCTCGACCTACCTGATCCCGACCATACTTGACATCCCTGACCAGGTTGAATCATTGATTCTGGAATACCCGGATCCCATTGGTCCCTGGGGCGCGCGGGGCATGGGTGAGATGCCCTACCTGCCATTGGTACCAGCCGTGTCTGCCGGAATTCAACACGCTACCGGGAAATGGTTTGACCAGTTCCCTTATACGCCGGAACGAATTCTGATGGGACTGGAAGAAACGGGCGATTCGAAATGAACTCAGGACTGGTGCAGGTATTATGAGTCTGGTGGTGTGTATTCGTGGTGGTGGTGACCTGGGCAGTGGTGCGGCATTGCGTTTGCACCGCGCCGGGATGCGGGTTGTCGTTTGTGAACTGGCAAAGCCCCTGGTCGTCCGCCGGACAGTCGCCTTTGCCGAGGCAATCTATTCAGCGGAAATCACAATTGAAGGGGTACGCGCCAAATGCGTGTCTGGTCACGAAGAAGTTATAAAGGCCTGGGCTGAAGGTATCTTGCCAGTTATTGAAGACCCGAATCTGGCGCTTTTAACCTGGCTTAAACCGGATGTACTTGTCGACGCCCGACTTTTGAAAAAACCGGTGGAATTTCCATTGCAGCCATCTCCGTTGGTTATCGGACTTGGTCCGGGTTTTACCGTTGGGGTGAACTGCCATGCGGTGGTCGAAACCAAACGCGGTCACAATTTGGGACGGGTGCACTGGCATGGCGCCGGTGAGCCCGATTCTGGAATTCCGGAGATGGTGCTCGGGTATGTAGAGGAGCGCGTGTTGCGCGCACCGGTCGATGGCCATTTGAAAGGCCTGGTTACGATCGGCCAACGGGTGGTAAAAGGTCAACCGCTGGCTGAAGTTGACGGCCAATTGCTGACAGCCGGTTTCGATGGCGTGGTGCGCGGGCTGCTAGCTAACGATGTAGCCGTCAAACGCGGCATGAAAGTTGGCGATCTTGATCCACGCCTGGACGAAAACCTTGTTACCCTGGTCTCTGACAAATCTCTGGCAGTGGGAGGCGGGGTGCTGGAAGCTGTGCTCTCCCGTCCGGAACTGCGCGCCAGGTACAGCGGGTAAAGGTTGACCATGCGGCTGCTTGAAGCACTCAGAGCCGGCAGTCAATCCAGAATCGCTTTCGTGGGGGCGGGGGGCAAAACGACAGCCATGTTTTCCCTGGCGCGCCAACTGGCTGCGCCGATGATTTGCCTGAATACTGCTCATCTGTCATTGGAACAGGCAAAACTCGCCGACAAACACCTGATTGTTCAGGATCTGAGCGATGTCGAGCGTTTATTTCAGTCCCCGCTGGTTGGGGTAACCCTCATAACCGGGCCTGGCGACGGTCGCGGGCGGCTGATGGGATTGCATACGGCTGCCGCTGAAAAAATCAAAGATCATGCAGATGAATATCATCTGCCCATCCTGGTCGAGGCGGATGGCTCGCGGATGCTGCCCCTCAAAGCGCCGGCGGCCCATGAGCCGCCCATACCTGCCTGGGTCGAACAAGTTGTGGTTGTCGCGGGCCTTTCTGCGTTGGGTAAGCCGCTCACCGGGCAGTGGGTGTATCAACCGGAGGTTTTTGCGCAGTTAAGCGGTGCACAGCCAGGGCAGCCAATCCTGACTCGGCACTTGGTGGCCACCTTGCTTCACCCCCAGGGCGGCTTGAAAAACATCCCGGCAGGAGCGCATCGGGCTGTGCTTGCCAACCAACTGGATGCATGTAACTTACCTGAGGATGATTTGTATCGCGAGTTGGCGGACTTGACCCGCGAATTTGGGTTGGTTATGGCTGGGTCCGTCCAGAAGACCGCCGCGGAGCAGGTTAAATGGCGCTGTGAGCCTGTGGGAGGCGTTGTATTAGCTGCAGGTGAGTCAATACGCATGGGAACCGTCAAACAACTGCTACCGTGGCGTGGGAAGCCGTTGGTACGCCATGTGGCAGAGAAAGCGCTGGCTGCCGGGTTGGACCCGGTGGTGGTTGTCACCGGTGCTGCCGCGGAGGGTATTGAGAAGGCTGTGGATGGGCTGCCCGTGGAGCTGGTGTACAACCGCGATTGGGAAAGCGGGCAGGCCAGTTCGATCCGTGTCGGCATTCAAGTTTTGAAAGCCCGGTGCGGCGCCGCGGTTTTTTTGCTCAGCGACATGCCGCAGTTCCCGGTGAGCCTGATCGAGGCCGAATTGGAAATTCACCGGCGCGAATCGGTTGAGATTGTTGTTCCGCGGGTAAATGGTCAACGAACAAACCCGGTATTGTTTGACCGCTCCACCTTTGCCGAACTGGTTGGGTTGGTGGGGGACACGGGCGGGCGAGCCTTGTTTGACCGCCACCCGCTGCGCTGGCTGGATTTGGAAGATGCCCAGGATTTGCTGGACGTCGATACCCCGGCTGACTATCAGCGTTTGGTGGACGAGGGTGAGGATGGTTAAGGTTGCAGCGATTGTCCTCGCCGCCGGTGCATCCAGGCGCATGAAACAGGCAAAAATGACCCTGTCGTATAAGGGTAGCACGGTGTTGGGGACAGTGTTGACCGTCTTGCATAGTGCCGGGATCGATTCACTCATTGTTGTGATCGGCGGCGCAAAAGATGGCGTTGAAATGACGCTGTCCGAACTGCCTTTTGAGGTTATCCGCGCTTATAACCCGGAGTACGAGCACACCGAAATGCTGGATTCACTGCAAATTGGAATGCAGCACCTTCCGGATGAAACGGATGCCTTTTTGATTGCATTGGGCGACCAGCCGCAGATTCAGGGGGAGGTTGTCCAGGCCATTTTGCAGGAATACACCAAGACCGGGAACAGCTTGATTATTCCAAGCTACCGGATGCGCCGCGGGCACCCCTGGATGGTAGGAAAAGTCCATTGGGCAGACCTGAGAGATTTACATTCCGGTCAAACCATGCGCAATTTTATCCAGCAGTACCAAAAACAGATCCATTACCTGGTGGTTGATACCCAGAGTATTTTGGAAGATATGGACACCCCGGAAGATTACCAGCGCGCCATCGGTGAAGCCTAATATTGTTAGCGCAATCGATTATCTATCATAAAAACTGCGCATAGCCAATATTATAACTGTTATTTTATGGTTTACTGCTGTAAACCTCAAGTACAGCCCGGTAATAGTCTGAATCTGCCGGTGCGTCGAGGGTGAGGGGGAAGTCCGGGACGATCCCAGCGCCGGATACGAATGCCGGATTGGCAGGTAAGCTCCAGCGCGCAGATGTGACATGGATGGAAGAGCCATCGGTCAGGTCAAATACCAGTTGAATCGTGTCTTTCCCGTATGTTTGCTTACCAATAATGCTTGCCCGGCCCAACGCTTGCAGCGCTCCGGCGACGATTTCAGCCGAACTGGCTGTATTTTGATTGACCAGAATCAACAGAGGGAGGTCGGCATATTTCCCGTTGGTCAGGGTACGCGTGACTTGATCAGCGCGGTCGGGTTGATGTTGAGCAATGATCGTCGAGCCGACTTTGGCGAACAATTTCACTACATCCACCCCGGCTTCGACCAGGCCGCCGCCATTATCGCGCAGGTCAAGTATAACGGCAGTGGCGCCTTGCGCCTTGACATCCTGGACGGCTGCGGAAATTTCGTCCGCGGTGGTCGCGGAGAACCCGGTAATTTTCACAACCCCCAGCGCTGGTTGCTCGGGAAGAATGAACCAGGTGACAGAGGGGATGCCAAACTCGCGCCGCTCGATGCTGAAGCTCACGGGTACAGTTTCGCCTTGCGGGGTAACGCGGATGGTAACCTTGCTGCCTACATCGCCGCGCAGCGCTGAGATGACGGTGTCATCCGGTGTGTCCGCACCAACCGTCAAGTCGTCCACGCTGAGCAGGCTGCTGCCAGACTGTACGCCGGCTTCTGCTGCTGGCGAATTGGGATACGGGTAAACCCGCAGGGTTCCCAGAGTGTCTCGCTGCAGCGCTGCCCCTATCCCGCCGAATTTGCCCTCGAGCTGGTTGGATTCGAGTTCATGTTGGGACGGCTCGACAAAGACCGTGTAGGGGTCGTCATAGGCCTTGAGCAACCCGCGGATCATCTCGTACTCTGTAAATGGTGCGGCAGGTAAAGGTTTAAGTCCGTTCTTTTCCAGAATGTTGTAAGCCTGGTTGAATATTTCGAAATTAAATTGCGCGTAGCCACCGTTGGAATAAAATCCAACCAAAAAAGCAACTAGAACCACTAAAACGGTAAACAAAACTGCTGCAACAGCCAGCCAGATGTCGATATGTCTTTTCATGCATTACCCCAGCGCTCATGGATGATGCCGGTCATAGGGGAGGAGCGAAGTATAATTTGTCGCAACATTGACGAGGAAAGCATGGCTCCCATTTTATCCTTTAGTTACCTGAATGGCGATTATAGTTCCAGTTTCGTTTCAAATCCATTGGAATCAGATATCATTACGCTCGACCAAGCGAGCAATCTACTGCCTGCGGGGGCTTATACCACGTTCAGAACCTACCAAAAATATTTTGCGCTGCATCTGAATGACCATTTAAGGCGGCTCGAGACGTCAAGCAAACTTGGTGGTCATCCGATCAGGTTGGATGCTGACCAGTTGCGGCGTAACTTGCGAGTGGCACTGACGCAATATCCCGGTTCTGAAGCCCGTGTGCGATTAACCATCCCCTTCGGTTTGGATTATGAAACCATTTATGTCCATGTAGGTGCATTATTTGTTCCAACCGCAGCCCAGCGCGCCAATGGCGTCAAAACGATCACCGCCCAAATGCAGCGCAATAACCCATCCGCGAAGCTGTCCAATTTTATTCAATCCTCCCAGGAGGCGCGGCAGCGTTTGCAGGAAGGTTTTGAAGAAATATTGATGGTCGATGAAAGTGGGAATATTCTTGAGGGGCTGACAAGCAACTTTTACGCAGTCATGGACGGAGAAATATGGACTGCCGGGCAAGGGGTGCTTTCCGGTATTACTCGCCAAATTGTTCTGCTACTGGCGGAAGACGCCGGTTATCCAGTGCAAATGGACGCGCCAAAACTATCTAATCTAATCCGTTTCACCGAGACATTTATCACCAGTACCAGCCGGGCAGTTCTTCCAGTTACCGAGATCAATCATGAACCGGTCGGGGACGGTAAACCTGGTCCGATTACCCGAAAATTGATGCAAATATATGAGCAGAAGGTCTTGGCCGAGGTCGAGCCGATTTAACTATTCCAGCTCGCTGTCATCATCTTCTGGTGCAGCCGGGGGATAAGAATCCGGCGAAGGGTTCTCCAGTTGTCCATCTTCCAAAGCAGTCAGCAGTTCGTTGGCAGCCTGTACTTCGGATGCCAGCACAAGTACGCGCACCTCGCCGAGCGGCCCTACCGTCAGGCCGTAAACCGCGCCAGCGCTTTCACCTCGGGTAAGCACATGCAGACCAACCGCCTCCAACATCAAGCGAATCATATCGGCCTCCAATTGGCCGTTCGCGCTATAGACTTCGATGTATTCAGGACTGGTCATGAGTTTCCTCCTCGGTTTCCACTGGCTCAGTGTTCGATCCCCGGCTATTCATTTTGCGCTGCAACCGCCCCTGTCTTTTTTGCAGTTCCGACAATGTGATTTTTTTGATATAGAGGGGTAGAACCTGGGTATCCAGGATATCGAAAGCTTTCTGTGTCCAGTATAAGGCGGTTTCGTACTCCCGGGCACGGTGCTCATAGTATTTGGCCAGTTCGACACAGGCGGGCAATTCTTGCAGGTCGGCAGCTTTTTGCCAGAGAGCTACTGCCTGCTCGAAATGGTATTCCTTGCGCGCCAGGTCAGCGTAGCGGTAAAGCGTCTGAATAAAAAAAGGACGTGGCAGACCGAGTAAAAGGCTGTGCTCGTATAACTGAACAGCCTGCTCACGACGTCCGGTGTCATTGTATAGCCTGGCAATCGCAATTAAATCAAGCCCTTCAGCAGCCAGCCAATCCATCGGGTTGCTCAACAGGTTGGATTGGTGTAAGAAAAGAGCTGCCAGCGACAGAATATCCATGCGGTTATGGTAAAACACGCCAGCCATGGGGCGGGAGTCGCCGCTTTTGAGGTAATTGAAATACATCTCCGGTATCATCCAGCCAGGAATCTCCTCCTGGCTGCGGGAAACGGCCAAAACGTCATGCTCGATGCTACCCAGGGAGCGGCTAGGCAGCCGGTTGCGCCAGATTCGTCGTGAAAGCGCTAGCAAATCAACATGTTGCATACTCGGAAAAGGCGATTGGAATGCGCTCAATGTGTGACGGGCATTGAGCAACGGAATATCAAATGATTTTCCGTTGTAGGTAACGATGGTTTGGAAGGGTGTCAATACTTCGTCCAGCGCTGCCAAAACCGCAGCCTCTTCGGATGGTTCGCGCAGGAAGAATTGTTGCAGCCGAAACCCGCCCGACTGCCACCAACCCAGGCCGATCATGAAGGCAAAAGTGCCGGTCCCACCGGCAAGACCCGAAGTTTCGGTATCCAGAAAAATAAATTGATCGGCAGGTTTTTCATGCAGGGTAGGATAACCTGCCCATTCTCCCAGCAAGCTGTAATCGACCTTCTGGCTGAAGGGGATTAACCCATGTTGGTAATCTGCCGGGAATTGTTTGTCCGCCAGGAATGCCGACCCGAACGGTGTGGTGTGTTCGGCGCCCGGAACAACCTCTTCGATGGGAACGCGGTCGGATGGCTTCTCAGACTTTTTTACCTGAGAGGTGCCGACTTGTACACCAAGGGATTTCAAACGATCGAGCAGTGATTGGTCCATATCCTCACGGGAGATTATACCGGAAGCGGCAGCCCATTCAACAAATGCAGGATCGCTAATGTTTCTTGTTTGCCGCCGGCAACGTTTTCACCTGATACCCCGACACACGAGGGACAGCCGTCCTGGCAGGTGCAATCGGATACCAATTCCAGCGCTGCTTTCATCAACTCCGAATGAATCCGGTAGATATTCTCGCTCAATCCGATACCGGCTGGGACGTTATCATAGAGAATGACCACCGGCAGGTCTTCTGTCAGGTTGGATTCGGGTAGAAAATGGGCGCCAAGGTCATTGGGATCGCACATAATGAACAACGGCGCCAGGTGACCGAGCGCGTACGCCAACCCGGACATTCCGCTGCGCATGCGTACCAGCATTTCGGCCTGGCGGTGGCAGGTGGGACAAAGCGTAACCAGATTATCGAGCAGGTTGGCGGTGATAAATGATGTAAACTGCCGGAAGGGGATTTTATGGTGAACGTGGTGCGCAATCCCGTTTTCTGGCCGTCCGCAGTTTTGACAGACATAGCCGTCCCGCTGACGAGCGAGTGCGCGTTGTTGATCCCAGTTGTTACCGTAATTATTCGGTGATCCGGTCCAAAGACTGACCTCATCGAGCTGCTTTATCGCCTTGCGTGAAAGCGCCAGCCAATATCCAACTGTCCGCAGCGTGGTGGTTGGCATGGTCAATTCTTCAGCGCCAAGATTTTCATTGGAATACCAGCGTGTCTTGCGGAAGCCGGTCACGCGGGTGGTTACTTCGACCTCGCCCAAGTGAATGACTCCTGCTGGAACCGGATCGCTGCGGAACAGGTCCACTTTTTCAATTTGCTCGTCAATCAGCGGTTCCGTGAAGTAATCGCTGTCAACCGTCTTCAAGATGGCCAGACCTTCTTCCAGGTCGAGGGACTCCACCTGGAAGGTGCGCGCCTGGTGTAGATAGATAGCGTGCGGATGTACCATCCAATGGGCGCTGGCAGTATCGACCATGCCGATGGTGGTCAATTGACCATCTTCATCAGTGCGCAGCCGGACAACGCCCGGGGTAGTGGTGCGCAGGGATACATTTTGCGCCGGATACTGATCGGCGGTCCAGAAGTAACGCCCGCCTGACAGATGCAGCTCGCCCATCTGTGATAGCGCATCTAGGTATTGACCCACAACCTCTGCCGGCAGCTTGCCGTAGCGTTCATTTGGATTAAACGGCAACTCAAAAGCAGCACAGCGCAGGTGCTGCAGCAGGATCAACGGGTTGTCCGGGTTGATCAACGCTCGTTCCGGTGACCGCTCCAGCAAGTACTCGGGGTGGTTGACCAGAAACTGGTCGATCGGGTTTGGGGTAGCCACCAGCATACCCACGGCGGGCTCGAGTTTGCGCCCGGCCCGACCGGACTGCTGGCGAGTGGCTGCAATCGTGCCAGGGTATCCCAGGATGACCACGGCGTCCATCGAGCCGATATCCACCCCTAGTTCGAGCGCGTTAGTGGATGCCACTGCCCGGGCAGCGCCGGTTTTCAATGCATTTTCGATCTGGCGGCGGTCTTCGGGCAGGTAACCACTGCGGTAGGCGTATAAATCGGCAGAAATCGCGGGATGATTGTCACGCAGATACCGCAAGCTGACCTCTGCTGCTCGGCGGGTTTGCGCAAAGATCAGCGTCTGCACCTGGTAAGTTAACAGGTCGCCGGTGAGTCGCATACCCTCCGACATCGCGCTGCGCCGGATTCCAAGGTCAACATTGACCAGCGGCGGGTTGTAAATGATGAAATTCCGTTCACCGTGCGGAGCGCCGTCCACATCGATCACGGTGACATTTTCTTCCAACATTTGGCTGGCAAATTCCTGGGGATTGGAAATCGTCGCTGAAGTAAAAATAAACTGTGGGTGAGCCCCGTAAAATGCGCAAATGCGCTTGAGCCGACGCAGTACATTGGCGATGTGCGACCCAAACACGCCACGATAAGCGTGAATTTCATCGATTACCACGAAACGCAAGCTGTGCAGGTAGTCCACCCAGAGGGTATGATGCGGCAGCACAGCCATGTGCAGCATGTCTGGATTGGAGAGAAGAATGCGGGCATTTTTACGAATGGTCGAGCGTTGATGGGATGGGGTATCCCCATCGTATATGGATATTTTTGATTTGATTTCAGGTGTCGCAAGCTGCGTCAATGCCCGCTGCTGGTCCTGTGCCAGTGCCTTGGTCGGGAAGAGCAGCAGAGCACTGACCTCATCTGGAAACTTTTCCACATTGTTGAGAATGGGCAGCTGGTAGCACAGCGATTTTCCACTGGCGGTGCCGGTAGAAATGACCACATGTTTACCATCCCTGATTTCGCGGTAGGCCAGCGCCTGATGAGCGTACAACTGCTCGATGCCGCGCTGGCGCAGTTGGCTGGCAAGCTCCAGGGTTAAATCCGATGGGATTTGCGCCAGGCTGGCAGGGGCGGCGGGTTGCACCACCCATTGCGAAATGCTTTGCTGGATGGTGGGGTCGGTGCGCCAGATATTGAGAAGAGCCTGCAATCGGTTTGGCATATCCATTACTTTTACCCCATCTTTTCAAGGCTTTCAAGGGAGGGGATGAATATAATAAATGGATCATCCATCTGCGGGGTGGGAAATAACGTAACGCCATACTTAGTGCCAGTCCGTCGCATCCTGATCTTATCGAGGAAAACTTATGAAACCAGTTGGTCGATACCGTTGGTTCGTTCTGGGCATTTTCTTTATTTTTATGCTGCTGCATCAAGCCGATAAGCTGCTCATCGGCCCGTTGACCACGCCGATTATGGAGCAATTTCAAATCGATGAAGCCAAAATGGGCCTGGTATTTTCGGGCGCCATTCTGGTAGGAGCCATTTTTTACCCATTGTGGGGGTATTTGTACGACCGATTCTCTCGGGCAAAACTGCTGGCGCTGGCCTCCTTCATCTGGGGTGCAACCACATGGATTTCAGCCGTTGCCCGCACATTTCCCGTCTTTCTCGGGTCGCGGGCCTCGACCGGCATCGACGATTCGTCATATCCAGGCATATACAGCCTGATTTCCGATTATTTCCCGCCCAAAGTTCGCGGGAAGGTATATGGAATCTTGCAAATTGCCCAACCACTGGGTTATATGGCGGGCATGCTTCTAGCGCTGATGCTGGTTGGTAAGATTGGCTGGCAGGGCATCTTTTTCATCACAGGTTCGCTGGGAATTTTCCTGGCCGTGGTCATTTTCTTCTTTATTAAGGATGCGCCACGCGGAAAAGCTGAACCAGAGATGGAGAACATCGAGCAGATCACCACCTACAAATTCTCCTGGAAAACTGCGCGGGAACTGTTCAAAAAGAAGAGCCTGTTGTTTTTATTCACCCAGGGCTTTGTGGGCGTTTTCCCCTGGCAGGTAATTACATTCTGGTTCTTCCGCTATCTGGAGACTGAGCGCAACTTTTCGGACAGCCAGGTGATGATCACCATGGTAATCTCGATCCTTTTCCTGGCGGCAGGCTACCCGATTGGCGGAGTGCTGGGCGATACCTTCTTCAAAAAGAACCCGCGCGGTCGTTTGCTGGTAAGCGCGGGTGGGATTCTGGTGGGTGCGATCATGCTCGGCATATCTCTGTCGATTCCCAATGAAAGCACCACTCTTTTCACGATTTCGATGGCCATCACCGCGATCTTTATCCCGTTTGCATCGCCGAACGTACTATCGACAATCTATGACGTGACGTTGCCTGAAGTGCGCTCCACCTCCAATTCCATTCAGTATCTGATCGAACAGGGTGGGTCTGCCGTGGCGCCGGCTTTGGCGGGAGCGATTGCAGTGCAGTACAGCCTGCATAGCGCCATTCTGTATATTTCAGTTGGCGCGTGGATTCTCTGCTTTCTCTTCATCCTGGGAGCAGCCTATTTCCTGCCAGGTGATATCAAAACGCTGCGCGATCAAATGAGCGAACGGGCAGCGCTGGAAACGAGCAACATATGATCGGACCGCGTACCATCCTGTTTTTCCTGGTGACTTTATTTCTTGGCTGGCTGGCCGGGGTGCTGCTTAATTACCTGGCTGACGTTCTCCCGCAGACTCGCTCGTTTTCGGCTGCCAAATGCCACTCCTGTGGAACCAACCGCTCATTCCTGGATTTATTCTGGATGCGCCGCTGCCACTCCTGCCAGGCAGGGCGTACTCGCCGTGCCTGGATTGTTCAAATCAGCGCGTTGAGCGCGGTTCCATTGTTGGGCATCTTGCCGCCGCCGGCGCTCGGGTTCTGGATTGCGCTTTTAGTTTTCCTGTACTTTGGCGTTGTTTTTATTATCGATGTCGAGCACCGTGCCATCCTGCATGAGGTCAGCCTGGTTGGAGCGATCCTGGCAATTCCTTTCGGCTTATGGCTCAACGGCTGGTCGAAGACCCTTCTTGGATTCGCGGTTGGGTTTGGCGTCATGCTTGGCTTGTATTATTTCGGCATTCTGTTCAACCGCTGGATGTCGAAGGCACGCGGACAGGAAATTGACGAAGTTGCGCTGGGTTTTGGCGATGTCAACCTGAGCGGCATTCTTGGCATTGCCCTGGGTTGGCCGCGCATCATCGTTTGCCTGTTTTCAGCCATCGTACTGGGCGGCCTGTTGAGCGGGTTGTATATCCTGGTGATGATTTTGCGCAAAAAATACCAGGCATTCACAGCTATCCCCTACGCGCCGTTTCTCATCATCGCGGCTGTGGTGTTGTTGTACATGGCGTGACTTGAGTTGGCATCAAGGTAGGTTGGGTTGAGGGGGTAAGAATGTTGATTTATAAGTTCATTGAATTGCCCCGAAACCCAACGCCTCGACCAAATCCGGTGCTGTTGGGTTTCGGGCTGCAAACGATGCGACAAGCAATGCACACCTGCCTTGCCCTCAACCCAACCTACAAATGCTGTGATGATATATCAAAAGAGCAGGCGCTTAAGCCTGCTCTTTTGCGTTCTAACAACTTTCGCCAGCTACGACCCGCGCGGTCCGTTGACTGCAGCCCCCATGGGCACCTGATCGGCGAATTTCACGAAATTCTTTTCAAAGCGGGCAATCAGGTTTTTAGCCTGGACTTCGTAAGCTTTCTTGTCCGCCCAGGTCGATTGGGGATCGAGGACGTCTGACGGCACGCCTGGGCAGCTTTCCGGAATCCACAAGCCAAAAAATGGATCCTGATGGAAAGCGACATCGTTCAAACCATGATTTAACGCGGCATGGATTATGGCGCGCGTGTAGGGCAGCTTGAAGCGTGATCCGACCCCGTAAGGTCCGCCCGTCCAACCGGTGTTGACCAGCCAGACAGTCGAATTGTGACGGGCAATTCTTTCACCCAACAGGTTAGCATACACCTGCGGGTACAGTGGCAGGAACGGCGAACCGAAGCAAGTAGAGAAGGTAGCTTCGGGCTCACTACCCAGCCCGGTTTCGGTGCCGGCAAGCTTGGAGGTGTAGCCGGACAGGAAGTAATACATCGCCTGATCTGCCGTCAGGCGTGCCAGCGGAGGCAGGACGCCAAATGCATCGGCAGTCAGAAAGAAAACATTATCCGGGTGTCCTGCGTACCCGGCTTCCACATGATTGGGGACAAAATGCAGCGGGTAAGCGCCGCGGGTGTTTTCGGTGATGCGGTCGGAGTCAAAGTCCACCTGACGCGTGACCGGGTCATAATCTACGTTTTCAAGTACAGCGCCAAACCGGCGCGTGGCAGACCAGATGATGGGTTCATAATTCGGGTTCAGGCGGATTGTTTTGGCATAACAGCCACCCTCAAAATTGAAGACTCCTTCGTCAGCCCAGCCGTGCTCATCGTCGCCGATCAGCTGACGTTCTGGGTCGGATGACAGGGTGGTTTTGCCGGTGCCACTCAGTCCAAAAAAGAGCGCTGTATCGCCACTTTTGCCAACGTTGGCAGAGCAGTGCATGGAAAGCACGCCTTTCAGCGGCAGCAGGTAGTTCATGATGGTGAAAATCGATTTCTTGATCTCGCCGGCATAACCGGTGCCGCACACCAGAATGATTTGCTTTACCAGATCAACAACGACCGCCGTTTCGCTGTGGGTGCCGTCGATTTCAGGGGTTGCTTTGAAATCTTCGGCCTGAATGACGGTGTACTGCGGGACATGACCGGCTAATTGATCCTGCGGAAGGCGGATGAACAAGTTTTGTGCAAATAGGTTATGCCAGGCTTTTTCGGTGATCACCCGAATGGGTAAACTGTAATTGGGGTGTGCCCCTACGCGCAAATCCTGCACAAAAACATCCCGACCCTGGTAGTAGGCCAGCATTTTCTGGTAGAGCTGGTCAAATTTTTCCGGCGAAATAGGGGTGTTAACCTTTCCCCAGCAAATGGGTTTGTCGCTTAGTTCCGGGTGCTGGACGACAAATTTATCGTTAGGCGACCGGCCAGTATGCTTGCCGGTGCTGGCGATCAAAGCGCCGTCAGCCGACAATTTGCCCTCGAATCGGCAGACCGCTTCTTCAACCAGGCATGCCGGTGAATAATTCCAGTATTCGTTCGATAAATTCTTGAGTCCGTGGTTTTCCAGCCCATATTTACTGGGCGTTCCATGGATTGGCATACTAACACCTCCTGAAATCGTTTTAGTTTAAGGGATTACTGGCCGATAATTTTAGGGAACCAGTACCATATCACATCGGATGCGGGTTTACCGTGAATTGAGGCTGAGGTATCTTGCAAGGCTGCAGGTGGGTAATAACCAACCGAAACGACGCCATTGATCCAGGAACGGGTAATCATGGCGTTGAATGCGGCATTGTAAATGTCTGCCTGCTCCTGCAGGTCAACTTGAACTTCAGGCAGATCGGGAGTAGGCTGATTGAGCAAGTCAAAAGGCAGGCATTGATCCGTGATTTGAACGCAGCCGCTGGCTGCTCCGTCAGCTGAGGGGTAGTCCAGTGCCAGGATAACGGGTATCCCGGTTTCTTCAACGAGGGGCAGGACATTCGTATCGAGCAAGGTCGCAAAGGAATCTTGCAACTCCGCCTCGGTTGGATCGTTGACTTCGGTCAACCGGGCATTGAACACGAGATATAGGGCATCAAATTGGTCCAAATCCGCGGGCAGCGGCGTTGCCGGAAAGGGGTAGGGGAGCGCCCAGGCAATTTGACCGGCGTACCGGCCGCGGATTTCGGTAACCAGACTCTGCCAGCGTTCCCCTGCATTATCAGGCACGCCTGAAGGCTCGACATTTGGCAGCATGCCGTCAGGCAGCGCGGGTGTGACATCCGGACCGCCCAGGATGAGCATGGAGGCCTGGGTTTGAGCTGCCAGGTCGGCGTGATGCAACGCAAAGGTGCGGTAGCTGCTGAACCATTTATCCCACCAACCGGCATCCGGGATGGCCTCGTTCCAAATGCCATTTGCCAACATGTCTGCCTGGAGGCGGGGGAAAATTGCTGATTGTAATCCTGCTTGACTCGCGTTTTGAATGGCTGCAGTAGTATCCGTCCACAGGGCGTCGCGCCCGGCAACTGGTTCAATCACCGGTGGGTTCGCCCGGGTATAGCTCCAGGTTGGGGTGAAGATTACCCAGTTCGCGCCAAGAGATTTGATTTTTTGCAGCCCATTTGCGAAGTACGGCTGCCAAACCGGACTGTAATTTGGGTTGAACTCGACACCTGCGAAGAAATTGGGTCCAACAGCGGTTATTTCTGGCGCGATTATGGTGGTCGAATTGGTGAAGGACGACCAATTAGCCCAGGAGTTGATGGTGTCCTGGACGTTTTGGCCTTCCGCGATGAGCGTGATGGTTTTACCCTGGCTGGACAAACCGTGCGTGCTGCTGTCGTCGGCAACGCCGCACTGATCATTACGGCAGTAGCGGTATTTTAGTTCACTAAAAAAGTCGAGCGGGCCATTGAGCACATATAGCCACTGATTGTTGCCCAACGGCCACATTGGAATAGGCGCAGTCCAACCAAAGGGATTAAATTGGATGGACACAATGTCTTCTGGCAGGGTGTCTGACGGCACAGTTACTGTAAACGTTACCGGCGCGTAGGTGCCACTTTTCCAACTTTCAATTATGTCTGTTACCGTCAGATCTGCGTCAGGCACGATCAATTGTCGGGTGCGGAAGGACCCATTGGCATAATGCTCAGAATTCCAGAAACCATCGCCCAATGTGTATTTGTAGCGTAAATCCAACCCGGTTGGTAATTCGAGGGTCAGGGAGTAGATATCCTCGGCGATGGTTGGCATAATCGGCGCGCGGGATGCAATCACGCTCATGCCGCCATCCAGATCAGCGAAAGTGTTGCCAAGCGCATAACTGGAACCAACCAGCCGCAGTGGCAAGCCTTTGACCTCACCGGCTGGGATTTGCGCCACGAAAGTCACTTTAACCAACTTTGCCATTTCCACGAACAAAGGCGCCGGCGTTGTTGCGTTCTCCGCAACGACCGCACCTTGCTGAAAGGTCCTGAAAAGGCCGTCCAGGCTGGCGGCGACCAGGTTGTGCGTTCCGGGGATTAAACCTTCCAGCAGGAAAGAACCATCGGAGGCGGTGAAGGTTTGGCTCCCAGCTGCGGTCACCAGGGCTGAAGGGATGGGAGTGTTGGTTGCAGCGTCGATTACCCGCCCGGTGATCCGACCGGTGGGGCCAGCATAATGTGCATCCGTCCATCCGGCAACGACATCCTCCACAACCGATGGTCCTCCCACCTGGAACATGCGATAACGTACTTGCTGCCCGCCGGCAGTGTATTCCACGGCAGACCGTTCACTGGTACGGATGTAGCGGTATTTGACCAGCGAACCGAGCGCGATCGGGATATTGATTTCGAACTGATTTTCGCCAGAAGGCGTCATCTCATAGCGTTTTGGATTGAGCGCCAGGCCAGTGACTTCATCCAGAATTTCCAAGGTAACAGTTTCCTCGGACGGATTAGCTGGAACCAGCGCGCGAAAGGTGATCGTGCCCAGCGCTGATTTCGCATCCGGCTGGACTGGCGGCTCGATCGGAGTTTCTTTTTGAAAACCGGGCAAGTTGATTCCGCCAGTGCATCCCGCGGCCAGACTTGTTAGTACCATTACAGTTATGAACAACAAAAAGAGCTTTTGGATACGATGATTTTCTCTGAAGTTCATCTTGTTGCCTCTTTGATAATGGCAAAAGAAAAACCCTCGTTATGATTGGGTCGCCGAGGGTGTGTCTCTTGAGGGCGTCGCGACAAATTTCTGCCGAATTTCCTGTTGGCGGTTGGCCAGGCTGCCTAATACGCCGTTCACAAAACGCGGCGTGCTATCAGCGCCAAAATACTTGGCCATCTCGATGGCTTCGTTGATCGCCACTTTAATCGGAGTTACGTCAGCAACTGCAAACTCCCACAACGCAATTCGCAAAATATTCCGGTCGATCACCGCGACCTGGTCCATCGGCCACTCGGGTGCGTGTTCTGCAATAAAATGATCCAGGGTAGCTGAGATCGGCAAAACGCCCATGATAATCTGCTGTGCGAATTCGACCAGGGCGGGATCAAGCTCGTCTTCTGCAAGGCGTTCTTGAAGCACTATACCGGGTGGATGATTGGTCAAATCACATTCGTACAGGACCTGCAAGGCGATACTTCGTGCCTTGGTTCGCGGTTTCATATAAATATTAGGCTTTATAAAGTTCCGTCGTTATGAGAACTGCAGAAAGCAGTTTTAAAGCCTTCAAGCCGAACTCAGGCTTCGGTTTGAGCGACATAGTCGATGTCTTCGACATGGACATTGACTCTGCCGACTTCCATGCCAACCATCTCGGAAATGGCGCGGGTGACCTGCGCCTGGATGTTGTGCCCAACTTCGCGCACGTTAAGATCAGGCTTGAGCACGACATAGACATCGGCGTACGCCACATTACCTTCGACCGACACTTTGATGCCTTCGCTGGTGTTTTTATTGAAAAATCTTTCCACTTCGGTCGGGTTGGTCGCTAGCCGGCTGATGCCAGGGACGCTTAACACGGTCAACCTGACGATGGTGACCAGTACTTCGGGCGCGATAGTGGTTTTTCCAGGCGGTCGGATTGGGTCGGTCATGCATCCTCCAAATTGCTCAATGATCGCTCATTTTTTACCATTATAACTCACAAAATTATCATGGTGTATCCAAAGAAACCCCACGATTAATTACTGGGTTACTCGCTGGATGAAAGCCAGTGTGTCTTGGTAAATCTGGTTGTATTCTCTGCCAAGCAGAAGGGTATGTCCGGAATTCTCCAGCCAGACCAACTTCTTATCCGGACTGCCCAGTTGATTCAAGACCACTTTTGCGCCATCAGGATCAATAGTGCCATCCAGTTTACCCTGAAAGATTAAAGCCGGCTGCCGGACTGATTTTAGCTCCCGCCTGACTTGCTGCTGCAGCCAAAAAAATTGCGCGACGGCCGGAATGGGCAAAACGTTGTACCCTTGCCAGGGCAGGATATCAGCGGGAGGTGAGGAATTTTCATCTTGCAGGTAGTATTTGGGCTGGATTTTGACAAAAGGCGCCAGCAGCACTGCGCGCCATTGACCGCTGACATGAATCGCCGGCGCAAAGGTTACAACTCCGGCAATTTCCGGGTACATGCTGGCCAGATGCAGCGCCAGTAAGGCGCCCATCGATTCACCTCCAACCACAACCCTGCGCGTCCTTGTTTTCAAGGACTGGTAAGCCTGGTCTGCGGTTCTAAGCCAGTCTGCCTTGTGCACCTTTAGGGCATCCTCGGGTCGCGTGCCATGACCCGGCAGCAAAGGCGCCATCACGCTGTAACCCGCCCGGTGGAGGAATTCTGCCAGCGGGCGTACCTCGACAGTCGTTGAGGTAAACCCGTGAGAAAGCAGTACGCCCGTATCGCTCGAACCATTAAGCGAAAACGTGCTGCCGTCGAGCTGAGGATTTTCGAAGATGGGTCTGGTCATGAAGGGGACTTCCTGATTGTCTGACAACCTGAGATTAAATGCGGAAATAGCTGTGCCCGCCGCAGATGTGCCGCGGTTTTAAGGCCATCTGGCGTTCAAAAGCTTCTCTGGCTCGCACTTCGTCCCAGCAGTTCGGGCCGTGCGCAGGGGAGGGGGCATTGTGGCGTTTGATGATCGAATCGCCCGCGAACAGAATTTGACGTTCGGATTGGTAGAATGACAAATGCCCTGGCGTGTGACCGGCTGAATCCAGTACTTGCAAACCGCCAAGGAGTGGCAATCTTTGCCCTGGTTCGATTATTTGCTCAACCGGTACGGCGGCAGCCGTAAACAGGGGAAGAGCAACGCTAAATAGCAACCGGTCGAAGGCATTACGGGGTTTCAGCTCACGAGACATCCTGCCGCTGCGGATAGCGGCTGCTTCGAGTGCGCTGGCGGCAACCGGGCAGTGGTAAGTTCCAACTAATTGTTTCGCGGATCCGTAGTGATCACCGTCAGCATGTGTGATCAGGATCAGGTTGAGCACAGCTTGGTGGTTCACGTTGGTGATCGTCCGGATAAGTGAACGCCAAAATATGGGCAGCCCCGTGTCGATCAGCGTGATCTGACCGTTTTCTACGATCAGATACTGGTAGATCGATGCGCTGGAATGCATAAATACGCCTGGAATGATCTGCTGCATGGCTGAATTATAGTTCAAGCCATTTATTGGAGTAATGGCTAGCAGGGGGATGGGTAATTCCATATTTCGAATGTTCCGCTAATCTTTTCGCTCCTCTTTATGCAAATATTTGTGTAAATGATTGTAGAACGCTGCAAAGCACATTTCTCCAGACATCACCCGGGCAGGGGGATTAAAATATACGCAATAAACATTATGCTTTCGATAAGTATTATTATCGAAAGCATTCAGATATGCGCATAAGCCCCTTTTCAGATGCCCCCACCGAATAATTTCCAGTAATCAGTAGACTATTTTTACTAATGGTTTTTTCGGGCTTTTCTCTTGAAAAATTAAAATATTATTTCGCTAGAAAGATTTCGATGTGATTTAGATACCCGGTTCCCCTTCTTAAAACCTTGATAATCTTTCAACCTGATCTCATTCAAAAACATGAGTTAGCCAATATTATGTTTATTATTTTCTGTCTTCCTATATAATTAAGGTACCCGCTACCAAAAAAACATAGAATTTCGTACCAAGGATAACTGGCAATGGACAGTCCTTTCTTATTCAAACCTGGAAAGCCGATTGTAACAGTCGGGTGTATCTTTGGCACACCGCTGGCTTTTCAGGGATTCAACTGGCTGCCGTTGAACCAGGTGCTCGCTTGGACGCTTTTTACCAGACAGGCTATGAAAGACCATGCTGATTGGACTAGATGGCGGCATTTGCTGTTGGGCGGGCTGAAAATGATTGTTCTGCTTGGATCGGAATGGTGCCACAATATTGCCCATGTGGCCGTTGCTCGAGGGATCGGACAGCCCGTCGATGGCATACGAATTATCGCTGGGATGCCGGTTCTACTCTACAAAGAACCGGAACACCCATCTATTGCCCCTCGTCAGCATATTCTCCGGTCGCTGGGCGGACCGCTATGCAACGCCGTCCTGCTGCTTGTTTCGAAGGTATTCCAGCAAATAACCCCTCCTGAATCACCCGCAAGGGAAGTTATGAATGTCGCTTCTGGCATGAATACATTTATCACCTTCGCCTCGCTTACACCTGTTCCTGAGTTTGACGGCGGACCAATATTGAAGTGGTCATTGATTTCACATGGATATTCACCTGAACGGGCAAGCCAGGTATCTATTCGCGCAAATCGTTTGATTGGGTTTGGTTTGTTAGGCGCAACTGCGGTTTCAATCAAAAACCACAGTTGGCTGCTCGCTCTGATCTATTCCTTTCTGGGTGTTCTTTCTCTGGCAACCGGCTATGGCAGGACGAAGGCTTAGGCTTTTTCAGCCTGACTATGTGGTGCTGTAATCCCAATATATTAATCTATACGAAATTTACAACCTACCCTGCCAGGCTAATTCCGATTAAACGACCAATTCCAAAGGTGATGGCGGCTGCCAGCAGTCCAAAAATCATCATGCGCGCACCTGAATAGAGTACAGAACGGCCCGTGAAAAGCGTAATGGCGGTGCCGATGAGAAACAGCCCAACGGTGCTGAGAAGGATGGCGACCAGAATCGCCTGATTACCCGTCAGAAAGATAAATGGCGCAACCGGAATGATTGCTCCAATGGCAAAAAGCACAAATGAGGTAATGGCTGCTGTCCAGGCAGATCCCCCCAGTTCTTCAGGATCGATCCCAAGTTCTTCGCGGGCCATGACATCTACGGCAGAATCGCGATTTGATAGGATTTGCGCGGCCATTTGCTGGGCTTGAGCAACCGGTACACCGCGCGCTTCATAAATTAATGCCAATTCTTCTGCTTCTTCCTCCGGCGCTTGATCGATCTCCTCGGTCTCGATTTTGATCTGGTTCGCGTACAGTTCACGCGAGGATTGCACCGACAGCCATTCACCCAGCGCCATGGATGATGCGCCTGCCAATAACCCGGCCATGCCGGCGATCAATATACCCTTGTTATCGACCGCGGCTCCGGCTACACCCATCACCAGGCTAAGGTTGCTCACCAGGCCATCATTGGCGCCCAGCACCGCTGCGCGCAGCGCATTTCCCCCAGTAGACCGGTGACGGCCTTCCATGAGCGCCAGCGAACTGCCTTCCATCCCGCCGCTGTTTGATTTTTGAATTTGATCCAGGAGCAGCCCGTGGGATTGCTCTTGCATGGCCATGCCCCGCGCCATGCCAACCCGGGCATAGGATGCTACACCGGTTTTTTCTTTGGCTTGCAGGCTTGGCAATATTAGCTCAGGTCCAACCTTGCGCGCCAGCCAGATTAACACTTTGGTACGCCATTCCGGCACAAATGGCTTGAAGCCCACCCCCGCCTCGGTAAGCAGTTCTTCCCATTTCTCGGCATGTTTAATTTCAACGGCTGCCATCCGGTTGTACACCTCCGCTATGCGGCCATCTTTTTGCATTTCTGCCAGCGAGCGGTACGTGAACGCGCTGTTGCGCTCGTCTTCGCGAAAGTTTTTGTACATCTCAATGGTTTTTGCGTCCATAATTTCCCTCCAGTGGTTATTGTACTCCCGACCTTTGAACCGTCTGTCCTTGAATAATGTGCGATAATTTCTGTATGTCACCATCCACCATAAGCCAGTCCATCACTGCCTACCTGGATAGCGTTCGCCTGTCGCGCAGCCTGAACACCTACCGGACTTACCGCAATGGACTGCAAGCCTTTGCGCTGGCCCTGAAAGCAAATGGCTTCGATTGCGATAAAGCCGCCATTAACACCCTGCGCGAAGATGCCATCGTCTGGTTTTCAGACGCCCTAAAAGATTTGGCATCCACCAGTGAGCGGCTGTATTTGACCGCGGCGACCAGCTTTTTTGAATATCTCGCCGCCGAGAATCTGGCGGAGATCAATCTGCCGCGCATCCGCCTTTTGATCCGCCAACGCGCCCGTCGCCCTGGCGTGCGCTTGCCGCAATTTCCGAACGACGATATCGAGCAGGTGCTAAATCATATGCTTGCGCTTGGAGAGCAGCCGGTCGGTGATAAGCTGCAGCATTTACGCGACCTGCGAGATCGGGCCTTCCTGATCACCCTGGCAGATACCGGATTACGCGTCCATGAAGCCTGCAAACTGGTGCGCGGTGATCTCGACTGGAATGAGCAGCGCGCCATAATTATTGGCAAGGGCAACCGGCAGGATGTGGTGCGCTTTTCAGATCGCTCGATCCAGGCAATCAAACGCTACCTGCAAGCCCGCGCGCGCATTGATGGCGGAAGCGGGCGCGAACTGGTTCGGTTGCCGCTCTTTGCCCGCCACGACCGCGGCGCTGGAGCCAAAACCAAACCGATTACAACCACCACTGGACGCAACATCGTTGCCGAACGGGTTGCCCAGACGCTTGGCCCAGGCGCGGTTGGCACCATCACACCGCATTCTTTCAGACATTATTTTGTGACGCGCGTACTGCGCAGCTCTGGTAATCTTAAATTAGCTCAGGAATTGGCTCGCCATCGCAACATTGCTGTCACTCAGCGCTACGCCCATCTGTCCAACGATGAATTGGATCGCGGGTTTCGTGAAGCGATGGATAAGAAATAGGTTTATCGTTAAATCCCCCTCCCCTTTTCCAAAATAGCTTCACAAATTCGTGCCATTATTAAGTGCCTTGGAATAAGACTTCTTGTATAATTTTTTGTATTCCGATTGGATTTGTCGTCAAATTAGTGACAGGAGAGGCTGACAGGCATGGATAAGACTCGTTACGACATCGTAATCATTGGCGGCGGAATTGTTGGTCTGGCGACAGCTATGGCTTTAACGCAGCGGACAAAATCATCTATTTTGGTTCTTGAAGCGGAAAACCGGCTGGCCTTCCATCAAACCGGTAATAACAGCGGGGTCATTCACAGCGGAATTTACTACAAACCCGGGTCGCTTAAAGCTGATAACTGTGTGCGTGGCCGCCTGGCGCTCTATAAATTCTGCGAAGACCACAACATTGCCCATGAACACTGCGGCAAAATTATTGTTGCGCTCCATGACAGCGAGCTGCCAGCCCTGGAAACCCTGGAAAAACGTGGCGTGGCCAACGGATTGGAAGGGATTCGCCGGTTAACAGCCAGTGAAATCAAGGATTACGAGCCGTATGCCACCGGAGTTGCCGGTCTGGTTGTACCGCAAACCGGTATTGTCGATTATGTGGCGGTTGTCCATAAATATGCTGATCAGGTGAAAGAGGCTGGCGGAGAAATTCGGACGAATTCGAGGGTGACCGGTTTCAAAAAGATCGGCGATGAATTTGTCTTAACCACCCCCTCCGGTGAAGTCACCTGCACGGCGCTGATTAACTGCGGCGGACTTCAATCTGACCGGATCGCTAAAATGTGCGGCGTTGACCCGGGGTTGCAAATCATCCCTTTCCGCGGCGAATATTACGATATTGCTGAAGAAAAACGCGATCTGGTGAAAAATCTCATCTATCCGGTGCCCGATCCGCGCTTCCCATTCCTGGGTGTTCATTTCACCCGCCGGGTCACCGGCGGCATCGAAGCCGGACCGAACGCAGTATTGGCCTTCAAGCGTGAAGGTTACAAAATGTTCTCGATCTCAGCTCCGGACATGGCCCAATACCTCTTTTACGGCGGTTTTTGGCGGATGGCTTCCAAATATTGGAAGATCGCCATCGGTGAATATTACCGCTCGTTTTCCAAAAAAGCATTCGTCGAAGCGTTGCGTAAACTGGTCCCTGATCTCGATATTAATGATTTGACCCGCGGTGGAGCTGGTGTGCGTGCTCAAGCGCTCACTCCTGACGGTTCGCTTGTCGATGATTTTCGTATTGTCGAAGCCAAAAATATGGTGCATGTTCTCAACGCCCCCTCCCCGGCCGCAACTGCATCGATCGCCATTGGCCAGTCGATTGCGGAAATGGCGCAAAAGAATTTTGGGCTAAAGTAAGATCGTTTCTTACCGGCTGATAAAAATGGCGAGTTAATCTACCTGGATCATTTCGAATCCAGCGTTCTATGCTGTTTGGAGTCTCTCGCAGCCCTATGTGCAGGGTTGTTTTATTCACATATCCGGTGGGCGTTGATGGTTGATGGTTTTTTGTGTTAGTGGTAAATGTGTGAAATTTTATATTAAGTTATTGGCTACACGCATTTTTGTATTCAGCTTTCGTCAATCCGCTGCCTATGCTGCATTGGATAGTTTCTTGAGTTTATGGTTTAATAACCCCAATCAAAAACGCTACCTGGGAGGGAATCCATGAAATATCGTCATCTTGGTAAGGCTGGAATTAAATTAAGCGCGCTTTCTCTCGGCGCCTGGGTCACTTATGGTGGACAGGTCGGCCAGGAAATTGCTGAAAAATGCATGCTCGCAGCATACGATGCCGGCGTCAATTTCTTTGACAACGCCGAAGCGTACGCCGATGGCAATGCCGAAATTGTGATGGGGAATGTTATCAAGAAGTTGGCATGGCGGCGTGAAGACCTGGTCGTCTCGACAAAGATCTTTTGGGGCGGCAAAGGCCCCAACGATCGCGGTTTATCCCACAAGCACATCATCGAAGGTGTCAATAACGCCCTGCGCCGCCTGCAGATGGATTATGTCGATCTGGTCTTCTGCCACCGCCCTGATCCAGAGACCCCTATTGAGGAAACTGTGCGGGCGATGGATGTGGTCATAAAACAAGGAAAAGCCTTCTACTGGGGCACCTCGGAATGGAGTGCGGGTGAAATCTTGCGGGCTGATGGCATTGCCCGACAGTACGGCCTCACCCCCCCCAGCATGGAGCAGCCGCAATACAACATGTTTCACCGTAACATCTTCGAGATCGAATATGATCCGATTTTTAAGCAATTGGGGTACGGTACCACCATCTGGAGCCCACTGGCCTCCGGCGTATTATCCGGTAAATACGCCAACGGAATCCCCGCGGACAGCCGCGCCGCACTGCCTGGTTTTGATTGGCTGCAAGAGCGCCAAATTTCCACTGAAAGAATCGAAAAGGTTAAACATTTGTCGGTTATCGCAGCTGAACTGGGCTGTACCATGTCGCAACTGGCATTGGCTTGGTGTTTAAAGAACCCAAACGTCAGCACGGTCATCACCGGCGCTTCCCGTCCGGAACAGGTGGTAGAAAACATGAAAGCTATAGACGTCGAGGATAAATTGACGCCAGAAATCATGGAGAAAATCGAACTCGTGCTCGGGAATAAGCCCGAGCGGTATATCGCCTAACCCGTATCCGTTCCGTTGCCACACATAAAAAAAGCGAGACCATTTCTGGCCTCGCTTTTTTTTGAAACGCAAAAAAATTAGACCAGGACTTCTTCCGGGGCGCGCATGACTTCATTGGCCTTGATAACTTCATCGGGCACATTGAAGTCGAGTTCAGTACCGGTCATCTGCTGGACATATTTCTTGATCATCTGATCCCAGTACTTCTTGGTGACATAGTAAACGCGGGCGCCACCCAGTTCATGTTGTACATCCGGCCAGGGGTAGGACGGCTGCGCCATACCAATGCCCCAGCGTTTCCAGCCGTTGTAGCTTTCGTAGGTGGCCCACCATTCCTTATTGCCAAGAATTTCAAAGCCGTAGTAGGCTTTTGCGTAATACATGACCGCGCCGATGCGGCCGCCGCGAATGAGAGCCATGGTGTGCAGGCTGATATTGATATCTTCGTTCATCAACCGGCCGTTTGCGAAACCAGCCCACAAGCCGTCAATTAGACCCACCAGGGTGTAGGGATCCTTTAGACGCTTGCGGTACCAGCCGAGAACTTCTGAATAGACGCGGGCGCCGACAATGTCGTAGAAGTCGTGGTCGACATCCAGAAATTTCTTCAGATAGTCCAGCATCAAAGGAGCTTCTTCCAATTTCGCTTCGCGAATCAGAAGAGTCCGGCCGTCTTTCAGCTTGACCTGGCAAGCTGGCCAGGGTTTGAGGTTCAGGGCAGGACCTTGAAGAATGGCTTCAATTTCTTCAGCATCGAACTCAACGGTGGGTTGCGATGCTTTTTCAGGAAGGGGTACACGCATTTTGAGGTCTCCTCTATAAATATTTGGCGAAATTACGCCAGGTTTGCTTTAGAAATCGCGTTGAGGCTCTCAACATGTTTCTGGTTGGTAGCGTCACCGAATTTCGTCTTGGGAAGATCGGCTTTCTTCTTCATCATGTCTTCGTACTCATTGTCATCCACGATGGCGACGCAGCGGCCAATACTGGCCTCACCGTCAACGAAGCGCCATGGGAAGAAACCGATAGGAACGCGGCGGTTGAGGATGAGATCCAGGTCACCGCCAATACACTCGGCATGAATGATCCCGTAGGGGAACATTTCAAGATGCATCAGTTGGTATTTCGAATCATCGTAGAATTCACCGATGCTCATGCCAAGTTTTTTCTTGAATACTTTTTCTGCCTGCCGCGTCTGCCGGGGCATCCAATCGCGGATGATGGTATTCATCGGGTGATCAGCGCTGCCGCAGTCCAGGCCGATCCAGCGAATATGCTTGGCTTTGCAAAAATCAGCAAATTCTCGGTCAGGCCCTGGATGCATCACCATGTAGCGAATTTCATTCGCTGTCGGCTGATCCCAGCCAAAATGATGGTAACCGGTGTGGATGATGAGAATGTCTCCATCTTTGACCTCAACCCGGTCGGTGATCATTTTGCTGGTGTAAACGTCGTAATCGCCGCACACATCAGAAAGATCAACTACAGCAGCGTCATGAACCAGGAAATCCATCGGCAGCGAAGCCATGTCGCGCCCCGGGGTATGGAAGTGAATCTCACCGTCCATGTGCGTACCAAGATGGTTCGAGTGAGTCACGACTTGTCCGTTTGCGCCGTTGGGGGCCAAACGCTTGAAGTATTTAACCTGCAGGGGCTCATAGGTAGGCCACGGTGGGGTACCGATGCCAAGGGGAATGGTTAAGTCAATAAACTTCATACTAAGTCTCCTTTCAATGGACGGAATGAATATTTTGAAATCCGCTGTGACGTTCCGCGGGGGTTTCCGTTTAGGATAGTGACCGGTTAACTAAATCTCCCCTGTTTAGACAGTTACAGGGGAGACCGGGTATGGCTCAACAAGGCTGTTTGTAGCCGAAATAATCCATGAAGAACATCAACCAGGCGTGCATCATCGAAATTATTCCTCGGGTCACTGGACAGTAAAGTATTTAACACAACAAAAAGATGGAATGGGTCGGTAAGGCTTTACCTTTAGAAATTATCTACTAAAATAAGGAGCGTGTCAACTGATGAACCTCACATAGATTGTCTAACAACCGGCAGAAACACGCCTGGTTTTACCCTGTCCGCAGCTTCGATTGGCCATCCTGCGGTTGATGTTTTGGCCCAGGGGAAAAACTTTGTCATCCGGGGAGTGACTTCTCGCGGCATCTTTGTTTCGGTTGATGAAAAGACGATTATCTTTCTTTCCAGGGAGCGATTCAAAGGACCCTTGATCGTCAATCTTCCCTGGGAACCGGTCGTTCTGGATCAAATCGCGATTAAGGCGGATGGGAAGGTTTGCCCGCGGGGCTTCAGGTTTTCATACCCTGATTTGTTCATCGATGTCTCTTCCGCAGAAACCTGGTCTGCGTTGAGTCAATGGAACCCAATTCCCCCGCCGGGATCGACGCCAAACCACTCCCAAATTTCTTCTTTTCTGAATTTGCTCCAATCCAGGGTGCCTACTCCAAACGAGCTGGTTGCGGCTGCACTCCAGGCCATTAACCCGGCTGCCCTCCCCCGGCCGGACGAGGGCGGTGAAACTGCAAAATATATCAACCTGGCTTACCTGGCCGTTAAAACCTACGACTTGGCTGCCTTGCAACCTGTAGTATTCTATCTGGCAGGTCGCGGTCGCGGACTCACACCCTCAGGGGATGATTTCTTGCTCGGATTGGTATACGGCTTATTCATGTTCCCCTACCGCTTCCAAGCCATCCGGGAAGATGCATCCGCCATGATCGTTGCCACCGTCAAAAAACGCTCAACCTTGATTAGCGCCAACCTGGTCGAATGCGCCGCTGCCGGCGAGATTGACGAACGCCTTGGAGCAGCCTTTCAGGCCCTGCTTCACCCCGACTACCCGCCTGAAGCAGCCATGCGCGGGATATTGGGCTGGGGTAGTTCATCCGGCATGGATGCGACTGCTGGGATGGCGGTTATCATGGCTGCTGAGAGAAAATTAAATGATTAATGTATTGGCTATACGCAATTTCAGGAAGAGGATCTAAAATATTTGGATTGCAATTCGCTAAATGGATAACCAGGCGCTTCGGTAAACACTGACCAGAATTCTTCGGCGCTCGATATTTTTCGATAATCCCGCTGCAAGTAACGCTGCATGGCGGCATTGTACGCCTCGACCCCCGTTTGCTCTCGCAGCTCGAACAAAAATTGGGCTGAACGTAGATAGACGGCATTCCGGTATGCGATGTAAGAAGGATAATCATAAATGGGCAGATCTATATACCCGACCGGCTGGTAAAAATCCACCCGGTATGCCCACCACCAGTCAACCTGGTCAGGATAATAGGCTTCAAGGTATTGCAATTCGGCAAATGTTGCCAGACCTTCGTCGAGCCAGGGTTCACGCGCCTGATCGCTTCCGACTGCTCCAAACCACCATTGGTGCGCCATCTCGTGTACGGTGATGATAGATAAATAACCATTTATCGTCCCATCATACAGGTCATAAAACCCCTTACTGACGAAATACAGACCGTCAAACTCCATACCGTCCAAAAAGTCCGCCTGGACGATACTGACTTGCTGATTCACTAACGGCCCAAACAACTCTGTATACAAAGCGGCTGCCTGGGCAGCATACTCCAACACCGCCTGGTTTGGGATGCGGCTATTTGGAAAGGCGTAGGCCTTAATCGTGATACCGGCTGCTTCGGTTTCCAACAATTCGTAATCCGGGCTGATAGAGACCGCGAACGTGCGCGCCTGCTGCATTGCGAACTGATACCGATTTTCTATACGGACTGCTGCGCTGCTGGCTGCCACGACCAGCGGAATAGGATTGCCGGTAATTTCGAGCTGGACATTGAAATCTGCCGCGGGATAAACCAGCGACTCACCAAAAATGGGCGGGGTATGCACGATCCACTGGTTCTGATCGTCCAGCGGAGGGATGAAGGCATACCAGTCAACCAGGTTGAGCTGTCGCTCGGTATACCCGTAGGGCTGCGGTTTGTACATCTCCGACGGCGGCGGGATTGCCGGAAGCAGAATGTCGTATCTTAAGAGCACCTGCAGAGGCACATTCGATGGTAAGCGCTCTGGCAATTCAAACTGCAGTTGATTGCCAACCAGGGTGAATTCTTCGATCAGGGCTTGATCAACGGTGATGCTTTTCAACGTGAAACCACCGGGGTATCGGTTCGGCTCCACCACCAGAACCAACACCTGTACATCTACCGGCAGGAAGCTGAGCGTGACTGTCTGCTCAATTTCAACGGTTTTGTGGCTGTAATCCAATCGGGCAACGATGTCATAATTCAGGTGGTATTCAGCGGGGCCATCCGGAGTTGGCGTAACCGCGTCGGTCGGAACAGGTGTCGGCGATTCGGCTTCAGTCGCAACTGGCGAGATTTCGATTGTCGGGCTGTCGGGCAAAGGCGTGTCAGAAATTCGGTTGGATTCAGCTACCTTCCCGCAGCCAGTCGCAGCCAGGGCCAGGAAAACAACAATGGCGATGTAGAGCAGGTCGTGTCTTTTCATAATTGCATGTGGCTGCCGATTTCCGTGTTCAATCGAAAAACCAATCCCCACAGCGCACAGTATAATTGACCAATGGAATTAAGTCTAACCATCCTGAGGAGCCATGACGACCCCACTTTGCTTCGACACACTCATGATCCTGGCTCGTCCAGGCGCCGGCAAATCTGAAATCATCGATTTTCTGAAACGGACTCCGCCCGATCAACGGCTAGAGACCTTCCATATCGGGCAAGTCACTGAGTTTGATGACTTCCCCCTGTTGTGGACCTGGTTCGAGGAAGATGCCATCCTTGAACGGCTGGGGTATCCCCGTCTGCACACCGATTCGGACGGTTACTTTATCGGCGTGCATCTCTGGGATTTATTGACGGAAAGCTTATGCCTGAATCACGCAAAATGGCTGCGCGATCGTAGGCATGATACCCTATGCCATACCGCACTGATCGAATTTTCTCGCGGCAGCGAACATGGCGGGTATCGACGCGCATTCCAACACATCACGCCCGCGGTAGCCAGCCGGGCTGCAATTTTGTATGTTAATGTGTCCTGGCAGGAGTCGCTGCGTAAAAACCGTAAGCGGTTTAATCCCAACCGCCCCGACAGCATTTTGGAACATGGCATTGAGGATCAAAAATTAGAACGACTCTACCGTGAGGTTGATTGGGAGCAGGTATCAGCCCAGTATCCTGATTACATCACAATCCAAGGCATCAAAGTTCCGTATGTGGTCTTCGAAAACGAAGATGACGTGACCACCAGCCGGGGTGATGTGCTGGCAGCCCGCCTCAATACTACTTTGGCGAATTTGTGGGAAACCTGGCGTAAATCCCGCAGCGAATAATTTATTCGACTTCGAGTAGTTCTTTCGCCTTTTTTGTCAGCTTGCCACGCTCTTCGGTATTCAGAATGCGTTTCCGAATGCGGAAATTGATCGGGGTGATCTCGAGCAGTTCGTCCTCCGCCAGGTACTCTAGCGCCTCATCCAGGCTCATTTGCCGCGGTGGTGTTAGTCGAACTTCGATATCTTTGTTAGAAGAGCGCATGTTAGTCAGGTGTTTTTTCTTGCAGACATTGACCGGCAGGTCAAGCGGCCGCAGCGTCTCGCCAACCACCATGCCTTCATAAACTTCTACGCCGGGACCGAGAAATAAGACGCCGCGTTCTTCGGCGTTCTTTAATCCAAAATTAGTGGTCGTGCCGGCTTCCCAGGCGACAATGGAACTGGAATTGCGACCGGGCAGGTTTCCTACCAATGGGTGGTAGCCATTGAACATCGAGTGCATCACGCCATTGCCGCGGGTGGCGGTCAAGAACTGGTAGCGGAAACCCAACAAACCGCGCGTCGGAATGATATAGGTCAGGTGAACGGTGGTATCCGGATTGTTGATCAGGTCGATCATTTGACCTTTCCGGGTACCAAGCATTTCAACCACGACACCGACGGTGTCACCGCTGGTCTCTATATGCACTTCTTCGAATGGCTCAAGCAATTCGCCGTCGTCGCCCACACGCATAATCGCCTCAGGACGCGATACCTGAAATTCAAAGCCTTCGCGCCGCATCGTTTCAACCAAAATGGCCAGGTGCAACTCCCCCCTACCCGACACCAGGAAGGTGTCGGCCGCTTCGGTTTCAGCTACACGCAAAGCGACGTTGTTGCGCAATTCCAGCAGCAAACGATCGCGCAGTTTACGGGATGTGCTCCACTTGCCTTCTCGACCAGTAAATGGCGAGGTGTTGACCCCAAACGTCATGCGGACGGTCGGTTCCTCAACGTGGATCGGCGGCAGCGCAATCGGATTTTCAGGATCGGCCAACGTTTCGCCGATTTCAATACCTTCAAGTCCAGAAATAACGACGATGTCCCCCGCACTGGCTTCTTCAATATCCACTTTTTGTAGCCCCTGGAAGGCGAACAGGTAGCGGGCCCGTTCTGGCACAATCGAACCGTCGATTTTCATGCGCGCCAGCGCTTGTCCGGCCTGCACTTTTCCAGCGAAAATACGGCCAATGCTGGTTACTCCGCGGTAATCATCGTATCCAAGGCTGGTCACCAGGAATTGCAGCGGCGCGCTCAAATCCACTTTCGGGCATGGCACCCGACGTAAGATGGCGTTGAACAGCGGCTGAAGATCAGGCCCCATTTCTTCGGTCAAGCCGGCCTGTCCGGTAATGCCATTGGCATAAATCACCGGGAAGTCCGCTTGCTCATCGGTAGCGCCCAGCTCAATAAACAGATCGAAGGTAGCGTTCAGGCTACTGGCAGCATCAGCGTCTTTGCGGTCCATTTTGTTGATGACCACCACTGCTTTGTGTCCCATCTCCAACGCTTTTTTGAGAACAAAGCGGGTTTGCGGCATCGGCCCTTCAGCAGCATCCACCAAGAGCAGGACCCCGTCAACCATGTTCATCACCCGCTCGACCTCACCGCCAAAATCGGCGTGGCCTGGAGTATCAACGATGTTAATTTTTACGATTTGCCCGGTTTCCGGGTCTGGGATGGTAATGGCCGTGTTTTTGGCGAGGATAGTAATACCGCGTTCGCGCTCCAGGTCATTCGAATCCATGACGCGGTCTTGCACGGTCTGGTTTTCCCGAAAAACGCGCGCCTGGCGCAGCAAACCGTCCACCAGCGTTGTTTTTCCATGGTCAACATGCGCAATAATCGCAATATTGCGAAGATCCGTTCGTTCAATCATTTATGCCTACCTGTACTAAACTCGCATCATGCGAGGAATATACAAACCCGAAAGCCTGTTTCAAAACGACAAGGTGTAATTATAAGTCCTGAACATCAAAATGAACAGGTCGCAATTTGGACAGGTCGCAATTTGGATTGCAATTTTAACGAACATTGTCATTCTGAAACTGGCACCTTTTCCAGTTGAAAAGATCAGTGCTACGTCGCAATTTGTAAACATGAGATGGGCATAGATTGCTTCAGTCGGCCTAGCGACTCCGTCGCAATGACCGTTCGGATTGTCATGACGAGGAACGAAGCCATCTGCGCTTATCGGCAATAACGGTCGTGAATGGAAGTTGGTGTTGTTATCGCCTGCATGGATTGCTTCACGCTTCGCTCTATCGCAGTGACGCTCTATAAGCGAAGCATTATCGATGAATTCCTTTACGCAGCAGCAGCAGGTAAATGCCAAAGATGATCAGGCCAATGGAGCCGGTGTTGGCTATAAAAGACGTGGCGTTCTTGGGATCACCACTAATGTAAAGCCCCCACCCCACCATGGCTAAAATCCCGGTCGGGATCAGCGGCCACCATACGAATTTGGCGGTCACTACCCGCGAGAAAAGGATGATCAAAGCCCAGCCGATGGCAAAAATGGCCAGCATGATGCCGGTTTTGGCCAACGGATTCAGTCCCATCGCAGTGCCCCAGGCCAGATAAATCCCGGGACCGGTCGTAACCATCAAACTTCCGGGAATGATCAGCCCAAAGAGCCGCCAATAAACACCCCAGACGAGAAGAACGATCCCGGTACCCGAGACAACCCATAGAACAAAATCGATGACGCGCAAATCAGACAATAAAAATGCGATGCCGGTCGAAAATATAATCCCGGCGGGTACCAGCGCCCACCATGCCGGTTTTACCAGTATCTTTCGTGACAAATAAGCAATCGCAACCCAACCGGTCGCGAAAAAGACTAACAACCAGCCGATATCATGGGCTAAAGGCCTGTTGAATAATGAACTCATACCGACAAAGCCACCCATCCCGGCACCTAGCAGCAAACCGCCGATCACCAGGAATAAAAACCGCTGCATCCGTAACGCTTCTACCAGAAAGAATATTCCAAAAATAGGCGCAAACGCCAATAACAGCCAGCCGGTTTTGAGGTACTGGTCGGCCAACACCAGAATACCAACGGCGACCATCACAATGCCGATCAGGTATAAAACCCCGGGGTGAGAATTCTTTGTGTGATTATCAGTTGTTTCGCGTTCCATCGTGTGAGCCTGTCCGTTGAGCTGGTTATATTATTCCGTATTCACGAGCCTTTAAAACCGCCTGCATCCGATCGCGTGCCTCCAACTTGGATAAGATGCTGGTCAGATGGTTTTTAACGGTGCCTTCAGCGATCACCAGCATATCCGCTATTTCTTTATTGCTGGCGCCAGTCGCCACCTGCCGCAGCACTTCCAGCTCACGGGTGGATAGCTCGGATGCCAGTTCGACGATTTGCGCCCGTGGGGTGCGCGTCATGCGTTTGAATTCGGACATGACCTTGGCAGTAATGGACGGCTGCATAAAATACTCGCCGCGCGACGCCGCGCGAATGGCTTCGCATAATTTGTCCGAGGTGACATCCTTCAACAGATAGCCAACTGCTCCGGCGCGCAGGCCGTCAAACACCGTCTCGTCATCGTCGAAAGTGGTCAGCACGATCACCCGCAGGTTGGGGAACAAACCATGCAGCCGGCGCGTGGCGGTGACGCCGTCCATCACTGGCATACGCAGATCCATTAAAACCACATCCGGTTTGGTGGTGGCTGCCAGGCGCAACGCTTCCTCCCCATTGGCAGCTTCGCTTACGACCTGAAAATCCGGCTGGACTTCCAGTAAGGTGCGCAGCCCTTCACGGAACAATGACTGGTCGTCAACCAGTAAAACTTTGATGATTTGATTCATGCCGGCACCTTAATGTCAAATGCAAAACCGCCTTGTTTGGATGGTCCAATTTCCATCGTCCCGCCTACACTGCTGACCCGCTCTTTCATCCCAAGCAAACCAAAACCTTCCTTGTAGTCGTCGGGGCCAATGCCGTTGTCTTCGACATCCAACACAACGCAATCCGCTTGCGAATAATCCAGGGTTATCCACATGCGCGAGGCCTTTGCATGGATGCAGGCATTACTAATGCCCTCCTGCGCTGCCCGGTAGAGGGTCCAGCGGGTCTGAGGGTTGAAATTACGCTCTTCCCCTTGTATGATCAACTCCGGCACTATTCCAGCGTTCCTGGCGCCTTCCAGCAAGCCGCGGATCATTTCTGCCAACGGTTGATGCCCGTCCACAGGTGAGCGCAACGCAGCCACGGAATGACGCACATCCGCCAGGGCTTCCTGGGTCAGATTTTGGGCTTTGGTCAGAATTGTTTTGGCGCGCTTCTGGTCATTGGCCGAAACCGCCGATGCTGCTTGAATTTGCATGTGGATGGTAGTCAAATAATGGCCCAATCCGTCATGAATCTCGCGGGCCAGGCGGTTGCGTTCCTTCGCGGTCGCCAGGTCCTCCGCCTGCAAGGCAAACTCCCTCAGCCGTAGATTGGCCTCCGTCAGCTCTTTCAACAGGCGCTCTACTTCCCGGCGCGAGGCTTCTTCGTTCAAAGCCATCTGGGTAAACACCACGATAAACACTACCCCGGCAGTAAAAATGGGTAAACCCTGCCAGACCACTTCCACGGATCCGCTGTAGGCGTATACGGCCATCACATAAGCCAGCATGATCACAATGTGAGCAATATATCCTGTGCCGCGCGGCAAGAGCACCACTGCGTGCCCAGCCAGCGGCATCAGCACCAGCGCGTTAAAACCCGCGCCCTTACCCAGAAAGACGATCAACCCACCCACGACAATTTGGATGGCAAAATAGAACAAAGAGAAGGGAACTGATTTACTCCTGGCGCAAAAGGCATAGCCGTATATCCCAATCGCCAAATAGGCCGTCCCCAGGCCAATCAGGATGACGATTTTGAATGGCGCGGTCTCCTGTAGCGAGCTGAAAGTCGCAAAATAGGACGCCAACACAACGACAGCAAAAGCCAGGTCTGCATCTCCGCCTGTCCGGATTATCGATGGGTTGGTGCGGTTCATAGAGTTAATTATAGCACCCGGGTACCGCTGGTTATGCTTGCCAGCCCGGTCGTCAAGTCCTATTTTTATTCATGACTTGCCAGGCCTGAATGGGACTGCGTATATGACTCAAATCACTACCATTTAGGTCGGGTTTGGTTAAAGTTTTATAGGACAAAAAATAATCTACCAAATTACCGGGATGGGACAATGAATATACTGATGCTCTACCCAAAATTTCCAGATACCTTCTGGAGTTTCAAGCACGCAATCGAATTTATCTCTAGAAAAGCCACAACGCCACCGCTCGGGTTGGTGACGATTGCCTCGTTGTTACCCGCGGAGTGGAATAAAAAGTTAGTGGATATTAATATACAAGCCTTGCGACAAAGCGATATTGATTGGGCAGACCTGGTCTTCATCAGTGCGATGAGTGTGCAGCGAGCGTCCGTTGTTGAACTGGTGCAACGCTGCAAAAGCCGCGGGAAAACCATTGTGGCAGGCGGTCCTTTATTCACCGGCGAATATGACCAGTTTACCGAAATTGACTATTTTATTTTGAATGAAGGCGAAATCACCTTGCCGCCTTTTCTGTCGGATTTTGCCAAAGGGCAGGCGAAAAAAGTTTATTCCACCGCTGACTATGCGGATATCCAGACCACGCCGTTGCCTGAGTGGAGTCTGTTGAAATTTTCCGCATACGAATCGATGGCGATCCAATTTTCGCGTGGCTGTCCATACGACTGCGACTTTTGCAACGTCACCGCGCTGCTGGGGCACCGCCCACGCACCAAGACCGCTACCCAGTTGATCGCCGAGCTGGATGCGCTCTATCAGTTGGGTTGGCGGCGGAATATTTTCATGGTGGACGACAACTTCATCGGCAATAAAAAAGTGCTTAAGCAGGAAATCCTACCCGCGCTGATCGAGTGGCGCCAGGGCAAAACCGGCTGCCAGTTCATTACCGAGGCTTCGATCAACTTGTCCGATGATCCAGAATTAATGGATTTACTGGTGAAAGCCGGCTTCTTTTCCGTATTCATTGGCATCGAAACCCCTGAAGAAGCGTCGCTAACCGAATGCAACAAGAAGCAAAATCAACACCGCAATATGCTCGACAGCGTCCACAGGATGCAGAACGCCGGTTTACAAGTGATGGCGGGCTTCATCGTCGGGTTTGACAATGACAATCCCGGTACTTTTCAACGCCAGATCGAATTCATTCAACAATCTGGCATCGTAACCGCCATGGTCGGCTTACTCCAGGCGCCGTTCGGCACTCGTCTATACAGTCGCATGGAGCAGGAAGGACGCTTGATCCGCCAAATGAGCGGCGACAACACGGACGGTACCTCGAATATCGTGCCACGCCTCGATGTTGACATACTGCAGCGCGGCTACCGCAACGTCATTCAATCTATCTATTCGTCCAAGATGTTTTACGAGCGGGTTAAGACATTTTTGATCCATTACAACCCGGGAAAGGCCCCGGTAAACCTCCACATCAACGAGATACAGGCGTTTTTCAGATCCATCTGGCGCATTGGCATCCTTGGCTCGTCCCGCAAATATTATTGGGATCTTTTCTTTTGGACATTAACGCATTACCCGAAAAAGTTCGCCCTGGCAATTACCATGACGATTTACGGCTACCATTTCCAAAAAATCAGTGCAAAGGCAGTTACCCGGTCGATCCACCAACCCATCAGCCAGCCGGCATGAAGAAAATTATCGATTACCACAGAAACAGTGTTCCTCTCCCCGTTTATATTACGGCGGGGAGAGGTTAGGTGAGGGGCACATTATTACTGCGTCGAGCTCGTCAAACAGGCTGCTTCTTACTGCGTGCCTTAAATGGCTTTCTCGCGCAATCGCGAACTCAGGTAGTCCATCGAGGCAACCACCAGAGCAATGGCCAGCATTTGTAAGCTGGCACCCCGATAGTTGAGCAGGTTGATATTCTGGTAAAGCAGGAAACCAATTCCGCCGCCTCCTGCAAAACCGATGATGGTGGACATGCGGACATTGATGTCCCAGCGGTACATGGTAAAAGAAATGTACGGTGGGATGATTTGCGGCACCACGGCATAAACGATGGACTGCAATCGGTTCGCACCCGTGGCAGTAACTGCCTCCATCGGGCCCGGCAGGATGCTTTCGACCTGCTCGGAATACAGTTTGGCAAGCGCAGCGATGGTATGCAGCGAAAGCGCCAAAACTCCCGCGAACGGACCGATCCCTACCCACACGACGAAGACGATTACCCACACCAGTGCCTCGATCGACCGCAGGGCATTAAAAACCGTGCGGGCAATGTAATACAGTACGATCCCAACCGGCAAATCATCCTTCGGAGCCATTCGCGCAGAAGTAACCAGCCCGATAACGGCGCCTATGACTCCCGGCCAGTAGATCGTGACTGCCAGATTATCAAACTGGTAGAACCAGTTTAAGCTTTGCATGATCAAAATGGCCAATACAGCCCCGGCCAACATTGACAGCAGCACGCTGAGGGCCTTCGCAGCCGGCTTATTTACGTGTGAGGTGATGACCTTTCCAGTGCGGTCCCCGATGGATGAGAATATCCCGGCAGCCAAAGCCGCGGTAATCACCACAATAGACATGCCCAGGATGTCACCCATATCGGAGATAAAGGTTCCCAAAAAGCCAAAGGAATCCAATTTCGGAGCAAGATAGTCGCCGAGCTGAATAACAATTTTCGTCAGGAATTGCAATCCCAAAATCCCGATCAACACGGAAACAATCAGGCCTAGCATGCGCAGGATGCGGGTTTTGACAGATGGTCTGGTCAGTTCCGCCTGCGGCAGCGCCCAGCGCGCCAGCGGAAAAGCAATAGCCGGAGCGGCCACTAGACCGGCAATATTCCCGGCCAAACTTCGAGAAATTAAATCTGCAAGCTGACTGCCGTATTTGGACAGCCCGATGCCGATAAAAACACCCAAAGGGATTAAGAGCAAATTGAGTGCGATCGAAATCAAGGGACTCTTAACGTCCTTCATCAAGTTTTTTGCAGCGATGAAAGAGAGCGGTATGGCAAACAACGTACCCAGGGTGGTTGCCAGTAATGCCAGGAATACGGTTTCAACGATCTTATCCCAGGTATCCACCGCTGTTTGCGAAATCTTTGGAGCGCCAACATTGGTTCTTGTTATGGTTCGAATGGTCTGGGTAGCGGTATCCGGGCGCGCCGGGATGCGTATTTCGGCTGTAAATTCCCCATTCGCGTCGGTTTCAAAATCCCCGACCCCCAGATTCACCTGCGATGTCGGGATGAAGGTGATTGGCCCGGATGTCTTCGGCTGGAAATTGAACCCTTTTACCGTGACCATTGTCCGTGGATCAGCGCAGGCTGGTTCAATCGTGATATACGGACCCAATTGATCTACCTCTGGGGCAGTAAAGCCGCCGGCGGGGCACGGAACCATAAATTGCTGTGTAATTACAACTTGCGTTTTTTCATAAGTTAAAAGATCAGGTTTGGCCAGTGCACGCAGGATGCGCGTCAACTGCTGCTGCCGGCGTGGGTTGCGCGTTTCATCCAGATTGACTTTGGTAACCTGAAAACCGAAGGCATAAATAATGATGACTGCAATAACCGCCAGCCCAACACCCAGTGAGCGCAATATTTGTTTGAGATTTTTCATAGTGTCACTCACCCTACCCGCTCAGCATCGCGGCCGTAAATGTCTTTGAATTTTTGATCGTCGATTTCCTGCGGCAGTCCATCAAACACCAAGCGACCTTCGTTCAAGGCAATTACCCGGTCGGCGTAACGATGAACCAAATCCAGGAAATGCAGACTGCACAACACAGTCACCCCTTCTTCATGATTGATTTGTTCCAGGTAGGCCATAATGCTGTGGGCTAACACTGGATCCAAGCTGGCGACCGGCTCATCTGCCAGGATCATTTCAGGATCCTGCATCATGGCGCGGGCAATCCCCACCCGTTGCTGCTGGCCGCCGCTGAGTTCATCAGCGCGGTTTTGGGCCTTATCGGCAATGCTAACCCGTCCGAGTTCGTGCATCGCCTTGTCGAGGTCGCTTTTTGGGAATTTATTAATCAGGCTCCAGAACGGATTGACATAACCCAGCCTGCCAGCCAGGACATTCGTCAAAACACTCGAACGGGCAACGAGATTAAAATGTTGGAAAACCATGCCGATTTTCCGGCGGATAAATCTCATGTCCTCTTCTGAAGCGGCAGTAACATCGACATCGTTCCAGAAAATCTTTCCACCAGTTGGCTCAACCAGACGATTGATGCAGCGTAAGAGCGTTGATTTCCCCGAGCCGCTCAGGCCAATTACAGCCAAAAATTGACCTTTTGGAACATCAAAACTGACGTCCTTCAATGCCTGGACACCGCCATCATATTGCTTGTCTAGGTTTTGAACTGTTAGCATGGAGTTGTCCTTTGATGTGTGTAATTTATGCTTTATTTTACCTTACAAATATTTTAAACAAATAACGGGCAGATTAAACTCTGCCCGTTATTGACTTGGACTACATGGATTATTGACCGAGGCTTTCGAAGGTGATGCCGTTCGCCTCAACCATCTGGCGAACAAAGTCGTAGTCGGCGTCAAGCGCAGGGCTCAGGCCAGACCAGCCGTAGAAATCCTCAGATCCGATGGATTCTTTCCAGGCATCTGTCTCAGCGAAAGCGGCCAGAGCCGCTTCGATAGTGGTGCGCGTCTCGGCGGGGAAATCGGGGCCGAAGGACAGCGTGTCATTCGGGATGTCGGGAGACAGAGTCAGGATGCGAAGCTTCTGGACCACATCCGGTGCTTCCTCGCGGATGTTATTGCGAGCATCCAGCAGTACGTATCCGTCACAAACAATGTTCTTGCCGTCATCACTCAGCTTGCAATTTTCGATGACCGCGTCGGGCATGTCAGGGGCATCGCCCTTCTTCCATTTCTCAACGCCATCAGGTACAGCATACGGGCTGTAGAAAGTGGTTGCGAAGTCAACCTCGCCATTATAGACGGCTTTTACAGCCTGCGGGTGACCGCCGGTGGCGATGGATTCGCTGGGTTCGATACCAGCTGCTTTGAGCATGGCCAGCGGGAACATGTAGCCGGAGGTCGAACCGGCGTCGGTGTAGCCCCATTTCTTGCCTGCCAAATCTTCGATCGACTGGATGTCGCTGTCGCGTGCTACCAGGAACTGAGCCCAGTACACGTCCCAACCGCGGCGGACCGCTTTGAAGGCAACGTCCACGCCGCACAGTTCATTGGCGAAGACATATCCGAGCGCGGGGATAAAGCCCATGGTGTCAGCCGGGGAGGCGCACATCTCTTCGATGGTGGCGGCGTAGGAAGTCGGAACGCTCACCTCAAAGGTCAGGCCAGTAGCTTCATTCAATGCTGCCGCCATCAATTCACCACCGGTGACGATCACATTCGCGTCGACTGATGGAACAAACAACACTTTGATGGGGTGTTCCGGGCTGCCGATTGGGGGTTCAGGAACAGCGGTCGGTTCTGGAGCCTTTGTAGGGATGAGTACAGGGGCGGGCTCATCGGTAGGCGCAACTGTTGGAGTCGCAGCCGGCTGGCAGGCAGCCAGTACGAACGACGCTAACAAGAGCACGGAAAGTACAATGTACAAACTCCGGCGATTGAAGTGCATCTATTCTTCTCCTTTTGGTTGATTGGGAAATCCTGTCTTTGACAGGTTTGATAATCTACTATACTCGCTTTTTTAAAACATGTAAAGTTTGGAATACCTTAAAAATTTCGGTGAAAATCTTAAAGAAGCAGGCCAGTGAGACGGCCTGCTTCCCGAAAACTGACCAGACCTTTACTTGATCTGGGCCAACTGGTCGGCCAAAATCTCATTGGCCTTGATATTTACCGCATTCAACAGCGAGACCACATCGCCGCCGTCCACAATCGCAGCCATAGTGGCCTCGATTTCGTCACGGACAAAGTCGTAACCAGGCACAGGCGGTTCGAAGTGTGAGTAAGCCAGCATATCGAACGCGGTTTTGTAGGCTGGATCAGATGCAAAGTAATCGGCCATCTTGTCAGCCACGCTTGCCCGAACCGGGAAGTACTGCGAAACCTTTGCCCACTTAGCTTGAACATCAGCGTTAGTGTAATACTCGAGGAACAGGAAAGCAGCCAGTTCTCGCTCTGGAGTGGTCTTCGGAACGGAAACTGAAGCTCCGTACACATTCATGACGGGCTCCGAGGTGGTGTGCGGAATGGCCGCAACCGACCAGGCGAAGTTGGCGCCTTCGCTGGCGGCCTGGTTGTAGAAGGGCAGACCGGAACTTGATCCGACTGTGAATAGCAGGGAACCGTTGCCAAAATCAGTCTGATCGCCGTAAGCTTCGGTGACCTGGCGGGCGCAGCCGTTATCAAACAGATCTTTCAGGAAGGTCATGGCAGCCACGCCGGCTTCGCTGTTGTAGGTGAAGGCATTGCCCTCGTAATCATACACATCGCCGCCAAAGGCGAAGGTCCAGGAAGCAAAGCGGGAAGCATCCACCGACAGTTCGTAGCCGATGCTGCCTTCAACCGTCGCTTTGGAGAAGGGAGTGGTTGATGCTTTGCAGGCCATTTCCTTGAATTCTTCCGGCGTGGCCGGGGGAGCGTCGTAACCCAATTCCTTCAGCCAGTCGCTGTTGTAGTACATCACTTCCATGGAACGATTGGGGGGCAGCGCCAGACGGGCATTGTCGAAATTTGGGAAGACATCCTGCGCCCAGAAGCCTGGGAAGAAGTCCTTCTGGTCTACTTCAGAAATGCCCCATTTCGGGCTATTGACCAGCGGGTTCAGGTCGAGCAGGCCTTCGGTAAGCTGATAGGTTGCGGCCTGGTTCTGGTAGGCAACCACCAGATCGGGGACATCCGGGGTGTTCAGGATGGGCAGCATTTTGGTGAAAATGTCGCCATACGAACCCTGGTACTCAGCGGTAACCGTGATACCCCATTCATTGGTGTTGTTGAACTCATGCACGATTTCCAACAACGCAGTTTCACGGTCTTTGGTGTGCTGATGCCAGAAGACGATCTGTTGCCCGCTCGGGTCCACATCAGCCCACTCATCGGCAGGAGCAGGCTCTTCGGTCACAACTGGCGCTTCAGCCTTGGTGGGCGCAACTGCCGGCGGCTGAACTTCTTCCGTTGTTACCGGCTCGGGAGTTGTTGTGGCAGCCGGGACGCAGGCGGCCATTACGAAGGCAGCTACCATCAGGATTGCGATGATCGCAAAAAATTTGTTCCTCATCTTTTCCTCCATAAAAAGTGTAGGGGTTGAATTTGGTAACGGAAAAGGTTCCGTAAGCCACAAAGAAGATTTATCCCTTCAATCCGGTTGTCGCTATGCCCTGAGTGAATTGCTTTTGTGTCAGGAAATAAATGACCAGAATGGGGATCAGGGTGATGACCGCGCCTGCCATGAGCAGGTGCGTTTCCGGCCCGGCTTCAGAGACGAAAGTCCACAGACCCACCATCAGTGGACGCCAGGTCTCACGGGTGGTGACCAGCAGCGGCCAGGCAAATGCGTTCCAGGAACCGATAAAACCAAAAAGCAACACAGTCATAATCGGCGCTTTGGAAATCGGTAAACAAATCTGGGTCAGGAAGCGAAAATGGTTCGCCCCGTCGATTTGAGCGGCATCCCACAACTCATGCGGGATTTGCGCAAAAAACTGTTTCAGCAGGAAAATGCTGAAGGCGTTTGCCATAAAAGGGACGGCCAGCGCTTGCAACGAATTGAGCCAGGAGCCGCCCGGCAGCGGGATGATCGTGCCGCGTACCAGCATTAAATTGGGCAGCCAGGTGATGGTTTCCGGAATCATCATGGTACTGAGTAGAATCGCAAAAATAGCATTCCGGCCTTTAAACTTGATGCGTCCAAAAGCATAGCCTGCCAGGATGGAGGTTGTCAGCAGTCCGATCAAAGTGACGCCGGTGATAATGACACTATTCCAGAAGTACCGGGCGAACTTGGCTTCATTCCAGGCTTGAATGTAATTAATGAACTGCGGAACAGCCGGGAGCCATTTGCGGTTAATGGTTTCGCCAAGCGTCATCAATGATGTCGAAATCATCCAAAAGAACGGGATGAGGGCCAAGAATGCCCCTATGATCAAAACTAAATAGGTCAAACTCTGGCTGCCAGTACGCGATCCGCGGGCAACCTTTCGAATATCTTTTCTTTCTGTTTGTTTTACTTCAAGGCCGGTGGTGAGATCAGCCATAAAACACCCTTTCCCCCAGAAACTTGTTTTGGGCAAGCGTTAATCCCAAAATGATCAAAAACAGAACGATGGATTGAGACGCAGCGTACCCGAAATTATTTTGCGCATAAAAAACATCGAAGATCTGGACGCTGGCAGTGACGACCGTATTTTGCGCATTGGGAGTTGCCATGACATAAAGGTGGTTGAAGGCTTTAAAGGTGCCAATGAAAGACACCAGAAAAAGGTAGAACGATACAGGCGAAAGAAGCGGTATCGTCACATTTTTGAATGCATTCCACCCGTTCGCGCCGTCGATTTCAGCCGCCTCATACAATTCCTTGGGAATTCCCCCCAGCCCGGCCAGAAAAATGACGGTGTTATAGCCAAAAAACGACCAGATCCCAAAAAGGATGATTGTCCCAAGCGCCAGGCTGGGACCGGCAGCAATTCCATCCAATTTCAGCCCGAGAAACACTTCCGACATGGCTTTCGGTTCGAACAGCCATTTCAACGGTCCGGCATTGAACCAGGAGAGGAGAATATTCGCCAGCGAAGTTTCGCGGGATGAGAAGATGGTGCGGAAAACAACCGCAGTAGTCACCACCGGGGTGACATACGGCAAAAAATAAATCATGCGGAAGACTTCTTTGCCGTGGATTTTCTGATAAAGCAGATAGGCGAAAACCATGCCAATCCCCAGTTGGAGCGGCACCGTCCCTACGGCGTAGAAAATCGTTATGATGAGTGAGTTAAGAAAATCTTCGTCCCCGGCGGCGATCATTTTGCCCCACCCCATGGACATAATGGTGCCGGCAACGATCAAAACGATTGCCGCAATGATTTGCATAATTCGAATTAAGTTGGAACTGGACTTAAACGCGCGCGTCCACAGCCAGTAAGCCAGCCCGAGCAAGCCCAATCCCCCAATGAAAATTGCGAATCCACCCCAATCGCCGAATATTTTTGTGTAATTGACCAGACCCGTGAAATCGCCTTTTCGGATGCGCCAATTAAACAGGCTCATATAGAGCGAATAGACGATTGGGAAAAGCCCAAAAACCAAAATGATAATGACCGCAGGCGCAACAAAGGCATAACCGGTAAGGTTCTCTTGCAACGCGCGCAGGGAAAAGACATTCCTTTTTGTGATTTTTGGGTTCACATCGGCCGTTGACGCCACTTATTCCCTCCCGATTTCGTGCCTGCCGCAATAGTCCATATTATGACAGCCTTTTTAGAATTAGCCCGTATTTTTTTGGTTAAGAAATTGTTATTATTTGAGGAAGTTTAAATACAACAATACCGGATCATGGTCGCTGGTCCGTTGGCTGGCTAAAAATTCGGCGTTCAAGTGCACGATATCAACATCACTCAGCAAATTCTCCAGCGGTTTGGTGACCAGGATATGGTCAAGTACCTGAGAATTTCCTTCGTAAACGTAGGTGTACTGCTCCTCAGCGGGCAGCAGCTCAACCACGTCCGTCAGGCTACTCCCCTTCAAGGCGATCAAGGGTTCCGAGAATTGGAAATCATTCATATCGCCGGCAACCACAACCAGTGCTTCATGATCCAGCACCTGAATTTGAGCGACAAAGCGCTGAATAATGGCGGCCTGTTGAATCCGTTGCCTTTCAGAATCCAATCTTGGCGGTTGATATAGCCCGTATAGAGCTGTATCGCCGCCTTTTGAATTCAGATGTGCGCCGATGACGATAATTTTATGGCCCTGGAAACTAAATTCGCCGACCAGCGGCTTCCGGCTATCATAAAAAGCTCCAGCATTGGGTTGGATTCGCCCAGGCGATTGGGTCAATTCGATATCACCAGCATCCGCTACGGGTTCCGCTCCCGCGGATGAATTTCCTCCACGGTCAATGAATTGCAATCCCCGGTCAGTGCGGAAAAGAAACCCGACCCGGATGTTTCCTCCCAGTTCTCCCCCATCCTGGTTGTCCGCTGGCGGGATATCGCGGAATTGATATTCGGGGCCGCCAGCTTCCATAATCGCATCGATCAATAAGCGGTAGGTCTCGTTGGCATCCACTGTGCCGTCATCGAGCACCCCATTGTTATCCTGTATTTCTTCCAGCACCAGGATGTCCGGCGATTTCAAATGATTGACAATTTGATTGGCCAAATCCGAGAAATGAGTTGGGTTATCACGCGCATCCAGGTTTTCCACATTGTAACTGGCGATGACCAATTCCCCTTCTTCGGCTGGCCGCGCCTTTTCTGGGGCCAGCTTACCCCGAATGAAACTCGCCTTCATGATGGGCTGAAATTTATAGTTGCCAAAGGAGTAATCCAAAATGCCAATCACCGGCGTCGCCAATTGGTCACCCGTAATAGCGTCCGGGACCGGGCGCAGGCTGTCGTCCAGTAATAACCGTTCAGGATTTTGGTCATCTATACGCAATGACAATCCGCCGCGAGCGGTAAATGGCCCAGCCTGTATAATTCCATCGGGAAGGATGGCGGTTTCATTATAGGCATTGGATGCCGCTACCACTACCGCAGAGTTAATTTGCAGCAGCATGGATTCAAGACTCTCATAAAAATCAAGCCCATCCTGTTGCGGATTGAATTGCCTTCCGCCGTCGTCATCGATCACTTCGGTTGGGGGTACGCGTCCGCCAGCCCCAATCAGGGTTGGGGTGGGCAAGTCATTTCCGGATGAAATGATTTCGACTTCGGGCTCGACAATATGGGTGATCGGTTGATTATTGCTCTCCAACCCTCCCGGGTAAAACTCTTCGACCTTCCCGCTCACCTGGACGGCATCACCGGGTCGCGCTCGCGGCACGACATCTGTGAAGACAAATATCGCCTCCGAGGTGCCTTCATCCCCATCGGGATTGGGATCTTGCATGTAGAACCCATCCGCGCGAAAAGCGGTAACGATTCCCGCAACATCTGTGACGGTATTCCCTTCTAGCGGCGACCGCAAACCGGCACCCTGGATGGCATGGATTCGGTCCCCTGCAACGATATCAAACTGCGACACCGCAGCCGGAACTGAATTTTCCTCAATGGTTTCCAACACTTTTGATGGCGTTGGGGCGCCGCAGCCAGCGGCAAGTGCCAAAACAGCGAATATTAGCCCCGCCTGGTGCTGCCTGTGAACCATATGGGTCATACGACGCTTTTCCCCTCCAAGTTGATACACTATTCTAGCAAATCCAGTTACCAGGTAAAAGTAATATCTCTCGGGTGGAACTGGTTACTTTATTCCACCATCTATAATTCCACCTTCCTATAAAATGAAAGACACCGTTTTCCTTTTGCAGAGATTACCATGAGAAAATTAATCGCCGCCATTGACCAGGGCACCACCAGCACGCGCTGTATTTTATTTGATTCTGCCGGAAAAATCGTCGCGCGGGATCAAAAAGAACACCGCCAGATATTTCCACGCCCGGGCTGGGTTGAGCATGACCCCCTGGAAATTCTGAATCACGCCCGTGAAGTCGTCCTTAACGCGTTGGCAAAATCCGGTTGTTCCGCAACCGACCTGGCAGCAATTGGCATAACCAACCAGCGGGAGACCACGGTGGTCTGGGACCGCCGTACCGGGAAACCTTACACCAATGCCATTGTCTGGCAGGATACCCGTACAGCCGAGATTTGTGATCAAATGATAGCTTCTGACGGTCAGGATCGGTTTCGCGAACAAACCGGGCTGCCATTAGCGACTTATTTTTCAGGGCCGAAAATCCAATGGGTATTGAATAATATTCCCGCCGTCCGACAAGACGCCGAACGCGGAAATGCTCTTTTCGGCACGATCGATTCCTGGTTGATCTGGAACCTGACTGGTGGGCCTGATCATGGAGTGCATGTCACCGATGTGACCAATGCCTCCCGCACCATGTTGATGAACTTGCGTACGCTCGACTGGGACCCGGAAATCCTCGAAATCCTGGACATCCCCCGCAGTATGTTGCCGAAAATCGAGTCCTCTGCCCAGGTTTATGGCCATGCTGATTTTCTAGGTGGCTTGCCCATAGCCAGCGACCTGGGCGACCAGCAGGCTGCACTATTTGGCCAGGCTTGTTTCGCGCCCGGGGAAGCCAAAAACACCTACGGAACCGGCTGCTTTATGCTGCTCAATACCGGCACCGAGATTATTCCCAGTAAAAACGGGCTGCTGACGACGCTGGGCTACAAAATAGGCTCAGCGCCGGCAGTTTATTGCCTGGAAGGCTCGATTGCCATCGCCGGCGCGTTGGTGCAATGGCTGCGCGATAACTTACAACTCATTTCATCCTCTTCTGATATTGAACCCCTGGCCCGCAGCGTTGCGGATAACGGCGGGATGTATATTGTTCCCGCTTTTTCCGGTCTGTTCGCTCCCTATTGGCGCAGCGATGCGCGCGGAGTGATGGTCGGGTTGACGCAATTCATCAACCGCGGGCATATTGCCCGGGCAGTGCTGGAAGCGACCGCCTTCCAAACGCGTGAGGTGGTGGACGCCATGGAAACCGATTCGGGTGTTCGTTTGACCACGCTCAAGGTGGACGGTGGTATGGTTATAAATGACTTATTGATGCAGTTCCAGGCCGACATACTCGATGTTCCGGTTGTCCGCCCGGTGATCACCGAGACGACCGCACTCGGCGCGGCCTATGCAGCCGGACTGGTGGTTGGCTACTGGAAAGACCTCGACAGCCTTCGCGGACAATGGGGCGCTGATCGTCAATGGTCGCCTACAATGAATAATGCCACCCGGAACCATCTTTACGCAGGCTGGAAGAAGGCAGTGACCCGCACGCTGAATTGGATCGAATCATGAAAACTACTCAACCCAGTGCAATTGTCATCGGCGCCGGCTTTACCGGCTGCGCCTTAGCCTATGACCTGGCACAGCGTGGCTTTTTGGTCACAGTTGTAGAACGCGGCGAACTGGCTTCCGGTACCTCAGGCCGAACGCATGGACTGCTGCATTCCGGCGCACGTTATTGCGTTACGGATGCCGATGCGGCTATTGAATGCATCCAGGAAAATATGATCTTGCGGCGCATTGCCAAACAGTGTATCGAGTACAACGGCGGCTATTTCGTCGCGCTGGACGATGCTGACCTGGGGTATGTGCCAGCTTTTTTCCAGGGCGCCCAGAATTGCGGCATCCCGGTGGAAGAAATCGACGTCCAACGCGCGCTTGAAGCCGAACCTGCCTTGAATCCTAAAATATTAGTCGCCTACCAGGTACCCGACGCCGCTTTCGATCCTTTGCGGTTGGCCATGGCTTTTGCGGCCAGTGCCCGGCAACAAGGCGCAGAATTTAAGACTTTTCATGATGTGGTTGGGTTCCTGAGAGACGGCAATGGGAATATCTGTGGGGTCTCCGCGGTAAATCGGCACGCCGGTCAGCCGGTTGATTTCCATGCGGATATCACCATCAATGCAACCGGCGCCTGGGCCGGTAAAGTGGCAGAGCTTACCGGGATTCCCGTACCGGTGCGTCCAACCCCCGGTGTGATGGTGGCTTATGAAAAGCGCGTTACGCAGCGAGTGATCAACCGACTGTGCGAACCGGACGACGGCGATATCTTGCTGCCGCAGCGCCGCATGGCGGTAATCGGCACCACCTCTTTCGAGGTTGAAGACGCGGATTACATACCCGTTTACACCGATCAGATCAAGGAAATGCATAAGCGGGCTGCGCTGCTGGTGCCTGAATTGGAGAATATCAAAATGCGGGGGGCTTACATGTCGGCCCGCCCGCTGATTGGCGGCATGATGAGCGGGCGCAGCCTTTCGCGCACTTTCAAATGTTACGACCATCGAACAGACGATGGAGTGGACGGCCTGGTTACGGTAACTGGCGGTAAAGCCACAACTTGCCGGGCGATGGCCGAAAAAACGGCAGATCTGGTGTGCCAGAAGTTGGGATGGCAGCGCACCTGTGAAACCGCGCAGCACACGCTGGCTGACTACCACCTGTATTATCAAGCTGCCGAGGTAACAGCATGACCGAACAACTTTGGCAAGTCCACTTCAAGGTACGCCGCCAACGCACGGGCGGTAAACCTTATGTTCAAACCTTTACCCTCGAAGTCGATCCTGAGGAATATATCCTGGACGCAGTGGAACGCATTTGGGCTTTCCATGACCGCACTCTCACCTACCGGCATGCCTGCCACCACTCAACCTGCGGCGCCTGCGGTATGCGCGTCAACGGCCGCGAAAAGCTGACCTGCATCACCACCATCCGCTCGGTGACCCAAAATGGCGGCACCGTACGGATCGATCCGCTGCGCAACTTTCCGGTCGTCAGCGACCTGGTGGTAGATATGGGTCATTTCTTTTTACGGATGGATAAGTCGGGATTTAACTCGGTAGCGCCGGTTGCAGCAGCCTGCTTGCCGTATGAACAGCCCCAATCAGCGGAGAGCTCAACCGGCCGTAAGCCAGAAAGGCTGGTCGATTGCATCGAATGCGGGCTGTGCATTTCAGTCTGCCCGGCTGCCAACACCGACAAAGAATATGTTGGCCCCGCAGTCCTGGCATCGCTCCATCTCATGTATAGTCAGAATCCGTCTCAGGAATTCATCAACCAGGCGGACGACCATACCGGGCTCTGGCGCTGTCACAGCGCATACGAATGCACGGAAGTCTGCCCATCAGGCGTCGATCCCGCCTGGCGGATTATGGATATGCGAAAAAAGGTAATGTCGGATCGGATTAAATCGATTTTTAGACCTCGCTCGCAGGAGAAGAAAAATGTCTAACCAGCCTCAATCTGCCAATTGGCCGCGCTGGTTCGACCCGCGCAGCCGGTCACTGGGCACATTTGGTTTTATCCTCAACCGGGTAACCGCATTGGGACTTACGCTCTATTTGTTGATGCATTTGATCGCGCTTGGCCAGCTCGCAAAGGGAGCCGATGCGTACGATGGATTTATCGCCCTGGTCAAGAACCCGTTGTTCAAGCTGGGCGAGCTACTGGTCATTGCTGCCGGGGTTATCCATGGGCTGAACGGCATCCGCATCGCGCTCAACAGCTTCGGGGTCGGTGTGCGCTATCAAAAAAGCACCTTCATTGTCTTGATGGCCGTAGCTGTGCTGGTGATCGCCTTCTTTGCATTCAAAATGTTCTCCGAGGGTTGAGTTATGCGTGAACCGTTGTCACCCAAAAGGCTGGAAGGTAGCGGCCGCTGGCTGCTCAAAATTTTCACGGGGTTATTGATCGTGGTTTTCCTTGGCATCCATTTTATTGTCAACCACCTGGTTGCTCCTGGCGGATTATTAACCTATGCGGATGTAGTCGCTTATTTTCAAAATCCTATCATCGTAGTCATGGAAATTTCCTTTCTCGTCCTGGTCGTAGTTCACAGCTTCCTTGGGCTGCGCTCCATCCTGTTGGATCTCGATCCCTCCCCTATGGTGCTTCGCGTGGTTAATTTTGTGCTTGTCATAATCGGCACGGTTGCAGTGATTTATGGCGCTTGGCTAGCCCTCACCATTGCCAGCAGAGGATAGAGAACGGGTTGCGTGCATGTAAGGGCTGCTTGCATGTAAGGGCTGCTTGCATGTAAGGGCTGCTCGCGTGTAGGGGCTGCTCGCGTGTAGGGGCTGCTCGCGTGTAGGGGCTGCTCGCGAGCAGCCCCTACTGGGTCAATATTTTTACTAGCCAAACTCTTGTTGGACCAAAGTCTTGACGCACCACCTGCTTCCGACTAAAATACAAGGTCGCTGGGACTGCCAGCACATTCAACCCTCAGGCGTTGGCCTGTACAATCAAATAGAGCGAAGGTAACCTCGTCTGAGGTGAGAGGCGCTCGAAGGATGATGACATGGAAAAAGTGTTGATCGAAGCAACCCGGCGCACCGCCACCGGGAAACAGGTTGGGGCCTTGCGCCGTTCTGGCAAGTTGCCGGGAGTCATGTACGGCCATAATTTTGAGCCCGCTGCCATTGAAATGGATTTTCGCAGTGCCTCCCGCATTCTAAAAAAGGCATCGCAATCACAAATCGTGACCATCGCACTCGATGGCAAAGAACTGGCGACCCTGGTTCGTGAACGCCAGATGGACTACATTCGCAATGAATTTCTTCATGTTGACTTCCAGGTTGTTTCTTTGACTGAGAAGATCCGCTCCAAGGTCTCGATTGAACTGGTGGGCGTTTCTCCGGCCGTCAAAGATTTGAACGGCGTAGTTGTCCATGAAATGACCGAGATCGAGGTCGAAGGCCTACCGCAGGACCTTCCAGAAAAGTATTCGGTGGATATTTCCGACTTGACCTCCATCGGCCAGTCCATTCTGGTTAGCGCGTTGAAGGTTAGCGACAAGATCGAAATTCTCCACGACCTAGACGATGTTGTCGTGGTTATCACTGGCGGCGCTGTTGAAGAAGTGGAAGAGGTTACCGAAGCTGTAGCTGAACCCGAAGTGATCGAGCGCGGCAAGAAGGAAGAAGAAGTCGAAGATTAATCTTCGCAGAACAACAAAAGAGGCTGTTCCAGAAATTGGAATGGCCTCTTTTTTATTCGGCTTACAGACCCCCTAATAACTATTTTCCAAAAATCCAAGCACTTTAAGCAGCCGCACGGTTATCCTCGCAGTAATCCCCCACAAAAGTTCCCCGTCATAAGGTGCGAAATAAAACAAGCGCGTGGTCTGCCCATCCGAGAAGGTGTGGGTGCGAATATCGATGTTCGACCGATCTCCCAGATAGCTGAGTGGGATGGAAAACACCCGGCTGACTTCACTGGAATTGATGCGGATGGAGAACGGCCAGTTTATGCGTGCAACGATCGGTGAAATGACAAACTGAGAAATGGTGATGTAATCTTTTAGCCGCCCAAGGATTTCCGCATTGCCTGGTACCAGCCCAATCTCTTCATTAGCCTCTCGTAGCGCCGCCTGATAGACATTCCTGTCATCCGCCTCAACAGCTCCGCCCGGAAAGGACACCTGTCCCTTATGGTCGTTCACACCCTCGGAACGGCGGGTAAAGAGCACATGCCATTCGCCCCCGTACCAGTACAAGGGGATCAAAACCGCCGCCTTGCGGCCGTTGAACATTTCTCCATGCTCGGTCATTTCGCGACAATAGGTTTCGAGACGCGAACGAATATCTTCGGCGGTCAACATCGCTGCGGAAGGATTTTCGGAATCACTCATCCACTCAAATCCTAAATTTGTCAGGCTGTTTCATCCGTGGTATCGATCTCTGTGTCTGGCTCATCGGACTTCGCCGCGAGACCTGCCTTTCGGCCTTCGATTTCCAGCAGCGTCGTCTGGTCATCCTCTTGTTCGATGATGACCGGCCGGGCGAACAGCAGGTAGCCGGTATGTGCAATCATCCGATCGACTGGCCGGAACCGTTCGGGTTCCGCTTTGTAGTAGCGCAGCAGAAGTTCGCAAATGTCAATGAACGCGAAATTATTCTGTCGCAAGGCCAGCACCAATCTGGTAACCTGATTGGCGGTCGGTAAAATCGAGCCGAAGAAACCGCCAAATTTAAGCGCAGTTTTCACCTGTGCAATGAAATCATACGGGTTCTGCACATCCAGAAACAGGGCATCGACGCCCGTCTCATCAAACCCCTCGCTAATGTCGCGCAGCTTGAACTCGACCCGATCGATCAATCCCAGCCGGTTCAAATTCTTCATCGCCAGGGCTTGCATTTCCGGGCGAACTTCGTAGCTCACCACACGCCCGGTTTTACCGACAGCGAAGGCCAGAGCGGTGGTTAACGCGCCTGATCCGGTGCCGGCTTCCACCACCAATTGCCCCTCGCCAATACCCATGTTCACCAGAATAAAACCAATTTCTTTTGGATACATGATTTGCGTGGTACGCGGCATTTCTTTGAGTAAATCGCCCAAAGCCGGTTGCAAAATAAAAAATGGGTTTCCCAGGTGACTGCTGATTTTGGTGCCCCAGGGTTTGCCAATCAGATCATCATGTTTGATTACCCCGCGGTGCGATTCCATCTTACCGCCGGCAGCAACCCGAATAATAAAACTCTTATGGCGCAGCCCCACCAGTTGAACCAGATCGCCATCTTCGACATGGGTACCGTGCAGGTTCCAACTCACCGGCGCACGCTCCGGGTGGGTCGTTTCGGCCGGGCAGTTTCAGCTTCCGGTTGTTTAAAACTCAACCAGTGGCCCAGCAGCATGAACAAAATAGCGCTGATGGTTCCGATTCCCATCTGCAGCGATCCAACTTTGAGGAATTCCCATCCGAGTCGGGTACCAACCAGGTGGCCCACCCAGAATCCAACCATGGCCAGTGCGATGTACAATCCCAATCGCCAGGTTGCCCCGCCGCGCCAGAGATGAAATACAGCCCCAAAGAATATCGGAGCGATGATGCCTAATAAAACTGCCTGGATCGTCATGCTGGCTCCTCGAACCTGTTGAAAGATGACCGGATGGTTCCCCCGCCAAGAACCACCTCCCCATTATAGATAACAACCCGCTGTCCAACGGTTATATCGCGCATTGAATTTTTGAAATGGATGGAAATTTGGTCCTCGCTCTGGGGGATAACTACCGCTGGCGCCAAAGCTGCCCGGTAACGGATTTTTACATCCGCTTCAAATGGTGCCGCAGGCGCCGCACCGGCAATCCAATTCATTCCGCCGGCTGTCAGGCTATTGCGCCCGAGATTGGTTTCATCACCCACCACCAGTTCATTGGTCGCCAGGGTTTTCTCGAGGACGTACAACGGGCGAGAAGCCGCAACCCCTAATCCCTTGCGTTGACCAATGGTGTAAAACGCCAGACCCTGGTGTTCGCCCACGAGGCGGCCGTCAGCGTTGACAATTTTCCCTGGCTTTGTGACCTCTGGGACATGGCGCGCCAAAAAACCCCGATAATCCTGCCCGGCCAAAAAGCATAAATCCTGGCTGTCAGCGCGGTCAGCGACGGTCAAACCAAAACGCCGCGCGTGTTCGCGCACTTCAGGCTTTGCCATGCCGCCAACCGGGAACAGGGTGTGGCGTAATTTTTCCTGTGGCAGGACGCTCATCACGTATGACTGGTCCTTGTCAGGGTCGAGCCCGCGGTGCAATTCGACGCTGCCGTCAGGTTTTGGATTGACCTGCGCATAATGCCCAGTTGCCATAAATTCTGCGCCCAATTCGCGTGCGGTTTCGTACATGAAACCCCAGCGGATATGTTGATTGCACAATATACATGGATTGGGGGTGATACCGTTGCGATAGCCATCCATGAACGACTGCACGACCACGTTGTGGAATAAGTCCTGGCTGTTGAGCACATAGAACGGGATACCAAGTTTGGCCGCAACCCGTCGTGCGCCTGCCATGGCATCCGGGGTACAGCAGCGGTTACTCTCCTCTTTGCCGGGTTCAGACCACAGACGCAGCATTACGCCGGTCACATTGTAGCCCTGCTCCACCAGCAGCGCCGCTGCCACTGAACTATCCACACCGCCGCTCATGGCGACGACAACGGACGTTCCTTTGGTCATTGTTTGACCACCCTTACGCAGCGCCGCGCACTTTGGTCACCAGTGAGGGCAGCACTTCGATGAACGATTCAATTTGATCGAGGGTTGTACTTTCACCCAGGGTCACGCGCAGAGAACCGAGCGTCCAGGCTTGTGACAGGCCAATTGCATTAAGCACAGACGACGGTTTAGGATCGCCGACTTTGCAAGCCGAGCCGGACGAGCAGGCGAAACCGGCAGCATCCAGCAGCATAAGCAGATGATTTCCATCCAGCCTTTCGAAGGCAAAGCTGGCGTGGTTTGGCAATCGTTCGGTGGGATGCCCGGTCAGGCGCGAGCCTGATACATTACCCAGTACGCCAGCAATCAGGCGGTCGCGCCTGGCAGTATACCGCTGCCGGCGAGCCTCCAAATCATCCACCGTCAATTTCAATGCTTCAGCCAGCCCAACGATATATGGAATATTCTGGGTACCTGCCCGTCGGCCATTTTCCTGGCCGCCGCCGGTCTGTGACGGGTGAAGTCCAACATTTTTACGCACTGCCAACGCCCCAACGCCTTTTGGGCCGTAAAATTTATGCGCCCCGATTGCCAGTAAATCGATCTGGTCGCGCACGACATTCATCGGCAAGTGAGCGGCGGCCTGCACGGCATCCGAATGTAATGGGACGCCGCGCTGCAGGCACAACTTTCCAATTTCTGCAATGGGGTTGATGGTACCGATTTCGTTGTTGGCGTACATGATACTGACCAGCGCCACATCGTCGCGCAAGGCATGGCGTAAATCTTCGGGATCAACCATCCCATATTGGTCAACCGGCAGCAAATCCATCTTGAAGCCGTTTAGCTCTGCCAATTGTTCGACGGTATGAAGAACAGCGTGGTGTTCAACGGGTGTGGTGATGATGCGCTGCGCACCGGTTCTTTCGCGCTGCGTAAATGCCATCCCGCGAATGGCTAAATTGTCGCTTTCCGTTCCACAACTGGTAAAGACAATCTCATCCGCCTGCGCGCCTAATGCACTGGCGACTGTCTCACGGGCACTTTCCAGAGCCGCTTCAGCCTGCTGCCCAAACCAGTGAACCGAGGAAGGGTTGCCAAAAGTACCGGTAAAAAAAGGTAACATACGCTCGACAACCCGCGGGTCAACCGGGGTTGTGGCAGCATAATCCAGATAAATTCGCTCTTTCACTTTGTCATTTCACCTTTCAAATCAGACCGTAACGGTAAATTATAGCATGGTCTTTTATATAGAAAAAACTTTCGCCTCCACACAACCCCTGTTATAATAGGCCATATTGTACTGATTCTCACAGGTAGTTTTGAGGAGCACTCATGCTGCAAAAGATAAAATTCGGGACGGACGGATGGCGGGGGTATGTCGCCGAAGATTACACCTTTGAAAATGTCCGGCGTTGCGCTCAAGGCTTCGCCGCTTACATAGTCGCCATCGGAAAAAGCAATTCCTGGATTGTGGTTGGCCACGACAAACGTTTTATGTCCGAAAATTTTGCGCTGGCAGTTGCCGAAGTTTTATGCGCGAACGGCCTGAATGTTTACCTGACAAACGGGCCCACTCCGACCCCGGTAATCTCTTATTCAACTGTCAACCTGAAAGCGGCCGGAGCGGTCAATATCACCGCCTCACATAATCCACCCACCGATAACGGGTTTAAAGTGCGAAACTCCTCCGGCGGCGCGATCGACCCGCAGGGTTTGAAGAAAATCGAAGACTTGATTCCCGACTCGAGTGAAAGCGTGAAGGTCATGCCCGCTGCCCAGGCAGAATCAGAGAAACGCCTGGTATATTTCGATCCTGCCCCTGCCTACATCGAACATTTGAAGGATTTGATCGACCTGCAGCCCATCAAGGATGCCGGCTTGAAAGTTATGGTGGACACCATGTGGGGCAACGGTGCGGGTTGGTTCCCACGCCTGCTGGCAGGCGGTAAGACCCAGGTCATCGAAATTCACAACCAGCGCAACCCAAGTTTTCCCGAAATGAAGCGCCCGGAACCCATTCCACCAAATATCGATGTTGGCTTGGCAGAAACCGTCAAGAACGGCGCAGATGTGCTCTTGATCACTGATGGCGATGCTGACCGGGTGGGGCTCGGGGACGAGCATGGGGTTTTCATCAACCAGTTGCAGGCGTATGGGCTGCTGGCTTACTACCTGCTTGAGGTACGCGGTGAACGCGGCGCGATCGTTAAAACTCTATCCACCACCTCCATGCTCGAAAAGTTGGGCAAAATTTACAATGTACCCGTTTATGAGACCGGGGTGGGTTTCAAATACGTTGCACCCAAGTTCACAGAGACCAACGCCTTGATCGGCGGCGAGGAATCAGGCGGTTATGCCTTCCGCGGCAATGTCCCGGAACGCGACGGTATCCTTGCGGGCTTGTACTTTCTCGACATGATGGTCAGGTTGAAGAAATCGCCTTCTCAACTGCTTGCCCAGCTTTTTTCCATTGTTGGCCCGCATTATTACGACCGTATCGACACCCGTTTCACTGGCGACCCGCAGGCTAAAATTCAACGGATCCTCACAGCGAACCCTGCTACCATCGGCGGATTAAAGGTAACCGGTCTAAATACGCTGGATGGGTACAAATTCTTGCTGGAAGACGGCGGCTGGTTGCTGATCCGCTTCTCAGGCACCGAGCCCATCATGCGGGTATATTGCGAGACAACCCACGGGGATCGGGTTTCCGCCATACTGCAGGACGGATTAGCCATCGCAGGGTTGAATTAACCAGTGTTCCTTACTGATACGCACTGCCATCTGAACCTTAATCAATTCAATAATGACCTGGAAGAGGTGTTGGATCGCGCCCGGTCGGCCGGAATCGGCCGGATCCTGGTGCCTGGCATCGACCTGGAAACCAGCCGCAAAGCAGTAGAGCTGGCAGATCGCTACCCGGAAGTTTTTGCCGCAGTGGGCATTCACCCCAATATCGGCAGTGACTGGCATCCAGGAGCCTTGAAAGCGCTGAAAGACCTGGCTGCACATCCCAAAGTGGTGGCGATCGGAGAAATTGGGTTGGACAACCATTGGAAAGACACCGATCCACTCTTGCAGCAGGAGATTCTGCTGGCGCAATTGGACCTGGCGGCGCAGGTCGAAAAACCGGCAGTCCTGCACAGCCGCGAGGCCTTGAATGACTTGCTTCCCATACTGAACAACTGGTCTGAAGAACTGCGCAAGGCAAATTCTCCGCTCACTGGCCGGGCAGGCGTGCTCCATTCTTACGAAGGAGAATTAATTCAGGCAGAACAAGCCCGCCGCGCAGGATTTTTTATCAGTATAGCCGGACCGCTGACCTATAAGAACGCCGCCGACAAACATCTACTGGCTCGTGAACATCCCATAGAGAACCTTTTGATCGAAACTGACGCCCCTTACCTGACCCCCCACCCTCACCGCGGCACCCGCAATGAGCCGGCCTTCGTTTCCTTGGTTGCGCAGGCTCTTTCAAACCACAGACAGATGGAATTCGAACAGGTCGTTGGAATTACAACCCGGAATGCAAGTAATTTATTCAATTGGAGCCTTTGATTGAGCACTACTGCCTCGTTCTTTGTCCCCGTTCAAGATCAAATTCACCGCGTCGAACACTTGATGCGGTCTCAGGCAGAGGGTCATAATCCGGACCTGAAAGCAGCGCTGGATCATTTGATTTCGTCCGGGGGAAAACGCATTCGCCCCACCTTAACCATCCTGACCGGCCGTATGTTAGGCGCGGATGAAGACCGCCTGGTGACGTTGGCTGCTGCCATCGAATTGCTGCACACCGCCACCCTGGTTCATGACGATTTGATCGATGGATCGTTGCTGCGCCGCGGCATCCCTACTTTGAATTCCCGCTGGTCGCCGGGAGCTACCGTCCTCACAGGCGACTTCCTTTTCGCCCGGGCCGCCAAACTGGCCGCTGACACCGAATCCGTTCCAGCCATCAGCCTGTTTGCTACCACTCTGGGCGTCATTGTGAATGGCGAGATCACCCAGCTCTTCACCAGCCGCTGCCGCGCCAACCGCGAGGAATATTACCAACGCATTTACGCCAAGACTGCCTCGTTGTTCGAGACGTGTACCTGCTGCGCGGCATTGATCAGTCCGGTCAGCGCAGAAACGACCACCCTTGTTCGCCAGTACGGCTATGACATTGGCATGGCGTTCCAGATCATCGACGATGTGTTTGATTTCACCAGTGACCAGTCGCAGCTCGGAAAACCGGTAGGCAGCGATTTGCGGCAAGGCTTGATTACCCTGCCGACCCTCTTCTTTCTGGAAAACCATCCGGACGACGAGGATGCCCAGGAAATTCTGGCTGGAGATTGCCTGCACTATGATGAACAGGTTTCACGCCTCGTGGAAAAAATCCGCTCCAGCGAAGCGATCGACCTGGCCATGGCAGAAGCCAACCGCTTTGTCGATCACGCGCTGGAAAAACTGCAACAACTGCCTGAATGCCCGGAGCGCGATCATCTGGAACAGTTGACCATTTACATTACCCGCCGGAATTCTTAATCAAACTTTTAAGCATTAATCCCGCGTTAATTAATTGCGATTTTTACAATGATTCAAACTGGCTAGTTTGAATCATGTATTCGTGTATTATCGAACAATTCCTCTATCTATACTTGGCATTTTACTATACAAGCACCAATGTTGCTGTGACGTAAATTGCTAGGGGCAAATTCGTGTCTCCGGTTATATCATTAAGTGTCCTTTTTTCGATGAGATGGCGAACTTGATGATACGATAAAATATTCATAGAACACCATTTGTAAAATAAAATAATGCTCATTTTCTTCAAACCCATACTGGTATCGGTATTTGAATACCTCTGGGTTTTCACCCCGGATAGGTTCCTGTTCCAATTTTCTTGAAATCATGTCTATCAATAGCACAACTCTTTCATTGTAGCGGGATGGATCTGGCCCTATGGTTTTTATAGCGGCAGGGGATGATATGTCAAATGATCCGAACCACTGTTTTCCAAAATGATGAAAAAAAATTCCTCTGCTTACCATGTCCATTTCATTGGAAAATCTGTCAAAATCCAAATCAAAAGCGCCTGTAAGCATATTATCTACGCGCACAGTACGTAGATTATTAAAGATTTCAAGTTTTGAGTTCCGCTTCGCAATCGCTCGTAAAACTTTTGTTCTCCATTGACGTAGTCCTATATCATTTGTATTCCAATTTGACACCGTCACGAATAACAAATATTCATCATTACTAGATTTTTTGAGATTATGTTCTTTGCAAGCGGGGACTTTGATTAAGTTTTTCCGATAATTAATTCCTGGTGGTAAATCCTTTGATTCAGGAAAGATACAGAGCGGGGGAACATGTTCTTTCGATATCCCATCGGAATTGCACATATAGCATTGAGTCATTACCCTAATCCTTCTCCATAATTAGTCAATGCACAGATTTTGTTTCGGCCACAAATTTTTGATAATCTGGATACTAACCTGCGAAGCTTATCAATATTATACGTATTCATTGAATTATCATGGACGAAGCATGTCCCGCTATATCCAATTAAAGCAAACCGCCCCATTGATAGGGGCGTTTCGCTTATAATCTGTTCTCATTGGTGTGTGCGCTGGGGGGGACTTGAACCCCCACGCCTTGCGGCACATGGCCCTCAACCATGCCTGTCTGCCAATTCCAGCACCAGCGCAAAAGCTTCGCAATTATAATCGGCTATGGGTAGATGTCAAGAAAATATCCTAAAATCCCCCTCATTCCCATCAATGGATACACGCATAAGGAGCAGCCATGACCATCATCCTCGACGCGATGGGCAGCGATAAATATCCCGAACCCGAGATTCAAGCCGCAGTGACCGCCGCCGAGATGTTCGGTGAAGAAATCATTCTGGTCGGGAACCGGGAATTACTCGAGCCGAAGCTGAAAGCCCTCAACCCAAAGGGTTTTCCGGTCGTCATAGAAGACGCGCCCGATTTGGTCGAAATGGGCGAGAAACCGGTCGAAGCCGCCCGCCGTAAACCGCGCAACAGCATGGCGGTCGGGCTTGGATTGATCAAATCCGGTCGCGGACAGGCCTTTGTCACCGCCGGGAATACGGGAGCGGCCATGTTCAACGGACTGCGGACGCTTGGGCGCATCCAGGGTGTTGCCCGCCCGGGCCTTACCGCGCTATTCCCGGTCAAAGGCGGGCATTGCGCCGTGATCGATATTGGCGCAAATTCGGAGTGCCGACCAGAATTTCTTCTTCAATTTGCGGTTATGGGTTCAGTTTACGTCGAGCGGGTGCTCCATAAGCCCTTTCCGCGCGTAGGCCTGCTTTCGAACGGCGAAGAGGCCGGCAAGGGCAACACCCTGACTCACGACACCTATCCGCTGCTGGAAAAATCCGGCCTCAATTTCATTGGAAATGTTGAAGGCAAAGAACTCTTCGGCGGCGAAGCGGATGTGGTGGTGACGGATGGCTTCACCGGCAATATTTTGCTCAAATCTTCCGAAGCGGTTGCCAAGCTGTTGATCGATGAATTACGGACCGAATTGATGTCGTCATTCCCAACCAGATTGGGTGCGTTGTTGGCCAAACCGGCCTTCAGGAATATTAAGAAGATACTCGACCCGGCTGAAACCGGCGCCGCTCCCCTGTTGGGCATTGATGGATTGGTTTTTGTTGGTCACGGACGCTCGGACAGCCGTGCATTGGTCAGCGCCATTCGCGTGGCTCGTCAGGCCATCCAGGCTGACTTGCTGGAAAGTCTGCGTCAGGCCATTAAGGATCGGCTGGCGCTCTTAGAAACACCCACCCCCGCAGAATAAGGATTGGTCATGAAAATAGTAAGCAACGAAAAATTGATTAAGCGTAATAAGAAAATTGGACAGATCACCACCATGGCGGCCCTGGCAGTGCTGGGTATTGGCCTGTATTTTTCCTTCGCCCAACCCGAGCAAATCACCATCACCTTCGGCGCATTACTAATCGGCTTCCTTTTGACCCAGGTTGGCGTTTTCTATGGCAACCGCTGGGGCCGCTCTCCCCGCCCGGATGAACTCATCTCCACCAGCCTTAAGGGCCTGGAAGACAAATACGTCCTCTACCACTACACCGCCGGCATTCCTCATCTGTTGACCGGTCCGACTGGCGTCTGGGCGCTGGTGCCAACCCCGGCCGGCGGCAAAATCACATACGACGAGGGCAAAGGGCGCTTCCGTCAAAAAGGCGGCAATTTCTACATGAAACTATTTGGGCAGGATAACATTGGCCGTCCCGAGTTGGATGCTCAGTACGCGTTGACTGATTTGAAAAAGTCCTTCCAAAAGAATGTCAGCGGGATCGACGTGCCTGAACCGCGCGCCGTCTTGATTTTCACCAATCCCAAAGCCGAACTGGAGGCATCTGATTCTCCGATCCCAGCCGTTGCGGTCGATAAACTCAAGGATTTCATTCGCAAGCAGACCAAAGGTCTGCCGGAAGAGTTCGAAGTCATCAAAGGCCTGCAAAAAGCACTGCCGAGCGCAGATACATTCGAGTAATTCGACAAATCGATCTTAACAATTTATAGCAGCGGGTGAAAAGGACTTCATTGTCCTACTCACTCGCTGTTTGGTTTATTTTCTATTACGGTTAGTCGGCTGTGGTTTGGCGGGATATTTTTTATCAGATCCAGTGCCTGGGCGCAGTTTTACTTTTCCCTTATTCGTTCCTGCCGCTGGTTTTGGTTTCGGAGTATATTTTTTGTTGGTCCCGGCTGAAGGTCGTGATCTTGGGGAATATTTTTTATCCGTTCCCGATACGGCGCGCGGCTTTGGAGAATACTTCTTAACCGAGCCAGCAACCGGGCGCGGTTTAACTGGTCTATTCTTTTCCTGTTCGGGCGCCGCAGCTTTCAACGCCCGCACTTCCAAAGGCATTAAATCCCGCCATTCGCCGGGTTTCAATCCGCCCAACTGCAAGCTTCCTATGCGTACCCGCAGGATGCGGACAACCGGTAATCCGATTTGCGTGCAGATTTCGCGAATCTGGCGTTTGCGCCCCTCATGCATGATGATTCGCAGCCAGGCGCCTTTACCCGAAGTGGATTCGATGCGCACATCGGCCGGCGAGGTGCGGTGTCCGTCTTCCAGCACCACGCCGCGTCGCCAGACTTCCAACTGTTCTTCATCCGGGCGCTTGGCCACCAGCACCCGATATTCCTTTTCGTGGCCGTAGCGCGGATGGGTCAATCGGTTTGCCAGTTCGCCGTCATTGGTCAGTAGAACCAGCCCTTCGCTTTCGAAATCCAAGCGTCCCACAATGAATAGCTGGCCTGAAACCGGCACCAGATCAAACACGGTTTTACGCGGATCGTCCAATACGTTATCCGAAAGGACGAAACGCGGTTTGTTCAATGCAATATAAATCCCTGCCGGCGCACTGGTTGGGATCGGCTGCCCATCGACGGTTATCTGATCTCTTTCAGCATCAGCCTTGGCTCCCAGCTCCACCAGTACCCCGTTGACGCGCACCCTCCCATCGGCGATGAGAACTTCGCTCGCCCGGCGTGATCCAAACCCAGCCCTCGCCAGGATTTTTTGAATTCGTTCTTCAGTCATTATTAATCCTTTAAGAGGCGCTGCTCTTCATCCTGGCTGACGCCCTCCTGCTCAAGAAGCTCGAAAGGCGGCAGGTCATCCAGAGAGTTAATCCCAAAATGTGATAGGAAATCCTGCGTCGAGCCATAGAGGATCGGGCGGCCAGGACCTTCCGTGCGGCCAATTTCCTGGATCAACCCTTTCGACAGCAGACTTTTGATCACCCCGTCACTGTTCACCCCGCGGATGGCGTCAACCCCCGGCCGGGTTATCGGCTGGCGGTAGGCGACGATCGCCAGAGTTTCCAACGCCGCCCGGCTCAAGCGCGCCGTGGCTTCCAAACCAAGAAATTTTTCCACTTCCTCTGCCAGTTCCGGCGCTGTAGTCAGTTGATAGCGTCCTTCATGGCGCTGTAGTCGGATACCGCGTGCGTTTTGCAAGGCCCGGTCTAACCGGCGAAGCGATTCCTCGATCTCGCCCGGGGCTGTTGCCAGCGCTTCCGCCAGTTGTTGGATGGAAACAGGAGCAGGTGCGACAAACAAGATCGCCTCGATGCGGGCGTCCAGGGAAAGGGATTGGCGGTAGGGTTCGGAGTCTGTCATGCTATAATTGTCTTGTTAAATTTTCTCGGCTGATTATACTCGATTCATTGGAATCCCCTTCAACCATTATGCTGGCAGCACATAATCCTCACCGGGCTCGTTGGTTTCGGCCCTGGCAGCTATGGATTTTCTTTGTAATTACCGTTTTGCTGGCTGCGGGTTGTACGTCACAACCCATCGCCACACCTGACCTGGTTCCAGTTGAAATCAAGGATCAAGCGAATACATTGAAACTGGATATCCCTTCCGGCACGAGCGTGCAGAGCGCCATTAAGCAGGCTGGGTTGACACTTTCAGAATTGGATCGCACGCAACCGCCTACTTTTACTCTGATCACTGCGCCGGAAGAAATCACGATTTTCCGGGTGGCGGAAGAATACGAAGTAGAAGAAATCGTGATCCCGTTTGACCATCAGACCGTTCGCAACGAGACTTTGCCCGAAGGCCAAAGCCTGCTGATTCAGCCCGGCGAGAACGGTTTGCAGCAAATTACCTACCGCCGTCTGCTCGAAAATGGCGTCGAAGTGGCTAAAACGGTTTTCAGGGTCGAGTTGCACACTGCCCCCACGGATGAGATCATCATGATCGGCGTCCAGGCGCCGTTTTCGCCGCTGCCAATCCCAGGTCGTTTGGTTTACCTCAACGGCGGTAACGCCTGGACGATCGAAAACAATACCGGCAATCGCCGGGCAGTGGTCACGACGGGTGATTTGGACGGCCGTGTGTTCAGACTTTCCCCAGATCGATCCTGGCTGCTCTTCACTCGCGCCATTCTAGACGAATCCAGTAGTGATATCAACGCGCTGTGGGCAGCTTCGCTGGACGGCGAGGCACCGGCTTTATTCGACTTGAACATCCACAACGTCATTCATTTCGCCGATTGGGTTCCATACGCAGTTCAGACGATTTTAGTTTCCACGGTTGAACCACGCGAAGCTGCTCCGGGTTGGCAGGCGAATAATGATTTGCGCCAATTGGTGATTGGCTCCGACGGAGTGGTTTTGAGCGATGAAACCATCATTGAGCCGAATACCGGCGGTATTTACGGTTGGTGGGGTACGACCTTTGCCTGGTCGCCTGATGCCACGCAGTTAGCCTACGCCCGCCCCGATTCGGTTGGCCTGGTGAATTTTGCGGAAGGCACATTTTTTCCACTGATCGAAATCCTTCCTTACCAGACCCGCTCCGATTGGGCCTGGGTACCCGGAATTTCCTGGTCGGCGGACAGTCAGCAGCTTTATGTCATTACCCACGAGCCGGTTTCTGGATTGAGTAATTCCGAAACTTCACCGCTATTCAATCTGATCTCGATTAACCTTCCTACAGGCCAACAAATTCCACTGGCTCAACAGGTTGGTATGTTTGGCCACCCCAGTTTTTCTCCAGCCAGCGGTGAAAGTCCGTCGCGGCTGGCGTACCTGGAAGCGATTTTCCCGGAGCAAAGCGGCTCCAGTCGCTACCGTTTGCTTAAGATGGACCAGGATGGCTCCAACCGGCTAAAATTGTTCCCGCCTGAGGGCTCCTCGGGTTTGGATCCGCAAACTGTGGTCTGGTCCCCTTCCCGCCAGGAAAACCAGCCACGCTACATTGCGTTCACCTACCAAGGCAATATCTGGTTGATTGATTCTGAAACTGCAAAAACCCGGCAGGTCACCGGGGATGGGTTGGTCAGCCGGCTGGACTGGAAGTAATCTTGTTTAAAAGGATGGTATCGTTTTTATGCGTGTTTTAATCACTGGCGCGGCAGGATTTTTAGGTTCACACCTTTGCGACCGTCTGCTCAAAGAAGGGCATTCGGTCGTTGGCATGGACAACTTCATCACTGGCAGTCCGGATAACCTCACCCACCTTGCAGGCAACCCGAACTTTCTCTTCATCCGGCATGATGTCGCCAATTTCATATTCGTGCCCGGAAAAGTGGATGCAGTGATGCACTTCGCGTCGCCTGCCAGCCCCAATCCCAACTCACCTTATGGCTATACGAATTTACCTATTCAGACGATGAAGGCTGGCGCGTTGGGCACCCATAATTCCCTCGGCGTTGCCCGTGCGCAAAAAGCTAAATTCTTGCTGGCGTCCACCAGTGAAATTTACGGCGATCCCCTGGAACACCCGCAGAAAGAAACCTACTGGGGTCACGTCGACCCGATTGGCGTGCGCTCGATGTATGACGAGGCCAAGCGTTTTGCCGAAGCGCTCACCATGACCTATCACCGTACTCATGGCATCAATTCGCATATTGTGCGCATTTTCAACACCTACGGCACGCGCATGCGCCTGGACGACGGCCGGGTCGTGCCCAACTTTATTCAGCAGGCGCTGCGTGGCGAACCGCTCACCGTATACGGTGATGGCGCTCAAACGCGCAGCTTCTGTTTCGTCGATGATCTAGTCGAGGGCATTTATCGGCTGCTGCTTTCCGATGAGCACATGCCGGTGAATATCGGCAACCCGGCGGAAACTTCCATTCTACAATTTGCCGAGACCATAAACCGGCTGACCGGCAATCAGGCTGGCATCGTAATAAAACCCGACCTGCGCCTGGGAGACGACCCGCAGCGCCGCCGGCCAGACATCACCCGCGCCAGACAAATCCTTAATTGGGAGCCAAGCATTTCGCTTAACGAGGGCATTGCGCGCACCATCCCATATTTCCACGCAAAATTAGGCCTGGCATGATTCTGACCAACGCGAAAGAACGCAGCCGGTTCGTCCGTTTTGCCATTGTCGGCGCCATTGGAGCCGTCATCGATTTTGGCGTATTTAATTTTCTAACCAACCTGGTTGGTTTTTTCAAAGAAAACGTGGTATGGGCGAGCGTCATTTCGTTCATTCTGGCGGTGATCAGCAATTTCACCTGGAATCGTCTGTGGACCTACCCGGACTCGCGCAGCAAGCCGGTCAGCCGTCAACTGACTCAGTTTGTGGCTGTCAGCCTGATTGGCCTGCTCATTCGCACCCCACTTTTTTCTTTCCTGGAAAAAGCTCTGACCCAGTTTTTTACCGCTCGTTGGAGCTTTAAGCCCCTCACCCCGGTTATCGTCGCTCATAATCTGGCGCTGGCGACTGTCATTTTAATCGTGATGATTTGGAATTTTATCGCCAACCGCTACTGGACTTATAACGATGTAAAAGCGTGATTGCCCATGGATGACAAAAATTCACCTTCAGCTTCAGATGGCGAACTGGTAAGCACCGGTGTCCGTTCACTGCGGGAATTGATTGAAATAGTATCTGGTCGCTCCCTCAAAGAGCAGATGCCCGCCGAGGATTTTGGCCTTGCCGAAGCCCTGCCCTATCCATTCCTGGCATTGGTCGGCCAGTATGAAATGAAACTCGCCCTGCTTTTAACCCTGATTAACCCGGCCATCGGCGGCGTGCTGCTCATCGGTCCGCGCGGTACCGGCAAAACCACGGCTGTCCGCGGTTTGCTGGACTTGCTCCCTCCAGTTGAACGGAGCGCCTGCTTCTACGGCTGTCTACCGGAAGACATTGAATCCGGTGGAATGGATGCGGTTTGCCCGGATTGCGCTCAAAAATATGCGCGCGGCGAACCGCTCACCCGCTCCGATCGGGTCAAACTCATCGAGCTGCCGTTGAATGCTCAATTGGAAGATGTAGTGGGCGGGATCGATGAGCGGGCAGCCATTCATGAACGGATGCGGTTAAAACGCGGCATTCTGGCGCATGCCGACCTCAACCTCTTGTATGTGGATGAAGTCAATATGCTGGAACGATCCATAACCGATGCCATTCTGGACGCAGCCGCTTCCGGCCGATACACCGTCCGGCGGGCATCGATTTCCGCTACTTACCGCTCCCGGTTCGCGCTGATCGGCTCCATGAACCCCGAAGAAGGTGATTTACGCCCGCAAATCATGGATCGTTTTGGGCTGCGTGTGGTGGTCGAGGGGTTGCTGGACCCGGCTCAACGCCTTGAAGCATATCACCGCACCCGCGCTTATCTTACCAACCCGCGCCAGACGATCGCGGCATTCAGTGAGGTTACCCAGACCGCGCTTGACGAAATTGCAGCCGCAAAATCGCTGCTGCCCAAAGTGCTTCTGGCGGATAATGTTGCACAAGCAGGTGTTAAGTTAGTGCAATCACTGAAAATTGACACGCTGCGCGCTGAAGTTACTTTATTTGAGGCTGCCCGCGCTTTCGTGGCAGCGGACGGGCGTACCGCGGTCACGTTGGATGATTTACAGCAAATGGCGCCAATGGCGCTGCGCCTGCGCCGCTCAGATTTCATGGCGAAGTTCATTGAATCGCTGGCACAGGAAGATGATTCAATTCGCAGCCAGTTCAGCCAATTATCGGGTTTGACCTAGCTATCTGACAGTATTTTTCTGCTTTCAGAATTAAAATGTCATTTTGAGCTGGAGCGAAGGCGAAGAATCTCATTTACAAATGGAATCTCGCCAGGTTAATCAAAATCCCTCGACTTTATGGCCTGACGCGCAGATTACCCTTCGGCAGGATGACACACTTTCAGCGACTAAGGATTAAATCAACCGGTATTTTTTATGAAAGATATTCTAAACGCTAGAGAACGCCTTGAGAAATGCCTCTCCGGTGTAAAACCGGATCGTCCGCCGATCGCGCTCTGGCGCCACTTCCCGGTGGACGACCAGACTCCGGATGGTTTGGCATCAGCGGTAGCCGCATTTCAAAACACCCACAACTTCGACTTCATCAAAGTAACCCCGGCTTCCTCGTTCGCGGTCAAAGATTGGGGCTGCCAGGATGCCTGGAAGGGCAATTCCGAAGGAACCCGTGAAATTTCCTATTTTCCGATCAGACAAGCGGATGACTGGGCGGTTTTGAAACCGCTAGAACCCAAATCTGGCAGCCTGGGCGGTCAGCTCGAATGCCTGAGGATGCTCACCCGCGAGTTTTCTCCTCGAATCCCGGTTATCCAAACCATATTCAGTCCCTTGTCGCAGGCCAAAAACCTGGTGGGCAAAGAAAACTTGCTATACCATCTGCGTGCTCACCCGGGTGCATTGCATTCCGCCTTGAAGACAATTACCCGGACCACCATGAACTTCATCCAGGAATGCAAACGGACTGGCATCGACGGTATTTTCTATGCCGTGCAGCATGCCAACTACGGGCTGCTTTCAACGGATGAATTTATCACGTTTGGCAAAGCCTATGACTTACAAATCCTGGCGGCAGTACAGGATTTGTGGCTCAACATCGGGCATGTCCACGGCGACCGCATTATGTTTGATCAGGTCGTTGATTACCCACTGCAAATCTTGAACTGGCATGATCGGCAGACCCCGCCTTCTTTAGCAGAAGGCTTGCAAAAATTCAACGGCGCTGTTTGCGGCGGCTTGCGCCAGTGGGAAACTTTAGTACTTGGTGACCCAGACATGGTCACATCAGAAGCCCTGGACGCCATTCGACAGACAAACGGCAGCCGGTTTATCCTGGGTACCGGTTGCGTCGTTCCTATTACTGCCCCGGCCGGCAATATCGCCGCCGCCCGGCGCGCGGTCGACCAGCTTTAAATTTAGGTTTCGGAGCGTAGAGTGGCAAACCCTCGCATCATCGCCGGTAAAGCCCGCGGCATTCGCTTGAACGGCGTTCCCGGCGATATCACCCGCCCAATCACTGACCGGGTAAAAGAAGCACTGTACAACATTATCGGCCCCGACATCGTGGACGCTTCCATGCTGGACCTGTTCGCCGGCACTGGCTCGGTGGGTCTGGAAGCCCTCAGCCGCGGGGCGCGTTACGTGCGTTTCAATGACTTGAACCGTCAGGCCATTGCCACGATCAAGGCCAATATCACGATTACCCGCCTTGAAACCGGGGCCGAGGTAGCCCAGCGCGATGCGCTAGATATTCTTAAAAAACAATCGGATTACCGTTTCGACTATATTTACATTGCCCCGCCGCAATACAAACAGATCTGGATTACTGCGCTCCAGGCGCTCGATCAAAACCCTGGCTGGCTTTCCGATGAATCCTGGGTGATCGTGCAGATCGACCCGGTCGAATTGGAACCGGTAGCATTGCAGCACCTGGTCGAATTTGACCGGCGGCGCTATGGCAGCACCATTTTAATTTTCTATGATTTGGCCGCCCCGTAATCAAACTCGGGTGCAAAGACAATATGCAGTTTTTGCCCTTCATCATAATAGTACCGTGCAGCAAAGGGAGCATCCTCCGGCTGCATATGGGTAATTTTTGGGATCAGTACGCGTAAATCTTCCACCAGCGGATACTTTTCTAAATCAGCCACCGGCACCCATTCGGTCTCACCCTCGTCTGAATGCACTTTTTCCGGCGCTGGGGCATCGCCGCGAAAGACGAAAAGTCCAATCCCGCTGTCAGGTTCAGCATCGACCATCACCGTACCGCAAAGATGGATTTGCGGGATAGCCAGACCAGCTTCCTCCAGCAATTCGCGGCGGGCAGCGCTGAGGATATCCTCTCCTCGTTCCACATGTCCGCCAATGCCGTTGTAATAATTAGCCCACAGCCGTTTCGTTGGCGCGCCTTTGATCAACAGGACAGCATCCTGGTGGAAAATAAAGATCAACACGCGCGGGATAACCCGGTAGCGGTTTAACCCGGCGCCTTGTTCTTCAACCGGCATGCTGTCCTCCCAACACTCCAGAGGGTGGCATCCACCCCGAACCAGGTCGTCTAGCAATCATGCAGGGATAACGTTTCACGCCAACCCCAGTTGACCTGAAATCCGACCCGACTAGCTCAAGAACATGGGCACGCCCATGAAATCGCGAATCTTGGGCTTGTAATGCTCGATGTCATAGAACGCTGGCACGTCGACGCGCTTGTGACCCGCCAGAACCATTTCGACCGGCACGGTAGTGTACTTACCGCCATGCAGCGCAACCATTTTTCCCGTCTCATGACGCTTGATTAATTGTACCGCCAGCGTACCATACGACATGGCGACCATCCGGTCGAGCGAATCCGGAGCGCCGGAACGCATCAGGTATCCCAACTGCTGGTACATGGTGTTGCTGCCGGTACGGCGTTTGATTTCTTCAGCAACCTGTTCGCCAATTCCACCCAGTTTGCGGTGACCATAGGCGTCAGCTTCGCCAGTTTCCACCACATCCCCACCTTCCATAATTGCTCCTTCGGATAGGGTCATAATGGCGTAATTTGAGGGGTTACGACGCTTATCTGAGACCAGCATGTCGGTCAATTTCTGAATATCAAACGGAACTTCTGAAATAATGGCGCGGTCAACATACGCCAGGTGCGCGGTGATCAGACTTGTCTCGCCGGAATTGCGGCCGAATAATTCCACGACGCCGATGCGTTCATGCGACCCAACCGAGGTGCGCATGTTGGTAATAAACTCAACGCTTCGGGTGACCGCGGTGGAAAACCCTATGCAGTAATCGGTGCCGAAAACGTCGTTGTCCATTGTCTTGGGGCAAGCCACGACCGGGACGCCTTCTTTATGCAAGCGCACAGCGAAACTCAGTGTGTCGTCCCCGCCAATCGGGACCAGGGTGTCAATGCCCAGATTTCCCAACAGATTAAGCACATAATCGGTGTAATCGATTTTGTCCTCTTTTTTCAGCGGTTTTCCCCACTTTGAATTTTTCAAGAAATCAGGAACGTCATTCGGTGATACTTTTTGCGGGTTGGTTCGCGATGTATGCAGGAAGGTACCGCCGGTGCGGTCGATTGTGCGCACATCATCTTCGTGCAACTCACGGATGTAGTAATCACGCGTTGAGGGCTCGTCAGCGTTGTAGTGCAGCAAACCGGCCCAGCCCCTGCGTATTCCGATCACGCGGTAACCGTTTTCGAGCGCGTTCATAACGACCGCCTTGATGCATGGGTTCAAGCCCGGAACATCGCCGCCGCCCGTTAAAATCCCGATCGTCGTCATAAAACCTCCAAATTATTGCCAGGATTAAAGCCTGCCGGTCGATTCTACCGGAATCTGGAATGTGATCCGCGTTCCCTGCCCTGGAGATGTATCCGTTTCCATGGAGCCCCCGAGCATTTCGACTCGATCGTGGATCAATTTCAAACCAAGCACAGGCTTATTTTCAAGTTCAGCTGGATTAAATCCCTTGCCGTTGTCCGCCACATTGATTCGCACAAAATTATCTTCGATGGCCATTTGCACCGTAATATTCGGCTTGACGGATAATTCACTGTTATGGCGAACAACATTACCCATTAATTCCTGCACAGCCCTAAAAATCAAAACCTCGACATAGGAAGCCAACTTTTTATCGCCGCCCTTGATATCAATTTTGGCTTCAAAACCGGTCTCAGCCTTGAAGGTCTCTACATACCTTTTCAGGGTTGCAGTCAAACCAAGATCATCCAGCATCATCGGTCGTAAATCGGTGATAAACAACCGGACGCGTTGAAAGGTGCTCATGGCGGTCGTTTTCAGGTTATCCAACTCTTGTTTGGCCCGGGAAGGGTCGATTTCAAGCAGCCGGGCAGCGATTTCAGCCTGAACGATAAAATTGGATAATGCCTGGGCAGGACCATCGTGCATCTGGCGCGAAAGGCGCTGTCGTTCGGATTCCTGGGCAATAATCAATTGCTCGAGGATGGCGGTCCGATTTACCTGGTCTCCCGGCTGCTGATCGGGTTGGTAGCCTTCTTCCATCAGCAGTTTTGTTTTTTCCAACAATTTTAAATAACGTGTATGAGCAGCCTGGTCATTCTGCAGTTTTTCGATCTGGCCGCGCATGACCAACAAACGCTGCTGAACGTCCAGTGCATTGTTATACACAGTTTGGATATCTTCACGTGGCGCAGTCTCCAATTGACCTTGCAACTGTTGCAGTTGGGTGTTTGCAACAGCGCTGCGCTGGGTTAACTTTTCGTATTCGGTTTTGCTCTGTTCCAGCATCAAAGTGACTTCATGCAGCGATTCGCGCGTATGCTCGTAATCCAACAACGCCTGCTGTTTGAAGTCTTCCCACGAACCGCTCGGTAGTTCTCTGGCATCCATGCTGGAATCTCCCTCGCTGAGATTATTAGGTCTGGCGCTTATTACACCATGACCGGTGGAAAAAATTCGGTTAAGTATAGCATAACCGGCTACTTCGGTGCCCAACGATAAATCGTCATCTGCTCACCGCCGGCCGCAGAAGAAAATTTCCCATCAGATTGGTACACAACTTCAAGATCAGCGGTCAAGGCAGGGTACCAATTTGGAAAGGTCATTAAATAAGCAGCTTTTCGCTGGTCGAGAAATTGCCCAAGTTGTGCTTCGTCACGAATAAACGGGATTACTTCAGGCGTGACCAGCCCCGCCAGGTCGATGATCCGGCGCTGGGTGAAATACCCGACGGCGCCGATATCATGGACAGCAATCAGATCATCCACTTCAGTATTGGCATTGAGCCACTTGGCTGCTGCCGCCATTTCGGTATTGATAATCGCCACGTCCTGAGCATAACTGTTGCCCCCCATGACTAAAAAGGTAGCGAGTACAATGGCGGCCGCTCCTGCCCATGCTCGCCCGACCATTCTGCCCAGATAACCTGTGCTTTTCCCAAATCCCAAACCCTCTACACTGCCCACCAGGCCAATCAACAAAAAAACGGGCATGGCTGGGATGAGATAGCGCCCGTGCTGATAGGTGACCGGCAGGAGCAGCGCGTACACCAGTGAATACCCTAACCACCAGAGGATGGCTGCCAACCAATAGATATTGCAGGTACGGATGCTTCGGTAGCTTTTGTAAAGAAAGCCGGGCAACAGCAAAATGCCCACACCAACCAGCGGCAATGTAACTATTTTCCAATATCGAATCAAAATCGATATTTCTCGCATCGATGCGTATTCGGTTTGCTTGGCATAAAAAGTATTCGGCCAGATCTGTCCGGAAAGCATGAAGTTGAAGATCAGATATGCTGCCAAGGGCAGCGCTGCCGCAGCCAGACTGCCGCCGATTTCCTTCAACCGGAAATTCCGGTTCGGTTTCTGAAACAAAATAATAAAGGCCAGCGGTCCCAGTAAAGTAAGCGCGTCTGGCCGCACCCAGACCCCAATCCCGATCATGAACCCGGCCAGTCTATGTCCGTACCGGTTAGTTTTGTTTTGAAATAAATAAAAAACCGCCAGAATCAAAGCTGCAAATAGCAAGGTTTCCATGCCCGATGCCCCGGCCCAGACCAGGTGCCATTCCAAAACCATCAAAACTCCGGCAGGCGGGAAATTGGATTTATAGCTCGGAAATGATTCCCGGAAAATCCACTCCGCAAAACAGGCCAGCGCCCACAACCACACAGCCCCCATCAAATAAGTCAATCCAAATGGCGTGTCTTTAGCGACCAGGTGAAACAACGAAAGGATAACTGTCCAGAGCGGAGAGGTAGATCCTGCCGAAGTGATCCCCGGGACGAAGGACCATTCCCCCAGGTCAGCCAGGTTGCGCGCATAGGTTTGATGGATCCAGGCATCATCCAACGGAAAGCCGATGGATTGCATTCGGCCGGCAAGCCATACATATCCACCGACAGCCAACAGCGCGAGGCCCAGGTTTGCCCAAACCCAGACTGGCAGCCGTAGCTTTTTTGCCGCTTGCATGCTCGGATAAATGCTCATTGGCAATGAAAACAAAATATGCGCATATTTTTTATGTCGCCAAGGTAGTGCAGGCTGTTGATATCGACCGGGTTTTCGTAAAGATCAGATAAGTTCTCCTGACCTGGCCCCAAAATAAGATATTCCGCGTTGTAATAATCGGCCGCAGCAATGGTTTGCTCGATTCCCCCGCCGGGAATTACGATCGACGACCGCCCCGTCGCCAGGTAAAAACCGGGTGGATTATTCACCATCCCTAAAGCCTGTGGGGGAACATCAAAGGCCTGCAATCCCTCTCCAACTTCTTTGTCGATCTGATAACTATAACCCCACTTGCTCGAAGGGCTGCCGTCGCCATACACTTTATTCAGGTAAAACCAGCCGGTCAGCACAGCAGATGTGACAACCAGCAGCCCGGCAAAAACCGGCATGGCGCGCTCCGGTTGCCAACCGCGATAGCGCTGCCCCCAGGCGACAAATCGCTCCAATCCGGCCGGGACTGCCGCCCATAAAAGAACCTGAAAGGCTGATGCCGAATGCAGCCAACCACCGCGCGACCCGGCAAACGGGAATACCAATGTCATGAGGACAAGCGTACCCAGCCACATCAGGACTGCAAATTGAATTTCACGCCGCTGCTTCCGTTGCCAAATGCCGGCAATCATCAACGGCAGTAAAATCACCAGCCCCTGCACTGCGACCAGATTTTTTATATTCAACAGCAGGGCATTCCATCGTGCAATTAGATGAGTCCCCAGGCCGGCTAACCACCAGGCGGAAAAAGTCAGTTCGCTGGCCGGAAAGGCAAAGGTCTGGTTGTAGTCAGTGATCCATAATGTCCGGCCGTTGCCAGCCGGCATCAGGGTTCCAAACAGCTCCAGGTTACGCACATACCAGGCTCCCATCACCAACAGATAACCCGCAACAAATAACGCAAGACCTACGATGGCTACACGCAAATTTGTATTTGATTTGAACGCTCTTGATGTCCAGACCAGCCAGAATAATCCCCCGGCTACCCAGATAATGCCGTCTGCCCGGGTCAAGTGCATCAGGCCAACCAGAATTCCCAACACTCCCGCCCGGAGGAACCACTTCTTTACGGAGATAGTCCCCCATTCTCCCGCCAAAATGACCGACCAAACCAGTCCACCCAGCACAAGATAAAGCACGAACGTTTCAGGAATGGACGCATAGGCGATATAGACCCCGGAAAACACGCCAAGCAATCCTGCCAGCCAGGTAAAACGCTTATCCTTTAGAAAAAAGAGGGATAAATTCGCGCTAAGAACGGGCACCAACCCGGAAAGCAGAATGAACGGCAGACGTGCAGCCCACAGGCTGTCTGACCCGAATAACTTCATGCCAAAGGCGGCCACAACCGATGCCAGCGGCATCCAGTACAGATGCGATGGATGCGGCAGACCCCCGGGATCATCCAAGTAGTTCCACAAAAAAGGTTCGCTAAACCCGTTACCCTCCGCAATGCGCTGTCCACCGGCGAAGTAATACTCGGCGTCCATATAACCCGGCACAGGTTGGCCAAGCGCCGCCAATGCTGCCAACCCCGCACCCAACATGTAGAGAAGAACGATCAACCGTTTATTCATCTGCTGGTAGTTTCACCGCTGGTAAATATAGATTTCTAGATCACCAAATGACTCGTGTCCGCTCAAAGTAAATGCATCGCCCAACTGCGCCATCACCGGGTGTTCATCCGCTCCCAGGCTTCGATATTCCTCAATCGCACGTGAAAATACCACAAACCGGACCGTTTCTTTGCCGCTGATTGCCTGTGCCAGACTTTCAGCCGGAAACAGTTGCATCGCAATTTGAGAGGCCAAAGCAAAGGTATCGTTGTGCGAGCCAGCTTCATCCACCAAAAATTCCTGGGGTAATTCAAGATCGTAATAATGGCTGGGGAAGTAGCTCAACTTATTATCGTGCAGAATCAATTCCTCGGCTGCTGTGGTGTTTCGCAGGTATTCCGTGGCAGCTTTAAATTGCGAACGGGGAAACCCAGAAAAAGAATAATAGGCTGGCAACGAAATCAACGCTGCGCCGATAAAGGCGGCCGCCAGAAACGGTCCAATAAATTTTTTCCATCGCAGGGTAATCATCCAGCCGCCAAGAATGGCATACGCCAGCATGGACAGAATCAGTCCGCGCGGCACGAAAATCGGCCTCATGACATACGACGCCGTGAACAATAAGATTGGTAAGCCAAGCGCCAGCAAGCTCAACAAGCCCACCCCGGGAGTCTTGCGCTGTCTCCACGATTCAATCGCGACCAATACCGTGCACCAGATGCTCAAGAGTGCACCGGTGACCATGACTGCGCCTTCCAGCGGCAGAAAGATGTGTGCCTCCAGGATTGCCTGCATGACCTCGACTAACCCGGGCAGCGGTGTCCAGAAAGCGATTTGAATTTTGTCGATTTGACCTGGAATCATAACCAGCCAGGGTGTCGCCAAGGCCAATATCACCACTTGAGCGCCGGCCAGCTTGAGCAACCCCTTCCAGGCGCGTTTAAGCAGCAGGTAAAAGTCTGGCAAAATTAACCCAAAAATTGCCAGGTTATGGCTGTACATGGCCATGGTTCCGGTAAAAATCAGGCCAACCCAAAGCCAGCCAGCCTTATTCCCCGCATCCAGCTGTTGCAGCCTGACGAAGAACCATATATAGCTGACCTGCGCCAGCCCTAACAGCGTATACATGCGGAGTTCCTGAGCGTGATAAATTTGGAACGGCGCTACCGCAACCATCAACCCGGCCCACAGACCGGCTTCAATTCCCGCCAGACGACGGCCCAAATCAATGACCACTGCCAGAGTTCCCAATGAGAGCAGTACGCCGAGCAGCCGTAGAACGAACAGGCTCTCGCCGATTTTCATCCAATAATGCAGCAAAAAGTAATACAAAGGCGGCATGGTATCTGCCGCTGTGCCGCTAATGATTTGCCCCAGGCTTTGTTTTGCTAAAAAATAGCTAAATGCATCGTCATACCATATTTCCCTTGTGCCTGTACCATACAAACGCAACCCAAGCGCCAGAATAAAAATCGCACCAAGAAAAACCCAATGCCTATTTTTCATAGCTCATTTCAATGATTCGAGAGTTGGTCGAACCAGACATTCGGTTTGCGTATGGCCCACCACCGTACCCAATAAAGCATGATCGCTAACAGGAATGGTTGTGCAAAGAACAGGCCAGGGTTTGCAGAGGCGGGGGCTCCCGCGCGGGTTAAATAAATCAGCCAGATGCCAGCCAGAAGCAGCAAAGCAGCCACGCCCGAGAGTACAATCCCCGCCCGCGGCCAACGTTCATTCCACAGACAAAATGAAAGAATTACCGCAGGGAAGGCGACTAAAAATGCTGCCGGTTCAGTTGGCAGACCAATCCATGGAGCCAGTGTGAGGGTCAGTAAACCGGTCCAGAGAAATCCGTCGAAGTCGGTCTTTTTGGAAATGAACCATTCGATAAACAAAACCAGACCGGTCAGCGCTGAAAGAATGAATCCCAACCGCTCTCCAGCCGCCGGAAGGAAAGATTGCAGCACAACGGACAGGGTCGGGTTGGTTAAGTTAGGTTGAATGATCACGCGCAGGTAATCAACGATCCATTGGGGGCGAATCAGCGCTACAGTACCAGACAAAAGGATGATCGTTGCAAAAAACCAACCCGCTAATTTGGCATGGCGGTAACGGAAACTCCAAACGATGACAAAGAAGGCAAAAAGCAGCATGGCATGCGGCTGGATGGTCGCCATTCCAAGAAGAACTCCGGCGAATTCATACTGGCGGGAACGGATGGCAAGAAATACCGCCGCGATCAATAAACTAACCAGGATGGACAAATTGCCGGTCAAAAGCGGGTACAACCCGTGAAACCATACCAAAGCAAAAAGCGCCAGCAACCCCAGCAGCAGTGGTTTGACCCGCCAACGAGCCATGCTCAGACTGATGAGCACCAGGCCGATAAGGATGCCTTCTGATACCACCATCCAAACTGCCCGCGCCCAAACAAAATCACGCACGAGCGCAAAGGGCAGCGTGAAGAACGCGGCATAAAGCGGCGATCCATATCGCGCTCCCGGGTCGAGAACCACCCCGACGCCACGCGCAAAACTGACCATTGAATTTTGGGCGGTTGTACTGTAAGGGTTCACGCCATCGATAAACAGCGAGCGCGCGGAAAACCAATCAATAAAAAAATGCTCGCCCCCTGGATAATTTAGGGTATATTGGTAATTTCCCCAGACCATTACCGCTAACGCACCGCTGATAAGGACGATCAACAGAATCAAGGTTGTTACCGGTCTGCGCCGAATCATGTGTATGGCTGCCTGGTGGAAAATGGGATGAGGGCGACGGCTCTTTTTTTTTACCCGTCAAACCCCGCCAACTATTATAATGGATATCAATATGACGGCAAAAATCGCACTGGCTCAATTCGAAATCGCTCTCGGCAACCCTGAGAAAAATCTGCATACCGGTTTGTCTGCCATCGACCAAGCCGCAGAGCAAGGATGTCAACTGGTCCAGCTCCCCGAACTTTGGCTAAGCGGATATGATTTACCCAACTGCGAGCGGTACAGCCAGCTTACCGCGGTATGGATCCAACGCCTGCAAGCACTGGCCGATTCCAGGAAACTGGCAATCGGTGGGACTTTCATCACCAGACAGAATCAGGAGTACTACAACACCTATCTTTTGTTTCAACCTGGCCAGCTTGAACCAGCGCGGTATAACAAAACCCACCTTTTCCAATCATTGGGCGAGCAAAACTATTTTTCTCCTGGCGACCATCTGACTGTGGTTCAGCTACCCTGGGGCAAAGTTGGACTGGCAATTTGCTACGATTTACGCTTTCCAGAATTGATGCGCGCTTATGCAGAACGCGGGATCGTATGTCTTTTAGTGGCAGCTGAATGGGGGCAAAGCCGCGCTGAACACTGGCGCACCTTATTGAAGGCTCGCGCTATCGAAAACCAGATATTTGTGGCTGCAACGAATGGCATCGGCCCGATTCATGAAAATCAATTGGCTGGTTACAGCGCAATGATCGACCCGTGGGGAACTGTTTTGGCCGAAGGCAGCCCCGATGAACCGGCTCTACTCACAGCTGACCTGGATTTTGCGGAAATCGATCGAGTGCAGCAGGCTGTCCCCTCCACCTTCGACCGTCGAACAGGTTTATATCAACAGTGGTTCGAAGAATTTCACTCGAACAGGTAACGACTCCGCAGCCATTATTTTTTTCCGAGCAGCACGCTTACCTTGTCCTGGAATAGGATTACCCAGCCCGCTTCAGTTGCTTTATCCACGAGCCGCACGCCCGGCATCACCAGAATATAATCCACCTGCCAGTGATCCAGCGTCTCTTGCCAGTCACCTCTGGCATCGGTAGTGTCAATCACTTCCTGAATGATGCCGCCCATGTATAAGTCAGCCCGCCCATCGATAAAAACCTTATAATCCCGCAGCCGCCAATCGAGATAACCACCCCAGCCGTAGTCGTTGAAGATATTTCCAGGTTTTCCATATTTCTCGAGATAATCGACGGCCGCAATCGGGTAATAACTTTGCATGTTGGCTTTAACAATCACCGGATGGGTCACGTAAATCAGTCGGCCAAATGCAGCCAATAGAATCAGCCCAACAAGCGTCAGGTTTATGGCTTTCCGCAGCCTGGAGGATATGGATCTCTGGTCACGGGTTGACTTTCTGCCGCGTTTATTCCCTTCTTTCAACTGTTGCAGTCGTGGAAAAATCAAATCGTTCCAGACGGTGGTTGCATGATTGGCAAGCACCACCGCGGTAAACAATGCAAAAGGCGCAAAATTGCGCTGGGATAGCAGCGAGGTCACACCAAAAAGGGTCAACCCTGTAATTTCACTTCCGCTGGCGCGCTTACCGGACCACGCCAATGCAACCACGCATGCAAACAGCAAAACCAGATAAGGCAGGGTTTGCGCCATGTGAAAGTCAGGCGATGCCCATTCGATAATGTATTGCACTCCGGCTTCCTCGCCAATGGTCTGGAAGGGAATTTTCCAGGTATTGAAGCCATTGGGGTTGATTACCACCGCCAGCAAACTGATCGCTGTCCAATCTGCGAGCCGGCCAATTTCCGGCCAGGTCAGCGCCGTCACCTCTGCCGGCTGCAACAAGCGATCCAATATCAATCCGCCGATGGTAACCCCTAATAGCATGAACCCAAGTGAGTATCCAGCGTGCAAATTACCCCAAAGTATAAATACAAGCGGCAACGGCCATAACAACCTGGTCTTTCGCTGTATATACTGCTGCAGCCAATAATTCAAGCCGGCGAATAGCAGGAAGCTGATTAACTGAGGTCTGGGCGACCATACCAGCGCCATCACTGCGCTGGTCAACACGATTATTCCGGCTTTCATAAACACACCGCCGCTTAAGGTGCGATGCAACAGCGCCATTGTAGCAACCACCAGCAGCGTCACATATAAACCCAGCCCAATCATTCCGCCATACCGGTAAGTGAGGTACAAAATAACCTCGGATAGCCAACTATGATTCACCCACGGCGCGCCAAAACGGGTGAAAGTCAGGGTGTCGGTCAGGTAAGGTTGGCCCGTGGCGATGGTTTCTTCCCCCGTGCGCAAATGCCACCACATGTCCGGGTCGACCGGTACCCGCGCAGCCATCAGGAAAACCAATGCCAGTGTCAAGACGAGCATCAGGGTTTGAAGCGAAGCATTCGATGAAGGGTTTTGAGTTGATTTCACGGTCTGGCTGGTCTTGTCTTTTGGCATGGTCAGGGTTGGCCTAAGTATATAGCGAGTTCCTCAGGCCTTATAGCAGTGGAAAGGGCGTAAAAAACCCGATAATCGCCGATCTCCGCCTCTTTATAAGTAACATTCATTGCGGCAAACTCGCGCCTGAGCCGCTGGTCTAGCTCTGGGTTCTTGCTGGTGATATAGGCGATGCGCTGGCTGGCCAATACTATCCCATCATACGGCGGATAACGGTCATCACGGGATGTATACCGCAAGTCAGGGTGATAGGGCAGACGAGGAACAAAGATCAACTTTTCGTCCGTTTTGAAAGCCAGTGGGTAGCTGACCCAGTAATTGGTGTATCCGCGCGTTTCTCCATTTTCGTCGAGAAATTGGATTAAATCATCCATGTATTGATGATTTAATCGCGCAGGTTCGTAGAATTGGGTGGTCAACCCCGGCGGATTTTGCAGAATGGCCTGAATGTTCCCAGTCAGTTGATAAACTAGCAGGAAGGCAATCACCAAGCCGGCAGCCGGTTTTTTACGTGTCCAATCTGCGAAAACAAATCCGGCCATTGCCGCCAACGCAACCTGTACCGGCAAGAAATAACGCCCAGAGGGATCAGCCCCAAAGGATGTAAAAATAAATGCAGCCGCCAGGGTTAATGCCATTCCGCCGTAAATCGCCAGAACTGCGCGGCCCGGAAATGGCCGGCTCATTTTCCTTATACCAGCATACAAAATGATAACCCACACGCCAACTACTACCGGTATAAGCGGCAGAACAATCCATTTGACCTCCCAGGGTGGTCGCAACCCCAGGATGGCACTGGAACTCAATAGCATCAGGCTGGATAGATGGTTCAAGATCCGCAAAGCATAACTTCCGCCTTCAACGGCTATCGCAGAGCCAAATAATTCCCCGGTAAGCGCCTGAAAACCGTTTTGCGCGGCATACAGCCCCCAGGGCAGCGCGCCAATCAACACACCCACCAACCCAAACCCGAATAGAAAGGCCAAAGTGCGCCAAATCCTGGCTTTTGCAACTTTATATAGAATAAAAAACAGCATGGGGATGGCATAAACCAGCGTCAATCCGTTGACCCACAGGCCCATTCCAGCCAGTAATCCAAGCAAAAACGCCGGAAATGCGATCCTTTTTGAAAGGCCTCCACTTTCCGCTAAGGCTGGCAGCCGTCCCACCAGCTTGAAACCGACGATAAAAATAAAATTTCCCAGCAGCAGCGCCTCACCATAACCGCCCAGGCTGGCGGTTGTATACAAGGTCATATTTACAGCCGGCGCCGCCAGCAAAACTCCGCTAATCGCTGCTGCCCTGGGATTACCCGCTAACCTGGCAACGATCCACATAGTCGTCAGGATCGTCCCAAGATATAACAGGGATTGGACCAGGCGAATAACCCAAATCTGCTCCCCGAATATCCAGAAACCGGCAGCGACCAGATACGCATCTGCGCTGCCCATATAGGCCTGTCCGTAAAAAAAGACCGGCCGTTCCCCCTGCAAGATATGTCTGGCCATAAGTGCAACAACTGCTTCATCTGCGTTGAATGGGATTGCATCTCGGATTAATGCCCAAATTTTTACCCCTACCTGAAGAAGTATGACTACAATTATCCAGACGGTCAGCTTTTTGGTTTTTGCAGAAGAAACTAGTTGGTTCATCGTTTCTATTTTAGTCAATTAATCCGTAAACCAGCCTTTCAGCGACCCGTCAGGTTTGACCATGATCCGTAATTTTCGTCTTCGATACCTCATCCTTTATGCCTTCATCGGAATTGCCAGTTGGTTTTACTTGTCCGGGATCTTAAACGTACCTTTTCATCCCGACGAGAGCACTTATATCTATACCAGCAGCGACTTCGAACTATTCTTTCAGGAACCATCCTCCATTTTCTGGCAGCCAGACCCTTCGGACGCACTTCGTCAGCGGTACCGACTGCTTGACCCGCCCCTTGTCCCAACCTGGATCGGTTTTTCCCGCTGGGTAACCGGCCAGCCTGCTTTACCCGTGGATTGGGATTGGTCAAAGACCTGGGAAGAAAATTCGAATGCTGGAGCGCTGCCGGATCCTGGCCTATTGCAAACCGCCCGGTTAGCGATTGGACTGTTCTTTCCGCTGACGTTGTTTTTTGCATTCCGTGCGGGAAAAGCGCTCGGTGGCGAGCTAACTGGATGGATCGCGATGCTTTTAACCTGGAGCAATGCGTTGATCCTGCTGCATACCCGGCGTGCCATGGCAGAAGGCCTGCTGGTGCTGGGGGTGTTTTTCAGCCTGTGGGCATTGACCGCCTGGAAAAAGCATTTATGGTTGAGTGCCATCCCCCTGGCATTGGCATTTAATGCCAAATACTCGGCTGCTCCGCTGGCTCTGGTGGGGATTGGTGCCATCCTGTGGGCGTCAGGAGACAAGAATATTTCATGGCGCCAGAAAATGATCCGTCTGGCGAGGTTTCTGGCACTGCTTGGCGGGATCACCCTACTACTTAACCCTTTTCTCTGGGCGCACCCCTTCCAGGCGCTTACAGCAGCCCTCGATGCCCGTGTGGATTTCATGGCGGCTCAATCCGCAGATTATTTCTCGACCGATACGCCGCTGGCACCAGCTAACTTCTTTCAAAGTTTGCTGGCAATGACGGTTCAACTCTTTTTCACCCCGCCTGCTTCGGCTGAGGTTGCAAATTACCTTCCCCAGACCCAAATCTTTATTGACAGGTACCTTGCCAACCCGTTCAACAGCCTGCTGCGCAGCTTTGCTGGCGGCGGCGTGCAGCTTGGATTGGTGTTGCTTGGCTTGGTCGCCATTGTCCGAGGTATGTTTGGTAAGACTGCAAACCAGAATAAACAAGAGCTGGCTCTGTTTTTGGGCGCTCTCCTGCTTGAGACCATCTTTATGCTCGTGACAACAAACGTCGCGTTTCAGCGTTATTATATGGTCTTAGTTCCGATGGTCGTCTTAACTGGCAGTCTGGGGATAAGCAGCTTGGTGAATGCGATACGGACATTATTTATTGGGTTGTTGAACCAAAATAAACCTCATCCTCCCGCCAGCCTGTAGGTTTACGAGATCTGACGAATAGATTCGTTAACGCAACCTAAAACTCCTCTCTCTGAAAAAATCGGGGAAAGGAGTAATAAAATCGGGTTTCCTTACCAGACTACAATTTTGAATCCTCAGTCGATTTTGATTTAGAAGATTCTTCAATCGCTTGGCAACTTATATATGTTTGAAGTACACCCGGTGGTTCTTGTACGCCTTTCCACCCATGGTGATCAAATCTTTGCGCATCTGAACCGCGGATTCCGCTACCTGGGTCAATTCGTAATGCTCAAAGTTGTAACCATGAATGGTTTTGTCCATTTCCGCATACATCAGCGCATTGCCGCCGAAACCCTGATATTCCGGCAGCATCCCGGCGCCGTTCAATGAAACCCAATTGGTCCTTTTGCTGTTAATAATCAGGTCGATGATCGACCAGGGCGTCAAGCGTCCCTTTGCGCGTTGCAGTGCCGCTGAAAGATCCGGGAAGCCTAGTAAAAATCCAACCACTTTCTCTTCGTAAAGCACGATTTTAATTAACTTAGGATCCGCCACCGTCAGGAGCGTTTGCAACGTGTAATCGATCTCTTTCTTGGTCAGCGGGTAATACTCCCAGTTGTTGACGAACGTATTGTTATAGGCTTCGCCAATTCGATCTGCCCAGGCTTTCAGGTCTTTGGTGGTTGGAAAAGTTTTTACCTTGAACTTTCCTTTTTCGAGTACTTTCTGCGCTACTAGATGAACTTTCTCAGGCAGCTTGAACGAGGCAGCCGGAATGTAACACGAGACAAAGTCAACCTCTTTTTGGAAACCAAGCGTTTCCACCAGCCGGACATAATATTCCGGATTGTAGTTCATCATCGTCATCATCTGGCGATGCTCGAACCCTTCGATCTGGATGCCATAGCCGTCAAATGGACTGAATCCTTTCGGCCCGACAACCTCATCCAGGCCACGCTCGCGCGCCCACTGGAACACGCGCTCGAAAAGCGCGTTGGCTACCTCTTGATCATCGATGCACTCGAACAAATAAAACTGTGCGATATGCGTTCCGTGATAAGCATTGAAAGGTTTATTCTCCATTGCACAAATCCGCCCGACCATTTTTCCATCCCGGCGGGCGACAAAACATTGGCCATCCGAATGTTCGTAGAACGGATGCTTGCCCGGATCGATCATGACTTTGATGTCGCTCAGAATGGGTGGAACCCACTGCGGAATATTTTTATATATCTCGAATGGAAATTTGACGAATTCATTGATCGCTTTTTTGTTCTTTATATCTAAAAGTTCAACCGTAATCATATTGGCCTCGCATCGGTGCGGAACAAGGATGAGACAGAAAAGTTGCGATCAGTATACACTCGAATGGTTTATACGCAAGCGAAACAGGTACAACTTTTTCCTCATCATCAGCCGTTTACCCTGGCAACCTTTCCCGTTCATCCAAAATTCAAATTTAATCTCCACAAGAATTAAATTGAGTAGTAAGATAAGCGCTTTGTTTACTTCAAGCACAAAATTTTTATTGGATGGGATGGTTAATATGCCTCGACGCTCCCTGGTGCAACTTTATCGGTCTGAATTCACCGGTTACAACTTAGCCAAATTTTCACAGGATGCCCTCGCGGGGGTTACCGTCGCGGCAGTAGCTTTGCCGCTTGCGCTTGCCTTTGGGGTATCCTCGGGCGCAACAGCCGCCGCCGGTCTGGTGACTGCCATCCTGGCGGGAGTCCTCATAGGCGCGCTCTCCGGGGCGCCCTATCAAATTAGCGGACCGACTGGCGCCATGAGCGCCGTGCTGATCCTGCTGGTTTCACACTATGGATTGGAAGGCGTCTGGATTGCCGGCCTGCTGTCCGGCTTTTTCCTGCTGCTGATCGGCCTCTTCAAATTGGGCCGCTTCATCGCATTTATTCCTTCAGCGGTCATTACCGGCTTTACCTCAGGAATCGCGCTGATTATTGCCATTGGCCAAATCGATAATTTACTGGGCGTCAAAACAGCGGCAACCGACGCTGCGCTATTCAAGATGCTGGAATATTTCAAAGACGGGTTCACACTCAACTGGCAGGCAATTTTGCTGGGACTGATTGTCATCTTGACCATGATCTTTTGGCCAAAGAAGCTGAACGCCCGTTTTCCTGCGTCACTGCTAGGTTTGATCGCCGCTACACTGGCCACGGTCTTATTTAAATGGCAGGTTCCACAAATCGGCGTCATCCCCCAGACATTACTGCTTAGCGACCGTTTTAACCCGTTCACTTTTGACTGGTCGAACTTATCCAATTTTCTGGCGCCTGCATTGACCATTACCGCTTTAGGTGCATTGGAATCGCTTTTGTGTGGAGCTGTTGCTTCAAACATGACTGGCATCCGGCTTCAGGCCAACCAGGAATTGATCGGGCAGGGCATCGGCAACTTGATCATCCCCTTTTTCGGCGGTGTTCCCGCCACTGCAGCCATTGCCCGTACCAGCGTCAATATCAAAGCTGGCGGTCAAACCCGCATGGTCAGCATTGTCCATGCCATCGGGCTCCTGGCATCGATGTTTCTCCTGGCGCCGGTCATGGCAAAAGTCCCACTGGCTGCCCTGGCGGGAGTGTTGGTCATGACTGCCTGGCGCATGAACGAGTGGTCAACGATTCAGTTTATGTTTAAAAAACGTTTCAAAAGCGACATGCTGGCTTTTTCGATTACAATGTTAGCCACCGTCACGCTGGACCTGACTCAGGCGATTTTGATTGGCTCGTTGATTGCCGGCGCGGTATTTCTTAATCGCATCGCCAGCCTGGAAGTGGATGTCAGCGAGGTGGATGCCGAAAAGTTACGTACAAAAGGCATCGAAGCGGAAGGTAAATGCAAGCACGTTCGTGTTGCCTTTATCACCGGGCCGTTGTTCTTCGCCGCAACTGGAATTTTCAACGAAGCGTTTGCCGACCTGGGTGAAACGCATGCATTGATCCTTTCCATGCGCGGTGCGCCGTTGATTGACACGGCTGGTACCGAAGCCATTCATCGACTTAGCAAAAAACTACACCAGCGCGGCGGAACATTGATGTTGGCAGGTGTACATAGCAATGTCCGAGCCATCCTCGACCGCAGCGGCTTGACCGAGGAAATTGGCGATGATAACATTTTCTGGAGCAGTGACCAGGCAATCGTCGCTGCCGAAAAAATTGGCTGCCGCTTCTGCGAGGTCGAAAACGGCTCGCCGGTTGTGAGTGGAACAACCATCGCATAAGTTTAGTTCTGTTGGAGTAAAACGCAATGGCAAATCACTTGGCCAACGAAAATTCGCCTTATTTACTCCAACACGTCAATAATCCAGTGGACTGGTATCCCTGGGGACCCGAGGCTCTGTCGCGGGCCAGGGATGAAGGTAAGCCGATCTTTCTCAGCATCGGGTATGCAGCCTGCCATTGGTGTCATGTGATGGCGCATGAATCGTTCGAGGATCAGGCCACTGCGGATTTCTTGAATCAGCATTTCATCAGCATCAAGGTGGACCGCGAGGAACGGCCAGATTTGGACAGCATCTACATGGCTGCTGTTGTGGCCATGACCCAACAGGGGGGCTGGCCAATGTCCGTCTTCCTTACCCCGGACTTAAAACCATTCTATGGCGGAACCTATTTTCCGCCCGAGCCGCGCCATAACCTGCCTGCTTTTCGCGAAGTTTTGCGCTCCGTCCAGGCTGCCTGGCAGCAGGAACGCGACCAGGTTGTGCATGTTTCCGAGCAAATCCTGGCAAATATTCAGGAAAACAATCAGCTCGAATTCAGTCAGCAAAACGCGATTAATCCAAAAATCCTTTCCGAAGCGCTCATTGGATTGCTCTCGCAATATGACTGGGCCTACGGCGGCTGGGGGCGGGCGCCCAAATTTCCGCAGCCGATGATGATCGAACTGCTGCTGACTCACGCTGCGGACGGCAATCAAGAAGCTATGGACGCCGCCCGGCATGCACTGGATGCCATGAGCCGGGGCGGCATGTATGATGTGATTGGCGGCGGGTTTCATCGCTACAGCACCGACTCGGGTTGGCTGGTGCCCCATTTCGAGAAAATGCTGTACGACAATGCCCAACTGGCGCAGGTTTATTTGCATGTAACGTTGCAGACCGGTAATCCGTATTACCGCAGCGTAACCGAGGAGACGCTTGACTTTATGCTGCGGGAAATGCGCCACCCGCTGGGCGGTTTTTTTGCAAGTATCGATGCGGATTCAGAAGGCGGCGAAGGCGCATTCTACACCTGGTCACCAGCCGAAGTAACTGCGCTATTGACCGATCCAGATGATTTGCGTCTTTTCGCTGAAAGTTATGGCATGCCCGCCGGAGGAAATTTCGCAGGAAGATTGATCTTCCAACGCGCTCGGCAGTCTGAAAAGACTGCCTTGAATCTTGGCCTGGATGAAACCGCATATATTTTGCAGCTAAAGAACCTTCACACAAAATTGCGAATAGTTCGGGATACCCGCTCGCGCCCGGAAACGGACACGAAGATCATTCTTGCCTGGAATGCATTGGCCGTAAGTGCATTTGCCGAGGCCGGCCGTTACTTTGACCGGAGCGACTACCTTCGGGCTGCCCAACAGAGCGCCCGATTCATCCTTTCAGCGATGACAGGGACGAAAACCCTCTTCCGCTCCTGGCGTGAAGGCAACGCTGCCATTCCGGCCTTCCTGGAAGATTATGCGGCGTTTATTCCGGCTTTGCTGACGCTTTATCAGGCAGATGGCGACGTGACTTGGTATCAATCCGCGGTCAGGCTGGCCGATGAAATGCTCGAGAAGTTCCAGGACCCTGCCGGCGGGTTTTTCGACGCCTCGGCGCTGGCCGGTGACCTGGTGTACCGGCCGAAGGATTTGCAGGACAATGCCACTCCTAGCGGAAATTCCTTGGCTACGCGCAGTTTGTTGCTCTTGGCAGCCCTTTCCGGTGAAGAGCTGTACCAACAAACTGCAGAGAACTCGCTGAAAGCTGTTCAGGAGACCCTGGCACAGTACCCTACCGCTTTTGGTAGCTGGCTGCAAGCTCTTGACCTGGCTCTCAACCCATACCGACAGGTAGCAATCGTCTGGGATGCTGAAGCTCCTGCCGAAAAGATCTCCGCCCTGACGGCCGTCGCCCAAAAGGCCTACCGCCCACGATGCGTTTACGCCCGTTCACCGCTGCCATTAACCAGCGATTATCCTGAATTGCTGCAAAATCGGCCCGCTCTGAACAAAGCCCCGACCGCCTATGTTTGCCAGCATTTTGTCTGCCAACTTCCAGTTACAGACCCGGAAGACCTGCGCCGTCAACTGGGATAAATATTGGCCATAAATTCAAGCAGCAGCCGGTTTACCTCGTCCATATGATCGATGATCACCCCGTGGCCTGCGCCGGCGATCAAATGGCGCTGCGCCCCTGGAATGCGTTCAGCCATCGCCTGCTGCACCCTGGGCAGGATGGTGGTATCTTTCGTGCCGGTGATGACCATCACTGGCGTACGAATCCTGGCTAACCGGCGGGTAACGTCAAAACGCGCCAGGGAAAGCATGGCTTGACGGTAAATTTTTGGGTTGGAGGCTCGAATTGATTCGATCAACCGCACCCGCCATTCAGCCTGCTCTGGATATGGGAAAATACGCCTGGCTACCAGTTCTGCCTGGCTGCCCGGACTGGCTATATATGCTCGCAGCCCACGCCGGATGAAATATGCGACCTCCGATACACTGGAGGGTCTTAATGCCGCAAACGTATTGATCAAAACAAGCCCGGTAACCCGCTCCGGGTAGGAAAGCGCCATCTGCAATGCAACCGTACCGCCCATGGATAGGCCGCATACCACCGTGCGGTTAATCCGCTCTCTATCCAACAATCGCACCATGGCTTCGGCTGCGGAACGCACCGACCAGTACCTTGCTTGCGCAGGCGAATTGCCAAAGCCAGGCAAATCAGGTGCTATAGGGTTGTACCCTGCCTGGGCTAATGCTTGCGCTTGGTATCCCCAGGACTCGCCGTACACCCCCAGTCCATGCAGCAGCAAGATCGATTTATCCACGCCCGGTTGTGTGGAAAATGATTTCATCAGTCGCAACCTTTTCTACGAAGCATTAAACTATACAGAATATGTGAAATACTTCATTAAAGTTATAATGGAACAAAATCACCGGAGGTGAATATGGAAAAGTTTATCATCGAAGGCGGAATCCCGCTAATGGGGGAGATCACTCCGGCGGGTAATAAGAATGCAGCCCTTCCCCTCATGGCAGCCTGCTTGCTCACCGAAGAGCCCGTCATTTTGAACAATATTCCGGACATCCTGGACGTCCAGACCATGTACCGTCTGTTCGAAAGCCTGGGCGTGGAAATAACCCATCAGGGTTCCCATTCCTGGCGATTCCAGGCCAAAGATATTCATCCCGCCACCCTTGATCCGGATATCACCCGGAAGATTCGCGCCTCCATTTTACTAGCCGGCCCGCTCACAGCCCGCGGCGGTGAGTTTGTCTTGCCGCCTCCGGGTGGTGATGTCATCGGCCGGCGGCGCGTAGATACCCACCTGTTGGCGCTCAAGAAGCTTGGTGCCGAAGTCAACTACGACCGGGCTTTTCATTTCCGCTCGAACGGGCTGGTTGGCGCGGATATCCTCCTCGATGAAGCCAGCGTGACTGCCACCGAGAACGCCATTATGGCCTGCACATTAGCCAGGGGCAACAGCGTAATCCGCAACGCGGCCTCCGAACCCCACATTCAAGAATTATGTCATTTGCTCAATCAGATGGGAGCAAAAATCAACAATATCGGTTCCAATACGCTGCATATAACCGGGGTGGAACGCCTGCATGGTGCAGAGTTTACCATCGGTTCTGATTACCTCGAAGTCGTCAGCTTTATTGGTGCAGCAGTGGTTACCCACGGCGAGATCATCATTCACAACGCCGGCAATCAGTACCTAGACATGATCCGGCTGGTATTTGGTCGTCTGGGAGTGCACTGGGAAACCCGAGGCGACGACATCTTTGTTCCCCGCGACCAGCGTCTGACGGTCGAAGCCGATCTGGGCGGCGCCATCCCTGAAATAAGCGTTATGCCCTGGCCGGCCTTCCCGACTGATCTAATGAGCATTGCACTGGTGGTTGCCACCCAATCCAAAGGAACCGTTCTTTTCCACGATTGGATGTACCCCAGCCGCATGTTCTTTACTGATAAATTGGTGGGCATGGGAGCACAAATCGTATTATGCGATCCGCATCGCTGTATCGTCAACGGGCCGACCGGTTTCTATGGTGAGAAAATGGAAAGCCCAGATATTCGGGCCGGAATGGCGCTGGTTCTGGCAGCGCTTTCGGCGCGTGGCAAGTCGGTCATTCGCAATATTGGCCAGATTGACCGTGGTTATGAAAAGGTCGATCAAAAACTGGCCTCTCTAGGAGCGCACATCGAACGAGCCGCTGAATAAAATTACATCTTATAACAATATCTTCGCCAATTAGGGGTGAGGAGAAGGTTAAAAACAAGGTGAATGACGCTAAACGCGGGCCGAGATTCACTTCGGGAGCAGAAAAATCTCGAAGCCAGAAAAAGGGTTGAAAACGGCGACGAATCCCCACCGCCCTGTGCATGCTGTGTTGGGCAACACGCCTGCTAACAGAATCTTCCCCTTAACAAGACATTGCTATTTATCCAGCACATTTTGCGTAAAGGATGTAACTTCTACGCCTTATTATTAATAATTTCGATTGCCGCTTTTCCTGTCATGTGTTCAATCTGGACTTCTGCCACACATACTCTGTTCCAATTACGCTCAATTTCAGAGTGTCCTTCTGTAAGGTAATTTGGTAAATTGAAGACTCGCTTGCCAAAAAATAACACCGCACAACCTACAGAATTTTTTCTGTGGATAAGGGCTATTTTTTGCTTTTCTTGCGTATTGCTTCTGCGATTTCTTTGGAATTTTCATCTCCACGTTTTTCCAGTTCACTGACAATATTCTTGCGTTCTTCTTCAGTCTTTCCTTGACTCAATTTGTAACCCCCATCTATACGAGTAACATCCACAGCGAAGCCGAAAACGCCCTTTATTTCTTTTTGCACCATATCTTGCGGGAGTTCTTCGAGGCGATATGATGTATTCGATTCGTGGTATTGCACCAGACGACTGAGTACGGAATACAATTCATCTCCTTGAATTTCTCGCACTTTTCCGTAAACATGCACAATCATGTAATCCCAAGTTGGCACATCAACTTCGGCATACCAACGCGCAGAGATATACGTATGCGCTCCCTGAAAAATAAGCAGTGCTTCTTGCTCGCCAAATGTCTTTTTCTGAGTATTTGCACGCGAGAGGTGGCCGTAGATTGTCCAGCCGTTTTCAGATTCAACCACTTCCACAGGGGTATGAGTGGCAATTGGTTTTTCGCCATCAAAAGTAACAATCGCAGCAAAATTATTCTGTTTAAGAAATGCCAGGATCTTTTGGCGGTCTTCTTCACGATAATATTTCGGAATGTACATGGTTGCACCTTATATGAGGTTGATTTCTCGATGTTCCTTGTCTAAAAATGCTGTTGAAACCGTGCCGCCGCAATATTGTTTAACGAAATCTGCCAATTCACGGATGGCAGTTTCAACCGTATCGCGTGTGACAGGCGGTAGAGTTTCGATGACCAAAAAAGCATTTTGTGTTTCTTGGGTTAATTTCGTTCTATCTGCTTCTTTCCAATTCCAGCGCCTGCAAATTGCGCCGACTTCATCTTTATAAATGATTTCACCTGCGTGCGGAGCGCGTGATTCTTTCTCGCCTAATAGGAAAACAGCAGATTCGTCATTACCAGCCCGTGTTAATAGAACGTCACCAACAATTTTGTCTAAATCTTCACCCCCGACAGGCAAGATATGCCTCAATGAAATCGTGTTGTATAAGGAGACAAGGTTATTGATATGTCCTATTGTCGCGCCGTTTAATACCCTTCTGGTTAAATTCTCGACGGATGAAGGGTAATCCTTCGGCTTTGCTCCAAATTTTCGATAGGCTTCCCGCCAAGTTGCAATATAAGGATGTTCAATAACTGGTATGTTACCAAATTTGCTTGAAAGCGTTGCTTCGGCTCGTCGCAAAATTTCGGTAATCTCAGCCTTATTCTGTGAGTTGTCAATATTGTACAAAATGACAACGCCCAAGACCAATTCGGGAAAGTCATCGAAAATCGTATCTGTGATAACCAATTTCATGATTATTTACCTCTATATGAATTGATAATTACAAACACCCAACTACGAATTTTATCGGATTTGACTAGATGGCTTTATCGCAGGTAACCACTGAGAGAGTTAGATTTGTCCAAAGTCGAGATATTATAATACCTTCTCAATTCTAATATTTTGGCGAAGGTATTGTTATAAAGCAAGCTGATCCCGGCCAAATGGCTGGGATCAGCCTCGTACCGTTCGCCCCAATTAATCAACCTGGTTATGGGAACAAATTACACAAATACTAACGTTACGTGGCGAACGCACCGGTTTTAGGTGAAACTATTTTTATCAATTAGTTGAAACGGTTTCAACCACATCCAGGAATTCTTTGACCAGGTCGCGTAAAATACCTTCTGGCAAAGCGCCCACCTGACGATGAACCAATTTCCCGTTGGAGACAAATAGCATGGTCGGGATTCCCTGGACGCCAAAGCGGGTCGGCCAGTCCGGATTTTCATCTGTGTCGACCTTCGCGATGAGCAGTTTGCCGGCATATTCTGCCGCAAGTTTGTCGAGCGTCGGCGCAACCATCCTGCAGGGGCCACACCACGGCGCCCAGAAATCGACGATAACCGGTAGGCTGGACTGCAACACCGTTTTTTCAAATTCTGCGTCAGTGACATGTACGGGGGCGTTAATCATTCTTTACTCCTTGGATCAATCTCGCTGGATTGGATCATAACTTGGTTTCTCAATAGATTTTGATGCAACCTGCATGAAAAAGTTGCATCAATTCGGATTGCTGAGGTCATCCATTTTTTCCCGAACGAAATCGACGAACCGGTAACCTACGCCGCGTTCCGTCAAAATGTACTGCGGATTAGCTGAATCTTTCTCGATCTTTTGCCGCAAATAATTGATATACAACCGCACGTAATGGGGTTCGTCGCGATACTCGTAGCCCCAGACTTTCGATAGCAGCTGGTCGTAAGTCATAACCCAGCCGGCATTCTTGACCAGATGATACAGCAAACGGTACTCTGTCGGACGCAATTTGACCTGTTTACCGCCCACCCAGATTTCCCGGCGGCCAAAATCCATTTTCAGGTAATCGTCGACCTCATAGACGTCCCGGGAGACAAATCCACCGGCTTCCGTTCGGCGTAAAACTGCCCGCACCCGGCTGACCAATTCGCGCGGACTAAAAGGTTTGGTCACGTAATCGTCAGCGCCCAATTCCAGACCGCGCACCCGGTCATCTTCCTCGCCTTTTGCGGTCAACATAATAACCGGCACCTGGCTGATCTCCCGGATCAACTTCAACACTTCAAAACCATCCAGATCGGGCATCATGATGTCCAGGATGACCACATCGGGCATTGAATCGCGCAGCTTATGGATGGCATCCAGTCCGCGGTAGGCTTCGACCACCTGGAATCCATCATGTTCAAGATTTAGCCGGATGAACCGCGCCATGCGCTCTTCATCGTCAACAACCAGAATCACCCGGTTCTTAAAGGTTTCGTCCAAAATCAGCCTCACTCCCTGACAAATGAAATGATCTCTTCATCCGCGCCGGCTGAAATAACCTCTATAAAACTAATTCTTGACAGCGGCCACACAACAATCGTTACATTTGGCTCCAGGTAAGGAACATCCTTCCCGTCTTTTTTCCGTGGATTTTTCAAGGATATCAGGGTATCCGTCGCTGTGGGCAGCACATCGACGTCCCCAACGATCGGATCTTCGTTTGAGAAGTGCACTATAATACTCGGCATTTTTCAACTCACATTCAGACTTCAATCAGTAGATGTTTGAAATTCAATTTTCAGCTTGCCCAGCGCAATCAGATCACCACTTTTCAACGGGTATTCAACATTGGGAACCAGTTTTTGACCATTAACCCGGGTGCCGTTCGCGGAACCAAGATCCATGATCAAAATCCGCAGCGCCTGAACCTTGATTGCGGCATGCAAACGTGACACCCCCTGGTTGTAAGCATCGAATTCGGACAGGTCAAAATCCGGCAGGATGGGCTGTCCTCTGGCAATCCGCCCCAGGCTGTATTCTGAGCGTCCGGTCAGATGCATGGTTCGGTCGGTGTTTACAATATGCAGGCTGATCACAACATTTTTTACAGGGACAACAGGGCCTTGAGCCGGGAGAACGGTTGGATTACTTTCCTGTTCATCAAAATCCAAAGGCTCGATCGGTTGGTTCGCCAGTGGTGAAGTCAAGGTATCCGCAGTCACTAGCTGAGTGCCACATTCACTACAGAAAAGCGCGCCGGGTAATTCTTGATGTTTACAGTTTGGGCATTGAATCATAGTTTTTTCAGCTCCGGGTCAGGCAGCAAAAATAATGACCTTGTCCCGTACTTGATGTCCTTCTCACCTTCATCGCTAAATCGTTGATGTTTTTGCAAGTGATCTGCTTCCATCAGAGCGGTTCGGGCCAAATCCTGGTTCCCTTGCGCCATAAAGCGTGATGCCAGATATTTCAGATGCAGTGAAGAACTTTCGATGTCGCCCGCCCCAGCTTCTTTGCGGGCTTTCTCCTGCAGTCGGTAGAGTGAAAGGCGAGACATGGCGGTCAAAATTGCAGTTGGGGTTTTTTCTTTGTTCCATGTGTTGCGAACAGGTCGTTTTATTTCAATGAATTGCCGCTCGATTGGAATTGTCTTCGAAGGAATTTCGAAATAAACTCTACCACTTGCAATAATTTGTTCCGGCTCAACCGATTGAAGCTGGTCAATCTTAAATTCTAATATAACACTGGTATTTCGACCATATTCAAGCGGTCCAAGTTGAATGGGGAAATTAACCTCCAACGGGCTGACATTCGGCTGAATCCGGAACGCGTAGTTTAAGGTAACGTGCTCCGGCAGTTCCAGTACCAGTTCGCTCTTACGGGCGTAGTTGACGCTCAAGGATTGGATTTTTTGCTCAATAAACTGGACCAGATCTTCCGCTGCACTGATATAAACTGAATTTCCGCCGCTTAACGATGACAGCCGGTCCAGAAAAGTATCATTCCATTCGTACCCGATGCCCAATGCATGGATGGAAATCCCTTCCACCGCCGCCCGTTCAGCGACCTCGTAACAGCGCTCCTCATCACCGTAGGTGTGGCCGTCGGTAATCAAGATTAAGTGTTTTAAGAAATTGCTGCGCCCGGCATACCGCTTGAATACTTCAAATCCAAGATCCAGGCCCTGGAAAATTTCGGTTGCACCCCCTGCGCTGATCCCCATGACCACCGATTCGATCCGCGCCGGGTCGCTCAACGCAACCGGCGGCACTAATACTTCAGCCCGATCGCTAAATGTCACGATAGAGAGAACATCCGATGATCTTAATTTGCGGATCAACCGGTTGAGATTGGCTCGCACCATATCCAGTCGCTCGCCGCGCATCGAAGAAGAACGGTCCAGGATGACACAAACATGCGCAGGCGGCAATTCGTTGGGGTCAATTTTTCTTGTGCAGGACAGGTCAAGTAAGGCATAGATCAGCTGCGGTTCACCCGACCGGTGAATTGTGGTGCGACTGTAGCGTACTCCGACCTGGGTAGCAGAGGTTTCCTGGGCAGATTCTGGCAGCGATCGGTCGTATGCCGCGCGCCGTTTACCATCCACCAGCACTTCATAAGCTTGCTGGACCTCAATGAAACGGCCTCCATCCCCTTCGCCGTTCTGAGCATCGGGATGATATTTCCGGACTGCGTCAAAATAGGCAGCCCGTATTTCAGCTGGCGTGGCATCAAATGGCAGTTTTAGAACAGAGTAATGTTCCATCCTCATCCAAATTATAAAAACTTACAGGTACTCCACCAACACCGCGCTGATATTGTCCGGGCCGCCATTTTCATTGGCGGCGGCAACCAATTTTTTACAGGCCTCCGATGGATTAATCGAATCGTGAATAATTTTGGCCATATTCGCATCGTTTACTGCGCCCCATAGGCCATCACTGCAGATGAGTAAATAACCAGGATGCGGCATTTGAAAAGTCTGGATATCCGGCTTGAATGGTTCAGGTTGACCGATTGCCCGATATAACACATTCCGGTTAGGATGGACCAGCGCCTCTTCCTCGGTAATCTGACCAAGCTCCACTAACCGGTGAACGAGGGAGTGGTCATGGGTGAGCAACTCCATGCGCCCGCCAGGATGAACAAAATAAGCCCGGCTGTCACCAACATGCGCTATGGTCACCTGATCGCCAATGAGGACGGCTGCGGTCAGCGTCGTGCCGCCGCCTGGTGCGCGGGTCCGGACCAATTGCTGTGCTTTCAGAATACCGGTTTCGATTATCTCTTGCAGCGATTCTTGCTGACCGTCGCCCTCTGGATCCATGTGCGGCAAATATACTTTGGCTAAAATATGCTGGGTTATCGACCGGGCAGCCACACTGCTGGCAATTTCACCGTATTCGTAACCGCCCATCCCGTCTGCAACAATGAACAAGCCGAACTGCGTCTCATTGGCGCCATCCGCCAGAATGGCGCTCACGGCGTACAATGCGTCTTCATTGTGATCACGCTGAAGCCCATTGGATTGACCAGTACCTACCACCAATTGCAGCGGTTTCGAGGGCTCTACAGGAGCGCTAATGGCTGCCAGTTCGGCAGAATCCAGTGGGGCTGTTTTCACGCCAACCAGCTTTTTCTCCGCTTCTTGTCCGGAAAATAGTTTCTTAAGAAATTTGCGCACAGATCCTCCAAGAGGCGAGAATATTCAATACAGCCTAAACCATCAATGCATAAACCATATGATCCGTGGAACCAAAATACAGGGTGTTGTTGGCTACCACCGGAGTGGATGTTATTGGACCACCGGTAATAAACTTCCAGCGAACGCGTCCGGTTTTAATATCCAGTGCATACATCTTGCCATCTGCCGAACCGCAGTAAACAATTTCATTATTTACGACCGGCGAACCGCTTACTTGATGCCCCGTCTCAAATTTCCAGATTTCCTTGGCCGTGTTCGCATCCAGACAATAGATGTACCCATCAGCCGAGCCGACAAAGATCATATTTTCGACCCGGTAAGGAGCGGATACTGAGCCTTTCAACATCCTAAAACGCCACAAGACCCACCCGCTTTTGGCGTCGAGCGCGTAAAGGGACGCATCCAATGAAGTGAAATACACAACCCCGGCAGTCACCAGCGGCGTGGATGTAATGCCTTTTTTTGCGCGGTAGCGCCATTTTAGCTGCCCATGGTAATCGATGCAAAAGAAATCGCCTTCCTCATTGCCGAAGTAAATAAACTCATTCGACATCGCCGGCGACGAGCGAACTGCCACGCCAGCGTCAAATCGGAACTCCCGGCGGGTGGAGATGATATTGATGGAGTGCAGGTAACCATCGTCTGCGCCAAAATACACATGGCCGTCCATCACGCGCGGCGAACTCCGGATGGGTTTTTCCACCTGGTGGCTCCAGGAAAGCCGGCCGCTTTTGGCGGACACTGCATACAAGTGCCCATCCTCCGATCCCGCAAAAACCAGATCGTCCGCAACGAACGGTTTTGTGACAATCCCACCTTCCGTTGGGTATTTCCAGCGAAATTCTCCATTGGCAGCGTCGATGCCGTACAGATTGTTATCGTATGATCCAACAAATACCATGCCAAGGTCGAAAGTGGGCGATCCGCGCACCTCATCCTCGCAGCGAAATACCCACAGGGGCTTGATCGTCTGATCGTCGCTAACATTGGGGACAACAATCCGGTCGAGCGCACCTGTTTTCTTGGCAGCCGCCAGCAACGCTTTTTTCATCTCGCTGGCATCCGGGAAACGTTCATCCGCGTTATATTGCAGCGCAGTTTGCACAACCGCCTCAATGTCTCCGGAGACTAAGGGGTTGATCTGCCGAATGGGACGCTCGCCAAAAGAAAACGGCGGTTCCAGCCGCGGGTCGCGCCGCGTCAAAAGATGATGTATGGTCGCACCCAGAGAGTAAATATCGGCGCGCTGCGTAGCATCTCCACGATATTGTTCGGGCGGAGAATAACCCTCGGTGCCGATCATAGTGCCTTTTTGGCCGCTCTGGAATGTTTTCGCAATTCCAAAATCGACCAGGATGACATGTCCCTGGTGGTTGATCATAATATTGGACGGTTTCATATCCCGGAAAATAATGGGTTCCGGTTTATGGTTGTGCAAATATTCAAGCACATCGCAGATTTCGATGGCCCACCCAATAACCTGATCCTCGGTCAACATCCCCTGGGTTTCGCCCAGTATGGCTTCCAGGTCTTTGCCGTGAACATACTCTAAAACCAGGTACGATCGTTCATCGTGCGAAAAATAATCGAAGATTTTCGGAATGGAAAAATGGTTGAGCGTGACCAGGATATTGGCTTCGCGCTCAAAATTTTGGATGATCGTCTGGCGCACCAACGGGTCGCGGCCCTGGTTGATCATTTCCTTGACGGCAACCAGTTTGACCACATTGGGGAAATGCATATCCCGGGCGCGGTAAACCGAACCCATTCCGCCAATCCCAATGACGTCCTGAATCAAATAGCGTCCAACCAGTACTACCCCCGGGGCAAGCTGTTTGACTGGATCGCTTTTGCCTAAGTTTTGAGTAATCCTTTGTGTTTCCAGAATTTCCTCCGAAGGTTATTAGGCCTCCCCTGCAGTCCACCTGGCTGCCGTTGACATCTGGCAAGGCGTCTGCTGCCGTTAAAACCTGTGTAGATTATAGTGTTTCTCTGGGGATTTGACCATATTATTAACAAAACCGTATGGAATGGCGGCCGGCTTGCTGCGTCATGGAAACTGGACGGAGACAAGCGTCTCAGGTAGAATACTTGCATTGCGATCATTGATTCAGGGGATCAAGATTTGATTTTATTGAAAAAGGGTATTCTGCATGTCTATTTATCCAGGTAAGGGCAAAGTCGCTGTTGTCAAAACCTCTCCGGAAACCGTTCTGGAGGATATTGACCGGTTGATGAAAATGGCTGAGGTGGAAAATGCTCTCTCCAAAGATGTCACAACCGGCTTGAAGATCAATATTTCCTGGCAAACCTGGTATCCGGCTTGCTCGTCCACTCCCTGGCAAATCGAAGGCGTGATTAAAACTTTGCAAAGTCTGGGCTACAACGACCTGTTGGGTATTCATAATGACACAGTGGTTGTCGATACCAGCGTGGGTGAAGCCAACAATAAACACAAATTTGTCACCGACAAGTACGGCATTCCTTGCACCTACCTTTACCAGCAGCAGTTCGAGTGGATCGAATACAAGCCCAAAACACCGTTCCTCGTGCTCGACAAGGTTTACCCGGACGGCGTGTTCATCCCCAAGACGCTGGTTGGGAAGAACATCGTTCACCTGCCCACCGTCAAGACCCACGTGTTCACCACCATTACCGGCGCCATGAAAAACGCCTTTGGCGGGCTACTGCACCGCAACCGCCACTGGACCCACAGCGTCATCCATGAAACCCTGGTGGATTTATTGAGCATTCAACAAGAAATCCATCCCGGGATTTTTGCAGTCATGGACGGCACTTTTGCCGGCGACGGTCCAGGTCCGCGCGCCATGCGCTGGCATGAGAAGAATATCCTGCTGGCTTCCGCTGACCAGGTGGCGATCGATGCGGTCTCAGCCAAATTGCAGGGATTCGACCCCCTGTCGATCCAGTTTATCCGCCAGGCGCACGAACATGATCTGGGTGTGGGTAACCCGAATCAGATCGAAATCATCGGTTATGACATCGAACAGGAACAGCCCTGGAAATTTGTCCAAGAGGATACTTTTGCTTCACGCGGCCAAAAAATGATCTATCACGGCTGGCTCAAGCCGCTGGAAAAACCGCTGCTGCAAACCCCGATCGTCGGCTGGAGCTACTTCGCCAGCAATTTTTACCATAATGTTTACTGGTATCCCTTTGTCGGACGGCAGCGTGTCCGCGAAGCGCTCAAAACTCCCTGGGGACAACTTTTCGAAAAATATGGCGATGGGCAAGTGGTCATGCCGGGAATGGAACCCAAGACAGTCATCCAGGCTGGGATCGCAATTGGGGCGGTGACTGCATTGCTGGTCACAGCCGCGGTCTTGCTATCGAAAAAGACCGGATCCTAGACCTTTTTTCTAGCCAACCTCAAGGAGAGAATATGTTCAAATCGTTTGCTGAAGCCGCTGAATATGTGCGGAAGAATAAAATCCGCATGGTTGACCTCAAATTCAGCGATTTGTGGGGAAGGGGACATCATGTCACCATTTCAGCAAGAGAATTTACCCCGGCATTGATGACCGAAGGGGTCGGGTTCGATGGTTCGAGCGTTGGTTTCAAGAGTGTAAAATCGGGCGACATGGTCTTGATCCCGGATCTCGCTACAGGATTTATGGATCCATTCTGGGATTCGCCTACCCTGGCCTTCCTTTGCAATATCCATGAGGCGGATACCAAAGAGCCGTTTTCCCGCGATCCGCGGGAAATTGCCCGCCAGGCTGAAAAGTACCTGGTGAACAGCAAAATTGCAGACGAATCCATCTGGGGGCCGGAACTGGAATTTTATGTATTCGACAAAGTGGAATACGAAAACAACGTTCATACCTCGCGCTACTCGGTCGACTCGTCCGAAGCCAACTGGAACGGCGTAGCCGCCGGTCACGGCCATTACAACCCGATACACGGCGGTTATCACATTCTTCCCCCGCGCGATAATTTCTATAATTTACGCTCGAATATGGTGGAAGTGCTGGAGGATGTTGGCGTCCCGGTGAAGTACCACCACCATGAGGTCGGCGGACCGGGTCAATGCGAAATCGAAACGCCTTTGATGGGGCTGCTCGCGGCTGCCGATGCCGCTATGCTGATCAAGTATGTGACCAAAATGGTCGCTCACCAGTCCGGCTATACCGTCACGTTCCTACCAAAACCGCTCTTCGGTGAGGCTGGCAGCGGCATGCACTTTCACCAACTGCTCAGACGCGGCGGCAAAAACGCTTTTTATGATGCTGCCGGCCCCAACCTGCTCAGCCAGACTGCGCTCTATTATATTGGCGGGCTGCTGACCCATGCGCCTGCCATCATCGGGCTGACCAATCCCAGCACCAATTCCTACCGCCGGCTGGTTCCCGGCTTCGAAGCGCCGGTAAACACATTCTTTTCATCCGGCAACCGTTCAGCCGCCATCCGGGTGCCCAGGTATGCCACCGAGCCCGAAAAGGTGCGTTTCGAGTTCCGCCCTCCGGATGCCACCTGCAACCCCTACCTGGCCGAAGCGGCCATGTTGATGGCCGGCATCGACGGCATCCAGCGCAAAATCGACCCGACTCAGGCTGGCTTTGGCCCGATCGACGAGGATATCTTCTCCTGGTCACCTGAAAAGCGCAAAACTATTCTGGCCCTGCCAACCTCTTTGGAAGAAGCGTTGTGCGCCTTACAGTCAGACCAGGAGTTCCTGCTGGTAGGCGGAGTTTTCAGCGCGGATATGATCCACGACTGGATCAAGGCCAAACGCGCCGACGATCTGGCCGTCCGCGCTCGCCCGCATCCCTACGAAATCGAGTTGTATTACGACTTATAACTCAGTATGATTGGCTGATCACAGACGAAATATACAAGAACGTTCTTGCCTCTCCTGAAATCTGCACTTGATTTCGGGGGAGGTTGGAGGGGTTGATCAACAAAATTATTCCCCTTGTAGCGCAGCCTTCCGTTTGTGCAAGCGAACTAAAGTTCGCTCTACATGGTTCGGGTGCCCGCGTCCTATTTCTCTCTCTTCGCTCTGCACTCCTCGCACGGGCATAATGCCCGCAGGAAATGCCAGTTGTAAATCCCGGTGTGGTGACCGTCCTCCCATTCGAACATCACCGCGTAACTGCCCACCCCTTCCAAACCGCGCATGCGCGTTTCAGGCTGGTCCGGGAATTCCGTATAGGTAAAAACAATCGGGTCGGGGTCCGCCCGCATGTTTTCGTGTCCGCCGCGACAGCTGGCGCACGGGCAGGCCAGCCGGATAAGACCAAACGGATAGCGGCTGACATGCTGGTCGCCCCAGGTGATGGTCAGAACATGGGTTTCCCGATTAGCAGATACACTGACAGGGCTTTCAGACTCGCTCATGATTCACCTCTAATTTACGGACTCAATTCGATTACGGTTAAATAATTGGACGCGGCCCAACCGCTACGATTGGCATCATAAGGTGCGGTCAGATACCACCACACATAGCCATCCGCATCTTGCGGGCCGTCCACAACCTTGAACACTTCCGCTTCGTAGCCCATGAACATGACGTCCGTGCCCGTGCCTGGCTCTTTGCGCAAGCGCAGTCCGTCGCCACCTGTGCCGGATATCTGGACGTACATCCCCATGCCGATACCGCCAACGGTCGCTTCACCGGGTCCAGGCGTCGCCGTGGGCGTAATGGCCTGGGTCGGCAATACCGGTGTTGAGGTTGGCGCAAAAATGACGGTCATGACGGCTGTGCCATTCTTGGCAACGGCTGGAGCAGGACGTAAAAAACTGGCGCCCGCAACCAGCAGCGCAAACAGGCCAACGCCAATCGCCAGCGCTGCCGGGATGACCCACAGGGAAAATTTACGCTGAGAAGTAGTCATGTTATCCTACGGTCGGCAGTAAGAAGAAGGAAATCCCAAGGATCAAGTAGACCGCCAGCAACGCAGCGCCTTCCAGCCAGTTCGATTCGCCGTCCATGGCCACCAAAGCAGTGATCAAGATAGATGCGGTCAATGCGATCAACTCATAAACATTGAAGACCAGCGTCAACGGGTTGCCCATTGCCAGGCTGACAAAGACCAGCAGTGGAGCCACAAAAAGCGCGATTTGTAAACTGGAAGAGACCGCTATTTCCACGCTCAATTCCATGTGGTTGCGGTAGGCAACCGTCACCGCCACCAGATGCTCAGCCACGTTCCCTACGATGGGAATCAAGATGATACCCAGGAAAAACTCTGAAATGCCAAATTGCGCGACAACTACTTCCACCGCGCCAACCAATAATTCACTCGCAATGACCACACCGAGGGTAGCCAGCGCCAGCACAATGATGGCTTTGGTCTTGGACCAATGCGGAGCAGCATGTTCGATCTTTTCCGGGTTGACGGTGATCGGGCTGCGGGCTGCTTTCAGGCTGTAAACCAGCCCAAGCACATACAACACGATCATAACCACAGCTACGCCAAGGCTCATCGCCTCGACCCGCACGCTGGTTGGATTGCCAATGGCCGGGTAAAACAGCGAGGGGATGATCAACGCCACAACGGCCAGCAGCAGCAGGATGGAATGGTTGGATATCTGCCGACGGTCAAATGTCTGCAAGCCATTTTTGGCGCCCCCGACGATCATCGCGATGCCCATCACCAGGAGCAAATTGCCGAGAATCGACCCGGTAATGGAAGCCTTCACCAGTTCAAGCAGTCCGGCTTTGATGGCGACGAGCGTGATGATCAGTTCAGCGGCATTACCCAACGTGGCGTTGAGCAGCCCGCCAATTTTTGGGCCGGTATAAACCGCCAGCACTTCGGTAGCTTCGCCAATGTACCCTGCCATCGGTACGACCCCCAGGGCAGAGAAAATAAAGACATAAATCATGCCCCAATGTTGCCATTCAGCCACAATTGCGAGTAAGAATGCCAGGAGTAATAACGTCAGTGGTTTCTTTTTGATGTACGCAAGAAATGGTCTCATCGGCGACTCCGTTGAGTAATTATATCCGAATACGTCCCCGTAGCACACAGACGTGGGTATGTTATAATTTCAGCAACACACCCATGGACGAATCAAAAACCGTCACCCCCATCCTTGGCAATCGCTATCAGCTTATTCAAAACATCGGCAACGGTGGGATGGCTGTGGTTTACCACGCCCGCGATTTGATGCTGGAACGGCCGGTAGCGATTAAAATTTTGCGCCAGGATTACTCCCGAAACGAGGCTTTTCGGGAGCGTTTTCGAACGGAAGCCAAAGCCGCTGCCAACCTCTCCCACCCCAACATCGTCACCGTCCATGACTTTGGTTTTGATTCTGACCGGCTTTACCTGGTGATGGAGTATGTCCCCGGCACCGATCTCAAAACCATCCTCAAAGAGCGGGTGCGGTTGCCCGTCGAGGAAGCAGTCAATATCACCATCCAGGCAGCCGCCGGAATTGGCTATGCACATCGGGCAGGTTTAATCCATTGCGATGTCAAACCGCACAATATTCTGGTGACCCCCGACCAGCGCGTCAAGGTGACCGATTTTGGCATTGCCCGGGCTATGGCATCCATCCAACCCGACGAAAAACACGATGTGGTCTGGGGCTCCCCTTTATATTTCTCCCCGGAACAGGCTTCCGGGGCGGCTCCTTCCCCAGCCTCGGATGTGTACTCACTGGGCGTAGTCCTGTACGAACTCATTACCGGACGGCTGCCTTTTCACAGCAGTGATCCCGCTGAGTTGGCGCGCATGCACCGTGAAGCTGTCCCCGTTCCGCCGCGCAGGCTCAATCCGGATGTCCCGCTGGCGCTCGAACAAATCGTTATGAAGGTCCTCGCCAAGGAACCTTCCGCCCGTTACCGCACCGCGGATCAGTTGGGGCGCGTCCTTTCAAGCTTCCTTCAGTCCATGGAAACGAACAAAAAGATGCCGCTGCAGGACAGCGGCCCGACCGCAGTGCCTCGCCCGCATGCTGCCCCGAATTCCAATGGGTTCCCCTTGCAGCCTGTCACCGAGATGACAGAATCTGAAGGAGAAGAAGAGAGCATTAATATCGATTGGGGCACAACCGGCCTGGCGCTGGCAACCTTCGTGGCAGTTGGCGGTTTAATCCCCTTCTGGCTGTGGATCTGGTTCACCTTCAATCCCCCCACCCCTTGAGCACAATTCTGCGATCATGATCCTTTCTGCATCCATTCTCTCTGCCGATTTCACCGACCTGCGCGGCCAGGTTCAGCAGGCCGAACAGGCTGGCGTGGACTGGATCCATGTGGATGTGATGGACGGTCATTTTGTGCCCAACATTAGCATGGGCGCATTCATGGTGGAAACCTGCAAGCGCATCACCCGCCTGCCGCTGGACGTTCATTTGATGATCGAAAAGCCGGAGAGGCACATCCAGGCATTTATCAACGCCGGAGCCGATTATATTAGCGTGCATATCGAAGGCAACCCGAACATCCATCGCACCCTTCAGGCGTTACGCTCGGCCGGCGTGCACCCTGGAATTGCCTTGAATCCGGGTACGCCGGCCAGCCATGTTAGCGCAGTCTTACCGTTTGTCGACTATGTACTGGCCATGACGGTGAATCCCGGCTTCTCAGGCCAATCCTTCATCCCGCAAGTAGCTGGGAAGGTCAGTGAAATTCGCAAAATGCTCGACCAGATGAACCCGCAAGCCTCGATCGAAGTTGACGGCGGGATCACCGCTGAAAACCTCCCGATTATACAAACCGCCGGAGCCAATATTATCGTCGCCGCCACTGCGATTTTCCGGCACCCCGAGGGCATCGCCGCTGGAGTGCGGAATTTACGCAGTGCAGGGTTAAATTAAAAATGCGGCTTTCGCCGCATATTAATGGTGAATAAAAATGATGTTATGCAGTTTTGACGAGAGTACGAATGCACTTGGTGCACAGCAGCTTGCGGACAGAGCGGCCGCCCTCAAAGACGCTCGTCCGCTGCAAATTCGCCCGGAACGTCCGTCTGGTAGCCCGCATCGAGTGGCTGCGATTATGTCCGAAGGTAGTGGTCTTCCCGCAATTTTCACATTTAGCCATGATAAGATTCCCTTTCCTGCGATAATGCTATTGATTAAGACATCGCTTCAACACGCGACTGCGAATTTTACCACAACTCGTATCTTTTTTCAACAAGGATTGTTTCAAATCCAAAGAGGACAGCGAACATGAATGATTCTAATCAAATGGGCAACATCTTTATATCGCACCGCGCGATTGCCTCCATCGCCCACCAGGCTGCCCTGGGATCTTATGGTGTGGTCGGACTGGCAGCAAAAAGCCTGGTGGAAGGCTTTGCACAGGTCCTGGTAAAAGATCCTACCCTGGGGGTCGAGGTTGATTTTGCCAACGATGGGATTACAATTGATCTTTTTATCGTCATCGAGTACGGCACTCGAATTAAGAGCGTCGCCTCTTCTGTAGCCGATACAGTGCGCTACCAGGTTGAAAAGACTCTCGGATTGCCCGTCAAGTCAGTGAATGTGCATGTACGCGGGTTGCGCATTAGCAACCTGGATTAAAGGATTATTGGAGCTTTCAGGAGAGTTATGGGCGCAGACGTTCAATTTCCGGCTATGACCGATGGTCGCGAGATTATCAAAAAATCAACTTTAGACGGCCAGGGTTTAAAAATTCTGGTCGAAGCCGGATTAACCTGGCTAAAGGCCAATCAGCAACTGGTCAATTCACTCAACGTTTTCCCGGTTCCGGATGGCGACACTGGCACCAATATGGTGCTGACCATGCAAGCCGCTTACGGCGAAATCGTTCAGTCTACCGAGAGTAATATCGGTAAAATGGCGCATGCCATCGCCCATGGCGCACTAATGGGTGCCCGCGGGAATTCCGGGGTCATCCTCTCGCAGCTCTGGCGCGGTTTTGCGCGCGCGCTCGATAATTTGCCGGAGATGAACGGCGAAACGCTGATCAATGCGCTGACCGAATGCAAAAACACCGCTTACAAGGGCGTTGTCCGTCCGGTGGAAGGCACTATATTGACCGTCGCTAAAGACGTCGCTGCGGCGGCGGACAAATTTCGCGGCAAGGATGTTACGCTAGATGTACTTGAGGCCATCGTTGTGGAAGCTGAGCGGTCAGTAGAAAACACCCCTAATCTGCTGCCGATTCTCAAGCAGGCTGGCGTCGTCGATTCGGGCGGCAAAGGTCTTTTCATTATCCTGGAAGGCATGTTGCGGTTTATTAAAGGCATGCCGTTGGAAACAACCGCGGTGGTCCAACCCTTATCGCAGATGGAATTGGACGGCGCCATGGAAGAGGTTGAGCCAGGGCAAGATTACGAAGTGGTGGTTGATTTCCGTCCCAATAACAATTTGGATCTCGAAAAATTTTACAGCGACCTGTCTGATATGGGCACCTCCATCCAGGTTGGCGAAGGGGACGGCATGTATCGCATGCATATCCATGTCCCGACCGACAAGCGTTACGAGCCGATTGAATACACCATGGGGTTGGGCACCGTGACCAAAGTTGCCATCGAAAATTTACTGGCGCAGATGGAAGACCAGAAAGGCAAATCCGACGAAAAGATCAATTTCACGCCCATCGAGGCCGGTCAAATTGCGGTAATTGCCGTCTCGCCTGGCATGGGTCTATCTCGGATTTTTGCTAGCCTGGGCGTCGCCGCCGTGGTCGAAGGCGGTCAGACGATGAACCCAAGTACCGAAGAAATCATTCATTCTTTCGAAAATTTGCCAACCGACCGGGTCATCCTGCTGCCGAATAACAAAAATATCATTTTGGCAGCCCAAAATGCCGCCCAGATGACCGTCAAGAAAGTCGCGGTAATTCCCACAAAAACGGTACCCCAGGGGCTGAATGCAATGTTACGCCACGATCCGGATGGCGACCTGGCCGAATTGGCCAGCGAAATGGAATCAGCTATTTCCGAGGTGGAGACCGGCGAGATTACCACTGCCACCCGCTCGGTAGAAATCAACGGTGTGGACGTACAGCAGGGCGAGGTCATAGCCCTATTGAATGGCGCTCTGGTCGCCTCGGCCAAAGACATTCAATCCGCTTGCATGGAATTGCTGAAAAAAGCGGATACCGCCGACCGCGAGCGGATCACCTTGTTTTATGGAGAAAATTACTCGCGCCAGGAAGTCAATAAACTGAGCGATGAAATCCGTAAAGTGTACCCACGGCATGAGATCGAGCTCCACGAGGGCGGACAACCCCACTACCAACTCATCCTGTCCATAGAATAACCGGCATGCTGCCCATTTGCATCCTAACCGATAGTTCAGCCCAATTCCCCCAGCATTCCTTCCCCGGCCAGAACTTGGTGAGAGTAATTCCGCATGATGTTGAAATCGGCGGAAAACTTTATCCGGAAGGGAAAGATGTCAAAATTGGGTCGTTTCCAACTTCCGCCTTTGATCCGGGCACCCCGCGGCTGGTTCCACCCAGTTCAGCTAAGTTTGCGGATTGGTTCACTGCGCTGAGCAGAGAATTCAACGAAATCCTGGTTGTCCTGCAAGACAATCATTTTTCAGCCGCCTATGACAATGCCGTCCAGGCAGCCGTAGAACTCAAAGCCAGTCGATCGATTCAGGTGATCAACGCACAGACCATTTCAGCCGGGCTGGGTGTATTGGTTCAGATTGCCGCTGAGGCCTTACATAATGGCGCTGGCGCGGTTGAGACCGAACATCTGATCCGCCGCCAGATTCCCCACATATACACCGTGATCTGCACACCTGGGCTTTCTTATCTCCATCAAATAGGCATCATTGACCGCGCGCAGGCCATCGTTGGCGAGATGCTCAACTTCATCCCGGTATATACTTTGGAGGAGGAGCGCCTGACCCCGCTGGAGAAAGTTCGCTCTTACCGCCAGACAGTTGATCTTTTTGTCGAATTTTTGGAAGAATTCGAAAATTTACGCCACATTGCCCTGGTGCAATCCATCCCGCCGCTTCTGACCGATACCCGCAGCGTCCGGCTGCTGTTCCAGGAGATCTACCCAAATACTTCTTACAGCGAGCACAATATTAATATCCCGCTGGCAGCTCTGTTGGGTCCGCGGGCGCTTGCCATGCTGGCAGTCGAGAAAATACACTAGCAGACTGGTTTTATGCCACCCTGTAGCGCAGCGATCGCGAAGCACCTTGTGGAAAGGTCTCTCGACTGCCACCAAGGTGCTTCACTGCGTTCACGCGCAGCGTGTCCCACCCGAAGGGTGCTCTGTGAGTGCAGGTAGCATGACAACTAAAAGGCATTTGTCACCCTGAACGCATTGAAGGGTCTCCTTGCTAGGCAGCGAGATGCTTCACCGCGTTCACGCGCAGTGTGCCCCACCCGAAGGGTGCTCTGTGAGTGTGGGCAGCATGACAACAACAACATCTTTTTTGTGCATTTTTGTACAACTTCAATCTGCGGTAAAACCTGGAACATCGAAAGAATAAGGTAAAATAGCTGTATGCCTTCTCCGCTAGAAAAATTGAGAAAATTTCTAATCTTAGAGTCTGAGCGCGGTTACGATAATCGCGCAGTCGTCGGCGGCTTGGATAAAATCCTTCCCACCTGGAAAACCGAAGCAGTCTCATTTGGATTGCTGGAATCCACCATCCAACTGGTTGAAAATGCTCTGATCGCCTATCCGCAAATGGATATCCGTGAGCGCGCTGAAGGGATCAAGACCCTTCTGGAGCAGATTGGGGCAGCGAATGGCGTCGAAATGAAAGCGCCTCCGCCTGCGCAGGAACTCAACCCGGCTGCAAACCCAATATTTACCCCGGCTGCCCCAACAGAAGGGACTACAACCGAACCAGCCGGCAGCTACCAGCCAGGTCATGTACGGGCAGCCACCCAAAATCAAAGCGGGTTGATTGGCCTGACGGCTGACCTGACCGTTTTGAGCGGTATTGGGCCAAAAACCGCCCAGACGCTGGAGCAGCTTGGTTTGCATACCCTGGAAGATTTGCTATATTACTTCCCGCGGCGCTACGACGATTATTCGCAAATGAAGCCCATCAACCGCCTGCAATATGGCGATGAGGTCTCGATTCTGGCCAATGTCAAGAGTGCGTTCACCCGCAACATCAAGGGCGGCAAACTCACCATGACCGAAGCCGTGGTGGAAGACGGTACTGGAGCGCTGCGGGTCACCTGGTTCAACCAGCCCTGGCTCGAGAAATCCATTCGCCCCAATACCCAGTTGGTTCTATCCGGCAAAATCGATATGTATCTCGGCCGGCTGAGCATGAACAGCCCGGACTGGGAACCGATCGAGCAGGAGCACCTGCACACCAACCGCATCGTTCCGGTGTACCCGCTGACCGCCAAGGTCACCCAAAAATCTTTGCGCAAAATGATGCACCAGACGATCACTTTCTGGTCGCCGCGCATCCCGGAATTTTTACCGCGTCCGGTGATCGAGCAGGCTAACCTGCCCTCCATCAACCAGGCCTTGCTGCAAGTCCACTTCCCAGATACCCTCGACAAGCTGCATGCGGCCCAGGAACGCCTGGCCTTTGATGAAATATTCCTGTTGCAACTGGGCGTTATCCGTCAGAAACGCGCCTGGCAATCCAACACAGCCGAATCCTTTACAGTGACGGATGACTGGCTTCAGGAAAAGCTCGCACGCTTGCCCTACCCGCTTACCGGAGCACAGCAGCGCACCATCGAAGAGATCCGCGCCGACCTGGCTTCGGGCAACCCCATGAATCGCCTGCTGCAGGGCGATGTCGGATCAGGCAAAACCATCGTTGCCGCGCTGGCAATGGCCTTCGTCACCAACGGCGGCGCCCAATCGGCCATCATGGCGCCAACCAGCATCCTGGCGGAACAGCACTATCGCACCCTTAACACATTGATGAGCACAGACGGAAGTGAGGGTTCCCTCAATTTTTACCAGCCGGGTGAAATCCGCCTGCTGCTGGGTGATACGCCTGAATCCGAAAAGCAGGAAATCCGTGCTGGCCTGGCCGATGGCAGCATAAAGGTAATCGTTGGCACCCACGCTTTGATCGAAGGGCCGGTTGAATTCAAACGGCTGCAAATAGCCGTAGTCGATGAACAGCATCGCTTCGGCGTCGCCCAACGTTCCGCATTACGGGCCAAGGGCGATAACCCGCATCTATTGGTCATGACAGCCACGCCCATCCCACGTTCCCTTGCGCTCACGGTGTATGGGGACCTCGATATTTCGGTTATGGATGAAATGCCTGTGGGGCGTCTGCCCATCGAGACCCATGTACTCGCGCCGGTCGAGCGTGAACGCGCCTACACCTTTATCCGCAGTCAAGTCGAACAGGGACATCAGGCTTTCATCATCTACCCGTTGGTCGAAAAAGGCGAAAAAGAAGATGCCCTGGCCGCCGTAGAAGAACGCGATCGGCTGCAACGCGAGGTCTTCCCGACCTTGAAGCTCGGCCTGCTTCATGGTCGCATGAAGCCTGAAGAAAAAGACCAGGTGATGGCGGCTTTCCGCAGCCAGGAGAACCAGGTGCTCGTCTCGACCTCGGTAGTCGAGGTTGGGGTGGATATTCCCAATGCCACAGTGATGATGGTGGAGGGCGCCAATCGCTTTGGGTTGGCTCAACTGCACCAGTTCCGTGGGCGTGTTGGGCGCGGCGCCGAACAATCATATTGTCTTCTCATACCCGATAATGATGATGCAGTCGAAAACGAACGGCTGCAGGTGATGGCGCAAACCAACGACGGTTTCGTCCTGGCTGAACGCGATCTCGAACAGCGCGGCCCGGGTGACTTTCTGGGTACCCGCCAGGCCGGATTTGCTGAACTGCGCATGGCGAACCTGTCAAACGTGCGGTTGATCGAAAAAGCTCGCCATTTCGCCCATCAAGTGATCGAAATTGATCCTGAATTGCAATCTTCCGAGCATAAAGCACTTCTTTCAACCCTCGACCGTTTTTGGACGAACGGGCGGGGTGATATCAGCTAGTTCATAAGGAACATCATGGTTCGTGCTGTATTTCCAGGTACCTTCGACCCCATTCATTACGGCCACATCGACATTGCCCGCCGGGCCTCACTCCTGTTCGATGAAATCATCGTTGCGGTTTACGACCGCCCATTGAAAAATCTGCTTTTCACCCCCGAAGAACGCATTGCCTTTGTCGAAAAATCCTTTGAAAATGACCCCAAATTCAAGGTGATGGGCTACAGTAGCCTCACGGTGGAATTTTGCAAGCAGGTCCACGCCCAGGTGGTGGTACGCGGCTTGCGCGTATTTTCCGACTTCGAACACGAGTTCCGCATGGCGCTGGCGAACAAACGCCTCTACCCCGAAATTGAGATGTGCGCGTTAATTACCTCCGAATCGCACACATTCCTCTCATCCTCAACCGTGCGTGAGATCGCCTCGCTTGGCGGCGATGTTTCCAGCATGGTTCCCCCTTACATCCATGAGGCTCTAAAAAAACGTTTTTTAGAACTGGGCGATAAGCAAAATATTATTCCCAGCATCGCTTTAAGGGATTAAATTACAAAATATGGTTTAATAATGGTTAGCGAAATGGTCTGATTATTGCACTTGATGGCAGATGAGTAAACTGCGGAGGAACGAATGGACATTCTACATCTCGTAGACCGGCTTGAAGAACTCTTCAACGAAAGCAAACCCATCTGGTTTACCCACAGCGTGATTGTGGATGAAGACCGAATGCTGGACTTGATCGACCAGATGCGGGTGTCGATACCTGAAGAAATCAAAAAATCCCAGCAGATTATCGTCCAACGAGATCGGATCCTGGCGCAAACGCAGGAAGAATCCAACCGCACGCTCAACATTGCCCGCGAGAAAGCGGATGTGCTGATCGACCGGGATCCGGTCATTCAAGCAGCTCAGGCGCGGGGCGAGCAAATCATCCAGCAGGCGCGGGCTGAAGCCGAAATAACCCGCCGTGAAGCGGACGAATATGTCCTTCAAACGCTTTCGACGGTTGGCGAAGAGTTGGAGCGCCTGCTCAACCAGGTTCGCAACGGTGTCCGGACGCTGCAATCCGAACGCCAGCAAGCTAAAATTTCGCAGCAGCCTCCCAATTAAGGCAATTACAATTAATATAAAAAGCCTCCTGTGACAGTTACATCTCAGGAGGCTTTTTGTTTACCGTTAGCTTGGGAAATTTTTCTATCCCGCCTTCACAACCTCGGCTTTTCCTGCTGGCGCCGACTCAGTACCCGATTTGTCTTCCTTCTTGGGTTTTGTCCGTTTTGGCCGCGTTTTTTTCTCGGCCGCCGGCCGCAAGGCTAATCCCAGCACCTGATCCATATGGGTCACCGGTACAATTTTCAGGTCTTGACGCACTTTTTTGGGCAAATCGACCAGATCCTTCATATTACGCTCCGGGATGATGATCGTCTTCAATCCGGCCCGGTGCGCTGCCAGCAGTTTTTCGCGGATGCCTCCAACGGGAAGCACCTTTCCGCGCAGGGTAATTTCACCAGTCATGCCAACTTCTTTTGAGATGCCGCGCTCGGTAAAGGCGGAAATCAGCGCGGTGGCGATGGTGATGCCAGCGCTTGGACCATCTTTAGGTATGGCGCCTTCCGGGATGTGAATATGAACGTCAAGACGCTCAAACGCGTCGCCCTCGATGTCCAGTTCCTTAGCCCGCGATTTCAGATACGATAGACCTGCCTGGGCGGACTCCTGCATCACATCGCCAATCTGGCCAGTGATCTGCATCGCGCCTTTGCCGTCCAGAATCAAAACTTCCACCGGCATAATGTCGCCGCCACTTTCGGTCCATGCCAGCGCGGTCGCGACGCCAATTTCGTCCTGCATCTCTGCCTGGGTCTGGAAGAACTGCGGCGGCCCAAGGAGCCGTTCTACTGTTTTGGGTATCAAATGAGACGGGTAATGTTTTTTCTCCGATTTCAATCGCGCTATTTTGCGGGTCATGCGGCCAATTTCTCTTTCCAGGTTGCGCACGCCGGCTTCGTAGGTGTATTCACGAATGATTTTGGATAACGCCTGCTCCTGGAAAACAATTTCATTGTCTTCCAATCCGCTCTCTTCCACCTGGCGTGGGATCAGGAAGCGTTTGGCAATTTCCAATTTTTCCTCTTCGATATACCCCGGGAACTCGATTACTTCCATTCGGTCAAGCAGCGCAGACGGGATATACCCCAGGTAGTTAGCCGTGGTGATAAACATAACCTTCGAAAGGTCAAATGAAAGTTCCAGGTAATGGTCGGAGAAAGCGTGATTCTGTTCCGGGTCGAGCACCTCGAGCAATGCAGCCGAGGGGTCGCCACGGAAGTCTGCGCCCAGCTTATCGATCTCATCCAGCATAAACAGCGGATTGACTGTCCCGGCGCGGCGCATGGTCTGTAGAATTCGTCCGGGCAGCGCCCCAATATAGGTACGGCGGTGACCGCGGATTTCAGCTTCGTCCCGCACCCCGCCCAGCGAGACTCGCACAAATTTACGCCCCAAAGCCTCAGCAATCGACCGTCCAAGGGAAGTCTTTCCCGTTCCAGGAGCGCCAACGAAACATAGAATTGGCTGGCGTGGTTTGCGCGGTTTCAGACTGCGAACCGCAATATATTCCAGTATTCGATCTTTGGCTTTTCCCAAACCATAATGGTACTTTTCCAGGACAGCAGCCGCGTGCGCCACATCCAGGTTATCCTCCGACTCGACCGACCAGGGTAGTTCGAGGATCCAATCCAGATAGGTACGAATAATGCCAACTTCGGGGGCCATGGCTGGCATTTGCTGCAACCGGTCCACTTCCTTGAGTGCCGTGACGCGCACTTCGTCCGGCAATTGCGCAGAGATCACCTTCTCCCGCAGTTCCAGGGTCTCCCGGGTAAAAATATCACCTTCGCCAAGCTCAGTTTGAATGGCTTTCATCTGCTCGCGCAAATAGAACTCGCGCTGGCTGCGGTCCACCTCGGATTGCACGCGGTTCTGAATCTCGTCTTCCAGCTGCAGCACATCCAATTCCTGCGCCAGCAGCCAGTTGACTCGTTTCAGCCGTTCCATCGGATTGATCAGCATCAGCAGCGCCTGCCGTTCGTAGAACGGCAGCGAAATAGCCGTGGCTACCATGTCAGCCAGCCAACCAGGCTCGTGAATATTGACTGAAAACAGGTGTGCCTCATCTGGCAAACTGCGGTCAAGCTGGACACAGCGCTCGAATAGATCGCGGGTCGTGCGCATTAAGGCTTCTGTCTGGCGTTTGACTTCAGTTGGCTCTTCGATTACCCGGGCGCGAACCCGGTAGTGCGGTTCGAGTTGAACGAATTCCAATATCTCCAAACGGCGCCGCCCTTGAATCAGGGCCGAATTATTGCCGTCCGGGATATCCAGCAGCCGCCCGACTGCAATTTCCATTCCGATGCTTAAGAAATCGGCCGGGGTAAGATCCTCTTTTTCTGGATCTTTGGCCACCAGAGCGATCATGGTCTCGAAGCCAAACTGGGCTTCCTGAATGGCCAGCAGGTTGGGCCCAGGCGTAATAAATATGGGTGCGACCATGCGCGGGAACACGACGATGTCTCGCATGACCATCGCCGGGCACTCGATCACGCCGTCCTTATTCGGCACGGCATCCGGCATCTGATACAGCTCTTCGGTACGCTGGTGTAGCGCCGAGCTAAATTCTTCATTGTCGCGGTCTTTCTGAATCCAGTTATCTTTCTTCATTCAATCGTCCAATCGGGTGGGCGCTTGCCCACTAAAGATTTTTCATGCGAGTTTAAGGGAAGTTTTCTTCTCAAACCAATATTGGCGCGCGCCGGCCGCAATGAAAATGCTGCCCGTGATCACCAGAGCGCCATCCGGCTTCAGGTTGGCATACGCCTGCTCAAGTGCTGACTCAAGCTGCGGATTGACTGCAACGGGCAGGCCAAATTTCTGCGCTGCTTCACCTAACTGTACGGCGTCATAGGAGCGCGGATGCACGGATTGCGTGACCATGATGCTTTCTATCACTGGAGAAAGTGCGCCCAGCATGCCGGTTACATCCTTGTCTTCGGACGCGCCAAAGACCAGCCCAACAGACTGGCCGGGCAGATAATCGCGAATAGTCTGAGCCAATTTTTCGGCCGAATCGAGGTTATGGGCTGAATCAATCACCACCAGTGGATCGTTCTGTAATATTTCAAAGCGTCCCGGCCAGGAAACAGCGGCAAAACCTTGATAGATACTCGCGCTGCTGATTTTTATGCCTGTCATGTGTAAAACCTTCAAAGCAGCATAAGCAGTCAGCGCATTTTGCACCTGATGTGCACCTAACAGCGGCAGGCTGAAGGAGCTTGCCCGGCTGTTTCCGTTAGTTTTAGCCGCGGGACGGATTGCAAACTCTTGCCCGGCCAGAGAATGTTGCGTCAGGCTGGCAAAATAGGCATCATCGGTGAAAATGATCGGTGAATGGCGTTCCTTTGCAATCTTCTTCAACACCTCAGCCGCTTCCGGTTTTTGATGCGCAACGACGACCGGCCGGCCAGGCTTGATGATGCCACCCTTCTCGGCGGCAATTTTTTCCAGTGTATCCCCCAGCACGTTCATGTGGTCCATGGACAACGAGGTGATGACCGACACCCTTGGATCGACGATATTGGTTGCGTCCAACCGGCCGCCCAGCCCGACCTCGATGACCGCAATATCTACCTTTTCTTCAGCAAAGCACAGGAACGCAGCTGCCGTTGTTAATTCGAAAGTCGTCAGCTGTTCGATTTTGGCAACTTCAGGTTTTAATCGTTCCACCAACTCTACCAATCGTTCATGAGAAACCGGCTGGCGGTTGACCTGAATCCGCTCAGTGTAATCCACCAGGTGCGGCGAAGTGTAAAGACCAACCTTATACCCGGCTGTTTGCAGTACGCTGGCAATCATGGCGCTGGTGGAGCCTTTGCCCTTGGTTCCGGCAACATGCACAACCGGGTACTGCCTGTGCGGTGAACCCAATGCCGCGGCCAGCACAGCCATCCGCCCCAGATCAAATTTCTCTGGCGAGTAGCGTAGACTGCGCGTCAGGCTGTAATCTACAAAGCTGTACAGGTAATCCAGCGTGCTTTGGTAAGCAGCTTCCACATTTTCCATCTAGAATCCGTCCACCGTGCTGAATAATATGCAGGGATTGTAACCAACCGTACCTCTTTTCGCAAGCGATTGACTATTTTGCCTCGTCCAATCTTTTTGACGTTTGAACCAAGGTAATCGCATCAAAATCACAGGTTGCACTTGTAGTCACCAAACCCACCCATTCCCGCTGCTTTGCAATGAATAAAAAGGGAGATAATTGTTTTTGCAATGATTTTTCTTGTTCACCGCCCTGGGACAGGGTCAGGGGTGGGGGAAAACCCCGTTTCATGGGTAAATGTATGGCGATGCAATTGCCCTTGATAACGCTTGACCAGGCTAGCAGGTCGTGTCACAATAACCGGGAGAAGGCGGAACCTTATGGCAATCGGGATTCTCACCCTCCACCTGCAGCTTCCGGGCTGTACTTCGTTGAAAGAAAAACGCAGCCGGATCAAACCGGTGCTGGCGCAGCTGCATCGTGAATTTAATGTGTCGGCAGCGGAAGATGGTTTCAATGACCGCTGGCAGGAAGCGCTGCTGGTATGCGCTCTGGTCAGTAATGACGCCAGTTTTTCCCGCCAGGCGTTGCAAGCTGTCCTCAGCTTTACCGAGGAGCATTTTCCCGATCTTTACATTCTGGAACATCGCATCGAAGTCTTGTAATCAAGGATACTTTTATGGATCTCAAACTGGATGGAAAAATTGCATTGGTGACCGGATCGAGCCGCGGCCTGGGGTTTGCGGTGGCGCTGGCACTGGCTGGAGAAAGTGCTCAGGTGGCCCTCAACAGCCGCAACGCCGACGAAGCCGCCAGCGCGGCCCAACGCATCCATCACGCGACCGGCGCCAGAGTCTTGCCCTTGACCACCGATGTCACCGCTGCTGCCTCGGCTGACTACCTGGTTGCTGAAACCATTAAATATTTTGGTGGGCTGGACATTCTCATCACCAATGCCGGCGGGCCTCCGTCCGGATCCTTTGAATCCTTCGCTGACGCTACCTGGCAGCACGCGATTGAATCCTCGTTCCTCAGCCATGTGCGCTTGATTCGGGCGGCTTTGCCGCATCTGCGTAAATCAACAGCGCCGGCTGTGCTCACCATCACATCGTATTCAGTCAAGCAGCCCATCCCAAACCTGGTGTTGTCCAACAGCATCCGCGCCGCCACAGCCGCACTGACTAAAACGCTCTCCCTTGAACTGGGCGCACAGGGCATCCGCTTCAACTCCATTTTGCCCGGCTGGACAGAGACTGAGCGCGTAACTGTATTGATGAAATTCCGGGCCGATTCCAACGGTACCACGGTTGAAGAGGAAATTGCCCGTCAGGCGCAAGATATCCCGCTCGGACGCCTGGCACAACCCGAGGAATTTGCCCGGGCAGCCGTGTTCCTGGTCTCACCGGCCGCGAGCTATATCAACGGCGTCATGCTGCCGGTCGACGGCGGCGCGACCCGGGGTGTCTGACCATTTTTAGTTTTCCGCGGTAAATCAGACAGAATCGGGTACAATTGGGTCGCTCACTCTGACCTGAATGCACCCCTTTTATTACCGGTATCGCGGAGACTCAATGACTTTTGATCCCACCATGCTGCAAAATCAGCTGGAACGCATCCTGCCCACCGTCCAAAAACCCGGACGGTATGTTGGCGGTGAACTCAACCAGATCGTCAAAGACTGGGATGGCGTTAAGGCACGCATTGCGCTCGCCTTCCCGGATATTTATGACCTTGGCCTGCCAAATCTCGGGCTGGCTATTCTGTATCAAACCCTAAACGCGCGCGAGGATGTTCTCGCTGAACGGGTTTACAGCCCCTGGACGGACATGGAACTGGCTATGCGAAATTCAGGCATCCCCTTGTATGCGCTTGAGTCGCACCGTCCTATCGCCGACTTCGATATTCTGGCGCTCACCTTGCCGTACGAGACGCTGTATACCAACACACTCAACCTGCTCGACCTGGCGGAAATCCCGCTCTATGCTGCGCACCGCTCGGACCAGCACCCGCTGGTAATTGCCGGTGGGCATGCCTGCTACAATCCCGAACCTATGTCAGCCTTCATTGACGCCTTTGCCATTGGCGAGGGCGAGGAAATGATCCACGACATCGTAAATGCTTTCCAGGCCTGGAAATGCAGCGGTCAGCCGCGCGCTGCGCTGCTTAAAGCGCTGGCGCAAGTCCCCGGCGTGTACGTCCCCGCCTTATATGAGCCGGATTACAACCCGGACGGCACGCTGCGTGAGCTTCGGACGCTTGACCTGGCTGCGCCGCGCAGGATCACCAAGCGTATCGTCGCCAAGCTTCCGCCCCCGCCCACAAATTTCATTGTGCCGTCCATCGACGTGGTTCACAACCGGGTCGCCGTCGAGATCATGCGCGGCTGCACCCGCGGCTGCCGCTTTTGTCATGCCGGCTTCATCAACCGCCCGGTGCGCGAGCGTCCGGTGGAAGAGATCCTGCAGGCGGTACAAACCGCCCTCAAACAGACCGGCTACGAAGAAGTTGCGCTGTTATCCCTCTCTTCTTCTGACTATACGCAAATTGTTGATCTGGTGGATCAGATCAGCAAGCATGCCAGCGAAAATCACCTGACCATCTCCCTGCCCTCGCTGCGCATCGAGACCTTTTCCATCGACCTGATGGACAAGCTCAAAGGCTCGCGGCAGGGCGGCTTTACCCTGGCGCCTGAGGCTGCCACCGACCGCATGCGTGCCACCATCAACAAACCAATCGCGGCTGAACAGCTGCTCGAAACTGCCCGAGCGATTTACTCCCGCGGCTGGTCCACCATCAAGCTCTATTTCATGATCGGGCATCCCTCCGAAACGCTGGAAGACGTCCGCGCCATCGTCGATTTGTGCAAGGCAGTCATCGCCGAAGGGCGCAAGATCATTGGCAAACGCGCGGTATTGCACGCCGGGGTCAGCACCTTCGTCCCCAAGCCACATACCCCCTTCCAGTGGGCACCGTGCGATACCCAGGAACAAATCCAGGCCAAACAGCAGTTGTTGCGTAGTGAATTGCGCGGACCAGGCCTTAAAATAACCTGGACCAGCCCCAAAGATACCATGCTGGAGGCTTGGCTCTCCCGCGGCGACCGCCGCATGGCTCAGGTGATCTACAACGCCTGGCAGAACGGCGCGAAATTCGACGCCTGGCAGGATCAATACCATTATGAAACCTGGCAGGCCGGCTTCGAACAGGCGGGTATTGACCCGGCATTCTACACGCACCGCATGCGCGCCGAAGATGAAATCTTTCCCTGGGACCACATCTCACCGGGCGTGCGCAAGTCCTTCTTATTGGGCGAATACCGCGCCAGCCAGACGCAATCCTTCCGTAGCGACTGCCGTGAGAGCTGCTTTGCCTGCGGCATTCTGCCAACCTTTGCCGAGCTGCGCCGCGCAGACCCAGGCAAACACTGGATGTGCCCGGAAGTGCCCATCCGAAAGAAAAAAGCCGTGCTGGAGCCGATTGTACCATGATGCGCTGCCGGATCACCTACCGCAAAACTGCACCGCTGCGTTACACCGGTAACCTGGATATCCAGAAGATATGGGAGCGTTACTTGCGCCGCGCGGGCTTACCCGTCGCCTACTCGCAGGGGTTTCATCCACAACCGCGCATCCAACAAGCCTGCCCGCTGCCATTAGGCTTCCTCTCCCAGGCTGAACTGGCTGACATTTATTTGGACGATGATACGCTGCGCCCGGGTGAAATTACCCGCTCGCTGCAAACCATGCCGTATCCTGGAATTGAGATTGCCGCTGTAGAACAGGTGGATTTAACCGAGGCCACCCTTGCGGGCCGCGTCACCGCCACCGAGTATCTGGCTGAATGGATTGACCCAATAGATGCTGATCAGTTCGCCCCCAAGGTAACTGCATTGCTCAACGCGCCACAGTTGCTGCGCTCCCGCCGAGAGAAAGATTACGATCTGCGTCCGTTGATCGAAGCCCTGGACGTCCTGCCAGCCGATTCCACCCACAATGCAATACTACGCATGCAACTATCGGCGCGGCAGGGCGCCACCGGACGCCCGGAGGAAGTCGTATCCGCGCTCGGATATGCTCCCTTCGATGCACGCTACACCCGGACACGTATCATGTTCACCCCTTGACCTCAATGCCGGCATTCGAATCCCCTGCAAAGCACGACCTTCGATTTTTCCAGTGCAGCAACCCGAACTGCGGGCTACGTTTTCCTGCCCCAGCCGAAAAGACAGGCTGGCTGCTATGCCCGCGCTGCAAATCACCAGCCCAACCGCTAGTTACTCGGGACGAGGTCGCCAGTCACAATCCGCGCCAGGAAGCTGCCAGTCCTCAGCCGCACCTTGAGGTCCTGCTCGACAATATCCGCTCCACTTTCAACGTGGGCGCCATGCTACGTACTTCCGACGGCGCCGGGGTCAGTCATGTACATCTGGGAGGCATCACGCCGCAGCCGGACAACCCGCGTATTGCCAAGGTCTCGCTGGGCGCTGAATTTTCCGTCCCCTGGAGCTATCGTGCCAACGGTCTGGAGACCGTCCAGGAGTGCAAATCCCGCGGGCTGCAAATCTGGGCGCTCGAAATCCTGCCAGGCGCCGTTTCGATTTTCGATATTCCGTCGGAAACTACCGCTAATCCTGCGCTGCTGGTGGTCGGCAACGAGGTCACCGGCATCGACCCGGGCATTCAGGAACTCTGCGATCAAAGCTTTTGGATACCCATGCAGGGCTATAAACGCTCGCTCAACGTGGCGGTTGCCTTTGGTATCGCGGTATACACACTGCGGCATGCGTACCTCATTCGTGAAAATTCGCTTGACCTCCATCAGGCAAGCACGCTACAATAAACCCGTTATTATTTTTATGCCCGGAGCCCACCTATGCCAATTTATGAATATGTTTGCCAGGAGTGCGGTGCGCGCTTTGAGGTGCTGCGCCCGATGAAAGACGCCGATTTAGCTATCACCTGCAAAAAGTGCCATGGTTCGAATACCCAGCGCGCCTTATCGCTGTTCAATGCCACTTCCGGCGGCCAAACGGTCACTGCATCCGGGGGATGTGGCAACTGCGCGAGCGGGTCGTGCGCGTCCTGCGGTCATCATTAACGCTGAAGCCAACCATACCCTATGAAAAATTCATACGTAAATAAACACGTTCTCGTCACCGGCGGCTCGTCCGGCATTGGGCTGGCTGTCGCCAAACTGGCTGCCAGCCAGGGCGCCAATATCACCATTCTGGGTAGGCGATTGGAAGTATTGGAACAGGCGCAGCAGGAAATTCAAAAAGCGGGGAGCGCTGATACCTTTGTTCAAATCCTGTCGGCAGATGTCTCGCAGGAAACCGAAATCCATCAGGCGCTCAGCGGGCTGATTGCGGAGCGCGGACTACCAGATGTGGTCGTCAACTGCGCCGGCGTCACTCACCCGGGCGCCTTCCATGAATTGTCCACGGATATTTTCCGCTGGAATATGGACATCAACTATTTCGGCACCGTCTATGTCCTTAAAACTCTGGTGCCTGGCATGATCCAGCGCCGCTCTGGCAGCATCATCAACATTTCCTCCGGTGCAGGTTTGTTCGTTTTTTACGGCTATTCCGCCTATGGCGCATCGAAGTCGGCGGTGAACGGCCTCTCCGAAGCCCTGCGGATGGAGATGAAACCCTACGGTATTCAGGTATCTCTGGTGCTCCCGGCTGATACCGATACGCCGCAACTAGCCTACGAAAATCAATTCAAGCCGGAAATTACCCGCATGATCAATCAGGTCGGCGGTTTGATGCAGCCGGAACAGGTAGCCAAAGAAATATTGGAGCAGGCAGCGCGCGGCAAGTACCTGATTCTCCCGGGCAATGACATCAAGTTTCTATATGTCCTTTTACGGATTTTCGGGCGCGGCGCTTTCTATGCCTACTTCGACGGCTTGGTGCGCCGGGCGTTCAAACGTAGCCCGGAAGCCGAGCCTGGTCTCGGCCGCCAGAACCAAAACGGCCCAGATTAAGTCCGACATCACCAGGTGGATCATTTGCAGCCACACGGGTGCCAATAAATAAATATTCATGATCCCCAGCGCCAGTTGGCAGGCGAACAGACCGATCAACAGATTGGAAATCGTGACTTGTACGGGTGTATTGTGGCTGCGTCTTAGCCACACCACTGCTGCCAGCAGATAAACGCCAACGGACACAGCGATCACCGGATGCAATATTCTCAACCGGATGAGGAAATGGGCAGTCGGTGAGAAATCCTGCTGAAACCCCTCTGTCAGCGAGCCTGCCGGAAAAAGGGTATCGCCTAAAGCTGTGACCGCTCCGCTTGCGCCCAGCACCAGCAATCCAACCAGACCCACAACCAGGATAAGGCCGTTTACCCCAGGCCACACCAACCGCTCAGGTTCGCCGCGTGCTGCCCACCAGGCAGTTAATGTCAACGCCCCGAGCAGCAGGTAAGTATTGACCAGGTGCACCATCATCGAAAAGGCGCGGATGAGCGTGGTGTTTTCTGCGACCAGTTCAAAAAGCACCAGTCCCGCGCCAACCAGCGCCTCGGTGATGGTGAATACCACCGCAAATACTGCCGCTTTGCGCACCAGGCTGCCTTTCGTGAAAGCCCGCCACGCCCAGATAACCAGGATAACAACCAGCACGAGTGTCAGCCCGCTCGAAACCCGGTGCGAGAATTCCACCATGGTCTCAATCCGTGGTTCGCGCGGAATGATCACACCGTTGCATAAAGGCCAGTGCGCGCCGCAGCCTGCCCCGGAACCTGTCGCTCGAACATAAGCGCCCCAGGCTATCACCAGCAGGTTATAAAAGAATACGCCCCAGGCGTAAACCGCGAATTTCCGTTGACTCGGCACAGGCTCTCCTTGTTTTCGCGTCAGTGATTTCTCCAGTTTCCCTAATTTTACCTGTCTTTACCTTGCCCGCGCTATTCTGTCATAATCAGCCTGTAGCCAAGGGACGAGCACTGCTCGCCCGAGATTCTGGGCTTCGACAGGCTCAATCACAGATTGCCCCACCCTAAGGGTGCTCTGGGAGTGTGGGCGGCCACCGGTGCTTCGACAGGCTCAGCAACCGGGCCAGCCTTCGAGATGCTTCACTTCGTTCAGCATGACAACATGCGCCAAGCCACCCCGTGCTCTCTGTGAGTGAGCTCAATCTTGTCACCCTGTCGGCAAGGGTGACCCGCGAATCATCCCCACAGCCTTGTCGTATGTCGCTGAATTTTAACGCCTGCCCTATGATATACTCACGATAGTATCCAACCCCATCATCAGGATCAGGAGAGATTATGAAAAAGGATTTTCTCGCCGTAGCCGATTACTCACCTGCGGAGCTGCAAGGGTTACTCGACCTCGCAGTACGCCTTAAGAAAGAGCGGATGAGTGGCGGAAATGCTCCCGTGCTGAAAGGCAAAGTGCTTGGCATGGTCTTCCAAAAACCGAGCTTGCGCACCCGTATCAGTTTTGACATGGGCATGCGGCACCTCGGCGGAGATGCGCTCTACCTTTCGCCCAATGAAGTTGGGCTTGGCCAGCGCGAATCCATTGCGGATGTAGCCAGGGTGCTTTCAGGGTACGTGGATGCCATTATGGCGCGGGTCTTTGACCATGATCATATTCTCCAACTGGCGAAATGGGCTTCGGTGCCCATCATTAACGGGCTAAGCGATTACAACCATCCCTGCCAGGCGATGGCGGATGCGCTCACTATCATCGAGGAATTCGGTTCGCTCAAAGGCTTGAATATCACTTATGTTGGCGACGGCAACAACGTGGCAGTGTCCCTGATGCACATCGCTGCCAAGTTGGGGGCTAACTTTACCATTGCCAACCCGGAAGACTTTGACATTCGCCCTGCGGCGATTGAATCAGCCAGGCGATTTGCCGCGGACAGTGGATCAAAGTTGACCTTCCTGCGCGATCCGCACCAGTCGGTCAAAGATGCACATGTCATCTATACCGATACCTGGACCAGCATGGGCCAGGAGGCGGAATCCAAGAAGCGCGAATTGGTCTTCCCTCCCTACCAGGTAAATGACCGGCTAGTCTCCGAGGCGCGCAAGGATGTCATCATTCTGCACTGCCTGCCAGCCCACCGCGGTCAGGAAATCACGGACGCTATCGCTGATGGGTCACATTCCCGCTTATTCCCGCAGGCGCACAACCGTCTGCATGCCCAAAAAGCAGTTCTGGTTCATTTGATGCAATAAAATTCCATTGGAGTAGAGTGTATGAATTCCCACGAATTGATAGAGATCGAAGAGAAGTACGGCGCCCATAACTATCATCCGCTGGATGTGGTCATCGAGCGCGGCGAAGGCGTCTGGGTTTATGATGTCGAAGGCAACCGCTATCTGGACTGCCTCAGCGCTTATTCCGCTTTGAACCAGGGTCACGTCCACCCCCGCATCTTGAACGCGCTGAAGGCCCAGGCCGAAAAGGTGACCTTGACCTCGCGCGCTTTCCGCAATGACCAGTTGCCTTTGTTTTATAAGGAATTATCGGAACTCACCGGCTACGAAATGTCGCTGCCGATGAACAGCGGCGCCGAAGCCGTCGAGACTGCCTTGAAAGTTGCCCGAAAATGGGGCTACGACGTCAAGAAAATCCCCCATTACCAGGCAGAAATTATCGTCGCCGATGGCAATTTCCATGGGCGCACAATCTCGATCGTTTCGTTCTCCAGTGAGCCGCTCTACAAAGACGCATTCGGTCCGTTCACCCCCGGCTTCCTCTCAGTCCCGTACGGAGACGCGGCTGCGCTTGAAAAAGCCATCACTCCCAACACCGCCGCAGTCATGATCGAACCGATTCAGGGCGAAGGCGGCGTTTTGATCCCACCAGCCGGCTACCTCAAAAAAGTCAGCGAAGTCTGCAAGAAAAACAATGTGCTGCTGATCGCCGATGAGATCCAAACCGGTCTTGGCCGTACGGGCAAATTGTTTGCCAGCGATCACGAAGGCGTGCGCCCGGATATGGTGATCATCGGGAAAGCGCTGGCAGGTGGTTTCTACCCGGTATCAGCCGTTTTAGCCGATTCAGATATTATGAGCCTATACCTCCCCGGCGAACATGGTTCCACCTTTGGCGGAAACCCATTGGCCTGCGCGGTTGCCCGTGAATCGCTCAAGGTCATCGTGGAGGAAAACCTGGTACAAAAATCGGCCGAATTGGGCGAATACTTCCTGGAACGACTGGCAGAGATTCCCTCGAAGCACGTCAAGGAAGTGCGCGGCAAGGGCTTGTTTATCGGGGTTGAGCTCAAGGCCGAAGCTCGCGGAGCACGCCGTTTTTGCGAAGCTTTGCAGCAAAAGGGCATCCTGGCCAAAGAAACCCACTCGCACATCATTCGCTTTGCGCCGCCGCTGGTGATCGAGAAAGAGACCATCGACTGGGCCATTCCCCGTATCTACGACGTTTTGATGATGGATTAACCCCGAACCATAATATTTTGGCTGACACAGACCGGGAAAGTCCGTTTGCGCCCATGCTTCCCTGGCGATCGGCATCCCGGTCTGTTGTTGTAAAATTCCTTCCAAAGCGCCCGTCGTTCAGGCTGAAAACTATGTCCTCCATTCCAGTTAACCGAAAAGCGAAAATTGTTGCCACCATTGGCCCTTCATCGCAGGAAGAGCCGGTGCTGCGCCGGTTGATCAAGGCCGGGATCGATGTAGCCCGCCTGAATTTCTCGCACGGTACCCATGCCGAGCATCAAGAGAAAATCGAACGTATCCGCCGTCTTTCCGCTGAGCTTAATAAACCAGTTTGCATCTTGCAGGACTTGCAAGGGCCCAAGCTGCGGGTTGGCAAGCTACCAGCGGGCGGTATCGAGTTGGTGGCCGGCCAAAGCGTGGCATTGACCAATGTCGAGTTGGCAGAAACGCCCTTAACAGCAGACGTCGAGGCCATCACGCTGATCCCCATGGACGTGCCCAATCTGGCACGGGGTGTGAAAGCGGGCAGCCGGATTTTGTTGGATGACGGAAACCTGGAAATGGAAGTAACCGGCGTGGATGGGGAGGCAGTTCATGCCAGGGTAGTGCTGGGCGGCGTGCTTTCCTCCAATAAGGGCGTCAATTTACCCGGCGCCGAGCTGGGCATTACCAGCTTCACCGATAAAGACCGCGCTGACCTTGAATTTGGACTTAAACAGGGCGTTGATCTGGTTGCCATCAGTTTTGTGCGTACTGCCGCAGACATCGAATCTGTGCGCCAGACCATGCGCGAACTAGACCCTGGACATCAACCTCTCCCGATAATCGCCAAGCTGGAACGTCCGGAAGCGTTGGACAACCTGCATGAAATCATCCATGCCGCGGATGGCGTCATGGTGGCGCGCGGTGATCTCGGGGTAGAGACTTCCCCGGCGCAGGTGCCCATCTACCAAAAAAAGATCATCGATATGGCCAACCGGCATTCAAAAGTGGTCATAACTGCCACCCAGATGTTGGATTCGATGATCAATAATCCTCGTCCAACCCGCGCGGAGGCTTCGGATGTGGCCAACGCCATCTTCGACGGTACCGATGCAGTCATGCTATCAGGCGAAACTGCCAGCGGCACCTACCCCGTGGAAGCCGTGGAAATGATGTCTTCCATCGTGTGTCAGGCCGAGGCCAATGCCGGCGAATATGGGCATACGCTCTCCCTGCCTGACGAGCCCTACCAGGATGACGCCTATTCCATCACTCAAGCTGCCCGTGAACTGGCTCATGACCGCAATGTAGCCGGCATTACCGTTTTCACCGAATCCGGCCGTACAGCGCTGCTCATGTCAAAAAGCCGGCCGGAAGTGCCCATTTATGCCTTCACGCCCAACCCAACCACCTTTCGCCGCCTCAACATTCTCTGGGGAGTCATCCCTTTCCTGGTGCCATTCGCATCCACAGTCGAATCGATGATTTCAAGCGTCGAAGCTGCATTGCTGTCCTCCACAGCCGTCGAAACCGGAAAACAGGTCATCGTGATTTCTGGTTTTCCGGTCGGCACCGCCCGTCTGCCTAACTTTGCACTGCTGTACACCGTAGGTGAGTGGGCCTAAGCCAAAATAATCCAGCCAGATGAATATCCATCCCATTGACCCGCACAACCGCCGCGACGTAAATCGCTTTATCGACTTCCCGCACCAGCTTTACCGTGACAATCCCTATTGGGTCCCGGAGCTTCGCTCTTCCGCCCGGCTGGTATTCGACCAGCAGCGCCACCCTTTTTACCGCCATTCCACGGCGCAGTTTTTCCTGGCTCAAAACCAGAACGAGGTCGTCGGCCGGATTGCCGTGCTGCACAATCGCAATTATTCTGCCCATTACAAGCAGGAAGTGGGTTTTTTCTACAATTTTGACCTGATCAACGACCAGGAAGTTGCCAAAGCTCTGCTGGATGCGGCTGTGAATTGGGCCAGGCGGCAGAATATCACTTCCATCCTGGGCCCGCGCGGGTTTCTTCGTTCTCAGGGTTTCGGTTTACTTGTGGAGGGTTTTGACGAAATCCCAGCGGTCGGCGTCCCTTACAATTTTCCGTATTACCAGTCCTTACTCGAAAATTACGGCTTCGCCAAAGAAGCGGATATTTTATCGGGTTATATGGTCCGTTCCGATGAACTACCGGAAAAAGTGTTCGCTGCAGCCGACCGGGTGGCTGAACGCGGCAATTTCAAGGTGCTCCAGTTCAAACGCAAACGTGACCTGAAACCCTGGATTCCCATGGTCGATCTGGTATACCGCGAAGCTTTCCTGGAAAATCCGAATTATTTTCCAACCACGCCGGATGAATTTGCTTTAATGGCGCAAGCCATTTATCAGATCGCTGATCCACGGCTGATCAAAATTATTACTCAAGACGATAAAATTGCTGGCTTTATTTTGGGGTACCCTAACATCAATCGCGCACTGCAAAAAACTCACGGACGGCTGTGGCCTTTCGGCTGGGTCGCACTACTGCGCGCGATGCGCGATACCCGCCATGTGGACTTGAACGGCCTGGGCTTACTGCCAGAGTACCAGGGACGCGGCGCAAACATCATGCTCTATGCAGAGGTCGAGCGCAGCCTGCGCGCTGTTGGTGCTGAATACGCTGAGATGATTCAGATTGACGAACGTAATTTCAACAGTTTTTCTGATATGCAAACGGTTGGGGTGCATGTGCACAAACGTCACCGCCTCTACCGTCTATCCTTATAGTTGGGCTGCCAGGAAGTCATATGAATAGCCCCATGGAGCTATTCTCCTCACTCATTCAGGATATAAAAATCATCCTAGTCCAACTCATCAATCCCCAACAAGACTATTCTAGCTAGTAGTCAGTCATCCTGAAATGGATGGATAAAGTTGCTTCAATTTGATGCGCGCATCCTCGGTACGGAATTGCCAATGAATGATCGCATGGGTACCGTTTCGTTCCTCGACAATTGCTCGAA
>JBAZZG010000005.1:0-250912 GCA_041658905.1 Bellilinea sp.
TCTTTGAGTATATTGAGGTTTGGTACAATCGCCAAAGATTACATTCATCGCTGGGTTATGTGAGCCCTGTGCAATTTGAACAACTTTCTGGACATTAATCGTGTCCACTTTTTAAGGGCAAGTCCAACGTGGTGCAATGCACCCAGGGGAGAGAATGACACGATCTGGGTACATCAAACCAAACGCAGGGCACGGGGGCGATGCAAAACCCTGCCGGAGTCCCGCAATCCCCGTGCCGCTACCGTTGCTGGCGGGAGACCTGCGCGATCTGGCTCTGACACAAAGGGCGAGATCCTTCGGGGTGCAAAAAACGCACCCCTCAAGGTTGACATCGTTGAAGGTACTAAAAGAAACTCTGGCACAGCGGGCTAAGAGAGCCCCTCACCTAGCCTCTCCCCAGCTGGGGAGAGGAATTCCGGGAGTGCATGACAAACCTTGAGGGGATTAAAACCAGGGGATTTTGTCTAAAATATACGAGCCGCCGTAGGCAAAGGCCATCATTTTCAAGGTTTTGCCAAGCATGCTCCAGAATAAAAACTTTGTAACTGGCATTTTCAACATTCCTGCGGTCAGGCCGGCGATATCAAATACCGGGTTGGGAACCAGAGACAACACGAAGACCGTAATGCCGCCGTATTTCCGCATCCAACCTTCCACTTTTGGCTGCCATTGGGTGCGTTCCACCACACCCTGGCCGCTGTAACCGGCCAGATAACCGGTCAATTCGCCCAGGGAGGCTCCTGCGCCGGCGGCGATGGCGACCCAGAAAGGGTTGAACACCGCCCCCATGGCTGAGGTGAACAACACCCCGGGCACCGGCAGAATCAAAGTGGCATTGGAGAGCAGCGAGAGCAGGAATATGCCGGGGTAGCCAAGCCCTTCCAGTTCCTGAACGCGGTCACGGTTCAGATATAGGAAGACGGTCAGCCCAACCACAAAAAGAAGCGCCAAAATCCGCTGGATTTTCAGGCGCGTCTCGTGGGTCATTGGCTACTCAAAGTATTCCGCTGCAGGAGGGATTCGATGCGGGAAATGACCATATCCAGCGCGACAGTGTTGAAGCCGCCTTCAGGGATGATCACATCGGCGTAGCGCTTAGACGGCTCGACGAAGTCCATGTGCATGGGGCGAACCGTGGTCAGGTACTGGTGAATGACAGATTCAGTGGTGCGGCCGCGTTCAGAGATGTCGCGCTGCAGGCGGCGGATAAAGCGCAGGTCCGAATCGGTGTCCACGAAAATTTTGACGTCAAACTCGGCGCGCAGTTCGGGTTCGGCGAAAATGAGAATCCCTTCGACGATGATGACTGCGGACGGTTCGACCCGGCGGGTGCGGTCGGTGCGGGCGTGGATGGTAAAGTCATAGACCGGCAAATCCACCGGTTCCCAACGCTTGAGCGCGCGCACATGTTCGGTCAGCAGGCTGGATTCCAATGAATCGGGATGGTCGAAGTTGGCTTCCGCACGTTGATTGAGCGGCAGGTCCTTCAAGTCGCGGTAATAGGCATCGTGGGGCAGGTAGGCGATGCGGTCGCTGCCAACCTGCTTGAGAATTTGGCTGGCTACCGTGGTTTTCCCCGAGCCAGAACCGCCGGCAATGGCAATCACGAGTGGTTTTGGGCGTTGTTCCATGCGAAAATTATAATGGAGAAGGGGGCGGATGGGTTGAAGTTGCCGGGGACAATTGGTCAATCGATCCTGGGATACTCGATTTGGCCGGTTTTCAGATCCAAAATACACAGGCAGCGGCCATCGTAACGATTACTGCCTAACGCGCCCGGGTTGATGATGCGAGTCCGGCCGATGGTCTCATCTTTTTGGACGTGGGTATGCCCGTGGAAGACGTAATCATATTCACCGCTGGCAACCAGCGCGTTGACTTTGCCAGCGATGTGGCCGTGCGTGGCTGCAATGCGCACGTCGTCGATCTGCCCGGTGTAAACCAATCCGCCGCTGCTCTCGGGATTGGCAGCTGTAAGCATGGCCTGGATTTCGATGGAATCCGCGTCGCCATTGCCGAAGACATAATGCACGTTAAACCCGAGCATCAACCGGGCAGTCTCCAGCGTGGTCACGTCGCCGCAGTGGAAAATTGTGGAAATATCCTGCTTGCGCAAGGTTTCCAGCGCGTTGTGCAGCGCGGCAGCGCGGTTGTGAGTATCCGACAGGAGGCCAATCCGCACGGTCAGCCTCCCGTAATCTCGAAGGTTTCCATTTCCACCCCGGAGCTCTCGAAAGCCTTGCGCAATGCCGTCCGGCCGTGGTCATCCAGGCTGCCGATTACCAGCCGCAGGTAAAAACCGCCGTTACTGAGGGTGTTGTTGACCGAGCGCAAGATATTGCCCTTTTCGCGGGAGACCAGCAAGGCCAGTTTGGCCAGGACGCCAGGTCGATTGGCGCTGTGGGCGCCGGTCAGATTGACGGTGGTCCAGTTGAGCACGTCCGGGGTGATGCCGGCGGCATCCAATGCAGAATCGAGGTCCACCAGGCGTACCGCGCCAAACCCGACCGAGGCGTATAAATCTTCGAGGGAGGCGCAAGTGATCTGTTCCAGCAGGACGTCGAAGCGGTCCGGTTGCAGCGTCTGGACATCCTCGAGCGCCAGAATGCCGCGCCTGGCCAGGGTCGATTTCACCATCTGACGACCCCCCTCAGCTGATTTCTTGAGCGCTTCGGTCACCAGCACCGAACGCAGCAAGCGGGTGGTCGAGCCGTTGGCAAAGGTCAACCATTCCTCGGTTGGCGCCAGCCGCCCGCTGCCGGTAACCACCTCCACCACATCTCCGGGGTGCACCCGTTCAGAAAGGTGGGCCAGGCTGCCATTGACCTTGACCGAGCTGATTTTATCCAGCAAGAATTCCTGCTGGATGGACGCCACCGCGTCCAGGACGGTTGAACCTTCCGGCAGGAAACGCGCGCCGCCAGTTGGGGTCAGGATTTCCACGGGCGTGTAGGAAGAAATATCCATGCCCTGCTTGATGGCATAGACCACCCCCCAGTGATTTTCGCCTTCCATTTCTTCGGTGGCAATGGCAATTTCGATTGCGCCTTTATCCGGGATCCAGGCGGTGGTTTGCAGCGCCCGGTAGCGGTTCTGCGGGCAGGCGATATAGTCATCGAAGCTGTTTTGATCCAGGTAAGAACCCAGGTAGCGGTTGACGTAAGGCAGCAGTTCATAACAACGGGTGGCATCCGGGTCGCTGACCACCATGCGGAAGCTGACCAGATCGTTGATACTGCGGAAAGTGTTCATGGAGGTCTTGCGGGCGCGCGCCATGCGGCGCAATTTTTGCCAGGTGGCCCAGTACCCGTTGACGATCAGGTCGATGCGGCCGTCGATGCCGGCCTTTTCCATCAGCTCGCCCAGTTGCTCCATCATGGTGTTGATGAATTTCACATCCAGACGCGGGTCGGCGTCGATCTGGCTGCGCACCAATTTATACGTCTCTGGCTCGGCGTAAGGGAAAGCCATGTCTTCGATCCAGCAGCGCCAGCGGTAACAGTTGAGAATGCCGGCCAATTTTCCGTAGGCGCGAATGGCTTCGGTGGCCTTCTGGCGGCGCTTATTTTCAGGCATGTGGCCCAGCGTGAGCAGGTTGTGACTCTTATCGGCCAGCTTGACCAGAAATACGCCCGGGTCGCGGAATTGGGCCATCTTGCGTAAAGTTTCGATCTCGCGCGAACGGCCATCCCGCGGATTGCTGATTTTGGTCACGCCGTCTACGATGAACGCAACTTCCTCCCCGAGCTTTCCGGGAAATTCGGCTTTGATCCGGTCGAACGTTTCACCCTGATCCTCGACGGTGTCATGTAGCAGGCCGGCGATGGTCCAGGCTTCATTGCCGACCAGTTTATCGATGTAACCGGCGACCCAGACGCAGTGGGTCTCGAAATAAGAATCACCGTTGTAACGCAACTGCCCGCCGTGTAACTCTCGCCCCAGTTCATAAGCGTGGGCGATGGCCGGGGTACGCGGGTGAAAAACGCCCGGGTCGAATTCAGTGCCAATTCGCGGGCGAATCTCAGAAATATTTTTGACGGAAACCATTAATTAAGTGACTCCCTAACTGGCGGGTTCCAAGGCATGTGCTTAAGAAATTGTGTAGGTATCCACAATCCGCTCTTCATTCCGGTCGGTCGCGGGGGGTGGGGTGGGGGACAGGCTGGAGATTTGCTCGTAAAGACTGTCGGTCATCTCGATTTCAATCGATTTTAGGGCGGTCTCCAGATGGTCCAGGTTGCGCGCGCCGATGATGGGCGCCGTGACGGCAGGGTGAGCCGCAGCCCAGGCGATAGCTAAAGATGCCGGGTGAACGCCGATTTGCTCTGCCAGTACCTTGAGGTCAGTGGCCGCTGAGTGCATCCAATCTTCTCCGTAGCGCGTCTGGTAGCGCACGCTGTGCAGCAGGCGGCCTTGTTCGGGTCGAGCGCCACCGGCGTATTTACCCGAAAGCAGGCCACCGCCCAGCGGCGAATAGCTGATCACGCCCAGGTTTTCGGATTCGGCCAGCGGAAAAAGCTCAACCTCCGCCACGCGCTTGACCAGGTTATACATCGGCTGGATTACCGCAAAGCGCGCCCAGTGGTGCAGGTCAGAAAGACCAATAGCCTTCATCACCTGCCAGGCAGCGAAATTGCTGGCAGCTGGATATAAGATTTTACCCATACTCACCAGGTCATCCAGCGCCCGCAGCGTTTCTTCGGGTGCGGTGAAATCATCGAAATGGTGGATGAAAAATACATCGATGCGGTCGGTATTCAACCGCCGCAGACTTTCCTCTACGGAATTGAACAGGTGATAACGCGAGGCGCCACGGGCGTTGACATCCCTGCCCATGGGAAAATATGCTTTGCTGGTCAGGACGATCTCATTGCGGTGCCCGGCGATCAACCTGCCGAGAATTTCCTCTGCCTTCCCGGTGGAATACATATTGGCGCAATCGAAAAAATTGATCCCGGCATCGCGACAGCGGTTGTAGAGTTTCCCGGACATTTCTTCATCGGCTTCATCACCAAAGGACATGGTGCCAAAGCATAGTTGTGATACTTTTACTCCGGTTTGACCCAAATATTTATAGTTCAAAATTCCCTCCAATGGTTTGTGGTTCGATAAGATTGTAATCCGAAACTGGACATTTGAACCTGATTTCCAATCCCTTCAACCCTGACTGAAAAATCGCGGATTAATGTCACTTCTTAGGAAATCCAATCTTATTTTTATACCTTTGAATTCAGATACCGGGTATGATTATGTCTGAGAACTGAGGAACGACACAACCCAGGGGGATGGTTGTAAATAGTCCTTGTGCACTAAGTTAGCGTTAGTGTGGATATTTAACCGGATTTCTGCCACCCCTGATGGAAAATTCGATTCCGATCACCCGTACTAAATTGATCATCCCGCGGCGCCGGGGAGAGATTATAAGCCGGCCGCGGCTGTTGGCTGTTCTGGAAGAGGCAATCGATAAGCGTCTGATCATCGTGGCAGCACCGGCGGGTTACGGCAAAACTTCCTTACTTGTCGATTTTGTCCACCAAACATTGCAGCCGGTTTGCTGGTTGTCGCTCGACGATTTGGACCGCGATCCACAGCGCTTTATTGCGCATTTTATTGCTGCCATTCAAACCACCTTCCCGGATTTTGGGAAAAATTGCATGCCCGCGCTGCAGGGAATGTCACAGGCACGGCTAAACCTGGATGCGCTGGTTTCTTTGGTCATCAATGACATTTTTGAGACCATCACCGAGCATTTCCTACTCGTGGTGGATGATTATCACCTGGTTGAGGAAAACCAGGATATCAACTATTTCATCAACCGCTTCATTATGACTGCGGATGAAAATTGTCACCTGGTCATTTCATCCCGCCGGCTGCTGCCGCTGGCTGATATGCCACTGCTGGTCGCCCGGTCGGCGGTGGGCGGGCTAGGTTTCGAAGACCTGGCTTTCAGCGTTGGCGAAATTCAAAACCTGTATCTGCAAAACCACCGCGTGGTGGTGAGCGAGCCAGACGCCGCCGAATTGGCGCATACGACGGAAGGCTGGATCACCGGTCTGGTGCTGTCAACGGATATCGAAAATGGGCGCGTAACGACCCGACTGCAAGGGCGAGGTGTGACCGGGGTAGGGTTGTACGAATACCTGGCGCAGCAGGTGCTTGAGCATCAGCGCGACGAAGTCAAGCAGTTTCTCTTTCGCACCTCTTTGCTGGAGGAGTTTGACGCGGAACGCTGCGCTGAAGTGATAGGTAAAGGACTGGGCATCGAGGCCAACTGGTCTGCTCTGATGGATGATGTTCAACGGAACAACCTGTTTACACTGCCGATCATTGAAGACCATCTCTGGCTGCGCTACCACCACCTGTTTCGCGATTTTCTGCAAAACCAGATGACGCGTTTGTATTCTGAGGAAACGCGCAAAATCTACCTCCAGTTAGTCAATTATCACCAGCAGAAGCGCGATTGGGAACGTGCTTACCAGGTTTGCGGTCAGCTCGGGGACGAGGAAATGACCGCGGCCATGATCGAAAACGCCGGGCAGTCTATGATCTCTCAGGGGCGCCTGGTAACCCTGAAAGATTGGATCGAAAAATTACCTTCCCAGTTGGTTAACCGTTCCCCGGGTCTGCTTTCGATCCAGGGCGCGGCGATGATGATGCTTGGCGACCCGAAAGCTGGCATTCAGTTGACCAGCCGGGCACTCGACCTGCTCAAGGATGTAGCCGATCTTGAGATCCAATTAAATACACTGGTCCGCCGATCTGTAGCCTATAGAATGGCCGGAAATTACCAACCCGCTATTGACGATTCTAATCGTGCAATCGAACTGGCGAAACCTCACAAAGAATATTTAACAATCTTAGCGAGTGCATTCCATTCCAAAGGAGCAACTTTTCTTCAATCCGGGAAACTAACTGATGCCAAGGATTGGTTGCAAAAAGCCCGAGAGATTTTCATCCAGGCAGATTATTTAGAGGGAGCTTCAAAAGCCGGACTAGAGCTTGGCGTGGTCATGCGTTTTTTGGGGCAGTTTACCATAGCTGAAGCTACTTATCGTGAGGTACTGACTTATTACCAGACAACTGGTAATGTGGTCTGGCAGGCAAATCTACTTAACAATTTGGGTGTGTTACATCATTTGATTGGCGATTACGAACGCGCATTAGTCGAGCTTGAAAATTCCATCCAATATGCGCGCTTAGGAGGATACCACCGGTTAGAAGCATTTGCTTTGACCAGCCTCGGCGATTTGTTCCGTGACTTAAAATCCACAAACGAAGCTCAAGAGGCATACAAAAAGGCAGCCGAAATTGATTCTCAAATTGAAGATCAACCTTTGCATTTTTATTTAGTATATTCCGATGCTCACTTGGCGTTAAATGGTGGGTCGCCCAAAAAAGCCCAGATGATCCTTAAAGATGCAATAGATTTTGCGATTAAGTCAGGCTCGGATTATGAAAAATACCTCTGCAATCTCCTGAGCGGCAGAATCAGCCTGATGATTGATCAAAAGATTTCGACAGTAAAGGAATTAAAAGAGGCACTTGATTTTTTCATAGCCGAAGGCCACATCGTGGAGTCGAACCGCTGCAGATTATTGCTGGCGGCAGCGTCTGCTGTTGTGGGTGAATATGATTTGGCGCGGAATACGCTAGGTTACCTGGCGGATGTGAGTCGCAGCCCAGAATTTAATCATTTAATTATGTCCGAAGGACAAACTTTGGCGAGTGTAGTCAAAGTTCGTGGTCTTCCGACTGATATCTTCCAGCAGTTCGTAGAACTACATTCGCTTGCCATCCAATTGGACCAAAAACTACCCGCTATCCGGAAGCAGTTTCGGCGGCGGTCGCAAATTGTGCATCTTTCCCCGCCTGAACTCGCTTTTTCTACTTTTGGAAAAGTCCAGGTCAAAATCGGTGACCATGTGATTACCGGGGCCGAATGGATGACGCAAAATGCGCGGGATTTACTCATCTTACTGCTGCTCCATCCGGAGGGCATGATGAAGGAAGAAATCGGCGAAATTTTCTGGTTGGACTCGACTCCGGCAGAATTAAAACTGCGCTTCAAGAATACGATTTACCGGCTGCGTCATGCGGCAGGCAAGGATGTGGTTCTTTTCGAGAATGAAATCTATACTTTCAACCGCGGGATGGATTACGAAGCCGATTTTGAAAATTTTACAAATAGTCTAAACCAGGCGCGCCGGGATTTGGATGAAGAAAAGCGAATTAGTCTTCTTAAAGAAGCAGTCAAAATTTATAAAGGCTACTTTGCCCCGGATATTTCGGAGCAGTGGGCGATAACCGAGCGCGAGCGTTTCCACCAACTGGCTACGGATGCCATGGTGCAACTGGCTGAATTGCAGTTGAAACGCGGCGAGCTGGATGAATCGTTGATCACTGCCCAGACCTTGCTGGATTTCGACCCGACCCACGAAACCATGGTTTGCCTGGCAATGCGAGCGCTGGCGGCTACCGGGAATATTGTGGCGGTTATGCAGCAATATGATCAGTTCAAGAAAATTCTCCACAAGGAAATGAACGCCCAGCCATCACCACAGACCCGCGCGTTATATGATAACTTAACCCGTGAGCGAAGGGTGATCCGCTGAAAATGCCACGTTTAGCAATTTAATTGTATCCAAACCCTTGCTGGTTTATAATAATTCCACTATTACCAACAAAATACCAACCAATTTCAATGAATTTTCAAATAATGCCTCTATTGAAGCCACCTTTGAAGCCTACCCTTAAGTAAACTATTGCTATAACGCAAATTTATTCCGGGAAGGGAATCCTACAATGTTTAAAATCTCCTCTGCCAAAACTCGCATGATCTTCTTCGTACTGACGGTTGTCCTTTTTGTCTTGGGGTCGGGGGCTCCTGAGGCTGGTGGTGGAGTAATCATGCGTTCAGCCTGGTTTATCGGTTTCTAAGCAAAACACTGAATGATTTTACTTTTAGCCGTTCTCGCAGGCCTGCTTAGCGGGTTATTGCGGGCACGACTGAGAAAAAGAGCATATCAATCCTTTCCATTGCGGCTTGCCTGGCTCGTCCTGGCAGTTATCGTCGCACAGTGGTTGATATTTTCTTTTCCTGCCACTCGCGCCAGTCTACCTGGTATTGTTGTCCGCTGGATTTTCGTTCTTTCACAACTTGCGCTGCTCATTTTTGCCTGGGCGAACCGAAAAACCCCCGGGTTCTGGCTACTGGGCGCCGGACTGCTACTCAACCTGACCGTCATCGCACTCAACGGCGGGCTGATGCCGATCACACCGGAGACCGTTCAATGGCTGCGACCGGACGCTCCGGCCGGGTCCTGGCAGATCGGCCAACGGTTAGGTTTCGGTAAGGACATTGTCCTTCGACGAGAGGAAACCGTCCTCTGGTTCCTTTCCGACCGTTTCCGGTCATTCTCGGGGCTCTCTTACCGGGTCGCCTTTAGTCTGGGGGATGTTTTCATCGCCCTGGGCGCCTTCTGGCTTTTATGGACTATGGGTGGGCCAGCGCGTGAACAACCCTTAAAGGAGAAAAATCATGTACCAGACCAGTTACCCACGTTCCAATAACCGTCAGCAAGAAGTCACCCGTGAATACAGCCGTATTTTATCCGCTGCTGTGGTCTCTGCTCAATTTCGCCAGATGCTGCTCTCGAACCCGGGCATGGCGCTTACGGCTGGTTTTGCCGGCGAGAAATTCCAGCTTAACAACGAGGATCGGAATCGTTTGACCGAAATTCGCGCAACCACGCTGGCTGATTTCGCCTCGCAACTCAATGTTGCCATGAAAGCCCCCGTTATGGGCCGTTCTGCGGTAGCAGCCGACTAAAGGGTTATGGCATCAAACCTTTCATAAAGCAAAGCATTATTTTGGGAATGGTTAATTATGATTTCAGGTAGTTCAGGCCTCATAGGCGAAACGCAAAAACGCCTGCCCACATTGTTCAGCTCAGCCGCTGAACGACTGGCGGACCTGGGAGAAGTTCCTGACCACTGGTTCAGCTATGATGGACCGGCCAGTTTATTGAATCAAATAGCGGTAAAGGCTGTCGATGTCTTAAATGTGAAGCAGTGCCAAATATTGGTTTTGGCTCCTGGTGGAATCTTCCGCTCCCAGGCATTCCATGGGTTACCAGTAGTTGTGAGCGGGCAATCGTCCGTTCAACGCGATAACTATCGTGCCCAGGAAATATTACAGAAAGCGGTTTTAGGAGACGACCTGACTTTTATCGATCAACATTTAAAACCGCTCAATCGCGACCAGCAAGCTGTGCTACGGGTTGGCCCGCATGAAAACATCTATCTCTTCCCGATGCGGATCGACACAGAACCGGTGGGATTATTTGTGCTGGCGGTCGAGCCAACCATACGGAAACTTGAGGATATGAACCAGGCGTACCTATTTGCCAACCAGGCTGCCAAAGTCCTTCACCGGGAAAGCCTGCCGTACTCTGACGAGGAAAGCATTGTCGAGATTGTAATGGCGCTTTCAAAAGCACTGGAAGCCCGTGATCTTTCTACCGGTGAACATTGCCGGCACATTACCCGTCTGACCGAACGGATCGCAGTTGATCTTGGCTGTTCGTTCCATGATATCCAATCCATCCGGCGCGCTGCTTTGTTGCATGACATTGGAAAAATAGGTATTCCGGATAATATTCTACATAAACCAGGCGCGTTGAATGACCGCGAGTGGGTGATTATGAAACAGCACCCCGAGATTGGCGCCAGGATTCTGCGGATGATCGCCGGACTGTCAGATGTTGCCCGCTTGGTTCTGGCGCACCATGAGCGCTTTGATGGTTCCGGTTACCCATTGGGCATAAGCGGTGAGGAAATCCCGATTGGGGCCCGGATATTGGCGGTTGTCGACGCGTTTGGTGCCATGATTACCGACCGTGTGTACCGGCCTGCGCGCACCATCCCGGAAGCGGTGGAAGAAATTCAACGTTGCGCCGGCAAAGATTTCGACCCGAAAATTGTAAAGAGCTTTACAAAAATCATCAATTTGCCGTTGGCTGGAGCAGAACCGGTTAACTGATCCATCCTTCCCTTGTTACCCCTGGCCGTGGATCTGGTCACGATCGTGGCCAGGGGTATGTGTTTAATAAGAAAACCCACCAGGCACCGCTTTCCCCTGGTGGGAGATGTAATTATGCCGGTAGGAATTTTCTTTTTTACGCGGCAGTCTCTTTTTGCGTTAATAGGCTCAAACGTACATCCGGTAATTCGGCAAATACGATATAGCCCGCCGAAATGACAACCGCAATGATGTTGGTGATCAGGTAAGCAACATCTGCAACCTGGGCTCCGTTGACATTGGTAGTAGCATGTGGCATGATCATCATTAGACGGCTAATAATGTTGAACCCCTGTGAAAAAGATACCAGATACCATGGCCAAAGTTCACTCGTGCGCTGTACCACGATTTTAACGGCAGCATAAATCGCAAGTGCGGTCAAAAATACCGGGAGCCACCATTGCTGATTGGTTGACGAAAAAATATTCGGGGGGAAGAGCAAAAGGGGAATAATTTGAACGAATAACAAGACTATCACGGTAGTTGGCTGTGCAATGTTCTTTCGCAGCATGGGTTAAACTCCTGAAGGGTACCTGGGTATTCGATTGCCGCCTACTCGAAGAGTTGGGAAATCAATCATTTTATATTATAGGGTTCTATAGGGTTTGTCAAGAAAAAAAACCAAAAATTGGTAAGGAAAAACCTATTATGGGCATAATTTAAGTAAATTATGGTTATTTGCCACTTGACATTTTGCGTGACATTTCCTATCATAGGCTATTGGTGCAGAATGGTGTTAATGCATTCTGTACCATCCTATTTCCTATTGCCAAATCGTTATTTTTATATACTTCGAGCCCTTCAATAAAAGGAGGTGATACAACCTATATACAACCCTTTAGTCCCAGGTATACCTGCCGAAAGACCTGAGCAATCTGACGGTGGTAACCGGATGGGGGATGCAGCCAATTAAATAGCGTGTCCAAATTTCAATTTGTGTTAAGGAGGAGAACCTAATGCGATCGCTGAAAGTTTTAAGTTTGTTCGTTATTTTGTCCATGATTTTGGTGGCGTGCGGTGGAACCGGCTCGACCGGTGGTGCGAAGGAATTAAAAGTCGCAATTCTTGCCCCACTTTCAGGGCCAGTTCCTACGTTTGGTGTGTCAACCCGTGATGGAGCCTTACTAGCAATTGAAGAGTGGAACGCCAAAGGCGGCGTTAATGGGTACACCATTGTCCCGATTGTTGAAGACAGCCAGTGCACCCCCGAGCCGGCTGTGAACGCCATGAACAAGGTTGTCGATCAAGACGGCGTCAAATTTGTGATTGGTGAAGTCTGCTCAAAAGCCACCATTCCGATTTCCGAAATCGGCACCGAGAAGAAAGTTATTGTCATCAGCGGTACATCGACCGCCGAAGCAGTCACTGTTGATGCCAACGGTAACACCAAGCCGTACACCTTCCGCGCATGCTTCATCGATGCGTTCCAGGGTCTAGTAGGCGCTAAATTCGCCACGGAGAAATTGGGCGCAAAGACTACCTTCATCATGCTCGATCAGGCAAATGACTATGTGAAGGGTCTGGCGGAAGAATTCGAAAAGAATTTCACCGCAATGGGCGGCACGGTTGTTGGCAAGGAAAGCTACACTGCCAAGGATACCGATTTCTCAACCATCCTGGCCAAAATTGCCGAAGCTAAACCCGATGTCGTCTATCTGCCCGATTATTACAACATTGTCAACCTGGTCACCAAACAGGCCAAGGAAAAAGGCATTACCTCTGCCTTCCTTGGTGGTGATGGCTGGGATTCAGCTGACCTGGACGTAGTAGCAGCGGCTGGCGGTTACTTCACCAACCACTATTCGCCCGATGATCCCCGCCCCGAAGTTGTGAACTTCCTGGCAGCTTACGGCGCAAAATACAAGAACGATGATGGCACCGCCAAGGTACCGGATGCTCTCGCTACCCTGGCATATGATGCTGCGAATATGCTCTTCACCGCCATGACCACCGCCGGCACGGTTGAGGACGTTGACAAGGTAAAGACAGCTCTGGAAGGCATCAAGATCAATGCTGTTTCCGGCGCCATTACCCTGGATGCCAAACACAACCCGGTAAAAGCTGCGGCCATTCTGGCAGTCACAGCCGAAGGTGTCAAGTTTGAAGCGAGCATCGCTCCGTAATCGATGCTGGTTTTAAAGTGAATACTTGGGGGGCAGCTGTTTAGCTGCCCTCCAATTCCTGTATTATCTGAATACTTGGAGGTGTCACCCCGATGCAGCAAGTTAGCACCCCCTCTCAAACCTCTTTGCCATTGGTAAAAACGCACACCCGGCTAGCCTGGGTTGGGCAGCTGTTCTTCATTGTTTTAGGACTGGCTGTTGTCTATATCCTCGGTAAAAACCTTATCAGTAATCCGACGCTGTTCGCCAATATTTTCATCAGCGGCTTGCAGCTGGGTTTTGTGTATGCCATGATTGCTCTTGGCTACACCATGGTGTATGGAATCGTCAAATTAATTAACTTTGCGCATGGCGATGTGTTCATGGTCGGCGCATTTGTTAGCTATTTCGCGGTGACGCGCTTCAATTTGCACCAATGGCCTTTAGCTGTCTTTCCAGCCATACCGCCTATGGTAGGCGTTGTTATTGGGTCCATCAGCGTTATTATTCTTTCGATGCTAATTTGCATTATGCTTGCGGTTACCATTGAGCGAGTAGCTTACAAACCCTTGCGGGATGCCCCTCGAATCGCCGCTTTGATCACGGCGATTGGCGTCTCATTCTTCCTGGAATATTTCGGGGCATTGAACTTTGTATTTTCCCCTCGTTTTATCCCCTACGAACGGCCATTCGAAGTTGTTGCCTGGTACATTAAAGGTGGAATACACCAGGTCGTCCCTGGCACACAACCACCAGATGGCAGCATTACTTTTTCCAACATTCTGCTGATTATTATGTTAGCGTCTGTTCTGGTGCAAATCTTCCTGCAATTCCTTGTGAAGCGTACCAAAATTGGGGTGGCGATGCGAGCCGCTTCATACGACAAGCAGGCAGCTCGCTTGATGGGCATCGACGTCGACTCGGTCATTTCCTTTACCTTTGCCATTGGCGCAGCCTTTGCCGGATTGGGAGGCGTGCTTTATGCAATCGCGTACAGCTCGATCTGGTCGCAGCTGGGTATCCTGCCTGGCCTGAAGGCCTTTGTCGCGGCAGTTTTAGGCGGCATTGGCAGTATTCCAGGGGCGTTCGTGGGTGCGCTGATCATGGGACAGGCTGAATCCATGACCATGGGATATATATCGACGCCTATGCGCGACGCAGTCGCGTTTACGATCCTCATCATCGTCCTGTTGATCCGGCCTACCGGTATCTTCGGCGAGCCCGAAAAAGAAAAAGCATAGGAGCCCGCCATGGAACTTGGATTTCTCATTGGATCGATCGTAAAAATATTAGCCTTGCTGGCATATATTTACGGTATTTTGTGGGTCATGGCTCAACCTAGCCGGTGGGTTAAGGCTGGCGGGCTGGTAGTGGCCTTTGGTATTGTCCAGCTTGGCTTGACAAAATTTGGCAATATCCAAATTCTAAACTCATTCGACAGTGGTCTGCTCTTCCAGGCCAGCGCCATGACCATGGTTGCGTTGGGATTGAACCTGATTTACGGGTTCAATGGTCAGTTCAGCCTTGGACAGTGGGGCTTCTACGGCATTGGCGCATATACAGCCGCAGACATCACCTACCGTTGGGTGAACGGTGATGCGCGTGGGTTTGTGGTCGTAGCAGTCGGCACCATTCTTGGCGCTTTTATCCTGGCAGGGATTGGCAAGCTTCTGAAAAAAATCCGCGGTGTTCCGGTGATGTCGGCATTTACCCTGTATTTGATCGGCTCCATCGCGGCTGGTTTTGTGGCTGTAATGGCGGGTAAACTGCTTTTCCCGGTATTTCAACCGCTGCTAGGTACCAACCTTGAACCCGGCATCCTCGCGACAGGAATTCCGCTGCAGGTCGTGTTCTTCCTGGCGGTCATCCTTGCGGGTGTTTTCGCCGCCGAGATCAGTTTCCTGCTGGGGATCCCGGTGTTAACGCTGGGGTCGGATTACTTCGGGATTGCAACGCTCGGCTTCACCATTGTGGTTAATGTGCTGATGGTCAACTCTGATACCATCTTGCCTTTCCCCGAAATGAAAGGTGGGCGCGGTATGGTCGGCATCCCCAAGCTGACGACGTGGTTCTGGGCGTTCTTCTTCATGATCGTTGTCATTGTGATTATGCGGAATATCCTGCGTTCCAGTACCGGGCGGGCGATCATGTCGGTGCGCGAGGATGAAACCGCCGCAAAAGCAATGGGCATCGACATCGCCGGTTCCAAACTCATGTCATTCGTCATCGGCAGCCTGTTCGCCGGGATGGGCGGCGCAATTTACGCGCACTTCATCGGTTTCCTCTCGCCTGGCTCGTTCGACTTTCTGGTCGGGTTCAACCCGCTGATCATTGTAGTATTTGGGGGGCTGGGGAGTATGACGGGTACGATTGCCGCTTCCTTCGGCTGGTTATTCTTCCTGGAAGGATTGCTCCGAGTGCTGCTCGGTCAGATGGGTACAGAAGCTCCAACCTGGCGCTATGTGCTCTATCCGCTCACCCTGCTGCTGCTCATGCTGATTCGGCCGCAGGGACTGCTCGGCACGGTGGAGTGGGGGTTCCTTAAAGCCAAGGAGGTTTTGGTACGACAAAAACCGAAACCTGCCTCAACTGATACTCCAGCGGTACAGGCTTAAGGGAGGGACACATGGAAACCAATACTTCCTCTCGAACGATCCTGAAGGTCGATGGTTTGACAAAATACTTCGGCGGATTGGGCGCTGTCCAGAACTTCGATATGGTGTTGAAAGAAGGCGATCTCAACGGCTTGATTGGGCCGAATGGCGCGGGTAAAACCACTGTATTCAACCTGATCACCGGAATTTATGTACCGACACGGGGCGTGGTCGAGTTCGACGGGACGAGTACTGCCGGGCGTGAACCTTTCGAGATCACCCGCAGCGGCATCGCCCGTACCTTTCAGAATATTCGTTTGTTTTCCAATCTTTCGGTTCTTGATAATGTCCGCATCGCGTACCATCCGCACGCCGGATACAACCTGACGGACAGTGTATTGCGTACTAAAAGATTCTATGCCAAAGAAGATGAACTGACCGAACAGGCGCTGGATTTTCTGGCGATTTTCGGACTAGAAGGGATTCAGAATGAACTGGCAAAGAATCTACCTTACGGCCAGCAGCGCCGGGTTGAGATTGCCCGCGCGCTGGCAGCCAACCCCAAACTGCTGCTGCTGGATGAACCGGCTGCCGGTATGAACCCCAAAGAGATCATCGAGTTAATGGATTTGATCCATTTCATTCATGACCGCTTTAACCTGACCATTTTGCTGATCGAGCATCAGATGCGGGTGGTGATGGGTATCTGCCGTTACATCACGGTGATGGATTTTGGCCAGGTGATCGCGCGCGGTAATCCCAAAGAAATCCAGGCTAATCAACGGGTCGTCGAGGCTTACCTGGGGAAAGGAGCCGGTCATGCTGCTTGATGTCGAAAACCTTAATGTGTATTACGGCGCGATTCATGCCTTACAGGGGGTTTCTTTCAATGTCGAAGAGGGTGAAATTGTTACCTTGATCGGCGCAAACGGAGCTGGCAAGTCAACCACCTTGCGTACGATTTCCGGCCTGCTGCGCTCGCGCACCGGGCATGTCAAGTTCAAGGGCATGGACATTTCGATGATGCCCGCCCAACAAATTGTTCGCCTGGGCGCGAGTCATGTGCCGGAAGGTCGGAAGATTTTCTCACCCCTAACGGTGCGTGAAAACCTGCTCATGGGAGCGTTTACGCGCACCGATCAGGCAGAAATTCAACGCTCGATGGACCGGGTTTTTTCCAGTTTCCCGCGACTGAAGGAACGCATCAACCAGGCTGGCGGTACGCTCTCCGGCGGCGAGCAGCAAATGCTGGCTACTGGACGCGGCATGATGTCGCGGCCAACGATGTTGATGATGGACGAGCCGTCGATGGGGTTGAGTCCAATCCTGGTGGAAGAGATCTTCTCGATCATCAAGGAAATCAATGCGGCCGGTACCAGCATTTTGCTGGTCGAGCAGAATGCATCCATGGCGTTGTCCATTTCACACCGGGCTTACGTTTTGGAAACCGGCCGGATTGTGCTCTCCGGCAGCGCGAAAGAGATTGCCGAGAACCCGCAGGTGAAGTCGGCGTACCTGGGGATTTAAGTTTCCCCCATAGTTCGCGGGAAGTCTTTTGCAGGATCCTACTGGATCATGTTGACAAGTGCGACGTACCTTCAAAAGGTGCGTCGCACTTGCTTTGGGGATGAACTCACGCTGAGAGGCGAAGAATCTTAAATTTCTCTTCAGTCGCTGCGCTCCTTCACTCTCAGAGTGCCCTGCGGGCAGAATGACAAGATGTGCTCAGGCTGATCTATAAGCCGCATTTTGTCCCCGTGAGGGTATCCGCGAACGGACGGTCTCGCGAAGGACGGTCATCTCTCTAGACTGCCTGTTACCAGACAGCTCGTGCAGCCTACCCGGGATTCAAACGGAACGGGCAGTTCCTCATCCCTGCTTGGCCTTGCTCCCGACGGGGGTTGCCCAGCCGCCGCATTACTGCAGACGCTGGTGGTCTTTTACACCACCATTTCACCCATGCCCACCTGAACGGCAGGCGGTTTGTTTCTGTGGCCCGATCCCGCAAGTTACCTCACCCCGGGGTTTCCCCGGCGTCGCGCCCTGTGGAGTGCGGACTTTCCTCGATCTTGCAAGCAAGACCGCGACCGTCTGACCAACCTGAGCATAGTGATGATACCGTGAACGGCGGATTTCGTCAATTTTGCAATTGCCCGGTTCAGCCTCAGGCCTTCGTTGTATAATTGCCCAAACTTAGAGAATACTTTCACGGGGAGACCTTTCATGCGAACACCGTTTGTTGCCGGCAACTGGAAAATGAACAAAACAGTCGAAGAAGCCCGCGCCCTGGTAGCCGAGATACTGCCCGGATTGCAGGAGGTGAAATCGGTCGAGCAGGTGTTGTGTCCGCCGTTTATGAGCCTGATGCCCGTCTCAGCCATGCTGGTGGGTACAGAAATCGGCCTGGGTGCGCAGAACCTGCACTGGGAGGAAAAAGGCGCCTTCACCGGTGAAGTCTCGCCTGGTATGGTGAAGGAATTTTGTAAGTACGTGATCATCGGTCACTCCGAGCGCCGCACCTACTTTGACGAAACCGACGAAACGGTCAACAAACGCACGCTGGCCGCCCTGGCCAGGGGACTGGTCGCCATCGTTTGCATTGGCGAGACCCTGGCGGAAAATGAAGCTGGCCAAACCGTTGCGGTCATCGAACGACAGGTACGCGAAGGGCTTAAAAACATCCCTCTGGAGCAGCAAGCCAGATTGGTGATTGCTTACGAACCCGTCTGGGCAATCGGCACCGGACGAGCAGCCACCGGACCGGACGCCAACCGCGTGGTCGCGGCCATGATTCGTCCGGCGCTGCGCGAGTTGTACGGTAAAGCGGTGGCTGATGCGACCCGCGTGCTCTACGGCGGTTCGGTGACTGGCGCGAATGCAGCAGAGTTTTTCTCGCAGCCGGAAATTGACGGCGCGCTGGTCGGCGGTGCAAGTCTCAAGCCGGCTGATTTTGTTGAAATCGTGCGGGCTGCTGCCCGGTGAATTTGCCGGTTGACGGGCTGATTTTCTTTACAGCCTGTATTCTGGCATTTCTGGTGGTCCAGCGCTGGCTGCACCGCGAACTGCAGGCAGTCTTTTTACTATTGACGCGCCGTCCCGTCTCGGCGTTGGGTCTTTTCTCGCTGCTCTTCTTCCCGGGCGTGCTACTGCATGAGCTGAGTCATTTTGCCATGGCGCGGTTGTTAGGTGTACGCACCGGGAGATTTTCGCTGCTGCCTAAAGTAATGGCCAACGGCAACCTGCGGCTGGGGTTTGTAGAGACCGCTCAAACTGACCCACTGCGCGATACATTGATTGGAGCTGCACCCTTGATCAGTGGTATGGCAGTTGTCAGCATCCTGGGTCTGAAACCACTAGGCATTCTGTCTTTAACCGGCATGTTGTTTAACTCGGATTGGGCGACCTTTTGGGCTGAGGCGGCGAGATTACCCACCCGCCCGGATTTCTGGTTGTGGTTTTACCTGGCTTTCACAGTCAGCAGCACTATGCTGCCCAGCGCATCGGACCGGCGCGCCTGGTGGTCAGTTGGCCTGTTCTTTGGACTATTGCTTTTTCTGGCAATTTTGCCGGGTGTCAGTAGCTGGATGCTGGAAAACCTGGCGCCAGCGCTCAACCACGGGCTACGCGCGTTAGCTATGGTTTTTGCTGCCAGCGGATTGATCCATTTTGTGTTGGTGCCGCCGACCTGGCTGTTGAAAACTCTGCTTTCCAGAATCACTGGCTTGCGTGTAGTCTAGGTTTATTGTAAAAGGTAGCCATTTGGCATTCAATTATCTGGTACAATATCGTCCTTCAATTTCCCACTGGTAGTGATTTTTCATGCTAATCGATAATTGGGGTCGTGAAATTACTTATTTGCGCATCTCGGTCACAGACCGCTGCAATTTCCGCTGCGTCTACTGCATGCCGCCGGAAGGGTTGGTCTGGCAACCGCATGAAGCCATCATGCGCTATGAAGAAATCGAGCAAGTTGCCCGGGCAGCCGCTGCGCAGGGGGTGCGCCAGATTCGGCTGACCGGCGGCGAACCGCTGGTGCGGGCAGACTTACCCATTCTGATCCGCATGCTGGCTGGTATTCCCGGCATCGAGGATATCAGTTTGACCACCAATGCGATGCTGTTAGAAAAACAGGCAGAAAAGCTGGCTCAGGCGGGTTTGAGGCGGGTAAATATCAGCCTGGATACGCTCCAAGCTGAGAAGTTTGCCAGAATCACACGCGGCGGATCTTTAGAACGGGTACTGCGCGGAATTACCGCTGCGGAAAACGCCGGTTTGCTGCCCATTAAAATCAATGCAGTCGCAATGCGCGGGGTCAACGACGATGAATTCATGGACCTGGCCCGCCTGACGCTGGAACATCCCTGGCACGTCCGCTTTATCGAATTGATGCCGATCGGCAACCAGCAGCCCTGGGGAGCGGATTTCCCATCACCACAGGATGCTTTCATTCCCATTCAGGAAATCGTCGAACAGCTCAGGCCGCTTGGACTGGTGTCGGAAAATGACGCCGTCGGCTATGGGCCAGCGATCGAATACCGGATACCGGGCGGGGTTGGCAAGCTTGGCTTCATCTCTCCACTGAGTGAGCATCAATTTTGCCAGCGCTGCAACCGCCTGCGCCTGACCGCTGACGGTTATCTCAGGCCATGCCTCATGAGTGCTGTGGAAATCCCAATTCTGACTGCCCTGCGAGCCGGTCAACCGGCACTGCCGGTCATCCAGCAAGCTGTGGCGGCCAAACCCGAGGGACATAAACTGGCAACCCAGGCCGCTCCGGACGGGCGGCGCATGATTCAAATCGGCGGGTAGGAACCCTTGCAAGTTGAAAAAAAGAGGCAGGAATTTCTGCCTCTTTAAATATCAACCTGTGCCGAACTGCCGGTCACCAGCATCGCCCAGCCCTGGGACGATGTACCCTACATCATTGAGGTGGTCATCCACAGCCGCCAGGTAGATCGGTACATCCGGGTGACGGCTTTGCATGGCAGTGATTCCCTCTGGCGCGCCGATCAACCCGACGAATTTGATGCGCTTGACGCCCCAATTTTTCAAGATGTCCACCGTTGCCACAGCTGAACCCCCGGTTGCCAGCATCGGGTCCAGGATCAGGCAAACCGAAACACGCGGCTCGGTTGGCAGTTTATTGTAGTATTGCACGGGCTTGAGCGTCTTCTCATCGCGGTAGATGCCGATGTGCCAGACCTCGGCAGACGGCATCAGTTCCCAGATGCCCTCAACCATGCCCAGGCCGGCGCGCAGGATGGGGATAAGCCCAATTTTTTCTTCCAATTCAGCCGCGGGGGCAGTACCCAGCGGGGTTTGAACGGTCGCTGGAGATGTTTGAAGATCTGCCGTGGCTTCATAAGCCAGCAGACCTGTGATCTCACGAACCAATTCACGGAATTTCTTCGGTTCGGTTGAAACAGTGCGTAATTTCCCAAGTTTGTGCAGAATCAGTGGGTGTTGTGAGACATGAACCGGTGACATACATGCTCCTTGCCTGAGGATTTCAACTATTATAGTTCAATTTAGCCATTTGAAAGCGTGTATAATCGTGTCCATGAGCGATTCTCCCAGCCGACTAATCACCCCCGACGCTCGCCCCGATGACCGCCTTGACCAGACATTACGCCCGCGCTTACTGACCGACGTCATTGGCCAAGAGCAGGTGAAAGAAAACCTGAGCATTCTGATTGCTGCCGCGCGAAAACGCCAGGAACCTTTGGACCATGTGCTGTTTTACGGCCCGCCGGGGCTGGGGAAGACCACTTTCTCGCATGTATTGGCCAATGAAATGGGGGTTTCGATCAAAATTACGGCCGGCCCGGCAGTTGAACGCGCCGGCGACTTGGCAGCCATTTTGACCAATTTGCACGCCGGCGATATTTTGTTTATCGATGAAATTCACCGCCTGGGGCGGGCTGTCGAAGAGGTGCTTTACCCGGCGATGGAAGATTTTGCCCTGGACATCGTCATTGGCAAAGGGCCGTCGGCGCGTTCCATTCGACTCAAGCTGCCGCGTTTCACCGTCATTGGGGCGACGACTCGCCTGGCGCTGGTCAGTGCTCCGCTGCGCGCCCGTTTTGGCGCTGTGTACCGCCTGGATTATTACGACTTACCGGCGATGGTGACCATTGTGAAGCGGGCGGCAAATTTGTTAGCGGTGCGCGCCGATCAAAGCGGTATCGATGAGGTAGCCCGGCGGGCACGTGGGACGCCGCGAGTGGCGTTACGCTTGCTGCGGCGGGTTCGTGACTTTGCCCAGGTGCGGGCTGACGGCACCATCACCAGCGAGGTGGCGCACGATGCCTTAAATCTACTCAATGTAGATCCGCTTGGTCTGGATGAAGTGGACCGCCGCGTGCTGCTGACCATCATCGAAAAGTATAGCGGGGGGCCGGTGGGTTTGAATACCATTGCTGCCTCGATTGGCGAGGAATCGGATACGATCATGGACGTGGTCGAGCCGTATTTGCTGCAGCTCGGGTTCCTTGACCGCACGCCGCAAGGCCGGGTGGCAACCAAACGGGCCTACGATCATCTGCAACTGCCGTACTCCTTAGAAAACCAACAACCGCGCTTGATTTGACGTTGATTAAGCAAATGAGTGTCGGGATGTAATCCATCCCGGCCTGCAAGGGTTAAACCAGAGCGATCCCCGATGAAAACCTCCGATTTCGATTACGACCTGCCCATCGAACGAATCGCCCAGACGCCGGTAGAGCCAAGGCATGCTTCGCGCCTGTTGGTGCTGCAGCGGGATAAGCCGGCGCTTGAGCACACCACTTTTTGGAACGTCGCGGATTACCTGCTGCCGGGAGATTTGCTAGTCATCAACCAGACCCGGGTGATTCCAGCGCGAATCTTTGGCAAAAAAGCGACTGGCGGCAAAGTCGAACTGCTGCTGCTGCGCCGCGTTGACCTGACCAGTTGGGAAGCGCTGGTGGGCGGCAAAAAAGTGCGCACTGGCACCCGAGTGACCCTGGACAGTGGCCCGGAGGCAGAGGTGGTGGCAGAAATGGAAGGCTCACGGCGGTTGGTGCAGTTTGCCGAACCGGTCGAAATGTACCTGTCAGTAGCCGGTCAGATGCCGCTGCCGCCGTACATTCATGAACGCCTGGCGGACCCGGAACGCTACCAAACCGTGTACGCACGCGAGTCAGGATCGGCCGCTGCGCCTACTGCCGGATTGCATTTCACCCCGGAATTGATGACACGCCTGGAGGGGAATGGAGTGCAGTTTGCCCGGGTAACGCTGCATGTCGGGCTGGACACCTTTGCGCCCGTCACTGAAGATGACCCGCTCGAGCATAAAATCCATACGGAATGGTGCGAGCTGAGCGCAGAAACTGCGACTCAAATCAACCGGGCAAAGAAACAGGGCGGTCGGGTGATAGCGGTTGGCACAACTTCGGTGCGGACGCTCGAGAGCGCTGCCCGAGCTGCTGTGACTGGGGATGCGGTTGGCGCGTACTCCGGACCGACCGACCTTTTCATCTTACCCGGTTACAGATTCCGCGTGGTGGACGCCATGATCACCAATTTTCACCTGCCCAAATCAACCCTGCTGATGCTGGTCAGTGCCTTTGCCGGGCGCGAGCGCATACTGGCAGCGTACGCCGAGGCAATCAGCCTGAATTACCGCTTCTTTTCCTTTGGGGATGCGATGTTCATTACATAGTTTCGGAACTCAAGGTCAAGAAACACTCCGGTTGGCGCGCAACCATGCGCTTTGGTACAATCTAGCCATTACACTCAAGACTTCTCAATGAAAGGGTAACTGTGAGCAGCATGCAATGGAATAAACCCCCCGCTTTTGAACTCGACCTAAAAAAGACCTACACTGCGGCGATGGCCACCGATCATGGCGATATCGTCATTCATCTATTCGCGGATAAAGTTCCAACGACGGTCAACAATTTTGTTTTTCTTGCGCGTCAGGGCTATTACGACGGCACCACTTTTCACCGCGTGATCAAAGATTTCATGGCTCAAGGCGGCGACCCGACCGGCACCGGTCGCGGTGGTCCGGGTTACCAGTTTAAGGATGAATTCCACAAGGACTTGAAGCACAACAAACCCGGCGTCCTCTCGATGGCGAACGCCGGCCCGAATACCAACGGCTCACAGTTCTTCATCACCCACGTACCGACGCCGCATCTGGATAACAAACACGCGGTGTTTGGCGAAGTGACGTCTGGGTTGGATGTTCTGATGGCTATTCCGCTGCGCGACCCCAATCGGCCAAACAGCCCGGCAGGCAAACTGCTCAAGGTGACGATCACCGAAAGCGAATGACCCCGTCGAAAAATGTAAATTCGCTTCAACCTTCTGACGCAGGCGGGGTTGGCAACATTTCAGACAATCAGCAAAAATGGATTGAGCTGAACTTGCGCATCACCGTCTGCCGTCTTTGCCCGCGGTTGGTCGCCTATCGCGAGGGAATCGCCCGCGCGAAGAAACGCGCCTTTCGCGACTGGGAGTACTGGGGCAAGCCGGTGCCCGGTTTCGGCGATCCGCATGCCCGCCTGCTGGTGGTCGGGTTGGCGCCCGGGGCGCACGGTTCGAACCGCACTGGCCGCATGTTCACCGGCGATTCATCCGGCGACTTCTTGTATGCCGCGTTGCACCGGGTTGGCATGGCCAACCAGCCGACGACTGTCAATCGGGACGACGGGCTGAGGTTGCGTGACGTATTTATAACGGCCATTTGCCGCTGTGCTCCGCCAGACAACAAACCTACCCCTGAGGAAATCCGCACCTGCCAGCCCTACCTGGAGGCGGAAATGAGCCTGTTGTCCGGCTTCCAGGGGATTGTTGCGCTGGGCAGCCTGGCCTTTCACCAGGTGCTGGCCATATACCGCAGCAAGGGGCACCCGGTTGGACGGGAGGACTTCGCGCACAATGCGTTTTATGATCTGGGCGACGGGTTACCCTGGCTGCTGGCATCCTACCATCCCAGCCGGCAAAATACGCAAACCGGACGCCTCACCCCAGCAATGTTCGATGCCATCTGGCAGCGGGCAAAACGCCTACTGGACGAGGAATGAAATCCAAAGAATTTTAAATCGGGGGTAATCCGTATGCATCCATTGCGATTTTTCGGCTTCATCTTCATCCTTGTCCTGCTGGTCATGTTGGTCGGTCCGCTCGTTATGCCGATCCCGCCGCTGCCCGAGCCGATTGCGATTTCAGACCTAGCAGACCCGGACAGCCGCTTCATCGAGGTCAATTCCATTCAGGTGCATTATAAAATTGCCGGTTCAGGCGAACCGGTATTGATCCTGCTGCACGGGTTTGGCTCCAGCACCTATACCTGGCACAAGGTAATGGAACCGCTGGCAGCCGAAGGCACCGTGATTGCTTTTGACCGGCCCGCTTTTGGCCTGACAGAACGCCCCATGCCGGGGGAGTGGAGCGGTGAAAACCCATACTCGGATGCGTTTCAGGTGGAGTTGATGATCGGGTTGATGGATGCGCTAAGCGTGGAGAAAGCGGTTCTAGTGGGACATTCCGCTGGCGGCGCCATAGCGCTGCAAACAGCGCTGGCTCACCCGGATCGGGTCAGCGGATTGGTATTGGTGGATGCAGCGATTGTTGACAGCAGCGGGATGTCGGGCATCGCGCGGTGGTTGGCCAATACGCCGCAAATGAAGCGCTTTGGGCCTTACCTGGCGCGTTCGTTGGCTGGCAAAGAAGGGGACGCCTTCCTGGAAGCCTCCTGGTACGATTATTCGAAATTCACAGCCGAAGATAAAGTGGCTTACCGAAAGCCGCTACAGGCGGCTAATTGGGATGTGGCTTTGTGGGAATACACCCTGGTCAATCGGGAGACCAACCTGAGCGGGAAGTTGGGGGAAATCAGAATGCCGGTATTGGTCATCAGCGGGAATGATGACCGGATTATTCCACCGGAGGAGGGGCAGAGGATGGCGACCGAATTGCCGGAAGCGCGGCTGGTGACTCTGGCTGCCTGTGGTCATGTGCCGCAAGAGGAATGCCCCGAGAAATTTTTGTCGGAGGTAGTGGAATATATTGGTCGGTAGGGCTGTGCTCAAACCGCACCACACATTGTAAAATGAAAAACCAGGGGGTTAGTGGCAATCATAGCGAATTGCGGAAATCCCCGTGCCGCTACAGAAAAAACAACCAGCTTGGTGTCAGAGCAAATATCCGTAGGGTTAGTTTGAACCGCACCACACATTGTAAAGTGAAAAACCAGAGCACGGGGTTAGTGGGCAATCATCGCGAATTGCGGAAATCCCCGTGCCGCTACAGAAAAAAACTCATATCATTGCGTATAGCCAGTTTATGTATATAAAAATAAAGGCGGGAGGAAATCTCCCGCCCTGTTGGTCAAGATTTGTATCTTTTTAACCGCGGCGGATGGCGCTCCAACCGGCATAGGTGGCGGTGGCACCCAGTTCCGCTTCGATGCGCAACAGCTGATTGTATTTGGCTACGCGGTCTGAACGGGCGGGGGCGCCCGTTTTGATCTGACCGGTGTTCAACGCGACCGCCAGGTCAGCGATGGTCGAGTCCTCAGTTTCACCGGAGCGGTGGGAGGTCACAGCCCGCCAGCCAGCCCGGTGGCAGGTTTCGACGGCTTCGATGGTCTCGGTCAATGAGCCGATCTGATTGACCTTCACCAGCAGCGCGTTGCAGGCTTTTTCCTGGATCGCGCGGCGTACCCGCGCCGGGTTGGTCACCAGCAGATCGTCGCCGACCAGCTGAATTCGGTCGCCAATTTCAGCGGTGAGGTGTTTCCAGCCGTCCCAGTCGTCCTCGGCCAAACCGTCTTCAATCGAGACGATTGGATATTGTTCCACCCAGTTTTTCCAGAAGGTTACCATCTCGTCACTGGACAGTTTGCGGCCTTCCTTGCGCAGGTTATACGTTTTGGTTTCGGCATCGTAAAATTCGGAAGCTGCCGGGTCGAGCGCAATGGCAACCTGTTCACCTGCCTTATAGCCGGCTTTTTCGATGGCTTCCAGAATCACTTCTACGGCTTCGACATTGGCCTTCAGCGGGGGGGCGTAACCGCCTTCGTCACCCACTAGGGTCGGGTATCCGCGGCTTTTGAGGACGGTTTTGAGAGCATGGTAAATTTCGGCTCCCCAGCGCAACCCCTCGGCGAAGGAGGGCGCACCCAGCGGCATGATCATAAATTCCTGGGCGTCCGTGGATTGCCAGGCGGTATGGGCGCCGCCGTTGAGGATGTTCATCATTGGAACGGGCAGTACATGGGCATAGACGCCGCCGATATAGCGGTAGAGCGGCAAGCCAAGGGAGTTGGCGGCTGCTTTGGCGACGGCCAGGCTAGTCCCCAGGATGGCATTGGCGCCCAGTTTGGATTTGTTCTGCGTGCCGTCCAGCTGCAACAACGCCATGTCGAGCGCTTTTTGCTCAACCGCATCCCAGCCGACCAGGGCATCTGCGATTTCTTTGTTTACGTTCTCCACTGCTTTGAGAACGCCTTTTCCGTTATAGCGGGAGTTATCCCCGTCACGCATTTCCAGCGCCTCGTGAGTGCCCGTGGAGGCGCCTGAAGGCACTGCAGCGCGTCCCCAGCTGCCATCGCCCAAAACAACCTCGACTTCAACCGTCGGGTTGCCGCGTGAATCCAATACTTCCTGTGCGTAGATCGACTCAATTGTAGTATCCATCTTTATCCCTTCCCATGAGATTATCAGGCTGTTCCGCCTGTAGCTTGTATAAACGATTGCCCCCAAGTATAACCGCTTTCGGTTAAACCTGGAGGCTGATTTGTGATTGAATGCACAATTATTTATTATTTGCTTTTTCTTTTACGCCATTCACTTCGAACGGATGCGTCTTAATTCCTGCCTGGTCACAGGCGGCCTGGACAAAAGCTTTGAACAGCGGATGCGGGCGGTTGGGGCGTGAGAGGAATTCAGGATGGAACTGGGTGCCAACCATGAAGGGATGATCGGCCAGCTCGACAATTTCCACCAGCCGTCCGTCAGGCGACAGCCCTGAAATCCGCAGCCCGGCTGCTGCCAACGGTTCACGGTAGGCGTTATTGAACTCGAAGCGGTGGCGGTGGCGTTCCTGCACCTGATTTTGCCGGTAGGCTGCAACCGTGAGTGTCCCCGGCTGCAAGTCACACGGATAAAGCCCCAACCGCATCGTTCCGCCCATATCCGTAATTTCGTGCTGGTCAGGCATCAGGTCAATGACCGGGTGCGGAGTCGTGCGGTCAAATTCGGTCGAATTTACCGTTTCGTCGCCCAGGGTGTGGCGCGCGAACTCCACGACCATCAATTGCATGCCAAGACACAGGCCAAGGTAAGGGATTTTTCCCGTGCGGGCAGCGCGGGCAGCCAGTATTTTCCCTTCGATGCCGCGGCTGCCAAAGCCACCGGGAACGAGGATTCCATCCGCCTTTTGGACTACATCCAACATCTTGCCGCGCTCCAGGTCAGTGGAATGGATCCAGTCAATTTCGACATTGACTCCCAGGTTCAAGGCGGCGTGGTGCAGCGACTCGCGCACGCTCATATAGGCATCGTGCAGCTCGACATACTTACCGACCAGCGCTATCCGCACACTCGGACGGGGCTTGTCCACCTGCGCGACCAGGCGTTTCCATTCAGTCCAATCCGGTTTCTTCCGCGCCTCCAGACCAAATTTTTCCAGGATGTATTCAGCGATGCCTTTTTCTTCGAGCATCAACGGAACTGCATAAAGGTTCTTGCTGGTGACCATCGGTACCACGGCGCGTTTATCCACGTCGCAGAACAAGGCCAGCTTGTCGATAATGGAGCGGTCAACCGGATAATCCGAACGGGCGACAACCATATCGGGGTTGATACCGATCGAGCGCAGCTCGGCTACCGAATGCTGGGTCGGTTTGGTTTTTAATTCGCCAGTGGCGCCGATGTAAGGGAGCCAGGTGACGTGGATGAAAAGCGTGTTTTCACGCCCCAGATCGCCGCGCAACTGGCGCAGCGACTCTAAAAATGGCAGACTTTCGATATCGCCGACTGTTCCGCCCACCTCGACCAGAACGATTTCTGCGCTGGTGGCTTTAGCTACCTGGGTGATGCGGCGTTTGATCTCATTGGTGATGTGCGGGATAACCTGGATGGTACCGCCCAGGAAGTCACCGCGCCTTTCTTTGCCAATGACCTCTGCATACACCTGACCGGTGGTCATATTGCAGACCTTGCTCAGGCGCACGTCAATGAAACGCTCATAATGCCCAAGATCCAGGTCGGTCTCGGCCCCGTCATCCAGTACGAAGACCTCGCCGTGTTGATAGGGGCTCATTGTGCCAGGGTCAACATTGATATAGGGATCCAGTTTTTGAACAGCGACGTTGAACCCGCGTTCTTTGAGCAAACGTCCCGTTGCTGCTGCCGTTACGCCTTTGCCAACCGAACTAACCACGCCACCGGTATAGAAGATATATTTAGTGGGCATTAATCCTCCAGATGAGTAAATAAGGTTTTTAAGCGGCGGAGGGAGGGCCGATGAACCGACGCCTCCCTCCGGGAAATGCGAATTAACGTGCAATTAGGTGAAATGCCTGGTGCCGTAATCAGCCCTTTCAAATAAAAAGCCGGGAGGAATAAAAGTCAAACAACTTCCACCCGGTCGTACCGGAACATCTTGCTGGACAAAAATAGTTTACCACATTCCGGTCGAAAACATGCATTCGTTTCGGTATTAAATGGTTAAAAAATCTATTGGGCGATATCGCCCAATAGATTAAGTTTTATTTGAGGTTGCTGAAATCCCCGGATCACGCCCGAGAGGGGTTTACCCGTAGAACTTTGAAAGTCCTGAAAGCCATCTGGCTTGCCGCGGCGAATCTTGAAGGCGCGGTCAACCAGACGAAATTTTAAATCGACGATCTTTACTGAGAAGAAGTGGCCTTCTTTTCCAAAGTGCGCGCCAGCAGGTCTTCTTGCTCGGTTTGCAATCCAGACGCCTTCACTTTTTTGGCTTTAGGCTCAACTTTGCGGGACTTGGCTTTTTCCATGGCCTCGCGGATTGCGATTTCCATGAAGGTCGGCTCAGCTTCCTTGGAAGCCGTGTCACCGCTCAACGCAGCAATTTCTTCCGCCGACATATAGCCTTCGTCACCCTTCTTGCGCTTGGTGTCTTTCTTGCGGCGTTTGTCTTTGCTCTTCTCCGGCGCTTGGTATTCAACTTCTTCCTTGACCGGTTCAGGCTGCAGCGCCTTCAAACTGAGCTTGATCTGCTTTTTCTTCTTGTTGACGTCGATCACCTGAGCCTCAAGCTCGTCGCCTTCTTTGACCACGTCACCAGGGGTGCGGACGTATCCATGGGCCAACTCGCTGATGTGGATCAAGCCGGGACGCTCGGCGCCAATCTCCAGGAATGCGCCAAAAGTCTCAACCCGGACCACATTGCCCTTAACGACCATGTCCTTCTTAATTTCGTGCCAATCCAGGTCAAGGGGTTTAATCATGGTCAATTCGATGCGGTCTTCTTTGACCTTGCGAACCCAGACTTCTACTTCCTGACCTTCCTGCAAGACTTCTTTTATACTTTTAATCGCCTGGCCGGTTGGTGAAACCAGCTGCGATACATGAATCACGGCAGGTTTGCCAACGCCGATATCCATAACGGCGCCAGCCAGAGAGGTTTTTAGCACTTTCCCAGTGAATTTAGTTTTTGGTTTTAATTCCTGGGCGGTGCTATCGGATACGACGGGATTTTCCATTCACTTTTCTCCCAAAGTTCAAATTTCAGCAAGGGTTGATTATACCCGTGTGTTCCAGAACTGTCAATTAAGGGTTTGAGTAGTCTGAGATCGTAATCATGTTGCAACTTATGCCTGGTGCAGCGAACGGAAAGAAATCATGCCCAGCAACAAAGGGAACCAGAATGTAACCGACCGATAGGCCAGGGTTACCACCATGGCGGCTTCCAGTGGAATGCCAAGTGACTTCAAGGCCAGGGTCATCACGCCTTCGACGATGCCGACGCCCGCTGGCGTGGGCGAAATAATGACAAACAGATAGGCGATACTGAAGCCAGCCACCACCACAGCGACCGTGGTGGGGACTTTAAACGCTAAAAAGATAACACCCAAAATACTGACCAGTAGAAGTTTATTTAGAAGGGTCAGCAGGAGCGGGCGCAGCCAACCGCGCCGGACGTGGTGCAAAGCCTGGACGCCTTCCACAATCTCGCAGGCAAAAATACGGGCATTTTCTTCGCTCAGAACCTCATGCTTGCGAAATGGTCTGGCAATTTTATTAACGGTGCGAGCAATAAGGGTCACCACCTGAATTAATCGTGATTGGGAACGCGAGGCCAGGTAAAGCATCCCACCCAGCGTTAGCGCCAGGACCAGGAACAGCGCAAAAGCGATGACATCAGCAGCATTTAAGGTATTGCGCAAGAAGAGAATTATGAGACCAACGAATATGATGGTCAGCAAACCGAAATAGTCGAATAAGAGAAAGAGCAGGCTGCCAACGGTCACCCGGGCGGAGGAGTGTCCGTTCTTCAGGGCATCGGAATAGATGACTGCCATCCCGCTGACGCCAGCGCTGGGAGCGACGATGTTGACGAAATTCACGGCCGCTACCAACCGGGCCAGCGGCAACAGTTCTTTATGGATGCCAACAATGCGGAATAGAGTCTGGAAGGATCGGCCTAATACCAAAATCCATCCGATTTCGATGAGCACTGCCAGGCCGATGACTAGGATATTGCCTTTTTGCAGCACCAGCCCGATTTGCCGTAGTTCGCTGAAGCTGGTGATCAAAAAAATGATCGCCAGCAAAATGATGAGGGCTATAATGAATTTTTTCAAGGTGAAGCAACCAACAAATTAGCGGGATTCGGTCAGCACCAGCGTGACGGTCTGCGAGCGGTTATTGCGGATAAATCGGATTTCAAGTTCCTGACCAGGTGCGAACCTATACAGCGTATTCAGGTATGGATGACTTTCGGCGATTGGCGCTGCCAATCTGCGTGATGATGTCGCCCGGTTGAAGGTCGGTTTCAGCGGCTGGGCTGCCTGCTATTATATCCGAAATATAGGCTCCCATTCCGCCATGAATTGCAAAGAGCAACACAATTGCGCGGCCGCGAAAGTCGGCTTGATAGCAATCCTCTCTTTTTATCCAGCGCCGTTTCATTTCAGCCGGCCAGGTTATTTTTGCACAGCCAAAAGTATTTCGACCGCTTTATCCAGTTGCGGGTCGAGATTGGCCTTGATATCTTCTTCGGTCAGTTGAACCTCAACATCCGGCGTTAAACCAATGCCGTGAATTTGGCGTTCATTGGGGGTCAGCCAGTGAGCGATGGTTACTTTGATCGCGCCCTGGTTATCGACCAACGTAGACCAGGACTGAACGGTGCCTTTGCCGTAAGTGGTCGTCCCGACCAGCTTGCCGCGGTTGCGGTCTTGAATGGCGCCGGCCGTAATTTCAGATGCGGAAGCTGATCCCTCATTGACCAGCACTACCAACGGAATTTCGGTGGCCAAGCCACCCGACCGGGCCGTGAAGGTAACGCGTTCACCATTTCCATGATCCTCGTACATCACCACGCCGTCCGGAATGAACTGTGACACCACGGCGATGGCGGTATCCAGGAAGCCGCCCGGGTCATTGCGCAGGTCGAGGATTAACCCACGGGGATTATTCTTCAACAGCTCCCTTAACGCATCCCGGACGTCTTTTTCGGTCTTGTCGCCAAACTGGATGATTTGCAGGTAGGCAATGTTATTATCCAGCATTTTGCTGGTGACCAGCGGAATGACAATTTCCTCGCGCACAATGCTGACATCGAAGGGATTTTCTTCGCCTTCGCGCTGGATGGTCAACACTACCGTCGACCCAGCCGGGCCAAGCACACTGCGCAACACCAGGGTTGGATCGGTGCCCACGACGCTGGTACCATCCACGGCAGTGATCATGTCGCCGCTTTTCAAACCGGCGGCTTCTGCTGGCGATCCTGCCATCGGGCTGATGATGGTCAAAAATTCACCCGAAGTATCGACCCAGGCGCCAATACCTTCATATGAGCCTTCCAAAGGGGCATTGGCTTGCTGGTACTGGATCGGGTCCATGTAGGCGGTGTTGGGGTCGCCAAGCGAACTCAACATTCCGCTGATCGCACCGCGCATTAAGGTTGTATCGTCAACCGGCTGGTCAACATATTGTTTATGGACCAGGTCCCAGGCTTGCCAGAAGGGCTTGAATAACGCTTCACGATCGACCGGGGTGCTGGTCACGCCAGGGATGGCCTGGGTCTCGGTTGTAGTTTGTGGCGAGAAGTTGGACGGCAGGCTGAGGTTTGATGGGAGGTTAATCCCGGTAAATATCCCGCCGGCAAAGCTTACAAGCATCAGGAAAATTGCGATGATCAGGGCAACGATTATTCGTACAGGTTTAGATTCCATTCTTATCTCCAATAGAATTACCAAAGAGGTGTTCTGTGAGCGCTGTAAGAGGTACCGCGAACCATCCCGGAAGCGCGATTACGCCTGAGGAGGATTTTGGTCCCTGTCCGATGGGTTGCGATTGCCAAGGTTGGCAACCTCTTTGGAAAGTTTATCCAAGTCGCGATTTTCAGCTTCCCATGGATGCGCCATCATGCGCCAAGATTTCGCCCACGAGGGTGAGTCTGGGTTTTTATTTTTCTTTCGCAGCAGCGACAGCAAACTCCAATAACTGGAAAAAACAATGAGGGTCACGATGGCAATTAATGCCCAGCCGATGGGGGAGATTTCTTTCATTCCTGCCTCCAGATCCCTTCCAGGAAGGGTAAGTCGGCTAGCAAGGGCAGATCTTCCAGGGTATCGACCCTGGCGCTGGCTGCGTGAGCATTCCCGTTGTGATTCCCGACCAGGATGGTATGAAACCCGAGTTCGTGGGCTGCGTTGATATTCCGGAGCGAGTCATCGATCAGCACACAACGGGTTGGATCGGGGTTTCCCAACAGCTTGAGCGCATGTTGAAAGGCTTCCGGCTGCGGTTTACAAAAGGGCGCCACATCCATGACATCGATGATTCGTTCGAAGATACCGCCCAATTCCAACTGACCTAAAACTCGCAGCGCATGGTTTTGATCGGAATTGGTAAAAATCACTTTGCGGTTGGATATCTGCTTCAATATCTGGTAAAGGGTGGGGTTTGGCTGCAGATAGGTTGCCAGGGGGATGTTATGCACAAAGTTGAGATACTTGTAAGGGTCGATCCCATAGACGATTTGCAGCCCGCGCAACGTGGTTCCATAGGTGTGGAACAACTCATCGCGCACCTGTTTGACCTCGCTGGTGTCCAGTGCGAGGTTATCAACGATAAATTGGTTAATCCGCTCCCCGATGGCATCCCAAACGCCTGTAGTAGGGGGATAAAGTGTATCATCCAGGTCAAAAATCAGGGTATCCAACGCCATGCCCTGAGTATACTCGAAACTGATTGTGCTTGGAACGAGGTAAAAGGACTGCGGAAGGTTTCTAAGCAAACTATTATTCTTTGACCTTGCAGAAGGCAATCTTTCACGCTCGGGTATAATCACACACTGAGGGAAACTTATGGCGATCCGAGTTCTAGCTGATGATGTAGCATCCCAGATTGCAGCCGGTGAGGTAGTTGAACGCCCCGCTTCTGTAGTTAAAGAATTGGTTGAAAATGCGCTCGATGCCGGAGCCACAACCATCACCATTCGTGTCGAGCAGGCCGGACGAAAAAGCATTGAAATTGCAGATAATGGAACGGGCATTTCCCCGGTTGAGCTACCGCTGGCTATAACGCGCCACGCCACCAGTAAATTGTGCACCGCTGAAGATTTGTTTCATATCCGGTCGCTTGGATTTCGCGGAGAAGCGCTGGCATCCATCGGATCCGTCGCCCGCATGACCGTGATCTCGCGCGAGCAAAACGCTGATTTAGGCGCCCGGATGTTGATCGAAGGCGGGCAGAGCGGGCAGGTGACTTCGACGGGCATCCCGATCGGGACGGTCATCCGGGTCGAGGATTTGTTCTACAACGTTCCGGCGCGGCTTAAATTTCTCAAATCCGATATGACCGAACGCAACCAGATTAACAACCTGGTCATGCGCTATGCGTTGGCGTACCCGCAGGTGCGCTTCGAACTCGAGCAGGACGGTAAAACCATGCTGCGAACAGCCGGAAACAATGACCGGCGTGAAATTCTGGCGCAGCTCTATGGGGTGGATGTCGCCCGGCAGATGCTGGAAGTGACCCTTGAAGAAGACATTCGGGTGAGCGGTTTTATCAGTCCGGTGGCGCTGACCCGTTCGAACCGCCGGGAAATCACCTTTTTTGTCAATGGGCGCTGGGTGCAGGATGCTGCGCTGATTTCTGCGCTGTTGCAGGCTTACCATACTTTGCTGATGATTGGACGCTACCCGCTGGCAGTGCTCTTTATCCTACTGGAGCCGGAAGAAGTGGACGTCAATGTCCACCCTGCCAAGGCAGAAGTGCGTTTTCGCTCACCCGACCGGGTCTTTTCAGCAGTGCAGCGGACGGTCAAACGGGCTTTGCTGGCTTATTCACCGGTGCCGAATGTGAGCACACCTTACTGGAATGCACCCGTTTATCAACAACGGGCGGTCGATCCCGCCTGGGACATGGCCGCTGATCTTCAGGCCGAAACTCCGGTGGAACCCGACGTTGAAGTCGCAGCCAACCCTCAGCCAGCATTGCCATCCGGAAAGGTGCCGCTGCTGCGCCTGGTCGGACAGGTTGGCGCAGCTTATCTGGTAGCGGAGGGGCCTGACGGATTGTACCTGATCGATCAACATGCGGCGCACGAGCGGGTCCTGTTCGAAAAAATGACCCGGCAGAACCAGCAAAAAATAGCCAGTCAAACACTGCTTGAGCCGGCTGTGATCGTGCTTCCACCGCAGAGCGCTCATCTGCTGGAGCAGCAAGTGGGTATTTTGACGAATTACGGTTTTGATATCGAATTGTTCGGTCCCAACACCTTCCGGGTGAGGGGGGTACCGGCAATCCTGGCGGGCACTGACCCTGCAGCCGCCGTGCGGGTGGTGGTGGAAGATTTCGAAGAGGATGAATCCCCGCTGGCGAATGAGATCGAGGCGCGCATCATTGCCCGCGTATGCAAACGCGCTGCAGTCAAGGCCGGTCAGGTTCTGGCCAACGATGAACAACTGGCGTTGCTGCGCGATTTGGAAAGCTGTCAGTCACCACGCACCTGTCCCCACGGACGTCCGACCATGATCCATCTCTCGGTGGACTTACTGGAGCGACAGTTTGGCCGGCGCGGCAGCCGCTAGCTGACTGATGAGGAGCCCTGGATTACGCGTTCGACAATGGCTGGCAATGTCTTCGCCGCGTCGGCGCGGATCACCAGGCGCGCCTTTCGGTCGAGGTAAGTAGGAGAGAGCGTGCTGATAATGATTTTTGCGCCGTTTTGATACGCCAGGTGGGGAAGTCCATTGGCTGGAGATACCTCGAGTGAACTGCCAATGACCATGTAACAATCCGCAGCCTGGCTGTGTTCCAGCGCATTTTCCCAGGCCGCAGTGGGCAGCATCTCTTCGAACAGCGTAATATCCGGCTTGAGCAGCGCCTGGCATTTTGCGCAGTGGGGTAAGATATTGTCCATGACGAAAGGTTGATAATACGGCTCGGCGGAATATGCCGCCCGGCAGTGCGGGCACTTCAGGGTGGACATGGAACCGTGCACCTCGATCACCTTTTGCGAGCCAGCGCGCTGGTGCAGCCCGTCGATGTTCTGGGTGATCACGGCTTTCAAGCGTTTGGCCTGCTCCAACTGAGCCAACGCCAGGTGTGCCGGATTGGGTTGGGCGGACCCTATTTGTTGCACTAGCGGCCGCAACCAGTTGAAAAAACGTTCGGGGTGGGAACGGAAAGCCGTCAGCGAAGCAACTTCCAGCGGATCGGATTGGGTCCATAGCCCGCTGCCAGCAGAGCGGAAGTCGGGTATTCCCGAAGGCGTGGAAATCCCTGCCCCGGTGAATACGACAAAGTATTCAGCACTCAAGATCAGGTCAGCTGCTTGCTGTAGGAAATCCTGCGCTGCGGAATTGATCATTTCTCAGTCGAGCGGCATACCCGGCAGCCAGTTCGTTCACTTGCTGCATATAGATTCCGTCTGGTTGCAAAAAGCCGAGGGGTATGTTGCGCATTGCAGCCTGATAGGATTGCTCCGTTACCCCGGGGATAAAAGGAGTCTTGATACGGTTTAACATTTCCTGGATCTGGATGGCAGAGAGCTGTATATCTGCCCGGACGCGGTTGTTGATGATCACGGAAAGGGACTTGGTAGAAGGGAAACCCAGGCCCGGCAACTCTTCGAGCAACTGGCCGGTACGTTTAACTGAATGCGGCTGAGGTTCGGTCACCAGGATTAATTCGTCGACCATACTCAGTATTTTTTCCAATCCTGGCGTGTAGGGTGACCCGATATCCAGGGTGATGAATGAGCCAAGCGTGAATAAGTGGAAGAGCAAAACCTCAAGCTGCGGAATGGCATTTATCAGCTTGGTGCTGTCAGCAGCTTTGTGGGTTGTCAAGAGCAGGCGGATGCCGTAGGTGGTACTGGTCAGATGGCGTTCAACATCTTCCAGAGTAATGTCACTGGCGTTCATTTCCAGCAGGCTGGTTAAACCTTCGTCCTGTGTGAAACCTAACTCCCCAGCCCAGGTGCCTTGCCCCGGGCGTAATTCGGCAGCAATTACTTCGGCGCGGGTTTTTTGATAGTAGGCCAGACCCAAGTTGAGCGCCAGGGTAGAAACTCCCAAGCCGCCCTTGGCAGCCATGATGCCAACCACATAACCGCGCCGGGTGAGCAGCGGCCCGGTCCCGCGCGATTTCGCCCGGGTGAATAATGCACGAATGCGCGCAATTAATTCGGCGGGGTGGACGGGTTTGGTCAGATAGTCATCCGCGCCGGCTTCGTAGCCAGCAACTTTATGTTCAAGCTGCGATTTGGCCGTGAACATGAGAATCGGGATCGGGGCAGTCTGCGGATCAGAGCGTAAATGCCTGGCAACCTGATAACCATCCGGGTCCGGCATCATAATATCCAATACGATCATATCCGGATGTTCGCTAAATGCCAGGGATATTGCTTCCGTACCATCTTTGGCTGATACCACCTGATATCCTTGTTTCTGAAGCATCATACCTATCAGGCGTAATGTCTCCAGATCATCATCCACGATCAAGATTTTTTCAGCCATTGATTATTCCCTCCGCGATGGGACAAACTAAAAACAATCCGGTATGAAGGGCAGGAGAAACCGATTTATACACCCCTCCTCATTTCATCCTGGTCTGGAAAAATTGTACCAGTTAATTGGTAAATATTTGGATAAACGGTAGTCTAGCATAAACCGGGACGGCTCGCAAGACGGAAGCCATCCAGCTTCTTGTGAAATTTCAAATGTTGTGGCGCGCCGCTCGGACGTCTCTATCTCGGGCTGACCAGCAATTGGCCTAATGCTATAATCATGGCGTGTTGGTTGATCGAATCCAAAATTCCTTGAATAAAACGTTTGGGCTGGATCAGCAATCCCGGCTGGTGGTCGGCGTTTCCGGTGGGGTTGACAGTCTGGCGCTGCTGCACCTGCTGCGCAGTGCTGGGTACAATGTGATCGCGGCGCATTTTAATCACCATTTACGCCAGGAGGCTGAAGGAGATGCCCAGTTCGTGGCACAAACTGCCAGGGATTTGGGTTGCGCTTTCATTCGCGGTGATGGCGATGTGGCGCAGATGGCTGCGACTGAAAAGTTGTCCATAGAAGCGGCTGCGCGTAAGGCGCGCTACCTGTTTCTATTTGCAGAGGCAGAGCGGCTTGAAGCGCAGGCGGTGGTCACCGCGCACACCGCCGATGACCAGGTTGAAACGCTGTTGATGCATCTTATTCGCGGGAGCGGGCTGAATGGACTGCGCGGAATGCAGCCGCGAACCTTGCTGAGCAGTTATTCGAGCAAAATAGCATTGGTACGGCCGCTACTCGATATCTGGCGGGAGGAGCTGGAAGCCTACTGCCGGGAAAACAAGCTCCAGCCGCGAGTGGATATCACCAATACGGATCCGACTTACTTACGTAACCGCATTCGCCTGGAATTGATCCCGCTGCTCGTGAGCTACAATCCGCGCATCAAAGAACGCCTGACCGGGCTGGCAGCCAATGTCCGCGGTTCGCTGGAAGTTCTCGAAGATGCGATTTCTGGGAAATATCGCCAGGCTCTCCGCGCGTCAGGGGTAGGTTTTCGCAGTTTTGACCGCGCGCAGCTTGCCGCCCATCCACCTGCCACCCGGTTGGAAATCATCCGCAAGGCAGCTTTGGAAATTCTTCCGAATAGCGAGGACATCGATCGGGCAGCGCTCGTAAGGGGGGCGGCCTTGCTCGACGATTCCGTCAGCGGTCTTCAGGCCAACCTGGCTGATGGCTTGGACACTCAGGTTGCTGGCGACCGCTTGACCCTAGCCCTGGCAGGCAGCCGGGTCATCCAGCCCGAATGGCCAGTCTCCCCGGCAAATCGAACGCTGGAATTGACCGTCCCCGGCTTCGTACAGCTCGAAAATGGCTGGGGGATCGAGGCACAGTGGCTGGAATTTGAACCAGATCTGGTGTTCGACAGCAACAACAGCCCCAATACAGCTATTCTGGATGCTGGCAGCTTGCCCCTGCCGTTGATCATCCGCCGGCGAGCCCCCGGCGACCGGTTCCAGCCGTTGGGGGTTGAAACGGGCAGCCTGACGATCGGCGATTTTTTCACCAATGTGAAAATGCCCCGTGAAGCAAGAGTCGGTTGGCCGCTGGTTTTCTCGGGAAACCAGGTAGTCTGGGTGCCTGGTTACCGCCTGGCTGAGACTGCAAAAGTACAAAAAAACAGCCGCGAACTTGTTCAACTGCGGCTGGTACAAAAATCTTGAAACAGGCTCTGATCAGCTTTGCTGCGCAGAAAGCTGGCGCAGTTTCATGCTAATTTCGCGCCACTGAATTTTCGAAATTCCCAATTTCTGGCGAATTTGTTCGTGTTCCAGGTCGGATTGCCAATCACGCAAAACACTGGTCCAGCGGCACATGTCGAACGAAAGGTGCTTATCAATTCCGGCTTCTTCGCCAAGGTCTTCTAACAGGTATTCGAGCCGGCGCGGCGACCAGGGAAACACCACGTCTTTTGGCTGGTACTGGATCAGGTATTCCTGGTAGCTTTCCACCCATTCGGCGGGCAGATCAATTTTACGTTCCTTATAGCGATTACTCGGACTTGCATAGCGCACGAAGAGAATCGGTCCACCCGGCGCCTGCAGGTCGATATGATTGATATTTATTGCCAGACATTCCCCTTTTTTGATCCCGGTCGATAATAATAATTTCAACAGCGTATATGAACGGGCGTCCGGTTTTTTGGCCTGGCGGTATTTCTCAGCCACCAGGATTACTTTTTCCTGCTCGCTGTGGGTCAATACCGTTGGCAGCGGGCTGATGACGGATTGCTGCACTACTTTTTCGGCTGGGTCCACCATAATCCGCCCGCTTTTATGCAGCCAGCGGAAAAAGGCTTTGATGGATGTGATGCGGCGCGCCAGACTTTTGGGACTGCAGGGGATGCCGCGCCCGGTCTGCAGCCAGGTTAGAAAATTGTTGAGGTCTTTGGTGGTTACCGTTCCGACGGTTTTATCCGGAGGAAGGAACTTTGCCAGCAACTGTAAATCGCCAAGGAATGCCTTAACCGTGTAGGGTGACTTCCCTTGGTCCAGCAGGAACAACTCCCATGACCCGATGGTCGGCAAGAGCGGCGTTTGAGAAGTGATGTGAAGGTCGGGAGTAATTTCCTTTGGCATGGCAGCTCCGCGAAGGTCAATTTGCGTATAGCTTTATTATTTTATCAGTTTACAACACATTTCCACGAAAGTCAAACTTTTCGTGGAAATGGTGAGCTTTTTGGGGCGATTCTAAGAATTACTACTCTACATTCAACGCTTCGAAGAGCAGTGGTTCAATGAGATCGGGGTTAGGAAGCAACACTTGCGCCCCCTCGGGGGTTTGCCAGGCCCAGACTTCGCGGGGACCAATGGCATATTGTTTTATATTTTCCGTATTCGAGAGAAGATCTGGAGCAAACCGCGCCAGGCTAACGGCGACGTCCAGCGACAGATTGGTTTCTACATTGTTCCGGAAGGCGTTATACAACTCCGGAGCACGGACGACGGCGTTCAGATTCATCAGCTTGAAGAAGGTTGCTTTCATTACCTCTTGGGCGCGGCGGGTTCGGTCGAAATCGCTGGTACTGTAGCGTGAGCGGACATACCACAGGGCAGTGGCGCCATCCATGTCCAGTCGCCCCGGCCCCATGGTGCAATAGCCCTCTTCATCGGCGATCGGGAGCGAACAGGTATCGGATAGCTGGCTTCCGGCGTACACCGTTATTCCGCCAAGGCTGTCAATGATGCTCACAAAACCCTGAAAATTGGTCAACAGATAATAATCGGGCGTGAAACCGAAGTTGTACTGGAACATTTCCTGAGTGAGGTCAAAGCCGCCATAGGCCATGGCGGTATTGATGCGTTCCTGTTTGAGTCCCGGAAGCGTGACGAAAAGGTCGCGCGGGAATGAGACCACGCTTGTGGCGCCGGTTTTCTTATTAATAGAAACCAGCATCATGACGTCGGTGCGAAACCCGGAATTAGGCCGCCAATCCGAGCCGAGAAGCAGGATTTTGACCACATCTTTTGATAGAGCCAGGGTAGGCCGGATGGTAGGCGTCGCTGAGGGTGTAATCGTCGGTTCTGCAGTGGGTTGGTCCACCCCGGTTTGAACCGGGGAATCGGACGGTAAAAAGGGGGTTGGTGTCGCTGTTGCGTTGGGATCAGGGGTTACCAACAACTGGGAAATGGCCTGAGGAGATTGCTGCGCACCGAACCTGGCGGCTGGCAAATTGCATGCCAGAGCGGTCATTGCGAAAATTACGGCGATTGCGAATAGTTTTTTCATAAGGCTGACAAGATTTCAATTCTACGCTATGGTTGACTCAGTTGGAAGTATTTGTCAAAGGTATGGTCGGGTTAATTGCAGGCGTGTTAGTGGGAGTTGGAGAGGCGGAAGGCGCTATTGGGGTTTGGTGGCGCGGTGGAAACCGTGGCAGTCGATGGTGTGAAATTCGGTGGAGTCTGGATCGACGTGGGTGACGCAGTTTCTGTAATCTCTGAGGTTGTAATGGCAGTCCAGGTTGCAGTCAAGGTGGCAGCCGCAGTGTGCATGGGAGGCGGTTCCGGTGTGTCCGGAGGTTGTTGCGAGGTGGTTGGCGAGGAGGTGAAGGTCGAGGTTGGGACGTTTGGAACCCATAATTGCCAACCCGTGCGGATGATATTCCCTGCCAGACAGTTTACCGATTTCAAATTTGAAACCGAAATACGGTAGTTCACGGAGATACGGGGCAGGTTGTCCCCCAATTTGACGGTGTATTTGACCCAGCCAGTGGGCTGAACGCACGCTTTTTCAGTACTCGCCGGCGAGGCGCCCACATTGGGAATAGTCGCACCAGGGGTAGAGGTGGCTGGAGCAACGGGAGGCAAATAGATAATCGTGTCCGATAATACCATATCCGAGATAAGACAGTTTTCGACCATAATTTGTTCCAGCGAACTGCCATGAGTTTCGGCCAATGTGCGCAAATCATCGCCATTGCTGACGGTATACAACATCCAACCTGTAGGGGGCGGGCAGGCTGCCGGATTGGCGAGAGAGGTGGCAGCGATAACTGGTCTGGGAGTGCTAACATACGGAGCTTCTGGCGCTCCGAAGCCAGGGAGCGGAGTCAGATTTGGGGCAGGCAAGGTAGCGCGCAGCGTGGGCGTAGCCAATTTCTGCGGGACACTTTCCAGTAGGCCAAGCGTCAATGCGCCAATGACCAGCGCTCCGGTGGCCAAAGCGCCAACCATGCCGAGCACCCCACTTCGAAATGGTTTCATCATCTATGGATAAAACTCGAAACGGGTTGATTTTCAATGGGCAGAAGGACGCTAATGGTCGATTTTCCTTTTTGGGTGGATTCCACCCAGATGCGGCCGCGGTGTGCTTCCACTAACGTTCGGGTTATCGCCAGGCCGATGCCGCGGTCATCGATACCGGGGACAGACGGGTGAAGCACGCGATATTCTTTATCGAAGATTTTTTCTACCTCAGCCTCCGGAATACCACCGCCTTCATCGGTTACCTGGATAACTAGATATGAACTGTCTCTTTCACCTTCCATTAATTGAGCGCTAAGGGAGATGGCACCGTTGGCAGGCGTCACCGCAGCTGCGTTTTGTAACAGGTACGCGACAATCTGCTGGAATGCGTCCCGGTCAGCGAATACTCTGGGAAGAGAATTCGGGATTGCCAGGTGTAAATCAATTTTCTTTTGTTCCAGGGTAGGGGAAATACCGCTAACCGCCCGATCGATAACCGGGTTTACTGCTACCAGACTGGTGACCAGTTCCACCGGGCTGGGTGTTTGATCGCCTGTTTGCACGAGCTCGTTTGTCAGGGATTGGACCTCGTTCGCGGACTCGTGAATGTGGGTTATGAAATTTTGCAGCATCGGGTCTACACCTGCGATTGCCTCAGCGGATAACAAGTCTGAATATGCCAGGATGGAAGAAACCGGTGCATTGAGTTTTTGTAATGTAGTTTGAAACACCTGGCTGGAATCCTGCGAAAGCTGGCCGGGATTGGCGCTGTGCTGTTGCAAATTCATGATGGTGATATTGGCTTCGGCCAATGCGTTCTGCAGCCGGGCTAATTCTTCCAATGCGGCGTGTAATTCTTGCTCCAGATAATTCGTCTCATCCTGGGCGCCCGACAGCGATTGTTCACTGGCGGCCTGGCGCAGCGCTGCGTTTTCCGCTTCCAAAGCAGCGATATGTCTTTCGGATTCCTGATGTACAGCCAGAATCGATTCCAGGCTAGGATCCAACCCGGCAGAATCTCGTTCTGACCGGATCGTATCCATTTCCTCGAGCACTAACCGCAGTTCCTGGCGCGCATCGGACAATTCCTGTTGGCCTTTGGCCAATAAGGAATACAGCTCCTCCCAATCTTCCATTTTGGCAGGCGAAAGTTCTGCCTTCGCCAGAGGATAGTGGATCTGCTGTAGATCAGGGGCACTGGTTAGCAGTTGTCCTCTGCGGATTTCAGCGGGGGGACTATCCTTTTCTGCCGCTGCAGGGCTGGTTTTGCGAGGTTTTTCAACCGGTTTGTTTCGGTTGGGTTTGAGCACCCAAGCTAGCCCCGGCAGCAATGGGAAAACGCAGATTAAAGCCAATCGGACAGCGGCGGGGAAATCGCTTTCTGTATAAGGCAGGGTGACATGCACTACTCCGCCAACAAAAACGATTACGAAAAAGCCAAAGCCGGTTCCCCAGTTCTCCGGGCGAAAATAGGCAAGTAGAATGGCGCTGGCGACCGCAAGAAGCAGCAGAAACACCACCCAGGTAAGGTCAAGGGGGGAGCCATTGAAACTGGCACGTCCAGCCAACGGACCCCAGTCAATCAGGGCATAAGCGAAAAAGAGGAAGGCGAAAAGGGTCAGCAAACCCACCGCGGTATCGGAGGTGCGCGTCGCGTGAGCGCCTAAAACCATCCACCCTATCCAAATCACCGAAACAGCGATCAATGCCCGGTCGAGCAGCGGAAGGACGAGTTGCAGATCGATAATATTTTGCCAGCCCAGGGCGCTGACCACAAATTGAAATACCTGACCGGCAATGATGACCAAAAATCCGATCTTCATCCGGAAAGCATTCGGTCGATTGTGGGGCAATTCCATGAGGAAAACGGTTTGCAATCCAGCCATGGCAGCAAAAACAATGACCAGGTGGTAAATCAAATTCCCCGGTGGTTCGACCAGCACTTTGAAAATCTGCGAAAGTATTGGCTCCATTTTCAAACTACCCCAATGAGGATTATAGCATGCGTACCCGAAACCGGACGGCTATTGCGGGTAGTCAAACGAGGCAGGCGTATAAGGGGACATTTTAACTTTGGTAAAAGGGGACATTTCTACTTTGGGCTTACACTGCTGCCGCAAAAGGTTGACAAATCGCCAATATCCGATAAAATACTGATCGTTGTTTGACGCCGAAGTGGCGGAATTGGCAGACGCGCTACGTTCAGGGCGTAGTGGGCAATACGCTCGTGAGGGTTCAAATCCCTCCTTCGGCACTTCAATCCCGCGTAAAGCGGGATTTTGGTTTAAGCCCGGTTTTTTCCTTGTCCGGCGAGAAATTTTGCTGTAAGATTGGGCCATGAAGAATTTCCAAATTAACTGGAGACAACTGGCTGTACTGGCGGCTTTTGTGGTGTTGTTTTTCCTGCTTATGGATTTCAACGGCAGAATTAACGAATTAAACCGCCTTAACACAGAACTCGCGAAAATGGAAACTCAAGTTTCAGCCAATAAAGCCACTGAAAGCGGGCTACAGGAGCAAATCCAATATGCCACCTCCGATGCGGCAGTCAATGAATATGCCCGTAATAACGGTCTGGTTCGTGAAGGCGAAAAATTGATCGTCCCACTCGGCAACAGCACCCCCGTTCCACAGCTAAACCATGAAATCACGTCTACCCCGGTGAAAATTTCGAACCGTCAAATCTGGTGGGCTTTGTTCTTCGGTGATTAAGGACTGGCCAGTTTGCAGGTTAAATCTCCCGCACCCGGCGGGAGTTTGTTTTTAAGTTGCAGGTTTGATACCGGACTGATGACAAGTCAGCTTGTGGTCAAATTTGGTTTTCTGGCTGTAAGCGGTTGATCACCACCAGGGTCAAATCATCACTGGCTGGCGTGCCCTGCCGGAATTCCCGGATGACCTGGTTGAGGTGCAGGATGGTTTCATGCGGCGAACCGCCAGGGGCATTGGATAGTGCCTCCGCCAGTCGTTTTTCGCCAAAAATCTCGCCCGCAGGTGAAAAGCTCTCCGTCACGCCATCGGTGTATAAAATCAACTGGTCACCGGGGCAAATTTCGAGGGTGTGTTCCTGAATTTTGCTATTCGCCATCACCCCCAATGCCATGCCGCCCTTCAGCAAGGGTTCGATGTGACGCGTATTGTTGTGCATGATCAATGGCAGATTGTGACCGGCATTGGCGTATGTCAGGGTGCCTTCTCGCAGGTTGAGTACCGCATAGACAGCTGTTACGAACAACCCATCTTGCGAGTCGACCACCAACAGGCGGTTGACCCGCTCCAGGACTTTTGCCGGTGAAGCAATTTCACGCACGAAAGCCCGAATCAATGTGCGGGCGACAGTCATATACAAGGCTGCCGGCATGCCTTTATCCGAGACATCCGCGATCACAATCCCCAGCTTATCGGGGCCGAGTTTGAAAATGTCGTAAAAATCCCCGCCAACCTCGCGGGCAGTCTGCCAGACGATATCCAGGTCCCAGCCCTTTATGTCGGGAAGATGAGAAGGCAAAAAAGTGCGTTGTATCTGGCGCGCTAACTGGATTTCTTTCTCCAACCGTTCCCGTTCGACCATCTCGCGATTAAGCTGATCATTTTGGATGGTCAGAGAAACCTGTTGGGCAATCCCATTGATGATTTCATGGCGCCGCTCATGGAAAGAGGGGGGCACATTGGCTTCGGCGGTTAACATGACGCCAAACACCTCCCCTTTCACCGAGAGCGGCACGGCAAGCACCCAGTTAGATCCGGGGACATATTGGTCGTTCAGTTCGTCACCGGGGATCAAGTGGGTCAGATTAACCCAATCCTCGATTGGCATGTCCGGGTCATCGACTTTGCTTGCCAGAAATTCATCTTTTTCCCTTACCGCATCCAATAGGGGGAACCGACCCTGGCTGTACTGTCTGCCTTCCAGGTAACGGTCTTCATGGCCTTTGTTGTTGAAGGTCTTGGCGACTTGAAATCCCTGATCTTCGGACTGCCACAGGTAAATTGCGCAGGCATCGATGCCAACCAGAATCGGCATCAAATGGACGATGGTGTCCAGGATATCTTCGAGGGTATTCTGGCTGACAACTGCCTGGGCGACTTGCAGCAGCACCGCCGTGACATAGGCCTCTTCCTGACGGGCTTCCAACAAGGCGAGATTTTCGATGGCCACAGCCGTTTGTTGGGCAATGCCGAGCAAAAGAGAGAGGGTTTGCTGGTCGAAGGATGCGCTGCCGCTGACCCCGTTTTCACTTTGATGCCCTGCCAGGAAAGCTCCCAGAAGTTTCCCGCGCGACAGCAAAGGCAACATCACCACCGTACTACCGGCTTTTGGCAGCACCAGACTTTCCAGGTTTAACTCGTGAATGGGGTCCTCGACGAACACTGGCAAACGGGTTGAAATCATTTGTTCCACAACCGGAATATCTGCCCCTAAAACCCAATTTTCGAGGGCGGGAGTTTCCAGTCCATATTGCGATTTCATAAAGAATGAAAGCAAATTCTCGTCCCAGGTGAAGAAGGCGCATTTTTTTATGCCGATGAGCAAGGGCGTCAGACGCGCCATGGTTTGTAGAAGTTCATCCGTACTCAGGCTGTTCTGCGCCGCTTCGGCCACTTTGAACAATATGGTCGATATCCAGGCTTGCTCCTGGGCAGAAGTAAACAGGCGCGCGTTTTGAATCGCCACGGCGGCATTATTGGCAAAGGTCATCGAGATCAGGCCAGCTTCCTCGCCATAACAACCTGCATCCGGGTGTGCCAGGATGAGAACGCCAAGCGGTTCATCGCCAGCCCGTAAGGGCGCAGAGATGGAGGAGTAATCGCTTTCATAATCCATGGCTCTGCCCATTGGCCCGACAGGCTCCTGTGGGCTGCGGATGAAGGGGGCTTCCAAATCCATGATATCGGATAACAGGCTGCGGACCGTACTGTCTTCTTCCATCAAAGCCAGCAAGCGGTCAGCATCGACGCCGCGGGTCGCTGCCAGGCGCAAGTTGTGCTGACCGCTATTCCCTTTGGTATGATCTTCCTCCAGCAGCCAGATCGCTGCCGCTTTGCCGGGCAGGTTGCGGTCCAGTTGGGTGAGGATGCGGCCAAGCAGGTCATCCAGCGCGACATTTGCCGATACCAGACCGGCAATCTCCCGGAATGAATCGGCAACCTGCCGCCGCCAGATCTCAGAATTATAGAGGCGTGCGTTGCGTATAGCAATTGCAATCGAGGCGCTCATGGCTTCAAGCAGCGGGATGTCGTTCACTTCGAAGCCGTTTACGCGCTCGGATTGCAAGTCGAGAACGCCCAGCACCTGGCCGGCATACTCCAGCGGAATCGCCAGTTCAGCGCGAGTCGATTCTGGCCGGAGAAAGGCGGGGCGGTAGAGCGGCTCAGTGGAAACATCATTCGCCAGGCGGGTTTTTCCCTCCCGCGCCACCCAGGGAATGATGCCATTTGGATCATCGAGATTGAAAGTTACCTGCAAATCCTCGAAAGATTGGCTGCGATCGCCGGTGCCAGCTTCGTAAATGATCTTGCGGCGGCCGGGATTAATGGAATAGATATGGATGTACTCGTAATTGAAGTGTTTGCGGATGGATTTGACCACCACGTCCAACAGTTCATTAAAATCAAGCGTGGATGTGACGGCGTGGCTGATCTCGAGGACGGCTGAAATTTGCGTCGCCCGCTTGCCGAGGTGGGTGTACATACGGGCGCCCTCGATCGCCAGGGCAATATTGTCCGCCAGTGTGCGCAAGACGCTCAAGTCAAATTCGTGGATGGCGCGGGCTTCGTCGTTTTGCACATCCAGAACGCCCAGCACCCGATTTTCCACCTTGAGTGGGATGGAGACTTCTGCACGCGTTTCCGGTAGCGCATCGCTGAAGCGGAACAAGGGTTCTGCGCTGACGTCCGGCGCGTGGATTTCCTGCCCGGTCAAAGCTACTGTCCCTGCTATTCCATCCCCCACTTTTATCGAGAAGTTTTCCGACTCATGCAAATCCTGCCCGGGGATTCCAGTGCTGGCCTGGAAATGAAGGGTTCCGGTGCTGCTATCCAGGGTAAAAATGGTGACGAAATAAAAATCGAATGTTTCCTGGATCAGCCCGGTCACCTGACGGCATAACTCCTCCAGATTGCGCTGGTTGGCAATCCGCGCGCTTACTGAGCGCACCAGGGCCAGTTGGTCGAAGCGCCAGTTTTTCAGACTGATTTGCCGCATGGTCTGCATCGCGACCGCAGCGTGGTTGGCGACGCCTGCCAAGAAATTTAAATCATCAGCAATAAACGGGTCGGCAGCCGATCGCTCGACCAGGAGTACACCGAGTAAAACTTCTTGCGCGATTAACGGCAAAGCAACCTGGGCTTTAGTATTCGGGTTGGACTTGCGGGTTTGAATCGTCCGTTTCTCGGCGGTTTTGCGGACTAAAGCCGGGGCCCGGGCATCCGGCAGCAGCGGCATGTCCGGTTCTGCAGGGAGCGGGTAGGCCGGCCGTGCGCCCCAGAATTTTGCCCGAGCGCGCTGGTGGGTAGCTATAAACTGGTCGATCAGGCTACTTTGCGCGGCGACGGATTCCTGGGAGAGCAATGACTCTCCCAGCTCGAGGTAAAGCTTCCAATCCGGTTTGGAATGCGGACTGGCGGCATCCATGGGTTGAATTATCCTTTTCGCTTTATCAATGTGAGAACATTGGTCTTTCCAGCGGTATCGTATTTGACTTCATCCATCCACTGGTGCATGAAATATAGACCCAGACCGGTTTCCTGACGCTGCTTGAGCGGGACGTTGATTTTTGGCTTCGGGACTGATTTTGGATTGAAGCTTGCGCCCGTGTCTTGCAGTGTGATGATCAGGAAATCATCTTTTATACGATAGTTAAATTCAATTTCACCTTTGCCCTCACCACCGTAGGCATGCTCAATGATATTCGAGCATGCTTCATCCACGGCGGTTTCCACGCCGTACGCAGCTAATCGGTCCAGACCGAATTCCTGGGTTGCCTTTTTAACCAGGTCAGCTATTTTTGCCAGGCTGTCATAGCGTCCGGGAAATATCACCGTTGGCATCCAAATGAATCCACCCTTAAAAATTACCAACTGCTGAGACGCCATCTTTGAAAATTTTGAACAACGGCGTAAATCCCGCCAGCTCGAGCGAAGCCATAATGGTCTCAGGAACGGCGGCCAGCACGACCTCACCGCGGTTATAGCGTTTGCAATTTTTCTGCGTGCCGATGAGCACTCGCAGACCAGCGCTGGAAATGAAATCTACGCCATCCATGTCGAAGACGATCCGAAAACGGCCTGCCTCAACGATTTCATTCACCACCTCGGCTAATTTTGGGGCAGTGGCGCTATCGATCCGGCCTTTTACATTAATCACGTCGCAGCGTTTCAGCTCGGTGTGCTCGATTACCATTTTCTTCTCTCCAATTCTTGATATGGATGTCAGTTTGTAGGGAAAATTATAACATAATGGCGTTTAGTTCATGCCAAAGTAAATTGCAGTTTTACTGGATTCGATTAAGCAGGTTACGAGTTTTTGCCGATTCTTGCCAATTATCCTTGCGCGATTCGGGAAAGTTATGTTATTTAATAGGCAATCCTGTTGAAATCTCCCGGTTGTCTCATGTTATTGGTTGATGGTATACCCTGGCGTCGACAGAGACGGCAAAATCTGGCTTGGGATTCGTCCCATTTTTAGTTTTCGGGTAGAATCCTTCCTGAAAATTGATTTTGATGGATTCCATTGAATAATACTCATGCCGGAAATAATAAAAACCGGCCCCAAGGATAGGAAAATAACCCATGAGTGGAAAAAGCTCACCGCAAAGTATCATCGACTCCTACAAGAAGCGCCAACGGATGATGCCGTATATGGTGTGGGGAATCGCCGTCCTGCTAGTCATTATCGGAGTCATTCTGCTGGTGGTGTGGTTCAGCGGCCCGAATGCCCCCAAATTAGGGCTGTTCTCCTCGGCGACCCCGACTGCCAGCGCAACGCCTACTGCCACCCCGATGACTCCCACGGCTACCGCCTCGCTGACGCCAACCATTACCGAAACGCCCGTTCCGACTTTCACCTTGACTCCTTCCGGGCCATTTGAATATACAGTCCTGGAGGGTGACACGTGCTTTGACCTTTCGCTGACTTACGATGTGGATTTGTTGGTGCTGTTGGCGATCAACAATTTTGCTCCGGACCAATGCCCGATCCGTCCTGGCGACATCATTTTAATTCCGGCGCCCGGTCAGGCGCTGCCGACCGCGACTCGCATTCCGGATGATATGCCGCGCGGTACGAAAATTAATTATGTCGTCCAGACCGGTGATTCGCTGGATAGCATTGCAAGCCAGTTCAATTCGACCGTGGACGACATTATGACGCAGAACAAGCTCACCGACCGAAACAAGATTAATGTCGGTCAAACGTTGATTGTGCGGGTGAATCTGGTTACCCCGACGCCGACGCGCCAGCCGTCGCTCACCCCGACCCCCGGCGGTGCAACCCAAACGGTCACGCCGACGACCGGTTAAGCAAGCATAACGAACATAACCCGCCCCTCAACATTATGGCGAGGGGCGAGTGTTCTTTAAAGTGAGAATAAGGCCGGCGGGGTAAGGGCTGAGCACGGCTGAAAAGATGGTATAAACGGAGCGTGGACTCTTTGCCATCCGCATCCAAATACCATGCTTCTTCCAGTACAACGGGCAGCAGGCTGCAGCTGTTGGTTATAGCAGCTATGGCGCTGGCAGGCATTCTGTCGCGGATTCTGGAAACCTCAGGCGGGAATGCAACCTGGGTGTCTGTGTTCCTGGATAGCGCTCACCGATTTTCGGTCGGGTTTGAGCGCATCTTTCTGGAGACAGCGCCGTTTTTGTTGCTGGGAGCGTTCACCTCTGCCGTGGTAGCCCACTTATTCACGGATGCCGATATTCAGGCGCTGTTCAAAGGTGGGACTCGCCGAAGCGTGATATTCGGAATCCTGGCAGCGTTTATCTTACCGGTCGGCGACGGCGGGTCAGCGCTGGTGGCCAGGCAGCTTTTGCGTAAAGGCGCAGGTGCACCAGCCGCTGCCACTTTGATGGTGGCGGGTCCTGGGGTAACCCTGATTACTGCCGGCGCCGGCCTGGGTGCGAACGGGATGGTCGGACTTGCCGGGCTGCGCCTTGCAACCGCAGTCATACTTGCGATAGTTTTTGGTCTGATCCTCGCCCAGGAAAGCGGGCTCAACCGGATCATAAAGGTCGAGAACCTGCCGACAGCAACGGGTGATTCTGCGTCTTTGTTGGAAGGCGAAGGTCATGCGAGCAAGGCCAAGGCCATTGCGCTTGCAGCCAGTATCGAATTCCTTGAATGGATGCCGCTTTTGGTCATTGCAGCGTTAATAGGTGGCTTATTGCAAGCATTGATCCCCGCCGGGTGGATTCCGCCGGTTCAGGGTAGCGCAGCCTGGCAAAATGCCGGGAGCGGGTTGTGGGCGATACTCACCGCCCAAAGCGCTGTCGGCGACCTGTACACCGTGCAAAACGGCCTGACCACCTGGTCAGTGAGCGCGCAGAGGATTTATTTGCTGGTTGGGATGGCCGTGGATGTCAAATTGATCTTGTTTTACGGGCGCATTTTCCGCCGTAAAGCGCTGTTTTATTGGATATCGTTGTCGCTGAGTTTAAGTTTGTTGGCCGGGTTAGTGATCGAAAGTTTCGGAGGGTTGCGTTGAAGAGGAATGCGCGGATCAAGTTCTCTGCCCTGGCGCTTGCGGTGCTGGGACTCTTTCAACTCAGCTTGATCTGGGACGGCCGGCTGGCGGATTATGTCGATCCGCGGCAGGGGATTCTGGTGTTTTTGACCGGACTCGGCTGCGTCATTCTGGCTCAGGTGGTGCTGTCAGCGGCTGGAAAAAAGTTTTCAAAGGCGGTCGAAAATGAAGTGCATAAAGAAGATTTAGGTGCAGAGGGCACCTGGAAATCGCCCGGTTTGATCTGGTTGGTCGTTCCGCTCATGGTTTTTGTATTGTTCCGGTGAAGCTCTGATGATTAATTCTTTGCGCCGCATCGACCGGGTTTTTATCCTGGTTATGCTCTGCATTGGAGTAGCAGCGGCGGTGTTGTATTCCCTTCCGGGCAGGTCGATCCTTGCGCCACGAGCCCCATTGGTTGCATTTATCGGCAACCCGCTCGATTCACCGGAAATCTGGTCGGTGTCGATGAATGGCAGCTCATTGCAGCGTCTGACTTCGACCGGAGGCGCGGTCTATGATTTTTCGGTTTCGCCGGATGGCGCAGCGATCGTTTATTCCGTGCAAAATCCGGACGGGAGCAGCACATTGTACCGGATCGACCGCGACGGCGGGGATGCGCAAATGCTGGTCGATTGCGGTGAGGCGCGCTGCGAAACACCGGCCTGGTCAAACGACGGTCGATATATTGCGTATAGTCGGATTATTCGGGTGGAGGACAGGATCACCCGCGGGGTCGTGGTTTACCCGCTCCGCGAGCAGCTTCCGGCTGAGGGGTCCGAAAAGCACATAACCGGCACGAATCCAGTCTTTTCGCCGGACAGCCAAAAATTGGCCATGAACAGCCCTGAAGAAGGCTTTGTCCGCATCCTGGATCTTTCCAGCGGTGTCGAGCGGCAAATACAAACAAGTACCCCGGATCCAGTCACCTGGGCGGCTGATTCAAGCCGTATTTATTTCAATGAAAATGAAGTATCTGGGATACTGCTTCAATCCCGGTTGTTTCAGGTTGACCTCGCCACCATGCAGATCGAACCTTTTCTGCCTGCGCAACTATCCAATTATGATGCTGGCGGCATGAAGATAACCCGAGATGGGGTATGGGCGGCCTTTGCACTGCGGAGCGGGGAAAATCAGGCCGGGCGGCAAATTTATTTCTCAAAAATGGATGGAAGCCAATTTCAGGCGGTCACTGATGAACCGGGTACCTCACATACTGCGATTCAGTGGTCGCCCGATGGAAACCGGCTGGTTTTTCAGGAGTATACGCCCGGCACAGCCAATGCTATTCCGCTGGTGGTCGTCTGGGATCGGGTCAGCGGTGAATTCATCGTTGTAGCGGAAAATGGGGCGCTGCCAACCTGGCTGCCCTAACCGAATCTATCCGCATCCTGGCAGGCGATCCGTGCAGCCGTAATTTCAGCCAGTACCTCGTCATCCTTTTCACTGCCGGAGCACTGATCAAGCACCTGCCTGGCTGCGTCTCCCCCAATCTGGCCGAGCGCCCAGGCGGCATGCGCACGCACCAACGGCTCGCTGTCAGACTGCAATGTATTGGATAAAACGGGCACTGCCCGAGGATCGCGAAAATTACCCAGCACGACAGCGGCATTGCGCAAGTAACCGCGCCGGCGAGCGCGTAGAATGGGACTTCCTTTGAACTGACGATTGAAATCCTGGGCTGAAAGACTCAAGGCCGCAATTAAATCCGGTCGGGCATTTTCAGCCTGCGGGGAAAGTCCGGAATCAAATTCAGGCGAAGCAAAACGAATATTCCAGGGGCAGACCTGCTGACAAATATCGCAGCCAAATACCCAATCTCGCAGTTGAGGGCGTAGCTCGGTTGGAATACTCCCCTTGTTTTCGATCGTAAGGTAGGAAATACAGCGGCGGGCGTCCAGGGTACGGTCAGGGAGGATGCAACCGGTCGGACAGGCGTCGATGCAGCGCCGACACAAACCGCAATGATCGGTGGTAAAAGGCAGGTCATTTTCCAGCTTGATATTGATGAACAGCTCAGCCAGCAGGTAGTAAGAACCGGATTGCGGGTCAATCAGGCAGGTGTTTTTACCCATCCAGCCCAGACCGGCGCGAGTTGCCAGATCGCGTTCCAGAATGGGACCGGTATCCGTATAGGCCTTATATGCCAACGGACGATTCATTCGCGACTGGATGAATTTAGCCAGTTGTTCAAGACGCGGCGGAATCAAATCATGATAGTCTTTGCCCCAGGCATAGGCTGCAACCCGTCCGTGCAAACCAGACGCAGGACTACCAGGCAGATCAGCAGTGCGAGGGTATCGCAGACCCAGGACGATCACGCTGCGCACGTCGGGCAGGATCAGACGCGGGTCAGCGCGCCGCGCAACCGCCCGCTCCGTTGCCAGGTAATCCATCGAGCCGTATCTCCTTTGCGACAGCCAGGAGAGAAAACTGGGCAGTGTGCCAGGGGGATCCGGGTCGGTCACCCCGAAAAGAGTAAAACCGAGGCGGTTGGCCTCGGTTTTAATGGCAGATTTCAAGCCCACAGGCGATTCGCTGGAATTCCGGGTCGGTTCCATGGGCCGGGTGAACTTGCTACGGAGTGGCTGTTGCTCCTGCGGTGGGCGCAACGGTTGCGGTTGCGGTCGCGCCAGCCGGCCCGACCTTAAAGCCAAAGGTCAACGGATAAAAGTTGACGCCTTCTTTGTTGGTCAATACCCAGATCGTTGTATATTCACCGCTGGAGGCGGGGGCCTTCATCGACAGTGAAAGGTCGATGGACTCATTGGGCTTGACTTCTTTGGACAACTTCAGATCCCCAGCTCCCATGCGCAGCGTTTGTTCGACCAGGTAGTAGCGCAGTTGATAGTCCGTGGTCCAGGTGGTTGTGCCGGTATTTTTGACGGTCCAAATCAGGGTGAAGTCCTGCCCGGCGGTCAAAATGGTGCCATCGCCAGGGTTCTGTGCCACCCATTCAGCCTTATCGGGACCTGTAGAGCTGGTAGCCGATTTTTGCACCAGAGGGGTAACCGAGACGCTTAAAGTTGCCGTAACAGCCTGCGTCGGCGCCGGGGTGTTGGTTGGCTGAAGCGTGGGCGTGCTGGTCGCCGTAGGCATTAATACAGCGGTCTGCGTCAGACCGGCAGCTACTGTTTGGGCAGCCTGGGTATAGACCATTTCCGGGCTGTTCGTGGGGGTGGCATCGGCCTTCGAGCAAGCCGCCAGGGTTGTCAGCAGCAGGGCCGCCAGTAAGATACCCCCAAATAATTTACGATTTCCTAACATCAAACTTTACCTCCGAATTGCGCTTAAAAGCAAAAAAACATACCGTGATGAACCTGATAGCTGGCGCATCCGGCAGCCGGATTACCGGCGGAAGGAATTTTCAGGGTTGTTGATCAAATTGTCAAGGGTTGACAACAGGGTTGACAATCGGCTCCAGCACCGCTGGCTCGAAAACGCTGCCGTTTCCAGGCGCTGGCAACGCGTCTGAGAATGTCCCTGGACGTTCGAGGAAGTTGAGATAAGTCACCATGCCGGGTTTTATCGTGATTTTGTGACGGTAATCCTTCCAACGCACCCGAAACTCAACCCAGTAATCGCCTGCCGGTAAATCACTCAGCACCAGGTTCTCCTGATAAAAATCGTCTTTATTGACGCTGGTCGGACCGTACGTGCGTACTACCCAGGCCTTACCTAGTTCCTCGGAAATGACTTTTATTTTGATTTTATATAGAGGAAAGCCGTAACGGTCGATCATTTTACCAACCAGCACACCCCAGCCTTGCGGCGGGGCCAGCCACAGCTCTGGATTGCGTGTATAGAAAAAGCTGTTACTCTCGATGCGCACTTCGAAGTGCAAGTGCGGACCGGTTGTTTTGCCTGTGGTTCCGACAATCCCAACCTGCTCTCCGGCTTCGACGTTCTGGCCGACCACGACATCCACCCGATCCATATGGGCGTAAATGGTATAAACCTCACGCTCATTGTAGCTAAAATTATGCCGGATAGCTACCGCCAGACCGTAGGGGTCGCCTTCGACATTGCCGCCCTTGTACAATCCTTCGCCCGCCCAGGTGACTTTGCCGGCAGCCGCGGCGATCACCGGGGTGCCGCGGTCGGCGGCGATATCTATGCCGGTGTGGACGATGTCGGTATCGGTGAAAAAATCACCGTAGCGATAATCTGCCGAGGGCCAGTTGACCGCGTCAGTAGCAATTGGCCGCGTGAAATAAAAATGGTCGTAGGGCGTCAATGCCCAGGGGACGGGTACCAGCGGCGGGCGCCAGGCAGATACCGCTTCCGTTGCCGGAGTGGGGAAGGTAAATTGCAACGGTTCCTCCACCAGGGCTGGAGCGGGTTCAGCTTCCACAGGACTGGACGGCGGTTGTTCGGCGGCTGACACCGATTTATCTTCAAGGAGAGCCAGGGGAACCGGCGTTGGCGCCAGTGGCAATTCGACTGCCTGGGCCGGGCTTGGAGTGCAGCCAGCCAGAATTAACAGGCAGAGCAACCCGGCGAAAAAACCAAACCGCTCCTTAGCGTACTGGCGGTTCATGGGAAGGTTTCTCCCGGAACAGGAGTCCAGGTTGGCCGTGGTTCAGGATTGAGCGGCAGCCCCTGCCAGGGAGTTGCTTGAGCGGTGGCGGTGAGAGCATTGAGCGGCAGCGGCGTATTCGTTGGGAAAGAGGTCAGGGTTGGAATCTGGGTCGGGCGGTGAACTAATTCGACCGGATACAATTGCTGCATGGCTTGGTCCCAACCCAGGTCGATGCCATAGGCAAATTGGTTGAAACGGGCAGCCGCATAGTATGTTCGCCAGTTGGAATAGGCCGGCAGCCGCTGCCAGTTAAAACGATCTGCCAACTCGGTGAAGTCAATCCAATAACCTGCCGGGGCAATGTCCATTGCGCCGCCTTGCTCATAGGTATTTGGGTTACCGCTCGAACGGGCATCCAGGTTCCAGGTAGGGGCCGTAATGGGCTCACCCTGCGAACCGTCCTGGTAACGGGTGCGGATGTACAAGCGCCAGTAAACTTCGCCGCCCAGGTCTTCCCGTTGTACCGCCATCCAGCCGGCCTGGTAAGGCAGAGGATTAATAGCGATTCCCAACCCGGTCACCAGCCAATCATCGCCGGCACCTGGAAGCGAGGGTTCGGTTATCGGTAGGTAAGCATTTTGCAGGTTGGCCAGCACATCCCAGCCGGAAACGCGGGCGATTTCCTGACGTAATGCAAAAAAAGATTCGTCGGCCTGGTCGCTCAAATAAGGATAGGACGCATTAATGCCGTTTAGGGGAACCAACCCGACCCGCCCGGTCGATGCGTCAGTCGGCTGGTTGATCTGAATATCTGTCATGAGTTCACGCGGGTCACTGGAATCGACCGACAGATAGGATTGCATGGAGGCAGCAAAATTAGCGGCTTGCCAGTCAGCGCCGTGAATTGCGGCCGGCAGCGGTTGAGGGGGCAGGGTCACCTGGCCATTTTCCGAATTATAGCCAGCGAGGGATACGCCTCCGGCAGAGTCAAGCTGCGCCAAAATTTGACTGCCGGCTGGATCCCAAAGCGGGCGGCTGCCAGCCCCAAGCGTTTGAGGATCTTCACCATTGTCGACGGCCGCAGCTACCACAATGTTTTGCAACCCATAAAGAAGGGTGCTCCAGGCTAATTGCTGCCCATCCGGTGACCAGACAGGATCTTTATCCGCTGATTGAGGGTTTTGGCTGCGGTTTTGAAACCGGTTGTCGGGTTGGTCGAGCGCTGCAATCCAAATCTCCGATTCCCCGCTACGCAGGGAGGTGAAGGCAAGCAAATTGCCTGCCGGCGACCAATTTGGGTCGGTGTCCGCAGCAGGATCCGTGGTCAGTTGCAGTGCAGGCTGAAACAGGTCAGTCAGAGATTGGATAAAAATATCGAGGTTCCCAGCCTGGTATGACTCATAAGCCAGCCACTGTCCGTCCGGCGCCCAGGTCGGGCTGCCGTCATAAGCGGGGGTGTCTGTCACCCGGGTGGACTGCCCGGTGACGAAATCAAAGATGTAAATGTCCCAATACCCGTTTCGACGGGATGCATAAGCCAACCGGGTTCCGTCCGGGCTTACCGTCGGATGGATGTCGTCCCATGGGTGATCCGTTAGGCGGGTGAATTGCAGGTCGGATGGGTGGTAGGCGAAAAGGTGGCGATAATAGCCGTCAGTAAGCGAAAGCATGATCAACCCACGGGGATACTGAACTTGACTCGTGCCGGTTGAGCCATCCACCGGCGCTGGAAGGGTTAATGTAAGTGTGGTGGTTGGGGTGGGCGGATGGGCCGTTTTAGTTGACAGCGCCGAGGGGGTCAGGGTGGCGGTGGCTTGAACCGCAGCCAGTTCCCTTTTCATCCCTGACCATAAGACCCAGGCACCCAGAAGCAGCAGGGCAGCCGTAAGAATGAGAAAAAACCGGGGAACAAGCCCCGTTTTATTTTCATTCGAATCTGCGATGTTGGGCGCCCTGCCAGGATTTGAAATGGGACCCGTCCCTGAGTAAGGATAATTTCTTGAATCCTTACCATTTTAGCACCTGGAAATTAATCCAGTAAGGCAAATGGAGCAAAATGGTCACAGATTACAGGATTGTTAAGATCAGGGCAGCGTGGTCGCCAAAAATTGTTCTTCGACAGGCTCGGCGATTGCGCTTCGACAGGCTCAGCGGCCACGCTTCGACAGGCTCAGCAACCGCGCTTCGACTAGCTCAGCAATCGGCAGGGTTTTGTATACACCTGCCTGGATTCAGCTGGACGGCAGTTTGAAGTGAATCGATTGTGTATCGACTATGCCTAAATCATCATACTCAATTCTGGCGGACAGTTCAAACGGCCCGGGAGCATCGACCGGACGAATATGCATCGTGAAAACCAGGTCAAAATCGATATTCTCGATGATTAAAATACTGGCCACTTCAAGGCCGTCTGCGTCAGTAAGGGTTGCGATCAGGTTGGGCGGTTTCGTAAAAGGGGTAAGGCGGAAGTGCACGCGAACTTTGCTGTTGTCACCCCAGGGTTCGACGTGCAAATCGACAAAACGCACTCGTGCGGGAGGGACAGCGTCTTCGGGCGGGTGTAAGGGGTTAAAGCGCGGCACAGGTGGTTCAACCGATCCGGCGCGCTTCCATATAAAAGCGCTTTTCCACAGCTTCGCCCATCGAGAATGTTTTTCGCGGTAGAGCGCCGTCCAAAATCACCGTTTTAAATAAGCCGTTCTTTGGCATGGCTGGCAGGTAGAAACCGCAGTTTCCGGGTTGCTTGCCCAGGGTAAGAACCACATCCGCGCCATGAACATAATCCAAATTTTCGGCGTTACCCAGCCCAATCCATGTGTCGAGGAAAGATTGCAGCGTCCCCACCGGCAGGTTGGCAGATGGATTGCTGACAAAAGCCAGCTCGGGTCCGGCGGCGTTCACAAGGCCAATTATGTGATCTTCCCCCCGGTAGGTTTCGACCTTTTCGACGACTTCCTCGGGCGACTGGCATGGGGAGAACCGCAAGGCATCCCCAAAGTAGGCTTTCATGGCGTCTATGGGGCTGCTCTGGCAGCCAAACACGACCCGGTGGATCGGTTCAAAGTGCAGGCCTGCATCGTGGACATTTTCGATTTCAACCAGGGCATAACGGGCGGGATGGTTCATGCCAACCACAGGTTTAATTTTCTCCCAGATGGCTTTAGCGGTTGCGAGCGAATGATTGCCGTCACCGGCCGCAAATAGCAGCACGCCGTGTTCGGGGGTGACATCGTATTTTGAATAAAAGACCTCGGGGGATGCCAGGCGTTCCAGGGCGGCAATCATCTGTTTTTCCAGGGCAGGATCATTCACCAACCGCCCGGTCAGATGGCCGCTGCCCTGCATCAGGTCGAAGTCGTAGAGCAGTGGTAAGGATGCGGCATCAGCCGAAATCGGATCGATTACCGAGCAGTCAGGATCATCAATGAGGACCAGAATGTGCGGCAGTTCCAGGATGGCGCCCTCACGAATGCGCATGCGCGGCGGCAGGCGGTTGAGGATGGTGCCTTCCGTTGCGCGGATCAGGGTTTGCGATCCTTTGTTGAAATCATAATTTTCCAGATCCAGCGCCAGCATCAGTCCGCGGCGCATTCTTCCAAGCGATGTGCGCTCCACATAAACCAGCCCGGTGTGAGAATCCAACAAATCCTGGTGGACATATTCGCGCATTTTTTGCTGAGAACGTTGGATGTGCTCATTCTCATCCGGCGTACCTAGAAATACTTCAGGAAGGACCAGGTTATAGGTGGAAGGAGCGGCGCCAACGATATCCGCGACCTTCTGCCAGTATTCCGGCTGCGAGGTAAACTGGTCGCAGGCGATGGTGGCCCATTTTTGCGGCTCCAAACCATTTTTTGGAAGTAAGATATCAGCGACTTGAACGCCAACACTCGGGTAATTACGCATGGAATCACGCTCCGGGAGATGTGGAATGGATGGGAGGATTGACCAGGCTCATTGTAGCAAAATCCAGCCAAGTCCGCGACCCTTTTTACCGGGAAACAGGAATAGTGTCAGCCAAGATGAGGAAGGATTACGACATAAAAATTCCCTGCTCCGTTATCACGAGCAGGGAATTGCCATTAAATTGTTGTCTGGCGTTACATTCCGGCCAGATAGGCAAACCCGACGGTTCCGGGACCGGTATGGGTGCCAATGACCGGGCTGACAGGCGTCACAACGGATTCTTCGATGATGCCGTTCGGCAGACGGTCCTGCGCTTTTTTTAATAACTGTTCCGCTTCGATTGGCGCATTGGCATGCAGCACAGATAGGTGCAACGGTTTCTGGGCGCCAACCTTTTCCACCAGGATATCGGTGACCCGTTCCAATGCTTTGCTCATAGTTCGTACTTTTTCTTTCGGTTCCACCCGCCCACCCTGCAGCATGAGAATGGGTTTGAGGTTCAGCGCAGTACCAAGGAAGGCAGCCGCGCCGCCGATGCGTCCGCCGCGGCGTAGGAATTCCAATGTACTGACGACGAAGTACACGCCGGTATGATCGACTGCTTTTTCGGCCAACTGACGGCATTCAGCAAATGAGGCCCCGTCTTTGGCAGCTCGCGCGGCGAGCAGTGTCAAAAAACCCAGCGCCATGGATGTGCTTTTTGAATCGACTAATGCTATGCGGTCTGAACCGATCATGTTTTTCGCCTGGATGGCTGAATCCAGCGTACCCGATAGCTTGGCTGATATATGAATGCTCAGGATGTCGAATCCCTGGTCGAGTAGGTCGGTATAAACACTGTGAAAAGCTGCCGGCGACGGTTGGGAACTGGTGGGCATGACCTTGGCAGACTTCAGCCGGGTGTAGAACTCAAGCGGCGTTATGTCAAGACCATCGCGGTATGTATCTTCTCCCCAGATTAATTGCAGAGGGATGGACGTGATTCCATTGCTTGCAATTGAATCTTCGGAAAGATTGGCCGTGCTGTCTGTAACGATGGCGACCTTTGACATGATAACCTCCCAAGGGTGAGTGCAGTGATTTTACAGAACAATGCTCAAATATATAAAACACGGAAGGAGGCTAAAAGTTACGCTCAAACCGCCCGAAAACTGACGTTTTCAGGGGAGATATCAAGGCTATAGTAAGCTGTAGGGCGAACTTTAGTTCGCCACGCAAACTAAAGTTCGCGCTACAAGTCGTTCAATGCTTTAGAACATGTAGGGCGAACATTAATTCGCCGCGCAAACTAAAGTTTACGCTACAAGTCGTTGAGTGCTATAGAACATGTAGGGCGAACTTTGGTTCGCCACGCAAACTAAAGTTTACGCTACAAGTCGTTCAGTGCTTTAGAACATGTAGGGCGAACTTTGGTTCGCCACGCAAACTAAAGTTTGCGCTGCAAGGTATGACTCTCCCTTGACCGCTGGGGTAATCCCGACTAAAATTTGGCCTGGTTACGCCCCGGAAAGGGGTGTCCGTTTCTTATGCATTAAGGTGACGTGTGTTTGAATCGCTGACTCAACGATTAGAGCAGGTTTTCCAGCAGCTGCGGCGGCGCGGTAAGCTATCTGAACAGGATGTGGATGCAGCCATGCGCGAAGTGCGCCTGGCTCTGTTGGAAGCGGATGTGCACTACAGCGTGGTCAAGGATTTCGTTGCGCGCGTCCGCACGCGCGCGGTGGGTTCGGAAGTATCCCGCGCGCTCAACCCAGCCCAGCAAGTGATCAAGATTGTCCACGAGGAATTGATCCAAACACTGGGTGAACCTTCCCGCTTGAACTTAAGCGGCGCCAGGCCGCGCGTCATCATGATGGTGGGCTTGCAGGGTTCCGGTAAAACGACCGCTGCAGCCAAGATCGCTGCCCAACTACGGTCACAGGGGGAGCGGGTGGAACTGGTCGCTGGCGACCCGTACCGGCCGGCAGCCATCAAGCAGCTGCAAACCCTGGGTGAGCGTATCGGCGTGCCGGTTTTCACCCTGGACGGGGTCAAACCCCCGGAACTGGCGGCAAAAGCCTTCGACCTGGCGCAAAAGGGCGGGGTGACTGCTTTAATTATCGATACCGCTGGACGGTCGCAACTAGACGAAGCCTTAATGGAAGAATTGCGGTCCATCACCCGCAAAGTGCCTGCCAGCGAAATCCTATTGGTAGTTGATTCGATGATTGGCCAGGAAGCGCTGCACATCGCTGAGGGTTTCCGCGACTCGGTTTCGCTGACCGGTCTGGTGATGACCAAAATGGACGGCGATTCGCGCGGCGGTGCAGCCATATCCATTCGCAGCGTCACCGGGGTTCCGATCAAGTTTCTCGGTACCGGCGAAGGCATCGATGCCATCGAGGTATACGACCCCGGACGGTTGGCTTCGCGCATCCTTGGCATGGGTGATATGCTGGGATTGATCGAAAAGGCTGAATCGGCGCTGGATGAAAAAGAAGCTCGCGCGCAGGCCGAAAAAATGATGTCCGGGCAATTCAGCCTGGAAGATTTTGCCAGCCAGTTAAAACAACTGCGCAAGATGGGACCGTTTGCCAAAGTCCTGGAAATGCTGCCAGGGGGCATGGGGCAAATGGCGCGCAACGTTTCACCGGACGAAGCTGAAAAGTCATTACAAGTCACCGAGGCGATTTTGTCCTCGATGACGATGAAAGAACGCCGGAATCCTGATATACTCAATGCCAGCCGCCGCCGCCGGATCGCACGTGGTTCTGGCACGGAAGTTCAGGATGTCAATCGGGTGCTCAAGCAATTCAGGGATGCACAACGATTGTTTAAAACTCTACAGAAAACGGGCGGGCGTGGATTGCCACGCCTGTTTGGGTAGTCCCCTGGTGGAAAATAAGCGCTCCTTCAGCGTCCCTCAAGATATTTTCCGCCGGTACGGCAACCCTATGGTAAGATTCGCATAGTTCACATTTGCAACAGGAGATAGGTCTTAAAATGGTTCGAATTCGTTTACGCCGCGTTGGATTAAAAGGTCAACCCAGCTACCGCATTATTGCAGCAGATAAAGAAAGCCCCCGGGATGGGCGCTTCCTCGAAATCCTGGGTTCATATAACCCGCGCACTGAACCCTTCACCTTCCAGGTGAACGAAGAACGGGTGTACCACTGGCTGAACAACGGCGCACAGCCGTCCGAGTCCGTCGCCATGCTCTTTAGGAGCGTTGGTCTGACCACAAGGTACGAGCGCGTCAAAGGTGGCGAAGCTGCGGAAGCAGTCCTCAAGGAAGCAGGAGAGTTTTACGCCAACCGGAAGGTCAACGCCAAGACGAACTAAGTCCTCTGTAAACCTGCTGGAATCAGACCGGTTTGTGTACCGGTCAGGTTAAAAGGAGAAATCGTGAAGGAGTTGATCGAATATATTGCCCGATCTTTGGTGGAAGATCCAACCCAGGTTGTCGTTGAACAGGAACGCCTGGGCGGTAAAGTTCGGCTGGAGTTATCGGTCGCCAAAGAGGATATGGGCCGGGTAATCGGCAAGAGCGGGCGGGTAGCCAATGCGATGCGCATATTGCTGCGTGTGGCGGCTGCCCGAGAAGGAAAACAAGCCAACCTGGACGTTCTGGAGCCCCGCTAGGCATGGGTTTGTCCGGCTCTTCAAACCCAGAGAATAACCAGACAGGCTCGCCAGAAGGCGGCGAGCCTGTCTTCTTGGTTATCGGCAAGCTACGCCGGTCACATGGCTTATCCGGGGACGTCATCATGGACGTTTACACCGACTTCCCGGAGCGGCTATCGGTAGGTAAAATGCTGCTGATTGGTGAAAGCCACCGGCCATTGGCCATCCGTAGCCTGCGGCCCAAGGACAAGGAGTTGATCATCGGATTCGAAGGGTACGACAACCCCGAATCAACGGCTGACTTGCGTAATCAACTGGTGTATGTATCATCGGCAGAAATTCCAGCCCTGCCGGCGGGGGAATATTATCATCACCAGGTAGTTGGATTGCGCGTAGTCAACAAAGACGGATCGGAAATCGGCATTTTAGACGATATCCTCGAAACCCGCGCCAACGATGTGTATGTGGTTAAGGCGGTGGACGGTAAGGAAATCCTGATCCCGGCGGTGGATGAATTTATCCTAGAGATTAATTTAGAGCAGCGGGTCATCAAAGTAGCGCCGCCAGATTGGGAGTAGCAGGTCGCCAGGATGGATTCAAAAGCCTACTGGGTCGGATTTAACTTTGTCAAGGGGATCGGCGCAGTCCGAATGCGGGCGCTGCTAGATGCCTTCGATGGGGATCTACAAGCCGCCTGGGAAGCCCCAATCAGCCGCTTTCATAGTCTTGGACTCAGCGAGCGCATTGTTGAAAATATCGTGCGGGTGCGCAGCCAGATCAACCTGGAGCAAATCTGGAACCGCATGCAGACCGAAGGCATTCAGGTGCTTACCTGGGACGACGAAGTTTACCCACGAATGCTCAAGGAAATCGACCAGCCGCCGCCTGTTCTATACCAGCGCGGTGAAGTCATCCCTGAAGATGAAGCCGCAGTCGCGATCGTCGGAACACGGCGGGTCTCCGCTTACGGACGCGGCGTCACCGAGGAATTGGCAGCATTTCTGGCGCGCAACCGGATCACGGTTGTGAGCGGTCTGGCGCGCGGTGTGGACGCCATTGCCCACCGCGCGGCTTTGCAGGCCGGCGGACGGACTCTGGCTGTGCTTGGCAGCGGACTTGACCGGGTTTATCCTCCTGAAAACCAGAACCTCGGGGCAGACATTGCCAGGTCGGGTGCACTCCTCAGCGATTACCCTCTGGGAACCGCCCCGGAAAGCACCAATTTCCCGCCGCGCAATCGCATCATCTCCGGGCTGTCATTGGCGGTGGTAGTGATCGAAGCAGGCTCGACCAGCGGTGCGCTGATCACGGCGTCATTTGCCGCTGACCAGAACCGGGATGTGCTGGCAGTCCCCGGCAATATCACCTCGCCCAATAGCAAGGGCACGAATATGTTGATCCAGAATGGGGCGCGGCCTTACCTCAAACCCGAAGACCTGTTGGAGGTGCTCAACCTCGAACAGGTCAATACGCGCAGAATAGCGCGTGAAATTCTTCCAGCGGATGCAACCGAGACGCAGCTCATTAAAGTCATTGCCGAGAGTACGCTTTCGGTTGATGAGATCAGCTTTTTGTCCGGCTTGCCGGTTGAGGTTGTTTCGGCGACCCTGGCGATGATGGAACTCAAAGGGCTGGTGCGCAATGCAGGCAGCATGTCCTATATGGCCATTCGAGATGAAGCGGCAGAATATTATGCAGGGGATCATGGACAATAATTATTATGCAGTCATTATGGCCGGCGGCGGCGGGACGCGTCTGTGGCCGCTTTCCCGGGCTGACCGGCCCAAACAGATGCTCAACCTGGGTTCGGACCGTTCTCTTTTTCAAATTGCTTGTGACCGTCTGGCCGGGTTGTTTTCACCTGACCGTATTCTTGTCGTTACTGTGACAGAACAGGCGGCTGAGCTGCAAAAACAGGTGCCTGGAATTCCGGCTGAAAATTATCTATTGGAACCCATGCCGCGCGGCACGGCCTCGGTGGTCGGGTTGGCTGCGACGGTTCTCCAAAAACGCGATCCACAGGCAATAATGGCGGTTTTAACAGCCGACCATTTTATCCAAAATGTACCGTATTTTCAAAAATTGCTGCGGATAGCGGCGGAAGTCTCGCGAAAAAACATGCTGGTCACGCTGGGAATCACTCCGACCCATCCCGCGACAGCTTATGGTTATATCCAGCGCGGTGTGATTCTGGAAAACATCGAAGGGCAGGTGGTATATTCGGTGCAGCGTTTTAAAGAAAAACCAACAGCTGCGGCTGCCCAAAAAATGCTGGCAGATGAAGACCACGACTGGAATTCAGGCATGTTCATCTGGCAGGTTTCCGATATCCTGTCAGAGTTTGAGCACCTAATGCCGGAACTGGCTTCGACCCTACGGGAAATTGGCCAGGCCTGGGACACACCGGAGCAAAGCAAGGTTGTTGCAGCTCTCTGGCCGGCCATCAAGGCGCAAACGATTGATTATGGTATTATGGAGCGCGCCAAGCGGGTGGCAGTGCTGCCGGCTGCCGGGTTAGGTTGGAACGATGTAGGCAGTTGGGACTCGCTTTTCGAGGTTTTGCCCCTTGACAGCAGTGGTAATATTCTGCTCAATGACCCGAGCGTCATCATTGACACGCATAATACGTTAATTCTCTCAGATGGCACCCATCGATTGATGGCCGCTATTGGTGTAGATGACCTGGTAATTATTGACACCGAGGATGTACTGCTGGTTTGCCGGCGATCCGACAGCCAAAAGGTAAAAGAAGCAGTACAGCAGTTGAAGGAAACCGGTCAAACTCGTTATTTGTAAGGTGGATAATTTGGAAGCTTATTGTGTAAAGTGTAAGACGAAAAGAGAACTATCCAATGCCAAGGCGGATTTTAATGCAGCTGGCGCCCCGGTAACCCACGGGATCTGCCCGGTCTGCGGCACTAAAATGTACCGCATGGGGCGTACGCCGGCCCATGATGGATTGACACCGCCAGAAAAGGTCAAGCGGGAACCTAAACGAAACGGCAAACTGGTAATTGTAGAATCGCCTGCCAAAGCGCGAACAGTTGGACGCTTTCTTGGCAAGGGATACACGGTTAAGGCGTCGGTTGGACATGTGCGTGACCTGTTGCGGTCGGAACTTTCCGTAGATGTGGAAAACAATTTCCAACCGAAGTACCGCGTCCCCAACGAAAAACGCCCGGTGGTCAAGGAGTTGAAGGCGCTGGTGAAAACAGCCGAGGAAGTCTTCCTGGCGACCGACCCTGATCGCGAAGGAGAAGCGATTGCCTGGCATTTGCTGGAAGCAGCCGAAATTAACCCAGCTGTGACCAAGCGGGTGGTTTTTCACGAGATTACGCAACCGGCGATTCAAGAGGCTTTTTCGCACCCGCGCGACATCGACATGGATCTGGTCAACGCTCAGCAGGGGCGGCGCGTGCTTGACCGGCTGGTAGGCTACAGCCTGAGCCCGTTGTTGTGGGAAAAAGTTCGCAGCCGGCTCTCCGCTGGTCGGGTGCAATCGGTCGCACTGCGGTTGGTGGTCGAACGCGAGCGTGAGATAGAGGATTTCAAACCAGTCGAATATTGGACGATCGGGGCTGAGTTTAAGCCTGAACATGTGCGCCAGACCTTTGTGACCAAACTGGTTAAAATTAACGATCAAGACCCGGCCCTTGCGCAAAAAGCGGATGCAGACACCATTTTGCCCGATCTTGAAAAAGCGGCGTACAAAATTGTGCGAATCAAGCGCGGCGAACGCAAACGCAAACCTTCCGCACCGTTCATCACCTCGTCCCTGCAGCAGGAAGCCTCACGCCGCCTGGGATTTACCACCCGCAAGACGATGGCAGTTGCTCAGCAACTTTACGAAGGCCTGGATGTTGGCAATGGCGGTGCAACAGGTTTGATCACCTACATGCGAACTGATTCGACTAACGTGTCGGATCTGGCACAAAAAGAAGCACGCGAGTTTGTGCAAAATACTTATGGGGCTAATTTTGTGCCGCCTACCCCGCCGCAATACCGCACGCGGGCGGTCGGGGCGCAGGAAGCGCATGAAGCCATCCGTCCGACGTCTGTGCTGCGCTTACCGGAAAAGGTCAAGCCGTTTCTGAGCGGAGACCAATTCAAGTTGTACCAGGTAATCTGGCAGCGGTTCGTCGCGTCGCAGATGGAGTCGGCGCTGCTTGATACCGTCACGGTTGAGGTTGAAGGACAGGGCAATCAAAATTACCTGTTCCGGGCGTCGGGTTCGACGGTGCGCTTTCCGGGATTCCTGGTGGTCTTCGAAGACTCGCGGGATGAGGATATTAAAACGGACGAAGAAGAAAATGTTCGCATTCCAGCCGGACTGGAAGAAAACCAAAACCAACAACTAGTGCGGTTGATCTCTGAACAACACTTTACCCAGCCGCCGCCGCGATTCACCGAAGCAACCCTCATCGCGGCGCTCGAAGAAAATGGAATCGGGCGGCCAAGCACCTATGCGCCCATTATTTCGACCATCCAGGAGCGCGGTTATGTGGTGCGGGAAAGCAAGCGGCTGATCCCGACAGACACCGGTTTCACCGTCAACGACTTGCTGGTTCGCCACTTCTCTGACATTGTCAACGTGAACTTTACTGCGCAAATGGAGAAAGCACTCGACGATGTGTCGACGGGTGGGCGTCAGTGGGAGGACGTGGTCGGGAAATTTTACGAGACGTTCGAACCGCAGGTGAAGAAAGCTCAAATCGAAATTCCGGTATCCAAAGCTGAACTCGAAAAAGTGGGGAGAGCCTGCCCGGTTTGTGGCAATGATCTTGTTTACCGCTATGGGCGGTTTGGCAAATTTATCAGTTGCAGTACCTTCCCAACATGCCGGCACACCGAACCTTTCCTCCAGAAAATCGGCGTTACTTGTCCGGAAGATGGCGGTGAATTGGTGGAACGCAAGACCCGGAAAGGACGCGTCTTCTACGGATGCGCCAATTACCCGACCTGTGGTTTCACCTCATGGAAGAAACCCGTTGCCAAGCCCTGTCCAGCATGCGGCGGGACGCTGGTGATCCTCAACAAACGGGAAGCACAATGCTTAAAGTGCGAATCCACTTTTCTATTGGAACAAATTCTCGAATCTACAGCGGAACGGGCATAAACCTTGCAACAATATTGACATCTACCCGACCATAGTCGTTGCCTTTATCTGATATTTGTTCTACAATACGTATAGATAAATTGGTCAATCTGGCGGGATAGCTATAAACCTGTAGGAGCAGAGACATGGATAAGATCCGAGAACAACTGCGCAATCCGATTATTACAGCTGCGGTCGGCCTGGTTGTCGGCCTGATTATCGGCTTGCCGATCCTGGGTTGGGCGGTTTGGCCAGTGAAATGGGTTGACGCAGAGCCTAAATTCCTGCGAGAAGATCTAAAGCAGGATTATCTCTGCATGACGATCGATTCGTTTCTGGTAAGACAGGATCCTGTGTCAGCCAAGACCCGTTTCGATTTACTGGGTGAAGATGCATCGTCTCAGTTAGATGCCTTCAAACCGGGTACCTGTAACCTGAACGAAGCTGAAATCAACGCCTTTCGGGCGGTAGTGCTTGGACCCAGCGTTCCATTGCCTGTCACCACGGTGACACCCGTTGAAACTGAAAAACCGGCAGCGCCTAAAAATGTCGGCCTGGTGGTCGGGTTGTGCCTGGTCACCCTGCTTGTTGGCGCTGGTCTGGTTTATCTGTTAGTCTTCCGCAATCGTGGTGGTTCGGGCGCTGAATCACCGGTTGCTGTGGCGCACGACCTTAGCCGTCAGGCGCCCCGCACGGACTTTTCTGCGCAGGGTCAGGAAGCGCCGATTTCGCAGTTCATGACCACCTATATGATCGGTGACGATCTCTATGATGATTCGTTCAGCATCGACTCGCCAACTGGTGAGTTCCTGGGCGAGTGCGGCGTTGGTATTTCTGACATGATTGGAGTGGGCGATCCCAAGAAAGTGACCGCCTTCGAGGTTTGGTTATTCGATAAAAACGACATCCAAACCATCACCAAGGTGGTGATGAGCCCGCACGCCATGAATGACAGCGCCATTCGCGCTCGCCTTGAATCCAAAGGCGAACCGATTGAAGTTGAGGCCGACAAACGCGTCGTGCTCGAAACCGCAACCCTGGTGCTGGAAGCTCGTGTGGTCGATCTGAACCTGGGCGGCGGAGCATTACCCGAAAACAGCTACTTTGACCGCCTGACACTTGAACTGGCTGTCTGGCCAAAGACCAGCGCGTAGTCCTCACACACAATAATCCTAGAACCCAAAAAGGGGCAGCCTCGTCTTTTGAGGCTGCCCCTTTTGTTATTAATGGGGATGTGGAATTCAATACGCATAAAGAAAAGTTTAGACAAATCGGCCAGATAGCACAACCCGCAATAATATCTTATCCGGCGGTATCGTTCATTGTTGAGGGAACGTAAAGGCGGGTCCAGTTAATATTTGCAAATGCTTTGGGCAAACAATGGGTGTATCAGGCACATCATAAATCCCATCCGACCCGGCCCAATCGGGGTTAACCCATGTCGCATTGAGGTCACACGGCGGGTCTGGTCATTGACGGAGGGAATCTCTTGCCAACCCGGCAATTACCTGAAAGAGACTTTTTGCCAGATGACCCGCCCTACGCTGATCACCCTCACTTAATGGGCTACCCGGCTACTCTTGGGACGGCCGCTTTTTCGTTGCCCTTGATAAGTTTTAGTTTTATTCGATCTTTAGGATTGTAAAGCGGATACTGCCGCCCGGTGTGTCAGCCAAGACTTCTTCCCCGACTTTTCGTCCCAACAGGGCTTTGCCGATGGGGGATTCCAGTGAAATCCGCCCGTTTCCGGGGTCAGCTTCTTTTGGGCCCACCAGGTGGTATTTTTCAACCGGGTAATTACCTTCCTGGATGGTGATGTGGTCGCCAATACCCACTTCTTCCAGATTTTTTGTGACGTTATCAATAATGACCACGTTCGAGAGAAGGCGTTCGGCTTCCTGGATGCGGCCTTCCAGGAAGGCTTGATCTTCTTTTGCCGAGGTGTAATCGGCGTTCTCAGAGAGGTCGCCCTGGTCAATCGCAGACCGCAACCGCTTTGCGATTTCTTCGCGCTCAGGGCCAGTCATTTTGGCCAGTTCATTTTTCAAACGGTTCAAGCCATCAAGGGTTAGATAAGAAACATCAGCCATTATTAATGCCAACTCCGAAGTAATAATAAGTCAAACGCATTGCAATCACTCCTGATATACCCGATTGGGGTAAACAGATAAGTTTGTTCTTATTGGATCTAAGAACTGCCCCAATGATATCATCAAACGTTCAATCTTGGGGATGGAGGCACCCTGAACCGCGTTAGGGCAGGGTAGCCGGGTCAAACAATTTTTTTGATTCTTCGATTGCGTAACGGTCGGTCATGCCAGCGATGTAGTCGCAAATGGTACGTTCCAGGCCGATTTCCTTTATCCGCGGCTGGACATGCCCTGGCAGCACTGTGGGTTCTTTCCGGTAGGCCTTAAAGAGTTGAGCAATGAGATTCTCTGCTTTGACGGCCATGCGCACTACCCGGTAGTGACGATATAAGCGATTGTAGAGGAAGTCCTTCAACTGGCGGTTGCGGCGGTGCGCTTTCTCTGAGAAAGTAACCACATTGTAAGGCAGCCGTTGCAAATCCTCAACAGACGCTGGGTTGCTTTCGCGCAGGCGCTGCTCGGTAGTTTCAACCAGATCATCCACCTCGCTGCCAATCAAGCGCCGGATGATACGATGCCGGGTAAGGTCATCCAGGTTGCCAGTGCGCCAACCGATGCTCTCACGCATTACCTGCCAGAGCTCGATGCTCTCCAACATCTCTTCATTGATCATGCCGGAGCGTAAGCCATCGTCCAGATCGTGCGCTGTGTAAGCCAATTCATCCGCCACATTGGCAATCTGGGCTTCCATATGGCCGCGCAGATCGGGGTTAAAGTCTCGAGCGTCGGCCCGGTCATACTCCGTCTCATGCTTGACAATGCCCTCCAGCACCTCCCAACTCAGGTTTAAACCGGGGAAGTCGGGATAGCGCCGTTCGAGTTCGGTAACAATCCGGAAGGATTGTTTGTTGTGCTCGAATCCACCGTATTCTTTCATCAGGCCGGCTAACGCGGTTTCTCCGGAATGCCCAAACGGCGGGTGACCCAGATCGTGCGCCAGACAGATGGTCTCAGTCAGGTCTTCGCTGGCGCCTAACGCGCGCGCCAGGGTCCGGCCAATTTGGGCGACTTCCAGGGTATGGGTCAAGCGGGTGCGGTAATAATCCCCTTCATAATTAATAAACACCTGGGTTTTGTATTCCAACCGGCGGAAGGCAGTGGTGTGTAAGATGCGGTCCCGGTCGCGCTGGTATATCGTCCGGTATGCTGGTTCATCTTCGCGGTGCAGACGCCCGCGAGAGTATTTACTATGCGAGCCGTATGGGGCAAGATATTTATCTTCGATTGTTTCGAGCTGTTCACGGGAGAAAATCATATTTCGATCTCCTTAAGTTTTTGCAATAACCGTTCCATGGGGACGGCCTACCAGCACCTCATATAAAGCGCCTGGCTGACTACCTGAGAAAATGACTGCGCTGGTCTGGGGGTAGCGTTTAACCAGATTAAGCAATTGTTCCACTTTGGTACGCATTCCACCCGTGACGTCAATCCCAGCTGAGCTGCCAAGCGATCGTTGCAGCTGCTCGTAGCCAGATGGGGTAATTTTGGGAATCAAGCGGGTATTGGTCGGGTAGTCTTCCCAGACGCCGCTTTCTTTGCCGCACACCAGCACCTGGTCAGGCGGATTGGCTGCTGCGAGAGCCATGAAGACATCTTCGGTAGAAAAAATCGTACCGCCGCGAACTTTATCAAAAATGACATCCCCGGCAACCAGCGGCGTCAGCCCTGCATTAAGGGCAGAAAGCAGCGGCTCGGACTGGACGCTAACCGGTTGGCCGTCTGCTGCCTGGATGATGGCTGAGGGCGGAAAGGCGATAATGGGTATGCCGGCCTGAGTAAGTGCTTCGATCATTATTTGGTTAAGGTCGCGAGCCTGCCGCCAGACTTCCAGAAACCCTTTCCAATCGGAAGCAGTTTGGACTCCCTTGCGGGTGTTGTATTCACGGGCGGGAACGTGCCCAAATGAACCGGACCCGTGCCCAAGCACCAGCCTCAACTCCGGCAAATCCTTTTGGGCTGTTCGGATTTCAACTGCTAAACGGTGTATAACGTCCATATCCGCCGTGCGCGGTGTGGATTTGTCGGTGATTAAAGAGCCACCCAATTTGAGGAATGTGATCACGAGACGGGTTCCTCATAGCGCGGTAAGTTTAGCAGCCAGGTGCGGTGCGCGCCGGCTGCCAGCAAAGCCGTGGTGACTTTTTCAATTTGGTTGTTGACGACCAGGGCGATGATGTTGCCGCCGCCCCCGCCGCCGGTCAATTTGGCGCCCAAAGCACCAGCATCCACTGCCGCTTCGACCAGCCGGTCCAGTTCCGGCGTCGAAACCCCGATTTTTTGCAGCAGGCTGTGATTTTCAGTCATCAACGGACCGAGATTCTCCCCGATGCCGCTTTCGAGATTCATGCGGGCCTGTTTTACCAGCCCGGCGATTTGATTGAAATAAGCCCCGTAAGTTTCAGGGGCTGCCTGAAAGCGCTGTAAAACACCAGCCACCATCGGACCGGTCGCAGCAGCTATGCCGCTGTCGGCAACCAATAAATTAAGCGGTTCGCGAATCATTAAAAACTCAATAGGCTGGTTGCGAACAAAATAAACCGGGCGGCCAAAGCTGATAACCGTGTTATCCACCCCGGACGGCGTACCGTGCAATTGCTGTTCGACCTGAAAAGCGATCGCATTAACCGCCGAATCCTCCAACGGGTGACCTAGAAATGTCGCCAGCGCGCGGGAAAGGGCAATGGATACCGCGGCGCTCGAGCCCATTCCGGCCGCAATGGGGATGCTCGAGGTAATTCGGATGTGGCAGGCGGGCAGCCAGGTGATCCCCAGTGTTTTCATTACCCCATGAATGGCAATAGCAAATGGATGGTCGACAGCCATTTGATCCAGGGTTTGATCCAACCCGATGGCCTGGGCCTCAATGCGCACGCGGCCAGTTGGGGCAATTGGCGTAGCGAATACTGCGGCCTTTGCGTGCACGCCATTAAAGGGAATGGCAATCGCCGGATGATTATAGACGACCGCATGTTCGCCGAACAAAATCAATTTCCCGGGTGCAGTTGCTGAGATCGCTGGCATTTTTGGCTTAAAAAAGGTAAAAAATGATCAGGATGGCGATTCCCCACAGGATAATCGTTGCCTGCAAAGGTCGATCTGAGATCAACAGTTCCTCGGGGGCACCACCTGCCTGCTTGACCTGAATCAGATACAGATACCGGAAGACCCCGTAAAGCACAAAAGGGATCGTCAGCATCATGCTATGGTTGGTTGGAAGGTTGGGCGCAGAAAAGGTGTACAAGCTGTACGCAATGATGGTGGTACTGGAAACGATCAGGATCAACTGGTCGAGCAGGGGAATGGTGTACCCGTCAAACACCCGGCGATGGCTGTTGGCTTCGTTTTCCAGAAGAGCCAGTTCGGAGCGGCGTTTGCCAAACCCGATATACAGCGCGCCGAGGGTAGTGACGACATACAACCAGGGAGAGAAACGCTCAACGATAATCAAGACAACGCCGCCTGCCACCCGAAGGACAAATCCGACTGCGATGATCATCACATCCAACAACGGGATATGCTTCAGCCAGTTGGAATAGGCCAGATTGAGCAGAAAATAGGTCAGCGCCACCCAGCCGAAGTTCGTTGATAGCAGGAATGCCGCCGGAATGGTGATCACCACCAGGGTAATAGCAGCGCCAAGCGCGACTCGGATCGGCAGCGCGCCAGATGCAATCGGACGGTTGCGTTTTTCCGGATGCTGGCGGTCAGCTTTGACATCCAGCACGTCATTGATCAAATATACGCCGCTGGATAAAAGGCAGAACAGGACGAAACCAGCCAGAGACGCCAGGACAGCCGGCAGGTGGCCTAACTGGCGGTCGAATACAACGGCTGCCAGCACAAACACATTCTTTGACCATTGCCTCAGACGCATGGATTTGATGAGGGCGCGAAGCATGCGGTAATCATATCATAAGTAATGTCAGGCAGATGCGCTTTGGCAGGCGCAAACCGGGTACAATCTGCCTATGCCGAAAAGCCGATTGGATGTTCTGCTGGTGGAACGCGGGTTGGTCGAAAGCCGCAGCCTGGCTCAGCGATTGGTGATGGCCGGTCAGGTGAGAGTGGCCGGGCAGGTGGTATTCAAACCGGCGGACAAAGTGGAAGAACTAGCGGAAATCGTCATAGATCACGGCCCGCGCTTTGTATCCCGCGGCGGTGAAAAGCTGGATGCTGCTCTGGAAGCATTTGGTCTGGTCGATTTGCAAAACTTCGTTTGCGCCGATATTGGCGCGTCAACAGGCGGGTTTACCGATTGCCTGCTGCAGCACGGCGCGGCTCATGTATATGCCATTGACGTCGGTTACGGGGTATTGCACTGGAAGATCAGGCAGGATGAACGGGTGACCGTGCTGGAACGGACTAACGCGCGCCATTTGAAAAATTTGCCGCAGCCGGTGCAACTAGTCACCATCGATGCATCTTTCATATCATTGAAAATCTTACTGCCAGTTGCAAAGGACTGGTTCGAGGGGGGCGGTCAAGTTGTAGCTTTAATCAAACCGCAATTTGAAGCTGGCCGGCATGATGCTGCCAAAGGGGAGGGGGTAATCCGCGATCCTGTAGTGCATCGCCAAGTGTTGGTTGACGTCCTCACCGGCGCTGTTCAAGAAGGATTTGGAATTAAGGGTTTAATTCGTTCACCGCTGCTCGGCCCAAAGGGAAATACCGAATTTCTTGTCTGGCTGGAATATCCGGCAAGCAGGCAGACCTCGTTCGAGGATTATATTCAGGCTTTGTTCCCAACGACCGAAGGGTAATTTGCGGGGGATAAAGAAGAGATGTCCCAAAATCGGGCGGGCATGGAAATCCGCCCCTATATATAGGGATGAAAATTATTACTTTTGGGACAGCCCCTTATATAGCTTATTGTTGCTGTTTATAGTTTACAGCTGTTCGATTTCACCTTCGAACACGTAAGCCCAGCCGGTGCCTTTGCATACCGGGCAGCGGTCGTAAACATAGCCATCACGCGCCTGTCCAGCCCCGTTGCCGGAACAAAACGCGCACTTTTTTGCGGTTTGAGCAACCAACAGCGTTCCGATGCCTTTGCAAACCGGGCAGACATCATAAATGTTGCCATCTTTACATCGACCGCTGCCATTTCCAGTGCAAAAGGCGCAGGTTTCGGGGGCATAGTGAATCACGGGCTGGACTTTTACCATGGTGTTTTGCCTTTTGAGGGTTTCGTTATTCTTCGGTGGGCGATGGTTTTTCAGTCTCGGGTGGGAGACTTTCAGAGAAGGCTTCCACAACTTCCGGATCAAATTGCATTCCAGATTCAGCTTTGATCGATTGCAACGCATCGGATGGGCTGAGTGCATTCCGGTAAGGCAGCTCTAAGGTCATGGCTGAGAAAGATTCAGCAACGGAGATGATCGATGCTGCCTGTGGAATTTCCTGTTTACTCAATTGATCCGGATACCCGGTGCCATCCCAGCGTTCCTGGTGGTGATAAACCCAGGGTACGATACGGGCAAATTGGTTGACCTGCCGGATAATCTGGGCGCCGTAATAGGGGTGCAGGTGAATCGTATCCCAATCGTCATTGGAAAGCGGTTTAACTTTGGTCAGGAGCGATTCCGGGATGGAAATTTTGCCGATATCATGCAATAAAGCCGCAAGTTCCAAGAATTCAAGGTCAGACGCAGACCAGTTAAGTTTGCGTCCTGTTGCCAACGCCAGGTCAGCCACCTGTTCCGAATGCCCAACCATAAATCGGTCGCGCTGGTCAATGGCGGAAACCAACACCCGCGCCAGACTGATCAACGGGGAAAGCCCGGTCGCACCAGCCATGGTGGGAGCAGCCATTCCCCCCGCAAAACCGGTGCGGCGTCGTTCGCCAACAGCAACTTCCAATTCCACGGTGTTCTCATAGAAATTGAGGAAGTTTTCGACGCGCTCCAAAGTCATTTTTAATTCCGCGTAATTCCCGGTTGTCCAGAATTCGGGGACTTGCTCGAACATCATCACGGATGAACGCGCAATTTCCGGCTGCGGGATGACCCGTTTCCCGGTGGAAATTAACAGGTCGTGGTAGGAAATCATGCGTTGGAAGCGTTCGCCAATCCGTTGCACCTGTTTGGAAAGCGACGGATAATCGCGAATGGATTCTTCGAGCCCACGCAAGCGGCCGACAATCGACTCGGTCGTCGCGGCCCGATTATCGCGAAGGTTTAAGATACTTTCAATCGATCCATTCCAGACCGATTTTGCATCATCCAGGGTGAGAATTTCATTGCCAAAGAAAATCGGCTGGTCATCCTTGGTTTGCCTATCAACAAAGTTAAGCGCTTTCTTGACCGATTCATAGGCAGCATTGATGCGCGTTTCATTTTGCCGCCGTTGGACATCCACCTGCCGCTTGTCTTCACGGTAGATGAGCATGCGGTTGTAGAATTCAAGCTTGCGTGGTCCGCGGTCCAATAAGCGCGATAAGGCGTCCTGCAGCGAGGAGAGATTTTCCCAGGCTTGATTGAGGTCGCGTAGGCCGGAATTGGTATATAAGAAGAGCGGGCGTTTTTTTGTGCGCAGTTCCAGACGGGGGATGTTTTCGATGATGTTGGAAAAAACACCCCAGATATCCTCTTCGACTTTAGACGCCTTATACAGGATGCTGGCGTAGGTCAGGCGATAGACTGAAAATTGCTTTTCAATCTCCTTCATCCGATTTTTCACCCGGTCGGGGCTGGAACGAATGTTTTTCCGTAAATCTGACCAGTCGTCAACCGACTGTACAGCCTGGCGAACGATCTTTTTCGCCCAGGGCGTCGACTCTACTTCGTAATGGTTATCTCCCGGACCAATTTCAACCTGATTTATGGGTAAGCTGGCAGATAAAGCACGTTCTGTGCTGTCCGCTTTTTGTGCAACCTCTTTTGGGCGTATGAATTTTCCGCCTGTATTCATTCCTTCACTCTTTTGTGAGAGACCTGTCGCTGTCATCCTAAGTATATCCTCTCCGGATATTATGCATAAAAACAATCAAGGATGCCAGGGGAACGATTCTTGAAACTTCCCCCTTAGTACTCGGGTGTAGATAAACGCCACGTGTAAAAAGGTGCAAAAATCGTGCCCGAGTTATCATAACATAAACCCAATTGTTTTGGAACTTGGCGAGTATACGGGTTGGCTATAAGCCACCTTGTGGTAAGATTATTATACAGAGTGAAGTTGTCTGGTCACATAACAATATTGAAGGGTGAAACGCATTACCACAAAACTATGCGGTTTGTATTATGATCCTGATGCTGGGGGTAAATGCCCGATGGCAATTATAGAGCGACGGAGCCCATATCTTTATTAGGGAGGCTTTACAATGAGCGGCGAACGCGAAATGGTTACAGTGTTGTTAGTCGAGAACAACGCGCAATTAATGAAGCATATGCAGAAGACGCTGGGATTGATCGATAAAGTCGATTTAATCAATACCTCCCTGCTGGCTCAGGAAGCTCTTGATGTCATCCGCGATCAGAAACCGCTCGTCGCCCTGGTGGATTACAACCTGCCGGACATGAACGGTATTAACCTGACCGAAATAATACGGAAAGAATTCCCCGGTACACAGGTGATCGTTATTTCGCAAGATAATTATACCGACGTGGTCCTGCAGGCAGTCCGGGCAGGCGCCTGTGACTTTATCACCCACGACGTTTCCGTCAAAGAATTAACCGATGTGTTAACGCGAGCCGCCACGCTGGCGGTACAGGATCGGTCCAAGTTATCCGCATTTGCCGGGATGGCAACTCCAGAGCGTAAGGTTGCAGTTCCAAGTGGATCGCAGGGTAAGGTCGTGGCTGTGTACGGCGCCAAAGGCGGTATCGGGACGACGACTGTGGCAGCCAACCTGGCACTGGCATTGATGGATCGCGATCACGATGCGCGCGTGGTGCTGGTGGACGGCGCAATTCAATATGGCGATGTCCATTTGATGTTCAATGAACTTGGGCAAGCTTCCGTTATGGATTTAGTTCCGCGGCTGAATGAACTGGACATCGAACTGGTCGAAAATGTGATGCTTTTTAATCGCCCCACGGGCATATCGATTTTGCCAGCACCGCCGCGCCCTGAATTTGCCGAAAAAATTACCGGCGAAGCTTTTGCGCGGATTCTTGAATTTTTACGCCGCCATTACGATTATGTTGTGCTCAATACCGACTCCTATGTCTCGGATGCAGTCCTGGCAGCCCTGGATGCCAGCGAAGTGGTCGTTTTGTTGACCGCCCAGTCGATCAATGCCATTCGCAATACCCGGCTTTTCCTCGACCTGTGGAATGCCATGGGCATGACGAGGGACCGGATTCAACTTGTTATTTCCCGGTATGACCCAACCAGCCCGATTACGACTGAACGGGTTGGTGAGCGTTTGAAATTCCCGGTCAATATGGTGCTGCCGGAGGACAATGAAGCCGCCCGTAAGGCGGATGCGCTTGGGCAACCTGCTTTACGCTCGACTCGCGATTCGGCGTTTTCCAAGGCGCTGTACGGGTTGGCGGATCAGACGATCAACCGGATCGCAGCAGTGGAAAAGTCCGAAGAACCACGCATGCGGATGTTTGTGACGGCTTAGCGTAGTATATCTTTGCGGTGCGTTCGCCCCGGTTTTAATTCACTGAATTAGATTTTCCTTCAAAGGCTTAAGGATCATTCAGGGCGATCGGCACCCAACTCAAGGATGCCCTTCGACAGGCTCAAGGGCTGGTTATTGTATTTATCGAGTTCGGTAGGGCGGGTCTGGTCAAGGATGCCGCAAACTACCTGGCAGAACGCTGTCTTTTAGGTAATTAATTCTTGCCAGATGACCCGCTCCTACGCAAAATACCTTCGTCGCCGGGGATGCAACGGTAAAGACTCCTCAACCATTCAAATATCCCTATGCACTTACCGCTACCTGCAATCCCTTCCCATAATCAGCCGTCAACGGCTGGGAATTATCGGTTATACTATCCGCGGAATGGGAACTGAATTCACCCGTAATTTTTGCATCATCGCGCACATCGACCACGGCAAATCAACGCTGGCGGACCGTATGTTGCAGCTAACCGGCACCATCTCAGATCGCGACATGGTGGACCAGGTGCTGGATAGTATGGACCTCGAACGTGAAAAAGGCGTCACGATCAAGGCCTCGGCCGTGCGCATGAAGTATGCCGCCAAAGATGGCATCGAATATGAACTCAATTTGATCGATACGCCCGGGCACGTCGACTTTGGCTACGAGGTCAGCCGGGCCCTATTAGCCTGTGAAGGCGCTGTCCTGGTGGTGGATGCTACTCAGGGCATCGAGGCTCAGACGCTGGCGAATCTCTATCTGGCGCTGGAGGCCGACCTGACCATCGTTCCGGTGATCAATAAGATCGATTTGCCATCCGCCCGAACGGATGAGGTGGCCAAGGACATCCACAATTTACTGGGCGTCGATCCGGAGAGCATAATCGCCATCTCTGCGAAAGAGGGGATCAACGTCGACCAGGTGCTTGAAGCGGTTGTGCGTACCGTCCCGCCTCCGACCGGCGACAGCAACCTACCGTTGCGTGCGCTGATATTCGATTCGCACTATGACTCCTACAAAGGGGTGGTTGCTTATGTGCGGGTTGTCGAAGGCCAAATTGCCGCCGGCGACTCGCTGCGGATGATGTCAACCTTCACGGATGTGCGCCCGGTTGAGATCGGCATTTTTTCACCCACCATGCGGGCAGTCAAAGAATTGCTACCCGGCGATGTCGGTTATGTCGCTACTGGATTAAAAACGGTGGCGGAATGCCGCGTGGGTGACACAATAACCAACGCAACGAACATGGCAGCGGAAGCACTGCCCGGTTTTCGTCACCCCAAGCCGATGGTATTCGCCGGCATTTATCCAGTGGACGGCGATGATTATGGTAATTTGCGCGAAGCTCTGGAAAAACTGCAATTAAATGACGCTTCACTGATCTACGAACCGGAAAAATCGCAGGCGCTCAATTTCGGCTTCCGCTGTGGCTTTCTGGGTTTGTTTCATATGGAAATTATTCAGGAGCGGCTGGAACGCGAGTACGACCTGGATATTGTGGTCACCGCACCGTCGGTGGAATACGAAATCGAATTAATCAACCAGGAAACCATCCGGATTGATTCACCAGCACTGCTGCCAGACCCCGGGTCGATTGTTGAAATCCGCGAGCCGTGGATGGTGCTGCAAATTATCACTCCCACCGAGTTCTACGGCACCATCATGGAGCTGGCCAAAAAACGGCACGGTATCTTCAAAGAACAGGAATATCCAGCCCCCAACCGGGTGCAGTTGTCCTACGAGATTCCGCTTTCCGAATTGGTCGTAAATTTTTTTGATGATCTTAAGTCGCGTACCCGCGGTTACGCTTCGATGGATTATCACCTGGCGGATTACCGTCCGGGCAACCTGACCAAACTGGAAGTGTTGGTGGGCGGGGAGCAGATGGACGCGCTGGCAACCATCGTCCATAAAGAAGACGCGTATCATAAAGGCCAGGCATTGGTCACCAAGCTGAAAGAATTGATCCCGCGGCAGCTGTATGATGTGGCGATTCAGGCGTCTGCAGACGGGCGCATTATTTCACGCGCCAATGTCAAAGCATTGCGCAAGGATGTATTGGCAAAATGCTATGGCGGCGATATCACCCGGAAAAAGAAACTTTTGGAAAAACAAAAACGCGGCAAGAAGCGTATGAAGATGGTGGGGAATGTAGAAATTCCGCAGGAAGCCTTCATGGCGATCTTACGGCTGGAGGAAGATTGACCGCGGCGATCACGAAGGTATGGAAAAAATCGCGACGTTGGCTGCCCGGTATGTTAATCAGTCTGGTAGCCATCTTCTTTGTCGCCCGGGTGACCCAGTGGCAGAATCTTGGGCCAGCCTTGCGCCGTTTTTCGCTGGGGTACATTGCGATTATGGTTCTGCTGACTTTGATTTTCCTGGCGATCCGAGCGGGAGTATCCCGCGTGCTGCTTTCAGGACGTCCCAAACTCAGCGATGCATTCTGGGCCATCAACCAGGGTTACCTGCTCAACAATATTCTGCCATTTCGGCTGGGAGAAATCGGCCGGGCGGTGCTGCTTGGCCAGCAAACCAATCTGCCAGCTGCACAAATCCTTAGCAGCATTATCATCGAGCGCGCGCTGGATATAGCCATTGCTGCTACGATGCTGCTTTCGACATTACCGCTGGCGCTCGAAATGACCTGGGCAAAGCCGGTGGCAATCATCATGCTGGCTGTAGTAGCTGCCGGAATGGTGAGCTTATTTTTGATGGCCCGTCACCACCTGAAGGTGAGCGCCTGGGTGGATAAACTTGGCGGCCGGTGGAAGTTTGTTGGCAAGTGGGTAGCACCGCAGGTGCGTTCGCTTTTGGCTGGATTGACTGCACTGACTGATCTGCGCCAATTTATCCTGGCTTTGCTACTGTTACTGGCCTCCTGGGTAATTGCCATTGGGGTTTATTATGTTGGGCTATTGGCGATCGTTCCAACAGTGCCGATATGGTGGAGTGTGTTCACGGATGCAGTATTGGCCCTCGGGATCGCAATCCCTTCTGCGCCGGCGGCGTTGGGGACCTTTGAGGCTGCGACGGTCGGCGCGTTAACCATTCTTGGCATCGACCATACAACAGGACTGGCCTATGCCATTACACTGCATTTCATGCAAATTTTGGTAACCGGTGTACTTGGTCTAGTCGGGCTAATGCGCCAGGGGCGCTCGCTCAGCAGTGTGTTTCTCGACCTGCAAAACCGCAAGAGTGCTGCCTGAACTTAAGCCGTCATACGGCAACTGATAAAACGATATGCGCATCCTATCTGTTCTGACCTACTACCGTCCCCACGCATCCGGGCTGACCATCTACGCCGAACGGTTGGCAAAAGCGCTGGCGCGGCGCGGACATCAGGTGACGGTGATGACCTCGCAATACACCCAGGACCTCCCATTGGACGAGATGGTCGAAGGTGTACGCGTTGTTCGCGTGCCGGTCGCTTTCCGGGTCAGCAAGGGGGTCGTCATGCCGCGCTTTGGGCGGATGGCTACTCAGTTGGTGCGTGAGAACGACGTCGTCCAGTTGCACCTGCCGCAGTTTGACGCTGCCGGGGTAGCTTTCCGCGGCCGTATCTGGAAAAAACCGACCATTATCACTTATCATTGCGACTTATTAATGCCGCCGGGTTTACTCAGCTGGGCAGCCAACCAGGGCATATTGCTAATGAATGAACTGGCAGCCCGGCTTGCTCACCGCATCGTCACCAATACCCGCGATTATGCCGAGCATTCTCTATTTCTGAAACGATATCTTGGCAAATTAGAAGTAATTCCGCCGCCCATCGAATTACCCGCGGTGACGCCGGATGCAGCGCGTGGTTTTGCGCAAAAGTACAATCCTGACGGCCGACGCCCAGTCATCGGGCTAGCCTCGCGGTTTGCCACCGAGAAAGGCGTCGAGGTCCTGCTGGATGCGCTGCCAGCGATTTTGAAGCAATATCCCCTGGGGCAGGTGCAATTTGTCGGCGCTTACAAAAACGTTGTGGGTGAAGAAGCTTATTTTTCCCGGCTCTATCCTCGCATTCAGGAATATGAAAAAGCGGGTAACTGGAAATTTCTCGGATTTATTCCGGATGCCGATATGCCAGCCTTTTTCTCCAATCTCGACGTTCTGGCTTTGCCTTCGTTGAACTCGACTGAATCGTTTGGCATCGTCCAGATCGAGGCGATGACCAAAGGGGTGCCAACAGTCGCATCGGATATTCCTGGCGTGCGTCAGCCGGTCAAAATGCACAGCATGGGGAAAATTTTCCCGGCAGGCGATGCGGCAGCACTGGCGGGATGCCTGCTCGAAATCCTGGGCAACCGCCAGGCGTTTATCCGCGAACCGCAGCCCATTCAGGTCCAGTACCTGCCGGATACCATTGCTGAAAGTTATGAACGCCTGTTCCTTGAGATCAAGGATGAAATGAAAGCCGCCAGGAGTTAATAAAACCCATATTCACTTGCGGCAAAACTTGTATACAATTACTCCTATTGCCATTTTTCATTTATAAAATAACGTGACCCAATCATGACCGAACAGACAATGCCCACCGTAATGGAAACCATCAAGGCTATTCCCAGGAAGTCATGGGAATCACGGTTATGGGTTATTCTGTTATTTATCATCATGGCCGCAGCGGCTTATTTCCGCTTTACCGGCCTGTTTTGGGGCGAATACAGTTTTTTGCATCCTGATGAACGCTTTTTTGTCGGAGTGACCTCGCATATTTCTGCAGTGGATAGCCTGGGCGACTACTTCGATACGGCCAAATCGACGCTCAATCCGCATAATGTTGGCGATACTTTTTTCGTTTACGGCACTTTCCCGCTCATCGCCACCCGTTATCTGGCTGATACAATATTTGGAACGGTATTCTGGGAGCAAATCCTGCAGACCGGCCGAGTTTTTTCGGCTTTGATGGATCTGGTGACCGTGCTGCTGGTTTATTTATTGGGCGCACGGTTGTTCAATCACAAAATTGGCGTGCTTGGCGCGGCATTTTCGGCCTTTGCCGTCATGCAAATCCAGCAGTCGCATTTTTATACCGCCGATTCATTCTCGACCACTTTCACTACCCTGGCCTTGTACTTCGCGGCTCGATTAGCCACACAGCCAATCCTTGAACCGAGCGTCCGTGCCGGGCAAAAATGGTACCAGCGTGAATCCGTACGCAACAGCCTGTGGTTTGGCGTTGCGATTGGCAGCGCGATGGCCTGTAAGATCAACACCGCTTTGATGGCAGTACTACTGCCAGCAGCCTGGTTCATCTTGATCATGCGCCATCCCCGCGACCAACGGAATGAGCTGTGGCAGATTACTTTTCGCGACCTGGTAGTCGGCGGCGCGGCAGCCTTCCTGGTATTTCGTGTTTTGCAACCGTATGCTTTCAGCGGGCCGGGATTCTTTGGGATTGTGCCCAATGAAAAGTGGATTGCCAACCTGAAAGAACTTTCGAACCAGATGACCGGGAACGTCGATTTCCCACCGGCGCTGCAATGGGCGCGCATCCCGGTAACCTTCTCCTTTACCAATATGGTTTTGTGGGGCATGGGACTGCCCATGGGAATTTTGGCCTGGGCCGGGTTCATCTGGATGGGTGTTCGCCAACTCAACGGAACCTGGAAACGCAGCCTGCTGGTGTGGGGCTGGACGGCCATCTATTTTATCTGGCAGTCGCTGCAAGGCAACCCGACCATGCGCTACGAGCTGCCCATTTACCCGACCCTGGCTTTGACTGCCGGCTGGGCGTTGTGGAACCTCTGGGAGGTTGGGCGAAAGAAAATGGATGCCGGTAAATTGCAGGCCGGGCGCTGGTTGAAGATTGCTGCCGTGACAACCGGCTTCCTCACCCTGGCAGTCACTTTTGTTTGGGCCTTCGCATTCACCCGCATCTACAATCGCCCGATGACACGAGTGGAAGCCTCTCGCTGGGTGTTCCAGAATGTCCCGGGGCCAGTCAACCTGGAAATTGACACTGCCGATGGACAGATCAAACAACTGCTGCCGTACGCCCCAATGCAGATTCTCTCCTCCGCTGAAACGATTTCAATAGGTTTCACTTCCGATACTTCCGGGCTGCTGACCAGCTTCCAATTTACCAACATTCAGGATTTGTCGTCAAACCCAAACCCGAAAACTTTGGGAATCACCCTTTATGAGGTAGGGTCAGAAGCGCGAGCAGCGGGTTTTGGCATCCTCGCCAACACTTTCCAGAGCGGCGGAGGGCAGCTTTTAGGCTGGAACGTTCCGCTGGAACAACCTGTGGCGGTTCAGGCGGGACAAAGATATCGGATCGATCTCCATGTGCAGGAATCTGAAGTTGCACTTGGCTTATCGGGGGCAACCGGCGCAACTATCCAGACGCTGGACGGCGTCACAAAGCTGGAACTGCCGCCGATGATAGATACCATTCGGACTATGCAGCCAGGCGATATCCGCTTTGTGCTATCAACTAGCGGGCAACTGAGCCAGGTCGTACTCAACCGGGTGGTGGACACAATAGGCGAGCCGGGGTTGAAGACCCTGCGGGTTAGCATCTCTGAAGAAGGCAACCTGGCTGCTCCGCTGGCGCAAACTGAAATCGTCAGCGACTTTGCCGCTGACGATGATCCACGCGGGCGAGAGTACCGCTGGCAATTAGACCATTCAATTCAGGTAACGGCTGGCGCGCTCTATCTGCTGCGCATGGAAGTGGTAAATAGCGATGCTAAGCTGGCAGTTTATGGCTCTGGAATCGCTGTGGAAACTCCCTGGGACGACAGCGTCCCCCTACGCATGGATGGATACGATCCTTTCGCCGGGCTGTATGAAGGCGACCTCAACTTCGAGATGTACTGGGATGACAGCCTGGATAAGCTGGCGCGCTTTGAGGCCATTCTCGAACGCGCCGATACCATTACCATCACCTCCAACCGCCAGTGGGGTACGACCACGCGCGTGCCCGAGCGTTACCCGCTAACCACCGTCTATTACCGCGAACTGCTCGGCTGCCCGGCGGAAGAAGACCTGATCGATTGCTACCGCACCGCCCAGGTCGGCACCTATAGCGGACGGTTGGGCTTCGAACTGGTCCGGGTCTTCCAATCCTATCCAACGCTGGGACCGATACAAATCAACGACCAGTTTGCGGAAGAAGCCTTCACGGTATACGACCATCCCAAGGTGTTCATTTTCAAAAAGACAGCAGATTATTCGCAAGCTGAAGTAAACCGGATTCTTGAAGCGGTTGATCTGAGCAATGTGATCCATGTCATCCCCGGACAGGCGCCGGATTATCCGGCCGACTTACTGTTGCCTGAAGATCGCCTGGAGATTCAACAAAACGGCGGTACCTGGTCAGAGTTGTTCGATGTCGATGCGCTAATCAACCGCTACCCAGGGTTTGGGGCAGCGGTCTGGTACCTGATGATCCTGCTGTTGGGTTGGCTGATCTATCCGTTGCTGCGCATAGCCATGAAAGGATTGCCGGATACTGGCTACCCGCTGGCAAAAACAGCGAGCTTGCTGGTGCTCACCTGGCTGGTATGGATAGCGGGAGCGAATAACATCCCGTTCACCCGCTGGACGATTGGGGGCGCGGTAGGTTTATTGGGCGGGGTAAGCCTGGCGCTGGCGATTTGGCAGCGCAAAGAATTGGGCAGCGAAATTAAGCTCCGCTGGCGGTCCTATCTGACGGTCGAAGCGGTCGGGTTGGCTTTTTTCTTGCTCTTCCTGTTCATCCGACTGGGCAACCCCGATCTCTGGCATCCGAATTACGGCGGCGAAAAGCCGATGGATTTCGCCTATTTCAATGCCGTTTTGAAAAGCGCCACATTCCCGCCTTATAACCCGTGGTACGCTGGCGGATGGATCAATTACTATTACTACGGCTTTGTTGTCGCCGCAGTCCCCACCAAATGGCTTGGCGTCGTTCCGTCGATTGCCTACAACTTGATTTTGCCGACTTTCTTCTCGCTGATCGCGCTGGGGGCTTACAGTTTTGGCTCGAATGTTCAGCAGTGGTTTAAATCCCAGCGGTCTAATGGCGATGACGACGATCGACCCGGCATTGCACCGTGGATTGCCGGCGTATCCTCGGCTGTGGCAATGCTGATCCTTGGCAACCTCGGCACGATTCGCATGATGTGGGAAGGCATCATGAAGCTGGTCGCGCCTGGCGGGCTTATCGAGGGCGCCAACCTGATTACGCAGGTTGGTTGGACCTTCCGCGGTCTGGCCGAATATTTCAAAGGGGCAGTGCTGCCTTACTCTCCCGCGGACTGGTACTGGATCCCCAGCCGGGCGGTCAAGGGCGGCGACGCGATCACCGAGTTCCCATTCTTTACCTTCCTCTACGGCGACCCGCATGCCCACCTGTTCGCCCTGCCTATTACGCTGCTGGCGTTAGGCTGGGCCTTATCCATCGTGCTTGGCAAATGGCGCTGGAAGATCGACTCGCGTGTGGGAGGGTGGCTGCCCTTTGGGCTAACCATGTTCCTTGGCGGCGTAACCATTGGCGCTTTGTACCCGGCCAACACCTGGGATATGCCCACCTATCTCGGCTTGGCGGTGGCGGCTATTCTCTACAGTGCTTTGCGCTACGCCGTTCTCCCAGAAAAGTTTCTACCGCGGTTGCCACTGATTATCCGGCGGCTCACCGTGGCAATAGGTGCAGTGATCCTACTGACCGGACTGGCCTTTGTGCTGTACCAGCCGTACCAGGCCTGGTACGCCCAGGGTTACACCAAGATTGATTTGTGGCAAGGCGCAAAGACCACCTTTTACGATTACTTTACCCACTGGGGCTTATTCCTGGTCATCCTTGTCACCTGGTTGTTTTGGGAAACCATCGATTGGATGGAAAAGACCCCGGTTTCAGCGTTAAACAAGCTGCGCCCGTATAAAACCGTAATTTTAGGGGGCACAGCGCTGTTTATCGTTGTGGTCTTGTTCCTTACCTACCAGCAAAAGGTAGCTGTTGCCTGGCTGGCGTTGTCTCTGGCGGTTTGGGTGCTGCTGCTGTTGCTGCGTCCCGGTCAAACCGATCCGAAACGGGCGGTGCTGTTCATGATTGGAACGGCTGCTGTGCTGACGCTGGCAGTGGAAATTATTGTGCTCGTTGGCGATATTAACCGCATGAACACGGTCTTCAAATTTTATTTGCAAGCCTGGACCCTGTTCTCTCTTAGTGCGGCTGCCGGGCTGTTCTGGCTGCTGCCGCAAATCGAACTTCGTTGGAAACCGGGGTGGCGCAACGCCTGGATTGCCGTTGTCGGTTTGTTTGTCGTATTCGCATTTTTCTACCCATTAACCGCCGCTCCGTCTAAAATGCGCGACCGCATCAGCGATTCGGCCCCCCATACTTTGGACGGCATGGCCTACATGCAAACCTCGCAATATCATGACCAGAATGGTCTGCTGGACCTGAACGCGGACTACAAAGCCATCCGCTGGCTGCAGGAAAATGTTCAGGGCTCGCCGGTGATCGTAGAAGCCAACACCGTCGAGTACCGCTGGGGTTCGCGCATATCGATTTACACTGGCTTGCCGGCCACCATTGGCTGGAACTGGCATCAGCGGCAGCAGCGGGCGACGATTCCGGATACATCCATCTGGGCGCGCATCGACGAAGTGACCAATTTCTACAACACGACTGACCTGGAGCAGGCGGTTCAATTCCTGCAGAAGTACAATGTTAGATACATCATCGTTGGCCAGTTGGAGCAGGTGACCTACGACCCCTTTGGCATCGCCAAATTCCCTACCTATGCCGGTCAATACTGGCAGCAGGTTTATTTGGATGGTTCGACCGCCATCTACGAGGTGATCCCATGAGCGAACCAGAGCGTCCCAAGCGCATATTTCATATCGCCCTGGCACAAGAATGGTCAAAAGCGCTGGAAAATGGCGCATACACCACCGGCTCACTCGAAACCGAGGGCTTCATCCATTTTTCGACGGGGCGCCAGTTGTTGCGCACTGCCAACAAGTTTTATCATGGCAACCGCAATGTTGTTTTGCTGTTGATCGACCCTAAACTGCTGGCTGCTAAGCTGCGCTATGAGCCAATCGAAGATGGGCAAGAGTTCCCGCACCTGTACGGTGCGCTCAACCTGGATGCAGTGACGGAGGTGTTGGTTTTTGCGCCGGAAAGCGATGGCGATTTTGTTTGGCCGGCAGGATTGCCAAAAAACGAGGATGAACTTTGATCGATGTGCTGTGGTGGTACCTGCTGGTCTCGATTGCCGGTTGGCTGACGCTGCCACTGGCGCAGCGGCTGTTCCGCTTTCTTCCTGATCGCGGGTACACGCTGGCAAGGCCGCTGGCTTTGCTGGGCTGGGGTTACCTGTTCTGGCTGCTAACTTACCTGGGGTTGCTGCAAAACAATACGGGGGGAGCGCTGCTGGCGCTGATCCTGCTGGCTGGAATCAGCCTGGCAGCAGGGAAAGGCTGCTTGCGGGAGTTGTGGGATTGGATCAAGCAGCATAAGCGGGTGGTGATTATCACCGAGGTCCTGTTTGCGTTAGCTTTTGCTGCCTGGGCGTTCGTGCGCGCAGCCAATCCGGAAGTCAACTGGACCGAAAAACCGATGGAACTGGCTTTCATCAATGCCATCTTGCGCTCGCCCGGTTTCCCACCCAATGACCCCTGGCTTTCCGGCTATGCCATTTCCTATTATTACTTTGGCTATATCATGGTCGCGATGCTGGTGCATGTCACTGGAACGGCGACCAGCATTGCTTTCAATCTGGCGGTTGCCATGTGGTTTGCGGTGACTGCAGTGGCTGCCTATGGGATCGTATATAACCTGCTGGCCAGGACAGGCGAGGGTGACAAAGACCCTCACACCCGGGGTGCAGCTGGCTGGGCGCTGCTTGCCCCGCTTTTTATTCTGGTGGTAAGCAATTTAAGCGGATTGCTGGATGTACTGCACGCTCGCGGTCTATTCTGGTCGAGTGGCATAGATGGTCAGCCGCCGGCGAACTTTTGGACCTGGTTGAACATTAAAGAAATCAACACCGCGCCTATTCAACCTTACAGCTGGATGCCGCAGCGCGGCGGCTGGCTGTGGTGGATGGGTTCGCGCGTGTTGCAGGATTTCAACCTGTCCGGCACAGCCACCGAAATTATCAACGAATTTCCATTCTTCTCCTACCTGTTGGCTGACCTGCACCCACATGTACTTGGGATGCCGTTTGTGTTGCTGGCAGTTGCCCTGGCGCTTAACCTGGCATACCGCGGGTTGGCTGAGAAAATCGAGGGGATTCAGGTCAAGGAATGGTTCAAACGGTTCGATTTCTGGCCCACCGCGGTTATTTTGGGCGGGCTGTCCTTCCTGAACACCTGGGATTTTCCGATTTATGTTGCTTTGTTTGCGGCTGTATACGCCTGGCTGCGCGTCTCTCAAAATGGCTGGGGCTGGGCGCGGGTGGCCGATTTTATCCAGATCGGGTTGCTGCTGGGGATTACGGGTGGGGTGCTGTATTTGCCGTTTTACCTTGGCTTTGCGTCGCAAGCTGGCGGATTGCTGCCGTCGATGGCATTCCAAACGCGCAGCGTGTATTTCCTGGTCATGTTCCTGCCGTTGCTGTTGCCCATCGTGATCTGGTTGGTGAACCAGATCCAACACAGCCGATGGCAGGACATTAAAAATGGCCTGCTGGCCGGCGCTAGCGTCGTAGCAGGGTTATGGGTGCTCATGCTTGCGGCCTGGGGCGTTTTCCAGATGACCTTGTCCGCTGCAACTTCGTGGCAGCAAAATGGCGGCATTCTTCAGCCATTTGGTTCATCCCTGGTTTTTGGTTTGAGCGAATACTTTGGGAAACAAGGCGGCCAGGGCGTGGAACTATTCCAGACGGCGATCCAGCGGCGGGTTACCGACCCATTTACCTGGCTGGCGCTTCTCGGCGTGATAGCCCTGGCCTGGGCGGTACTATCGGCCGCTCGACGCCAACCTGAGCTGGAGGAAGTTTCGCCTGATGCGTCGTACGCTGCGGTTGGCCCGCAGCGTACGGTGGACATTTTTGTCGCAGTGTTGATCCTGGTCGGGGCCGGACTTGCATTGCTGCCGGAGTTTTTCTATCTTAAAGACGGCTTTGGCACACGCTTGAACACGATTTTCAAATTTTACTTTCAGGCATGGATACTTTGGGGCCTGGCGGCGGCGTACGCGACCGCCGTGCTGTGGCACAAATTACACGGCTTACGGCAGGCTGCGTTCAAAGTGAGTTGGCTGCTGATTACAGCGGCTGCACTCATTTATCCGGCAATCATGCTGGCTGCGAAGACCGGGCTGCCCGCCATGCCGCTGTCAGAGCTGACTCTGGACGGCAAAGCTTACCTGCAACAGTACAACCCTGACGAATGGGAGGCATTCACGTGGCTGCAAGGGGCCCCTTTCGGCGTCGTCGCTGAGACGGTCGGCGGATCGTACAATCCCGACACAGCGCGGGTTTCGACCCACAGCGGGCAGCCTGCCTTGCTGGGTTGGGAGGGCCATGAGTGGCAATGGCGCGGCGGTGCAGAGGAAATCGGTTCGCGGCGCGGCGATCTGGAATTGCTGTATACCACCAATAGTTGGGATGAAGCCTCCGCGGTGATCGAACGCTATAATATTCGATATATATACATCGGGCCAGTTGAACGCACCACTTATCGGGTGAATGAGGCAAAATTTCAAGGTAATTTAGAAATCGTTTTCCAGAACGCGGCAGCGACCATTTACGAAGTACCCGATCATAATCCTCTGCCGCCAATCCTGACACAAGACGGGATGCCATGAACCCATCCATAAACCGCAACCTGCCTTACCAACGCATCGCCTTGCTGCTGACCGGCGCTATTGCGCTTTTAATGCGATTTGTCTTGTTGGGCAAGCTGCCGCTGACTGACAGCGAGTCGATCAATGCGCTGCAGGCTTTGGGCGGTGAGCATTTCATTGGCGGCGGGGGCAGTTATGTGCTGCTCACCACCGCCTGGTTTTTTATATTCGGCGCTGGCGAAGCTGTAGCACGTTTTTGGCCAGCCCTGGCAGGGACGGTATTGGCGCTGACACCGTGGTTATTCCGCAAACACCTGGGTGAAAAGGCAGCATTGCTGCTGTGTTTTGGGTTGGCGGTCGATGCCGGTTGGGTCGCTGTTTCCCGCCAGGCCAGCGGCATGAGCTGGGCAGGTCTGTTTGTGATCTTAACCCTGGCAGCCCTGCTGGTCAAGAAACCGGCGATGATAGGCGCATTTGCGGGATTAGCCTTATTGGGTGGACCAGCTTTCTGGCAGGGAGCCGTTGGTTTGGGATTTGCGGCCCTGCTCTACCGCTTCGTCTTTCAGCCCCGGCAGCCGGTCGAAGAGGCCGGAGAAGGACCATTTGCCGGCGTATTTGGCGGATTCGATTGGAAAGTTGTGCTTGGCTGGTTCATAGGCGTTGTGCTGGTATTTGGCACATTGCTTTTTCTGATTCCTAACGGCTTGAATGCCACAGCTAATGGCCTGGTTCACTATTTGACGGGCTGGTCACAGACAAGCACAGTTACTGCCGGCCGGATGTTGCTCGGTCTGGTACTCTCGCAGCCGCTTGGATTCCTGTTTGCGGCTGTTGGGCTTGTTCGCGTGGTCCAGACGAAAAATCCGCTGGATACCTTTTTAGCAGTCTGGTGGCTGGCGGCGTTAGCGCTGACGCTGCTTTACCCCGCGCGCGAGGTGGCTGATTTGGTTTGGGTGTTGCTGCCCATGCTGGCGCTGGCAGCGCGCCAACTGGCGAAGCTGTTGACGACAGAGGTTAGTTTTCGCTGGACAGCGATTGCGTATAGTATAATTGTGGTCGTGCTATTAGTTTTTACCTGGCTCAGCTTTATCGCCTATTTCCAGGCTGTCCGCCCAGAGGTCTCGACTTTTGCCAGGATGGTTAGTATGCTTTTTCCTGTGCTGTTGCTGGTAGGGGCAGCTTTCGTGATCCGTTGGTTCTGGGATGAGGAAACCGCAGGGCAGGGGGCAATGTGGGGCTTAATCGCGGCGTTGGGATTGTGGGGCTTTTCGGCGGCCTGGGGCGGCACAGGATTAGGAGCCAACCCTGAGGGCCAAGTCTGGTGGCGTGGGGCCTGGGTGGATGAAGTGGATTTGCTGCAGACCACCCTCAATGACCTTTCGACCTGGAAAATGCGCGTACCCGGAGAACTTGAGCTGGTGGTTGAGGGGATTGATTCCCCGGCGCTGCGCTGGGCACTGCGTGATTACCGGCAGGCGCGGTATGTCACCACTACTGCATCAGCATCCAAGCCCGCATTGTTGATCACCGTTGATAAGCCATCGCCTGAATTAGCCGATACCTACCGCGGCCAGGACTTTGTCCTCGAGGTTAACCCGAAGTGGCAGATGAGTTTCGACGAATGGTTGCAATGGATTGCCTTTAAATCCGCTCCAGTGGAAAAAACAATTATTGTCTTATGGGCGCGCGCAGATTTATTCCCGGATGCTGCAGGGTTTAACCCCTGAAATCAACTTCTTAGATTGGAATATTTGTATGGTTAAACCGAGTATCATCGCAATCGACGGGCCGGCTGCCTCGGGAAAATCGACCCTGGGCGAACGCCTCGCACAACGGATCGGCTATTTATTTTTCGACACTGGCATCCTGTACCGCGCCGTTACCTGGGCAGCCCTGCAAAAATTAGGGCGTGTGGATCAGGAAGATGAGGTTTCTACGCTCTCAGAAGAAGTGAATATTGATGTGCGTCCGCCATCCATAGCGGATGGCAGAAGCGCAGATGTTTGCATCGACGGGGTAGATGTCACCTGGGAAATCCGCAATCCAGACGTGGACGCCAATGTTTCGCAGGTATCGGCGTACCGGCGCGTACGGCAGGCCATGACCCTGCAGCAGCGGCGCATTGGCCAACGCGGGGGCGTGGTCATGGTGGGCCGCGACATCGGAACGGTTGTCTTTCCCGAAGCGGGGCTGAAGATCTACCTGGTGGCGTCGGTTGAGGAACGCGCCTGGCGTCGCTATCGCGAGATGACCGGCCGCGGTGTTGCAGCCGATTACAACCGGATTTTGGCAGGTTTGCGTAAACGCGATGCGTATGATTCAGGCCGAAAACTTGCCCCGCTAAGGCCAGCCGAGGATGCGATCATTCTGGACTCGGAGGGGTTGACGATCGCGCAGGTCGTCGAGCGCGCGCTTGCACTGATCGAAAAAGCGTAGGATTGATCCGAAAAAGCCGGAGGATCCGTGGTGATCAAGGGGAATCACGGTTATTGCAGACTGTTAATGTCGATTAATCATGCGGTTACCCCCATCTTTCACATTTTCAATGCCGAAAATGGACGCCGCGCCTGTGCGGGATGCTATAATTTTCATATCGCCTGACGCGGTGAATTTCTATGCTGATTGATTTCAACCCGTTTTCCGCACAGCCGTATTTCGATTTACCTTTTCAGGCAAGCAACTGGATTGGCCTTTTTATATTGGCTGGTGCTCTGGGATGGGGGTTTTTTAAATGGCGCGAAACCCTGATAGGCAGGTCAGCCCGACAATGGGGCCTGACCCTATTCCTCATGGCAACCACGCCGCTGACCCTGATTATTCTCAACTTCTATTTACCTCAATCTGGCGCTCTGCCCATTCCGAATTTGCCCATTGAGGCTGAAGAGCCGCTGGTTTTCCTGCTCAGCGCCATCCCGTGGGTAATGGCAGGAGGGATGGTGGGGGTGGCGGGCGCAGGGCTGGTTGGTCTGGCAAGCGGCTTTGTGCTGGGAATGTTTGTCACCCACAGCCTTTTCGCTCCACTGGAAATTGCCGGCCTGGCGTTGATCTACGGTGCTACTGTCAGGCAGTGCTACCGTACAGGATTTTTCCGCTGGTTAAGACAACCATTTGTGGCGGCAGTTTTGCTGTCGCTGGTTTATATCCCCGTTTTCCTGCTGATCGCCTTTTTGAGCATTCCAGGTATCCTGGCTGAACGCCTGGACTATGCACTGGCTCAGAACTGGATGCAGATATTCGCTAAAATTCTCCCGCTGTACGCAGCAGGTTTCCTTGGGCAATTAATTTATTGGATCTTCCCGCTTTTGTGGCCGCGTCCAGCGAAATTGGTGCCATCGCCAGCTGAAACCAGTTTACAAACCCGCTTCATGACGATCACATTACCCATGGTCCTTATCCTGGTTTTGGTGCTGACCCTGGCTGACTGGCTGGTGGCGGGTTATGCTGCCCGCCAGATGATGGAGGAACGGCTTGGGAATACTACTCGAATTGCAGCGGAAAGTGTGCCGTATTTCCTTGAAGCTGGGCAAAGTTTTATCCTCAATATGGCCACACCAGACCTGGCCAACTTACCGGATGATGCCATCGAGGACGAACTGGCTTACAACATTAAGGCGGTATCTTATTTTCACCAGCTAACGCTGTTCGATTCTGCCGGAGCCATCCGCGGAAGTTATCCACTATCCACTTTCTCACAGAATGATTTAACCGATGAAGAGGAGCTGGCGATTGGGCTTGCAAATAAGGGCATCCGATTGCAAATCTACACCGTGCCACCCGCATCGACCGAAACTGGAGGAAATATTTCGTTTGTTGCTGCGATATTGGACGATGCTGGGACTGCCCAGGGCGTTTTGCTGGGTCGGGCTGACTTGAAGATCAACCCCTTTACGCAACCGGCATTGACTGCTTTGGCTTCCCTTGGCGCAGATGGCGGGGAAGGATTCATTCTGGATGATGCCGGGCAAATCCTCTACCGTACCAGTGAATCAACTGCCCTAACCGGCATGGATATGTACACTGATAAAGTTGATGACGAACCGGTGTTCTTCGAGGATTTCTCGCCGACCGGCACCCGGCAGTTAGTGTATTACCAACCCGTCGTTGGCCGGCCCTGGGCAGTAGTCGCAACCATGCCAGCCCGGGTGGCTCAACAAATCTCACTGGAAATTGCTGTCCCGCTGTTGGCCATCCTGGGATTGTTCACCATGCTGGCTTATGTGATGCTGCGTTTCTCGCTGGGGTCGGTTACGCAAACGCTCAAACAACTTGGCGGACAGGCAACGCGCATCGCACAGGGGGAGCTGTCGTCGTCGGCGCCCGTGACGGGTGTGGACGAGATCGGCGCGCTGGGAAAATCGTTCGAACAAATGCGCCTCAGCCTGAAAGCCCGACTGGATGAATTGAACAAATTGCTTAATGTGAGTCAGGGCGTGGCTGCCAAACTGGATATCTATGATGCTGTGCACCCCATCCTGGAAGCGGCGTTAAGCGAAGATGCCGTATCCGCGCGAGCTGTACTGATACAAGGCGTGCGAATGGATATTGCCGGCGATAAACTGGTCACCATCAGTGCCGGGCCAGTTGCTGATCAATTTTCTCACCTTGACAGCCAGGTGTTCGACTTGATGCGCCAGCAGGAAGTGTTAACCATTCAAAATACAACCCGGGTGCGGCGCATCTCCTCATTGGATCACCAGCTACACCCAGCAGCTTTAATTGGGCTGGCGCTGTATCATGAAAATACGTATTATGGCGCGCTGTGGATTGGCTACCAAAAGCCAAGACAGTTCGAAGATGAGGAAGTACGGTTCCTCTCCACCCTGGCTGGTGAGGCAGCGGTAGCAGCCGCGAATGCCAACCTCTACGCATCGGCTGAAATTGGGCGACGCCGGCTTGAGGCTGTATTGACCTCCAACCCGGAACCGATTATGGTGTTCGACGACAGGGACCGGCTGCTGCTGCTCAATCCGGCTGCTTTGCAAGTGACGGGGTTGATCGCATCTCCAACGGTCGGCCGGCCGGCGCAGGAAGTAGTTTCTTCAGCGGAACTGGCGGCGTTGTTGACTGGGCCAATAGAACTGCGCATAGCCACAAGAGAGGTCAAGCTGCCAAACGGCAACATTTACCATGCCTCGGTGGCGCCAGTGATGGGCGAGAATCAACAAATCGGCAAGGTCTGTGTAATGCGCGATATCAGTCATTATAAAGAGCTCGACGCGATCAAATCCGACTTTGTGGCAACCGTCAGCCATGACTTGCGCTCGCCGTTGGCGCTGATGCGCGGTTATACCACCATGATGTCCATGGTGGGCGAGTTGAACGACCAGCAAAAGAGTTACGTAGCAAAAATGGTGCACGGCATCGAAGATATGAGCCGGTTGGTCAACAACCTGCTCGACCTGGGGCGTTTGGACTCTGGCATCAAGCTGAAACTAAGCCAGCTGCAACCGGAAATATTGGTCGAGCAGGTGATTAATCAACTGACGCCGCAGGCCAACCAGAAGAAAATTCGGCTGGCCATCGAATCGCTCCAAGAGGAATTGCCATCCGATTTGACTGCCGATGTGGCGCTTATCCAGCAAGCCTTGATCAACCTGGTTGAAAACGCCATCAAATACACCAAGGTAGGCGGAGAAGTCATTGTCCGGCTGGAATTGCAGGACAATAAGCTCGCCTTCCAGGTAGTCGATTCCGGAATTGGCATCGCCCCGCTCGACCTGCCAAGGTTGTTCGAGAAGTTCTACCGCAGCGAACGGCGCGAGGCGCATGAGCAGCGCGGGACCGGGCTGGGACTGGCAATTGTCAAGTCGATTGCGGAACGACACGGCGGCGAGGTCGTGGTGGAGAGCCGGTTGGGAAAAGGCAGCGTCTTTACACTCCGAATTCCATTGCAGGAACAACCGCCTGTCAAGCCGTTGGTCGGTATGCCGCAGAATAAAGGCTGATCCGACAAATGCGGGATGGCAAGATTCAATTCCATTTCGGCATTCGACAATAAAACGCAAATGTCATATAAACGCTAAGGTCGCCAACGATTCTCGTTATGCGGATGGACGATTTCCATCGGGTATAATCTTCTGGCGGAACTAGCCGTTGAAGGAACTTTTATTGATTTCAATAAACAGCGAACCCATCTTTCTCATCATCATTACTGCCTGGGTGATTTACCGGATCCTTGCGACCAGGCGAGCAGGCGGCCTGCACCTGGGGCGCGAGATTGTGGTCAATTTTTTCTTCATTTATGCTTGTTTCGTGTTTTCGTATACTATTTTCCCAATGGATATCATGCTTTACGGCTTTGATCCCACCGACGCCAATTTGACCCCTCTTATCCAGACGATCCGTTTTTTACGATATCTGGAAAACCCGTTTGTCATCCGTAATTTGCTGGGAAATCTAGTATTGCTGGCGCCGTTAGGGATTTTTCTGCCGCTCTTGTTCCGCAAATCCAGAAAGTTCACCGCCGTTATCGCAACGGGCTTCCTGGTTACGCTCTCGATCGAAGTATTTCAATTACTGCTCCCCTTCCGCGTGTTCGACATCGATGATTTGATCATCAATACCATCGGTGTGGCCCTTGGCTACGGGCTTTTCAGGTTGCTTTACAAGATTCCCTTTCTTCACCGCTGGTTCGATGCAACCGCGGATTCTGAAAAACCGGCTGGAAGGCGACATTTCATCCGTTTTGCCGGAGTTGTTCTGGCGGGGTTTTTAGCTATTTTTTATGTATCTATTGCCGGCAGTACCGATACCGAAGAAATGATCATGGCAAAACTTTCCCAACAGGATCAACAGCGGGTAGCCTATTCGCAAGTTGGGAAATACCTGGTCGTTGTTGCAGAATCTGCTGATGGAGCAAAAAGCGTTTCTTACTACCGGCAGGTGGTATTTTCCCGTTACGTTTCCGTGCTGGGGGATATCTCTCTGGATTTACAGGAAAATGAATATTCCATCAATGGGACGTCATTCAGCGAAAGAGAGGTAGATTACTTTGCCATAGCGCGAAGCAATCAACCCATCGCAGCTATGGCCTCCGGTGAGAGCCGGTTTCCGGTCACAAGCAATGGAGAATATCATTTTTCAGTTGCCCGGCTGCCGCTTGCAAAAACCAATGCCTATTTCTCGTTTCGCTTTGTAGATGATTCTGGTAATGACCTCGGATTGAGCCAGGATTCATAAATGAGCGGGTCGAAAATGGAGCAGAGTGGAGTATAATTAAGCATGAACATGTTCCAGGGAATTGTTTTCCAAATTGATCCGGGGAAATTGAATCATCATTGAAATTGGTCTTAAAAACTCTTGAAGAATGTTGTTCTTGTGATATAATTCAAGTTTGCATGTGTGTCCTGGGAGTCCTCTAAAACGATTTTTACGCTGAGAGATTTCTCTAGCGTCCATTCTTATTTAAACCCCCCGGGTTCCAGTCTGAGGAGGCATATTAGTGGAAACGAAAAGTTTGGTTGCACTTCGTATCAGCCTGGCCTCGCCAGATACGATTCGTAGCTGGTCGTATGGTGAAGTTTTAAAACCTGAAACAATTAATTACCGACGTCTGCGCCCGGAAAAGGATGGCCTGTTCGACGAGGCCATTTTTGGCCCCACCCGCGATTATCAATGCTACTGCGGTAAATATAAAAACCCGCGCTACAAGGGCATTATTTGCGACAAATGCGGAGTCGAAGTCACGCGTTCTTCAGTGCGGCGCGAACGCATGGGTCACATTGATTTGGCAACGCCGGTGGCCCACATCTGGTACACACGCCGGGTTCCTTCATACCTGGGGTTACTGCTAGATATTTCCCGCCGCAATCTGGACCGGGTACTCTACTTCGCGCAGTATATTGTCACTTATGTGGATGAAGATGCTCGCCAGAAGGCGCTAAAACGCCTGGACGATGAAATTAATCTCTCGGAACGCGAGCAGGCGCAACAGATCAACGCGCGCATTCTGGAAGTCAAGCTGGGTCGCGACCATAAAATTGGCGAGTTAAACCAGCGAAAGCAGGACATGGAAGCCCGCCACGACGAACAGATTGCGCAAAAACTCGAACCGGTCATCCAGGAAGGCCAGTCGCTGGAACGTCAACTGCAGGAAAAAGTGGGTACGTCCACCCGCGCTGCCATCGTTTTCAATTCCGCCAGCGTTGAGATTGCCGCCGCCGGCGAGGCGATTACAACGCAGCAAATCTCCAAGATTCAGAAGGTTGTCAAAGAGCGGTTGGATGAACTGGAAAAGGAATCCAAAGGACAACTGCAGCGCGATCTTGAGATGATCAAAATGCAGATCGAGGAGATTCGCGTTCAGGCTGATACCGAGATGGAAGGATTGCGGAATGCTCTGGAAGATCAATCCAACGCCTCGCAGAATAACAATTCCCGCCAGCGTGATGAGCTGCAAGAGCTGCGGCCGTTTACCTTCCTTACCGAAAACCGCTACCGCGAGCTGAAATCACGCTGGGGCAATGTCTTCCGCGCGGATATGGGCGCTGAAGCCTTTTACGATGTGCTGCGCCGCCTCGACCTGGAAAAATTGGCCGAGGATCTGTGGCACGAGGTCAAGACCTCCAAGAGCAAGCAGAAGCGAAAGAAAGCGACCACTCGTTTGAAGGTGGTGGAGGCTTTCCGCCGCTCGAACAACCGACCCGAGTGGATGATCATGACTGTTTTGCCGGTCATTCCGCCCGACCTGCGCCCGATGGTTCAACTGGACGGCGGCCGTTTCGCTACCTCCGACCTGAACGACCTCTACCGCCGGGTGATCAACCGCAACAACCGGCTTAAACGGCTGCTCGAATTGGGTGCCCCGGACGTTATCGTGCGCAACGAAAAACGCATGCTCCAGGAAGCGGTTGACTCTCTGATCGACAATTCTCAGCGCGGCAAGGCACTTTCGCGCCGCGGACGCCGCGAACTGAAATCTTTAAGCGATATGCTCAAGGGCAAGAAGGGGCGTTTCCGCCGCAACCTGCTTGGCAAGCGCGTTGACTATTCCGGTCGTTCGGTTATTGTGGTCGGTCCGACCTTGAAACTGTACGAATGCGGGCTGCCCAAGACCATGGCGCTGGAACTGTTCCGGCCGTTTGTGATTGCCAAGCTGGTTTACCATTCCTATGCTGCCAACGTCAAAGGCGCCCGCCGGTTCATTGAACGGAACCGCCCCGAAGTCTGGGAAGTGCTCGAAGAGGTTATTAAGGAACGTCCGGTTCTGCTCAATCGCGCGCCAACCCTGCACCGCCTTGGTATTCAGGCGTTCAAGCCGATCCTGATCGAAGGCTCTGCCATCCAATTGCATCCCCTGGTGACCACCGCCTTTAACGCTGACTTCGATGGCGACCAGATGGCTGTGCACGTGCCGCTTTCTGAGAAGGCAGTGTGGGAAGCCAACAACCTGATGCTTTCATCGCGCAACTTGCTTAAACCAGCTGACGGCGAGCCGATCATCAGCCCGTCTAAAGACATGGTGCTTGGCGTGTATTACCTGACCATGATCGATGATCTAGATCATGCCGGTAACGGTCGTAATTTCGCCAGCATCGACGAGGTCAACCTGGCCTATCAGTTAGGCCAACTGGGAATCCATGCGCGCATTCAGGTTAACGTCGAAACATTCTACGACGAGCATAACAACCGCTTGCCCGAAGCCCGCAAAACGTTGCTCAGCACCACCGTTGGTCGGGTGCTCTTTAACTACATCTTGCCCGATGCGATGCGCTTCCAGAATATGGCGCTCGATAAAGGCGGCGTGAAAGACTTGATCGCCAGTGTGTATGATATTTGCGGTGAAAAAATCACGACCGAAACCGCTGATGCTGTCAAGGATATCGGATTTGAATTCGCCATGCGCTCTGGTTCGACTATTGCCGTGGCCGACATCACCATGCCGAGCGACAAAGCAGAAATTTTGGCCAAGGCCAATGAAAGCGTTGAAAACGTGCAACGCTCTTATCGCCGCGGTTTGCTGACCGAACAGGAACGCAACGAACGTGAAATTGAGATCTGGCAGCAGACCACCAAAGATGTTGGTGATGCTGTCCGCCGCGGGATGGACCCGAATGGCAATCTGTCCACGATGGCAAACTCTGGCGCGACCAAGGGTGGTTTCGGTCCTATCTCGCAACTAGCCGGTATGCGCGGCCTTATGGCTGATCCGGCTGGACGAATTATCCGCTTGCCGATCCAGTCAAACTTCCGCGAAGGCCTGACCGCGTTGGAATACTTCATCTCGACGCACGGCGCCCGCAAAGGTCTGGCAGACACCGCACTGCGTACTGCTGACGCCGGGTATCTGACCCGCCGGTTGGTGGATGTTGCGCAGGACATGATCGTCAACCAGGAAGATTGCGATACCAACGACGGCATCATCATTAAAAAAGCGGATGACGTCGCCGGGCAACCGTTGAGCGTGCGTTTATATGGCCGCATGACTGCAGAACGCATGCTGGATCCGCACACCGGCGAGATTTTAGCAGAGCGCAATACCTTGCTGGATCACAACGTGATCAAGACCCTGCTCAACGCCGGCATCGAGAACTTTAAAGTCCGTTCACCCATGACCTGTGAACTCTCGCACGGCATCTGCCAGCGATGCTATGGCATGGACCTTGGCCGCGGTGAATTGGTCAAGCTGGGTTCGGCGGTAGGTATCGTAGCAGCCCAATCCATTGGTGAGCCAGGCACGCAGCTGACACTGCGCACCTTCCACACCGGCGGTGTTGCGGCGGGCAGCGATATCACGACCGGTCTCCCGCGCGTAGAAGAGCTGTTTGAGGCCCGTCGGATGCCGAAAGGCGAGGCGGTCATTACCCGGATTTCCGGCGTGGCGCGCATTATCCAGTCAGAAAAATTCACCGAGCAGCGCGTGGTTCGGGTTGAGCACGCTGAAATGGTCAGCGACGAGTATGAGATCCCCGAATCCTGGGAAATCACCGTCAAGGACGAAAGCGCGGTTTCGTTAGGCGATCCAATCGCCACGCAGGGTGAAGCCACCATCGCAGCCCAGCACACCGGCAAAGTGCGTATGGAAGACCGCAAGGTGGTCGTATCGTACGAACTTCGCGAAACGGAAGAGGATGAAATCCCAAGCACCTCGCGCATTCTGATCAAAGACGGCGAGCACGTCGAGGCCGGCCAACCGCTAACCGAAGGCTCGCTCAATCCGCACACCATCCTGCGCATCAAAGGCCGCGACGCGGCGCAGATGTACTTGATGAGCGAAATCCAAAAGGTATATCGCGCCCAAGGCCAGAACATCAATGACAAGCACTTCGAAGTCATCATCCGCAAGATGTTAGGCCGCGTGCAGGTCATTCGCCCCGGTGACACACAATACCTGCCGATGGACCTGGTTGACCGGTTGGAAATTCACCGCCGCAACGAGGTAATGGTCTCGGAAGGCAAACAACCGGCGCGCTATGTTGAAATCTTGCTGGGCGTGACCAAAGCTTCGCTGAGCACCGATTCGTTCCTGTCGGCGTCTTCCTTCCAGCATACCATCAAGGTACTGGCAGGAGCCGCCATCGCCGGAACAGCCGATCCGTTGTTTGGCCTGAAGGAAAATGTCATCATCGGTAAGCTGATCCCGGCTGGCACGGGCTTCCAGGAAGGTCGCTTCACCAGTGGTGATTTTATCGAGGACAACTCGCGCATATCGATCACCAATATCACCAGCTCATAAGCGGCACCGTTATCCACTACCAACCCCGAGGGTATGCCCTCGGGGTTTTTGGTTAATTGGATGGGCTGCGGAATTGTTCCTGCCAAAAAACATACCGCTCAAGGACGGAAAACCCACGGCTAAACCGTGATAAACTTATGCGCGATCAAATATTCTATCTTCCGTTGCCACGGCAGCGCGGCAGGAGTTTATTATGGAGATTGGGCTGGTAAAGAACGTTGATATAGACCAGGAGATGCAGCAGTCATACCTGGATTACGCCATGAGCGTGATTGTGGCGCGAGCGCTGCCAGACGCGCGTGACGGGTTAAAACCTGTTCAACGCCGGATCTTATATGGCATGTATGACATGGGCTTGCGGGCGGATTCATCCTACAAAAAATCTGCCCGGATCGTCGGTGAAGTGCTGGGCAAATATCACCCGCACGGCGATCAAACCGTTTATGAAGCCATGGCGCGGTTGGCGCAGGACTTTTCCATGCGTTACGCGTTGGTCGATGGACAGGGTAACTTTGGCTCCGTGGATGGCGACCCGCCTGCGGCGATGCGCTATACCGAGGCGCGCCTGACCCCGGCGGCGGTGGATATTTTGGCGCAATTGGATCGCGACACGATCGATTTCAGCCGCAACTTTGACGATTCTCTCAATGAGCCGGATGTCTTGCCGGCAGCCATCCCCAACCTGCTGGTCAACGGCGCCAGCGGGATTGCCGTTGGCATGGCGACCAGCATTCCGCCGCACAATTTGGGCGAGGTTATCGATGCGCTTAACTATCTATTGGAAAGATGGGAAGTTCAGGAAGATGTCACCGTCAGCGACTTAATGAAATTCGTCAAGGGGCCTGACTTTCCGACCGGCGGCATCATTATGCATGAAAACAACGGCGAGGATTTACTCGCTGCCTATGCTACCGGGCGCGGCAAGGTCATGCTGCGTGGCAAGATTCACCTGGAGGAAATGGGGCGCGGTAAAAACCGGATCATCATCACCGAATTGCCTTACCAGATCAACAAATCCTCCCTGATCGAACGCATTGCGGAACTGGCGCGTGAAGGCGGGCTGGAAGGGATCAGCGATCTGCGCGATGAATCGGACCGACAGGGAATGCGCATCGTCATCGAACTCAATAAGGTGGCGGAAACGGAAAATGTGCTGCGCGAACTTTACCGCCGCACCCCACTGCAATCGACCTTTCGCATTTCACTGCTGGCGCTGGTAGGCGGCGAGCCGCACATGCTTTCACTTAAACAGGCGCTGCGGATCTACCTCGAACACCGCATAACGGTTGTGAGGCGCCGCAGTGAATTTGACCTGGCCAAAGCCAAGGCGCGCGCCCACATCCTGGAAGGGCTGCGCGTGGCACTTAATAATCTGGATGAAGTGATCGGTTTGATTCGCAAAGCCCAGGACGTGGAAGATGCACGCAGCAAGTTGATGAAACGCTTCAAATTGACCGAGATTCAGGCCAATGCTATTCTCGAGATGCAGCTGCGGCGGTTGGCCGCGTTGGAACGGCGCAAAATTGAACTGGAATATAAAGAAGTGCAGGACCAGATCAGAGAGTTGGAAGGCTTGCTGCGTTCACCCCAAAAATTACGCCTAGTAGTCGGCGACGAACTCAAAGCGATGCGAGCTGCCTATGCTGACCGGCGGCGGACGCAGATCGTAGCCCTCAAAGACGGCGCCGAAATGCGCAACCTGCTGACCACTACCGACCTGATGCCGACGCAGAATGTGTGGGTCGGGGTGACGGAAGATGGCTTGATCGGGCGGACCTCCGGAGACACCCTGCCGCGCTGGAGCGGCCGGAATGCGCCGCGCCAGGTGTATGCCACCAATACCCACCAGACGCTCTATATGGTTGCCAGCGACGGCCGGGCCGCTGCCATTTCGGTACAGTCGCTGCCCGAGGTCGAACGCTTCGAGGACGGCATCCCACTGCGTAAAGCCTCGCCATTTGAAGGAGAACAAGAATTAGTGCAGCTCTTCTCCGCACCAACGCGCCTTGAAGAGGGTGAAGAGCACTATACCGTGACCGTTTCCCGCGCAGGGATGGTGAAAAAGTCGAGCATACGCGACCTGCCCGGGCCATCGACGCAGTTATTCTGGCTGGCAAAGGTCAACCCGGGCGATGAAATCGGTTGGGCAGTGTTGACCGACGGCAAGTCGGAACTGCTGCTGGCGACGCGCAAGGGGATGGTGATCCGGTTTACGGAAGAAGATGTCCGGCCAATGGGATTGGTAGCCGCCGGTGTGAACGGTATTAAACTGTCGTCTAATGACCAACTGATCGGCGCTGCGCGTATTCTACCGGAATTCGATCTGTTGCTGGTTGGAAGGGACGGGAAAGCCTGGCGGCTGCCTACTGCGCAGTTGCCGGTCCAAGGCCGCTACGGGCAGGGAGCCATTGCCTGCAAGCCGCAGCTAGGCGCTGAACTGGTCTCGCTGGCCTACAGTCACCCCGGACAGGAATTTGTGATCCATTTGAAGGACGCAACCAACAAAGTCGAAACCATCGATGCGATTCCCGCTGGAAGGCGCCAATCGACTGGCAAGCCATTGGTTACCCTGAAACCGGGTGACCAGGTCACCGGATTGACCATGATCGAGGATGGGATGGCCTACTGGGAAAAACGGCAGGGAAAACCGCTTAAGAAGGTCCGGCGCGTAATTGCACCTGAAGCGCAAGCGGACCAGTTGGCCCTGCCGTTGGGTGGTCAGCCTGGAAGGAAGCGGACTGCTGCAACGACTCAAAAAACAACTGCTGAGAAAGCAAAGGGCGACCGTGCGGTTAAAACCACAAAAACAGCAGCCGCAAAAACGAAGACTAAAGCAAAGGCCGCGACCGTGAAAACGAAGACCGTGGCAAAAGCCCCAGCTAAAAAAGCATCTAAAGCGGTAGTGGTGAAAGCAAAAACGGCAGCCTCTAAACCCGCGTCGGTTGATAAAAAGGCTGCTAAACCAACGGTAAAAGCCTCAACAATTTCGGCAAAGAAAACCAAACCCGTCACGACTGCCAAACCAGCCGCTAAACCCACAAGCAAGCCTGCGGCTAAACCTTCCACCCCATCCACAACAAAGCCGACTGGGACGACCAAAAAGCCCGCGGTGAAAAAACCGACTGCAGGAACGGGTAAAGCGGGCAGCACAAAGACGACCAAAAACCCGGTGAGAAAGCCCAAAACCACGACGAAGTAGAGATTGTGCCGTGCCCTGAGCTTGTCGAAGGGCGGAAGCCGGTTTTGAACCCGGCGCTTCGACAGGTTCACACGCAGTGTGCCCTGTGGGCAGCGGCCGGAAGAATGTGAGCGGCAACCGGTGGCTGGTATCGCTTTCGTGGTCTATCTTGAGATGTGGAAGAACGAATAATGATAGGCGATCTTGCCGTCCAGCAAGCCGAAGGTGTCGCTGCCATTGCTGACCTTACCCTTTGTCGAGGCGGCAGTCCAGGTGAAATGGCGCGAATTTCCCTTGCCGGATGCGCCTGTCTGAGTGAAGGTAGGCTCGGGCAGGAGCTGGGTGAACAGATTGGTATACCAGGCCCGCAGCGCCTCTGAACCCTGTACTGTGTGAACAAAGGTGGTATGAACTGCACCCGGCAGATAAAGGTTATTAACCTTGACCGGGTCGCGCGAATTCAAGGCCGCAAAATAATTATCGACGATATCCGCAGTGGGCGGCGGGGGGTTCCATTGATAAGCGGATACCGCGTCCCAAACCTGCGGCAGGTCACGCCGGCATTCGTCCCATGAGAAGAAATTGGCGCCCTTCAAGTTATTGACTTTGACCGTATCCATAAACTTGTTGGTGTCATCCACCGAAGGCGCCCAACGGCCGGTACGGTAAGCGGGACCGGTCGGAATGACGGGGCGAAAGGGTGATTTGGCCGTAAATTCACGCAGGGTGCGCTGCACCTGCGGTTCGGGATTATGCGCCTTTTCCCAATAGACTTGCGGCATGTTGTAGTCGACCTTGTCTAAAAATTCTTTCCAGGGCAGTTGCGGGTGGTAGGAGGGAAAACGATAGGAACTGAGGGCCATGGGTAGATTGGGGAAAGCGCGGCGCAGACGATCCATATAATGGCGGGCGGCATTTACCCGGCCCGGCTGCTTATATTCGATCTCCGCATCGATAACATAGCCATCCAGTTTGAGTTGTTGCAACCGTTGAATGGCAATAATGGCCTCGGCGGCGGGGTTGTAACCGTATACGTAATGCCAGCCCCAGGCATCGATTCCCGCAGTGTGCAGGGCATCGACCACTGGTGCAAGTAAATCAGAGTTGGAATTGCGGTCCAAGTTATAGGCATATTGCCCATCCGCAATTTTTAGCAGAACATGGGTAAAGCCGCCAGCCTGGGCAGCGGAAACAATCTTTGCCGGGGCACCGCCTTCAGCATCGCGGATTTTCCAGATAAAGAATCCTTTTCCTTCAATGGACATGGTTGAGCACCTCTATTCAGCTGGATGGTCAGGATCAGCAAACAGTGTGTTGCAATTATCCTGCCAACCCAAGTTGAGGAGCAATGCTGCGCATAGCCAAAATGACATTATCCACATGCTGCCAGAGTTCAATACCAAAATCTTCTGCAGCTTCAGCCATTTCCTCGCGGTTGGTGCCGGCGGCAAAGGCGCGGTCTTTCCATTTCTTCTTCACCGACGAGGAAGTGAGGTCGTATAATGAGCGCGAAGGACGAACCAGCGCAACTGCTGTGATCAAGCCGGTGATTTCGTCACAGGCAAACAGCGCTTTGCGAAACAGGGAGTCGCGCGGGACGCCGGTATTGACCCCATGGCTGAGAATTGCCTGGATAACCTCATCCGGGACGCCTTTTTCTTTCAAAAGCGGAGCGCCTGCGGTAGGATGCTCTTCCAGGGTAGGGTGAATTTCCCAATCAAAGTCATGCAACAGACCGGCGAGCCCCCAAAGCTCAATGTCCTGGTTGTATTTTTCAGCATAGAAGCGCATGGCGGTTTCAACCGACAACATGTGATTGATCAAGCCTTGATTTTTGATGTTCTCATGCACGATGCTTAATGCGGTTTCACGATCCATGTCATTACCTCAATTTATTAAGTTGGGTCTGTTTGGGAATGGGTAAAAATGGGTTCGGGTTTGCCAAGAATCGGCAGCGGACGAGTGACATAGACGTCCCAGAGCGCTACCAGGGTCGCCGGGATTTCGCGAATGCGCCAGCGCTGCATGGCGATGGGGTGGTATTCCCGCTGATCGGCGACTACACCAAGGGCGTTGAGGCCAAGCCCCTGGCAGGTCAACAATACCCGCGGCAGATGGTAGGCCTGGGTGACCACGAGTGCATCGGTTACACCGAAGATGTGCAGTGCACGGTAACAGGTATCGTAGGTGCGCCTTCCGGCGTAATCCAGAATAATATCCTTTTCTGGAACGCCGAGTTCGAGAGCGTAGGATAGCATAGCGCCTGGTTCGTTGTAATCCAGGTAGCTGTTGTCGCCGCTCATCAACAGCTTTTGCACCTTTCCGGAAAAGTACAACTCAACGGCGGTGCTAACCCGGTCGCGCAGCACGGGGCTGGGCCGGCCGTCGTGGTTTAATCCGGCCCCAAATACGATCGCGACCGGAGCGTCTGGCGCCTGTTCCACCGTGAAGGTACGGTTACGTGAGACTACCTCTGATAAAAGAGTGGGCAGCCCAACAACCAGCAGTAACGCTGCGGCAGTTGTAAGGAAAGCCCGGATGGTGAACCGCAGGAATCGAATCATAGCGGTGATTTTACCATGCCAAAGGTGAACCATTCTTGCAGCAGGTAGGGGGTCAGCGGCCGAGCCACTCGGTTAAGTCAATGCCGGAGCGCCGCACGACCTCACGCAGCGCATCATAGACCGAATCATCAATCACCCGCAGGTCCTGGATATCGTAATTGCCGGTCGCCCGGGTAAGCAATGCCTTGCCCTCATCCGTTTTCACCAGATTGGTCAGCGCGCTGATCAGATTGCTGCGCAAAGTGGGATTTAGAGTTGGAAAAGTCGAAAAATTCAAATTGGGGATGTCCGGACTGGATTGCCAGATGATGACCACTCTTTGATCGACGTCCGGCAAGTCGGAAATGACTGCGCTGGAAGTCCGCGGGTCACCGGAGTAGGAAAAGGTGGCGCCGAAATCGCAAATTCCCTTGATGTAGAGGCTGCGAATTACAGCAGTGTGAGATTGAACAATTGCGCCCGGCAGCTGGTTGATGTTGAGTTGGTTTAAGAGCCCCAGTGGATAGATCAGCCCGGAAATCGAGCCTTCCTCCGCCCAGCAAGGCCGCAGACTATCCAATTGCTGCAGCGCTGTCTCGGCATCCGCCGTGGATGTGTTTGTCTGCGGGTCGAAATAAACAGTGAAGCCATTTTCGATATTGGCCAAGAATTGAGTCCCGTAATAATAAGTGCCAAAATGGTTGGCAAGCAAAGCGGTCTGGGCAATCCCTTGTGCACTGGCATACAAGTAAGTAATCGGCTGCAACCAGGCGGCGTGGATGCTGCCTGCTTCCATTTCACGCAGCAGTTGTTCATAGGTAGGATATACTACCGCACCGAAAGAGTTTCCCGTCCGGGTATCTAGTTCTTCAGCAAGCGCTTCGATCGCGGCTTGAGTATCGGCATCTGGATCGGTATAAACATAGCCGATCAGAATGGGATTGCCCGGATCGCCCAATGGAACCTGGGTAGGGGTGGAGGTCGGTTGGAGAGGACCAACCGTGGGGGTAGGGGTGGGCGTTGGCGTGACCGTCTGGCAGGCGGCCAGCGAAAATATGATGGTGAGGATAAGAACTATGAGTATCGGATGGTGTTTAATAATGGGCACGGCGATGATTCCCTCCAGGTAGTGGATACCGGCCGAAGATTGATTATAATCGTTATTGTTTAAATCGATTTATCAGGCCGGATAACAAGATTTCTGCTGACACTATTTCAGTAAACGAGGAATGGATGACTTTTAAACAATTTATCAAAGGCTTAGCCGTATCGCTTCTTATCCTGGTGGTCGTCATTGCAGGTCTGTTGGCTGCGACCGCGATGATATTAAAAAACGGCGCTCAAAAAGCCATTCAACCGGTCGAACAGGCCAGCAATTACCTTTCCACGCAGGTGACCAATGTACTGCACCCCACGCCTACTGTTATCCCAGATCCGGTAACCATCCTGCGCGAGGTGCGGTCGTTAGCCCGACTGGAAACCGTGCAATACTCGATGGAAAAGGTAATCACTACCGAGGTCGGACAGGGCGCGCTTGGCTTTTTATTTGGCGACCGACTGCTGTTTGTGGCGCATGGCGAGGTTATTGCCGGGGTTGATCTGGAAAAATTGGGCGCTGATCAGATGTGGGTTGAAAATGGCGTGCTGATGGTGCGCCTGCCGGAAGCGGAAATCTTTGTCGCAACACTGGATAACCAACTATCGTATGTTTATGACCGCGAAACAGGAATTTTAAAGCGCGGCGATGTCACTCTGGAGAGTCTGGCGCGCAAGGCGGCTGAAGATGAAATCGAGAAAGCTGCGGTAGCGGATGGGATTTTGGATACCGCCCAGAAGAATGCGGAAAGCTATTTATACCGGCTGCTGCGTCAACTGGGGTTTCAGGAAGTCATATTCGTGCATGAATAGACTGATCAGCAGCTAAATCCGATTGGTCCAGGCTGAGTTAGCGTATTTTTCGATCTCAAGGCAATGCGCTCGTTCGATTTCAGCCCCGCTGGGCTGGTTCTCGACCAGTTCAACCTGGATTTGTTCCTGAAAAGCCTGTTGCAGGCTTTCGGCGGCATTTTCCCAGGTGGGAGCAACCCCTAGAATCGATTCCACGGTTGTGGCATGGTCGAGCAGGCGGCGAGCTGTAGCGTTTCGTTCGTCCGGGGTCTCAAATTTGAGTACCTCGGTGATGCGCGTCAGGTCGCCAAACAAGGGGAGCGAACCGTGTTGCAGCACGCCAAGACTGCGCCGCGCCTGGGCGGACCCGATCAGTTTTTTACCGCTAGCGGTGATTTCATAGTTCGACGGCACCTCGAAGCATACCGCGGCGTTTGGTCTGGCCCCCTCGGGCAATCCGTATCGGGTGTCGGCATTGGCCCTGATCTCCAGCTTTTCCAACCCCCGGGTAAGCGCTAATGAGATCCGCCGGTAGCTTTCAAGGATGCCCCCGGTCATCAGCGGATTTTCCTGGTGGGCGCATACCGAATAGGTCAGTTCGTTGGTGTGCAGGATCGCTCTGCCACCGGTCGGACGGCGCACCAGTTGCCAGCCGCGCTGTTCGAGCGCAGGGAGGTCAACGTCAGTCACGGGCTGCGCATGACCAAGCGAGAGGCAGGCTGGCTCCCAGGCGTACAACCGCAAGGTGGGGAGTTGACTGCCAGCAGTCACGGCTTCCATGATGGCTTCGTCAAGAGCCATATTCCAGGCGCCTGTCGAAGGCGGAGAGATGATTAAACGCCAAGCGGAATTTGCCATAGGGGCAATTATAATGTAAATCCCTTGCCAAATGAATTATAATGTCTGAACAACAGAACTGCGGCTCGATCCCTAAAAATGGTTGCCATAGAGGTATAAGTGCCTGACGCAAATATGTTAATTAACTTGACATTGTTTAGGGTTCAGTTATAATAAACCATACTATTCTGCGTAAGGATAGGTGATGGCAACCACTGTTTGGCAAATTCCAAAGGCTAGTGTTAAGAACCTTAACAAACATGCCGCTTTGGATTTAATCCGGTTCGCACCAGGGGGGATTTCAAGGATTGAATTGTCACGCCAGATAGGGTTAACGCGCGCTGCAGTCACCTCCATTGTCGGTGATTTGATCGAAGCCCGGTTGGTGCGTGAGGCAAACGGGCAACACAGCGGTGGGCGGAACCCCATTAATCTCGAAATAAACCCGGATTTTGGTCGGGTACTCGGCATCGATATTGGTTCGACGCACGTCACCATCGTGCTTGCAAACGGTCTGGCGCAGGTGCTGAACGAAGTCAATGCCCCACTGGATATTACTCAAGGCCCGGAAATATGTCTGCCCCAGGTGGAGCAGGTGATTAATACCTGGCTGCCGAATACCGGAACAGGATTGCGCGAAATATTAGCCGCAGCCGTCGACGTCCCTGGCCCGGTAGTGAGTGATGCCGGCAAGGTGGGCGCGCCACCGATCATGCCGGGTTGGGATAATTTTCCGATCCGCGATTGGCTGGAGGAACGCCTGGGCTGCCCCGTCTCCCTGGGAAATGACGCCGAATTTGGCGCCCTGGGCGAATGGGCATTTGGGGCGGGGCGCGGGGAAAAGAACCTGGCATACATTAAAGTCGGCACCGGTGTCGGCGCTGGGTTGCTGCTGGACGGGCAAATCTACCGCGGCACCACTGGGTCTGCAGGAGAAATTGGGCATATCACGTTGGTTGAAGACGGCCCTATTTGCACCTGCGGGAACCACGGCTGCCTGGAAGCCCTGGCTGGCGGACGCTCCCTTGCATTGCGCGCTCGCGACGGAGTCAGCAAAGGTCGGCGGACCCGGTTGGCAGAGATCGTGCCTGCGAATTCGATTACAGCCAAAGACGTCATCGCAGCTGCCCGGCGCGGGGACCTCTTTTCCCAACAACTGGTTACCGATTCAGGGTATCACTTGGGGACGGCCATCGCCAGCCTGGTGAACCTGATCAATCCTGACATCGTCGTAATTGGAGGTGGCGTTGCGCAATTGGGCGACCTGCTGCTTGATCCCATTCGTCAGACGGTAAAGCAGCGCAGCCTGAAAGTTTCATGGCAAGCCGTGCGCATTTCAGCAGCAATTCTTGGCAGGCGCTCAAGCGCAATGGGTGCTGTAGCCCAAGCTTTATCGATGAGTTTGCATCAAATTGCACAAGTCTGAAGATTGGAAGGAGGTGGTTAACCCGTACCATAAACCCGTGAACACTTTCTAGTCCCATCAAAAAATCCCATAAAAATGGGAAAATGTGTACAACAAATCAATCAGGAGGATTGAGATGACCAAAAAATATTTGCCCTTGATTAGCATTCTGCTGATCGTCGCATTCGCTCTGGCTGCCTGCCAGCCAGCTGCAACTACTACCCCCGAACCCGTGGTCGAACCGACCGCTGCTGGGGCGGAACCCACTGCAGCACCTGCAGAACCGACGGCAGAACCCGTAGCGGAACCAGTCGAAGTAACTTTCTGGCACGCTTATGGTACCGGCTCGGCCGAAGAAATTACCTTAACTAAACTTCTTGAGCAGGCTGCGGTTGATATGCCGGATGTGAAGATCAATGTTCTTCAGGTTCCCTTCAACGATATCTACAACAAATACCGCACCGACGTTGCCGCTGGTTCCGGGCCTGACATGTTCATTGCCCCGAATGACAGCCTTGGCGACGACGCTCGCGCTGAGTTGGTCGCGGACATCACTGATTTGCTCGCTGGTAAACTCGATGGCGTAAATCAACTTGGTATCGATGGAATGACGGTTGATGGCAAAATCTATGGTGTCCCCGAATCCATGAAGGCAGTCGCTTTCTGGTACAACACCGATTTGCTCCCGACCCCCCCTGCGACCACCGATGAACTCCTCAAACTCATGCAGGACGGCACGCCCGTTTCCTTCAGCTATGGCTGCTACCACGATTTCGGCTTCTTTGGCGCATTTGGCGGCAAAATCTTCGATGATAGCTGGAAAGTCGTTGCTGACCAGGGTACCGGTGTTGTAGATGCTATGAACTATCTCAAGAGCCTCTATGACATTTCAAAAGCCAATGGTTGGCCCAAGAATGACTCCGAAGGTTTAGCGCCGTTTATCGAAGGTAAGATGGCTGCCATTACCAATGGTAACTGGGCGATGGGCGACTATCGCAACGCCCTCGGCGATAAATTGGCCGTAACCGCACTGCCGGCTGGTCCTGCTGGTGCTGCCACCCCGTTCCTGGGCGTTGACGGCTTCTACATCAACCCAAACAGCCAGGTTCAGGAAGCAGCCATCAAAGTTGCTCTCTATTTGAGCAATGTTGAATCACAGACCTTCATGATGAACGAAGCTGGTCATGTTCCTGTGCGTACCGATGTTGAGATCACTGATCCATTGATCCAGGGTCTGGTGGATGCGTTCAACGCGGGCGCCTATATTCGCCCGCAGGTCCCAGAATTGGGCCGCTACTGGTCCAACTTCTGCGGTGATGGCGATGTTTTTGAAGGCAAAACCCCAGCCCTCGATTGGGTGACGACCAACACCGCCAACGCCAACAAGTAATATTGGCCGAGGCGATGTAAGTCAGTTTCAATTCCAAAACTAAGAATGGTCAAAGCAGACAGGGATGACCTGTTTGCTTTGACCAAAATCGGTATTTTTAGCGAGGAACCCATGGCGACAATAAGCGTTTCAGCGAAGCGTAAAACTGATTTTCGACGGGCCTTTATACCATACCTCTATCTTCTTCCTGCTTTTGTGGTGCTAGGGGTCATCACATTCTACCCACTGATTTACCAGGTTATTATTTCGTTCACCGATTTCCAGACAAAGGATTTACTCCTCGGTCTGAATTCCCCCAAACTTAAATTCATCGGTCTTCAAAATTATAAGGATATTATTTTTGGAGGACTGCCAGTTCAAAATTTTGAATTTCTAAGGGTTCTTGTCTACAATTTTTGGTGGGCCATCACCAATGTGATATTGCATGTACCAGCCGGTGTTCTAATTGCTACATTAATGAATACCAAGGGCATCTGGTTTAAGAAAATTTACCGAGCAATTTATGTTCTACCAGTTGTCATTCCTCCCATTGTAGTCGGTACGGTTTGGCGAAATATTTTTGATGAGCAATATGGTGCGATGAACCAGGCGTTAACCTGGATCGGCCAGTTGTTTGGAAGTACAAATGTTGTTCATCTTCGCTGGTTAGCCGAATATTTGCCACCCATCTCATGGTTGCTACCAACTGGGGGTTTACCGCTGGCATATTATGCCATGATGATCGCGAACTTTTGGTTAGGGTGGCCGTTCATGGTACTGGTGGCCACTGGCGCTTTGCAGTCCATTCCAAGGGAATTATACGAAGCCGCAGAAATCGATGGCGCTTCCAAGTCATATCAATTTTGGCATGTTACCGTGCCTTTGCTTAAGCCTGCAATGATTCCGGCTGCAATGTATGGTTTCACCCTCTCTTTCAATCTGTTCAATTTTGTGTACTTTATGACAGGCGGTGGACCCTCCAGAATGACTGAAATTTTGGTAACCTTTGCCTACGACTTGGTCAGAAACCTCCGCTTATTCGGGGCTGCCGGCGCATTTTCAGTGATCATCTTCTTCGTTGTGGTCGCCATTTTCTTGCTCACTAACCGTTTGACCCGAGCGACAGAAAGTTATGCGGAGTCATAAAATGAGCACTCTAACCCAGAACGTCAAAAAGAAAAACTGGTTCGTCCGATTTCTAAACATGGACACGTCGGGAAGTAAAGGAAGTGGTGATCGACTTCCTCTTTATCGGCAACTGATCATTCAGTTGCTATGCTTGTTGATCACCGCTGAAGTCATGTTCCCGATCCTGTATATCATTACACTTTCGCTGAGTCCTTCAGGAACCCGACCTAGTAGTCTTGAACTATTTCCCAAAGAAATTTCATTTGTCGCATTTCAGCAGGTGCTTACTCGTCCTACTGCCAATCCAGTGGATTTCCTCACATTATTAAAGAACAGTGGTCTGCTTTCCATAACGGTAGGAGGTGTGTCGCTTTTAATTGCAGTATCAGCAGCCTACGCGTTTTCACGTTTTCGGTTTAAGCTCCGCCAGGTGTTAATGATCATGGTCTTCATTCCCCTTTTAATGCCTGCGGTTGGACTTTCAACCCCTTTGTTCCTGTTGTTTAACAGCTTCCGCCTGGTGAATTGCCCGGGTGGGGTCACTGCATTATATCCATTCACTGCTTGCGCAGTCGGCGAGGTCGGAAAGGTTATTTTCAATTTGCGCGATTCCTTGCTTGGCGTCGGAATCGCTATGATATCCACCGCATTGCCATTTGCGGTTTGGAATCTTAAGGGCTACCTGGATACCATTCCCAAAGAGCTTGAGGAGGCGGCTGCCATCGACGGTGCTGATACAAACCAGGTGTTTTTCCAGATTGTTTTGCCTCTGGCTATGCCGCAATTGGCGGTGACTTTCTTCCTGGGTTTTATCGGTTACTGGCAGGAGTTTGTCCTTCCCTGGTTGTTCCTGACCAAACCGCAGGATTATACCCTGGCAATGACACTTTACAATATGACCGGCCAGTACGCCAGCTCGATTCCATGGAACCGCTTCGCAGCCATGGCCATCATCGTCGCGTTACCTGTTGCCATAGTGTATATGATCTTGCAGAAGCAAATCGTGAGCGGTCTTACGGCTGGCGGTGTAAAAGGCTAGAATAAAAGGGGCTGTCCCATACGCGGGATGGGTTCTACCCCATCCCGCGTATGGGGTGGAATAAATGACAAATTTACTCTTTTGAGACAGCCCTTTTTATTGGAGCAGAGCGTATGAGAAGATTCATACCTTTACTGGTTCTTGGAATGCTATTCTCTGGATGCGCAGCGCCCACGGTAAGCCCGACAACTCAACCCTCGCCAATTCCAGTCGAAACTCAGACGCAGAAAAGCGCGTCATGGTGGAAGACGGCGGTATTTTACGAGATATTTGTCAGGAGTTTTTCCGACAGCGATGGGGATGGAATTGGCGATATCAATGGGATCACCCAGAAACTGGATTACCTTAGTGACGGCGACCCGGATACCCAGACGGATTTAGGGATCACTGCGATCTGGTTGATGCCCATTCATCCTTCTCCGAGCTATCACGGCTACGATGTTATCAATTATTATGCAGTTAATCCCGAGTACGGCACGATGGATGATTTCAAGAGGTTTCTTTCTGAAGCCCACAAACGTGGAATCAAAGTCATCCTTGATTTAGTCCTAAACCACACTTCGATCCTGCATCCTTTCTTTAGAGACGCTTTGCAAGGTGAAACGTCGAGTTATCACGATTGGTATGTTTGGTCGACGACCGACCTGGGGGATGGATGGCGCCCGGTTATGGGAGGAACGAAGCCGATGTTTTATTACGGCTATTTTTGCGACTGTATGCCGGATCTTAATTATTTAAATCCAGATGTCACCGCCCAAATGGAAAAGGTGGTCAAATTCTGGATGGAAACGATCGGGGTGGATGGCTTTCGGGTAGATGGCGCCAAACATTTGATCGAAGAGGATTCGGTTGCGCTCAATTCTCCTGCCACGCATGCCTGGTTCAAGGAATTTTATTCTTTCTATAAAGACTTAAACCCACTCGCATACACTGTCGGAGAAGTTGCGAGCAGCGACGCACGAATTGTCTCGACTTATACAGGCGATCAGTTCGATCAGATCTTTAATTTCGAGATGGCCAGCGGGGTGATGAACAGTGTCAATGGGGAAGCAGTTTCAGGCATCAAGAGCGCGGTCACATTTACCCAAAAAGATATGCCCAGTTGGGATTTCGGCACATTTTTGACGAATCACGACCAGGATCGCGTCATGAGCGTGCTGGGAGGGAATGTTGATAAAGCCAAAAATGCAGCCTTCATCCTGCTGACATCACCTGGTACTCCCTATATCTATTACGGAGAAGAAATAGGGATGGAGGGACGCAAACCGGACGAGAATATTCGCCGGCCGATGCAATGGTCTTCCGAACAATTTGGGGGCTTTTCCAACAACGTCCCCTGGGAAGAGCTTGAGGTTGGTTATATCGCAGTAAATGTTCAAAACCAGCAAAACGTTTCAGATTCACTCTTAAAAACCTATCAAAAACTGATTGCCATTCGCAAGTCGCAGCCGGCTTTAGCGGTCGGAGATTATATCCCCGTTGATTCCTCGAATTCAGGGGTCTACGCATTCATCCGTCAGGAAGGCTCGGCAACATTATTGATGGTTGTTAATCTGACGAAAAAGAGTATTGCAGATTATACAATCAGCGCATCAAGCACGACTTTGGAGGATTCAGCTTACACCGCCACGGACATTCTGTCGAACAGTGCAGCATCAACACTTAACATTCAGGATGGCGGATTCGCAGAATACCAGCCACTGGAACAATTGACTCCGTACACTGGCTATATATTTGAAATCGTGAAGTAACCAACTTTTTCCTCTTCTACGATATTAATCGCAAATACAGCAGGTGGGAATGAAAAAATTACGGATTTTGGGTTTTCTGTTTGTGGTGATTTTGGTCATAGGTGTTGCCGGGGTTACTCGCTGGAAGGCAGTCACCACTTTAAACATAGATTATGACGAGGATGATTACCTGCGGGCAGCCCAGCAGTACACAGCCATTATCCGCAGCGGCAAACTGTCGGATTTTCTGGAGACCAATTATCGTCCTGAGCATCCCCCCTTCGCCAAAATCGTTTTGGGGATCAGCCTGCTCAGCGATCCAGAAAAACCGCTAACGCCGGATCATCCGACGAGCGCCGGACCGAATCAATATTTAGCCAGAGATCTGCTCCGAACCGATAGGGTGACCAACGCTATCTTTGGCATCATCACAACCGGCTTATTGGCATTGGTAAATCCTTTAGCCGGGCTTTTGCTTGCCGTCCATGCCTGGACGATTAAATATGTGTCGCAAATCATGCTCGAAGCGATTCCGGCTTTCGCCAGTTTGCTCTGCGTTTTTTCTTATGTTTTGTGGAAAAAGAAGCAGCAAACCCGGATCAATGGCTGGCTGGTGACATCGGCGATATTTTTGGGCATTACTGCGGCTTCCAAGTACCTGTATGGTGTTGTTGGAATTGCCATTCTGGTCGATTGGTGGATCGATGCAGCGAAAGCAGGGGAATGGAAAAATGCTCTTCGGAATATTCTAATTTGGGGACTATTGGGGGTGGCCATTTTCTTTTTGTTAAATCCATACCTTTGGCCAGACCCAATCGGTAGATTAAATGAATCCATCCTTTATCATTCGGCTTACGCTCAAGGGGCAAGCGAAGTTGAAAATGCCCAATTCCCAATCTGGCAACAATTCGTATGGTTGAGTACCTCTCCGCTCATGTGGCAGGCAGACGCTTTTTACTTTTCGATCGACCCCATTATTGCCATCCTTGCGGCCTTAGGATTGGTCACCACCTGGCAAAAACACAGAATTTACGCGCTTTGGTTGATTATCGCATTATTCTTTCTGTTAATCTGGCCAACAAAATGGCCGCAGTACCTGGTCACACTCAGCGCCCCCCTTTGTCTTTCTGCTTCGGAAGGGATTAACACAATCCTGATTGTTCCCATCCGCAATTGGGTTCTTCGAGTGAAGGGACGTAAAAATACGAAAGTCGCACGCCAAAAGTCTGAATTCAAGCAGGCCCTACCCTGGCTTATCCCAGGGTTAATTTCTTTTGCCATTTTTACCCTGGTTCCGCTGTTTTACCAGCTGGCGGTCTCATTGACAGATTTCAACAGCGTCTCCATCAAAGATGGCTTGAATGGCGGGATCTGGCGGGAAGTATGGGGTGGAATTACCGGTCAGCTAGAGGTGGGGCTGCAAGATTTTCCTTATCGAGCCAAGGAGGTTCATTACCTGGGATTATCGAACTTTAAACCCGTTTTCGATTATCTTTCGCAGCAAAAGGTATTGTTTATTAACATACTGTGGACAGTCCTTTCCGTTGCGCTGCAAACCTTGCTAGGGCTGATTACGGCCCTGATCCTCTGGCAGCGGGGCGTGAAATTGAAACGGGCCTGGCAATCTTTATTTATCCTGCCGTGGGCCATTCCAGAAATGATCGGAGCATTAATGTGGGTGAATGTTTTCGCTCCTGAAATTGGCTGGTTGAGCCTGGCTGCCCAAAAATATGGCGCAGAAATGCCATTCTCATTTTTGTTGGGATGGGAAAATAGCCCCAGTATGTGGCTTGTCATTTTATTGATCTCTGCCGTTTGGTATGGGTTCCCGTTCATGATGCTCGCGACATCAGCAGGTTTGAAAATGATGCCAAAGGAATCATTTGATGCCGCTCAGATCGATGGCGCAAACGCGCTGCAAACATTTAGATACATTACCTGGCCCCTGTTATATCCCTTATTGATTCCGGCCATTATCATTAGAGGGATTTTTGCATTCAATCAGTTTTATCTTTTTCAAGCGTTTCGGATTGGAACGGGTACGCTGGCAACATTGTCTTATAACTTTTTTAATCCCAGCGGATTTTTCATCAACGGCCAATTTGCCGTATCGGCCGTGATCAATATCATCACTGTGGTGATTTTGATTGGTTTTGTGATTTTGTTCAATCGTTGGAGTAAAGCCGATCAGGGGGTGACCTATGCGTAAACATTTATGGGTTCGCCAAATTCTCAGTCAGCTGTTTCTCATAATCGTTGGCATATATGTCATATTGCCCATCTGGGGCATGCTCCGGCTGGCATTTGATGGATCTTTGCTCGGCCGGCCGACTGAATTCAGATTTTTCCCCAGGGTATTTTCGCTTGAACCTTTATTTTCGGTTCTAGACCGCCCCTACCAGTCCGTCCATTTTGCTACTCTGCTCAAGAATAGTTTGGTGGTTTCCCTGGGAGCCGCCCTGCTAGCTCTTGTGTTGGGTGCCAGTCTGGCTTACGCGTTTGCGCGGTTCCGTTTTCCCGGCCGTAAACCTGGGCTATTCATCCTGTTATTGACGGCGGTCATCCCGCCGATTGCATTTGCCACCCCGCTGTATATCGTTTTGAGCATTTTGCAAATAAGAACGAGCTTGTTAGGGCTGACGATTGTTTACGCCGTTTTTGCGATTCCGTTTTGTATTTGGAATATGCGGGCAGCCTTCCAATCTGTGCCGCGGGAGTTGGAAGAAGCTGCGTTTTTGGATGGAGCAGGGTATTTATCCACTTTTCGGTATGTGACCTTGCCCCTGGCGTTGCCATCCATTGCCATCGCAGCCTTAATTTCATTTCTTATGGCATATTCTGAATTCGCAATCGGCTGGCTCTTTGTAGATAAAGCACAAACCGTCACCCTGTCCATGGCGATTTATGCCATGGTGCAATCGGGAAATGCCCAACCCTGGAGCATATTAGGATCGCTGGTGGTAATCATGTCCATCCCAGTGATCGTTATTTTTGTAATTTTTCAGCGGACACTCTTGGAGCGAATGCTGTTTGGAGCACTGGATTCTTAATAATGCCAGGAAACGTGATTACATGCTGATATAAACGAAGAATGCATACACGATCGATAACATTAAACTGAATGCGGAAATAACGATCCCCACGGTCGCCAGATTTCGGCTCTCAGATTTTCGGCCAAATATGCCGGCAACAATCCCAGCGATAGAACTCACCGCACCAAAAATCGGGATCAACCCTGCACAAATGCTGGCGGTACCAATAAGAACTGAAAATAAGGCAAGTATTTTATTGATACGTTCCTGAGGATCGAGGTCGAGGTAATTGGGATCCATTAAGCCGCTTTCTAATCTATAAAATATCAAAGGACATTTCCATTATACTTACAACAATTCAGAATGGATGTAACAAACAAGGCTCCGAACCTGAACCTTGTTTGCGTTATACTTTTTGGGTTTATTATTGCAGGGCAAACCATGAAACTGGCGCCTGGTTAACGAATTACCTGAGAATTAACCAGCAAGAGGAAATATGACTGACATCCTAACAAGCATTCAGGAAACTCGACTGCGCGATACAGTAGAAATTATCCTGCCTGATGGCCGGGTGTTTAGCGGGCCGCGCAATACCCCGGTGGGCGATTTTTTACGGCTGCTGCCTGACTGGAGTGAGCCCCAGGTGGTTGGAGCAATCATCAATGGCGAGTTGCGGGAACTGACCTACAAAATCACCATGGATGCAAAAGTAAAGCCGATCGATATGAGCAGTGCAGACGGCGCGCGGATATACCGCCGGTCGATTACCTTTCTACTCGAAGCTGCCTTCGAAGAATTATTCCCACAAGCTTCCATGGCTATTGATCATTCCGTTTCATCCGGGGGTTATTACTGTACCGTCACCGGGTTCAATCCGTTAACTCAGGAATCATTGGATCAACTTGCCAATAAAATGCTCAGCATGGTTGAGGCTGACCAGTCCTTCGAGCGCCGAATTGTCCCCATCTCAGAAGCCATCGAAGTATTCACCCAAAAAGGTTATGCCGATAAAGTCCAGCTATTAAAATACCGCCAGAAAGACACACTGGTGCTCTATTCCCTGGGCGACCACCAGGATTACCTGCATGGATACATGGTACCCAGCACGGGCTATCTAACGCGGTTTGGGTTGAAGCTGCTCGGTGATGGCTTTGTCATCATTTATCCGCGCCGGCACATGCCCGGTAATTTGCTGCCCATGCCGGATTACCCAAAGCTGCTGCGTACTTTCCGGCAATACGGTAATTGGCTGTCGCGGTTGGGGATCGAAAATGTGGGCGCATTGAATGACGCCATCAGCGGTGGGCGCATTCGCGAGATTATTCTGGTATCGGAGGCGCTGCATGAACAAAAAATCGCCGACATTGCTCGCCAGGTTGCCGATCGTTCGAACACGACGCGCATTGTATTAATTGCCGGACCATCCTCGTCCGGGAAAACCACCTTTTCAAAACGTCTCTCGGTTCAATTGCTGGCGCAAGGGTGTTCCCCGTTTCCGCTTGAGCTGGACAATTACTTCGTTGACCGCGGGAGGACGCCCCGCGATGAGGATGGTCAGCTCGATTACGAAACCTTGCTGGCTTTGGACATCGAGCGGTTGGAGCGCGATCTGCTTGCGCTCATCGCCGGAGAAGAAGTGCAACTGCCACGCTATGACTTCAAAACGGGCAAGAGCAGCCCGGGTGAAGTGGTCAAATTGGGCAAAGACCAGCTTATTTTGCTGGAAGGGATTCACGGGTTGAACCCGGGGTTGCTGCCGAATGTTCCGCAAAAAACCACCTTCCGGCTGTATGTATCCTGCCTGACCCAGCTCAATCTCGATCGCCACAACCGTATCTCAACCACCGACACCCGATTGTTGCGGCGTATTGTGCGCGACCAGCGCGAACGCGGGTATTCGGCGTTGGATACGATCGGACGCTGGGAATCGGTGCGGCGCGGTGAAAAACGCCATATTTTCCCATTCCAGGAGAATGCCGATGAGGTTTTCAACTCTGCACTGGTCTATGAGCTTTCCGCTTTGCGTGAGCGTGTTGAACCTCTGCTGCGCCAGGTGCCGTTTGGCACCAATGAATTTATCGAAGCCAAACGATTGCTGGCCTTTTTAGAATGGTTCATGCCCATCGACGCCCATTTGATCCCGGACAATTCCATCCTGCGCGAATTTTTAGGCGATTCGAGCTTGAAAGAGTTTAAGTTATGGGACCACACAAACAATCACTAAGAAATAGGTGATGGATGTAAAACGGGACAGCGGATTTTGGCTGTCCCGTTTTTATACCGAAAACGCTAAAAAGCTAACTGCTTATTGGCAAAGCTCTTCTTTGAGCATATTGCCTAATCTGGAAATGCCTTCGACGATCGTTGCCGGTTTGCAATAAGAGAAATTCAACCGCATGGTGTTTGTGCCGCCCCCATTGGGGTGGAAACTTTCACCAGGTACGTAGGCAACTTTATTGCGTATCGCCGCCGGGAACATTTTAGTGGTATCACAAGATTCCGGTACGCGCACCCAGAGGAACAACCCACCGTGGGGATGCGTCCAGGTGACGCCTTCCGGCATATGCTCTGCCAGCGAATCCAACATCACATCGCGCCGTTCACTATAAACCTCGCAGATGTGTTTCACATGGTTATCCAGGAACCCATGCCGGCTGACTTCATAAGCGACCACCTGATTGAAGGTGGCGGTATGCAGGTCGGTGCCCTGTTTGGCAAGCGCGAGTTTCGAAATGACCTCGTCAGGGGCGATCATCCATGCCAGCCGCAGACCCGGTGAAAGAATCTTCGAGAAGGTACTAAAGTAGATAACATTGCCGGTATATCTACCATTTTGAACGTGCAATTGGGCATCCAATACATTCACACCCGGCAGATTTTCACCTTCAAAGCGTAATTGCCCGTAGGGGTCATCTTCTACCAGTGGGACACCGTAACGGTCGGCCATTTCGACCAGCTTGACGCGGCGTTCCATCGACATGGTAACGCCCATGGGATTCTGAAAATTGGGCAGTACATAGATAAATTTGGGGCCGGTGCGTAGCGCTTGTTCGATATCTTCAGACACCATACCGTCATCATCCGTACGTACGGTGACATATTCAGCACCGTATTGGTTCCAGGCCTGCAGCGCTCCCAGATAGGTTGGAGATTCGACCAACAACCGGTCGCCATGGTTGATGAATATTTTGCCAATCAGATCCAGCGCCTGCTGGGAGCCAGAGGTGATGAGAATATTATTGGGGCGAATTTGCACTCCGGAGCGGCTGGCATGGCGGGCAATCATCTCCCGCAAAGGTAGATAACCTTCCGTGGCTCCATATTGCAATGCCAGCGCAGATTGGTCCTTCAGGACCCGATTGCAGGCTTCGCGAATTTCTTCGGAAGGAAAGATTTCCGGGGCTGGCAGCCCGCCGGCAAATGAGATAATTTCTGGATTTTCCGTGATTTTAAGCAATTCACGAATTGCCGATGCTTTCATTCTTTGGGTGCGCTGAGCATAGCGGTGATCCCAAGGGGTTTGCATATGATTTCCATCTCCTTTTCAAATTCTGTTGTAGAACAGGTTGACGAGAGACCGGCTGGTAATGCTTATCAGGGTTGCAATCATCTTCTTTTATGCGAAATGTTTTTCTCCATTCTTATCCATTTTTTGAATTGGTTTCAGGTCATTCAAGTTCAGTGAGAAAAAATCAGGTGTGCCGAGTGATCCAGCACACCTGATTTTCGAAATTATTTAGGGAAGCGGCTAATAATAACTGCCGCAGTCGGTAGTGTGATTCGGTCGCCTGCTATCAGCTCTGCCGGGGCTTTGCCGGTGGATTTCGGCGCCCCCTGGTAGATGAAGAACTGAGTGCCCTCCTCAGCGATCTTCAAGTCTACATAAGCCAGGCCGGTCAGGAAGCCTTCGGAGTCAATCGCACAGCTGGTGACCATACCAACGGTCTTACCCTTGCGGTCGATGATCGGGTCGGCATTGTGGGCCATGCGCACGCCTTTTTCAGTGAAGCGGAAGCGGATCACTTCAGCGGTGCGGGCAGCTTCACGCGCCAGGTAGGCGGTGCGGCCAATGAACCATGGCTTGTAGGTCTTGACAAAGTTGCCAAAACCGGCTTCGGCCACGCCCAGGTTCATATCGCCGCCCATCTCGTGCCCATAAAGTGGCAGACCGGCTTCGGTGCGCAAGGAGTCGCGCGCTCCCAATCCGCATGGCTTAAGACCCAGTGGTTCGCCAGCTTTCATCAGGGCATTCCACAGTTCCACCGTTTTCGCGGGGTGGACAAATAATTCAAAGGCCATTTTCTCGCCAGTGTAGCCAGTACGCGAGACCACCAGATCGATACCGCCGACCACCGCTTCGCACAAATCTGTGCGTTTAAGAGCCATGATCTTGCGTCGAGTGGGAGCGTCCACGCCTAATGAAAGCAGGATATCGCGCGATTTGGGTCCTTGCAAGGCAATGTCCACGCGCATATCTGCTCCTGCTTTCGGGTCACGCAGGTTGCGCAGGACAACGTTGCGGCCGAATGCACGGGCGCCAGGATGTTCATTGTCAATCTTGACTTTTCCTTCGCGAACCGCATTCAGCCAGGCCCAGTCTTTGTCGTCGTTGGAAGCGTTGACCACCACCAGGTACTTCTCAAACCCGCGGCGGTATACAAGCAGGTCATCGACCACATTGGCGTCGGGGGTCAGGAAATGGGAGTAGCAGGATTCGCCGATTTCGAGCGCGCTGATATCGTTGCTGCAAACGCTGTCCAGGAAGACAGCTGCATCCGGTCCTTCAGCCTGATATACGCCCATGTGGGCTACATCGAACAATCCAGCGGCCTGGCGGCAGGCCAGATGTTCTTCAACCACTGAGGTGTACCAGACCGGCATTTCCCAACCGGCAAACGGGATGATTTTAGCACCCAGCGCTTTATGCGTGTCGTAAAGCGGCGTGCGGCGCAGTTCTGCTTCTTTCTCTTCCCAGACGAAATCGGGAAGGGCAGCACCGGCTTTGGCTGCCGCGCCAATGGTGTAGGGTTTGGCCGCTCCAGTGCCCGAACCAGCTGCTGAGGTTACAGAAGCTTTGCCGGACTCCTTTACATAAATCGGGCCAGGTGTGCGGCGCAATAGATCCGGGTCAAAATAAACATACCCATCCGACATTTCCCGCAGCCAGGTGGCTGCCAGACTGGCTTTGCCGGCCGGCAGACTGAATTGGAAATTGTAAACATCCAGACAGGTGATTATGCCTTCGATAGTATCTTTGGGGGTATGCAGCAGCGTTTTCTGGCTTTCCCCAGGGGCCAATAATTCGACATCACTGGCGAAAACGGTGTTCATGAAGGTGCGAATGCCGTGGCCTGAAAGTTCATAGGCGGCCCAACCGCCTTTTGCCGTTGGTTTGTCATCGACAAAGAAATAATGCGGGTAACCCGATTTGTGGGCTACGTCACCATCATAGCCGCCGGCTTCGGCCAGCTTGCGAACGCGGAGCTTGGCATCTTCCAGCACGCTAAAATCGACCTTGGCGCGAATGGCATCGCCTTTTTTCGTTTCCAATGAGTAAGGCGTGGTGGCTTGCAGTACATCTGCAATGATATCGCCCAGTTCCACCATCTCTTTCTCGCCCAGACCGCGCTGGGTGATCCAGGGGGTGCCGTAGCGGATGCCGCTGGCGGCCATGGCGGTCTTGTCGCCGGGAATGGTATTGCGATTGAGCACGATCCCGGCAATATCCAGAATTCGGGCGGCCATATCGCCGGAAAGGGGGGTACCGTCCGGACCGACGATGGATTTGCAGTCCACATTGCCAAGGTGGGTGTTGGTGCCACCGTATGAGATGCGTAGGCCACGTTCCGCCATGCGGTTGGTGAGCACGGCGCAATTCTTAATGATCTGATGCTGCATTTTCTTGAAGGAATCTGTTTTGGCAATTTTCAGGGTGGTCGCCAGAGCCGCAATGGCGTGCATGTGCGGACCGCCTTGTTCGCCGGGGAACACTGCCCGGTCGAGCTTTCGACCGAGGGCTGCATCGGTGGTCAGCGCAACCGCGCCGCGCGGACCCAGGAGGGTTTTATGAGTGGTGAAGGTGATCACGTGGGCATGACCGACTGGCGAAGGAATTGCTCCGGCAGCGATTAATCCGGCGATGTGCGAGACATCTGCCAGGAAGATCGCGCCAACTTTATCGGCGGCGGCGCGGAAGCGCGCCCAATCCGGCACCCAGGGGTAGGAAGAATAGCCGGCGATGATCAATTTTGGTTTGTGCTCGAGCGCCAACGCCTCAACCTGGTCGTAATCAATTTGTTCGGTCTCAGGATTGACGGTGTAATGCACAGCTTTGAACAGCTTGCCAGAGCGGTTGACGGATGAGCCGTGGGTCAGGTGGCCGCCGTGCAGTAAATTCATACCCATGACCGTCTCGCCAGGATTCACAAGCGCGGTATAAACCGCGTTATTAGCCGGTGCGCCGGAGAGCGGTTGCACATTGACGTAAAACTGATCGGCAGAGAACTTCTCGGTGGCAAACACTTCCGCGCAGCGCCGGCGAGCCAGGGATTCAACCGTGTCTGCGTATTCGACGCCTTTGTAATAGCGCGGGTCGGCATAGCGGCGGTAATAAGTCAGGCGAGCCGTGTAGTCGAGGATTTCAGCTTCGGTCATCTGGCGAGTTTCTTCATCCGGATAACCTTCCGCGTAGAGGTTCTGAAAAACCGAGCCAAGCGCCTCGCGCACCGCAACAGGAGCCGTGCTTTCACTCGGGATCAGAATCAACTTGCGATACTGGCGTTCTGCTTCCAGGCGGATGAGTTCACTTACTTCAAGATCGACCTCAGCAAGCGTGCCACGAGTCAGGAAATCAGCCATCAGCTTTCTCCTTTAGGATGTTCGATGTGTGGGATGTTAGGATTAAGGCGCACAAAAAACCAGAATTGGCGCGACAATTCCATCTATATTGTATTCAGCCTGGATATCCGGGTCAAGTGATATTTGGCATCACCGTGACAGGCTGAGCGAAATTGCTAGCCTGTGTTTTTTACTCTGGCATCCAGCCAGTCCAGCCAGATGCTAAAAATCTCTTGCTGGTTGGGTTCGTTATGCAGTTCGTGGTATCCGCCCGGAATTTCGACGTATTTCACTCGACCATCCAACTGGCGGGCAAATTCACGGGAACCGGCCACTTTAACCAGGCGGTCCAATTCCCCATGAAGCAAGAGCAGCGGGACATTAATATTCAAGCCTTGATCGCGAATCATTTGACTGCTGTTGATCAAATCCAGCCCCAGGCGCGCTGAAACCAGGGGGTGCACCAGCGGGTCATTGACATAGGCTGCAACAACGTTTTCATCGCGAGATAAACCGGAAGTATCCAGGCTGTTGGTCATGCTGAAGCGGGGATATACTGCATACATCAGTTTGCCAAGAGCGAGTTTTACAGGAGGAACCCGCGTAATCGCCAGCGCCGGCGAAGTGACGATGGCGCCTGCAACTGCATGAATACCCTTTTCCACGTACCCGAGCACCAGGTTGGCGCCCAGACTATGGCCATAAAGAAATACCGGCAATCCAGGGTAGCGCTTCTCTGCTTCTTGCAGCATCCAGGTAATCTGGCTGTAGAAATCGTCAAATGAATCGGCGTGGCCGCGCTGCCCGCCCGATTTACCGTGCCCGGTTAAATCTGATCCAATAAAGGCATACTGGTTGTCCGTAAACATTCGCGCAACATGCTCGTAGCGCCCGATGTGTTCACCGATACCGTGTACCAGCACAATCACGCCCTTTGCCGGTGATGATGGTTGCCATTCGCAGGCATAAATTGGGATATTTTTCGGCGACGACCAGGAAAATTCGATTTTTTGCATACCACCTCAGACTGGATAATAGTAAGTAATGTGATCCAAGAACACAAGTTTACTCGAAAATTTGGAGATTGCCAGATCGAAAAAATCGAAAATCGCAATTCAATCGTTAACCGTTATAATGAGAATCTAGAACTCATCTTTTCATCTGCCATCCTTTATTTTCAAGCGGCATTGCATCTTTTGTGAATTATCCGGGTTAATTAGGGGTAGAAAGACCTGCAGGGAAGAATCTTGGATGAATTAAGCGACGAAGAAGCCATCATCCTGGCAGGACAGGGCGACAAGAATGCATTCAGCGTTCTTTACCAGCGCTACGTCAAGCGGATCTATAACTATATTTACTACCGCACAGGCAGCCAACACGATGCCGAAGATTTAACCGAGCGCGTGTTCTTTCGGGCAATGAACCACATTCACAATTACCACGACCGGGGATTGCCCTTCACAGCCTGGTTGTACCGCATAGCGCATAATCTGGTGGCGAATTGGCACCGGGATAGCCATCGCAGGCGCGAGGTTCCGCTGGACGATCATTCCCACACGCTGCGTCAAGGTGATCACCCTGAAACGGCGCTGGTTAAAAATCAAGAGGTGCAAGGACTGCTGGACGCCATCGGCAAATTACCGGAAGAGCGCCAGACGCTGATTATTTTGAAGTTCGTAGAGCACATGTCCAACGACGAGATCGCCCGAATTATGGGCCGCAGCGAGGGTGCTATCAAAAGCCTGTACCATCGCACATTGCTTTCGCTCAGAGATGACTTAAGCAGTAAATTGCAGGGAGATTGATGGATGTCGAGGATTGAATCTGTTGTTTTGACCGATTTGCCCGTTGGCAGGGATGCGAAATTCAAGATCCTGTCATACGGCGAACTTATGGGTACAAAATTATCCAACCCGGCGGCTCACCTTGGGCTTGGAACCGTTGGAATTGTTGCCTATCCGATTCTGGAAGGGGGGGTATAAAGATGCAGGCAGACTTGTCACAAATATCCGGGATTGAAAAAGATTTATACGGTTTCTTCCGGCCAATTGACCCTGATCCGGACTTTATTAATGCCTTAAGCCACCGCTTATCCAGGACCGATCAAACCGTACTGGGACGACCCATCAAATCGTCTGACTGGATGGTGTGGTTAGGCCTGGGATTTTTAGCTGGATTAGTTATTTTGCGGATTTTTAGCGGGCAAAACAAAAAGTAAACCGGTTGATCTACACGGCTAGCCGCGGGTTAATTCGGCCAATTTTTCGCGTAATACTTCATTAGGCGGTTCGACCAGGACACTGCCATCCGGGAAGATGATGGTGGGGACTGACCGGAATCCATGGTTGACTTCTTCGACATACTGCCGCGCATCTGAATCTTTGTCGATATCGATCCACTCATAAGGAATTTCGAGTTCGTCGAAAACTCGACGCGCCCGGCGTGAGTCGAAGCACCAGGTAGTTCCATACATGATGATGGCGGCGGTTGGTTCAGTCAAAATGTTCTCCTTAGATTTGCTTTCCAGCCCATTCAATCAACATTCGCGCCTGGGCAATCAGGTCTGTTTCGGGCGGTAACGTGTAATCCGGATTCGCCCTGGTTAACAGGCTGCCGGCAATTGTTTTAATTTCCGCCGGGGTTGATTCCATGGCTTGCAGGCGTGTGAGCAGCACGTAAGCGCTGGGGTCGGGAATGGCTTCTCCGGCGGCAGTGAGTAAGGCTCGAATGGCGATACCAGCCGCCCGCCGGGCGCACACTCGCGCCATTCCCTCGTTGGCATTCCTGCGGGCGGTCTCTGCATGGTCTAATTCAAGATCGATGGCTTTTTGGGTAGCGGGATCAAACATCATAGTCAGACCCAATTGTAGCTTAAAGTTAATGTCATCCGCCGGTAATAAAACAATCTCAAGGATTGCTCCTCGAGATTGTCTTTTTTACCGAAAACCAAAAACTTACGCCCAGCCCTGGTTCTTGACGAAATTGGTGATGACCGGGATGGTCACGTATTCGCCCTTGTTGGCCTTGATCGCATACAGCACCATGACCACAAGATAAGCAATTCCGAAAACAAAAGCCACAATTTGACCAAGGACGGGAATCAAATTTATAATTGTAAACAAGACAACCACCGCTACACCTAATACCAGGGCTTGAACGTAATGGGCTTTGAGGTATGGGCGATTTTTCTTGTTTTCCATCAACAGGATGATAATTGGAATGAGAGGCGTAAGCAAGTATGATAGCAGTGCCCAGAGCCGATCATCGCTGGTGACTTCATCGGTCGGGGGGGTCGGGGTTAGGTTTTCGGTCATCGAGGTCTCCTTGAACATTAGTATAGGGGGATAATAGAATTGTATATCAATTTGCTAAAAAAAACTACAATTATATTGGATGAATTATTATGATATTACTGAAATGTAGCTATTGAATAAAACTATTAATAATCTGTTAGATAATCTTGCGCTAATTATTGAATTATGCTAGTATCCTTCGTACAAATAATAGAGTATTAATTAGGAGGGGTTATGCCGCTTTGCGAGGGGTGTGGGGTAAGCTATGATGATACCTTCAAATTTTGTCCGCAATGTGGAAGAGCAAAACCAAACGAAAATAAAATAATTAGTGAAAATTATATACAGTGTCCTTCATGTGGGCACAAAAATATAAATGCATTGCATTACTGCCAAAAATGCGGCAAACCAATTGTCAATAAATGTGGTCAATGTGGCCAGAAAAACCCACTAGCAGTATTCTACTGTGGTAATTGTGGGATAAAGTTATCCGAAGCAAAATTTACTATAACACAAAAAATTGCCGAGGCTTGGAAGAATAAATTTTATGAACACTCTGGTACTTGGGAATACTTTGCAAAAGGAGGAATATGTGAAACCACATATTTCCCCCCCGCCTCATTAATTTCTAGTTATTTACAGAATCCTTATCCAATTACTCTTGGTGATGACATTTTTATTTTTGCCATTCCAATTTCTAAACGTAATTGGTGTATTGATTCTGTATACCATAATCAGGAAGAAATAATTAATGGCCTTTTCGAAATAAAACGCAATAAAATCTTCATTTATAATTTTCAAAAAAATTCAAGGAAATATTTTCTATATGAGGATTTGTATTCCACTGAACATAGTAACGATTGTTTAGTCTTGGAGTTTAAGAAAAATGATAAAGTAATGCTCTATTTTCAAATACAAAAGCCCTCTAAAGTGAATGTTTATGCTACAAATGCTCTTAGTATCGGTGGTAGCATTTTTGGCAGTATATTATCAGAGGTATTTTCCGAAAAAAGCTACACAGATCGTCAATTAGAGTCTCTCCGTGATGAGGTGAAAAACTTAAACCCTAATAGAATATCAGCCTCAAAAAGCGCTTATCTTGATTACCAAAAAGAGGTAGAAGATTCTGAAACTTACTTACCTATGTTTAAATTGTTTTTTGATGAAATCTTAAAGAAGAAAAAGAACCTATAACAAATTATCCCGATGGCATATTTATAAATGCACAAAACCAATATACTCAATTCGAAAGAGAGGAATACATGACTGACTTAACCAAAATATGTCCTAATTGTTCAAATCTAACGGATATGGATACAAAATTCTGCGGATACTGTGGTGCAGTATTTGGAGAAAAATCTGAAAACCAGAAGGAAGACTTAGTCCAGATGATTGAACAAGAGCAAATTGCCCCAATCGAAAAAGGCGATAATCTTTTATCAATACCAGAACCTATCAATTCAGAAATGAGTTTTATACAACTCTACTTTTCACCAAAAGGACGAATTGGATTAAATACATTTTGGAAAAAAGGGATACTCCCATTAGGTGCGATTTTTGTTCTAATGTTAATAGTTAGTGGAGGATTAGGGAATTCTTATTCGCAGAACAATGCTCTGGGTTTGGTTTGTATTGGTGTGCCGTTATTTATCTTGTATCTTTATGCAGACCTCATGATAATGATCAAAAGATTACATGATATAAATCGATCAGGATGGACATATTTTAATCCATTTTTATCTTTGTGGCTTTTTAAAGATATATATTTATCTAAAGGAACTCCCGGGTCTAATAAATACGGAGACTACTCATATTAGTTGCAATGACTGCGAATCAACTCAATTCTGAATGGACAACAAAGATGTTTTGTTTTATTTAATTGCCCTTTTGCCGTTGTTGTGGGCACCATCTATATTAGCAACACGAAAATAGATTACGCAACTATTTTCTGTAAATTCGAGTCAGAAATATCCATCGATCTTTAACAATCGAATGACTTGCTAACACAATATTGTTTTCCGATCTGTCGCCCCTCGCTAATCTCCACAAGGAGTGCGGAAACCAATCTAAGGTACGAAGCCACGTTTGGGAAAATACCCACAACTCTGGTTCGTCCGTGGATTTCCTTGTTAATTAGTTCCTGACTGTTGGTTGTCCAGACCGAGCGCCGGTGTTCAAAAGGGAAGTCGAACACTGTAAACCCTTCTGCCAGGTTATCCTCCAGCCAGGCTGACAACTTTGGAGCCGAGGCCTCATATTTCCGGATGGTGACTTGCAGGAACTCCTCGGCGGTCTTTCGGTCTGGGACGTTGATTATGGAGCGAATATCCGCTGCGACTTCCATTCGCATGGCCTGTTTGGGCACATAAGTGCCTGCATTTTGCTGCAGGTGAAACTGGCACCTTTGCCAAAGGACACTGCCTATGGCCGCCCTTCTGACTGCTCACAAACCAAAATGATCATCGCTGGCCACCAGCTTCACACCATCCATGCCGAGATCCTTGAATGGGTATGTGTTAAAATTGTGCCGATGAAGAATGTACGCACAGCCTTCATGGGCTCACCCGAATTTGCGCGCACGATCCTGCGGGCGTTAATCGGTAAGGCCAACCTGGTAGGGGTGGTGACGCAACCAGATCGGCCAGCCGGGCGTGGCAAGGTGTTGACTGCTCCGCCGGTGAAGGTGCTGGCTGAAGAGGCAGGCATCCCGATTATGCAGCCTGAACGGTTGCGCCGCCCGGAAGCCTTTGATCAGTTGGCTGCCTGGCAACCGGAACTGATCGTCGTCGCTGCTTTTGGGCAGATTTTGCGCCAAAATATACTAGACTTGCCAGAATACGGCTGCATCAACGTCCATTCCTCACTCTTACCGCGCTGGCGTGGGGCGGCGCCTGTTCAGGCTGCACTGCTGCATGGCGATAGCCTGACTGGTGTAACCATTATGAAAATGGATGCCGGTGTTGATACAGGCGATATACTTTCCCAGCAGGTAGTGGAAATTACTGAAAACGACAATGCTGCCAGCTTGACGGGTCGCCTGGCTGCTGCCGGTGCCGATTTGCTGATGACGACATTGCCCCGTTACCTGAATGGGACGATTCAGCCGAGGACGCAGGACAACACCCTGGCAACCTACGCGCCAATGATAAAAAAAGAAGATGGCCGGTTGGATTTTTCCGAGCCCGCCAGGGCGCTGGAATGCAAAGTTCGCGCGTACAACCCCTGGCCTGGAACGTATTTCCACTGGCAGGGGCAGCCCATTAAGGTGTTGAGCGCCAGTAGTCTGACCCCGACCAAGCTGCAACCCGCGCAGCATGGGACCGTAAATGGCCTGCCGATAGTTGGAACCGCTGAGGGTGCGCTGGTTTTAATGGAAGTACAGCCAGCGGGAAAGAAGCCCATGCCTGGACGGGTATTCCTGAACGGCGCCCGTGGTTGGCTGAATCATGACAAGGGAGCTGGTTAAAGCAACCTTATGGCTGATTTAAAGCTATTAATTTTTGGGGCTGGCGCAATTGGCACCTATATTGGTGCAAGCTTACTAAACAGCGGCCAGAAGGTTGTGTTCTTTGACCGGCCTGAATCGGCTGCTGCCATAACAGCAAACGGACTGCGCCTGATCGTTGGGGAACAATCCGTGCGTTTCATGCAGCCTGAGATCAAAACCACATTACCAGAGGCGATCGAGGTCGGCCCATTTGATGCTGCGTTGGTTGCGGTGAAATCTTACGATACGCCCGCATTGGCGCTGCAGTTAGCGCCATTCAGGGAGCAACTCCCTCCCATTTTATGTATGCAAAACGGGGTGGAAAACGAAACCATTTTGGGCGATATGTTTGACTCCGGAAAAATAATTCCAGGCACACTCACCAGCGCGATTGGCAAACCGGCTGCCGGCACGGCATTGCTTGAACGGCTGCGCGGCATCGGCATTGCTGGCGGATATGCGGTCAGTGAACGGCTGGTGGACGGATTCAACCAGGCGGGGCTCCATGCGCGGCTCTATTCTGACGGCGTCAGCATGAAATGGTCAAAGCTGCTGACCAATTTGCTGGCAAATGCTTCATCCGCCATTTTGAATATGCCGCCTTCCGCCATATATGCCCATAAAGGGCTGTTCAAGATGGAAGCGCGCCAGGTGCGGGAAGCGCTGGCGGTAATGGCAAAGTTGAACCTTAGGGTGGTCGATTTACCCGGTACGCCCGTGCGTTTACTGGCGCTGCTGATGCAGCGTTTTCCAGCAGCCTTAGGGCAACCGTTGGCGGTGCGCTTCCTGGGGAGCGGTCGCGGCAATAAAATGCCGTCTTTCCACATCGACCTGCATGGCGGCAATCCAAGATCGGAGGTTGGATACCTGAACGGTGCGGTCGTCAGGTACGGCGGACGAGTGGGGGTGCCAACCCCGGTTAATCGGTTTTTGACAGAGACCTTGCTAAGCCTGACTGCCCGCGAAATCCCGATCAGCACTTTCGAAAAACAACCCGAAAAATTGCTTGCTGCCATACATTGAACTTATAAACTTCGTGTAGTCATAGAGGAATACATGACCATCCCATCCTGGGTCTTTGACAGCGTGTTTTATCAGATTTTCCCGGACCGATTTGCGAACGGCAACCCAGCGAACGATCCGCCCAACAAACAGGCGTGGGGCACTCCACCGGATATCGTCCATTTCCAGGGTGGCGATCTGGCGGGCATCCAGCAAAAACTGGATTATCTGACAGACCTGGGCGTCAATGCCATCTATTTAAATCCCATCTTCCTCTCGCCTTCGACGCACCGTTACAATACGGTCAATTATTATAAAATCGATCCCAAACTGGGAACCATGAGCGATTTTCACTCCTTTCTGACCGCTGCCCACCAGAAGGGGATGCGAGTTGTGTTGGATGGGGTATTCAATCACTGCGGGCGCGGGTTCTTTGCTTTCAATGATATCCTCGAAAACGACGGGGACTCGCCGTATATGGACTGGTTCCACGTTCAACGTTTTCCACTGCAGGCTTATACCAGCGGGAAAGCCACCAATTACACCGCCTGGTGGGGATTCAAGAGCCTGCCAAAATTCAATACAGACTACCCGGCAGTGCGGCAATACCTGTTGGACGTCGGCCGCTACTGGATCGAACAGGGCATCGACGGCTGGCGGCTGGATGTGCCCAATGAGATCAACGACGATGCTTTCTGGGCTGATTTTCGTAATACAGTCCGTGCGGCCAACCCAGACGCATACCTGATCGGCGAAATTTGGGAAATCGATGCGCGCTGGGTCGGGGATAAGCATTTCGACGGATTGATGAATTATCCGGTGCGCAAGGCCATTCTAGGACTGCTCACCGGCGAACGCGACAATGCAGGCTTTGTTGCGGATATTGAAACCATCCTAAAAGCCTATCCATACGAAAATATGCTTGCGATGTATTCCCTGCTCGGGTCGCATGACGTCGAGCGCATCCGCACTTTGTTGGGGGGATCCATCGAAAAAACGCGCCTGGCGAATACCCTCTTGTTCGGGCTGCCCGGTGTCCCTGCCATTTATTACGGTGACGAGGTGGGTGTCGAAGGCGGGCGCGATCCCGATTGTCGCCGGGCTTTTCCCTGGAATGAAAAAGACTGGCAGCGCGGACTCCTGGAGCACATCCGGCAGTTGGCCCAAATTCGCAAGGCATATCCGGCGCTGCGGCGCGGCCAGATCAGTTTTCCGAAAGCCAGCCAGATTTCAGGCGGATCCGCCTGGTTGCGTACGCTACCCGGAAGCCAGACGATATGGGTGGCCGCCAACCCTACCGATATGGCAAGCACTTTATCGATACACGGACTAAACGAGATGCCGGTTGAGGGCGACTTCTCAAATTTGCTGGACGACACCCGCCCGGGGCGCTGCGATAAAGGCGTGTTTACCGCTCCGCTGGGCGCCTGGGGCGGTGGGATTTTTGTTCTGCCGGGTTAATAACCCGCGTCCCAGCCAATTTCTTCAGCGGCGATGAACAGGTCCGTTGCTGAAATCAATCCAACCAGATTATTCTGATCATCCGCCACGGGCATGTGATGAATGCCTTTCTTTTGCATTTCAATGGAGCATTCCTTGAGAGTCCAGTTCGGGTGGGCGGTCAGAACAGGCATGGTCATAATCTCGCGGACAGTAGTTTCCGCCGGATTCCGCTCGGACGCGATAATTTTGTCGCGGATATCGGTGGTGGTCAAAATGCCATAGGTGGTCTGCTGACCCTCCTGGAGGACCACTATCAGGCTGTGAATATTTCGGCGGCGCATTAGGGTCAATGCAAAAGTAACACTGCTGTCCGGGTCGACAACTGTGACCGGTGAACTCATCCAATCGCGAACGAAGTGGCTCATTAAATTTCCCTCCAATAGCGAGGCGGAATGCAGGATAAATTTAGTCGCTGAAAAAGGATTCGAATACCGCGTCCGTGCGGGCCGCCATGATGAAGTCGTTACGGTGCAGGCCGTGGGCAACATGCGTCCACCAGGTGACCGTTACGCGGCCCCATTCAGTCAGGATCGCTGGATGGTGATCTTGATCTTCGGCCTGCTGGCCAACCCGGCTGGTAAAACTGAGGGCAGCGGCGAAATTAGGAAATTTGTAGATTTTGACCAGGCTGGGCGTGCCGTTTCGGTCCATGATTTCCCAGCCAGGGACATTTGCGAGTAAAGCCTTCGCATCGTCTGTAGATAAGGCAGCGGTTCCTTTGCCTACCTGAACGCAATTTTCTTCCATTAATATATTCATCGTTTTCCTGTTCACAAACCTCTATATGCAATGAATTATAACGAGTTAGGTCAACGTTATGCAAATTAAATATAAAACAGGTATCCAAAAAGGGAACAGACATAGCCACACACGGAGAGACTACAAATTTCTAACCGTAAAATTTATATCACCTGGCTAACAATCGTTTTCTGGCAAAAAGCATTTGCTATCCAAAATAAGGGGCACAGGAGCCTTTCGCCCTTGCCTGGGTATTTTAATCATGACACTCTGGGCACGGGGTCACCGGACGTTCCTAAAATATCGTGAAAATCCCCGTGCCACTACAATTTACTTTCAGCCTCACCTGGTGTGCCGAGAGCAATGATGAGTTTGTTGACCTGAAAGTCAGATTCTTCCTCGGCTGCCAGAAGTTGAAGTGCGATCTCGTAGCTGCCCAGGATGGTTTCGAGGAAATGAGCCAGCGTGTAGCGCGGACCTGCTGAAGCTTGCAGCACCGATACCGTCACCATCCACCAGACCAATTCCTTATAGGTTTCCTGGCTAAACCATAAAATGTCCTTGTAACGGTTGATACCCAGAAACCGTTGAATTTCAACATCTGTCAGCCAAGTCTGCATGATTTGCTGCACTGGCAACGAACCCATTTTTTCGTACCAGCGCTGCTTGCCGATCACCACGCGTAAGATAACCGGCAGTTTCCAGGTTTCGGCAGGTTCGATTCCCATCTGATGGCCAACTTCCGCAATGCGGCGGGTAAGCTGCCATTCTTCCAGCCAACTCAGACTCTGATTTTCATAATCCGGGTTGCCGGTTAATTTGCCCAGGTCGTGAATGAATAATCCGCCGAGCAAAGTAATCCAGCGATCCATCCGGTTGACCAACCCATCTTGTACATATTTCAGTGCGGCTTTATAAACTCCCTTTATGGGGATGGGTAGGAGTTTATCCGGAGCGGGTAGCGCCAGCAATAATTCCAATTGCCGCCGAACCCCCTGGATGATTGCCTGCTGATTGGATGAAGCGCTGGTTTTGGATTGGATGCCATCCACCAGCGCGGTCATTTTCATCACAGCTTCGTTCAGCAGGTGAGTGGGAAGCAGTTGAGATTCAAGTGTCAGCCGGTTGGCGAGTAGATACTCAAAATAATCCCGGTTGGCGATCTGGTTGAACGGTGTCATAATCGGCGCGAGCATTAATTCTTGCAGCGCCTCTTCGATATTCGGGACGCCACGCCCATTCAGATAATCAGAAATTGCGCGGTATACACCCTGACTATCATCGACCACCTCGCGAAAATTCAAAAACACATGCACTTGATATGCGGAGAGGTTCAGGTGAAGCCCTGACTCGGCAATTTCGACTGCCGGGCGAATGTATTCCAACCCGGTGAGACTGTCGCGGAAGCAAATGAACAGTTTATCCCCTCTGTGCAGCCCCAGCCCTTCCAGCAGGGGTAATTGCTTCACGCCGCCTTCGCCCCGGCCTTTATACGCCGCTGACCACTTGATCCAGCCCTCGGTAGAGGCAAATTTGTTATGGTAAACCACTAAAGCGCGCTGTTCACCCAGCCGGTTCGAATAGGCGTAAACCTCTTCGTTGACCCAGCCATCGGAGGTGAGAAAATCATACAGCAGAAAGTTTTCGACGCCGGCGAACATTGCCCGTTGATGTAAAAGAGGGAAGATTTCCCTCCGGTGACGCTCCACGAGGTTTGTGTCAACTTGCTCGTCCCAATACGCGCGGCGAAACTCCATGCCATATTTTTCAGAGTATCCTTCGACCTGCCCGTGCCCGAACATCGGCAGACCAGGCAGTGTGCTCAGCAAAACGCAAATGCCAAAATACTTATCCCCTTTGCCAAATTGATCCACCGCCGTGCGCTCATCGGGGTTGTTCATGAAATTGACAAAGCGTTTGAGGATTTCCGGCTCGAATTCCAGAGTGTTTTTGATCAATTTGCGGTAATTGGCGTTTTCTTCGTTGCGCAGCATGTTCATAAAAGCGCTGTTGTACACACGGTGCATGCCCAGCGTACGGACAAAATAACCTTCCATCAGCCAGAACGCTTCAGCCAGCAGCAGCGTGTCTGGTACCTCTCTGGCGACGCGGTCAACGACCTCACGCCAGAACTCGACCGGGAACGCTTGTTCAAATTGCTCCTTCGTAAGGGCATGATCAGCGCGGGAGGGGATGGCGCCTCCGGTGCCGGGCTCAGGAAACCAGAGGCGCTGGAAATGACGTTTGGCCAGAGTCATGGCAGCGTCAAAACGGATGACCGGAAAACGCCGGGCTACATCCAGGATCGTCTGGATCACTTGTTCGCGGACTTCCCGGTTGAGGTAGTTTAGCTGCGCCGTGTCATTCCACGGCATGGTCGTGCCATCATTGCCGTGATAAATAAAACGCTCGCTGCTGGTCAGGTGGTCTACCCGTTTGAATACCACGGCAGCGTCACTGCGAGAATAATAATGATCTTCCAGGAAAATTCCCACCCGTCCGTCAGGTGATAGATCGGGACCATTGAATGTATAAGAGGGGAACGGCGAATAATCCAACCCGATAAACCAATCCGGGTGCTCGATCAGCCAGGAGGAGTCGACGCCCATGTGATTGGGTACCATGTCACTCGCTAACCGGATACCATAGCGCCAGGCTTTTTCGCGCAGTTGGTTGCAGGCTTCTTCTCCGCCCAGGTCATTGGCAATCTGGTAGGAGGACAGCGAGTAAGCAGAGGCAATGGCTTCAGGATTACCGCACAGTTGTTTGATACGGGCTGACGCCTGACTGCGTTCCCACAGGCCGATGAGCCACAGGCCGGTGAACCCGCGGGCGGCAATCTCCTGCAATTCTTCTTCCGGCACCTGATCCAGGTGGAAAATGGGTTGCTGGTATTTGCGGCGCAGCTGGTCGAGCCAGACGTAGGCATTTTTCGCCAGCAGCACCAGGCTCGGCATCCATTCTTTGTCCTGGCTGAAGGCTTCGATTTCTCCTTCGAGCGCGCCATGTTTATAAATGGGAATGGTTACTGGTCCAGGACCAAAGAAAGGCAGTTTTTCCTCTTCTTTGATCAAGTCCAGGCTGCCAAGCAAACGGTAAAGATAGCTGCCAATAAATTCAGCCCAATGCTGACGGATATACTCAAGCTGGTCAGCCAGCGAGAAGGGATGCGCCAGGGCTGGCGCTCGTAAAACATCGATCAGGTTTTGGGAATTGGGGCCAAAAGTTGGCTGGGTCTGGAAAAATTGGTAGAGACCGTCCATGATGGGCAGGTAGGCAGTTTCGCTTTTCAGGTGATCATCGTCGAATAATTCGAAATAGGGCTCAAGCGCCGGATTTTTATTGGAAATCCACAGCATGAGCAATTCCTCGAGGGCGATGGCGCGGTGAACCCGTCCGTTGGTTGTGCCTTGCAGGTATTCAGCGGGCTCCACCTGGTGTAAGTAAACTGCTAAAGGGGGGAATTCCTGGGTGAAGGCCAGGAGCGCATTCTGCACCACATCCGTACCCAGCCGCTCCTCAAGCCAATTCAAAGCCCGGGTCATTATACCCGGGTTCTTTTGCTCGCGATAGCGGGCGACTAAAATATGTAAAATTTCATCCAGCAGACCCATGGCGTTGATCTGGCCAGCCTTGACCGCCCGTTCCGGAACATTAACCAGGTCTCTTTTCTGGTTCATTTTCTCGGCAAACATGCGGGCCGCGTGAAAATTAGCGAAGATGACATTGCCGTTAAAAGTAAAAAGCGACTGGTCGAACTCAAACCGGTCGCGGGATTGCCTGCTGACGTGAAATTCAAACATGTTTTCCTCCGTCTTTATGCGGAAGTGCGGCGTTTCCCAACCTGTTTAGATTATACACTTGTTGAGCTGAGGTTTTCCGGTGATCCGGCTCCGGAAAAATGTTTTCTACACGGAGGGATCAGATCAATTCCGCCAGTACAGCTACGGGACTGGTGGAATTTTCCAGCTCAACTTGATCGACTAGGACGTTACGGTCGATCAAGGCCTTGAAGGTCCTCTCCAGGTCCTCGGGACGCCAACCGAATAGTTTGGCGGCTTCCTGACGGGAGGCAGCGCCCAGTGAACGGTAATACACGGTCAGCAACTGCTGGCGGGCAGCCGGCTCGCTGATGGGACCTGCCTGTTCGACCAGATTTGGGTAGTACCGGTGGGTCAGGTCGTAGATGAAAGCGTACCGCCAGGCGCCAGCTTCGGCTACGCCGGTTGGCAGGACTTTGAATTCGAATTGCAGGCTGTCCAATGCGCGATTGAACCGTGAAGCGTTCTCCGGGCTGGCCAGGCGCGCTACCCGCCGCAGTGAAATCGAATCTAGCGGACCTTCCTTTAGAAGGGCTTCATACACCAGCTTGCTCTCCTGGGTCAGCAATCCTTGCTCGTATTGCAGCAGGTAATCTTCATCCGGATCGCCGAAATTGGGCGATAGTGCGTAAAAGAAAGGCAGCATGGCAAGCGATAGGATCGAATTACGCCGGCGCAGGATGCGCGCGTAGTACCAGACCCGCTTGTCCAACAGGTTGTCTTTCCAACCCCAGGTTATGTGACCTGGGTCGTCATGTTCGTCCGCCACCGGACGGTCACCGGCGACTGCTGTCCACAGGTTGGGCAGTGTCACACCTTTGATCGGCCAGAAGAAAATGAAGCCGCGTTCGTTCGCAAACTGCACTGCATCTTCTTTGGCGTGCAGGCGACGGGCGGGATCCAACCGGAAAGTATCGCGGCGGTAATCAGTGAGACGTTGCTGAGTAAGGTTTGGCATGGCGGTAATCCGGGCAAGGATGCCCAAATTGTACCGCGGTTAGATAGGGTCGGCAGGCGGATGCGGCGCCAATATTTCAGCCAGCAACCAGCTTTTTACATGCGTCCCAGGATGTGGGTAATGATATTGGAGCCGCTCCCGCCGATGTTTTGCGCCATTCCTATGCGGGCATCCTGCACCTGGGTACCCGCCGCTTCACCGCGTAATTGTTGAACCACTTCGACAATCTGGTACATGCCGGTTGCGCCAACCGGATGGCCGCGCGCCTTCAATCCCCCTCGGGTGCAAATAGGGATGCGCCCGCCAATGCCAATTTCACCGTCCAGACCTAGACGCGGTCCTTGCCCAGGCTGAGCGAAACCGGCAGCTTCCAGCGATAATGCAGCCATAATGCTGAATGCGTCGTGCACTTCGAACAAATCTATATCCGCGGGCGATACGCCAGCCATTTTATAAGCCTGCAAAGCGGATTTTTCGGCCGCTGTCAGCCAGAGCGGTTGCTTGCGTGAATGGACGGCAATCGTATCTGTGGCAGCCCCAGAACCGAGCACGCGAATTTCAGTCCGCGGCGGCAAGTTTTTCAGCATTTCCACCGGGACAATCACAACTGCAGCAGCGCCGTCACCGATGGAAGAGGAATCCATTAAATTAATCGGCGGGCAAATCATCGGAGCTTTGAGATAATCTTTTTCGGTGATGACAGAACTTAATCGGGCGATGGGATTGTGGGCAGCGTTGGCATGGGCATTGATCGAGAAGGGGGCAAAATGGTGATGTTCCCAGCCATACTCATGCATGTAGCGATTCATGATGAGCGCATTCAACGCAATAAACGAAACGCCCTGGCTGGCTTCCCAATCGGCATCGGCAGCGGTTGCCAGTTGCGCGGTAATTTCTGAACCCGGCGAGTCGGTCATTTTTTCGACCCCCACAACCAGCGCTATCTCCATCATGCCGGAACCAACTGCCATCAGGGCAGAGCGGAAGGCAGCTGCTCCTGAACTGCAGGCCGATTCGATGTGCATGGCATTGGCGTAACGCACTCCAATCCAATCGGCAATGTGAGCGCCTAGCTGTTGCTGGTGGTTGGCAGACCCCGACATCATGTTCCCGACGAACAGCCCGTCAACGCCGTGAACGCCCGCATCTTCCATGGCAGCCAGGGCGGCTTCACCAGCCAGGTCGCGTAAAGATTTATCCCAATGTTCATCAATGGTGGTTTGACCAATTCCAATGACAGCTATTTCGCGCATTTGATCCTCGTTGGGGAGATTTTCATTCGTAATTATAGCCAGTAAAGCTGTCACAACCTATCAAATCCCTTGTTAAGGCACCTCTGGAAACGGGTTTATCTTAATCGAGTGTTTTTGCGTCGCTTTGGCGACGCAAAAACACTCGAAATTCATTTACTTCCCGCTCCCCGAAAGGTCGGCCGTCAGTGAAAAGCAAACTGTATAGACCGGGGAGCGGGGTCGGGGGCGAGGGGCAAAACCATGTTCATTACCTGTGTGGATGAAATACATTTCGAGTTGGCTTGTTGGATGTTGTGTTGTGATTGGCGTGCCTGGCTAATGTTTCGTCCGGTTCGGGACAGGGCGGTATAATAACACCCGGCATCATCACAGCAGCGCTCTGGCGAATCCGTTATCGAATGCCTAGCATCCCATGATCCTACCCAAATCCCTCTTTCCTTTGATTCCCAGGATTTTTCTTGCCAGCCTGGGTTTATTGTTAACTGGCTGTTCGGTACTGGTGCAAACCAATTTTGCTCCGGCAGAGCGGGTAGACAGCACGGTTGAGCCTTCAGCGGTTGCGCAGTTATCTGTCACGCCTTTCCAGCCGCTGCCGACTGCAACCATCACGCCCACGCCGCCCAGCATCCAAGTCTGGCTGCCCGAGTGGATTCCGACCGGAATTGCAAACGTCGCTGAACTGCCTGCCCCGTTCGTTTTTGCCAACAGCGCTAATCCTTCAGATATCCAACTGGTGATTCGGGAGGACATTGCCGCAACGGAGGCGGATTTTACCTGGGTATATGCGCTGGTTGCTCCCTTTCCAACCCTGACAGACAACATTTCTGTTGACGAAATCCAGCAGATATGGAGCGGTGCAGGCGACTTTCCGCAGCAAATTCTGCTGGATGAGTCAACTTTAGCGACATTCCGCCAGGTTTGGGGTGAACCGAACCCGCAAAAAGTACGTGTGGCCAATCGTGATGACCTTTTGGAAACCGCCTGGTCGGAAAAATTCACCTGGGCGATCGTCCCTTTCGAAGAAATTGCCCCGCGCTGGAAAGTAATCAGGATCGGCGGGCTTTCGCCCTTAGACCGCGGCCTGGACCTATCGGCTTACCCTCTTACCGTAAAATTTAAGTGGGAGGGGCAAACCTCAAACGGCCAGGCAACAGTCAGCGAGCTACGGAATGCAGGAATTGCAAGCACCAACCGCGATGAAGGTAAACTCACTCGCGTGCTGCTGACCGGTGTGACCGCCCTGGTTCGGTCAACTGCGGAACGCATGGAGACCATGGGCATCGATTACCCGATTGGTGATATCCTGCCTTGGCTGCTGGACGCTGATTTCACCCACATCAGTAATGAAGTTTCATTCAACGATGAGTGCCCGCCCGCCATCCCGGTGCGCCTTGGAACGCGCTTCTGCAGCGCTCCGAAGTATGTCGAGTTGCTGGATCTGATCGACGTTGAGATTATTGAACTGGCTGGCAACCATCTGGTCGATTATGGCCGCGAGGCGCTGTCCAGCACGTTGGAAATGTACCGCGACCGTGACATCTTGACCTACGGTGGCGGCGCAAACCTGAACGAGTCGCTACAACCGCTGGTTATCGAACATAACAGCAACCGGATTGCCTTTTTGGGCTGCAACCGGGCCGGCCCGCCAAACGACTGGGCTACTGAAGACCAGCCCGGCTCAGCGCCATGCGACCTGGATCTTATGACTTCCCAGATCCAGAACTTGCTGGACGAGGGCATCCTGCCTATCGTAACCTTCCAACATTATGAGTTGGACGATACCATGCCCTCCCGCCAGGCGCAGCAGGAAATGCAGAAAATGGCTGAAGCCGGGGCGGTGATCGTCTCCGGGTCGCAGGCGCATTTCCCGCACGGCTTCGCCTTCTTTGGCGATAGCTTTGTGCATTACGGCCTTGGGAATCTGTTTTTCGACCAGATGTATACTTTCAACCGGCGAGAGTTTCTCGATCGGCATGTCTTTTATAATGGCAGATACCTTGGCGTAGAGATACTGACTGCTGAACTGGAGGATTTTGCCCGCCCGCGGCCGATGACGGATGACGAACGCACTCGCATGCTGACCACTTATTTTGAGGTCAGCGGGTGGCAAATCAACGATCGGGAATAATGATGCGAAAATTGATTTTTACCGTTTTTATTCTTATTTTTCTATTATCTGCTTGCACCCAACGGCCTGCTGAACCGACGGTCCTCGGTGAGGAAACACCAGCGCCGGCTGAAACATTCGCAGCAGAAGAACTAGTTACGCCGACGAGTGCTATATCGCCTACCGCGACCGTCCTTCCACTGCGCAGTTTGACGATTTGGGCTGATCCTGCACTGCCGGCCATGCTGCTGGATCAAGTAAGCATACTCCCTGTTTCTGCCAATCCGGATGAGGCTGCCTTGAAGTTGGGATTGGTGCAAGATCCCGCGGACGGCGTCGAGTGGATTTATGCGCTGGCCGCGCCTTTTTCATCGCTGCTGGATGCAATGACCCTGACAGACCTTGAAAACGCCTGGCAGGGCTTACAAGAACCTTCTCCGCTCATCTATCTTGAAACAACCACGCTGCGCGCTCTAGAGCCGCTCCTGGGGGCTCCTGGCGGCAATGTGCAGGCCTTACCAGCCGATGAGCTATTAGCCGCCGCCTGGAACACTCCGGACGCGCTGGCTTTGCTACCTTTTGAAGCCCTCGAGCCCCGCTGGAAAGCAATTGCCCTGGATGGGCAATCGCCGGTGCGCAATGATTTTCAGGCCACCGCCTACCCGCTAAAGGCGTATTACGGTTGGCAGGGTGAGGAGGAAGCTTTCATTGCTTTGCAGATGGCTGTCGCGGATGGAGACTTCCCGCAACTTATTTCCAATCGCGACCCCTCTCGCATGACGGTGTTGATCATGACCGGAGTGACCGCGCTTGTGCGCGCCACGGCAGTCAAAATGGAAGAAAAAGGCATGACTTACCCGGGCGAGGGGGTGCGGGATTGGCTGGTCAATGCCGATCTAACCCATATTAGCAATGAGGTGTCCTTTTCGCCGGTCTGCCCGGACCCGGTTTCCTACCCGGGCCCGCTCATTTTTTGCAGCAAGCCCGAATATATCGAACTGCTGGATGACGTTGGCACGGATATTATCGAATTGACCGGCAATCACGGTGTGGATTGGGGGCGAGACGCACTGGCCTACTCACTGGATCTTTACCGCCAGCGCGGCTGGGCATATTATGCCGCCGGCGAGGACGTTTTCAAGGCGCGCGAAGCCGTCACAGTCGAGCATAACGGCAACAAACTGGCGTTCATCGGCTGCAACCCGGCCGGGCCGGAATTCATCTGGGCGACCGAAACGCAATCCGGGGTGGCGAACTGTGATTACCCGTGGATGTGGGAACGCATTCGCCAATTGACCGACGAAGGCTACCAGGTGATCGCCACGTTCCAGTATTTCGAGACCTACCGCCATTATGTCGAGCCGTTCGAGGAGCGCGATTTCCGCTCAATGGCGGATGCAGGCGCAGTGATCGTCAGCGGCAGCCAAGCGCACCATCCCATGGCGATGGAGTTTTACCAGGGCAGTTTCATCCACTATGGCCTGGGTAATCTATTCTTCGATCAGATGCACAAGGGTGGCTTGATCCCGAACGCAACCCGAAAAGAGTTCATTGACCGCTATGTGTTTTATAATAATCGGCATATCTCTACCGAAATCCTCACCGCCATGTTGGAAGATTACGCTCGCCCGCGGCCAATGACCGCTGCGGAACGCTATGAATTTTTGACCGAGATTTTCGCAGTCACCCGCTGGGGCGACGTGCCGTAAGGGTTCCCGAGGAGGACCAGACATGAGAATTCATGATATTTCACTTACTGTAACGCCAAAACTTCCCACCTGGCCAGGCGATCCCAAAGTTGAATTGGAACGGGTGGAAAAAATCGAGGATGGCGCGAACGCTAATGTCTCCCGCATGTCGATAGGCGTGCACACCGGGACGCACGTGGATGCCCCGTTCCATTTTCTCGCGGACGGCGCATCCATTGAAACCCTGCCGCTGGAGGTACTTTTTGGCGCGGTTCAGGTGATCGACCTGGGGAGCGACGTTAATTTGATCACTGCCGAAGTATTGCAATCTGCCAGCTTGATCCAGGGCGTCACCCGGGTGCTGTTCAAAACGCGCAATTCGCAATATTGGGCGCGCGGCGAAACAGAATTCCAAACCGGGTTCGTGGGTATCTCTGCGGATGGGGCTGAGTTTCTGGTGAAGCAGGGCATTCAACTGGTTGGCATCGATTACCTGTCCATTGCCCCTTACAAACAGTCCAAACCAACTCACCAAATCCTTTTACGGGCCAAAATTGTAGTCCTGGAAGGTGTGGACCTCAGCCAGATTAAGGCAGGGGTATACCAATTGGCATGCCTCCCGCTCAAGCTGGGCGGCTCGGACGGCGCCCCGGCGCGAACCGTGCTGATCGAACAGTAACAACGAACGGTTATCTGCGTTTAGCCACGGGTCAACAGCGTCAGGCCGCCATCTACCACGATAACCTGACCGCGGATCATCGCGGCGTCGGGTGAACAAAGAAAGGCGACCACCCCGGCCACATCCTCGGGCTGTACCAGCCGGCCCGCGGGCGTGTTGGCCATGGCTCGCGTGAGCACATCAGGGTCGGAGAGCGAGGCGAAATGTTTGAGGGCATCCGTCTCGACGATCGACGGCGAGACGGCGTTTACTACAATCTTGTCCGGCGCCAGTTCGACGGCCAGATAGCGTACCAGGGCTTCCAGTGCGGCTTTGGACGCGCCGACCGCCACGTAATCGGGCAGGACGCGTTGCGAACCCAGGCTGGTGATCGCAATAATACTACCTCCCCCGTGGGCTTTCATGAGTGGAGCAGCACATTGGGTTGCAAATAGCAGCGCGCGCGCATTGACGTTCAAGGTGTGATCCCAGCCGGTTTCTTTTTGCAGCATGGCGGGGCGGTTGAAACCCGAGGCGGCGTTGCTGATAAAAATGTCCAATCCGCCAAATTCAGCTTCTATTTGAGCAAACAACCGCTGGATATCTTCAATTTTTCCGATGTTAGCCCGAAATGTAAACGCCCGGCGTCCCATCGATCGGGCAGCTTCGGCGGTTTCCTCAGCCGGGACCTGGTTACGCACGTAATTGACGATAATATCCGCACCAAGTTGTGCCAAGCGCAGCGAGATGGCTTTCCCGATGCCGCGCCCGCCGCCGGTGATCAGGGCTACTTTGCCATGGAGGGGGAGATCATGAGTCAAGGTGCTTGAACCTCTCCTGGAGGTGTAAAGTGGATCGGTCGCAGGTACGACCGATCAAAACGGCTGATACCATTCGGCCCGAGCCGGGCTAGCTCGTCGTATACTTCCTGGCAGTTATGGCGCAGGCTGCCGACATCCACACCACGGCAATAGGCGGGAAAAGGCTCCAACCAGGGCATGCAACGGTGGTACACCTTGATCGCGCCGTGAAAATTTTGCTGGAGGATATGGTGGTACATGACTGCTACTTGTAAGATCCCGCGGTACAAATCGCGGATGGTGCTGTTGTCCTCACGCCAGGCGAGTTCGAGCGCTTCATGAGCTTCGAAATATTCTCCAGCATTAAAGAGGCGCAACCCAACTACAGCTTGCGGATGGAAAACGCCGTGGTCACAGGCTACGCAGTGCGCCTTGCTGTTTCCAGTAGATGAGTTCTGCCGGGATGATGGCATAAATTACCTGCATTCTAGGATGCGGCGATTATAGCACAGGCATCCTTCTGCCTTAAGAAACAAGCTATACCAAAGGTTTTATGATAGGATTCCAACTAAGCTTTCGAAATGAATGCTCTCTCCGAGGATTTATGTCAGCCATCAAAGACGACGAAATTTTACCGCTCTCGCTGGAACATAGTTTTTGGACTTGGTCTGCCCAAGGCAAAGTCAGTCCCATTCCGGTAACCCGCGCCAAGGGCGTTTATTTTTGGGACGCCAACGGCAAACGCTACCTGGATTTCAATTCCATGACGATGTGCGTCAACATCGGGCACGGCGACGAACGGGTGATCGAGGCGATGACGCAACAGTTGCGTGACCTACCTTTTGCCGCTCCGGGCATGGCAACCCGCGCCCGGGCTGAATTGGGACAGCTGCTGGCTGAGATAACTCCCCCAGGTTTGACCAAGTTCCTTTACACGTTAGGCGGAGCGGACGCCAACGAGAATGCAGTCAAACTAGCGCGGGGTTACACCGGCCGGCACAAGATTTTGACGCGCTACCGCAGCTACCACGGCGCGACCGCCGGGGCCATGGCGTTGACCGGCGACCCGCGACGCACAGCCTGGGAACCGGATCTGATGCCCGGCGTGGTGCACTTCCTTGACCCTTACAGTTACCGGTCAACCTTTCACCGGGGCAAGCCAGAAATCAGCGAAGCGGAATTTGCGCGCGATTATCTTAATCACCTGGAAGAGATCATTCAATACGAAAATCCAAATACCATTGCGGCCATTTTGATGGAGACAGTGACCGGCACCAACGGCGTCATTATCCCGCCAGAGGGTTACCTGCAGGGCGTGCGCGCGATCTGCGATCGCTACGGGATTGTCATGATCAGCGACGAGGTAATGAGTGGCTTTGGGCGCACTGGCGAATGGTTTGCCGTCAATCACTGGAATGTCGTCCCGGATATGATCACTATGGCCAAGGGATTGACGTCTGCCTATGCACCGCTGGGCTGTGTGGCAATGAAACCTGAAATAGCGGCTGCGTTCGCTGACCGGGTCTATGAAGGCGGTCTGACCTTCAACGCGCATCCGGTGTCACTGGCAGCCGCGATTGCCAATATTCGCGTCATGCAGACTGACCGGTTAATGGAAAAAGCGCGCGAGAGCGGGAAAGTGATGGCGGATATGCTGGCGGAACTTGTGGACCGGCATCTTTCAGTCGGCGAAGTGCGCTCGATTGGGCTTTTTGGTATCATCGAACTGGTCAAAAATAAAGCGACCCGCGAGCCGCTCTCTCCCTGGAACGAAACCAACGCCACCATGACTGCGGTCAAAAAATACTTGCTCGATCATGGCGTGTTCCTGTCCGTTCACTGGCACACCATTCTGCTGCTGCCGCCCTTGATCATTACCCCTGAGCAGTTGGCGGAAGGATTTGCCGTGATCGATCAGGCGTTGGAAATCGCGGATAGGGCAGTTGTATCGTGAAACTTTTCCGGCCGCATTGCATCCTATTAATAGCCTAAAAATAATTATTGGAGATAACGCATGGAGTTGCAGATAAATTTATCATCGCCTCAGGCAGACGCCGAGAAAAAAATCGAGAAAGTGCTGGTTTTGGGGGCTGGTCCGGCGGGATTGTCCGCAGCGCTGTACGCTGCACGCGCGGAGTTGAACCCGCTGGTATTAATTGGTACTGAGTTGGGCGGGCAGGCTTCGCTGACATTTACCATCGAAAATTATCCGGGCTTTCCGGATGGGGTTGGCGGAGCGGAACTGGGTGAATTATTCAAGAAACAGGCTGAACGCTTCGGCGCCCGGTTTGAGTACGATATGGCAACTGAGGTCGATTTTAGCCGCCGACCGTTTGCTGTAAAGACCTATGGAAAGACAATTCTGGCGGAGACGGTGATCATCTCTACAGGTGCAGCCCCAAATCACCTGAACATTCCGGGTGAAAACAAGTTGGTCGGGCGGGGCGTGTCCTATTGCGCTACCTGCGATGGTTGGTTCTTCAAAGAGAAAAAATTAGCTGTTGTTGGCGGCGGTGATAGTGCTCTGGAAGAGGCTTTATTCTTAACACGCTATGCGTCTTCGGTGACCATCATTCACCGGCGGGATGAATTGCGCGCAGGCGCGATTTTGCAGCGCCGCGCGAAGGAAAATCCGAAGATCAGCTTCGTTTGGAACACAGTGGCGGAAGAAATCATTGGCGAGAACGGCGTGGAAGGATTGAAACTCCGCAACGTGGTTACCGGTGAAAAATCCATCTTTGCGGCTGACGGCGTCTTCATTTTTGTCGGGCACACGCCCAATACTCAGCTCTTCAAAGACCAGGTGGAAATGGACGCGAAGGGTTATATCAAGACCGACTTAACGATGAACACAAACATCCCCGGCGTATATGCTGCTGGCGAGGTGATGGACTCACATTACCGCCAGGTGGTCACGTCGGCAGGAATGGGCGCAGCCGCCGCCATTCAAGCCGGGCGTTTTCTGGAAGAACACAGCCTTGAACAGGTTGTTGTCGAGAAATAACACCTGGGGTCACTTCGGATAAAAAATGCCGCTCTTTTGAGCGGCATTTTTGGTTGTTTTTACCCTTTAAGGGGTCGGGGTGGTTGCTGCACCGCCGGTGCTCCACCAGGCAAAAGTACGGGCTGCGCTGGCAGCGCCGGACGGTTCGTAGATCGGTTTGCCGTCGATGGCGGAGCCAATTTGGCGCACCGGTACCACAAACCACTTGAGCACATGCGGCATGGAGTCGCTGGGGCGGAAGGTCGCCGGTACAATGAATTTGGTGTCCGAGACATAGTCGGTCAGCTTACGCCCCTTGCCCTCGGTGATATCTTCTACCGTCACCGCGTAGGCTTCATTCTGGCGCAGCGTGCCGACTGCAGCCCATTGCAGGGTAATGCTGTCATTGGCGGCGGTGAAAACCGCTCCGTCTGCCGGCAGCAGTAAGTTAGGGGCAGCATAGGGCGGCGGGTTGGTGGGGGTCGGCGTTGGACCGGCGGTTGGCAGCCGTTCGCACAAAGGAATGATCAACGGCATTCCTTCGTACACGACATCCGATGCCAGACCGTTGTAATTCTGGATCGCCTGCATGGAGACATTGTAATTGGCCGCGATTTGGAATAGCGTGTCGTTCGGCTGCACCATATACTCGGTCTTATCACAGGCGGTATCGGTTGCCTCGGCGGCACTTAATGTCTGGGTGGGTGCTGGGGAGGCTGTCGGGGTAGGCTGCGGGATGAGCAGTTTTTGGCCGAGCGACAGTGTGTCGCAGGCTGCCGACAGGTTGTTCATCGTGATGATGCTGTTGACCGATACATTGTAGCGCGATGCAAGGACGATGCAGTTATCATTAAGCGCGATGGTAATTTCAATGGGGGGTAGCGGCGTCCAGGTGGCTTCAATGGTGGGAGTTGAGGTAGCCGTGGGGGTCATCGTGACGGTTGGCGTCTGGGTTAAAGTAGCAGTTGCGGTGGGATCGATCACCTGGCCAGAGCCGCGAAGCACGCCAAAAACCGTCCCGGCGCCGATCGCCAGGATCAGCAGAATCAAACCAATCGCGATGGGCAGCGAGAGGGTGACTTCGGGCAGTTTAGGGCTATGTACCGAGGCAGCGGCGGTCGGTTTTTTTTCTCTGCTTTCCCCGACCGTGAAGGAGCGTCCGCAGACCAGACAACGGGTGGCGTTTTCGGCTAAGCGAGTGCCACAAGTAGGACATGTTTTGGTTTTTTGTGAGGTATCTTCTGGGCTCATAAGCTTGATCAATAGTGAGCCGGGGTACTACCCCCGGCGCGCAAATTATAACATACTCAAAATTCGTCAAGAGATTTGGTGGTTTTTGCCCCTCAGTCTGGTTTGTGTTATGCTACAAAAATGACCGAACCGACCAGCCTGTATATCCACATTCCGTTCTGCCGCCACCGATGCAGTTACTGTGATTTTAACACTTATGCTGGCCTGGACGGGTTAATCCCTGATTATATGGCTGCCTTGCGACGTGAAGCCGCCTGGGCCGGGCAGGCTGCCGGTGAACGTTTGCAGGTACATACCCTCTTCCTGGGCGGCGGGACGCCATCCCTGATCCCGGCAGGTGAACTGGCTGCGCTGCTGGAAACTTGCAGAAAATACTTCGATGTGCTGCCCGACGCCGAAATCACGCTGGAGGCGAACCCCGGCACAGTAACGCTTGACTCGTTGAGCGCGCTGCGCCAGGCGGGATTCAATCGGATCAGCCTGGGGATGCAATCGGCCAATGCCGTGGATTTGGTGCTGCTGGAACGCCAGCATGACACGGTGGACGTCATTCGGGCGGTGGCGTGGGCGCGCCGGGCAGGTTTTGATAACCTGAACCTCGACCTTATCTATGGACTTCCTGCTCAACCGCTCGAACGCTGGCAAGCGACATTGGAAACGGCAATAAACCTGCATCCGGAGCATTTTTCGCTGTATGCGCTCTCGATCGAACACGGAACGCCTTTCCGGCACTGGCTGGAGCGCGGTCTGGTCAGCGCTCCCGACGATGACCTGGCAGCGGATATGTTCGAGTGGGCTTGCGGCCGATTGGAAGCAGCCCAATATGGTCATTATGAGATCTCGAATTGGGGGCGAACTAGCGCGGATGGGATACTGGCCTGCCGGCATAATCTGCAATACTGGCGCAACCTGCCGTACCTTGGTCTGGGAGCCGGGGCACACGGCTATGTCAACGGCGTGCGCACGGCCAACCTGCGCGGCGTGCGGGCGTACATTCAGAATTTGAACACTGGCTTGGCAGCCGATTTCCCTGCCGGAGCGGCGGTCGAGTCGGCGCTGTCCATTGACCGCTGGACGGCGATGCAGGAGCACCTGATGGTTGGGCTGCGCTTGCTGGACGAAGGGGTCTCCAAGCGCACCTTTCTGCAGAGGTTTGGAGTCGGGCTGGAAGCGGCTTTTCCTCAGCAGATTGCTCATCTGCAAGAGGTGGGCCTGCTGGAATGGGCTGGCAACGATCTTGACACTCTACGGTTAACGCGGCGCGGCTGGCTGCTAGGCAACCAGGTATTCTCGGAATTTGTAGATCTGGAGGAGTCGGGGGTTTAAGACTGCCAGTCAGAACCGCTCCCTGTCCGTAGGACAATCTGCGATTGAGCTTGTCAAAGGGCAGCCAGCGGAGCAACCAGGGCGTGATTAGCTGACGATTACCCGCGTGCCGTAACCGCGCTGCTCGACGGTTTCCGGGGCGCTGACGGGGGTGGTCCAACGGAAGACCCATTTAGCCTCTTCGGAGCGCATGTTGACGCAGCCGTGGCTGCGCGGGGTACCAAAGTCATCATGCCAGTAAGTGCCGTGGAAGGCCACGCCGCTGGTCTCGAAGAATGTGGTCCAGGGAACACCAGGTAATTCATAATCCTCGGGGTTGCCGCTCAGGCGTCCGTCTCCCATGTGCTTTGAAGGCATCTTGGAAAACACATTAAAGCTGCCCTTGGGGGTGTTCCACGACAACTGTCCAGGGGGCGAATAATCCAAACCGGTCGAGACTTTGGTCTCGAATACCGGCACATCGTCTTCATAACAGATAATCTTCTGGTGTCCGATAATTACTTCGATCTTTTTCTTGTGCTGTGGAACATCGGGCGAGATTGGAGCAAACTCTTCGGGCTGTACCATGCGCAGATGTTTGGCAGGGATGTGGTAATCGACTCCCAAAAGTTCGTCGATCAGCTTATACCAGGGTTCGCCATCCGGACCTTCTTCAACGGCATGTACCCAATGTGTGGAAGAATTGTACAGGCGGTAGAGTGTTTCCCAGCCCTGTGAGCCGGTATATCGCATGGCCTGGGTGAAGGGGACGGTAACCTCTGCCAGTTGACCGGTTTCCGGGATGAATTCAGCCACCGGATTGTATTTAATTTGAGAGCGCACCACGTTTGCGCGATGCATATAACCGCCCCAGACGCGATACCAGACCGGATTATAGGCTAGGCCTTCGTCTGAGATGACTTCATAGTAAATATTGACCAATTCGTCGCGGAAACGCTGGTAGAGAATCTGGCTCTTGTCCGAGGGGCGCGCGTAAACGGAGACCGAACGCACGGTCACCCGGCCAATGTCATTGGCGGTAGAGTTGCTGTCTTCGCCGGAAAAAGGACGAAAAGCCAGCCCGGTCAAACCGGCGGCGGAGAGCAGCCTGAGAAATGCGCGGCGGGAAATCGTTGTGCCCATAGTGGTTGCATTATACCAATTTTTGATTCATGTCATGTCGTCTGTGAAATGCGGCAGGTGCAAGGCGGAGCGTGGACAAGCTGAAAGCTTGTCCTACATTTATCGGCATGCACGTCACAGGGCGGTTCGCGAGCCGCCCCTACACCGAGATCCTTCGCTAACCCCTTCGACAGGCTCAGGGCTCGGCTCGGGATGACAAAAAAAGGAAAAGTTTTGATAAACGGTTATGAATTTATATTGTTCGGCCACGCTTTCCCTCTTACAATTATGGCTTATGGATGCGAACTGGGTGGCAATTTTATCGGCGGGCGCGGGGGGGATCGCAGCTTTGCTGGCACGGCGCATGATGCGGTTGGCCCCTACACGTGACATGATCAGCGTAAACTTTGGCATGATCTTCCTGATGCTGCTGCCCGTCGCTCCATTTTTCTGGTATTTCAAATTTTCCTGGCTGGCGGTGGTGTTGTTTCTGCTGGCTGCGCTGATCGATGTAGCAGCCAACATTTTTTACTATTTGACCTTTGAAAAGTTGCCGGCGGTGACGGCCAGCGCGGTAATGGCGCTCTCGCCGCTGGCCGCGCTGGCGCTGCAACCCTGGCTGACTTCCGGTTTCCGCCTCAGTCTAGTGAATGTTCTCGGCATCATTCTGGTAGTTGGCGGGTTGATCCTGCTGGCGCGTGGCGGCCCCAACGGAAAGGGAGTGGAAGTCAAAACCCGGCATCTGGCGTATCCACTGCTGGCTGCGCTGTTGTTCGGCGTTAATGTGTTCCCGGTGCGCATGCTGATCGCCAATCAGTGGACCAACCCGTACAGTTTTTACCTGCTGCGCGCGCTGCTCATCGCGGCGCTGACCGGTCTTGTGTTGCGCCCGCAGCTGGGCTGGCTGAACGGGCTGCGAGCGGTCAAGATCGGCGGCCGGCTGCTGTTTGTGATTGCCCAATGGCTGTTACTGCTGACCGCGCTGGAAAAGGGCAGCCCGGCGGTGGTCAAAACGCTGGCGGATACCTCGCCGTTGTTTGTGCTGGCGCTGTCCGGGGCGGTGCTGGGGGAAAAGGTGAGCAAATGGCAGGCGCTTGGCGCGTTGCTGACCGTGGCGGGGATGGCGCTGGCGGTGGGGTAACTGTATCAAGTGCCAGGTGCCAGGTTCGTTTTTAGGGGAGGCAGAGGCACAATCCGCAAAGACGAGACCTTCGGTCAGCCTGCACGCGGTCTCTCACAAAGCGCCCTTCGGGTGGGAGGCCGGCGCGATCGAGGTTGGTGATTCTTTCCGCCAAAATCGGGAAATTGGGAATTTCGTTTGACACTAGCCTAAAATGTGGCTATCATTCGATGCGTCTGTTTTCAGACGTCAAGAAGCGGGTGTTATTCGTTTAACCTCGCTTTTTTCCTTGCTTCAGGTCAGCCTGAGCAGCGTTCGCACAAGCTGACAAACTTCTCTTCGACGGGTAGCACAAGACTATCATTTCAGGGAGGCACAACTTATCGATCAGGACAGATTGTTAAAAAATGATACAGCGATTTTGATGGACTCTCTTATCTTCTGGCTAAAGATTTGAATAAAAAAGGCGCAATATGGATCACATTTTGAAATGTCATGAAATTATTCGGAATAACTTTGTGCGCGGCGAAAACTGCTATCTCTATGATGATCTAGGGAAGAGGTATATCGACTTCGAATCCGGTATCTGGTGCACAGCGCTTGGGCATAATCACCCCCGTATTACCCAGGTGATTGAAAAGCAGGTCCACGCCATCATGCATCTTGGCACACGTTATCCGAATCGAAAAGTTGACGAAGCTGCCGTAGAAGTGCTTGATATTGTCGGATTGGAAGGGAAATGTGTTTTCCTGAGTTCAGGGTCGGAAGCGGTTGAATTTGCGGCGCAGATGATCAGACGAGTCACGAGACGAAAATTACTTCTCACGCTATCGAATTCTTATCTAGCTGCATACGGTTCGGCCGGAAACAAAAACCCTGAAGAGTGGTATCAGTTTGATTGGGGCACCCAGGAAAACCCAGCGTCCACGCGCAAACTCGATGAAATTCCATTCGACCAAATTGGAGGTTTCGTGTTTGAACCGGGTGGAAGCGGTTCTGCGTTTGTAAAATTTCCGCCGAAGTCGCTGGTGCGAAATATTGTCGATCGAATCCAGCAATCCGGTGGGTTGGTGGCAGTCAATGAAATCACTACCGGTATGGGTAGAACAGGCAAGTGGTTTGGCTTTCAATATTATGATATCCAACCTGATATTGTTTCTATCGGTAAAGGCCTGGGCAACGGTTACCCGGTAAGCGCCATTGCGATCAAAAGTGAGGTTGCAGAAAGAATCGAGAAGAGTGATTTGCATTACGCTCAGTCACACCAAAACGATCCTTTAGGTTGTGCAGTAGCGAAAGAAGTAATCACAATTATGCGGGAAGAAAGTCTGATCGAGAGAGGAGCGGAGGTTGGTCAATTCTTTTTAGAAAATTTAATAAAAATGACCTCCCAGTACCCCATTGTAAAAGAAGCGCGTGGGAGGGGAATGTTACTCGCAGTGGAGTTCCAGCCGCATGAAAATTTTTCGGCGATAACTGCGTTCCAGGAATTATATAAGAATAGATTCCTGGCAGGCTATTATCCTTCCGGGAACATTCTCCGCTTTGATCCTGCGTTGACGATGGAGAAGGAAAATATTCAACGCCTGGTAGATTGCCTGGGAGATATTTTAAAAGCAGTGACTTGCTGATCAGGTAAAAAAGTTTTTCCAATCCCGGTGATTGGCTTGACATAAGTGGGGCACCCTCTTATAATTTGACGGCTTTTCTAAAGAATGAAATGAAAGTGACAGGAGTTTGAAACATGGTTCCACATCCAAAACGGAAACATTCGAAGGGCCGCCGCGATCGCCGGCGCTCACAGGACGCGCTAACCGCCACCAACCTGGTGCAATGCAGCAATTGCGGCGAAATGCGCCTTTCCCATACCGTTTGCCCCAAATGCGGCTACTACCAAGGCCGTGAAATTGTGGCAATGGGCACTGAAGAAAAGAAGTCATAATTTTTTGATGTTCATCAAAAAACATGAAAACCCCCGAATAATTTCGGGGGTTTTCATGTTGCTATCCTGCTAAAAGTTTACAGGTCACATGGGTTATGTATTCCAGGTACTAATTCGACCCCTGGTCCGGTTCAACCGGCGGTTTCATGAAATTCTTAAAGTGAAAGAGCATACGGGTTGGCAGCATCCCTTTGATGGTGATGTAGGTCTCCACCGGTTTCGTCGATTCTACTTTGCCCTGCTCATGAAACAAGGAAATCAACTGACCATCCCGGTAGGGGATATGCACGGTGACCTGGGTATAGTTCTCGAAAAGCTGCCCTTCAATCAACCGCAGCAAATCCTCAGCACCCTGTCCGGTGAGCGCGGAGATGGGGATGGTGGGCGTGCGTTGAGATAGTGATGCGCTGATGGTTTCAGGGCTCGCCAGCCGGTCGATCTTGTTGAGCGCAGTCACCATCGGGATGTCCTGCGCGCCGATATCGACGAGCGTCTCTTGCACCGACTGCCATTGCTCCAGTGCGTTCGGGTGGGTGACATCCAGCACATGCAGCAGCAAATCCGCCTCGTTGATTTCTTCGAGCGTGGCGCGGAAGGCAGCCACCAGCATAGTAGGCAGCTTTTGGATGAAGCCTACCGTGTCGGTGAACAGCGCGGTGTGTCCGGCTGGCAATTCTACGCGGCGGGTGGTCGGATCGAGGGTAGCAAACAACTGGTTGGCCACATAGACATCCGAACGCGCCAGTTTGTTGAGCAGCGTGGATTTTCCGGCATTAGTATAGCCCACCAGGGCGACGGTCGGCACATTGGAGCGCCGCCGCTGCTCGCGGTAGCGGTGCCGGTGAGCGCGGACTTTTTCCAGTTCTCCCTTCAGGTGGGTGATCCGTTTATGAATCTCCCGGCGATCCACCTCTAGCTGAGTCTCACCGGGGCCGCGTAAGCCAACCCCGCCGGTGGATCCGGTGCGTCCGCCGCCGCCGCCTGCCTGGCGCGCCAGGTGCGTCCAGGCGCGCGTCAGACGCGGCAACCGGTATTCGTAGTAAGCCAGCTCGACCTGTAGGATCCCTTCGCGGGTATCCGCATGCCGGGCAAAAATGTCGAGAATCAGCGCGGTACGGTCAAGGATGCGCACCTGGTCGCCGAATTTTTCTTCCAATTCCCGCTGGTGGCGCGGTGAAAGTTCGGAATCAAAGATAACCAGGTCTGCCAGGGTTTCTTCGACCAGGATTTTTAGCTCTTCCACCTTTCCCGAGCCAATATAGGTTTCCGGGTTGGGTTTATCAAGCTTCTGAGAGGTTTCGCCGACGATATCCAGTTCAGCAGTTTCTGCAAGCAGCGCCAGTTCTGCCAGTGAGTCATCCAGCGTCATGAGAGCAGGCTCTCCGCGCAGCTCCACGCCCACCAGAAAGGCGCGTTCGCGCGGTGGAGTCGTTGATTCAGTAGATTTCTTAGCCATGGTGTTCGAATTCCCGTGTAAAACTTTATGTAAATTGTGAAACGGTTTCCTCGTCAATTCAGGGGATTGCCAGGTGAGTTTCCTTGCGGTCAGCGGGTTGTAATCCACTGATAGAGGGTGTCGCCGACAATATTCAGGCTTTCAGCGGAGACTTTATCGAGCGTGTCCTGGGTTGTGTGCCAGTACAGGTAGTCAAAATCGATCAAATCCACCGCACGAATGCCGCGCCGCAGGAAAGGAGTGTGATCATCGAGCATTGCGAATTTATATTCGGGGATGAAAGATTTCGCATAGCCGAGTTCTGCGGCCGTATTCCAGATTTCACGGGTTAAATCACCATCGGAATTTCGCTCCATATAAATATTCAAATCGGCATCACCGATCATATCAACAATGATAACCGCTTCGGGTAATTTTGTCTCTGGCAGGCTTTCTGCCAACGCAGAAGAACCAAGGATCCAATCCCAGCCGGGTAGGTCACCTTGATCCTCTACATCGAAAAATGTCAGCCATATTTCCTGATTAAGGTTTGCGGGTAGACTGCGCGCCAGCTCGAGCAGCACTGCGGCGCCGGACGCGCCGTCATTGGCGCCTAGTACTGGCGTTGTGTGGTTGGCGGGGTCGGGATCCTGATCGGCAGCAAGACGGGAATCGAAATGGGCCCCCAGGATCAGCCAGCGGCCGCTGCCGCGTTTGGCAATCACGTTTTTGACCGGATGACCGCCGTATTGTGTTTCCTGCAGTGTAACATCCCAGCCAGCTTTCCTCAGCTCAGCGGTAAAGTACTCGATGGCGGCCTGATGAGCCGGGCTGCCCGGGGTGCGCGGACCCAGTTCGAGCTGGGTTTTTACATCCTGGTAAGCGCGGTCTCCGTTAAAACCGGCGGGGATGGATACCTGACTTGTCGTCCACCAGATTATGCCGGCGACCAGGATACCTACGGCTGCGACTGCGAAGATGACACGTAGAGAACGCTTCATGGATTACCTTTTTGGTCAAAATTCTACCACGAAGACTGTCAAATTGACCTGGCACATAACTTGCATCTTATCCGGTAATCTTGTATACTGCTACCTGAAAATAGGGAAATGCCATGTTTCAACTCCAGCACCCCCAAATCCGACCGGTAACCACTGCTCACCTGGCGCAGACGATGACCCTGCTCAACCAGACGGTGGACGAGCTTTACGAACAAATTCAGAAAGAACTTACCAATCCGGCATTGGAGTTGGTGGAGGAGCATCGCTGTCCGACCTGCCACCGGGTTATGCCAGGGGGGGGAATGTGCCCAGTATGCAGCCGGCCGAGTTCACAGGCAGGGGACGAACCGGTTGTGTTTGTCTCTCCGCGCGAGGATTTTTATCCCTCCAGCTCCGGCAGTGCAGAAAATATTCCTGACGAACCGCTTTCCCCAGCCGTCGAAGATCTGCCGACCTATGTCCTGCGGCAAATCGTGTCGGATCTGGAAGCAGATGACCGAAAACTTGCGGCTTACCTGTTAACGCACCTGGACGAAGACGGCTTCTTGACAGTTCCGCTGAACGATGTGGCGCGCTATTTCCATGTTCTCCCGTCGCAGGTCGAACAAATTAAAAAAATTATCCAGCGGGCCGACCCGTTGGGCGTTGGTTCATACACACCGCAAGAAGCTCTTCTGGTGCAACTGGACGTGCTGAGTGAAACGCGTTATGTACCGGCTCTGTCGGGTGCCATTGTTCGTGAGGGTATGGACCAGCTCAGCCGCCATCAGTATCCCGAACTGGCGCGGATGTTGAAAACCACCTCAGCGCAAATTCAAGAAGCGGTCAAGTTCATCAGTGAAAACCTGAACCCGTTCCCAGGGCGGGCGCACTGGGGTGACGTTCGGCAGCCTTCTTCCGGTGGCGGACAAACCTACTATTATCCGGACATCATCATCAGTTACTTGAATGACATCCCCAATAACCCACTGGTAATCGAGATTATTATGCCGATTCGCGGTACACTGCGCATCAACCAGCTTTTCCGCCAGGCAACCCGCCAGGCGAGTGAAGAAGCCAAAGAAGGCATGAAATCCGAACTGGATCGGGCGGCATTATTTGTCAAATGTCTCCAGCAACGCAATCACACTATGCAGCGCTTGATGCACAACGTAGTCGTTTTTCAGCGCGACTATGTGATGCATGGCGATCGATATATCAAACCGCTCACCCGGGCGCAGATATCCGTAGAATTGGATGTACACGAGAGCACAATTTCACGCGCAGTTTCGAATAAAACAGTACAATTACCCAATAAGCGCATCATTCCTTTGGCATCCTTCTTTGACCGGAGTTTGAATGTGCGGACTGCGCTGCGCGAACTGATCGAGGTCGAACGCAACCCCTTAAGCGATTCTCAATTGGTGGTCATGTTATCCAAGCAAGGGTATGATGTCGCTCGCCGCACAGTTGCCAAATACCGGGCCATGGAAGGAATTTTACCGGCGCACCTTCGCCGAGTCTCACTTTCCGGCTAAACCTATTCCATGAAAGAAAAAACTCCTTCTCCGTTCCAGGCCTTATGGGGCAAACCAGCACAAAAAATTGACCCGGGGCGCCTGGCTCGGATGTTATTGGATTTGGTGGCGGAACCTGCGCTGCTGTACGACGCGGCTCAGGGGCGATTTTTACACGCAAACAGTCCCTTCCTGGTGTTGACCGCTTACTCGGCTGCCGAAGTAACCAACACTCCAGACGTGGTACTCTTTGACGATTTTGATCCCACGGCACTGGATACCGGGGAAGCCATCCAACTGGCGCTTAAATTACGCAACCGGCCAACCCTGCCGGTCGTTGTGCGTTTCACTCAGGTGGAGTTGGCCAGTCAATGGTATGTGCTCCGCATAACCCCTTTGGTGGAACATCAGACCAACACGCGGGAGTGGCAGGAAAAGATCATTAATATCCTGAAAACCTTGCCAGGGATTATCCGTGACCAGGACCTCGATCAAGCTTTGAGCCAGATGATCGCCATTCCAGGCGAGTTATTCGATATCAATTTGGTCTGCATTTATCAAGCGCAAAATGACGCCCCAGAGCTGAGTAAAGTAAAAAGCGAGGAGCGGATTTCCTTTTTCCCTGAGACACTGCCGGCCAGTGACTTGGTGCGTCTGGCAGGCTCCAACATCTGGGTGCCTGGTAAACGAGTGGTCACCGAACTGCACCGCTCTGCACGGATTAGCGGATTGTTTTATGTGGCATCCGTAGCCCTGGGCGATCCAAAAGCTTCCATCGGTTTGCTGGCGGTCGGCGGAATTGATTCTCAACCCCCGCCGCTGCTAGTCGCGGTGATGGAATTGCTTGGGTCGTATATCAACATGGCTTACGAGAATTCCATTCGCAGCGAAAATTTATCCAAAGAAATTCATGAGAGCTCCCGCAAGACGACTGCGCGTGAGGTTATGTATGAATACGTCCAGGATGGCATTCTGGTACTGAACCCTGACCTGTCCATTGCTGCGATCAACCCAGCCGCGGAATTGATCCTGGGATATACCGACCACGAAGTCACCGGACAGCCGGTCGAAAATATTCTCATCAGCCCGGACCGGATCGCAGCAGTCCTGGCCAGTGCGGCGGAAGGGATTTCCACCCCCAACCTGGAGAGCATCACATTACACCACCGGGATGGGCAAACCTTCCCGGCGGATGTAAAAGTCCTCTCTTACGAATCCGATGGCCGCATTGCTGGGGTGGTGGTGATTTTCCGCGACATCAGCGAACACGAACAAATCCGCACCCAGACCCGTCAACTGGAGCAACGCGCGCTGCTTGGTGAATTCATGGGTGTATTTGCGCATGAAGTGCTGAACCCAATCAACAGTATCTCCACCGGAGCCCAGGTACTGGCGCGAAAGCTTGGGCCGGATCACCCTTCCATTGACCTGATCAACCGTATGGAGAATGATTGCGAGCGCTTGCATCACCAGATGGAAGTGCTAAAAAGCTATGCCAAGCCGTACGAGCCCTTTCAGGAACCGGTTGAAATGGGCAGCTTGATCATGCGCGTAATCGAGCGCTGGCGTCCGCGCATGTCGCGGGTGAACGTGACGCCGGTATACCAGGTGCCAGAGGATCTGCCAAAGGTGATGGGGGATTGGCGCGCCCTGGAACAGGTTTTTACCAACCTGGTCAGCAACGCCACCGACGCGATGAGTCAAAATGGCGGTATACTATCTGTGAAACTGGATGTGACCACCGATGGCGCCAATCGAAAGCAAGTGGAAATTGCAGTTTCTGACAATGGGCCCGGCATTCCCGATGAAATTCGGGGGAGAATATTTGAGCCGTTTGTCACCACCAAATCGACCGGTACAGGTCTGGGATTGGCGATTACCAAACGAATTATTACCGCTCACCGTGGGGTCATAACGGTCAACACCTTCCCCGGCGGCACTGTTTTCACCGTAACCTTACCTACCATTGAGGACCAAGCCTGATGTCTATCACCGTTTTGATCGTCGATGACGAAGACAATGCCCGCGCAAACATATCCGAATATTTGACTCCGCTCAATTACGAAGTGCTGGGCGCTGCCACCCTGGCAGAGGCGCGTAAGTTTCTGCAGCGGGGAGACGGCGACGTGGTCGTACTCGATGTTTCTTTACCGGATGGTTACGGGCCTAGCTTGCTTTATGAGACCGCCAACATGCCAACGCGCCCGCCGATCATCATTATCACTGCCCACGGTGACATCGAAATGGCGGTCGATGCCATGAAAAATGGCGCGCATGACTTCCTTTCCAAACCGTTCAAGCTGGACCAATTGGAGACTTCCATCCAGCGCGCCTTTGAAACGGTGCGCATGCGGCGTGAACTGGCCCATTTCCGCGAGACGCAGAAAAACAACCTCGATTTTGTCCAGGGACAAGACCCGGAGTTCAAGCGGATGCTGGAATTTGCCCAGCGGGCCGGCCAGATGCAGGTTTCGGTACTGATCACGGGTGAGACCGGGGTTGGAAAAGATGTGCTTGCGCAGTACATTCATGCCAGCGGACCACGCGCGAACAACCCATACATCGCCATCAATTGTGCTGCCATTCAGAGCACCGTGCTTGAATCGGAATTGTTTGGCTATGAAGCCGGGGCGTTCACCAGCGCCGAGAAGCGTAAACACGGTTTAATGGAAGTGGCGGATGGCGGCGTGCTCTTTTTGGATGAAATTTCGTCCATGCCGCTGGACATGCAGGCAAAACTGCTGCGCGCGATAGAGGAAAGCGCCTTCCGCCGGGTTGGCGGTACCACCCTGATCAAAGTCGATGTCCAACTGCTGGCAGCCAGTAACCGCAACCTGAAAGACATGATCGCCGCCGAGGAGTTCCGTTCCGATCTCTATTATCGTTTGAAGGTGGTGGATATGCATCTGCCTCCGTTGCGCGAACGGAAGAATGATATTCCGGAACTGGTCGGTTTCTTCCTGCGCCGGCGCAATGTCAAAATGGGGCAGAATGTAGAGAATATCAGCCCGCGCGCCATGGAAGCCCTGATGAACTACAACTGGCCCGGAAATATCCGTGAGTTAAGCCACGCGATTGAACATGCTATCCTGTTCAGCGACGGCCAAACCATCGATCTACCCGATTTACCATCTGATATCGCCCACAAAAATCAGCCAGCATAATTAAATTGGCACATTACTTGCATCATTCCCATCTGACAGAGTATAGGAGGATGGGAATGAACATTTTAAGTTTGACTTCAACCGAGTTTTTCCTGATTTTGGCCGGGGTTGCGCTGATCATAGGCGTCCTTTTGATCATTATCGGGGTAATCGTCCTGATCTCGCGGGTGTTGGGCGGCGATGTGCGCAAAATCGCCGAGCAAACAGCAACCCTGGCACAAAAAGGGATCGCGGAAGAGGTTGCCGGACTGGTTGGCAATGCGTCAACGCTGGTTGAATCGTTGAACGGCTTGATTAAATCAGCCGCCGGCATTGGCGTCTTCCTGATCATCATTGGATTACTGCTGCTGGCCGCCTCGTACGGTTTAGCCCTGCAGCTCCGATAGCCAGCTTTTTCTGGTGTTTGTTTCCTCCCTTTAGAGAACAGGAGCGATGATGCAACCTGCGGAAATTTTGGTTGAACTCAGGCGGGTCTTGTCTCCAGCAGATGCACCGCATGTGCTGGCTGCTTTATCAGAAGATGCGTTGGTGTGGAATTCGCTCCAACAGCCGGAATTCTTACATGCAGTCTTGTCGGATGAAAGCGTCATTCCGACTTCCTGGAGTCCAGCCAGCCTTGCTTTACGACCACTGGGCAACCGGGTCAGTTTTGCGGATTTAACCGCGGAGCATATTCCCGGGATCGAAGTTTCACCGCGCAAACAAGCATTAGAGGTACTGGAAAACACGCTGCGCAACGGTCAACCGCCTGCCAATCTGGCACAGGCCGGTTTGCTGGCATTGGCGCTGCGCGAACGCCGCCGCAAAACGCAATCTTGGCGTGGTTTTTTAACCGAGTTGCTTTCGGTGCAAAACAAATCTACGAGCAGCCTGGTCGAATTATGGCAAACGCCGCTGGCCTGCCTGTACGGGATGATCCCGGACAAATGGGACTTCCTGGAATCGCTGCTGCCACAAGATTCCATGCACCCGGCTATTGATTGGATTTCGCACATTATTTTGAGCAACCCACTGGATCTCCAGACTCAGGTCCAGATGATCCATGATCTGATGAGCCAACTGGCCGTCGAATATCAAGTGGAATGGCTACGCTATTTAAGCGGGAAGGGCCGCTTTGCGCTGGCTTCCGGCATTGCCGATCAATTGCTGGTCACCGGACGAGACTTTTTCGTAGGTCTGGAAGAACCCTTTCAACCAGATCATGCCGAATGGGTTACCGCCTCGCGCAAGGTGTTGGACAATCAACTGGGAGCCACCTTGTACCAGATCGCCGGCCGGCCGTTGCAGGCAGGGATTTACCTGGATAAGACCCGCAGGCTGTTGCAGCACTGGCTGGTCGGATCTACCCTGCAAATGGCAACGGTCATCGACCGCGAAGGGAAAATGAACGACGCGGTATACCAGGAATGCGCTGACTTGATGGCGCAGATGCCGGTATCTACTCAGTTGTTGAATGAAGCCCTGTTTGTAGGAGGCGATGGCATTATCAGCACCCGCCTGGCTGGCTTGCCCAATAACAAAGGAACCATCGCCGCCCGCATTGGCAAAGGTGCATCAAAATCTGCTGCTGGGAATGACCGCGAAGGTCAGGATGATGCCCGGAAGGCTGTCAACACATGGCTGGATGAGGTTGACCAGAATCCGTTTGTTTTGAAAGGCCAATATGTATTGGATTGGGATCCCAGCGCTTTGCTGGGATCTTTGACCAGTCAAGGGTTGCACGCCGAGGCCATCGAAGCCGCGGAGCGTTTTCTAGCGGTACGCCCGGAAGATGTCAGACTGCTTGACTGGCTCTCAGAAGCAAGCCATGGACTGGGCAACGACGAAAAATCGGTCAATTACCGGTTGCGTGCCATTCTTTTAGAGCCGGATCAGCCGGAGCATCTGCGCAAACTGGCGGAGGTTTGGGAAGACCGGGGAGATTGGGAAGCTGCTCTGGAAGAGCGCCGGAATGTCGTGCAGATGACGCAAACCCCGGCAGTGGATGACAAGCTGGCGCTGGCTGCGACTGCGATTGGCGCTCAGAAATTTGCCGAAGCAAATTCAACTTGTGAGAGCATTCTGGCGGATAGCCCCGACCACGGCATGGCCTTTACCCTGATGGGAAAAGCAGCCCTGGCGCAGGGCGACCTGGAAACCGCGATTGCTCACTTGTCGAAAGCGACCATGCTGATCCCGGAAGAATATATGCCCTGGTTCGAGCTGGCAGGGGCTTACCGCCGTAAAGGCGACACCCAACAAATGCTGGAAACGTTGCGAGAGGCAGTGCTGACCGCGCCCGATTCCGCTGACTTGCATTACGCTCTTGGGCAGGCCTATCTTGACATCAATCAAATGTCCGACGCGCTCCCGTTCCTGCGGCAGTCCGCCCGGCTGGCGCCGGAATCGGTTCAAATTGCACTGGCGTTGGCGGAAGCCCTGATTACGCTAGGTTATAAGCAGGAAGCCCTGGATGTGGTCGTGAAGGCGCGCGGCAGATGGCGCGTGCACGATGAATTGGCTTACCTGCATGCGAAATTACTGCTCAAAGAAGGCGTAATCGAGGAAGGATTGTCGATTCTTGAGATTGCGCTGCAATCGGAGAATCCCAAAGCTGAATGGCATGTTCTGTACGCTGAGTCGCTGATGGGCGACCCAGCTGCTTACCTGGCAGGTGAGCAGCTGGTCGTTGACCTCAATAAAATGACGAAAGCCTTCAATGCCTTGCAACAAGCGGTTGCTTTACAGCCGCAACATTTCGAAGCACGCCTTTTGGCAGCAGAGGTTTCGCTACTGCGCGGTGAGAACGAACTCGCATTCGGTGCGTATAGCCAGTTGATCGAACTCCCCGAGGCTGTTCAGGAAGAATGGTACTGGCGCATGCAAGCTGGTCTGGGTCGATCCGCATTAAACCTGGGTCAGGTCGAGACGGCATTGGCTTCGCTGCAGAATGCGGTAACCGCCAACCCCGAATCGCTCGGGTTGAACCGGCTGCTGGCCGACGCATTCGCTGAAGGCAACCTGGCTGAAGCCGCCGCCGCTGCCGCGGAACAGACACTGGCGTTGGCGCCCGATGATATCAACAATTTGACCTGGTACGCCAACTTGATGCTGCGTATTCAGCAGCTCGATAAAGCCATCCAGGCGCTAAAGGCCGCAGTCGAGGCCCAACCAGAAACGGTTGATTTGCGCCTGTCGCTTGCCGTAGTGTTGTTAGCCAACGGCAACCTGGAGGGCAGTCGGGAGGAACTCTCCAAAGTGGTTGAAGAGCCATCCGTGACGGTAGCTCAGCTGCGCAAAGCGGCAAACACCTTCCTGCAAATGAACGATAACGCCAGCGCGCTTTCGACCCTGGAGAAGGCTGCCACAGTAAATGGCGAGCCGGATGCGACACTTCTATTCGAGCTGGCGGTGCTGAATAAGGACATCCATAAGGTTGATCAGGCGTTGGATTTGACGCAACGCGCCATCCATGCCAACCCCAGTGAGGCTGCCTATTATATCTTCCAATCTGACTTGCTGGATCAGTTAAATCGGAGCCAGGCAGCGATCACCGCACTCCAACAAGCGCTGCAACTCAGCGAGGCAGGCGATCTGGCAGGCGGCCCGACATTAGGAAAAGCAAACAAGGGTCCGTCGCCATTTACCGTCGCAGCAAACCCGGTCGATATTCACCAGCGCTTCACCCACCTGCTGCAAAAGGTTGACAACCTCAGCGAGGCCCTGGTGCATGCTGAAAAGACGATCGAACTTGGACCCGGGAATGCTGAATACCGATTTGTTGGGGCTGAACTGGCTGCCAAACTTTTACAGGGCGATCGCACACTCGCATTGGCAACCATTGAAGCCGAAACAATCGAGCCTACCGAAACCAATCCCTGGTTGGGCGGATTGTTCAGCTTGCAAGCTGAACACGCTCTCGAGCATGGTGATGTACATCTGGCTTACCGCAAAATCAATGAGGGTCTGAAATTTGATCCGGATGAGACGCGGTTATTGGCTGCCCGAGTGCGGGTAATGGTCTGCACTGGTGATTTCGCCGAGGCGGAGGAGTTGTACACCGACCTGTGGCGGCGCGTCAACCCGGGGTTGAAAAGTAAATCCATCCGCTCTGACCGTGATCAACTCCAACCACAGACACCTGAAAGTACTCTGCTGGGGTTGGCTGAAGCTGCCGCTGAACTCTATCGCTGGGCGGATGCCAGCCAATTGCTGGATGCCGTCCTTCGCCGACAGCCAGCCCAACCCCTGGCGCTGCTGCGTCAATCACGCGCGATGGTACGGGCGGCTGAGTGGAATCTGACCGGTTCTGCGCTGGGATGCGAAGCCCACCTGCCCGATGAAACAGTCGTAAGCCAGAAAACCTACACACGCTTCTCGCAATTGATAACCGAACTGAGCAAGCTGAATAACGCCACGGAAATCGAGCGGTGGAAAGTGCGTGGGGAGGCGGTATTCCAACCTTCACCAGCCAGTGTTCGCGGATTTGCTGCCCTTTCCATGACCGGCGACGATGCCGCGGCTCTGGTAATGGCGCTCAACCGCACTGGAAATGGCGAGGGGGCTTGCCAGGTTGGCGATCAATTCAACGACCATGCGCAGGTTTGCATCCAACTGGCAGTTGTCGATCTTGAGAATCGACTGGATTACAACCTGCAAGCTGCTCTGCGAGCTGTTGCCCTTGAACCGAAAAATCCCGTATGCCATGTCGCCCTGGCGAAGTCTTCTGAAAAATCAGGTGATATTGGCCGCGCCCTGGAAGCAGTCGAAACCGCCCTGATCTACTGGCCAAATGAAGCTGGCTGGCAGCATTGGGCAGCTACCCTGGCGCAACAAATCCATGAACCGGAAGTAGCCAGGAAACACCTGGAAAAAACTCTGGAACTGATGCCAGCCAACCTGGATATTGCGCTCGAACTTGGCGCGGTTTACCAGATCTTGAAAGATGCTCCAAAAGCGGTAGGCGTGCTGGCCAAGGCCGTCCAAATCGCCCCGACGCATGCTCTAGCCTGGTTGAATTATGGCCGTGCATTATTTTCCAACAAGCAATATGCCGACGCGCTCAAAGCGGCCGCCCAGGCGGCTCAACACAGCGGGGATGAAGCCTATAGGGCTTTGGTGCTGAGCGGCGAGATCCTGCTGGCTGCCGGCGATGATCGCAAGGCTATGGATTTTGCGCGCGATGCTGAGAAAATGGCGCCAATGGTCCCGGAGCCCCGCCTGCTGGTCAGTAAGATCCTGGCAGCCCGCGGCAAGGACAAGGAAGTGCTTGCAACGCTTGACAAGGCGGTTGAAGAAATGCCTGGAATGCTGGTATTGGAAAGCGAACGCGCCCGGTTTATCTACCGGTTGCACGGCGCTGAGGCAGCAGTCCAAGTGCTGCAGCCGCTGGCAGAACGCTACCCGGATAATGACCAGGTGATCAGCACCTATGCTGCAGCGCTGGCTGAAAGCGGCAGAGCTGCGGAGGCTGAAAAAGCGGCGTTGTTAGCCTTACGCCTTGATCCGCAAAAAGCTGAAATTCATTTATTACTTGGCCGGCTGTTTGCCGACTCGGGCCAGTTGGATAAATCAGTGCATCATCTGACTGAATCAGCCCGGCTGGCGCCTAACCAATCTGATGCCTACCTTGACCTAGGCCGGGTCTTTACCAACCGGCGTGACTTCTCACAGGCGTTGGCAGCTTATCAACAAGCCATGCGCACCGCTCCCGAGGATTATCGCTCGTTTTATCAGTCCGGCTTGATCCTGCGCGACGGAAAAGATTATCTGGCAGCTGAGACCATGCTCAGGCGTGCTGCCGACCTCGCTCCAACGGACGTCAATATTCGCCGGCAGCTTGGCGCGATTGTTGCATTGAACCTGGTACACAACTGTCAGGAGGCAAACTCATGCCTGTAAACAACCCAACCAACCTCAACAATCCCCAGATTACACGCTCTCTCACTCGTTCGACGCTGGTCATGGTGCTGAATGCGGCGCTTGAAGCCAAAGAATATCGCTTTGCCCGTCAGATGACCTTAACCTGGCTGTCCATTTACCCTGGCGACCTGGAAGTCAACCGCTTCCTGGCGCGTATTTTCAGCCAGGAAAGCAAAACCGGACAAGCGATCCAAATTTTGGAAAAAGTCTGCCGCATGGATCCTGAAGACATTACGGCTCAAAAGGCACTGGCAAAAGCGTATGGAGTAGCCAGTCAGACGGATTACACCCGGGTTTTGGTGGATATCTTTATCCTCGGCCAGCGAGTCGATCCCGCGGTCGCCATGCCTGGCTGGAGCACGATTTTACGGAATGCCCGCCGAGCCCTGGCAGATGGAAATTTGGACGCCGCTGAAACCATGCTTTATCAGGTACTGGCATTGACCCAGGACCAACTGCTAGCCGCGGTTACCCATCTGGAAGTTATTCGGGCGCATCGCGACCAGGCCAACCTGCTGAAATTCGGCGAACTCTATCACAGTCAGTGGCCTGAAACTGTGATCTTTAAATTAGCGCTGGCCGAAGCCAAGATGGAAGTAGGAGACGAGGCCAGCGCAGTGACACTGCTGCACCAGTCCGTGGCAGCGGATGCTGCCGGTCAAGTAACCGGGCGTTGGTGGGGCGAACACCATCTATACAAGCCGCTGTGGCCGGATCGCATGGAAATTGGAATGGATATTGCCATTCCAGCCAGCGTAGCCACCAGCATGGGTTGGAATCGTCTGGCGTCATCAGCCAGAGCGGTCGCCCCAGCCTTCAATACCGGCGAGCCATCGATCGATGCGACCGATGCATTCCTGCAAACCGCCGACGCTGCGTATAGCCAGGAAATGATGAACGAAGAACAGGCAAAGGCCAGAGCCAAGGCTGCCGCCGCCGCGGCTGCTCAAGCCCAGGCTAAATTAAATCCGCCTGCCTGGTTGAAAAATACCGAAAAAGAGCTCGATCGCCTGGCCAAACGGATGAAAACTCCGGATATTACCAAAACCGATGGACGGTTCCCGATCTACGTAGTATTTTCGTCGCGCACCGGCCTTCGCAATCAATACGGCGAACAGACCCTGTCCGTGATCGAAAAGGAAATGACCCGTCTTTCAGACGCAGTCAAAAAACGCGCCGGTTGGGGCTCCATGGTTTTTTACCCGGATGATATTGAGACCACCGGTAAACTGGGTATCAATACCACTGGCCAGGTCGACCCCTGGAAACTCAAATTAGCCATTACCGATCTGGATAAAGCTCTTGCCAAAAAGGGCGGTCGGATTGGCGCACTGGTCATTGTGGGCGGTCCTGCGATCGTTCCATTCCACCGCTTGCCGAATCCGACCGATGACATGGATGAGGAAGTTCTATCGGATAATCCCTACGCCTCGTTGGATTCGAATTATTTTGTGCCCGAATGGCCGGTTGGCCGCATTATGGGTGAAGTTGGCGAAGACGCCGGGCTGCTCCTGCAACAGTTGCGCCAGGCAGTCAAATATCAAAGCCAGGCTGCCAAGGGAGCAAAAACCATCCGCCGGATGACCCAGTGGTTGACCTGGTGGCGCTGGTTCCTGCCTTCTGCCAGACCTAATGGAAAAGTAGGCGCTTTCGGTTACACAGCTTCAGTTTGGCGCCGTTCATCTCTGGCTACCTACCGTCCGATTGGTGAAGGCCGCACCTTGCAGGTGTCACCCCCCATCAACAGCGGCAGCTTTAACCCAAGCAAACTTACCGGTTCTCCGCTCAGTTTTTATAATTTGCACGGGCTGGCTGATACTGCCGAATGGTACGGGCAGGGAGATCCGCTCGAGCGGGGCAGCGGGCCGGAATATCCTGTGGCGCTCAGCCTGACCGATCTACCGAAAAATGGGCATTCACCCAAGGTGGTCTTCACCGAGGCTTGTTACGGCGGCTCAACGATGCAGAAGACCGAATTAACCTCGCTTGCGCTGCGTTTCCTGTCGATTGGCACGCTTGCGGTGGTTGGTTCGACCTGTATCTCTTATGGTTCAGTAACCACTCCACTGGTCGGCGCCGATCTGCTCGGTTTTTATTTCTGGTCAGCGTTGCGGGAAGGCTACTCAGTCGGTGATGCGCTGCTGCAGGCAAAAGTCTCGATGGTGCGGGAAATGACGAACCGCCAGGGTTTCCTGGACGGGGAGGACCAGAAGACGCTCATCTCCTTCGTGCTGTACGGCGATCCGCTGGTATATCACGATGGCGTGCAGGTCAGTCCAAAGAAAGCTGTCCGCTTCCAAAACTACCCAGTGGTGAAAACCATCAGTGATGGCGCCAGCGATGAAAATGAAGAACAAGCCATCAATGAAAAATGGCTGCAATTCGCCAAACAGGCGGTTTCACCTTACCTGCCTGGCCTGGACCGCGCTCAAATTAGCGTCAACCAGCAGCATTGCGAAGTTGATTGCAAGGTTCCCCGGGGTATTGGGCTGAACTTCGGGCGCAAGCAGGCGCAAAAGCAGGTTGCCGATCGCACCGTGGTCATCTTCAGGCGGCAGGTAAAAATGGGCGAGCACGATCATGTCCATTATGCCCGCGTCACGATGAACAAGGATGGCAAGATGATGAAGATGGCGATCTCGCGATAATTTTCCTGAAAATATCCTCCCTCCTGTCTCTGTGTGTGCAGAGGGCCGCCGCAAGGCGGCTCTACTGCTTAAAAAGGGGCTGTCATTTCGTGTGAACACAATCAGCGGACCGATTAGCGTTATTCAATCAGGCAGCCATGCTTTGGCTGGGTCAGTCATGCGGTCGGCGCAGATTGCTTCGACCTCTGCGAGGTCGCGCAAAGACAGAATGGCGTATGTCATCGTGAGCGAACGCAGATATATGCGGTACGTTCGGTTTTCGCGGTTTTTGCGCTCTGTGGGTGAACGCACCCGGAAAACTTAAATCGGTGCGTTCGACCCGCTCATATCCAGCTTTGTTAACCTTAGTTCCAGAATTAGATAACTAACTCGGTCGAACACACCACTCCATCAGCTTCCATCGCAAGGACAAAAATGATGGCATTCATTGATTCCTGACCTTCCCTCGCTTATAATCTGTGTTTATCTAACGGCTGACCAGGAGAATTCATGGATGCGAAATTAACCGGCGCGATGATCCGGCAGACATTTATCGACTTTTTTGTAGAAAAAGGACACACCTATGTTCCGTCCTCATCGCTTGTTCCAGGTGGAGACCAAACACTGCTCTTCACAAACGCAGGCATGGTGCAGTTCAAGGATGTTTTCCTGGGGACCGACCACCGCCCATACACCCGGGCTGTCAATTCTCAAAAATGCCTGCGGGTAGCTGGTAAACACAACGACCTGGACGAGGTAGGTCGCGACGACACTCACCACACCTTCTTCGAGATGCTGGGAAACTGGTCGTTTGGCGATTATTACAAAAAAGAGGCCATTACCTGGGCCTGGCAGTTGCTGACTGAAGTCTGGGGACTGGATAAAAACCGGTTGTGGGCTACCTGCTTCAAGGATGAGAAAGGTGAAATCCCGACCGACGATGAAGCTGCTGAAAATTGGATTGCACAGCCTGGGATGATCCCCGGACAGGTGGTTTACTCCGGGCGCAAAGACAATTTTTGGGAAATGGCCGATACCGGGCCAAGCGGCCCGTGCAGCGAGATTCATGTGGACATGGGACCGACAGCCTGCGACAAGCAAGCTGAACCCGGCCATGTGTGCAAAGTTAACGGGGATTGCAAGCGGTATCTTGAAATTTGGAACCTGGTTTTTATCCAGTACAACCGTTTATCTCCTGCACAGCTTGTGCCGCTGCCTGCCAAACATGTCGACACCGGGATGGGGTTGGACCGCATTGTATCTATTCTGCAAAAAACCTCATCCAATTATCGCACCGACTTATTATGGCCATTGCTTGAAAAGATTCAAACGCTGACTGGACATACGCCGGCTCAATTTGAAGAAAATTTGACGCCCTACCGCGTGATTGCCGACCACGCGCGCGCATCTACTTTCTTGATCGCGGACGGGGTGGTGCCTGGCAATACCGGGCGAAATTATATTGTGCGTATGATCATCCGCCGGGCAGCGCGATTTGGCACCAAAATTGGCTTAAACGAGCCGTTTATGGCCAAAGTTGCCGAAGTGGTCATTGATAAATACAGCGGTGCATATCCGGAGTTGGAACGAAACCGTTCTGCCATTCTGGATGCGCTCACCCGCGAAGAAATTCGCTTTCAGCGCACCGTCGAACAGGGCATGGAACACCTGGAAGAGATGCTTACCGAGGTCAAGAAATCCGGCAGGGTAGTTCTCGAGGGTGAAAAGGCTTTTGATTTATATGCAACGCATGGGCTGCCGCTTGAACTGACCCGCGATGTAGCCCGCGAGCAATTTCTGGATGTTGATCAGAGCGGCTTTACCCGCGCCATGGAGGAGCACCGCCTGGCTTCCGGCGCCGGCAAGGCATTTGGCGTGATGGGTGGCGAACAGGTGGACGTGTACCGTGCTATTTCCCAGGACCTGAAAACGCGCGGCACTCTTGGCGCGGGAGGGGTGGCATATGACCCCTACTCTACGTTGGAGGTGGAAGGGCAGGTGTTGGCCATTGTCCGGAACGGCGAACCCGTTAAAGAAGCCATCACAGGAGACCTGGTCGAGGTCGTGCTGCCCGCTACTTGTTTTTATATCGAATCGGGCGGGCAGATCTCGGATACAGGGACCATCGTTTCAGCGAACGAACCGCGCTGGGAAATCCGGGTTGATGAAATGCGTAAACCTGCTGCCGGGATGATCGCTCACATTGGCGAGGTGGTTCGCGGTAAGCCGGCTGTTGGTGATGTGGCGATTGCATCTGTCGACGCGCAGCGGCGCTGGGATATTATGCGCAACCACACTGCCACGCACTTGTTGCATGCTGAACTGCATCATGTGCTGGGAAAACATGCACGTCAGGCAGGTTCACTGGTTGCACCGGACCGCCTGCGATTTGATTTCACCCATCCGGAAGCGCTGACCATGGAGCAGCTCGAGCAAATTGAAGCCGGCGTGAACCGCGACATTTTGGACAATTTTCGACTGCGGGTCGTTCAAAAACCGCTTGCGCAGGCGATGGAAGAAGGCGCCATGGCGCTGTTCGGCGAAAAATATGGCGAAACAGTGCGAACCATTACCATCGGCGGCGAGGAAACACTGTCTTATGAATTGTGCGGCGGCACACACGTCGATTCAACAGGTGACATTGGGATTTTCCTGATTACCAGCGAAGGCAGCGCGGCCGCGGGTGTTCGCCGCATCGAGGCCGTCACCGGACGCGAAGCGTACCGGCTGGTGCAGCGACGATTTAAATTGATGAAACTGACCGCCAACGTTCTTGTTAGTAATGTGGATGAGGTCAGCTTTAAAGCTGAAAGTCTGGTCAGCGAAGTTTCCAACCTGCATAGGGAAATTTCCAAACTACGCCAGGCGTTAGCTTCAGCGGAGTTCGAACCCTCTCTGGTAAACGCCCGCGAGGTGGATGGCGTCCGGGTGTTATCGGCTGTGATTAATCAGGCCGATGCGGACACGCTGCGCTTATTAACGGACCGCTTCCGCCAGCGATACCCCACCGGGGTGGCCGTGCTGGGCAGCGCCCTGGAAGAACGTCCCATGGTAATCGCTGCCATCACCGAAGACCTGGTCAAGAAGGGTTGGAATGCCGGAGAGCTGGTGAAAGTGGTGGCGGCGGTGATCGGCGGCAGCGGCGGTGGGCGCCCGAACCTGGCTCAGGCTGGTGGCAAGGATGCCTCGAAGTTGAATGAAGCTATGGACCAGGTGTTGCCCTGGGTAGAAAAGAAGTTGGGGTAAGAATATCGGGATTTTTTTCGACCGAAGAGCTTATTCCAGCCCCTCCAGGTATTTGATAATCAAGCGAATGCCGAAGCCGGTTGCTCCTTTTTGGCTGTAAGGCAGGTCCTTGGGCACGTCAGCCACTCCGGCGATGTCCAGGTGCGCCCAGCGGGTGCCTTCCTCGATAAATTGCTTCAGGAACATCCCGCCAATAACCGGTGTGGCCTCTTTCCCACCGGAATTGCGCAGATCGGCGTCATCCCCCTTGATTTGTGCGAGGTAATCTTCATCCAGCGGCATGCGCCACAGCCGCTCGTGGGTTGCCTCACCTGCCTGGAATAACTGTCCGGCCAGGATATCGTCGTTGGAGAATAGACCCGCGCGTACCCGTCCCAGTGCAGTCACCACGCCGCCGGTGAGCGTTGCCATGTCGATGACCACGCGCGGATTAAAATTCCTTTGCACGTAAGTCAATCCATCTGCCAGAATTAATCGGCCTTCGGCGTCGGTTGTAACAACTTCAATGGTCTTTCCTGAAAGGCTGGTGAGGATGTCATCCGGGCGGTAGGCTTTACCGGAGATCATGTTTTCGGCCGCGCAAATCACGCCCACCAGCGGGGTTTCGAGACCAAGCTCGACCGCGGCCTTGAAGATGGCCAGCACGTTCAGCCCGCCGCACTTGTCGTATTTCATGGTTTGAATGTTGGTGACGTCTTTCAACGAATAGCCGCCAGTGTCGAAAGTGATTGCTTTGCCGACCAACGCCACGGGCTGCTGGCCTACACCTTTGCCTTTTCCAGCATACTCGAGCACGATCATTCGCGCGGGAGTTTTGCTGCCCTTGCCAACTGCGGTGATGGCGCCCGCGCCCATCTCGATCAGTTGCTGTTCATCCAAAACGGTGCATTTGACACCCAGGGTCGCAGCCAACTCCTGAGCGCGTTCAGCCAGCGTCTGCGGGTTGATTTTGCTTGCAGGCTCGTGCGCCCAGTCACGCTGAAGGTTGACGGCCGCCACCAGAGCGTTCGTATGCGCAACCACTTCGCTAATCTCAGTTTTCTCGCTGGCGCTGCGCATGGTGATCGTGAACGGTGCAGTCGATTTTTCCAGCTTCTTATAGCGTTCGAAGCGGAACGCGCCAAGCAGCAATCCTTCACCGAACGCGGCCAGTTCATCCTTCCCAAGCTGGTCAGCATCGATTCCGACCTGACTGATTGGATGTTTCAGCAGCCAGTCGGCCAGCTTGCCGCCAGCCTGGCGGTACGTATCGGTGATGATCTTGTCCACCTTGCCAAGCGAGACATAAAGCACGAGTTTTCCTGCTTCGATCACCAGGTTGACTTCGCCGGTTTGGCCTTGAGGCCCTGTAAGAGTAGGCATCTCCGGCGCGGGCAGGAGCTGAATTACCGCTTCGTTTGCCGGAGCAGGTAGGTCGGCCGCGTTCAGGATCAAATGAAGTTTTGGGGTGGTGTAGGTAGCTGCCAAGTGAGCTCTCCTTAAGGATAGTTTGTGTGCTTCATATGGAAATAAAAATTAGGCGAGATTTCATTCTCGCCTAATTTTATACCCATTGCAGGTGACGGAGCTAGTTCTGGTCGGGGTACCAGCAGCACAAAACTAATTCTTTAGCAGCTTTGACCTCGTCCAACCGGCCGATGGGGGTGATATGTGGCGCCTCGTGCAGCAGATCGGGTTGGGTGTGGGCTTCAGCCGCAATTTTGATCAAAGCATCGGCGAATGCATCGAGGGTTTGCTTATTTTCCGTCTCGGTCGGCTCGATCATCAAAGCTTCATGCACGATCAGCGGGAAGTAGTTGGTGGGTGGATGGAACTTGTAATCCATGAGGCGCTTGGCAATATCCAGGGCATGGACGCCGGGGGCATCTTCAAAGACGCCTTCCATCACGAATTCATGCATGCAAATCCGGTCATACGGCACGTGATAGGTGTGGCGCAATTTCGCCAGCAGGTAATTGGCATTCAACACTGCATGCTCGGCGATTTTACGCATGCCATCGGCGCCGTACATCGAGATGTAAGTGAACGCCCGCACCAGCATGCCGAAGTGGCCGTGGAACGACTTGACGCGCCCGATCGACTGGGCTGGCATCGCCAGATCGAACAGCGGAGCTTCTTCATCGGTGCCTTCTTCGACAATGACTACATTCGGTCCAGGCAGGAAATCGACCAGATGCGCCGCGACGCCAACCGGACCGGAACCCGGACCGCCGCCGCCATGCGGGGTGGAGAAGGTCTTGTGCAGGTTGAAGTGCATGACATCAAAACCGATGTCACCGGGGCGGGCGATTCCAAGCAGCGCATTCAGGTTGGCACCGTCGCCATATACCAGGCCGCCGCAGCCGTGAATCAGATCGAGCACCTCGACTAAATGCTCCTCGAACAGGCCAAGGGTGTTGGGGTTGGTCAGCATCAATCCAGCCACCGTGTCATCGCAAAGCTCTTTAAGGGCTTTAAGATCGACATTACCGCGGCTGTCAGACGGCACTCCGACTACCTCAAATCCGCGCATGGCGGATGTTGCCGGGTTGGTGCCGTGGGCTGAGTCCGGGATCAACATCTTGGTGCGGTTGGTGTGCCCCATAGCATCATGGTAGGCTTTGATGATCATCACGCCGGTGAATTCACCGTGTGCGCCGGCAGCCGGCTGCAGACTGACAGCCGCGAATCCGCTGATTTCCTTCAGGTATTCTTGCAGTTCGTACATCAAGGCCAGGTTGCCCTGGACAGTCTCGGCAGGCTGCAGAGGATGCGTGAAGGCAAACCCGGGCAGGCGGGCAATGTCCTCATTGATTTTCGGGTTGTATTTCATGGTGCAGGACCCGAGCGGGTAATAACCGCCGTCAATGGAGTAGTTCAACTGGGACAGGTGGGTGAAATGCCGGACTACGTCCAGTTCGGACAATTCCGGCAGCGGCAGGGACTCACGTTCCAGCCCGGCTGGCAAGGCTGCCAGCGGGACATCCGGTTCGGGGAAACGTACGCCGATTCGTCCCGAAGATGAAAGTTCATAAATGGTAGGCTCAGCCATGGTTGAACTCCTCCAGGACTTCGCAGAGGACGTCGATGTCCTCGCGCGTATTCATTTCAGTAACAGCGATCAACATATGGTTGTCCAATCCGGGGTAATCCTTGCCGAGGTCGTATCCGCCCAGGATGCCGTGATCCAACAGGTGCAGGTTGATATCAGCGACTGGAGCTGGAGTCTTCGCAACGAACTCGTGGAAGAAGGGCGTGCTGGTTTGCACCTCAAAGCCGGGGAGTTTGCCAATTTTCTCGGCGGCATAATGGGCTTTGTGGTAGCACAATTCAGCGACTTTGCGGAGGCCGTGTTTTCCCAGCAGGCTGAGGTAAACCGCGGAAGCCAGGGCCATCAGTCCCTGGTTGGTGCAGATATTGGAGGTGGCTTTTTCGCGGCGAATGTGCTGCTCGCGGGCGGTCAATGTCAATACATAGCCGCGTTGGCCTTTTTCATCCTGCGTTTCGCCAACCAGACGTCCCGCCATTTTACGCACCAGTTCTTTTTTGGCGGCAAATAAGCCGAGGTACGGGCCGCCGTAGGAAAGCGGGATGCCGAGGGGCTGGCCTTCACCGACAACAATGTCGGCGCCAAAATCACCAGGAGTTTTGAGCATGGCCAGTGCGGTCGGGTTAATGGCAACCGCCAACAAAGCGCCGGCTTCATGCACTTTTTGCGCAAAAGCCGTCAGGTCCTGAATGCGCCCGAAGAAGTCCGGGTACTGAACCAGGACCAGCGAGGTGTTCATGTCAACTAATTTGGCGAGATCATCAACCGAAGTGAAGGGTGAAGAACCAGCTTCATCTCCGACGATTTCCAAACCTTCGTAACCGGACATATAGGTGCGCAGGACCGCCCGGTATTGCGGGTTGACTGCAGGCGAAAGCACGATGCGAGTGCGTTTGCCGCGGAAGTGATGATATGCCAGCACCGCGGCTTCGGCAGCGGCAGTTGCGCCGTCATAATGCGAGGCGTTGCTGACTTCCATCCCGGTCAACAGGGCAATCAGGCTTTGATATTCAAAAATGGCCTGCAAGGTTCCCTGAGATACTTCGGGCTGGTAAGGGGTGTAAGCGGTGAGGAATTCACCGCGGCGAATGACGGCATCCACTGCCGCCGGAATGTAATGGTTATAGGCTCCGGCGCCCAGGAAGCAGATTAATTCGCGGGTGGATTCATTGACTGACGCAAGTTCAGTCAGCTCCGCCATGACTTCCATTTCAGTGAGGGCTGGCGGAAGATTTAGTTTAGGGAAACGGAAATCCTTGGGAACGGCGTTAAACAGCTCTGCCATAGAGCCGACGCCAATTTCCTTCAGCATCTCCTCCCTTTCGGAGTCAGTATGGGGAATAAACATTAGTGTCCGCGCTCCGCGCAGTATTTCTCGTACTCGGTGGCATCCATGAGCGCATTCAGGTCACCCAGGTCGCTCATTTCAACCTTCAGGAACCAGGTGTCATATGGTTTGGAGTTGATGCCTTCGAAGGCGTCAACCACCGACTCATTCAGCTCGACTACTTTGCCGGAAACCGGGAAGTTGACATCCGCAGCAGCTTTGACCGATTCAACCGTCGCGGCTGTGCCGCCCTTTTTTACGTTTTCTCCGGCATCCACTTTGAACTCGAAATAGACGATATCGGAAAGCTGAGACTGCGCATAGTCAGTGATTCCGATGGTGGCTACCTTACCACCGACTTTGACCCACTCATCTGTCTTGGAATACTTCAGGTCACCCGGGATATTCATATTTTTTCCTCCTAAGGATTTGGACATAGGGATTTCACAGAAAAAGGACACAGCGCATGCAGCGTGTGCCCTCTGTTTCTGACCGGTGAGATTCGCTCAGATGAACTGAGCTTGCCCCTTGGGTGCTTGCAGGCTTTCGAGAGGCTTCCTCTGTTTAGGGTCCTTTTACCTGAGAGATTCAGCAGCGGATGCGCTTCCAACCGCTTTGCCCCTTCGGTGCCAAAGAATGGTCTCTTCCCTAAGCAGGTGAACATTAATTTGAATTTCGGTTCAGTGGATTCCGTTAATGATTATACCAAAAGCGGACAAGAATAGACGTCTTTCGGATAGGGAAATTCTGTGAGTTACCAGGTAACCTGTCAGTCCGGAAGTGAGTTTTACGGCTCGACGGGATGACCCGCGTCCCGCCAGGCAGCAAATCCGCCTAAAATTGCCTGGACATTGGTGAAACCATTTTCCTGCAGGATGAGCGCCGCACCGGCGCTAGATTCCTCAGCCGGTCAGGTACAGTAGGTGATAATCCACTGATTTTTATCCAGCTCTGCCATGCGGCTGCGTACCGTGCTGTATGGGATGTTGAGCGCTCCGGAAATATGACCCGTTGAATAATATTCCGGGTCGCGCACATCCACAAAGATCGCCGAACCGTCATCGTGGGCTGATTTGGCGTCTTGCAGCGAAACACGCGTCACTTCTGGAAATGGGATTTCGGCAGTTGGAACAGAGCTCGTTTGCGCTGCCGTGGTTCCCGGGCCAAGCACCTTGATGGTCTGCCAGATGACGACGCCCAGAACGATTATGGAGCCAAAAATCATCAGGATGATCGGGGTGGTCGGGTTTTTTGCCTGTTTATGCGCCATTAAAATTTCCTCTGGAAGGAAGGATGATGAGAACCAGTATTATAACTGCTCGTTCGAGATCCATTTTTATATGCCTCATTTGAAGATTTAAAAGGGCATTCAACGGTGCGTTCGACCCGGTAGTCTATAAAAGGAAATCCCGTTCCACAGATTGGCAATCGCGATTGAGGCCGAACACACCCTACGCAAAACAATCCAGCATCTGACGGTGCGTTCGACCTGGCAGTCTATAAAAGGAAATCTTGTTCCACAGATTGGCAATCCCGATTGAGGTCGAACACACCCTACGCAAAACTTGCAAACGACGTTCTGATATCACGGAAGCGAGTGACCCCTCACCTAGCCTCTCCCCGCCATCGGGGAGAGGGATGTCTTGCAGCCTTACGGCACCCAGCCGATGGCGTAGAAGGTTGGCACGAAGAGGATGCGCTCACCGTGCTGCCAGGCAGCGGCGTCGATGCGGCGCAGTTCGACCAGGCGTTTGGGCGGCAGGCTGCCGGCTAAATCGGCTTCCAGCGCCGCCCACTCCAGATCCCAACCGTCCTCAAGCTGACGAGCGCTCCATTCGCCGCCCATGATGCCGGTGGCGACCTGCTGCAACCCAGCGGCGGTGAAGAGGGCGGCCAATTTACGACCCATGCGCGGGTCGGCGCCCTGGCGCTCCAGCGCTGATCCCTGCAGCCGGCCAAGTTCAGCCAACTCGGCCGGGCAGTCTATGCGTGCACCGTAGTCGGGTTCCGCCAGCGCCAAAATGACGCCGCCGGGGCGGGTGACGCGGCGCATTTCCGCCATCACACGGGCGGCATCCACCCATAGCAGGAAATAATGTGTCAGGCAGGCGTCAAAGCTGGCGCTGGCGTACGGCAGAGCGACTGCGTTGGCGCGCACCAGACGGGCGCGCGGGACGGTGTGCTGTGCGACCTGCAGATGCTGTGCATCCCAGTCCAGGCCGTGCAGTGCGCCAGCGGGGCAATCCGCCAACACCGCTCCGGTGCCGCAGCCGGGTTCGAGCACCCGGGTGGTTTTGGCAAGGCCGGCTTTTTCGTAGAGATAACGGCGGGTCTGGGCGGTCCAGCCAGCCTGCTGGGTGTAGCGGGCGTGCCAGTCCACGAGTCAGCCTACACTGGGGCGACTTCGCGCGCCCGCAGCCAGATCTGCTCCCAGGGATCGGCGAGCAGATTGCCGAGGATCACGTTGGAGCCCTGGCGCGGCAAGACATCGCCGTCCGGCTCGACGTACAACCAGGAACGGCCGGCGCCGGCGATATGTTCGCCAACTTCATTCAGCTCCAGCGTTACCGGATTCAACTGCGAATAGGGTACCGGCAGGTCCCAGACCAACTCGATGTGATGGTGGGCCGCCAACTCGCGGGCGGTCTCCAGGGCAGGTTTGAGCGCGCCAGAAGCCTCGCTCAGGCTTAGCGATGCGACTTTCAACCCGGCCAGGCGTTCCAGGATGGCGGGAATTTCCGCAGCATTGTGTTCGGTGACAGTCAGATGGACGGTCACAAATAAATCTTCGGCCAGGGTGTCGCGCAGCGCCTCCCAGGATTGCTCCTCGGCAGGATCCAGCACCAGCATCAGGTGATCCAGGCCGGCCTGCAACACGGTGTGCAGGTAAGCGGTCTCGGAGAAGCGCAGGCCGTCGCTGAGCACTCCGGCAACCATGCCAAGCTGTTCGGCGTGGGTGATCAGTTCCACCAGATCGGGTCGCAAGGTGGGCTCGCCGCCGGTGAAAATCACGTGCGGGATACCGGCGTCCCAGGCTTTATCCAGAATAACGACCCATTCCTCGGTGGTCAAGTTACGGCGGACGCGGTCAACCGGGGCGCTGGCAGCGTGTGCCTGGTCGGAAGTCTCGTAGGTCAGCGCGCAGTCCAGGCGCAGCGGCGCCATCAATTTTTGCGAATGCGGGGCTGTGCGCTCGAAATCGAGATACGTACTTGGGTCAAGGTCGGGTGTTTCTACCAGCGTGACGACCCGCTGGGAGAAATCTTGAAAATCCCGCAGCGCATCCGATATGTGTACCCGGTAGCGTTTTGCAATCGTGGTCGCAACCTCGCCGGGGGGTGTCTGGTGCAGCAGATGATAGGCATATTCGGTGGCAGTCTGGTTAAGGTGCAGCACAGTGGAGGCATTGACGATCAAGATACCCTCGCCGCCTTCCTCGATGCGCAGGTGTAAACGGAAAGGTACCGGCACATCCGGCGGCGACTGGTAGTGATGCACGCCGGGAGGAAGGGGCGTCTGCCGGGTGAAATAGCGGTCCAAATAATTGCGAATTTTATCCATTTTTCTTTCCTCCATCCCAGGCGATGAACGTTGAGGGTTAAACGGGGGTGACGGCGATTTGTTCGCTGCGCGCCAGCGGACAACCGCCGCCGCATTCAGCCAGCAGGGCGCAGGTATTACACCCGGCGGGCAAATTGCGCCGCTCACGCAGGCTAAGTGATAGATCGTGGTTCCAAATGCTGTCCCAGGGGTCCGTAAGGATGTTACCGAGCTGGGTATAGTAAGACTGGCAGGGCAGCACCGAGCCGTCAGGTTCGATACACATGTTGTAGAGCGCAGCCGAACAACCTTTAACGCCCAATTCCATTTGGACCGGGTCAAAATTGCAGTATTGGGTGGGCGTGTACCAAATCAAGCGCTGGGCGGCGGAATCCGTCTTCTGGCGGGCAATTTCCAAGAGCGGGGGCAGGGCGGACTCGGACAGGCCGGTGCCTACTTTTGCGCCGCGCCCGGAGTAAATCAATGCATTCAGACCGACGGTCGGCACGCCAAGTTCTGCCAGGAAGTCCAGCGTCTGCGACAGGTACGGAGCATTAGCCTGAAGCAGGGTGGAATTGGTCATGACAAACAGGCGAGTAGCCAGCGCATTGCGGACTCCGGCGACCGTTTCCTGCCAGGCGCCGTGCGGCGCGACCATGGCGTCATGAATGGCGGGGTCGTGCGATTCGAGTGTGATTTGCACATGGTCCAGGCCAGCGTCCACCAACTGCTGCACGAAAACCGGATCTTTCAACCTGCGTCCATTGGTATTAACGCCAGTGATCTGTCCCAGCCCTTCGGCGTGGGCGATCAGTTCGGGCAGGTCCGGCCGCAGGGTTGGTTCTCCGCCGGTGAACACGATGTGCGGAATGCCGATTTTCCACAGCAGGTCGAGGGTGCGCTTCCAGGCCGCGGTATCCATCTCGGGGAAGGAACGCGGCCGGGCATTGTAGCAGTGGGGGCAGTTGTTGTTGCAGCGGTAGGTCAGGGCCAGATCCATGCGGTAAGGCGCAGAAGGGTGTTGTGAGAAGGGCGCCAGAACTTCCAGCTCCAGGTCGTGTACTGGGCAGGCGCCATCGGGAGCGGTAAGCTCATCCAATTGCGGGAGGAACTGCGCATAGTCAAGTAAGGCTTCCTCGCCGGGAACTTTGAACTGGCGGGTGATGGCGCGCACCGCGGTCGACCGGGAAACTTTCTCCAGCGCCAGGTAAGCCATCAGCGCAGCAGTGGGGTTGAGGTGAAAGACGCGGTTGGCATTGACCAGCAGCAGCCCGTGACCGTCTGCTTCCAGGCGCAAATGGATGCGAGCTTTACCACCGCGGTCTTCCCGGCTGTAGTGATACACACCGGATTTAGGCAGATCGGGCAGTTGGGCGTTGTGACCTAACAATAAACGCGGGAACAGGTTCGAAATACGTTTTACCATTAATGGGAATCCCTTTTAGCGTCCGCCGCCAGCACAGGCACAGGCGCAACCGGCACAGGCGCAAGCGCAGGCGCACGAGCGTCCGCCGCCGCCTGAACCGCCGGAGCGGGTGTAGGTGGTCTTTGGCACCGGGTTGGTACGGTTGGTGATGGTGTCGGTGAAGGTAGTCAGGTTACCGACCACGCTGGCCGAGAACGCCTGCGCGCCATTGACCATCGAGGCGGCAAAGTCAGAGCCCGGCAGTTTGGGCAGGTTGAGCGAGCCTCCCTGGCTGGTTGAGGGCATAGAAGGAAGTGAGGCAGCGGTCATACCGCCGCCGCCACTCGGGCGCATGGCAGGATCAAAACGCCACCACCAGGTCGGTACAAAGACCGGCTGCGGGCCAAAGGATTGCTGAGTGCGCCCTGACCATTCCTTGTCGAGCATGGTCCATTCCATTACCTGCTCGTAGGTTTCGGATTTGATCTCGGGAGTATCCGCAGCAGTGACCTGCGTCCAGGCTTTTTCCATGATCGCAGTGTAATACTCGATGGTTTCTTTGCGGCTGAAACCTTTCATCTTTTCGGAGATCGATTTGACCAGGCCAACGGTCACAGATTGCAGTTCGCGGCGCCGGGCGGCTTTGTCTTCGGTTTCGAACGCTTTGCAGAAGTCCATCTCATACGGCTGCAAGTTATCGGGCAGCGGGCGGGTGATTTCCAGCTTGAGCGGTTCGCGGGTGACGACGGTAGCCGCGTCTTTTTTGAGCACGCTGAACAGAATCATGCTCATGACTTTATCGAGCGACTGCTCCATCAAAATGGCTGCCTCGACCGCGGTCAAACCACGCTTGATGCCGTGGCCTTCGACCGCAATTTTTGGCGGCATGTATTGTAATTTACGCTTTTCAGCAGCTTTTGCGCCGGCAATGCCGCCCCACACGATAAAAGCGGTTATTAGGCCGAAACAAAGAAAGGGGAAGAGTGTATCTATGGAGATGGAACGAGAGTTTGGCGTTTCGGTTGCCACGACCACTTCAGCCGGCACCAGAGCCATGGGGAAGCTGGCGCCAAATTCATAAATGGTCGATGCGTCCGCGTTATCAGCCGTCCAGGTGTACACCACCCGGTTCTGATCATCGTAACTGGATGCCGGTTCATCCGCGCCCGGCCAATTGCCGGATGGGGTATGGTAGCGCGGCTGTTCCGGTTCCATACCGGGCGGTAGAATGATGTTAAAGGTGTAATTGGTCTTACCGCGTACTAAGCTTGAATCGAACCAACTGGGGGTGAATACCAGGCTGGCATAGGGCTCAGCCTCTTCCTGCGAGCCAGCGCCCAGGGCATTTCGCACCACGCCCACCTGCACGTGCAGGGTGCCGCTTTGCCCTGGTTGGATCGCATTGGATCCCAGATGGAATTCTACGCCGGGGCTGACATATTCGGAGTCGGCAATGCGGTCCACCGGCGCGCCGTCGATGGTGGCGCTGATGCTGTAAAGCTCGTAATCGTAATTGGGCATGCCGACATCGACAATGTCGATCGGATCGGCGTTGGGCTCATTGGCAAACGTGATGACATAATCCAGACTGAGGGTTCCGTCTGAATTGACGAAAACGCTGACATTTTGAACCGGGACTTCGAAGGAATAATTTTGCGCCAGAGCTGCTGACGGGCTAGCCAGCAAAATCAGCGCGATAAGCAGCAGGAGACCACCCCGAATCCTGTGCATCAAGCACCTCCCTGATATAAGTTATAAAGTCACCACTTGGGTTCTTCGGTTAACTGGTAGGTTGTGTGGCACCAGGGGCAGGTAACGACCGGCGCCCCGGCGACCATTTTGATATCTTCGGGTTTGAGCGGACCCCCGCACGCCTGGCAACTGAGGGTATCCATGTTGACATTGCCGGGAAGGTCGATATTGAGGGTTACGTTGGTGTCGGCTGCTTTGGCGGATGTGCGGCTTGCCAGGAAGATCATGACCAACCCGACGGCACCGATGATCATGCCAAACACAATCCAGCCTACGGATCCCTGATCACCGGTGGAACCCCAGACAAGAAGAACCCCGAATAATACCAAAATTGCCCCTACGATGTAGGCAATAATTTTTCCAGCGCGCATAGGTACCCTCCAATATTCAGTAGTGTATCATTTATTATCCAGCAAAACCATTGACAAAGGTCATTTTATCGCAGGGGAGTTGATTCCAGCCCATATGCCAGGTATTCAGATGTATGGAACGCATCGGACGAAAATCTTCTGCATAGGCGCGGATTACGGTATTGATTCGCCATAGTGTGAAAATCCCCGTGCCCCTACCGACGGGGGATAGGTTTACGACTTGCTCCTTGCGTTCCACCCGAACCAAGTTCTTTCTCGTATTCAGATATACGGAGGCATTGTGCGAAGACCTTCTGCATTGGCGCGGGTTACGGTATTGATTCGCCATAGTGTGAAAATCCCTGTGCCCCGACGGAGGATAGGTTTGTTAAAAGGGCAAGGCGACAAATGCCGGTGCGTTCGACCGACGCTTATCCATCACGGTATTATTTTTGTCCAATAGGCGAATCATTTTCACCGGTCGAACACACCCTACATAAAATGATATACGGAGAGCATAACCGGAGGTTGCAGAATGCAGGTTTCAGGCGCGACCTGCTATAATTTCTCGTGGAGGACCTTCTCATGAGCAGCGAAACTGAACGTCAGGAGTTGGAAGAACTCGTCCGGACATTAAACTACCATTCCTACCGCTACCATGTGTTGGATACGCCGGTGATCAGCGATTATGAGTATGACAAAATGCTCAAACGCCTGCTCGAGCTGGAGGCGGCGCACCCCGAGTGGATTTCGCCGGACTCGCCCAGCCAGCGGGCGGGCAGCGGGGTGCTGGATAAGTTTGTTAAAGTGCGCCATCCGGGGGCGGTATTGAGCCTGGCGAACGGTTTTAGCGCGCAGGATGTGCGCGCCTGGTACGAACGCATTGTGAGGGTGGACGAGCGGGTTAGCCAAAGCGGCTTCGTGGTCGAGCCGAAAATCGACGGGCTGACGGTGGTGCTGCACTATCAGGAGGGACGTTTTGTGCTGGGCGCCACCCGCGGCGACGGCATAGTTGGCGAGGACATCACCGCCAATTTGCGCACCCTGCGCGGTGTGCCGCTGACCATTCCCGTGCAGTCGAATGGACCAAAGCCGCCGGCGCGGCTGGTGGTGCGCGGCGAAGCCTTCATGTATCTACGAGATTTTGACGCGCTTAACCAGCGGCTGCTCGAAGGTGGCGAAAAGACTTACCTCAACCCACGCAATACGGCTGCCGGGTCGCTGCGCCAGTTGGACCCGGCGCTTACCGCTTCGCGCCGGCTGCGGCTGCTGACTTATCAGATCCTGAGCGCAGATGGACCAGTCCCGGACACCCAGTGGGGAACGCTGGTATTTCTGCGCGGGCTCGGCCTGCCGGTCACCGACCAGGCGGTATTGGTCAGGAACATCGATGAAGCCATCGAAGCCTGTCAGGGTTGGGTCACCAAACGCGACACGCTGGCGTATGAGGTGGATGGTGCGGTGATCAAGTTGAATGATCTGCGGCTGGCAGCCGACCTGGGGGTGGTTGGCAAGGATCCGCGCGGGGCGCTGGCGTTCAAGTTCCCGGCGCGCGAGGTGACCACCCGCCTGCAGGGGATTGGCATCAACGTTGGACGTACCGGTGTGCTTACCCCGGTGGCCAACCTGGAACCGGTCGAAGTCGGCGGAGTGATTGTCAAACAGGCGACGCTGCACAATTTTGACTATATTTTGGAGAAGGACATCCGGATCGGCGACCGGGTGCTGCTAAAACGCGCCGGCGATGTGATCCCGTACGTGATTGGGCCGGTGGTCGAGCAGCGCGATGGGAGCGAAACGCCTTTTATACCGCCCACAGTTTGCCCGGCGTGCGGTCAACCGGTGGAACATCTAGCCGGCGAAGTGGCCTGGTACTGCGTCAATGCGGCCTGCCCGGCGCAGTTGATGCGCAATGTCGAGCATTTTGTTGGGCGCGGCTCGATGGATATCGTCGGGCTGGGAACGAAAATTGTCGAGCAGTTGGTGGATGCCGGATTGGTGCGTGATGTGACTGACCTGTACACCTTGACCAAAGCCGATCTGCTTGGCCTGGAAGGTTTTGCCGAGAAGAAGGCCGATAACCTGCTGACATCCATCGATACCTCCCGGCAACAGCCGCTGGCGCGCCTGATCAACGCCCTGGGCATCCGCGGGGTGGGCGAGGTGATGGCTGCCGACCTGACCCGGGTTTACCCGGACCTGGAAGCGCTCAGCCGCACGACATTTGAGGAACTGCAGCGCATCGAAGGGGTCGGCCCGAATATTGCTCAGGCGATTGTGGATTGGTTTGCCCGCCCGGCCAACCGGGAAGTGCTGACCAAATTGCGGGATGCCGGCGTCTGGCCGAAGGCGGCGCAGCAATCCGCCCCGGCAGGCCCACAACCGCTGGCCGGGTTGACTTTTGTGGTCACTGGCACGCTGCAGGGTTTTTCACGGGAGACAGTCAAGGAATTTATCCAGCAGTACGGCGGCAAAGTGACGGACAGCGTCACTAAAAAGACGGACTACCTGGTAGCGGGTGAGTCGGCGGGCTCGAAGCTGGAAAAGGCGCGCAGTCTGGGCGTAAAGATAATCGACGAAGCCGGTCTGCGCAACCTGGCAACCGACTAAACTGCGTATAGCCAATCATTGGACTATGAAAAATACTAAGAAAACATTAATTCTCAATCCGGGACGTGACCGCTCAGTGCTGGCGCGCCATCCGTGGATCTTTTCCGGCGCAGTTGATCGGGTGGAAGGACATCCGGAAAGCGGCGAAAGTGTTCTGGTGCGCGATGCCTCCGGGTTGGCGCTGGGCTGGGCGGCGTTTAGCCCGGCATCGTCGATCCGCGCGCGGATGTGGAACCTAAATCCCGATGAAACGGTGGATAGGGATTATTTTGAAAGCCGCATCCGGCAGGCGATCGAGCGGCGGCTGGCGCTGGTGACCTCGAGCGAGACGGATGCGCTGCGTCTGGTGCACGCTGAGTCCGACGGGCTGCCCGGTCTGGTGGTAGACCGCTATGCAGATGTGCTGGTGGTTCAAATTCTGACCACAGGCGCGGAGTTCTGGCGGGAGGTCATCACCGATGCATTGGTGAAGCTGACCGGGGTGCAGACGGTGGTCGAAAGGTCAGATGTGGATGTGCGCCAGTTGGAAGGTCTGGCGCCGCGCAGCGGCGTCTTGCGCGGGCAGGCACCCGGGAAGATCGAAATTAGAGAGAACGGGCTGCGCTTCCAGGTTGACGTGCTCAACGGGCAGAAAACTGGCTTTTATCTGGATCAACGCCGCAACCGTCAGCAGGTGGGCGAGCTGGCTGCCGAGCGCGAAGTGCTGAATTGTTTCTGTTACACTGGCGGTTTCAGCATTTATGCGCTGGCGCAGGGGGCCAGGCAGATCGTTTCGGTGGATTCATCGGCTGAGGCGCTGGAAATGGGACGCCAACATGTGGTATTGAATAGTTTGCCCACTGAACAGGCGGAGTGGGTCGAGGGGGATGTATTCAAGGTGCTGCGCACGCTGCGCGACCAGGGGCGGTCGTTTGACATGGTCATTTTGGACCCACCCAAGTTTGCGCCCACGGCTGCCCAGGCCGAACGCGCCGCACGGGGCTACAAGGATATCAACCTGCTGGGTTTCAAATTATTGCGTCCGGGCGGGATTCTGGCGACTTTTTCGTGCTCGGGCGGGATTTCGGCTGAATTGTTCCAGAAAATTGTGGCGGGCGCCGCACTGGACGCGGGGGCGGATGCGCGCATAGTGCAGACGCTGACCCAGGGGCCGGATCATCCGGTGGCGCTGGCATTTCCGGAGGGGGCGTATTTGAAGGGGCTGATCTTGCAGGCGTAGCACCAGAGTGGGCGGTGACACAAGATTAAAACGCAACACACAGTGCGCCTGACGGCGAGGACGCCAAAGAAAAGAAGAAAATCGACCCCCTCCCAACCTCCCCCATTTTGAAAATCAAAAATGGAGGAGGAGCTGCCTTCGGCAGTTAAGTGCAAAAAGCAACCCGCCCCAAAAATAGGGCGGGTGTCAGGTGGAGATGGCGGGAATCGAACCCGCGTCCGAAAGAATAGACCCGCGAACTTCTACGAGCGTAGCAAGTCTTTGATCTCGCAGCTGGCCCGGTTACCTGCAGAACAGGAAAGCTACTATCCGCTCAGGCCCGAAAGCCCTCTTTCGCAACCCCCGCGGCGTGGGAGGCGGCAGCCCGACCTTGTGGCGCCCGCATCTGCTACCGGTCAGGCGGCGGAGCAGGCGGACGTGACCTCACGCGGAGGTCATTAGCTGATCACCTTCGCTTAAGCAGCGAGGGGGAGAGCAGCGTACTGAGTGCGATTGGCACTTGATTTTTTGTACTGATTTTACGAGGTCGGTACCTCTCGGCTCGCAGTCCGGGACCAGCCTCTCCCGTCGAAGCCTGTCATCCCCGGTGCTTCTATTATACCTGTTTCGCAGTCTACAAACCGAAGGATTTCATGCTTCATATAAAAGATTAACAGGTGTAGAATCAATCCATTGCGCCGGGTGCGCCCGAGACCATCCTGGAGGTGCTCCAATGATTAACATTTACAAGTCATCATCGACCGGGTTGGAGCAGATACCTGATTTTGCCAGCGGCTGCTGGGTGAATATGATCGACCCGACCAGCGACGAAATCGAACGCCTGACGAGCCAGGGCATCCCGCCAGATTTTATTACATACCCGTTGGATATGGACGAACGCGCCCGCTCGGAGCGCGAAGACGACGGAAAAATGCTCATCCTGATCCGTATCCCCTTTTTCCAGGGGTTGACCGTGGATGTGCCGTATAGCACCCTGCCGCTTGGCATGATCCTGACCGACCAGATGATTATTACCGTGTGTCGCCGGCAGAACGACCTGACCATGGAATTTGCCACAGGGAAAGTCAAGAATCTTTCGACAGGCAAACGCATCCGCTTCGTGCTGCGACTGATGCTGCTCAATGCGAACAAATTTCTCAATCATTTGCGCCAAATTAACAAAATGACGGAGGATTTGGAAGACCGGCTGCAGCTCTCCATGCAAAACAAGGAAGTGTTGGAATTACTCAAATATCAAAAGAGCCTGGTGTACTTCACCACCGCTTTGAAGGCTAATGAATTGCTGCTGGAACGGCTGCAGCGGACTCAATTATTCCGCCAGTATTCTGATGATGAAGATTTGCTGGAAGATGTCATCACCGAGAACCAGCAGGCTATCGAAATGGTCAATATTTCGAACAACATTTTGAGCAGCATGATGGACGCCTTCGCATCGATCATTTCCAATAATCTCAACGTGGTGATGAAGTTTTTGGCCTCCGTCACCATCCTGTTGAGCCTGCCGACCATCATCACCAGTTTCTTTGGCATGAACGTCGATCTGCCGTTTGCCGGCCAACCCTATTCCTGGCAGTTGATACTTGGAATTTCCATGCTGGTGATTGGTGTGACGATCTGGCTGTTTATCCGTCGGCGCTGGTTCTAAGTCAGCCGGGACAAACCGGGTTGGCAGTTTTACATCCTACAGGCGTGCGGTTACAATTCGAGGCATGGAAACAACAGATCAAGCAGCGGGTGAGCGCCCGAAGGATTTTATCCGTCTGGAGAAGCTGACCAAGCACTATCGCGAGGGTGGTCAAGAGCGCATGATCCTGCAGGATGCCGATTTGGCCATCCCGCGTGGTCAATTTTTGGCAATCCTGGGAAAAAGCGGTTCCGGCAAGACCACACTGCTCAACCTGATCAGCGGGATCGACCGGGCAGACGCCGGTGAAATCTATGTGAATGGCGAGCGATTGACCGGGTTAAAAGAACCTGCCCGGACGCTGTTCCGGCGCGAGCGGATCGGGTTTATCTTTCAGTTTTTCAACCTGATCCCCACTTTGACGGTTTGGGAGAACGTGGTGCTGCCACTGGACCTGACCGGCAAGCTGAATGGACAGGGCAATGAACGCGCGGCGGAGGTGTTGGAGGCCGTTGGGCTGCTCAACCGGCGTGGCGCTTTTCCGGACCGGCTTTCAGGCGGCGAGCAGCAGCGGGTGGCGATTGCCCGGGCGCTGGTACATGACCCGTTGGTCGTTCTCGCTGATGAGCCGACCGGAAACTTGGATGAAGAAACCGGAAAAAGCATCCTTGCCTTAGTCGATGGGCTGACCCGCGGTGCAGGCAAAAATTTGATCCTGGTGACCCATAGTGCGGAGGCTGCCGGATATGCAGACCGGGTGGTGACTCTGCGCGATGGAAAGTTCGATGAGCCGCACACCCCCTGGCAGGGTGATTAAAACTGTGTTCCCGCGCAGCCTCGTCCGGTTGGGGTGGAGGTATGTCGTCGGCCATGCCTGGCAGAGCTTCCTAATGGTGCTGGGAATTGCCCTGGGTGTGGCAGTGATGGTTTCCATCGACCTGGCGAATGCCAGCGCCAGCCGGGCTTTCTCGCTCAGCGCTGAGGCTGTGACCGGCAAAGCGACCCACCAGATCGTTTCCGCATCCGGCGCGGTGGATGAAACCGTCTACACAAACCTGCGTTTAAGCGGAAAGGTGGAACTTGTCGCGCCGGTCATCACGGCACTGGTCAGTTCTGAGGTACTTGGCGGAGCCCCCTTGCAACTGCTTGGCATCGACCCATTTGCTGACAGCCCATTCCGCGGCTATCTGGGCAGTGGGAATGAACTGGATACCGGAATATTGACGCCATTCCTGACGCGGGCAGGTGCGGTGTTGCTCTCGGCTGAACTGGCAGCCCGCAGCGGACTGGCGCCTGGCGACAGCTTCCCATTAAATTTCGAGGGACGAACGCGTGAAGTGTATTTGGCGGGGACGCTCTCCACGGTGGATGCCTTGACCCGGCGCACCTTGAATGGGGTGGTGCTCGCGGATATTGCCACCGCGCAGGATTTGACCGAAAAAACAGGGCAGTTGGACCGGATCGACTTGATCCTGTCGGAGGATGACCCAGGTGCGGCCGCTGCGCTGCAAGCAGACCTGCCGGCCGGGGTAAGGCTGGAAGCGGTGGAAGCGCGGCAAGGCTCGATCGAGCAAATGACGGCTGCCTTTCAGCTAAATCTGACAGCACTATCCATGCTGGCGCTGGTGGTCGGGCTGTTTCTGATTTACAACACCATGACTTTCTCGGTCGTGCGCCGAAGGGGGCTGTTTGGCACGCTGCGCAGCCTAGGCGTCACCCGGAGAGAGGTGTTCAATCTGGTCATCAGTGAAGCGCTGCTTGTGGGAGTTGCCGGCTCACTGTTGGGAGTAGGTCTTGGAATTTTACTTGGACGCAATGCCGTCAGCATGGTCAGCCAGACTATCAATGACTTGTATTTCACCACCACTGTGCGCGCGGTAGGACTGCCGGTCAGCAGTCTGGTCAAAGGCGGGGTGATTGGCGTTTTAGCCACTCTGGCAACCGCTGTGCCGCCCGCAGTCGAGGCTGCGTTGGTGGAACCGCGCGCTGCGCAGCTGCGTTCTGGGTTGGAGAAAAAGACCCAACTCATCACCTGGTTGATGGGGCTGGCAGGTTTGATATTGGCTGGCTCAGGCGTCCTGCTGTTTCAAATTCCTGCGAAAAACAATATTCCGGGTCTCGCCGGGACAGTTATGGTGGTGATCGGTTTTGCCATGCTGTCGGCAATAGCCATGCGCGGATTGCTGACGGCGGTCACGCCACTGACAGGCCGGTTGTTTGGCATCCTGGGACGGATGGCGCCGCGCAACCTGGTCAACACACTCAGCCGCACCGCCGTGGCGGTGGCCGCATTGATGGTCGCAGTGGCAGTGACCATTGGGGTGACGCTAATGATCGACAGCTTTCGGTTTACGGTTAACGTATGGCTGGAGCAGACGCTGCAGAGCGATGTTTATATTTCCGCCCCCAGTTTTACCGCCAACACCTCCACAATTCCCATCGATCCGCGGGTGGTGGATCAAGTTGCAGCCTGGCCGGGGTTGGTGCGCGCCGACCGGCTGCGCTCGACCGTGATCGAGTCACCGGGCGGACCGGTGAAACTTTCAGCCACGACTAACCCGGATATTGGCAAAGAGCGACTGTTCAAGGCCGCCAGCGGAACGCCGGATGAGATTATGCAGGAATTGAGGGAAGGCTCTGTGTTGCTCTCCGAGCCGCTGGCAAACCGATTGGATCTTTCAGTTGGGGATTCAATCTCACTTTACACGCCGGAAGGGGAAAGAAATTTTCCGGTGGCCGGTATTTTTTACGATTATGCCTCCAGTCAAGGCAGTCTGCTGATCTGGATGGAACATTACCGCCAGATCTGGGGCGACACGGCTGTAACTTCGATTGGGCTGCGATTACCATCCGGCAGTGACCCGGACCGGGTGGTGGGTGATCTGCAATCCGGGTTGCAAACTGACCAGCAGCTCATCATCCGGCCTAACAAGTCACTGCGGCAGGATGTCATGGAGGTCTTTGAGCGCACATTTGCCATCACCGCAGCGCTGCGGATATTAGCTACCATTGTCGCATTCATCGGCGTGTTGAGCACATTACTGCTATTGCAGCTTGAAAAACAGCGCGAAATTGGCGTCTTGAAAGCGCTGGGACTGACCGGTAAACAGCTCTGGCAGTTGGTGATGCTCGAAACGGGGTTAATGGGCCTGACCGCCGGAATCCTGGCGGCGCCGACCGGGGTGGCGCTTTCTCTGATCCTGATCTATGTGATCAATTTACGCTCCTTCGGCTGGACGCTGCAATTCGACATGCGCCCGGGAGCCTTTGCCATGGGGCTGTTGATTGCCGTCAGCGCCGCGCTGTTAGCCGGGGTACTACCAGCCTGGCGCTTGAGCCGCATGGAAGCAGCGGAGGCGATCCGCTATGAGTAATGTTAAGTTGTGGAAGATCACCGGCGCAGCTGCTGTATTGGTCCTGCTGGCGGCAGGCGGCTGGCTGCTTTTCGGGGCGAACAAACCGGTTAAGCAGACTGGCACGTCGATCCAATTTGCGCCAATGGCTCCAGTCGAAGGCCAATTTGCCCGGGCTGAAGGCTTGCGCGAGTTCAGCTTTCCGCTCGACCACGGCCCCCATCCCGATTTTCAAACCGAGTGGTGGTACTACACCGGTAATCTTGAGACGGTTGAAGGCCGCCGGTTTGGCTACGAGCTGACCTTTTTCCGGCGCGCTTTGACGCCGCAGCCTGAATCAGCGGATGATGGGTCAGATTGGCGTGCGAATCAGGTTTACCTGGCGCATTTTGCACTCAGTGATATCGAAACACAGGAGTTTCACTACCAAGAGAATATCTCGCGCGGCGCGGCAGGCCTGGCAGGTTCCAAGAGCGCACCGGTGTACGAGGTCTGGTTGGAGGATTGGTCGGTGAGGGAGGTTGGCGCTGGCCGGTATAGGTTGAACGCGAACAGCGAAAGCCATGGGCTGGAGCTCGAATTAACGGATTTGAAGGGGCCGATCCTGCAGGGTGACCGCGGTTACAGTCAAAAAGGGTCGGAAAATGGCAATGCATCCTATTACATCAGCCAGACTCGCCTGGAATCTAGCGGAAAATTGCGTATAGGCGAAGAAATATGGGATGTGAACGGTTTGAGCTGGATGGATCATGAGTTTAGCACCAGCGCCTTGAGCGCGGGCCAGGTTGGCTGGAATTGGTTCGCGATTCAATTGGACGACGGCAGCGAATTGATGCTATTTACACTGCAACGGGAAAATGGCAGCCTCGATCCCTTCAATGCCGGGACGATTATCAAGACAGACGGTACGACCCGCGCGCTCGGTTCCGCCGATTTTAAGATCGATGTCCGTGAGACCTGGCGCAGTCCGCACAGTGGCGCGGAATATCCGGCCGAATGGGTGATAACCATCCCGAATGAGGAAATCAGGTTAAATGTCAAGTCGTTGATGCCAGATCAGGAACTCAATACCTTTATCACCTATTGGGAGGGAGCGGTTGAGATCCAGGGTGAACGAAACGGTGTACCGGTAAGCGGTTTTGGATATGTGGAACTGACCGGCTATGCTCAGTCGATGCAGGGTAAATTTTAGTTTCTGTGGGAAGGACAGGACTCGAACCTGCGACATCGTCGGTGTAAGCGACGCGCTCTAACCAACTGAGCTACCCTCCCGGGTGGTTTTGTTTCAGCGCGAATTATACCGCGAATTTCCATCTGTGCTACACTTTTCACGAGAAATTCAGAGCGGTGGTGCGCTGCTCACAGAGTCCTGCGGAAAGCACACCCTACCGCTGCGATGGAATCTGTGAACGAAGTGAAGTATCTCGGAGCCAGCCGAGAGCCCCTTCGAAAAGGGTGACATAACATGAAACGACATTTTTGATGTTTTCATAATTCTGAATTGTGGTTAAATAACTCAGGTAAAGGAGCGGGCAACATGCGATTCGTGCGATTTCACACCGGAAACAACGTACCCACTTATGGTTGGATCTATGGCGAGCAGGTCGGGTTAATTGACGGCACGCCTTTTGGCGAGTACCGCCGAATGGAGGCAGGCATCGATTTAGCTACCATTCAACTCCTGCCGCCAACCGAACCATCGAAGATCATTTGCGTCGGACGCAATTATGTCGATCACGCCAAAGAGCACGGGGTAGATGTGCCCGAGGTGCCAATGCTGTTTCTTAAACCGCCGTCAGCCTTGCTCGCCACTCGCCTGCCGATCATGCTGCCGCCACAATCCAGCCAGGTGGAGCACGAGGCCGAACTGGCAGTGGTCATTGGGCGGCGCGGGCGCTGGATTGCTCCCAATGATGCCAAAGATTACATTTTTGGGTACACCATCGCCAACGATGTCACTGCGCGTGATCTGCAGCGGCGCGATGGTCAATGGACGCGCGGCAAAGGCTTTGACACCTTTTGCCCGGTCGGGCCCTGGATCGAAACTGAGATGGACCCTTACGATCAACTGATCACTTGTCGGGTGAACCAGGATGTCCGTCAAATGGCTTCGACGCGGGACATGGTTTTTTCGGTGCAACAATTAATTGCCTTCGCCTCCTCGGTCATGACGCTGGAACCCGGCGATCTGATCTTGACCGGGACGCCGGCCGGCGTTGGTCCATTAACGCCAGGGGATGTAGTGCAGGTCAGCATTGAAGGTATTGGCGAATTAACCAATCCGGTGGTCGAAGAACCTTAGTTTTCGTAAGCGATTCATTCCATATTATGATAATTTTCATATGGTTTGGCGTTTGGTTTGCATTGACAAACCTTTAATGGTTTTGTATAATCAACGTTAACATCGTTAACTAGGTGTCTAAAGTTTTTTTAGCAATACTGGCGGCGTCGATCTGATCACTTGAAATGGTCGCTTGCCGGAGCATAAACTCCGGCGGGTGTTCAGGGAGCCAAATAGCGAAACCGGCCTGTGCCGGTTTTTCGTTTTTAACCAACCTCTGGGAGGACACAATGGATGCAGTTTTGACCAAAGAAGTTGGATCGGACCTCGACGAATACTATTCAAGCGAAAGATCGCGCATCCTGGTCGTCGAAGACGATCAGGATACCGCTTTTTTACTAAAGCAGATCCTGCGCCATGCCGGCTATGATGTGCTGAGTGCTAATAACGGCAAGGAGGCACTCAATAAAGTCAATTTGTCTTTCCCAGACCTGGTATTGCTCGACCTGATGATGCCGGAAATGGATGGTTGGGAAACGATCGATCATCTGCGCCAGGTAAGTAATACTCCGGTCATCATCCTGACGGCGCTGAATAACAAAGAAAATGTAGTGACCTGCTTTCAACGCGGCGTGGACGATTACATGACCAAACCCTTTTATAAAGGGGAGGTGGTCGAACGAGTTCAGGCGGTGCTGCGGCGCTCGCGTTCCACCCGCGATTCGAGTCGCTTTGTTTTCCCCCAGGTTGGGCTGGCGATTGATATTCAAACTCGTGAAGTACGGCTGAAAAATACGCGCATACAGCTAACCGGGAAAGAATTCAGCGTTTTGCTGAACCTTGCCAAGCATGCCCCGGAGATTTTGCATTATCAGCAGATTTCCCAGGCGGTTTGGGGCAAGGATTTCCCTCAAGCGCGCCAACGGATTAAATACCTCGTGTATCTGCTGCGGCAAAAATTTATGCAAGTGGATCCCACCGCTGAAAACCTGATTGTAAACGTTGACCGACTGGGCTATAAGCTCATCACTTCCGTATAAATTGCAATTTATTATCCGTGGTAAGGTGTGGGCGGCTATTTTGGCCGCCCACCGGTTTATCCCGCCGAGCAGCTAAGGGTGACGAATGGCAATCTTCTGCGGGTTGATTGACCTTCACCGATGAATCATGATCGAGTAAAATGTTGGTAACACATCACATGCAGGAATAATCACGCATTGAAGAAATATAGCCCATATATTCTGGTCGCCGTTGGTTTGATCGTCATTTTTCTTGGAGTGACCGGTAAGTACTCGATAATTTATAGCACGCTGCTGCTGCGCCTGGGACTGGTGAATGAATTAGGCGATCCTACCATGGGTTTTAGCCCCCTGGAAGTGCTGTCCTCCAGTCTGGACGACGGACAGTTTGCCCCGCAAGTCGAAGTCACCCAGTCCTCAGACGATCAACCGGGAGTGCCCTTTCCCACCGCGACACTGCGCAGCCTGGCGCCTTACCCCACGCCGCTCCCCGGCGCGACAGCTGTGATTCCGGTCGAAGCAGTACCGACCCCCACGCTTTATCCTACCATTCCAACTCGTATCGAAATCCCGGTTATCGGTCTGATAGCCCCCATTGTCCCATCCGAGCCTGCGGAAATTAAGATCGGCAGCGATACCTTTGAACAGTACAAGGCTCCGGACAAATTCGCGGTAGGCTGGCATACCACGTCAGCGCTGCTTGGGCAGATCGGGAACACAGTATTCAACGGGCATCACAATATTTTTGAAAAGGTTTTCGAGAATCTCAATAAAGTTGTGCCAGGGGACGAAATCATCGTTTACGGCGGTCTGGTGCGGTATACCTACACTGTGGTCAATGTCATGATATTGCCGGAACGCAATGTTGATATGGCGACACGTTTGGAAAACGCGCGCTGGATACTGCCGTCTCAAGACGAACGGTTGACCTTAATCACCTGTTGGCCGGCGAATTCAAATACGCACCGCTTGATCGTGGTCGCCCAGCCTAAAGGCGAGCCGGTCGTGGTGACGCCGACGGCGACTTCAGGCCAGGTGGGCGGGACACAGATCCCGGCCCAATAATTTCAAGTGGTGTCAGGCTGAACTAGCGGAGCGCCTGCGTCAAATGAGTTGTAAGGCGATTGGCCTGCTGGGTGGTGGCCAGGTACACAGGCTGTGCAATCACGAAAATGCGCCCCCATGACGGTTCCCCGTTGGCCTCGATGCAGGTTTGCAGCACCAGTGTATCAGCTTGAGTGTACACCTTATAAAACAGGGTCTCTACGCTGATGCGCGTGCCAGTAGAGTCATTCAAGTCAACGAATTCTGAATATGGACTGTTGGGAGAAAGCGCCTGATATTTGAGTACTTCTTTGACGCGATAGGTCTGAGTGCGGCCGTCGCCGTATACCAGCGAAAGAATCTTTCCGTTTTCAACCGCGAAAAATTTCTCGCCGAGCAGGTAATTGTGCGCCAAAAGAGCGACAGTTCCGTACTGGGCGGCCATGCCGAACTGGGTGGCGGCTTCAGGTTGTGTCGAGACAAAACCCGGGGCTGAGGCGGGCTGCTGTACGATCGGGGCTGCAAAAATGCCCCGAGCAAAAATTCCAGCGACCTGGTATGGGTTACCGCTGACCGCAACGGAAGCGGCAAAAGGCGCCAAAGCCGCAATTGCAGAGTTGGCTGTTTCTGCATTTTCAAGGCTGGGGCCGGTAACGGGAATAATCGCGCCAGTAGCCGCTTGCACGGGTTGGGCGAAAAGCGTCAGGATCAGTATGATCGAAAGGATGAGAGAGAGTTTTTGTTTCATGATCATCGGTAATTTTTTAGTGGAATTACGATATAAATTTAGTTTGTTTGATGACTTAAAACAAGGGGTGCAGAGCCCTTGTAAACCGACTGTAAGGCTCTGGTTTAGGTGCGAATGGCTTCGCAAACGCCCGGCTTAGCGCTGTGGTATAATTTGCGTGATTTTTATTCTGCTCACCAGTTGGTGATTTGAAGGAGAACCAGAATGTCTGGACATTCAAAATGGGCAACGATTAAACGGAAAAAAGGCGCTGCCGATGCCAAGCGCGGGCAGGTGTTCACGCGCCTCACCCGTGAAATTGTGATGTCAGCACGCGAAGGCGGCGGAGACACGGATTCGAATTTCCGGTTACGGCTGGCCATCGAAAAAGCCCGGAGCCAGAACATGCCGAAGGAAAACATCGAACGGGCGATCAAACGCGGAACTGGTGAGAGCAAAGATGGCAGCGTGTTCGAGCAGGTCTTTTATGAAGGTTACGCCCCGCATGGCGTGGCGTTGATGATCGAATGCTTCACCGAAAACCGCAACCGCACCGTTGCAGAAGTGCGGCATGTGCTCACGCGCGCCGGGGGTACACTCGGCGAGGCCGGTTCAGTAGGATGGCAGTTCAAACGCGCAGCGTATTTTTCGGTGCCCGGCACTGAAAATGATATGGAAAAAATCTTTGATCTGGCAGTCTTCGGTGGGGCTGACGACGTCAACTATGACGACGGATATATCGAGATCATCGGACCGGTCGAGAGCTTCAAGACCATTTCGGATGCGCTGCGCCAGGGAAAATGCACCCTCGAAGAAGCCGAACTCCGCATGCTCCCGACAAATGAGATCGATCTCGGTACGGAAGAAACCCTTCAGGTTTTGCGTTCAGTCGAGAGCCTGGAAGAGTTGGACGATGTGCAGAATGTGTTCCACAATCTGCGCATTTCTGAGGAGGCGCTCGCGTCCCTGGCAGAGGAATAGCCCATGCTGGTTGTGGGAATCGATCCGGGAACGGCGACGACTGGTTACGGCCTGGTGGCCGAGACGGAAAACGGCATTGCCGTCGTCGATTACGGGGTCATCCTTACTCAAGCGGGGGAACGCCCCGAACTGCGCTTGATGCAGCTTTCGGAAAAATTGAATGAAATCTTGCTTCTCCACCGGCCGCAGGGCGCAGCTGTGGAGAAGCTTTTTTTTCAACGCAACGTCTCCTCGGCAATTTCAGTCGGGCAGGCCCGCGGCGTGGTACTGCTTGCGCTGGCCCAACATTCAGTGGCGGTTGGTGAATACACCCCGATGGAAGTAAAACAGGCTGTCACCGGGTATGGCGGCGCGGATAAAATGCAGGTCCAGTTGATGGTAAAAGCGCTATTATCGCTGCCCGAAATCCCGCATCCCGATGATGCAGCCGATGCGTTGGCGATTGCCATTTGCCATTTGCACAGTATGCGTTTGAACAGTTTGAAAACATGATTACCAGCAGCGCCAATCCTGCCATCAAATTCATCCGCAAACTAGCTGACCGGAAGGAACGGCAGCACACCGGCCTTTTCTATGTCGAAGGGTTGCGGATTGTGGGTGAAGCTGCACAGAAAAAGTGGGATATAGAACAACTGGTCATTGCACCTGAGCTATTGACCAGCCTGTTCGGCCAGCAACTGATAACCGATGTCACAGCGGCTGGCGGCAACGTGCTGGAAGTTTCCGCGGATGTGTTCCGCAGCCTGTCCGCCAAAGATGGGCCGCAAGGGATTGCCGCAGTCGTGCGGCAGCGCTGGACCAATCTGGAGGATGTGCATCTCGCGGCTGGTGACGTATGGATCGCACTTGATTCGGTGCAGGATCCCGGCAATCTGGGGACGATTCTGCGTACCAGCGACGCAGCCGGCTGCAAGGGTATGGTTCTGCTCGATCAGTCAACCGACCCTTTTGACCCTGGCGCGATCCGCGCCAGCATGGGCGCGATTTTCGATCAGCCGTTGGTTAAGACTTCATGGCCGATTTTCGCCAGTTGGAAAAAACGGGAAGGGGCCGTTGTGGTCGGCACCTCGGATAAAGCCCCGCAGGACTACCACCGCTACCGGTACCCGCAGGGTCTGGTCGTGTTGATGGGCAGTGAGCGGCAGGGACTGCAGGAGCACCATTACGCGCTTTGCGACGCAGTGGTATCGATCCCTATGCACGGCGAGTCGGATTCACTCAACCTGGCGGTGGCGACTGCGCTGGTCGTTTATGAAATTATTAATCAACGCCGCGACGAAGATGCGCATAGTCAATAGTTGGATGGAAATGGAGCGAAAGTCATGATCGTGCATGTACAGGGTGAAGTTGTAGCCGCCAGTCAGGACAGCCTGACCTTACAGATGGGTGGATTTGGCGTGCGGGTTTTCGTGCCTATCGTTCTGGCAAAACAGAGCCCGGTGGGCGATATGATCTTTTTGCATACCCACCTGGTTGTGCGGGAAGACGGCTGGTCGATTTTCGGGTTTGAGCGCGAGATCGAACGCGACTTTTTCATCCTGTTATTGGCGGTCAATGGCATTGGTCCGCGCCTAGCGCTTTCTGTCCTGTCAACGCTGTCGGTGGATGTCATTCGCCGGGCGGTTCTGGCCGAGCAGGCGGATATCTTTGCGCGGGTGCCGGGGGTCGGCAAGAAGACCGCCCAAAAAATTGTGCTGTACCTGCAGGGCAAAGTTGGCGAGGCAGGCGAAATGCGCGAGACCATTGGAATCCTTGACGTGGATACCGAGGTGCTGGAAGCACTTACTGGCCTGGGTTACAGCGTAATCGAGGCGCAGACTGCCATCCAATTCATTCCGCGGGATGCCCCCAAAACGGTGGAAGATCGCCTGCGGATCGCGCTGCAATTCTTTAACAAATAGAACTGTAGGAGCTGGTATAGGGAAATCGAACGCGCTAAAACTAGACAAACATTTTGCTTTCGAGTATGATTTAACGCGAAATTTGTGCAATCATTACCCAAGAATACCGAATATATTTTTTATCTGGATATTTATTAATATCCGACACCAATTGTTGCCCGCCCGGGAGGCTCGATGACTGATCTGATCAAGAACCTGACCACAGACCTGCAGCAAAAAATTGACGCTTTTAAACCATCGCTTGAAATTCGCAACGTTGGTACCGTCACTGAAGCCGGAGATGGCATTGCCATGGTGGATGGTCTGGCGGGTGTCCAATCACAGGAACTGGTTGAATTCGAGAATGGTGTGATGGGGATCGCATTCAACCTGGAAAAAGATCGGGTCGGCGTCACTATTGTTGGCGATTACACGATCGTTTCGGAAGGGATGCAGGTGCGTTCTACCGGCCGGATTGCGTCGGTTCCGGTGGGCGATGGATTAATCGGACGGGTGGTTAACGCCCTCGGCCAACCCATTGACGGCAAAGGTCCAGTTGTGCATGCCCATTATCGGCCGATCGAGCGCATTGCTCCGGGCGTGGTTGAACGACAGGATGTCGATACACCGGTCCAGACGGGTATCAAAGCTATCGATGCGATGATCCCGATTGGCCGTGGTCAGCGCGAATTGATCATTGGTGATCGTCAGACAGGCAAAACAGCCCTGGCCATCGATACCATCATCAACCAGAAAGGCAAAGATCTAATCTGTATTTATGTCGCCATCGGCCAGAAAAAGGCAGCCATTGCGCGCACCATCGGTTTGCTGGAGCGCACTGGTGCCATGGCGCACACGATCGTAGTTATGGCTGCTGCTGATGAACCCGCGGCCATGCAGTACATTGCTCCCTATTCCGGCTGCAGTATCGGTGAGGAATTCATGGAGACCGGGCGCGATGCGCTGGTGATCTACGATGACCTTTCCAAACACGCCTGGGCTTACCGCCAAATTTCTTTGCTGCTGCGGCGTCCCCCAGGCCGTGAGGCGTACCCGGGCGACGTCTTCTACCTGCATTCACGCCTGCTCGAGCGGGCTGCCCGCCTGGCGACTTCCTTTGCAATTGTGGGCAAGGATTACGCCGGCGCCAGAGCTAAATCCGTAGATGCACTGGATGGGAAAGTATTCAAGGGACCGATCGCTGAACAGGATGCCGACCAGGCCTTACAGGCGCTAAAAGACGGAAAAAAGTATAAGGTACTGCCAGTGGAAGGCACGGGCGGTTCACTTACTGCTTTACCGATTATCGAGACCCTGCTAGGTGATGTGTCGGCTTATATTCCAACCAACGTCATCTCCATTACCGACGGCCAGATTTACCTGGAATCGAATCTGTTCAATGCCGGTATCCGCCCGGGCATTAATGTTGGCATCTCGGTTTCGCGGGTTGGCGGCGCTGCGCTAACCAAAGCCATGAGGCAGGTAGCTGGCCGGCTGCGCCTGGACATGGCGTCCTTCCGCGACCTGGCTGCCTTTGCGCAATTTGGCTCCGATCTGGACAAAGCGACCATGGCCCAGCTAAACCGCGGACTGCGCTTGCAGGAAATCCTCAAACAAGCCCAGTATGAACCCATGTCCGTTGAAAATCAGGTGTTGGCATTGTTTGCCGGCGTCAACGGTTTCATTGATCAGGTAGCGGTCGAGCGAGTCAAGGCCTGGGAGCGCGAGTTCCTGCGTTACATGGAAACCAGTCACCCGGAAGTTGGCCGCCTGATTGCTGAGAAAAAGTCAATTTCACCTGAAACCGAAACCAAGCTGCGTGAAGCCCTGCAAGCCTTTCAAGCAGGGTGGGTATAACTCACACCCCTAGACCTCAGGGAGGATTATGGCGTCCACCAGGGAAATGCGGCTGCGAATTCGCAGCGTAAAAAATCTGGCGCAAGTCACCCGCGCGCTGGAAACCGTAAGTGCGAGCAAAGTGCGGCGCGCGATTCAGGCAAACGACCGGACCCGGCCGTATGCTGAACGCGCCTGGCGCATCCTCACCGACCTGGCCCGCCAGCCTGGTCACCAGAGCATGCATCCGCTGCTGGCGGAACGCGATGAGGTCAAGAATATTCTGGTCATTTTGATCAGTTCGGACCGCGGCCTGGCCGGAGCTTACAACGTCAATATTGTGCGCGAAGCGCTGTTGCATTTTGCCGATCAACAAACACCGGTTTCCTACATTACAGTGGGCAAACGCGGACGCGACATGCTGCTCAGGCGGCGACGCAGCGTGGTAGGTGAGTTCAGCGGACTATCCGCCAACCCGACGTACCTCGAATCAGCGCCCATTGGGCAGCTAGCAGTGGATGAGTTTTTGTCGCACCGCGCAGATCAGGTGTATGTGGCCTATACTGAATACCAAAATATGTTGCGGCAGGAACCCGTTATCCGGAAAATATTACCCTTCAGTGTCCCGGAGCCGGAACAGGGCACGGTTGTTGCTGAACCGCAGGTCAAAAGTAAATTGGTGTTCACGTATGAGCCTGGCCAGGAAGAAATTCTCCACGAAATTATTCCGGATTTCACCGCGCTGCAAATTTACAAGGCAATTCTCTCGGCTTTGGCCAGCGAACACGCTGCCCGCATGGTTGCCATGCGCAATGCGACCACCAGTGCCAAAGACCTGGTCTCGCTGCTGCAATTGGATTACAACAAAATCCGGCAGGCCGGCATCACCAATGAAATGCTGGACATTTCTGGCGGCGCTGAAGCTCTGGCTCAGGCATCCGCTTAATCACCCGCTGCGCTTTACTCATCATAACTGGAGGCTTTGAATGGATCAATCAACCGGACGTCTGGTACAAATCCTTGGCGGTGTTGTGGATGTAGAATTCCCTGCCAGCGATCTTCCCGGCCTGTACGAAGCGCTAGTGGTGGAGCAAGACGGGCAAGACAGGATGGTGCTGGAAGTCGAAAAGCAACTGGCTGATAACTGGGTGCGCTGCATCGCGATGGATGCCACCGATGGCCTGGTGCGCGGCCTACCTGTGAGGCGAACGTACAAACCGATTCAAGTACCGGTCGGGCAGGAAACCCTGGGGCGAGTATTTAATGTTATGGGCAAAGCCGTTGATAACAAGGGTCCGGTTGATGCCAAAACCTATTACCCCATTCACCGCCCGGCGCCGGTGTTCGCTGAACAGTCTACGCGGGTCGAAGTTTTCGAAACCGGGCTGAAGGTGATTGACTTGATCGCCCCGTTTACCAAAGGCGGGAAAACCGGTATTTTCGGCGGTGCGGGCGTGGGAAAGACCGTCATCATCATGGAACTGATCCGATCGATTGCGACCGTTCACCAGGGTAATTCGGTGTTTGCCGGGGTCGGAGAACGCACCCGCGAAGGCACCCAGTTGTACCGCGAAATGCTCGAATCAGGCGTTATGAAAGACACGGTGATGGTATTTGGTCAGATGAACGAGCCGGCGGGCGTACGTTTGCGCGTTGCGCTGACCGCGCTTTCGATGGCGGAGTATTTCCGCGATCAAGGACGCGATGTGCTGCTGTTCATCGACAATATTTTCCGCTTTACGATGTCCGGGTCGGAAGTATCAGCGCTGCTCGGGCGCATGCCTTCCGCAGTCGGCTATCAGCCCACCCTGGCGACCGAGATGGGTGAACTTCAGGAACGCATCACCACCACCCGCACCGGTTCGATCACCTCGATGCAGGCAGTGTATGTGCCGGCTGACGACTACTCGGACCCGGCTCCAGTGGCGACCTTTACGCATTTGGATGCGACCATTGCGCTGGAACGCTCGATTGCTGAAAAAGCCATCTTCCCGGCGGTCGATCCGCTGGCCTCCACATCGCGCATTCTCGATCCAAAAATCGTCGGCGAAGATCATTACAATACTGCACGCGAAGTTCAACGCGTGTTGCAGCGCTATAAGGACTTACAGGACATCATCGCTATTCTTGGCATTGATGAATTGAGTGAGGACGACAAGTTGATTGTTTCGCGCGCCCGCAAGATCGAGCGCTTCTTCTCGCAGCCGATGTCCGTGGCGGAGCAGTTCACCGGGCGGCCCGGACGTTACGTGTCGCTGCGCGAGACCGTCAGCGGTTTCCGTGAAATTCTGGATGGAAAGTGTGACGATCTGCCCGAGCAAGCTTTCTATATGACCGGCACGGTTGACGAAGTACGCAAGAATGCCGCAGAGCTTGCCGCTGCTTAACAAGGAGTTTTGATGCCCATCCATTGCGAGATTATTTCTCAAGACCGGATCGTCTTCCAGGGCGACGTGGATATCGTCGTCGTGCCGGGCGTCGAGGGTGTGATGGGCATTTTACCCAACCATTCGCCGCTGCTTTCAACCCTGCAATACGGTATCATTACCATTCGCCAGAAAAACCAGGAAGAGTACTTTACGGTCGCAGGAGGGGTGGTCGAGGTAACCGGCAGCCAGGTAACCATTCTGGCGAATGCTGCTGAAAATGTAGATGAAATCAATATCCAGCGGGCGGAAGATGCCCGGCAACGCGCCGAAAGTTCACTGAAAGAGGCCGGCGCTGCCAAACCAGAAGATCAGGCTGCGCTGCAGCTGGCGCTCAAACGGTCAACTTTGCGTATAGCCGCAGTTCAACGTTTCCGCCAACGGCGAACAAGATAAACAAGTTGTAAATTCGATACTCGGGTTACCGGGGATTTGAATTTTATATCAGGAAGGATTTTGTAGTTATATGCCTGGGTTGACAAGGGAATTAGGCATTGATCTTGGGACAATGAACACCGTCATCACGGAGGGGAATCAGATTCTGCTGCAAGAACCGACGGTGGTTGCCCTGATCGTGCAAGAGCAAAAAATGGTTGAATGGGGTCAATCCGCCCGCGATATGCTGGGACGGGTTGGTGACAATATCGAGGTAGTACGTCCTCTGCGGCACGGGGTAATTGCCGAGTTCGAAATTACCGAAAATTTGCTGCAATACTTGATCAAAAAAACCTGCGGACCGATGTTGATCTTTCGCCCGCGGATTATTATTACCGTGCCTTATGGTATCACCAGCGTCGAAACCCGGGCTGTGCACGAAGCAGGCCTGGGTTCTGGCAGCCGGGACGTTATGCTGATCAAACAACCCCTGGCAGCGGCGTTGGGGATCGACCTGCCGATCAACACCCCTACCGGGAACATGATCATCTCGCTGGGCGGCGGCACGCACCAGGCGGGCGTTTTGGCGATGAATGATATCGTCACAGCCGAGACTTCACGTACGGGCGGCATAGCCATGGATGAGGCCATCATTGCCTACATCCGGCGCAAGTATGGTGTGATCGTCGGGCAACCCACGGCTGAACTGCTCAAGACACGCATCGGAGCGGCCATCCCACAGGATAATCAGCTTTCGCTGGAAGTCCAGGGGCAGGATCAGGTGTCATCGCTACCGCGTCCGGTTACGTTGACCACGGATGATATCGTCGAAGCCTTGCAAGACCCTCTGGCTGAAGTGGTAGCTCTGGTGCGGCGGGTGTTGGAAAAAACGCCACCCGAATTGATTTCAGATATCATTGACCGCGGCGCAGCGTTATGCGGCGGCGGAGCGCTGCTGCGCGGGGTCGATAAATTCCTAACCAAATCGCTTGGCATCCCGGTGTACCTGGTGGATAATCCGGCGACCTGTACCGCTGAAGGCGCCAGCCGGGCGTTGGGGATGCGCGACATCCTGCGCCGCAGCTTGATGCGGTTTTAGGCCAGTTAAAACAAAAACGACCCGAGACAATTTCTCAGGTCGTTTGAATTTAAGGATGTATTCGTTTACCCCAGATAATAGGTCATGTGCTGCAATTTGGTGATTGGATCCAGATATTCGACATGAATATCTCTGGGCAGAATCAATTGCATCGGCGCGTAATTTAAAATGGCGCGAATCCCACTTTTGATGAGGTTTTCAGCAACTTCCTGGGCGGCTGCCGCTGGGACCGATAACATGGCGATTTTCGCACCGGATTCAGCTATTTTCGCTTCCATCTGATCCATCCCATGAATCGTCACATCCCCGATTTTTTTGCCGGTCTTGGCGGGGTCATTATCAAATGCCAGGACGATATGGAAGCCCCGGTTGACGAACCCCTGGTAAGTTGCAAGGGCTGTACCCAGGTCACCCACGCCGACCAGGACCAGATCCCAGGATTGGTTGACATGCAGGATGGATTGCAACTGGTCAACCAGGTAGCGGACGGAATAGCCGGTACCCTGTTTACCAAATTCGCCAAATTGAGACAGGTCTTTCCGAATTTGAGCAGCAGAAATGCCAATCGATTCGCCTAATTCTTGCGAGGAAGTAGTTTTTATGCCGTTCTTCAGCATGTATTCCAGCGACCGCAGGTAACGGGGAAGCCTACCAACAACGATGTCCGGGATCGATTTTTCCATAATGCATGCCTCGCTTGTAACGATGGTTTAAGAAGATGAATTGGGATGAGAATCGATAATACGAGACAATTTTACATTAAATAATCTGTTTTGTGGTTAATTTCACGGAGGATAATTTCACGGAGGATAAATAATTCACAAGCGTTTTGGTGGTTTCTGTGAGGAGGAACAAGGACGACATGAGTAAGTCAAACATTTTGCTCCTGCGGGTTCCCAGACGGTTTGTTTTTAAGGTCACCGCACACGGGTGACAGCCTACTCAATTAACAAGCCGGGCGCTCCCCTTGGCACCCGGCTTCGGATGCAACAACTATTCACTTAATCTTGATGTTTGCTTACCAGTTTCACCACATCCGGGTAATCAATTCCCAAACGTTTTACGGTTTCCAGGGTTGGCACACCGTCGTGCGTCCAGCCGCGGCGTTTGTAAACCGCGTCAACCAGTTTCTCGTAGCGCCCCTCCCGATAGGCTCGCACGGCTGCCATCTTTTCCTCGATGGGCATCGTGTTGGGATCCATTTCTATCTCGTTGCGCACCTGCTGATCATACAAATCAGCCCGGTCTTCGTATTCTTCTCTGATCACCGGTCCCATCGCGCGGAACGGGGGATAATCATGCTCGCGCGTGCCGAATCCCAGGCGCAGGTTGAAAACGCGCTGAAAGTTATAGACTTTTTCCGATTCTTCGATGATGTCCTGTATCGTGACTTTCTTGCCAAGGACCCCTTCGTAAAGCCAGGTGTAGTTTTCCACGTGTTCAGGAACTTTGGCGGGTTCTTTGGCAGTCTTGTTGCTTTCTGGAATAATGTCATTCCAGGGCAACTTGCAAAGGCCATGCAGGCTAAACCAGGTGCGCCACATGGGGAAGTAATGCAGCGCTTCGGCTTTGTGCTCAAAGGTTGGCAGTTGCTTGTGCACCATTTCCATAAATATCAGCCAGGCCTCGTCATGTTGCGCACCCTTGGATGCCAGCGCATAGCCGCCCTGCTGAGCCAACGACTCCTTCGACAGGTATTCGGAAATCTCCATACCTTTGACTTCCATGCCAATGTCGCGCAGCAATTTGGCATCCGCGCCATACTGCTCAACAAAGAGTTTGCGCATGGCTCGCACGCCTTGACCGACCACCAAGCCAAAGCCTTCTCCGTTGGCCATTTGGTGAATCAGCTTCATTACCACATCAAAGTTGCCCCAGGTAAGCTCCAGACCGCCGGTATACCGGGTTGTAATCACGCCAAATTCATAGCATTCCATCGCAAAGGCAATCGAGTTGCCGAGTGATATGGTATCGATGCCGTAGGTGTCCGCGTAGAAATTGATTTCCAGAATCTGACCGGGGTCGAACAGGCACAGATTGGATCCCAACGCGCCTAGCGTCTCATACTCCGGTCCGTCCACAAATACGGTCTGACCGGCGTACGGACCAGTTTGCAAATGGTAATGCGGCACGGCATGGGCGCAGGCTAATGTGCAGCCGTACCAGCAGCCATCCGGGCCGCGCGTATCGAACATCGGTTTCCAAACTTCGCCGGCGATACGGTGCGCGTCTGGGTGGTGCCCAAAGCGGAAATTTTTTACTGGCAGCAAGTCGAACTTGTTCATAATTTCGACCAGGTACGGGGTTCCGGTGCCGCCCATGTCATTTTGGGAACCATCGAATGCTGTAATTTCCTTCTTGATGCGCGTCCCAGCAGCCCGCACCAGATCCATGTTAGCCACGCCGTTACTGTCACCGCCTAGATTGGTATAGCGCACCACGATGGCCTTGATTTTCTTATTGCGCAGCACCGTACCGGCGCCACCGCGAGCTGCCTGTTTAATCCGCACCTCATCGCGTTTTGGATCGTAGTAACTGATATTCAAACCGCACATCGGCACATACTCGGCCGCCTGTCCGGCTGAAATCACGGATATTCCCCGCATGTCCTTGGGTGTATCGGCGTACATCTCGGTCAACAGGCGATTGATCAGGTGCGTATTGACCGGATCCAACGGCGCATCCTCGATGGTCACTTTTCCTTCGTCGCCATCGATTACGACAATGACATCTCGCTCGGCCTTGCCCTGGATTTCCAGGGCATCCCAGCCGGCAAACTTGAGGTACGGACCGAAATAGCCACCGCCGTTGCTGTCGATGATGGATTTGGTTAGCGGCGAGATGGTAACCGCCGTACATTTGCCGGAACCGGGATAAGCGGTGATGCCGCCGATCGGCCCGCCTGCAATCACCAGCTCGTTTTCCGGGCTATCCCATTGCGTGTCGTCCTTTACTGCGTTCCACAGCAGCCAGAGTCCAAAGCCTTTTCCCCCGGTGAAGGTGTCTTTCATCTTCTGGTCAACCGGTTTTGCCTGGATTGAGTTGTCGCCCACATTGACATACAGCGTGCGGTTGGCATAACCGCGAACGACCGGTTTGAGTTCATACCGGTATTCAGCTAAAACCTGGTGCGCTTCCCGAATCATCTCCGGAGTGTACAAGGTCATTCGGTTGTTCTCCTAAAAACTGGTTTGTGAAATTTGAAACGATGGTTTGCCAGTTCATTATAGCCAACTCTTCACCGGGTCGCATGCGGTATCTGTCACCGCCTGCAGCGGATAAATGTCACCAGCTTGCATAGACAATGGCGTAATAGCCGCGGCGGCCGGTCATGGCCTGACAGACAGTTTTAGGGCAGCGGGATTATAATGGGACATCCTCGTTCATCCATTCCTGAAGCCCCGAGGTGTTATTGAGATTACCCAGATTCTTGCCTGAGCCGGTTGGCCTTACTGAGGCTCAAGGCAAAAATTTCCATAATGTGCAAATCGATTCGGTAGGAGTTGGGCTGGCTAATGCAGCGGCCCCCTTCCTGCCGGTTTTTCTGACTCGCCTGGGCGCCTCCAGCTTTGAGGTTGGCCTGCTGACAGCAATGCCTGCGCTGACGGGTCTGCTGCTTGCAATCCCCATTGGGCAATTTCTGCAAAATCAACGCAAAATAGTGCCCTGGTTCAGCGTTGCCCGTCTGGGAGTCGTCGCTGCCTATGCCGCTACCGGCTTGCTGGCGTTTTTGATGCGCGACCGCCCCCTGGTGCTTGGAATCCTGGCCATCTGGGCGTTGGCAACGATTCCGCAAACCATGCTCAGTATCTCCTTCTCGGTGGTGATGAACGCAGTCGCAGGCCCCAACCATCGCTTCGACTTGATGACCCGCCGCTGGTCGTTGATGGGGTTTACCACCGCGATAACCGTGTTCATGATCGGCCAAATTCTGGACCGGCTAAATTTTCCAATTAATTATCAGATTGTGTTTATCAGCATGTCGGTCGGCGGATTGATCAGCTTTTATTATTCTTCCCGCATCTACCTCGATGATATTCAAACCCATCGTGAAGGAAAACGGCTGGGAATTAAGGCTCAATTCAAAGAATATATGCAACTAGTCAGTAAGGAACAGCCATTCCAGGCGTTCGTCATCAAACGCTTTGTGTTCCTTACGGGTCAAGCCATGCTGATCCCGATTCTGCCGTTGTACCTGGTGCGGGTGGTCGAGGCTTCTGACAGTTGGATCGCCGCCATCAGCATGTCCCAGACTGCCATCGTAATTATCGGTTACCTGATCTGGGTGCGCAGCTCACGCCGGCGCGGAACGCGCCCTATCCTCATCTGGAATACGTTGGGATCGGCGCTTTTTCCGATGGCAGTGGCTTTAACCCGCGATGTCGGAATGATCACGGTACTTGCCGGAATCAACGGGATTTTTCAGGCCGGACTGAACCTGGTCTTCTTCGACGAGTTGATGAAAACTGTCCCCGCCGAGTATAGTTCCACCTTTGTGGCGCTGGCTCAAGGGCTGCAGTTCTTCTCTTCCGTCCTGTCGCCGCTGGTTGCGACCGCTATCGGCGATGCATTTGGTTTTTGGGTAGCCCTGGTCATCTCTGGCGGGGTGCAGTTCGCCGGTTTTGCAATGTTCGCGCTCAATTGGCCAGCCGTCAAGCTGCCGGTAAAAGCGCCAACTTCAACTTAATAAATTTGGCGTAAGATGCTCTGTGCGGTTGGAATAAACCAGCGCGTTTTCTTCCCCATTAAAATCAAAGCGGGATACGCCTGTGTTATTGAGATAGACCCAGACCGGCGGGCGCTGATCCAGTTCGAATACCGCTGCCACAAAATAATTAAAGAAAGCAGCGTGGCTGAATAGCGCGATTTTGTCCCCGGTCCCGCCGTGCTGTTCGAGCAGAGAAGCCAGCAGGCGTCTGGCGCGCGCAACGCGTTCCTCCCGCACCTCAAAAGGACGGTTCCACCAGCCGTTCGGGTTAAGTTCGGGTAGTACCAGCCGGTCAGAGAGCGACTTTAATTCCTCTGGAGTTTTTCCAGGCTGCCCGTTTAGCTCTCCGCTTTCCTCATCTTCCAGGTAAACCCCACCGCCTTCGTGCGCGTCTTCCAACCCGACCAGCGGCAAATCGATCTTCTCAGCCACAGTATTTGCGGTCAAAACTGCCCGGGCCATCAGGCTTGTATATAAATGGGTCAAACCAATCCCGCCCGCATTGGTCTCATCGTAAGGGCTGGCCGCGGTCACCAGTTGGCGATTGGCGATAAACTCAGCCAGCGCCTGCGCCTGGCGCTTGCCTAAATCGGTGATGCCGGGGTCGGCGAAGCGGCCCAGGCTGCTGCCCGAATCGCTCCATTTTTGATTGTTTTCGGATTGTGCGTGGCGGATGAAGTAAAGCTGCATTCAGACCTCAGGCAATGGTTGGCGTTGATCCAATTATGCTGACACCCAAAAGGTATAATAATCGTAAGCCTTCTGCGCGCCTCGGCTATTATAACTGCTGAAGGCTGCCACATTTGAAATGGGACAGATAACCCTGACCATCCACGGAAAATTGAATGATTTTCTGCCGAATCACAGCAACGAAAATTCGGTTCAAGTACCTTTTAACCAGAAGACAGCCCTAAAGCACATCGTCGAGGTTATCGGGATCCCACATCCTGAAGTCGGTCTTGTTCAAGTCGATGGGCATGAGGCTGACCTGAATTACCCGGTGCAGGATGGGGATATTATCCATATTTATCCAAGAGTTGTAGTCGAGCAGCAATATAGCGGGGATGGTCCAAAATTCGTGCTCGATAATCACCTGGGCAAATTGACCGATTACTTACGGCTGCTCGGGTTCGACGCAGTTTATGCGAAGGATTGGCCAGACGGGGATATTGCTCAATACGCACACGAACAGGGCTGTATCCTGCTTACCCGCGACCGCGGATTACTCAAACGAAAAATCGTCGCGGATGGATATTGCGTTCGCGCCGATGATCCAGAACAGCAATTGGCTGAAGTTGTTGCCCAGTACCGGCTAAACAATTATGTCACGCCCTTTCAGCGCTGCCCGCGCTGTAACGGAAAGCTGGCGCCGGTGAAGAAGGAGGATATTATCGAACAGTTGCAGCCGCTGACGCGTAAATACTACGACGAGTTTACGCAGTGCACTGGCTGCGGCCAAATCTACTGGAAAGGTTCACATTTTCAACACATGCAAAGCATGCTTTCTCCTTACCTGCGCCAGAACTCGGAGGAGCAATGAACCCGATCTTGCCGGTTGGCAAGCTGCCCGCTGAATTGCTCGATAAGATTATCCGGTCAGCCCCCACTGCCGGCCCGCGCGTGCTGCTTGGGCCTGGGATTGGGCTGGATTGCGCGGTACTGGAGTTTGGCGAAACCTGTCTGGTACTCAAAACTGAACCCATTACCTTTGCCAGCGAAGAAATTGGTTGGTATGCCGTGCAAATTGCCGCCAATGATGTCGCCACCACCGGAGCCCGACCCGCCTGGGCGATGTTCTCCGTTTTGCTGCCCGAGGGAAAGACCACTGCAGAAAGCGTAACGGCGCTTTCCATGCAGGTAACTGATGCCTGCCGCGCTGCCGGGATTACCCTGATAGGGGGCCACACTGAAGTCACGCACGGGCTCGACCGGCCGATTATCGTCACAACCATGCTGGGCGAAATTCAGCGCGATAAGCTGGTGACCCCGGAACAAGCTCAACCGGGCGATATTTTGATTCTGACCAAAGGGGTGCCAATCGAGGCAATAGCTTTGCTGGCGCGTGAATTTCCTGCGGTTCTAAAGGATCATCTCACCCCGGAGGAAATTCTTACCGCTCGGAATTATCTGTTTACGCCGGGCATCAGCGTGCTAGAGGACGCCCAAATTGCCGTGCAGGCGGGCAGCGTCACCGCCATGCATGACCCAACCGAAGGCGGCGTGGCAACTGCCCTGTGGGAGATGGCTCAGGCCTGCCAGCATACATTCCACGTCGATCCATCCCGCATTTTAATCCCGCCGCTAGCAGCCCGAATTTGTGAAGTATTCGGCCTTGACCCGTTGGGAACAATTGCATCCGGGGCGCTGTTGCTGACCGTCAAACCGGCAAGCAAAAGGGCCGTCTTATCCGAGTTGAAGGCAGCCGGCATTCCCGCGGCTGAAATTGGGGTTGTCGCTGCCGGCGCGGCAGAAGTCCTGGTAAATCAAAAAGGTGAATTTCGTCCCCTGCCGCGGTTTGACCGCGATGAGATCGGGCGCGTGTACCAGCAGTACCAACCAGGTTGAAGTCAGGCACTACTTTTTCCGGCTCATTTTTTCAGGCTCATGTTTTTTCAGGCTCATTTACTCCTGGCTATGAGCATGGTAAAATTGCGGTTACGGGTCAGAAAAACCCGCGAATAAAACCAGTCTTCTGCGCCTGTAGTGAAGTGGATATCACATTACCCTCCGGAGGTAAGAGCCTGAGTTCGAGTCTCAGCAGGCGCACTATTTTTTCGCGATGCGATCTATCAATATTCAGACCTAATATTAATAGTTTACTAATAATGGTTTGTTATCAATTAATATGAAAGTAAAATCGGCAGATATCTCGCTACGTAGCGGAGAGTCTGACAGTTTGTAATAAAGGGAAACAATGATGGGATCATTATTTGGCGGTTATGGCTTATACCTGCTCTTCAGTCTGCCGGCGCTAATTCTGGGGTTATGGGCGCAGGCAAAAGTTCAGGGTGCTTTTAAGAAATATTCGCAAGTCCGCACGTACACGGGGCTGAACGGCGCCGAAGTCGCGCGCCGCATGCTTGATTCGAACGGTTTAAACCATGTAAAAGTCGAGCAGACGCAAGGATTCCTTTCGGATCATTACGACCCGCGTGGTAAGGTGCTGCGGTTGAGCCCGTCTGTGTACCAGTCCCCCAGCCTGGCATCCGCAGGCATTGCAGCCCATGAGGCCGGCCATGCCTTGCAAGATGCGGAAAGTTATTCAGCCCTGCGTCTGAGATCGACCATGGTGCCATCTGTGCAAATCGGCAGCTGGCTTGGACCGATCATCTTCATGCTTGGCTTTTTCCTGCAGGGGACGGTTGGCACAACCGTTGCCTGGTTCGGCGTCGGGTTGTTTGCGCTGACCGCTCTTTTTGCCATTATCACGCTGCCGGTCGAATTTGATGCGACCCGCCGCGCCAAGACCTGGCTGGCAACTTCCGGTGTAATTTATAACCAGGAGAGCGAAGGGGTTGCCAGAGTCTTGGATGCAGCCGCATGGACCTATGTTGCCGGTGCAATACAAGCGATCTCCACGCTGCTGTATTATGTCTTTCTGCTCAGCGGCCGATCCCGTCGGGATTAGCCGAAAAATTCCTTGGCCTGATCTATGCCAACCGGACGGTGGCATAGGTCAGGCAGATTTGGTTATGCCGAACCGAGGATAATTTGGGTATAATCAGGTGAAAGGAGACACGAGAACCCACCACACTTGACATTTGGGAAGAATAGCGCATGGTCCAGTGCGACAAGTCGCGCAGGATGACGAGGATGAAGGTTCCCTGCCGCGCAGCAGGGTTAACCGGCGAGAACAGGCCGTTCACCTGGACGCCGGGAAAATCGAAAGATCAGCGGATGCCTTCCAGATGCGGTCGCATCTGTTTCTTACCCAGGTTTGCAGCAATTGAATAACCCCTTTAAACCCGGGGTGGAGTTCCAACGCGCTCCCCAAAGGTTATTGACTTTGGCAGGCGTGGAATCGACCCTGCAAAGGAGCATTGCATGTGCGGAATTGTTGGTTATATCGGTGAGCGTAACGCAACCCCGATCATCTTGAACGGATTAAAACGACTCGAATACCGCGGTTATGATTCCGCCGGTCTGGCTGTGCTGCAAGATGGACACATCGAAGTCCGGCGCGATGCAGGCAAATTGTCCAACCTGACGGCTCTGGTCGAAAACTCACCGATTGCCGGCAAGCTCGGCATCGGTCACACCCGCTGGGCAACGCACGGTGAACCCAGTGCCCGGAATGCGCATCCCCATCTGGGTAGCACCAAGCAGGTGGTGGTGGTGCACAACGGTATTGTCGAAAACTTTCTCGAACTGCGCGAAGAACTGGCAGCCGAAGGAGTGGTTTTTAACTCAGACACGGACACGGAAGTCATTGTCCTGCTGGTGGAGCGCTTCCTTGGCGCAGGGACCTCGCTGGAGGAGGCCACCCGGCAGGCGCTGCGCCGGTTAAAGGGCGCGCATGGGGTGGTGGTGTTTTCGGCGCTCGAACCGGATAAATTGATCGCCGCTCGCATCGGGAATGCCGGCGGAGTGGTTATTGGCCTGGGCAAAGATGAAATGTTCATTGCCTCCGATATTCCGGCGATTTTGGATCACACTCGTACTATGGTTTTCCTCGAGTCGCACCAGATGGCAGTGGTGACGCGCACCTCGTATAGCGTGAAGAACCTGGATGGCAGTCCGGTCGCGGCACAGGAGCACAACATCGGCTGGGATCCGGTAGCAGCGGAAAAAGGTGAGTACCGCCATTTCATGCAGAAGGAAATTCATGAGCAGGTGCGTTCGCTGACGGACACCCTGGCTGGGCGGGTGGACTTCGATGAAGGCACCGTCCGGCTGCCGCAACTCAACCTGACGGTCGAGCAGGCGAAAAAAATAACCCGCATCATCATCACCGCCTGCGGAACAGCCGGACATGCCGGCATGGTGGGCAAGATATTGATCGAATCCATTGCCCGCATCCCGGTTGAGGTGGATATCGCCTCCGAATTTCGCTACCGCAATCCAATCGTGGATGAGAACACGGTCATCCTGGCGATCAGCCAGTCCGGCGAGACAGCGGATACCCTGGCAGCGATGGATGAAGGTCGCAAGCGCGGCGCAAAACTGTGGGCGATCGTAAATGCGATTGGGTCACAGGCGATGCGTGTGGCGGACGGCTATATCTCCATGCAGGTCGGACCGGAAATCGGGGTGGCCTCAACCAAAGCCTTCACAGCCCCGCTGGTGGATTTGTATTTGCTGGCAGTGCTGCTCGGCGACTTGCGCGGGACGTTGAAGGAGAAAGAGCGCAAGCAGTTGGTGGCTGACCTGCGGCTGGTGCCGGACCTGGTAGGGCGCTGCCTGGATCGCGAACCTGAAATTGTGCAGGTGGCGCGCGAGATGAAATACATCCGCAATGTGCTGTATCTTGGGCGCGGAACGAACATGCCGATTGCCTATGAAGGCGCGTTGAAGCTGAAAGAAATTTCGTATATCCATGCAGAAGCTTACCCGGCCGGCGAAATGAAGCACGGACCAATCGCCCTGATCGATCGGGACATGCCCGTGTTGGCCATCGCTCCGGACGATCCGTGGTACGAGAAGATGATCAGCCAGATCGAACAAGCCAAAGCGCGCGGCGGCAGCGTGATCGTGGTCGCCACGGAAGGCGACACGCGGGTGGAAGCCCTGGCGGATCACGTATTCTGGGTGCCCAGGACGCCCTGGCTGCTGCTGCCGGTGATTACGGTGATCCCGCTGCAGTTGTTTGCCTATCACATTGCGTCGCTGCGCGGGCTGGACGTCGATCAGCCGAGGAATCTTGCGAAAAGCGTGACGGTGGAATAGTAAGAGGCGTGCCAAGTGTCAAGTGTCAAGTGTCAAGTGCCATGTCTCACAAGGTTTGCGTCAAAATTTGAATATCTCCCAAAGCCTTAATTTGTCCCCGGTAGGGGCACGGGGATTTTCAAATTGCGGCAAATATATATAGAAACCCCGTGCCCGTGTCAGAGAATAAATCAATCCTGGGCACGGGGGTAGGCTTTGGATTTGCGTAACATAAAGATCCCCGTGCCGCTACCACAGGAGAGGATGTCGAATTGCACAGGCAAGAGGCTCCAATTATGGCTGACGGCTCGTAAATATCCCGGTGCCCTACTTTCGCGATTACAGATTCTCCTCCAAGTATTGTTTCAAGACCACCGCCTGGTTGTGAACCTGGTCCCGCGCACCGTAAACCAGAGTAAGGGTACCCTGGCGGGCATAATCCCGCAGGGTCTGCACCGCCTGAGGGTTGGCGTCGAGTTCGAGGTGATAGGCCGCCACAAAATGATCCCATTGGTCCGGGTCATGGTGAACCAGTTGGCGCAGCGCATTGCTTGGTGCAACCTCTTTCAGCCAGGCGGTAATTTGCAGTTTTTCTTTGGTGAGGCCGCGCGGCCATAAGCGATCCACCAAAATCCGGACGCCATCCTCGGCGGCAGGGGATTCATAAGCACGTTTGATGCGTATAGTCATTGTTTCTGGCCTTTCTCATTCCACAATATCCCCCAGCGGGGCTGAATACGCCTGGCGTTCTGCGGCAGACAGCCAGGTCGTCGCGCTGACTGCGCTGTTCAATCCGGCCCCGGATTGCAGCCGCCGGTAGACTTTCAGGCTGGCTGCTGCGCAATCCGCGACGGCGCGCTGCATGGTCGCTTCATTCAAATAGGGGAATGGTCGCTCGAGCACCCGGCCGGGTTCAGGGTCGGTGTAATAGCTGCGTATGGTGTCCAACTGCGTAATCACCGCCGAGAGCGGGATATGGCTGATGGGTATGCTGTTCAACTTAAACGACAGAATGAGTTGCCAGGGTTCCCACCTGGGATGATCGCGCAGGAAAAGGTGGTCGAGGCCGTACCAATCCCTTTTAACCCGGTCAACCACAGCTAACTTGCCCATTTCAGTGATCATGTCGGCGTACATCAACTTGGTTGGCGTCCAGACAAGGTCAACCCATAGGATATCGGTCAGCAGATGGAAGAAATAGCCCCACAGGAAACTGGTTTCCGCGTCGAACAAACTTTTGGACTGTTTTGCCAGATAGGCGCGGTAGAAATCCAGGTCGTGGATGGCTTCATTGCCTTCACCCTTCACCAGGAAGTGGGTGACCTCTTTGGGCGGGGTAAATTCAGTCCAGGTGTCATTGGGAATGCCTGAATCAGGCGCCAGGCTGCCGGTATATAAAGCGGACTTGTCCAGCCAGGGTAGTTCAGCGGCAATCTTCTCAGCAATCCGCAGGTGGCAAATCCAGGTGGCCATGTCAGCGGTTTACCCAGCGCTCCAGGCCGGTTGGAACCTTAAAATTTTCCAGTTGACGTAACAAATCCTGCGGGTCAGAACTGTATACCAACAGGTCGCGGTGCTCATCATAGATGAATTTTTCACTGCGAGCGCGCTCGATCATTTGGAGCAGTGGGCTATAGTACTCGCGGGTATTCAACAGGCCAACCGGTTTGGTGTGCAGCCCTATTTGCGCCCAGGTAAGCGTCTCGAACAATTCGTCCAGGGTGCCGTAGCCGCCGGGCAGGGCAATAAACGCCTCGGCGAGTTGGCTCATGCGCGCCTTGCGCTGGTGAATATCACCGACCACTTCCAGATGCGTCAGGCCGGCATGGATCAGTTGCGGCTGGTTGAGATTGTGCGGCACGACTCCGGTCACCTGCCCGCCTGCCGCCAAAACGCCGTCCGCCAATGCACCCATCATCCCGGTTTTACCTGCGCCGTAGACGAGTTCGATGCCGCGAGCAGCTAATATCTGGCCGATGGAGCGGGCAGCATCCAAATAATCTTTGTCCAGCCCATCTGCGGAACCGCAGTAAACACAAATGGATTTGTAAATCGGGTGGTTTTCCAAGGCAGCGCTCCTAAACGACAGAGGTCTTCTTATTCTAATACGAATAAATGCTGCCGCCGATAAATTCGCGGATGATGGAATCAGCCGGGACGATGCTGTCATCCGGATAGGGCAGCACCTCAGACAGCAGATCGCGGACGCGCATTGCGCGCTCGTACGCATCGAGACGTAACGGGTCATTCTGATATTGTTCAGCCCAATGCGTGAACTGGTCGAGCATTTTATGCCGATAAAGCGGGAGTTCATATGGCATGGCGCTGTTGATGATGAAATCCACCTGCGGAATGTTGGGTATGATGTTGCGCAGTTCGCTCGAACGCACATAATGCCAGTGCTCGATGGTTTGCGAGGGGTCGTAGGCTCGATGGGCGGCATCGCGCAGCATGCGGCGGATCAGCCGAATGTCTGTCCAGCGGGCATAATTGCCTCGCCTGTCTTTAATTTGCAGCAGGGGTTCCAGGTAGAGTTTAAACTTTTGTTCCGGAGGGACCGAGCTGGTCATTCCTTCATACAGGCCATGGAGCGAATCGATCAGCAAAATTTCATTTTGCGCCAGGCGCATGGGCGTCGTTTTAACGGTGCGCGTGCCAGATTTGAAGTCGTAATGCGGGATTTGCACCTCCTGACCTGCGATGAGCTGGGAGAGGTGCTGGTTGATCAGGGTTAAATCAAGCGCCTGGGGCGTCTCGAAATCGTAATCGCCAAATTCATCTTTTGGGTGCAGCGAGAGGTCATAAAAATAATTGTCCACATTCAACGTTACCAACTGGTAACCTAAGTGCTGTAGATGCTGGTTAATTTTTATGGTTGTGGTCGTTTTTCCGGATGAAGAAGGACCGGAAACGATGACCATGCGCACCGTTTGGCTGCGTTCGGCGATCAACTCCACCGCGGTGTCAACGTCCTCCTGGTAAGCTGCTTCGCATTCTCGCACAATTTCTGAAATTTCGTTGTGCTCGATGCGCTCGTTCAGAGCGGCGATGGTGTGCACAGAATGGTCAACCGCCCAATCCAGCACATGCCAGATTTTTTCCCAGGGAATATTTGTGGATGAGGCAGAAGCGCGGGACGCGCGCTCTTTGCGCGCACGGGCGCGTTCGTCGCGGTACAAGATATAGGCTTTGGCTACCTGGGCGTGCCCGTTTTCGATCAGTACTTTTTCGACCGCATCTTGAATTTCCTCAACCGTTGGGATTTGCCCCGGCGAGCCATTATCCTCCAAAAGCTGGATCACTTGTTGGGTGAGCGTTTCTGCGGTGCGGCGGTCACGCCCGCCCACCGCGACAGCTGCGCGGTAAATAGCATTGGTGATACGGTCTGGATTAAAAGGCACGATCGCCCCGGTACGTTTGATGACCTGGTGAATTTGGCACATTATGAGCAGCCTCCAGTGGAAATATTGTGTCAAGTACCCTTGGGAGGGTAATTACACTATATATGACATTCATCCTATTTTTAGGCTTTATTCCCAAATTATACATTTTTTAATATTGTATTAATATTGTTACATGAGTATAATTTTTCTAATCGCATTTTAATAATTGGAGGAAGAATAGGAGGTTAAACCCAGCGAGAAAACCCTTTCCGCATTTCTTACACACCCAATCCCCTGAATTCGTCTAATCGGAGAACACAATATGAAGAAACTCCTGAAAGGCTTACTGATTGCCAGTCTGGTGCTCGTTTTTGCACTGATTCTTTCAGCATGCCAACAAACTACGGAGACACCGGCCCCCGCTCCAGTTGATCAAGCGACGGCAGAACCCTGCCCATCTGCTGAACCATGCGCAGATATTTCCGCACAGGTGCCCTTTTACGCTTTGTGGACTGACTCTGGCCATGCTGATTCAACCGCTGAAGCATTCCGCCACTGGGACGAGGAATCTCCCAAGGAAGTACCAGCTAACTGCGCCAAATGCCACAGCTCCCCTGGTTTCCTTGACTGGATCGGCGCTGACGGGACTGCTGTAAATGCTGTAGATGCTCCCGCTTCCGTTGAATCCGTCATCAATTGCACCACCTGCCACAATGAAGCGACTGCTGCGCTGACTTCGGTCGTCTTCCCCTCGGGCGCTGAACTGACCGGCCTTGGCAGGGAAGCAGTTTGTATGAACTGCCACCAGGGCCGCGCATCGGTCGTCCAGGTAGACGCGGCTATCGAAAAAGCCGGCGCAACAGATGATGATACGGTTGTCGCCGAGTTGGGATTCACCAATATCCACTACTTTGCAGCCGCCGTAGCTCGCTACGGCACGCAGGTCAAGGGCGGATATGAGTATGAGGGCAAATCCTACGATGTGATGTTCGACCACGTCGAGGGCGTCCAGACATGCCAATCCTGCCACAACCCGCACTCGCTGGAATTGCAAGTCAACAAATGCGTTGGCTGCCATACCGGCGTGACCGATGCCGAATCGGTCAAGAACATCCGCATGCAATCCTCGAAGGTTGATTACGACGGCGATGGCGATGTCGAAGAAGGTATCGCTTTCGAAATCGAGGGAATGCAAGCGCTACTTCTGACGGCCATACAGGCTTATGCCAATGAGGTTTCCGGGTCACCGATTGTTTACTCGCCGACCGTTTATCCCTATTTCATCATCGACGCCAATGCTGATGGCGCTGTGGATGCGGGAGACACCGAGAAATATGCTTCCTGGACGCCACGCCTGGCTAAAGCCGCCTACAACTATCAAACCTCGATCAAAGACCCGGGCGCTTTTGCCCACGGCGGCAAGTACATCATCGAGCTGCTGTACGATTCCGTCGAGGATCTGAACACCAAACTGGCAACCCCAGTTGATTTGAGCGCTGTTCATCGCGAAGATGCCGGTCACTTTGCCGGTTCCACCGAAGCGTTCCGTCACTGGGACGAAGAGGGCGCTGTACCTGGTTCTTGCGCCAAATGCCACAGCGCTGCGGGCCTGCCGACCTTCCTCAAAGAGGGCGCTGTCCTGTCTACTGCCCCGTCCAACGGCCTGATGTGCGAAACCTGCCATGACAGCGTTTCCGAATTCACCCGTTACCAGACGGAAACTGCCACCTTCCCGAGCGGCGCCAAACTCGGCTTTGAGGGCAAACCAGACGCCAACCTGTGCTTGAACTGCCACCAGGGTCGAGAATCCACCGTCAGCGTCAATAAAGCTGTTAGCGGCATGGAACTCGACGTGGTCAATGAAAAGATTTCCTTCCGCAATGTGCACTACTTTGCTGCCGGCGCTTCACTGTTTGGCACCGATGCCAAGGGCGCATACGAATTCAAGGATAAGGAATATCTTGGCCAGTTCGCGCACGTTGAAGGCTTCTCAACCTGTATTGACTGCCATGAACCTCATGCGCTGACCGTCAATACCGGAGCCTGCCAGGGCTGCCACCAGGTGGACGATCCCAAACTGATCCGCATGGAAGATCCGGCTGTCGATTACGACGGCGACGGTGATACCACCGAAGGGATTTCAGGCGAGGTCGAAACCCTGGCTGAGAAACTGATAGTGGAAATCCAGACATACGCCAAGTCCAAAGCCGGTACAGCTATTGCCTATAGCTTCTCTGCGTATCCGTATTTCTTCATCGATGCGAATGCAGATGGTGTCAAGGACGAGGGCGATACCGAAAAATACGTTACTTGGACTCCGCGCTTACTCTTCAGCGCCTACAACTACCAGTACGTTCAGAAAGACCCAGGTGCTTTCGCCCACAACGGCAAGTACATCATTCAGGTTCTGTATGACTCACTCCAGAGCTTGAACCCGGCATCTGTGACCGGACTAACCCGGCCGTAAATTTGCTGGATAGGGACAGCCCCCATGATTTCCCATGGGGGCTGATCTCTTTGATAGTAATTTCTTTCTTAAGAGATTACTATTTTTGTGTAAATTAATAGTACATTTGCTACCCAAAAAATACGGTTATAATTAGAGCAAGATTAAAAACAACGGAGCATTGGATGAAAAAAATTGGCCGCTGGTTAAAAAACTTGTTTTTTCCCCCTCACGACAGCACCCCGGTCAGAAGAATTTTACCTTTTGCAATTATCATCATTCTTGGCGGAGCCCTGACGCTCGGGACGACCTCCGCCTGGCAATATACCAACACCTCGGTTTTTTGCGGAACAGCCTGCCATACCATGCCGCCCGAGTACGTGACTCACATCAATTCAGAGCATGTGCGCGTTACCTGCGAAGAATGCCACCTGGGGCGTACTGAGTTGGGTGAGCAAATCATTCGCAAAATTCAATACTCATGGCAAACCGGGTCGGCTATGGTGACCGGGAACTATGAATACCCGATTCGCGCAGAGAATTTACGACCATCGGTGGATGTTTGTGAGACCTGCCACTACCCGGAAGTGGTATCGGATGATTCATTGGTAGAACTAAAGCGCTACGCTTATGATCCAGACAATACGCTCTCGTACACTTACCTTATCTTAAAAACAGGCGGGGGAAGCAAGCGCGAGGGATTGGGACGCGGCATTCACTGGCACATCGAGAATCCGGTTGAATTCATCGCGCTGGATAAAGAAAAGCAAGTCATCCCTTACGTTCGCGTTCAAAACGAGGATGGCAGCTATACCGAGTATGTGGATACCGAAGCCGGATTCGACTCAGCTAATCTGGATGAAAGTCAACTTGTTCGGATGGACTGCCTGTCCTGTCATAACCGCACCTCGCACATCAGCGAACAACCTGACGAGGCGGTCGATTCGATGCTTGCACGCGGCGCGATCTCATCTGCCATCCCCGAAATAAAAATGCGCGCAGTGGAATACTTGGGCAAGCCTTATGCCTCAGTTGAAGAGGCAAACGCCGGAATTGCCGAGTTGGCCGATTTCTATCGCAAGAATTACAGTGTTTATTACAACGCCAACTCTGCATTGATCGACACAGCGGTCGAACAGCTAAAAGATTACTTTGCCATTTCTAACTTTCCGGAACAGAAATTTAACTGGGATACGCACCCCGATAATGCCCAGCATAAATTCTCACCTGGTTGTTTACGCTGTCACGACGGCAAACACCTGACCACCAGCGGTGAGTCGGTGCGCCTGGAATGCAACCTGTGCCATTCCATTCCAGTCGTTGCATCGAGGGAACAATTATTGACCAATATCGAGATCAGCCGCGGACCCGAACCTGAATCGCACCAGAGCACAAACTGGATCACGCTGCACCGTGATTTCTTCGATCAGACCTGCGCCAGCTGTCATACAGTCGAAGATCCGGGCGGAACCAGCAACACCTCTTTCTGCTCCAATTCGGGCTGCCACGGAACCACCTGGGAATATGCCGGATTTGATGCTCCGGGGCTGCGCGTCGTCCTGGCAGAGGAGTTGAAGAAATATGTAACCTCAACGCCGCTTAAGCCTGTACCCGGTACGCCAGCGCCTGCCAACAGCTTTGCAGCCATTCAGAGCCTGTTTGGTAAATGCACCGCCTGCCATGGTGAGAACGGCCAAAAGGAAATCGATCTGAGATCCTATGAAACGATCATGGAAGGCGGCATCGACGGCCCGATCGTGGTACCCAACCAACCTGATCAAAGCACTCTGGTGACCTCGCAGCAGGAGAGCACGCCGCATTTTGGACAATTCACGCCTGCAGAATTAGAGCAAATCATTGCCTGGATTGAAGCTGGCGCACTAAAGTGACAATTGTCACAATAAAACAGTACAAATACCGCCCATTTTGGGCGGTATTTTATTTTGTGTGCCCAAAATTATTAATGTATAATTAATCTTGCGACCAGGTTCGCTTAATTTTGCTGGTTTGAATTAATTTCCCAATCCCCAGACCCATTTATTTGATAAAGGAGTGGAACCATAGATATGGTACAGCTAAAGCGTACCCACATTTCCACATTGTTCCCCCGGTTGTTCCTATTCATTGCCTTGTTAATTGCCGCTGCATTTGCGTTGACAAGCACCCTACCTGCCTCTGCTGAGAACGATGTTGCACCTGCAGCGCAACTGCCAGACAATACGCAATGTCTGTTATGCCACAGTGCGCCCGGGCAGACCAAAGAATTTTCCAACGGCGATGCCAAGTCCGTCACGGTGGACCCGCAATTATTTGGAGAAGGCGCACATGCGACGGTAAGCTGTCAGTCGTGCCACGCCAATATCAGCGGCTACCCGCACCCGGAAAACACAGCGACAACCGGGCGAGAATACACCCTGCAATATAAAGAACTGTGTCAACAATGCCATACCGTCCAGGCTAATGAATTAATGGACAGCGCACATACCAAGCTGTTCGAGGCTGGGAACCTGGATGCACCCACTTGCGCGGATTGCCATAATCCCCATGCCGATAAGCCGTTCGATAAAGTGGAAGATGGCAGTCTGACTGGCGCCTCACACGCCCGGATTGCGGGTATTTGCGCCAAGTGCCACAGCACCATCTTTGAAGAGTACGCCACCAGCGTTCATGGCTCAGGCGTTTTAATCGACAAAAACCCGGATGTACCGGCCTGCACAGATTGCCACGGCGTTCATACCATTTCCGGCCCAACCGGTGAGGCCAGTTTCCGCTTGACGTCACCGAATATTTGCGCCAAATGCCACACCGATGCAGCCATCATGGACAAGTATGGCATTTCCACGCAAGTGATGAAAACGTACATCGCTGATTTCCACGGAACAACGGTCACGCTTTTCGAGAAAGTCGATCCAGATCAACAGACCAATATGCCTGTCTGTTTTGACTGCCACGGCGTGCACGACATTCGGCGGGCGGATGATCCGGAGAAGGGCCTGCAAGTAAAAGAGAATTTACTCAGCACCTGCCAGCGCTGCCACCCGGATGCGACATCCAATTTCCCGGATTCATGGTTAAGCCACTACATTCCATCCCCAGACCACGCTCCGCTGGTCTATTATGTCGGCCTGGTTTATAAGATCTTAATCCCCCTGGTCCTGGGAGCCATGGCGCTCTTTATTCTGACAGACATCTACCGCAAGGTGTCCCGTAAACGCAAGAAAAATGGAAATAACGGCGGCATCGAAGAATTGCAACCGCCAACGCCCGATTTCAGTCAGGATTCAAAGTAGGCCAAGGAGCAGATGAAATGACTGAATATCAAAAAGAAATCATGCGTTTCGATAAAATCCGCCGCATTGAACATTGGCTGCTCTTTATCTCCTTCACAACGCTTGCCATTACCGGCCTGGTGCAAAAGTACCCCAATAACGCGGTTTCACTCGGCATCGTGACCTTGTTGGGCGGCGTTCAAATCGTCCGGATCATCCACCGCATATCTGCCGTCATGTTCGTGTTGGAAGCAATATTCCATTTCGCGTATATGGGCTACCAACTGTATGTTCAGCGGAAAAAAGCAACGATGATCCCCGGTGTAAAGGATGTGGTTGACGCTGTCCAGGCGACAAGCCACAACCTGGGTTTGCGCAAGAACGGCCCCAAGATGGGGCGCTATAACTTCTCTGAAAAAGCCGAATACCTGGCGGTAATCTGGGGTCTGGTGATGATGGGGTTAACCGGGCTTATGCTCTGGAACCCGATCTTTACCACAAAAATTTTGCCAGGGCAGTTCATTCCTGCCGCAAAGGTGGCTCACGGGCTGGAAGCCGTCCTGGCAGTGCTGGCCATTCTTTTGTGGCACTTCTACCACGTGCACATCAAACGCTGGAATTGGAGCATGGTAAAGGGCACGCTCACGCGTGAAGAAATGGAAGAAGAGCATGCGCTGGAACTTGAGGAGATAGAAAAGGGTGAAGTTGCTGCCCCGATTCCCCCAGTTGTTCTTTCCAAACGGAAAAAGATTTACTACCCCATCGCTGCAATCCTGATGATCGTCCTGGTGGCCGGGTTATATGCATTCGTGACCTTTGAAGAGACTGCGATCACAACCATACCTCCTCTCGAAGAGCAGGGCACGATCTTTGTACCTCAGACGCCGACGCCAGTGCCAACCAAAGCCCCGACAGCAACGCCGGGTCCGCAGGCGGAATTGCCGGCCGGCCCCTTGACCTGGGAAACGGGTATTGGCGCAATGTTCGAACAGCGCTGTGGATCGTGTCACGGTGCGATGGGTGGGTTGTCTGTAAAGGATTATGACTCATTGATGAAAGGCGGCAAGACCGGTCCGGTAATAACGGCGGGAGATGCAGCCAACAGCCCGGCACTGCTTAAACTTGCCGATGGAAAGCACCCCGGTCAATTCGAACCGGATGAACTCGAGAAGATTATCGAGTGGAGTAATGCCGGCGCAACTCAATAGAAAGTAGATCGACGCTTAGGGACCCCCGCTTAGGCGGGGTTTTTTGTTCCACTGGGCTCTGTGTCAAAATGAAAACGCAAGCCACGGCTGCAGGGCCATCCAGGTCGATTTTGCGTGTCTGGCGGGCTGTCAGACCAGTTAGATTTTGCAGAATCTGATGGTCCACCTGACACAACTCGGGGTGTTTTCTGATGATGGCTGCATAAGGGCAGTTGTGGAAAAAGACCTGTGGCCCGCTGGCGTGGGCCTCCCAGCGGGCCTGGTAGGGATGCTGATTGATCATTTGAACTGTATCATTCAGCCGTCCTGTTACATGCGTCTCAGGACTGCTCAGCGAGTTAGCCGGGATTAACTGTTGAGCCAGCTCATCCAGGCTTGCATCTGCAGTTGTGTTGGATTGAACCATATCCAGAAGAATGTCGGCGAGGTGCGTCAAAATATCTGGGCGGGAGTCAGTTGAGAGTTGGTAAGATTTTGCCGGCCGGCCGCGCGCCGCATGCCCATCTTTGGGAAATTGTTGCATCTGAACTACTTGCCCGGCTTTGAGCAGGGCATTGATGTGATAGCGTACATCCGCGCGGGTGAGATGCAGCTGCCGGCTCAGCTCTTCTACGGTTGAGTTGGGGTAGCGCTGTAAGGTAGCCAGAATATGGCTACGGGTGGAGAGGTCCATGCCCCTATTGTAACTCGAAAAATTGAATTAAGCAAAATAAATTTTACTTAAATGTCAATTGACAGGGTTGTGTAAAGATGTACAATAAAGAAGGTGGGGGCAATGCACGGATCGATTCCGTTCTTTAAAGGAGAAGATTTCCTATGTCAGACGATAGCCTTCTATCTTCGAATTACGATATCCCGCCAGAGATGCAGGGTACGGTAAGCATCACCTCCCTGGATAAAGTTTATGCCTGGTCGCGGAAAAATTCCATGTGGCCAATGATGTTCGGTTTGGCCTGCTGCGCTATCGAAATGGTTGTTCTGGCAGCCAGTCGTTTCGATATCGCCCGCTTTGGCATGGAGGTCATGCGCCCAAGCCCGCGCCAGTCTGATTTCTTGATCGTCTCGGGTACGGTCACAAAGAAAATGGTGCCGCAAATTGTGCGTTTGTATAACCAGATGCCTGAGCCAAAGTATGTCGTGGCAATGGGCGCCTGCGCTTCGGGCGGCGGACCTTTCAAGGAGGGCTATTCGGTTGTGTCCGGTATTGACAAATTCATCCCGGTCGATGTTTATATTCCAGGCTGCCCGCCGACCCCTCAGGCATTGATGAATGGCCTGATCGCCTTGACCAAAAAAGTGGATACAGAACGCATCAAGACCTCGAAATGGTACGCCAAAGGCACTGTGTCTGCGGTTCCGGTGCCGGTCCTTGGCCCAGATCTGATGGATCCGCGAAAGTACGCGCTGATTTACGAACAGACCCACCGGCCAATCGAACCGGAGATCCCGATTGAGACTGAGCAGAAGGAAGGGTAAGATGAGCGAAGAACAAATCACGGTTGCTCAAATTCCAGATATATCCCTCCAATACGAAGGCCGGGTGGTTAAAGATACCCGCGTGGGATACAGCGGTTTTATCATAGGGGCTGAACATCTGCTGGAAATCGTGCAATCCCTGCGCGATGAGCTTGGGTTTGACTACCTCTCCTCGGTCACGGGAGTTGATTACTTGCCGGAAGGCAAAATGGAGGTGGTCTACCACCTCTACCGGTCGATTGGCGGGCCGGCAATGGTTTTGAAGGTTCAGGTGCCGCGTGACGAAGCGGTGGTTCCATCGCTTTACAACCTGTTCAAAAGCGCGGACTGGCAGGAGCGGGAAGCCTGGGATTTGCTTGGCATCCGGTTTGAGGGCCACCCGGATTTGCGCCGCATTCTCACCTGGGAAGGGTTCGCCGGACACCCGCTGCGCAAGGATTGGAAAGAGCCTTATTTTGAGGAAGAGGCCAAGCCGTACAAGTCTCGCTGGCCGGAAGGGATCACTGGCCATATCGAGGACAAGAATCCCTACCACGATAACGTTCAGTACCCGCATGGTTTCGATCCGGAGACCTGGGTGCCGCAAGCCGAAGATGCTCTGTACACCAGCGCCAAAAAAATTGGCCGAGACGCGGAACTGCACACCGATACCATAGTCGTCAACCTTGGCCCGCAGCACCCCTCGACCCACGGGGTTTTCCGCATGGTTGCCGCGCTGGATGGCGAACAGGTTGTTTTCCTGAAACCGGTGATGGGATACCTGCACCGGAATCACGAAAAAATCGGCGAGCGTAACACCTACCTGCAAAATATGCCGTTCACCGACCGGTTGGATTACGTGTCGTCCATGAGCAACAATTTTGGTTATGCTCTGGCAGTCGAAAAGCTGATGGGTATCAAGCCGCCTGAGCGCGCAGAATACATCCGGGTGATGATGGCGGAATTGACGCGCTGGATGAACCACGTATTTTCATTCGGCTTTTTGTGGAACGATCTGGGGTCCTATTTCACCCCCATGATTTACGCGTTGGAAGAGCGCGAGCTGGTATTGGACATCTTTGAGGCTGTGTCCGGCTCGCGGATGATGTGCAATTACTTCCGTTTTGGCGGCGTCGCGCGTGACTTGCCGGAGGGAGTGCTGGAAAGAGTCAAAGAACTGGTATTCGAGCGCATGCCGCGCCGGCTGGATGATATTGACAAAATGCTCTCCACGAACGAAATTGTCCGCAACCGCTGCATTGGCTGCGGCGTGTTAACTGCCGAACAGGCGATCAACAACGGGGCGTCCGGCCCGAACCTGCGCGCCTCTGGCGTGCCTTACGACATCCGGCGCGCTGATCCATACAGCATCTATGACCGGCTGGATTTTGACGTGGTGGTGCATTATCACGGCGATGTGTACGACCGCTACCTGACGCGACTGGATGAAGCGCGCCAGTCCAACCGGATTTTGCAGCAAGTGATCCGCGATATCCCCGAAGGGCCGATTATGACCGGAAAACCTGCATACCAGGTACGTGTTCCGGCAGGAGAATCCTACGGCCGGGTTGAAGGACCCAAAGGCGAGCTTGGCTTCTATATCGTATCCAACGGTAAACCCAATCCTTGGCGGTATCACGTGCGGGCGCCAAGTTTTATCAATTTGATCAGCCTGGAGGATATGTGCCGCGGCGGCAAGATCGCGGATGTGGTATTGAACCTGGGCGCGGTTGACATTGTACTGGGTGAAGTGGACCGCTAAGCGGATGGATGGAGGTTAAGATGACAGGTAAAGGTTTCCTCAGGATGCTGCTCGGCGTGTTCAAGCGCTTTGTCATGACCTATGTGGAGGATTTTCGCAAAGGTAAAAAGCGCTACTACACCAAGGAAGGCATCGAAAGCCGCCGAAAAGCAGACGTGCAAGGGATTTTCACCATTCAATATCCGGAAGAGAAACTGCCGGTTCCTGAAGAGTTTCGCTTCTTACCTTTTTTGGTTTATGATGAAGGCCCAAATGGTGAAAAGGATTTACGCTGCACGTCCTGCGGTATTTGCGCCAAGGTGTGTCCGCCGCAGTGTATTTCCATCGTGCGCACCACTGATCCGGTGACGGGCAAGCCCATCCCGCAACCGAAAGAGTTCTACATCGATGTTGATATTTGCATGAATTGCGGTCTGTGCGCAGAATACTGTCCCTTCGACGCCATCAAAATGGATCACGATTACGAGATCGCTTCCTACAGCCGCCAGAACAATATTTACAACATCGAGCGGTTGGCCAAACCGGTCAGTTACTATGCCGGTATCCGACCGACAAATTATGCGGCAGAAGAACTTGCCCGCCAGGAAAAAGAAGCCTTGAAGGCTGCTGCGAAAAAACCCGCAACTGCTGAAAGCACAGGATAATGGTCTGTTTAATGGTAGAGGGATCATGTATAATAGCGATACGGAATTGATGTTTCCGCTGCGCGTCGTCCCGCAATTAACGGGGCTGCGCGGCGAAAAGTGGAAGGCATTGGTCGAACGGATTTCCGCCGCGGAATCAAGCCCTGTCGAGCAGGCGGCGTTTACTCTGATGATGGTGCGGCTTAGCACATGCCAGGGTTGCAGCGTGGATTCGTTTCGCGGGATGCGCGGCTGTACTGCCTGCGCCAAGCAAACGGTGAAACGCTATCGCGGCACGGATGCCGATCTGGACGGACAATTTCAGCAAGCCTGTAAGGATGTCGAACAACATCTATCCAAAGCGTAGTCCTTTATTGTTATGCTTACGCTGTTGCGAAAGGGAACTTTAATTTATGGTTGAGCAGATTATCACCCGAGAAGCCGTTATGGCTGCCCTCGGTACTGTTCAAGAACCCGAACTGCACCAGGACCTGGTGACCTTGAATATGATCCACAACCTGGAGATTCAAGATCAGTCGGTGCAATTTGAGATTGTATTAACCACCCCGGCATGCCCGCTAAAAGGTAAAATCGAAGCCGATGCGCGCCGGGCGGTATCAGGCATTCCAGGCGTAAAATCGGTAACGATCAAACTGGATGCCAACGTACCTACAGACGGACGCGCTCGAGGTTTGATGCAGCTGCCGGTGAAAAATGCAGTGGCAGTCGCCTCCGGCAAAGGCGGCGTTGGCAAATCCACTGTGGCGGTAAACCTGGCAGTTTCGCTGGCCCAAAGCGGCGCCAAGGTCGGGCTATTGGATGCGGATATCTACGGGCCTAATGTGCCGACCATGATGGGCGTCGATCACCTGCCGCCGATGCGCACCGAAAAAATGATTCCGGCTGAGACTTATGGCGTCAAAATGATGTCGATCGGTTTTCTGGTTCCGCCGGGACGCGCCTTAATCTGGCGCGGGCCGATGCTGCACTCTGCCATTCGGCAGTTCTTAAGCGATGTCGATTGGGGCGAGCTGGATTACCTGATCATCGACCTGCCGCCGGGGACAGGCGATGCGCAACTCAGCCTGGCGCAGTCGCTGCCGCTATCGGGCGGCGTGATCGTCACCTTGCCGCAGGCGGTTTCGCTCGAGGATGCAAGCCGGGGCATGCAAATGTTCCGAGAGTTGAACGTTCCGATTTTGGGCGTGGTCGAAAACATGAGCTACCTGGAGATGCCGGACGGCACCCGGGTGGATGTCTTCGGTCAAGGCGGAGGCGAACGCATGGCGCAAAAAGAAAATGTGCCCTTCCTTGGTTCAATTCCGATGGATCCGGCTGTCCGTATTGGCGGCGACCAGGGTAAGCCGATCGTGGTCACTGGACCCGAATCCGCTGCCGGTAAGGCGCTAAAGTCCATCGCGGAACAACTGGCAGCTCGTTTGAGCGTGGAAGCCTATAAGAATCAATCCAGCGTCAAGATAGAGATGGTAGGATAACCGGCCATGAGTATGACGTCTGTTCAAAGTGTTGTTGGGGTTCGCTTTTCGAAAGTCGGAAAAATTTATCATTTCGATGCGAGCAACCTGTCGGATGTAAAAACTGGCGATTCAGTGGTGGTTGAAACCACACGCGGCTGGCAGTTAGGCGAGGTGGCGCAGGTGGTTGACCCGGCGGTTGAAAAGCTGGAAGCTGACTTAAAAGCAATAAGCCGCCTGGCTACGCCGCGCGATCTGCTGCTGCGAAAGCTCTGGCAGGTACGCGAGTTGGATGTGGTCGAAGCTTCCCGCAAACGGGCTGAAGAGCTCAGGTTATACAATGTCAAAATGGTTTCAGCTGAATTTAGCTTCGACGGAGCGCGCCTGGCAATCATGTATTCCACCGACAGCGAAGAAAAGGTAGATCTTAAATCGCTGCGCCAGGATATGCAAAAGCTTTACACCCCGACTCAGGTGGAAATGCGACAGATCGGCCCGCGAGATGTAGCCAAAATTATTGGCGGCATGGGGGCTTGCGGACTTGAAAAGCGCTGCTGTTCCGCTTTCCTCACCGATTTCAGTTCCATATCCATCAAAATGGCTAAAGAACAGGGCATTTCTCTGAGCCCTACCGAGATCACCGGCATGTGCGGCCGGCTGCGCTGCTGCCTGATTTATGAGTACAATACGTACACCGAACTGCGCAAGGGTCTGCCCAAACGCGGTAAACGGGTGGTGACGCCCGCTGGTGAAGGCAAAGTACTGGACGTTTCTCCTCTGCAGGGCACGGTGCGGGTCGAAATCCCCGAAGTGGGCATCCGCGAGTTTACCCGGGCTGAATTGAGCGGTGCGCCTGAGCCGACAGCGGATGATGTGGCTGAGGAAGAGGGCGAGGAACGCGAAAGCAAGCCGCCAGTCCAGGCAAAACCGCCGACACCGCCAGAAGGCCAGCCGCCGGCTGGCGAACCCAAACCTTACAACCCGCAGCAGCACGGCAATCGTCAGGGGAGGCGCAGGCGTGGCGGTAGGCGAAACTGAGGGGTGGGAAGCTCCACAAAAGATACTGATTATTTTAGCCCATCCGGATGACCCTGAGTTTTTTCTGGGGGGCAGCATTGGACGTTGGACCGAAATGGGCCACAAGGTGGATTACTGCCTGTTTACGCGCGGCGATAAAGGCGTAAATGGCAAAATTGTTGATCCTTTGGTACTTGCAAAATTGCGCGAGGGAGAACAACAAGCGGCGGCAGCCGTGCTTGGCGTGCAATCCGTTCAGTTTCTGAATTACGAAGATGGTTATTTAACGCCGGATCTAAACGCCCGGCGGGAGGTTGTGCGGGTTATCCGCACCTTGAAGCCCGATATCGTCGTCTCCTGCGACCCGACCAACTATTTTCACCGCGCCAACCGGATCAATCATCCCGATCACCGCGCTGCCGGTCAGATTGTGGCGGATGCGGTGTTCCCGGCAGCCGGCAATCCGCTTTTCTTCCCTGAATTGCGCGCGGAAGGCCTGGAAGCCCATAATGTCAAGGAGTTGTGGCTGTCGCTGCCCATTGCTGCGGACATCAGCCTGGATGTGACCGCCACCTGGAATTTGAAATTCGAGGCGCTAAAACAGCATAAAAGTCAGATTGCGGATGTAGAAGAGCTGCGCAAGAATTTGTGGAGCCGCCGGACCGCGGATAGCAGTGCTGAACATCCGCGGTTTTTGGAACATTTCCGCCGAATCATTTTTTAATCAAACCAGCCAGGGAGGCAAACCATGCACCCAATCCTTGCCCGTGCGCGGGAACTCAAAGAGCGTACAATTGGTTGGCGGCGTGATCTGCATGCACACCCCGAACTCGGCTTTCAAGAGGTGCGCACGGGCGCTCTGGTTGCGAAGGAATTGCAGCGGTTGGGTTACCAGGTCGAGACCGGCGTTGGGAAAACCGGCGTGGTGGGCGTTCTGGCAGGTGAAAAGCCAGGTGCGTGCATCCTGTTGCGTTTTGACATGGACGCACTGCCTATTCAGGAGGAAACCGGGGTTGAATGCGCCTCCATTAACCCGGGCGTGATGCATGCCTGCGGGCATGACGGTCACGTTGCGGTTGGCTTGACCGTGGCGAATTTGCTGATCGAGAAAGTGAATGCCATTCAGGGGACGATCAAACTGGTTTTTCAACCGGCTGAAGAAGGGCTTGGCGGCGCTGCTGCTATGATCAAAGACGGCGTATTACGAAACCCGCAGCCAAAAGCTACGCTTGGATTGCATTTATGGAATGAGCAGCCTGTCGGCTGGGCTGCCATCACAGCCGGTGCGTTTATGGCCAGTTCAGATATGTTCAGGGTTAAAATCAGCGGTAAGGGCGGGCACGGCGCACTGCCGCAAAATACAACGGATCCATTGCTGGCCGGTGCGCTGGTGATCAGTACCTTGCAGAGCGTGGTTTCGCGCAACGTCTCCCCGCTGCAGTCGGCTGTGATCAGCGTGACGCAATTTCAAGGTGGGACGGCGTTGAACATCATCCCGGACGAAGTTACTCTGGGCGGTACGGTCCGAACCTATGATGCCGAATTACGCGATCATATCCTGCAGCGGATGAAGAGCATCATCGAGGGGGTAAGCGCCTCTATGGGCTGCCAGGCAGAGCTGGAAATTGTTGAACACGCTCCTGCAGTGATCAACGCGGCTGACCATGCAGAGGTCGTGCGAAAGGCGGCTCTCGCAGTTGAACCGGGAATGGTCCTTGACACGGCTTACCGGTCAAGCATGTCGGAGGACATGTCGTTATTTTTACAGGCAGTACCGGGCTGCTTCTTTTTTGTCGGAAGTGCGCCAGTGGATCCCAGGAAACGCTTTGGGCACCACCATCCCAAATTTGACATCGATGAGGATGCGCTACCGCTGGCAGCGGGGATTGTCACCCAGGCTGCACTTTCGATGCTGGATAAGCTGGCTGGAGAATAATTATGCCGGTATTGGAATCCCTGACTGAATTGAGCCGCATCCCGGAACGCATCGTCTCGCTGGTGCCGTCCATGACCGAGAGTCTGTTTGACCTGGGGCTGGGTGGGGCGGTGGTGGGTATCAGCGATTATTGCACAAAGCCAGAAGGCCGTTTGACCGGAATAAACCGAATAGGCGGACCAAAAACCATTGATGTTGCCCATATCCTGGCTTTAAATCCAGATCTGGTGATCGCCAATCGTGAAGAAAATGAGCGGGAAGCGGTGTTGGCGTTGGCGGAGCAGGCGCCGGTTTGGGTAACGTTTCCGCTCACCGTAGAGGATGTATTGCGCGATTTATGGGCATTGGCTTACTTTGGCCGCAGCCAAGAAGCGTTAATACGCATGCGCCTGCTAGAAACTGCCGTGGAAATGGCGGAGGAATCCCTGGAAGATGAAAGTGGTGTGCGTTATTTTTGCCCAATCTGGCAAGACCAAGCCGGCGATACGCACTGGTGGATGACATTCAATCAGGATACATACAGCAGCGACTTGTTAAGGCTACTGGGGGGCGTGAATTGCTTCGCGCAGCGCCAGCGGCGCAATCCATTGGCAGCCGACCTGGATGCAACCGTAGTGGCTGAGGAAGGGACCTATGACCGCCGCTATCCGCGGGTTACAAAAAACGAAATCATTGATGCTCAACCCGATGTAATCCTGTTGCCCGACGAGCCTTTTGCGTATAGCCAGACCCATGTGGGGGAATTTCGTTCGATCTTTGCTGAAACCCCGGCTGTGAAACAGGACAGGATCGTTATGGCGGATGGCAGCCTGGTTACCTGGGGCGGTACCAGACTTGGGCTGGCGCTAAGCGAGCTGGCAGATGTGTTTCGGCAGGGTTAAGGTGGGTTAGTTCGACGAGAATCGTTTGAGGTGGGGCGAATGCACCAAATTGCCAGTGTCCGCATAGGGTGCTGTTCGCCCCAAATGATCAGAGATCCGTTTGGAGTGAACCACACTGGCATCAAATGAAATAAGGCGAACCCACCATTGCAGTAATAATTCGGTTACTTTTCCTAAACGGCGCAGATTGCTTCGACCTCTCCGAGGTCTCGCTAATGACATCCGGAAGAGTAACGGGTGAACTATAGACATAGATTGCCGTGGCCGGTAATCAACCCCGGGCTTGCAAAATCGGACCTGACCGGAAAAAATCCGGGAAGTTGGACTTGACTGGCGAAAATCAGCGTGCTATACTCTTATTGTCTGAATAATCAGATTAATCAAATGATTACGCATTCGATCTGAGTTTCAAATGTTACGCGATCAAATTCCTACCGACCGGTTGTCTGAATTCTTGTGTTATTTAGCCTGTAATGATTCAAATGGGCAAGGCGACCGCATTCCACCGCTGGCCGAGTTGAGCACCGAACTGGGGCTCAGCGTGGCGAGTTTGCGCGAACAGCTCGAGGTGGCCAAAGCCATGGGGCTGGTCGAGGCCCGGCCGCGTACTGGAATACGCAAGCTGCCTTACACTTTCCGCCCGGCGGTCGTCCAAAGTTTGAATTATGGACTGGTGGTTTTGCCTGAGGCTTTCAAGAACTACTCGGATCTGCGCAATCACATCGAAGCAGCTTACTGGCCGCAAGCGGTGCAATCGCTCAATGAAAACGATCACGCCGAATTACGCAACCTGATCGCGCGCGCCCGTGAGAAATTACAGGGGCAACCGGTTCAAATTCCGCATGCCGAACACCGCGCGCTGCATCTGGCAATCTATAAACGGCTGAATAACCCATTCGTAACCGGGCTTTTAGAGGCTTATTGGGAAGTGTACGAAGCGTTTGGCTTGAATGTCTATTCCGATCTGGAATACCATGTCCGGGTTTGGGATTATCACGCCCGCATGGTCGAAGCCATCTGCAATCGCAACGTCACGGTTGGTTATGAAGCGCTGATGGAGCACATGGATTTGATCTTTCAGCGCGAAAAAAAGCCTGTGAACCAGGCATTCGAATAACAGCTCATATCACCGCATCATCTGTCAAGGAGTATCTATGTCTCAGTTACAGCCTGCAGCAGTGAAAAACGGGAAATCCGCGGGCAAAAAGATCGTCAATAATTTCTGCATGACCTTCAGCACTATCAATGGCTCAGGCAGCGCAACCGCTAATACCATTTTGCTGAGATCGCTTTTCCGCATGGGGATTCCGGTTAGCGGCAAAAACATTTTTCCATCCAATATCCAGGGACTGCCTACCTGGTATTCTATTCGGCTGAGTAAAAAAGGGTACATGGCGCGTGTCGAGAAAGACGACATTGTGGTTGCCATGAACCCTGCAACGATCAGCGCAGAGCTGGACTTCATGGTGCCTGGCGCGGTTTTATTCTATGCGGACGATATCAAGGTCGATCTGACCCGCGAGGATATTGTCGCGTATCCCATGCCGGTGCGTAAATTAATCAAGGAAGCCGAAGTTCAGCCCAATCTGCGCGATTATGTTGCCAACATGGTTTATGTTGGCATCGTTGCGCAGATGGTTGGCCTTGACATGGATGTAATCTATGAGACCTTGGATTACCACTTCAAAGGCAAGAAAAAAGCGGTGGATTCGAACTGGGCAATTATTCAAAGCGCAGCCAAATGGGCAGAAGAGAACCTGGAAAAGCGCGACCCATATTATGTTGAAAAAATGCCGCCGCTCAAGGATACCATTATGGTGGATGGCAACACCGCCTCTGCATTGGGTTCCATCTACGGCGGCGTTCAATTCACGGCCTGGTATCCCATTACACCCGCATCCAGCCTGGCTGAGACCACGATCGAATATTTGCCTGAGCTGCGTAACGACCCCGAAACGGGGAAAGCAACTTATGCAGTGGTCCAGGCAGAGGATGAACTGGCTGCCATTGGCATGGCAGTCGGCGCTGGCTGGGCCGGCTTGCGTTCCATGACCTCCACCTCTGGACCAGGCATTTCCCTGATGGGCGAGTATCTTGGACTGGCGTATTATGCTGAGGTGCCGGTAGTCGTTTGGGACGTGCAGCGGGTGGGCCCGTCAACGGGTTTACCGACCCGCACTGCCCAGGGCGACTTGACCCAGATCCATTTCCTCAGCCACGGTGACACGCAGTTCGTCATTCTGCTGCCGGGCAATGCCAGGGAGTGTTTTGAATTCGGCTGGAAGGCCTTCGATATCGCTGAACGGCTGCAAACGCCAGTCTTCATCCTGACGGACCTTGACCTTGGAATGAATACCCACCTGGTCAAGCGGTTTGATTATCCGGATCAACCCATGGACCGTGGGAAAGTCCTCTGGGAAGAGGACATTCAAAAACTGGTCGATGAAGGCAAAACCTGGGGGCGTTACAAAGATATGGACGGCGACGGCATTCCGTATCGCACAATACCCGGCAATCGCAATGTGCACGCGGCCTACTTTTCCCGCGGCACCGGTCATGATGAATTGGCGCGTTACACCGAGGATGCGCATACCTGGGAGCGCGGTCTGGACCGGCTGAAGAAAAAAATCGAAGGGCATAAACACCTGTATCCTCAGCCTGTCATCGAAAAAATGGACGGGGCAAAATTTGCCATCTTCGGATACGGGTCGACCGATCCGGCGATCCAGGAAGCACGGGATCTGTTGGCAGACAAGGGAATCCCAACGGATTACCTGCGGATACGCTCGCTCCCGTTCAACGATGATGTTTGTGACATCCTGCACGCGTATGACCACATCTATGTGGTCGAAATGAACCGCGATGGCCAGATGCGCCAGCTACTGGCCATGGAACACTCGGATTGCGGCGCAAAACTGCGGCAGGTTTCCCATACCGACGGCATGCCGCTTTCCGCGGAATGGATATTCAATGCCATTCTGGCTCGCGAGGAAGAGGAGAAATAAGATGGCTACCCAGACAGCAGTAAATCTGGCGGGCTTGACCCGCAATGACTACAAAGGCGCGCCCAGTACGTTGTGCCAGGGCTGCGGGCACAATTCGATCTCCAGCCAGATCGTGGCAGCGCTGTACGAGCTTAATATCACTCCGGAAAATGTGGTGAAATTTAGCGGTATCGGCTGTTCGAGCAAAAGTCCTACCTACTTCCTGAACCGTTCCTTCGGTTTCAACGGGCTGCACGGCCGCATGGCGTCTTTGGCGACGGGCGCAATGTTCGGCGATGTGACGTTGAAAGCCATTGGCGTCAGCGGTGACGGCGATACCGCCAGCATTGGCATGGGCGGTTTCAAGCACATGGTCCGCCGCAATGTGCCCATGGTTTACATCGTCGAGAATAACGGCGTTTACGGACTGACCAAGGGTCAATTTTCTGCTACTGCTGAAAAAGGCCTGGAACTCAAACGCCAGGGTCGGAATGTGTTCGGACCGGTTGACATCTGCATGGAGGCGCTGGCATCCAGCGCAACGTTCGTAGCCCGCTCCTTTGCCGGCGACCCGAAACAGGTGAAGGAAATCCTCAAGGCAGCCTTCAGCCACAACGGCATTGCAGTGATCGATATCATCAGCCCGTGTGTGACTTTTCACAACAAGGAAGATTCATTCCACTCTTATACCTGGGGCAAGGCGCACGAATCGCCATTGCACGATATCTCCTATGTTGCGCCGCGGGACGAGATTTACATCGAGGATTACGAAGATGGCACCACTCAGGAAGTGACGCTGCACGACGGCGCGACTTTGGTGCTGAAAAAGCTGGAAAAAGAATATGATCCCTGCAACATTTATGATGCGTACCGGGTCATTGAAGAGGCGGAGCGCAATCACTGGCTGCTGACCGGGATTTTCTATATCGAGACAGAGGCGCCGACGCTGTTCGACGGCCATAATTTGGTTGAGACACCGCTTAACCGGCTCAAGCCAGAGGAATTGCGACCCGCAGCCGTAACGCTCGATAAGCTGATGGCGAATTTTGCCCAATAGGGTTTATCCTTGCCGTACCCTTCGACAAGCTCAGGGAACGGCAAGGGGGGTTAATCATTGTCATGCCCTTCGGCAAGCTCAGGGAACGGCAGATAAGTTTGATCCTTGCCAACCCTTCGACAGGCTCAGGGAACGGCTCCCCTCGACAGGCTCGGGGCACGGCACAGGCCCTTCGACAAGCTCAGGGCGCGGCGCGCGCGAGAATGGTTTTATCCGTAAAACAGGCGGTCGGTATTCTCGAAAAAAGGAGCCGACCGCTCTTTTTTGTTTTATTTCTCGCTCCCGCGGGCAACCGGACGGGAAGGATCACGAATCCATTCGGACCAGGAGCCGGCGTATAGCCGCGCCAGCGGCAGACCGGCAACCGCCATGGCAACCAGGTGATGGGCTGATGTGACGCCTGAACCGCAATAAACGACAGCTTTCTCGGGTGGCGCGGTGCCCAGCAGGGTTAAAAATGCTTCACGCAAATCATTGGCCGGCAGGAACTGGCCGTCCCGATCCAGGTTCAATCCATGGAAGCGGTTGACCGATCCAGGAATATGCCCGGCAACTGGATCGAGTGGTTCGACTTCGCCACGGAAGCGTTCCGGCGCGCGCGCATCGATGAGCGGGAAATCATGTTTTGCTGATAAAGCCTGCATTTCGCCGGTGGTGACCACCATGCGGTGATCCGGTGCGCCGGTAAATCGAACCCGGGAGTTGGTGTGATTACCGGATTCGGTCGGGTAACCAAACAGCCCGCGCCAACGGCTATAACCGCCGTCCAGCACGGCTACCCGATCATGCCCGTTATATTTGAGCAGCCACCAAAGCCGGGCAGCATAACTGCCGCCGGTGGTGTCATAAACGACTACTTGCTTGCTGCGGTCGATGCCAAGCCGGCCAAGCTTTTCGCGGAATGTATCCGGGTCTGGCAGGGGATGCCGGCCGTTCAAGGCTGTGCGCGGACCGGACAGGTCGTAATCCAGATGCGCGTAAACGGCGCCGGGAATGTGGGAATAGAGATAATCCCCAAAACCCCAGTCTGGGTTGGCAAGGTCGAAGCGACAGTCAACGATCACCCAATCGGGTTGGGCCAGAAAGGTCTTAAGCTCTTCAGCGGAGGTAATATGCGTATAGCCAGTTTGTGGGATCATGGATTTTATTCCTGACTGCCATTATAATGCCTGAGAGGGCCTGGTTGGCGCGAGTAGGTGACCAAGGACCCGTTGAATTAATCGATTATTTTGGCTGCGGCAAAAATGCGAGTGGTCGCGGATCTCGCCCAAGCTAGATATACGGCAATCGCTTTCAGATCAGGGAATAGAGGAAAACGATGGGGAATATGCGCCAGAAAATGCTGGGGAATAAAAGTGAAGCTGGAACGCTTTATGAGGTTGTTCACGGAGTGCTGTCCAGAAAAAACCTGGCAGCGACGGTGATCGTTGGGGGAATGTTGTTGGCGGCTTGCGGAAACGTACCCGTTGCCGAGGTACCTCAAAGCGCAGCGACGGCACCCGTTCAACCTGGAATTACGGAATCGGTACCCGGAGAGATGACACCCGAGGTGAGCGAGGCACCAACTTTGGTAGTAACACCAACTTTGGAGGCGACGGCGACTCAGGAAGTGGCACCTGTAGAGCAAAAGAGGATACTGCTAAGTGAAAAAATTGAGTATTCTGGATACCAGTTTGATTTGGAATTTTCGATGCTTGAAAGCGACAAGATAACAAAGAGTACTTTTGACAAATATGAAGTTGAGTCACTTCTTTTTAACGAAAACAAACCTGGTGCAAGGGAACTATTGGCAAAAGCAATTATTTATACATTTTTGGATACATATAATTTCCCAAACAAGATGAATGTTAGTTTGGATGAGTATGTAGCTAATCCCGGGAATTATCCGGCGAAAATAATGTTAAGAGATGATGAGGGGAAGATAGCGGAACAAACATTAACCATAGATTAAATCAAGAGTATCGAGATGAGATATACCAGTGGGCTGGATGGAGAACTATACATGAATTTTCCAGGGCAGACGACGGTAAGCTCAGGATATAGTTTCGATAATGGAAAATTCATTATGTATTCGGGTTTGGGTGTGAGATTAAGCAACATTGATGAAAATTTGTTTTTTAAAGAAGAGGATCCTGAGGTATTTTCTCTTTTTGAAGGTTACGCTTTCGCGGGAATGAATTTAAGATATGTCTTGGGAATGATGCCATACACAAGTTTCAGACTGGTAGAGCGAAAGGGTTATCAAGATTTAGATAAAGATAATATATTTTTTGATTTTGACGTAAGAACTGAAACGTTAAGACCTAAAAGTATTACTACTCTTGAAGAGATGCTTCCGTGGGTGAAGACACACTATATTTTTGCCGCAAAAAATAAATGAGATAAGATTAAGTAATGATAAGAAAATTCATCATATCTTTATTGGTGTTTCTTTTTTTGGCGGCTATTGGGACTGCTACTTATGTCGGTCTTAGTTTTCGACAGTATGTGGATTTTAAGGTTATTTCGCAGGTGGAGGGGAAACAGATAAAAATTGCCAATCAGATAAAGATGGTGCAGTATCTGAAACTCTTGGGTCTTACAAGAGGGATTGAGATGCCGGTAATGGGTGAAATGTTGGATGAAGCGAAGGCGATTGTTTTGACTGAGGCAAGATGAATGGGGTTGCGGATCTCGTTGAAGCTAAATATACGGCAATCGCTTTCAGATCATGGAATAGAGGAAAACGGTGGGGACTATGCGCCAGAAAATGCTGGGCAATAAAAGTAAAGCTGGAACACTTTATGAGGTTGTTCACGGAGTGCTGTCCAATAGGAATTTAGCTGGTGCGTTGATCATCGGGGAAATGGTGTTGGCGGCATGTGTGTATGTACCAGCTACCGGGACTTCGCAAAACGCAACGCCCACCCCTCTTCAGCCCGCAGTATCGAAAACAATGTCGGTTACGATGACACCTGTAAAAACGGTAACCGTGACACCGACAGAGGAAGCGACAGTGACAGCTACAAAAGTGACAGTACGGACGGAGTTTGCGAGGGGTGAAGTGATGACTCCCGAGGAAATCAAAGTGAACGTGGATTGGTATTACAACTTGAGCGATGAAGAACTTAATAAACTGACATGGGGTAAGTTGTGGAGTTTTTCGAAGTACCGAGGAGATAGCAGGCCAAGAGACATAGACGGAAATGTATTAAGTGAAACGCAGGATTTGGGATACATCTGTGCCATTGAGAAAAAAGATGAAGACTTCAGTACTCCAATAGAGTTTTACAATGTCGTGTTTCTTGGGTTAACTAAAATATGGAAATGCGCGAAAAAGTGGACACAAAAAATGTCCTGATCGGGTAGACTTTTAGAGATCAGGAGATCAGACATGAACGACAGGAAATATCGCGAGTACTCGCGGGAGTTCAAGCTTGAAGCTTTA
>JBAZZG010000006.1:0-166202 GCA_041658905.1 Bellilinea sp.
AGCAGGATCGGGTGCATGGGCTGAACGTCGGAGCGGACGATTATGTCCTGAAACCCTTTTCAGCCACGGAATTGGTTGCACGGGTTAGGGCAGTCCTCCGCCGCGCAAAGTCCAACCAGCAAATGATCCACAAACGCTATTTTGCTCATTTGAATTTACGAATCGATTTTGCGCGCGCTGAAGTCTGGCGCGGCGAGCATCCCGTGTACCTCTCCGCAACCGAATACCGTCTGCTCATCCAATTCGCGCAACATGCCGGGCGCATCCTTTCCGCCGAAGAGCTGCTCACCGCCGTCTGGGGTGAATCCTATCGCGAAGATAAAGAGATTTTATGGGTTTCCATTGCGCGCTTGCGCCAAAAGCTGGAAGAAGACCCGCATACCCCCCTGCACATCGTCACCCGATCTGGCCTGGGCTATATGATGCCCTCCAGCGATACCAGCAGTATTGATGAGAAAGGATCGTGAGATTACATGTTCGATACATTTGAGGGCAAAGGTAAAATTTATACCCAGGTGATTACTAAATCGCCGATTAAGATTATCATGCAGACCACCATGCACCAAATCCATGGCATGATGCATGTTCGGGTGGGCGATCGGGTGAAAGATGAGCTAGATACGGCAGATCATTTTTTGGCAGTGACAGATGCAGAATTATTTGATATTTCTGGTGCGAATCTCATGTTTAAGACCAACTTTTTGGCTGTAAACCTCAATCAAATCATCTGGGTCATCCCTGAGAAGGAACTGATTCATGAGGAGTTGGTAGAGTAATGGCCGCCCCGCTACCTACACAACCGCGTGTAATCAACCTGCAAAACCTGAAGACCCATTTGCTTCAGGAAATCACCCGGGAACTGGAGAGCGGACCGCAGTTGAGCGCGGACCGCAAGGGCGAAATCATTTTAATGGTTCAAAAAGCCTTTGCGGAGCTGAAATACAATTTCCCCACTCCATTGAAAGATCAAGTTACCCGGGAAATTCTGGATGAATTGCTTGGTTTTGGACCGATCCAGCCGTTACTCGATGATCCTGATATTTCCGAAATCATGGTGAACGGCCATAGCAAGGTCTATATCGAACGCAAAGGCAAAATTATCAAGACGGATATCACTTTCCCCAACGACGAGGCGGTCCTGCGTACCATCGATAAAATCATCCTCCCATTGGGGCGGCGCATCGACGCCGACAGCCCAACGGTTGACGCCCGCCTGCCGGATGGTTCCCGCGTCAATGCGGTTATTATGCCCGTTGCGATTGACGGCCCCTGCATCACAATCCGTAAATTCCAAAAAGACAAGCTAACCATGGAACAGCTTATCGAACTGGGTACCGTTTCTAAGACGATGGCGGAATTTATGCGCGTTTGCGTGCTCTCCCGGTTGAATATCATCATCTCGGGCGGCACGGGTTCTGGCAAGACTACCTTGCTCAATATCCTCTCTGGCTTTATCTCCGAAAATGATCGCATCGTCACGATCGAAGATGCGGCTGAACTCAAGCTGCAACAAGATCATGTTGTCCGTATGGAAACCAAAACCGCCAACTCTGATGGCAAAGGAGCGGTAACCATTCGCGATCTCGTGCGCAACTCCCTCCGCATGCGGCCCGACCGGATTGTGGTTGGTGAAGTGCGCGGCGGCGAAGCGCTGGACATGCTCCAGGCTATGAACACCGGTCATGACGGTTCGTTGACCACATTGCACGCCAATTCACCCCGCGACGCCCTCTCACGCCTTGAAACACTGGTGTTGATGTCCGGCATGGACCTACCGCTGAAGGTGGTTCGTGAGCAAGCCGCAGCAGCGGTGGATCTGATCATCCAGCAATCCCGTTTGAAGGACGGCTCACGCAAGATCACCTCCATCACCGAAATCGCCGGCATGGAAGGCGATACGGTTGTGATGACGGATATCTTCAAATTCCAGCAAACCGGCGTGGATGAGAGCGGGAAGGTCCTTGGCGAATTAAAGCCGACCGGCATTCGTCCTTTGTTCTACCCGCGGATCGAGGTGGCCGGGTTCAAACTTGGGCCGGAAGTCTTTGGCGCAAATCTTGGCGCCATGCTCAACCCACAGTCTCGCGGGCGATAACGATTGGTCTGGAACCTGCAACTTTAGTTGCAGAATGCTATAATACTGTCTGACGTCTAACTTTAATTTAGGAAGATTCCGAGCGGGGAGGACCTTATGGCGACCTACCAACAACATATCCGAGTCAGGTCTCGTAAACTAGGACTGTTGATTTATGATGCCCGCATTAGCCGCTCACGCAAAGTGGAATCATGCGCTAAAGCCATGGGACTGTCCGTGGAGGCTTATCAATCGATCGAAACCGGTGAATCTGCCCCGACTCTGCCGCAATTGGAATCCCTGGCTTTCTTCCTGGATGTACCCCTGGAGCATTTTTGGGGAAACCAGGCGCTCTCTACTCTGGCGTCCCCAGACCCGGTTGAACAGCCTACTCAGTTGAAAGAAATTCGACAGCGCATTATCGGCACCCGCCTGCGGATAGCCCGTTCTACCCTCAACCTCTCCGTATCCGAGCTGTCGCTGAAGACCAATATCCCGGTTGAAAAAATCCAGCGCTATGAAATGGGTCAGCAAGCCATTCCGCTCCCCGATTTGGAACTCCTGGCAAGCACACTGGAAATTCGCAATGATGAACTATTCGACCAGCGCGGAATGATCGGAAAATGGCGCTCGGATAAAGCAACCGCCCAAAACATCATGGACCTGCCGCCCGAAGTGCGGGCTTTCGTCAGCAAGCCGGTCAATTTGCCTTATCTCGAACTGGCCATGCGCCTGTCAGACCTCTCGGCTGAAAAGCTGCGTGGGGTGGCAGAAGGACTGCTCGAAATCACCTACTAATGGCAAGCGTCAACTGGTCAGGTATGGGATCCGCTCAAGAATTTGAAAAACTGAATCTTGCAGCTCAAGCCGCCTTCGAGCACAAGAAATACACAGATGCGGCCCGGTTGTACCAGCAAGCATTAGGAACCATTGACCCGGCTGTACTGCCGGCTGCCCATGCCGAAGCGCGCAATAACCTGTCGGTAGCGTTGTTGAAAGATGGGAATGCACAGGCTGCGCTGGAGCAGGCCAGCGGCACCGAACACATTTTTGCCGGTATCCGCGATCCTCAGCGCCAGGCAATTGCGCTTGGCAATATTGCCGCGGCTCTGGTTGAATTGCAGCGTCATGATGAAGGGCTGGAAAAGTATCAGTTATCCGCCGACCTGTTCAAACAAACCGGCAATGACGAGATGCGCAGTTACGTTCTGCGTGAAATTTCCGTGTTGCAGATGAAACGCGGCAAGCAAGTTGATTCTTTGTTCGCCATGGATGCCGCCCTGGCATCTAAAAAGAAGCTCAGCTGGTCCGAATCGATCATCAAAAGCCTTATGCGGATCATCCGGCGGATGATGGGTTCAAATTGACCATTGACATGCGGGTTTACAGGGTGAATTAAGCAGATATGCCAACCCCGGTTATCCTTCGCCAGGCAACCACAGCCGATTTCACGATCGTTACGAGTTTCCTGGCCACCAGCCCTCGCATGCACCGCCACCTGGACTGGCGTCCTCCGGTGGAATGGCTGGGCAGCCAGCCTTTTTGGGTTGCTGAAGCCGACGGCCGGTTGCTTGCTGCTTTGGCGCTGCCGCAAGACCCACCTGGTGTCGCCTGGGTGCGATTATTTGCCTGCGCGGTCGGGGTGAAGCCAATGGATTATTGGGAGCAATTGTTAAAATGCTGCCTGGAAGACAACGCTCTGGCAGATCGCCCAATCGTCCCTTCGCTGGCTTTGAGTGACTGGTTCACCACCATTTTGCTGCGCAGCGGTTTTGTGCACCACCAGGACGTTGTTGGATTGGAACGGGAAGTCCAAATAAACAATCCGTTTTTACGACCGAATGCCGACCTGTTTGTCCGTTTGATGGAACCAGACGATCTGCCAGCGGTGGCCAGCATCGACCAGGCTGCATTCGAACCCATCTGGCAAAATTCACTGAACCAGGTGCGGCAATCCTATGAGCAAGCCGCCATTGCCACGTTGGCGGAAAGCGAAAACGAAATCGTGGGCTACCAGGTCACTACCATAAATATGTTCGCAGCGCATCTGGCCCGTTTGGCAGTAAAACCCTGGCTGCAAGGCCATCAGGTTGGCACTACTCTGCTCTACGACCTGGTGCAGCGCTGTCGGACAGAACGGCTGTGGCAGATCACCATCAACACTCAGGATAATAACCTGGCATCTTTGGCGTTGTACCGCAAAGTCGGTTTTCAATTAACTGGCGAAGCCTTTCCAGTTTATGTGTATCGCGGCTAAAATTAGGAAACTCTTATTGTTAATTATAGACAATTACGACTGAATATGGCAAAATTAAACTGTTGAATGTCATATGATCTTATATGAATATATTTTGGCTGCATTTCACTGAGGAGACCTTAAATGGCTAAAACCGCTCAACCCGAAGCCAAGAAAGTAAGCCGGCGTGACGCTTTTCGGGCACAACGCCTGAGTCAGCAACGCCGCAATCGAGCGATTTGGATCACAATTGCCACAATCGCCGCACTAGCTGTGGCAGCAATTTTAATCATCCCAAACCTGCCTGTCAGCCCGGAAAATGTTCAGACGCCGGAACCACGTAACCGTACCCAGGTTCAGGGCACTACAGCCGGCGACCCCAACGCCCCGGTGACGGTTGTCGAGTTTTCTGATTTTAATTGCGTCCATTGCAAAAATTTTTGGGTCGAATCAGAAGAACAATTGCTCAATGATTACATCGCGACAGGCAAAGTGTATTTCCAATACGTTCCGATGAGCTTCATCAGCCCGACCTCATTTACTGCTGCCGAGGCCGCCTACTGCGCCATGGATCAGGAAAAATTCTGGGAATACCACGACTACATTTTTGCCAATTTCGGCGCCGAATTTTCATCGCCAATGCTCAAATCCATTGCCGAGCAGGTAGGGCTGGATATGAACGCCTATAACAGTTGCTTTAACAGCGGCAAGTATCAATTGAAAGTTCAACAGGACTTGCAGTCGGCGCAAGGTCAAGGGATTACTTCGACCCCCACCTTTGTTGTCAACGGTGAAAAGACGGATCGCGGCAATCTGTTTGCAGTAATCGAAAAGGCCCTTAGCGAGAATTAATATTCAGGTAGCTGGAAAAGACCTGGGTTCAATAAACTTGCGTGCCAGGGCGTGTTATCGTAGCGGCACGGGGATCGTCCACGAATTTAATTTAACTTACTAACCCCGTGCCCGGTTGCGCGATATGTGCAATTACTGGGCACGGGGATTAATAGCTCACGCGCCATTATTTGATAATCCCCGTGCCCCTACGGTTCAAATTTTGCGCGGCACGGGGAATTTTAATTATATAAATACAGTTCAATACACACCCAACAACTGCATCAGCAGCACCAACAACGGAGCAATGAACAGCGCGGGCAGAAAGTTTCCGGTGCGTATCCTTTTGATTTCCAGCAGGCTACTGATGGCGATCGCCAGAAGAATTACCCCGCCAGTGGCGTTCATTTCGGCCATCATGGCATCCGTCACTACCGACTGAACTTGCACAGCCAACAGTGAGATGCTTCCCTGATAGATTAGCACCATGGCAGCCGAAAAAAGCACGCCAACACCCAGGCTGGAGGCAAATGCCAGCGCGCCGAAGGCGTCCAAAACAGATTTAACCACCAGAGTCTGGTAATCACCGGTCAACCCGTCCTGGATGGACCCCAAAATAGCCATCGGGCCTACACAGAAAACCAAGGAGGCGGTCACAAAGCCGCGCACGAAATTACTTTCCAGGGCTGCGCCGTGAGCAGCCGAGAAACGGCCTTCCAACCAGACGCCAAGCAACTGAAGCGCTCGGTCAATTTGAAAGATTTCGCCCAACAAAACCCCAATCAGCAGGCTGCCAAGCACTGCCAGGGGGTTTTGCGTCGATAAAAACAATTTCAGTCCAAAGGCTAGCGTGAACAACCCAAGTACCGCCATCACAGTCTGACGGAATCGTTCCGGCAGGCGTGAACCGAGAAATAAACCCAAAATTCCGCCGATCAAAATCGCAGCGGCGTTGATAAAGGTCCCAACCACCGTTAATCTCCTTTAGCCAGAGTAGGTTTTTGTCGTCCGGCCTGCTGCAGGATGTATATTTCAAGAACAAAAAGGAGCGAGGATAAACGGTTGAGAAATGCCATTAAGGACCGGTTGGCGACCATACCGCTATCCACCAGTTCGACCACCCGCCGCTCCGCCCGGCGTACGACGGTGCGCGCCAACGAAAAAGTGGCGCTGGCCGGCGAATCACCCGGGACGATAAATTCAGCGGGCATAATGATCCGACTGCTCAGTGCTGCGATCTGGTTTTCCAGCGTCTGGACGCTTCCCTCATCAATTTTCTGGAAGCGGGCAGCGTTCTCAGGAGTGGCAGCGATCTCAGCCATCAGTTGATACAGTTGGCGCTGAATTTCTAGAACCAGTGCGGATTCCGGAATGTCCCCCATCAGGCTGCGCGCCAGACCTAAAGCTGCGTTGGCCTCATCCAGCGTTCCCAGCGCTTCCATGCGCCGATCAAATTTTTGCACCCGCCCCACGCCTAACAGGCCGGTTGTCCCGTCATCACCCTTGCCCGTAAAAAACATCGCAGACCGCCTTAACTATTTTATGATTGCCGATCGAAGCTGCCATGGGTCAGGAGGAATAGGTTCTTTCCGCCTACGTGTTTTAGCCTTCAAACTACATGGCTATGCGAATAACACTCAAAACTGCTACGGATGCGGAAGCTCAACCGCCCAGGGCGGGTGTGAATGCCCCCTATTTTAACCCCGTTTAGCCGTTTTCCTTAGAATTGCAGGTATAAATACCAGAACTGGTCCGCCGGGAAACCACTTACGAGGGTTTGATCCCAGATAAATTCCCCCGGTGAAGCTTTTCCTTTGAGCTGCAAATCCAAAAAACGCAGCAAATCCTTTTCCCTGACCATCAGGTCATTACTTTCGGCGAATAACAGCTCCAGGATCACGCGCAGGCGCACATTGTATGGATAATCGCCAGCCCGGGTTTTTGGCTCCTCACCTAACTCAGCCAAGTAATTCTTCCATAGCATCATTCGGTTGGGGATCTCTTGCTGTACCTTTACACTCCACCTGGACCGCCATTGCGCCCGCACCCTGTTGATCTGACCGGACAGGGCTTCGAATTCCGCAGCCTGATCGGCTGGCAATTGGACCGCCTGGAGTCGTCTCAAGCTAAGCAGTAAGTTCCCAAGCGTTAACCGCGTGGTGTCACCGCTCAATTGGCGGCCGTGCTCGCCAGTCACCGGAAAGTACAATACATCCGATAACAGATAATTTTCCAGCACCAGGGCGGACGTATGCAAAAATGCCAGGTCATTATCCAATAGCTGCATTTTCAACCCCTTTCAGGCGTGGGATCGATTTAGGGGACGGAAGGAGTAGCTGTCGGTACGCGAGCGACCAGGAACCATTCCAAAATTGTCGCAAAGCGGTCGCTGGTGTCCAGCAGCGGTCCCATGCGCACGCCCTGTACCTGGGGGTCAACGCCGTAATTGTAAACCGGGTAGTAAAGCGGCAGTGACGGCAATTCATCACTGAAAATAACCTGGAAATTACGGTACAAGCGCGCCCTTTCACCAGCGTCGACGGCAATCCGCGCTTCTTCGAGGTATTCGCTGGCGATTTTGTGATCCCATTGCGAGTAGTTCTGGCCGCTGGTTGCCAGCACTGAGTCCCAGAAGGGATACGGATCTGGATCCGGATAACGCGCCAGATTCAGGTCAACCAGCGCTGCCTGGTACTCGCGGTTCGTCAGACGTTCCATGACCAACACATCGTACGGCACAGCCTCAAGTGTCACCGAAACCCCAAGCGCAGTCCAATCCTGCGCGATTGCTTCAGCTACCTGCTGATGCCGAGGGGTGTCGGGGTAAAGCAGGGTGAATTTAAGGGCGATGGCATCCGAGCTTACCCGCTCGGCAGTATTTTCCGGGTTGACCGGGAACCCGGCTTCGTCCAGTAGGATTTTTGCTCGATCTACATCCAGATCGACATGCGGGGTGGCGTCATAATACGCCCAGGTGCCGGGGAAGATGGGGCCATCGGCTAAAATAGCCTGGCCGTTGAAAATTTTATCAACGATGTACTGGCGATTTATTCCGGTGTACAACGCCCGCCGCAGATTAGCATCCTGGAAGAACGATACTTCAGCGTTATTCAAATTGAATAGCACCATAGCCAGTTCAGGCAATCTGCCGGTGTAAACCGCCAGGTTGGGTTCTGCCAGGGCTGCTGGCAGGACATCCGTGGAAATCTGGCTGATGCCTTGAACCTGGCCGGTTTGATAGGCCTGCAATGCGGCCGCGGAATCAGGATAATACCGGAAAATTAATTGTTCGATGAACGGCTCTTTGCCGTAATATTCCGCGAAAGCCTTCAGCACCAGCCCGGTGATCTGACCATTGTCCACGATCAGCCGGTCGAATCGATATGGCCCGCTACCAACCGGCTGGATATTGAAATCCATATCCTTAATTTCGTCGATTGATTTGCCATTGAGCAAGTGACTTGGCAGGATTCCAAAAGACAAGTAATCGAGAAAGGGCGCAAAAGGTTCGGGAAGTTTGAATTGCAGCGCTTTCGGGCTGAGCTTCACCACTTCAATTCCCGCCCAGAACTCCTGCAGATCTGCCGGTACGTAGCTGCCGCCGTTGCGCAGCAGATCGACGGTAAAGAGTACATCATCAGCCGTCAAAGGCTCGCCATCATGCCATTTAACGTCGGGTTTTAAATCAAAGTTGTAAACTGTCCCATCACGTGAAATGCCCCAGGCTGATGCCAGGTCAGCGGACGGATTACCGCGTTCGTCGAATGAAATCAGCCGGCTGTAAATCAGGCGATCGATGTCGCGGTCAGCAGGATTATCGAAATCAAACAGCGGATTCAGCCGTTGAAGGGACCCAACCAGGGCTTCTGTGTAAAACCCGCCCTGCACCGGCTCGGTCGTCACATTCGGGCCGCCTTCGGGTTGTTCCCCCAACAATAATATCCCGACCACAATCCCGGCCAGGAAAATAATAAGGAGTTGCCATCGAAATTTTTTCATAGGGTTGAAACGGGAAAAGGGCGCCCCCTCCACTTAAGCGAGTCGCCCTGCGCGCAAGGATGGCAGGCAAAGCTGCCACCGGTTTGCTGACCGTTTATCCGAATGCCACCGCCGCAAGGGTGAGGAGCACAAAGACAACCGCCAGCCCAATGGTGATGAGGAAGATCGTTTTCTCGAGACCGCGCCGGGCTGAAAAAACCTGGCTACTGTCCGCGCCGGTCAACCCGCCCAGGCCAACACCTTTGTTCTGGAAGATGACGCTGGCAATCAATGCGATCGAGATTATAATCAGTGCGATATCAAGGTAGTTGGTCAAGCTCGTTCCTCCGTTTATTTAGACCCACGAATTATACCGTCCCCCAGCGGAAACCGTCAATGCATTATACTGCGTGCATAATAATGTTGTGCATAATAATGCTATGCATCATAGTGCTGTCGTGAGAATACTATGCATGAAACTGTTGTAAACCTCCACATGCATACACTTTTTTCAGATGGCACCGGTACGCATGCCCAGATTGCCCGGACTGCGATCGATGCCGGTCTGGATTGCATCATTTTTACCGACCACAATGTGCGAGTGGAGGGAGTTGAAGGGTATCTACGGAAAGATGGCCGCAAGCTGCTGATATTGGTGGGTGAGGAAATCCATGATCAGGCGCGCCAGCCGCAGAAAAATCATCTGTTGGTCTTTGGGGTTGACCACGAAATGGCTCAGTCAGCTGACCAGCCCCAGCAGCTTATCGATCGAGTGAACCATGTGGGAGGGCTGAGCTTTATCGCCCATCCGATCGACCCGGCTTTGCCCCTCTTCCACGAGGATGATATCTCGTGGGAGAGTTGGGGAGTGCGCAATTACACGGGTATCGAGCTTTGGAACGGCTTAAGTGAGTTGAAAACGGTCATCCGTAACTGGTTTGACGCCGCCCGTTACGGCTTAAATCCCGATTCGGTCGCCCACAGACCGCACCCAGCGGCTTTGCAGCGCTGGGACACCCTGCTGGCGCAGGGGTACCGGATCGTAGCCATCGGCGGCTCAGATGCGCATGCGCTGAATGTGCGGGTTGGCATGTTCCGGAAAACAATATTCCCCTATTCTTTTCACTTCCAGGCAATCAATACCCATGTCCTGACATCTGACCCACTGACGGGGAATAATTTTAACTACGACCGGAAGTTGATTTACCGCGCATTGCAACAAGGGCATTGCTTTATCGGTTATGATCTGCCGGCGCCGACCCGCGGTTTCAGGTTCACTGCCCAGGCCAAACAGGGCGTGCTATCAATGGGTGACCAGGGGGAAGTCCGCGGCGCGGTGACCTTGCAGGTGTGGCTCCCGTTTCCGGCAGAATGCCGTCTGCTCCAGGATGGGCGGGTGATCAAAACCTGGAGCGATCAGCAGGTCGGCGCCCATATTACCAAAGAACCTGGTGTTTATCGGGTGGAAGCATTTATCCCCTTTCTTGGCAAACAGCGTGGGTGGATATTTAGCAACCCGATCTACCTGCGTCCCCCTTCTACCGAAAGAAATCCGCTAACAGGCCCACAATGGTCACAAACAACGTTACCCGATTTTTAGATTCTCGTAAAGTACCCTACACGGCTTTTGAACTCCCGGCTGAAAAGTTGGGAGCGCTGGAAAGCGCGCAGGTCTTGGGAGTTGCGCCCTCCCTGGTTTATAAAACCATCGTGGTGGTGCGCGAAAAACCTGCCAAACCGATCCTGGCGGTGGTTCCTGGCGACCATGCGGTCAATCTCAAGACCCTGGCAGCCGCTGTTAGCGAGAAAAAACTCAAAGTCCCACCCTTGCGCGAAGCGGAACAGCTGACCGGCCTGCAAGCTGGCGGAATCTCACCGCTGGCCCTGATCAATAAGGGTTTCCAAGTGATCGTCTCCAGTGAAGCATTGCAGCACGAAGAAATTCACATCTCTGGCGGGCAGCGCGGTTTGAACATCCGTCTCCCGGTGCGGGCATTACTCGACTTGACCCGCGCGCAGACGGCGGCGATCAGCAACCCGCTGCCGGAAGGCGAGAATGGGAATGAGGTTTAACGGTATTCCCGTTGTTTACAAATTGAACCAGCCAAATTGAAATGGCTTTAGGTTCAAATTGGTGGAATCCGGGACGATGCGCAGGTAACTGTTCAACAAATCCAGCCGTGGTTCCGTTCGCAGCTCGCGCGGGATGCGCGCGCCACGTGACGTATCGCCCAGGTTGAAGATCGCGAATATTCCCTTGCCTTCCCATCTTCGGGTAAAAGCAACCACGCCCGGATTCTCGGTTTCCACCCATTCCAGCGTGCCCGACGCCAGTTCCGGGTGGGCTTTTCGCTGGTTGATCAGCATGCGCATAAAATTGAGCAGTGAATCGGGGTCATTATCCTGGGCAACAACGTTGACCGATCGAAAATCAAACGGAGCGGCGTCAATTAAAGGGGAATAAAACAGGTCCGGTTTGGCAGTCGAGAACCCCGAGCTGCGGGTCTCATCCCACTGCATGGGCGTTCGCACCCCATTCCGGTCAGGAAGCTCGATATTATCGCCCATGCCAATTTCATCCCCGTAATAGAGAATAGGCGTGCCCGGCAAACTGTACAGCAGTGCATTCAACAAGCGGATACGGCGCGGATCATTGCCCATCAAGGGCGCCAACCGGCGGCGAATGCCAAGATTCAACCGCATACGCGGATCGGGGGCATAGGCATGCCAGAGCGTGTCGCGCTCTTCGTCCGTAACCATTTCAAGCGTTAATTCATCGTGGTTGCGCAGGAAGGTGCACCATTGACAATTTCCCGGGATCGATGGTGTACGCTCTAAAACCCACTTGAGTGGAGCAGCATCCTGTTCGTGCAGCGCCAGATAAAGGCGCGGCATGAGCGGAAAATGAAAATTCATGTGCAGTTCGTTGCCGTCGGCGAAATACGGGCGAACGTCTTCCGGCCATTGATTCGCCTCGCCCAGCAGAATTCGGCCAGGATAATATTTATCCAGGAAAGCCCGGACTTGCTTAAGAAACGTGTGCGTCTCGGGCAAGTTTTCGCAGTTCGTGCCATCTTTTTCGTACAGATACGGGATGGCATCGGCGCGAAAACCATCGATCCCCAGATCCAGCCAAAAGCGCATAACCCGCAGCATTTCAGTGCGGACGGCCGGGTTATCGTAGTTCAAATCAGGCTGCGTGGGATAAAAACGGTGCCAGAAATATTGACCGGCTTTTTCATCCCAGCTCCAGTTGGACTTCTGGGTGTCGATAAAGATGATGCGGGCATCCGGGTACTTCTGGTCCGAGTCGGACCAAACGTAGTAATCCCTGAATGTTGACGCGCGATCCGAGCGGCTGGCCTGAAACCAGGGATGCTGGTCAGAGGTGTGATTGAGAACCAAGTCGGTGATGATGCGCAGGCCCCGGCTGTGGGCGCCGTTGATGAGCGCCTTGAAATCTTCCAACGTGCCGTATTCCCGCAGGACGTCGGTGAAATTGGAAATATCGTAGCCGTCATCACGCAGCGGAGACGGGTAAATGGGCATCAACCAGACGCAATCGACCCCCAGCGATTGGATGTAATCCAACTTGGAAATCAACCCTTGAAGATCACCCTGTCCATCACCGTTGCTATCGCAAAAAGCCCGAACATAAACCTGGTAGAAAATGGCGTTGAGGTACCAGTTCTGGTTGTCATCCATGCGTATTCCCCTTACCTTGAAAAGGATCCGTTCCAGCAGTCGAGCCAGGCAGACTCATTGATTATATCAAATGGATGTTGATAATATTGGCGCTTGACATAATAGCACAATTGTTCTATAATTGTATCTATCTTCTGGAGGGCGCACCCATGACCGACGTTCGAAAATTCATTTTTCCTGCTTTCTTTTTTGCCTCCGCTGCGGTAATCTTCATCGCCCGCCTGCTGTACAATCCTCCGCAGGTCGTGCAGGCCGACACAGAGGAACAAGCCAGACAGGCAGAAATGGCAGCGCCGGTTGCTGAGATGCTCCCTGCCGAGAATCCGAATAGCTGCGCGCTGCCGGTCAATTACCCCGAAGCTATCCACCAATGGTGCCAACCGATCAACCAGGCTGCCGCGTATTACGGCCTGGATCCCCGTTTGATCGCAGCGGTTATGCTGCAGGAGTCAGGCGGGCATCCGGATGCCTATTCGAAGAGCGGAGCAGTGGGTTTGATGCAGGTCATGCCGCGTGACGGACTGGCGGCAGATTTCATGTGCGCCAACGGTCCCTGTTTTTCCTCCCGGCCAACCATGGAAGAACTGTTCGACCCGCAATTTAATATCGACTTTGGCGCCATGATGCTGTCCGGGCTCATTTCGAAGTATGGCGACATCCGCGAAGGACTGCGAGCCTACGGGCCAATGGACAGCGGGTACCATTACGCCGACCTGGTTCTGGCAATCTACAACAACTATCAGTAGGCATAAATAGTGGACCGGGGTATCGTTGACCGAAAGCGGCACCTGGTGATGGGGAGAACCAGTCAGTCCGTAAATTCGTCCGTGGTTATAATTGTTTCATCGATTTCAGAGGAATCTATGAAACCACGCCTCCTGTCACTGGCAATGTTATTATTTGCAATCCTGGCCTGCACATTGCCGTTTCAACCGGCCGCAATGACCCCTACCCCGTTTGACGACGGCATCATTCAACCCCCGCCAGCGGTAGTCCAGGCGCAGACCGACCTGGCAGCAGTCCTGGGTGTTACCCCGGGTGAAATAACGATCCGAGATATCCAGTCAAAGGTATGGAGCAATTCGTGTCTGGATGCGCCGGGCGCAGAAGAAACATGCGCCCAACAGCAAATGGACGGCTATCAAGTGACTTTGGCCTTCGGCGAAGAAATCTACACCTACCATACCGACCTGACCGGCATCCAATTACGCCGTATCCAGCAAGTCTTGAACCCATCCCAGGCAGCTTTGCAGGCGCGGGCGCTTTTAGCCGGCATGCTGGGGTACGACCCGGAGACCATCCGGATAACCAGCGAAGAAAACCTTCGTTTTCAGGATTCCTGTCTGGAAATTTCCACTCCGGAAACAATTTGCTCACAGGTGCAAGTGCGCGGCACGCGCATTGAACTGGAAGTCGATGGCGCGCAATTCGAATTTCGGAGCGCCGAAGATCCCATTGCCCCGGTGCTGGCTGTGGCAGCCGGGGTGGATGCCGGGCAACTGGTGATTATGATCTCGCGCGACGGAGGTATCAACCAATATTGCGATAATTTGAACGCCACGCTGGCTGGCAAGGCCATCCAGTATGCTTGTGCAGGCGTTTCCGGGGAGGTTCCGGGAATCTCGGATTTGTCGGTACAGGACCAGGCGCAATTATTGAAGTGGGTGTTGAAGTTCTCGCCATTCGATACCCGGCAGACCCGGCTGGACAAAGTGTCCATCCACCTGTCCTTTTACGGAGCCGGTCAAGAAATCGCGCAATTTGCCGACCAGCAGGCGATCCAAAAGTTTGCCGAAAACCTGTTCAAACAGCCGCAGGCCACCCCCACCCCGCTGCCAACCGTCGGACCGGAAGGGTAAACCGGCGGAATGCTTGACCGTACGCCCGGATAAATGTAAAATACACGAGCTTTACGCGGGCATAGTTCAGTGGTAGAACGGTAGCCTTCCAAGCTACATACACGGGTTCGAATCCCGTTGCCCGCTCAACAATCCAGACATACACGGGTCCCCACAGGGGGGATGCTATTCGAATCCCGTTGCCCGCTCAACTTTTTATAGAATAAGCTTTAGCTTGTCCATTTTTTCTAACCTGGGAGTTTACATTATTCTCGATGAGCTACCGCTCGTCTGCGCAAGCTAAAGCTTACGCTACATTTTTGTAGGATAAGCTTTAGCTTGTCCTTTTTTCTGACCTGGGTCAGTTTACATTATTCTCGACGAGCTACCGCTCGTCTGCGCAAGCTGAAGCTTACGCTACGTTTTTGAGGATAAGCTTTAGCTTGTCCATTTTTTCTGACCTGGGTCAGTTTACAATATCCAGACGAACTACCGCTCGTCTGCGCAAGCTGAAGCTTACGCTACATTTTTATAGAATAAGCTTTAGCTTGTCCATTTTTTCTAACCTGGGTCAGTTTACATTATTCTCCACGAGCTACCGCTCGTCTGCGCAAGCTAAAGCTTACGCTACTTAAAAATTTTTTTCTTCGCGTTCTTAGCGTTTTAATGTTTACACCTGCCTATCAAAACATTAACTTACCCCCGATACTTCCTCACCACCCGCGGCAGCAGGCCGGTCGTGACCTCATAATTGATCGACCCGGCCAGGCGGCCAACCTCTTCAGCGGATACCCGCTCCGCGCCCTGCCGGCCGACCAACACCACCTCGTCGTTTTGCTGCACGCCAGGGATGCCGGTCACATCGATCACAAACTGATCCATGCACACCCGCCCGATGATCGGCGCCCGCTTCCCGTGTACCAGCACAATGCCCTTATTGCTCAAAATGCGATGATAGCCATCACCGTAACCTACCGGTACCAGGGCCGCCGTTGTCGGCCGGTTGGTAACGAATGTCCGACCGTAACTCACCCCCGCCCCAACCGGCAGCTTGCGCACCCGGCTGACCGTACTCTTGAGCGTCAGCGCGGGATATAACTCAAACACCGGCTCCCACTCGGAAGACGGATGCATACCGTACATGGCAATTCCCGGGCGGACTGCATTGTAATGCGCTTCGGGCAGTTTCATAGTCGTGGCGCTATTGGCCGCATGGATGATCGGAATATCCATCCCGGTATTCCTGATTGCTGCGATGACCTGGTCAAATTCAGCGATTTGCTGCCGCACCCAGGTCTGGTCGCTGGCGTCGGCCGTAGCAAAATGGGTGAACAAACCCTCCACCCGAATGCCCGGCAGCGCTCGGGCGGCCTGCAAAAACGGGACGACCTCGGCTGGCAGCAAGCCGTACCGACTCATACCGGTATCCACTTTGACGTGTACCGGCATCGTTTTCCCCTGGGCAGCGGCTGACGCAGAAAGCGCCTGAGCAAATTCCGGCGTGATGGTGCTGGGGGTCAAATTCCATTGCACGAATGCGTCAGCGCCAGTTGGCGGGGTATAGCCCATCACCAACACGGGCGCCTCGATGCCAGCCTGGCGCAGTTCAATTCCCTCGGTCAGCCGGTGAACCGCCAACCGGGTGGCTCCAGCCTCCAACGCCACGCGAGCGACCGGAACGGCGCCGTGCCCATAGGCATTGGCCTTGACCACCGCCATCACCTGAACGGTTGAGCCAACATGCCGGACAAATGACCTGACATTCTTGCGAATCGCTTCCAGATCAATTTCTGCCCAGGTTACTACGCCTTCGATATCCGCCATAAAATTTCTCCCCAAAAGAGGGGTTTTGGCGTGACCAAAACCCCTCACTGAAAGTGAATGCTGCTTCTTTATACCACCAGTTGAACGTATTAGCCGCCCAGATACGCCTCGCGCACGCGAATATCATGCAGCAGTTCATCTCCGGTACCGCTGAAAACGATGGTGCCCGTCTCCAGCACATAGCCGCGCTGGGCGGTTCGCAGAGCCATGTTGGCATTTTGCTCCACCAACAACACCGTGGTCCCGCTGGCATTGATTTCTCTAATCACCCGGAAAATCTCGCGCACTAGCACCGGGCTCAACCCCATCGATGGCTCATCCAGCAGCACCATCTGACCGCGGCTCATCAAAGCCCTGCCTACCGCCAGCATTTGCTGTTCACCGCCCGAGAGCGTGCCGCCTAGCTGTACTTTGCGTTCCTCCAAGCGCGGGAAGATGGCAAAAACCCGTTCGTAATCCTTGGCGACTTCTGCCTTATCCTTGCGCTGCCAGGTGGCCAGTTTCAAGTTTTCAAGCACGGTCAAGCTGCCGAAGATCCCACGACCTTCGGGAACCTGGGCGATACCCATTCCAACAATTTTATCTGCCGGAATTTTCGCCAGGCTGGTACCTTTATACATGATTTGCCCGGTGTAAGGGAGCATCCCCGAAATTGCCCGCAGAGTGGATGATTTACCTGCTCCGTTTGCGCCGATCAGGGTGACGATTTCACCTTCCATCACGTCAAAGCTGATATTCTTCACCGCCTTGATGTTGCCGTAGGAGACGCTCAAATCCTGAATCGAGAGGTAGGCGCCACTGCTCATTGGTCACCTCCTTCGCCAAGATATGCCTCGAGCACTTTAGGATTTGCTCGAATCTCTGCCGGCAAACCTTCAGCGATCGTAGCGCCAAAGTCAAGCACTTTCAAACGCTCACAGATGCCCATGACCAGGCGCATCTGGTGCTCGATCAGCAGGATGGTCAGGTCAAATTCCTTGCGGATCCACAGGATAAATTCCATCAGTTGCTCGATCTCGCGCGGATTCATCCCCGCTGCCGGTTCATCCAACAGCAGCAGCTTGGGGCCGGTTGCCAGGGCACGGGCAATCTCCAGCCGGCGCTGCGACCCGTAAGGCAGGTTTTTAGCCAGATCATCGGCAAAATGGTCCAGTTTGAAGATCTCCAGCAGGTCGAGCGCTTTGTTGGTGAAAAGCTCTTCCTGCGCCCGGTAGCGGCCGATGTGAAGCAGCGACTCCCAGGATGAGTATTTCATCCAGTTATAGTAAGCGATGCGGACATTGTCCAGCACCGTCAGGTCTTTGAACAGGCGGATATTTTGGAAAGTACGCGCGATCCCTAACTGGGTGATTGCATTCGGTTTTCTGCCCACCAATTCCTGACCGTTGAGTTGGATACTCCCCTCAGTGGCTTTATAGACCCCGGTGACAAGGTTAAAGATGGTGGTTTTTCCAGCCCCGTTCGGGCCGATGATGCCCACCAGTTCACCCGGTTGCAAGTCCAGGTTGAAATCGGAGACTGCGCACAGTCCGCCAAAGTAATGCGTTACGTGATCAGCTCGCAGGAGTGCCATTCGACACCTCCTTTTTTGCTCGCCAGTATTTGAGTGCATAGAGGTCGAAACCCGGTATCAACCAGCGGAATTCGCGCAGGCCCATAATGCCGCGCGGCCGGAAAATCATCAGCAGCACCAGCATCAACGGCATCAGCACCATGCGCCACATGCCAAACGGTCTTAGGACCTCCAACAATACGGTGTACACGGTGGCGCCGAGGATCGACCCGGTAATCGAACCGATCCCGCCTAGATAAACCATGATGAGTACATCGGTGGATTTGATAATGTCAAATACTTTGGGGCTGATAAATTGCAGAACGTGCGCAAATAGCGCCCCGGCAACCCCAGCAAAAAATGAACTTAGCGTGAACGCCAGTAATTTCACCTGCTTAGTGCTGACGCCCATCAGGTCGCTGGCAATTTCATCTTCGCGGATCGATTGCACGCCGCGTCCATAATTGGAGTACACAAAGTTGCGGATGACCAGGATTGCCAGTACCGTCCAGAAGAAGGTCCATGGGAGCGTGGTTAACTTTGCGATCCCCGGGATACCGCGTGGCCCGCCGATGGCTTCGATGTTCTCGATGACCGATTTGACGATCATGTTGAACGCCAGGGTTACAATGGCCAGGTAGTCGCCGCGGGTTTTAAACGACGGCACAGATACGAGCAGGCCAACCAGGGCGGCGCCAATTCCGCCTGCCAGAACAACCAGCGGAAAGTAAATTGCTCCTAGGTTGTCAGGAAGCAATTTGGTGGTGAAAATGGCTGAAACATAAGCCCCCACCGCCATGAAACCGGCATGCCCGACGGAGAACTCGCCCATATAGCCGTTGATCAGATTCAAACTGGTGGTTAAGATAATGTTGATCCCGATATAGATTATGACCAGTTGAACATACTCATTAACCAGTCCAAATCTCGGGATCAGGATGGAAAGGATAAAGCCAACCGCCAGGACAATCGGGAAGGCTTTGCGGTTGTTTGCGATTCGGTCCCAGCGCATTTTCCAACGCTCGAGCAGCGCATGACCTTTGGATACAGGGGTAGGTGTGGATGATGGTGTGTTATCCATGGTCATACCTTTTGCGGCCGGGGTTTTCCCAGGATACCGTATGGGCGGAAGATCAACAGCACCAGCAGCAGGGCAAACGCCACAAAGTCGCGGTAGGTGGAAGGCATGAAGGCTGCCACCATGATTTCAACTGTGCCAAGGATGAACCCGCCGATCATTGCGCCGCGGATATTGCCGATCCCGCCAACCACCGCGGAGATAAAGGCTTTCCAGCCGATCAGGATGCCCATGTAAGGGTCGATGACTGGAAATGCCAGCGCGTACATCGTACCAGCCGCAGCCCCAAGGCCGGTGCCGAGGGCAAATGTGGCAGATACGATCAGGTTGAGCGGCACGCCCATCAACGGGATAATGGCTTTATCCCACGAGATTGCCCGCATCGCCATCCCAACCATGGTCTTGCGAACGATCAGGTCTAACATGATCATCATCCCTACCGAAAGCAGGATGATGATAATTTGCAGGGAGGAAATGGAAACGCCGGCAATATTCCAGGTGGTATTTTGAATGAGCTGGGGGATGTGTTGGGGGTAAGGATAAAAAACTAACGTAAAGTTTTCGAGGAAGAGGCCGACACCCAGCGCAGTAATTACCGCGGAAACCCGCGGAGCATTGCGCAGTGGCCGATAGGCCACCCGCTCGATCAGCACACCCAGGAGCGCCACCCCGATCATCGAAACCAGCAGGGTGGGGACAAAAGGAAGACCAAAATAAACGGCTGCAATAAAGGTAAAAAATGCGCCCACCATAAAAAGGTCGCCGTGGGCGAAGTTGATCATCGTCAGAATACCGTAAACCATGGTATATCCCAGCGCGATCAACGCATAAATACTACCCAGCTGCAGCGCGTTCAGTGATTGCTGGAAGAAATAAGTCATAAAACCGCCTTTATTTAAAGAAATGTGACTCTCTCGCTGTGCGGTACAGCGAGAGAGTCAATGGGTCAGCTTCTGTTTACGGAGCCGCGTTGGCGAACCAGACGAATTTATCGCCTTTAACCTGCAAAATCACTGCGCTCTTAACCGGATCGCCAGAGCCGGCCTCAAAGGCCATATTGCCGGTGACACCTTCGTAATTGGTGATCATCGCCATACCGGCGCGGACTGATTCGCGGTCCACTTTACCCGCGGATTTCAACGCATTCCACAACAACCCAAAGGAATCATACGTCAGGGCTGCTACGTCATCCGGGGTGTTGCCATAGGCGGCTTTGTAGGCATCGATGAATTTGGTGGCAACGGGGGTGGCAGCATCGGCAGCATAGTGGGTGCTAAAATAGTAGCCTTCGCACTCAGTGCCGCACAGTGTGATTAGTTCAGCGCTGCCCCACGAGTCTGAGCCAAGGAATGGGACGGTAATGCCCAGGCGATGCGCCTGCTGGATCTGCAGCGGAACTTCGCTATAGTAGTTGGGCAGGAAAATCACGTCCGGTGCAGCTTCCTTGATCTTGGTTAGCTGAGCCGAGAAGTCTTTGTCACCGGTTGTATAGGTTTCAAAGGCCACAACGGTACCACCGCTCTCTTCGAAGGTTGCCTTAAAGTATTCGGCAATGCCCTTGTTGTAATCCGAAGCCACGTCATACAAGACAGCGGCATTTTTAGCGCCCAGGTTGTCCAAAGCAAATTTGGCAACCACGCGCCCCTGGAACGGGTCGATGAAGGCGGCGCGGAAGACATATTGCTTGGGGTCCGTGGTATCGCCCTTGAGGGTTGTCTTGGGGTTGGTTGACCACGGGCTGATCAACACGACCTTCGAGCTTTCAGCAATTTCCGAAGCGGGAATGGCATAGCGGCTGGCATTAGGACCGACGATGGCGACCACATTTTGCTGTGTGATCAATTTCGATGCTGCCGAAGCAGACTGATCGGCCTTACCAGCATTGTCTTCAATGAAGAGTTCAATCTTATAGGTCTTGCCGCCAACCTCAAGGCCGCCAGCGTCATTGATTTCTTTAACCGCCAGTTCCGCTGCATTCTTGCTGGAAGCGCCCACCGCCGGGATATCCCCGGTAAGTTCAGCGACCACGCCAATTTTGATGACGTCACCTCCGGCGCTTGTGCCGCAGGCCGCCAGGAGCATACTGGCAATAAGCATGACTACAAAAATCAAAGTACCTTTCTTCATCATATTCTCCTCTTTTGTATGTACCTTACGATTTGCCTCCAATGGCTGCGTAAACCTTATTTTGATTGGGCCCACCTCCATGTTACGAACTCTGTTTCCGTCCCTGCGGGACGGTGAGTATTACGGGCAACATTTATGGAAACGCAAAAGAAGCGTCTGTCAGTTTATCCAACTGAGACTCTTCACCCGTACAAAATGGAAAAAAACCTTCCGATAAGGAAACGGGAACTCGAAATACCGTACTTGTTTTCAAATTACAATCCTGCTAGTCACCTGGTCGATTGATGCAGTATTGTGAGTGACGGCAGCCAATGAAAATCATCCAAGGTGGATGGCTACCTCGAAACAACAGGTATTCAATTTATAAAGTTGAGGATTATGGGGAATGGTCCGGTGGAGATGCTCACCGCAGCATACTTGCTGGATGATCAACTTAAATCCAGCATTAAAATACTATAGCATGGAATGACCATATTACAAGTTCAGCACTATCACTTTTTTTCCAAATATTAATCACATTGTCGATCCTATTTGTGAAAATCTTAACAAATTAACGGCTAATTGCCGGAATGAGCACGGTATATATTGCCTGAAATGCCAAATGTTGCAACTGCGCTGTTCCAGCAATGTCACCGCCAAAAAAGTGAATATGGTTACCAATCGCTACCACTCCCGGCTGAGCGCCAATCGCCACAGGCGGCAGGTCCAACCTTTCCCATTGATCTGTATTTTCATCGTAACGCAATATGGGCAACCTGGCCTTACCCTGATCCAAACTTCCCCCAACCAGGTACAAGTTTTCCGCCAATGCAATCAGGCTGACCCTTTCGCGGTTTTCCGGCAGTTCGGAGCGTGGTTCCCAGGCAACTTCGCCGGCGGATTCGCGCTGCGGGTAATACACCAACAAGTCGGTTAATGGTCCCCGCGCATTGACGCCCTCGGCCAGCATGATCTTGGCGCCCAGAACAGCAGCAGAACCAAAGGCCCGCGGCGTGTCCATGGGTCGGCGTTCCTGCCAGGCGTTCTCCCCCACGTCATATACAAATACCCGGTCAGAATAGTCGGCCCCGTCCCAGCCGCCAAATACATACAACTGCCCTTCGAAGGATGCCAGGGCATACCCGCTCAAAGCGATCGGCATGGGTTTCGCCTGTTTCCACCGGTCGGAACGCGGGTCGTAAACTTCCAGCAGCGCAGTTGGTTTGCCATCCACCCCAAGGCCGCCTGGAATGTAGATCTTTTCACCAAGGAGCGCCGCTCCTGCATCGCTGACCGGGGTGGGCTTGGTAGATTTTTCCTGCCACTCGTCATTGTCGACCTGATACGCGCTGACCATGCCGCTGATTTGACCATCGCGCTGGCCGCCAAACAAAAAAACTGTCCCCTCATAGCTGGCAACTGCCATACCAAAACCGCTCACCGGCAAGGCTTGATGGAAACTCCAACGGGACAGCGGCGTTGGGAGGGGTGGCGTGACCGCCGCAGAAGGATTGGTGGGCGGCCGAACGGCTAAAATAAACAGCAGCGCAATCAAACTCAGGGCGGCGCCAATCAGCAGATACCTCCACAGAGGTCGGATTCGCGGGTTCGGTTGGAGGGAAAGGGCGCCTTCTGGAGAAGTTTCTCCGTATTCAGTTGTTCGATTTTCGCTGCCGGAATTGACTAATCCGATCCGCATGGCATATAGGGTCGCCTCGGTGCGCGAGACTACTTCGATTTTCGCAAAAATATTGCGCAGGTGTACCTTAACCGTGTTGGGACTGATTACCAGCCGGGTGGCTATTTCTTTGTTGCTGGCCCCGGTGGCAACGAGCTTCAATATTTCTAATTCGCGTTCACTCAGTCCGTTTTCGACAACCATCATCACCCTGAATCGACTTTCGGATATCCGCCCCCTTACGACCGGGAAGCCGCGGTTACATCCCGCGGCGCGGTGGTCAGGTAAATTATATACCATACAGCTCTGCACGTTTCGTACTTGGCATTTATTAGCTGCGACATAGGTATTTTCATAAAAGAAGCGGAACGTCCAGCACCAGCCTGCTCTGACGGTTTCATGATGAGAAATTGGAATAGTTCGCGGAGATGGGGCAAGGTCTGCTGACCTGCCCCACACAGCAGGTGTAATCGCTTTCAACACCTCTACGAGGGTAAAAAAGCAGCCAAAGCAAACCGAAAATCACTTTAAACTGGCATTTCCCTATATTATCGATCTTGTTCAAACATTGTCAATGCATTGCAGTTTGCCTGACAAGCCAGTAAAAAAGGGTAAAAGAGAAGTCTGTAACTTGCAAACCGCTTTCATTCACTATAAACTTTGATTGTTGAGATCGGCAGGTTGAAGAGAACATCTAAAACTGCCGCATTGCTAGGGGCTCTATCACACCACTCTACCCTCACCCTGTTTTCTACATTTCCATAGGTTGGTCCAGAAGGATATCTCATCCAACTCCCATCGTCGATATTTCGCTCGTTTGGTGAAATCTCTCACGATTGGAAATCCACTTTGCAAAGGGAGGTGATGCAATACCAAAAAAATTTGCGTTTGAAAGGTGCTCGACCGTAGTATATCCATTAACCCCGTTTCAAATTGAATTAGGAGGAGCAAATGAAGTACGTAAAGCTGTTCCTGATCACCATCCTGGTGATCGCGTTCGCTGCACAATGCGCCCCGGCCGCTGAAACTCCGGCCGCAGTTGCCCCGACCGCTGAAGCCCCGGCCGCAGCAGCCCCGACCGCTGAGGTTGCCGCTCCTGCAGAAACAGAGCCCGAACTGCCTCTGTTCTATGGCGCCTACGCAACCCCCATCGAAGAGCCCTGGGACGGCGTAATCCATGCCGGTCTGCAGCAAGCTGCCGCTGATGGAAAAATTCGCTACGAGTTTACCGATGATATCGGCTACGCTGGCGATATGGAACGTGTTCTGCGCGAGATTGCCGAAAACCAGAAACCCGCAGCCATCCTTGGCGATGCCTTCGGCAATGAAGAAGCTGTTCGCCGTGTAGCGGTGGAATACCCTGAAATTGCCTTTGCCTTTGGCTCCGGCCTTGGCCCGGCAGAACCCAACATGGCTGTCTTCGACAACTGGATTCATGAGCCTGGTTACCTCTCCGGCATGATCGCTGGCGGCGTTACCCAGTCTGGTGTTATTGGTGTCGTCGGCGGTTACCCGGTTCCCGAGGTTAACCGCATCGTCAACGCTTTCATTGACGGCGCAAAATCCGTCAACCCCGAAGCCAAGGTCATTGTCACCTTCATCAACAGCTGGTTCGATCCGGCTGCTGCCAAGGAAGCCGCCCTGGCCCAGGTTGATGCTGGCGCAGACGTGCTCTTTGCTGAGCGCTTCGGCGTCATCGATGCTGCGGTTGAAAAAGGCCTGCTGGCCTTCGGAAACATGAGCGATCAGAATGCTCTTGGCCCCGAAACGGTCATCACCGGTCCCGTCTGGAACATGGCCCCGACTGTCGATTACTTGATTGCCCAGGTTAATGCCGGCACATTCACCGGAATGGACCTAAAAGACTTCTCGATGGTTGGCAAGGGCGGCGCATATCTGGCCGATTTCCACGGCATGGATGCCAAGATCCCGGCTGAACTCCTGGCCAAGGTCAAGGAAACCGAGCAACAGATTAAAGACGGCTTGTTCCGCGTCGACATCAAAGAAGAACCCCCGGTGTCCGATTAATCTAAAAAAACACCTGACTTATTTTTTAAGCAGGTGGTTTTTTTCTAGGGCAACACACTTACCTAAAACACTGTTTTCCTCCTCCGGGTATCTGGAGGAGGAAAACTCCTGGAGAAAAGATGTACATTGTAGATATGCTCGGGATCACCAAAACTTTTGGTGAACTGGTTGCCAACGACAATGTGGATTTCCAGTTACGCAAAGGCGAAATTCATGCGCTGCTCGGTGAGAACGGAGCGGGCAAGACAACCCTTATGCGCATCCTCTACGGTCTCTACCGACCTGATACGGGGATCATCAAAGTCGCAGAGCAGGCCGTTGAAATTCACTCCCCCAAGGATGCCATCGCCAATGGAATTGGCATGGTTACTCAACATTTCGCTCTGGTTCCGCCCTTAAGCGTGGCAGAGAATATTGTTCTTGGAAATACAGATGGTTTCGTTGTCAACCGGGCTGCCATGGAAGCAAAAGTTGGGGCAGCAGCCGATCGTTTTGGAATCGAAATCGACCCGAAATCATTGGTGCGGCATCTTGCAGTAGGTCAGCGCCAACGCGTTGAAATTTTGAAAGCGCTGTATCGAAACGCCCGTGTGCTAATTCTGGATGAGCCAACTGCAGTGCTGGTTCCGCAAGAAGTGGACGCACTGTTCGAAACATTAAACCGGTTGAAAGCGGATGGATTATCGGTCATTTTTATTAGCCATAAACTACATGAAGTGACCCAGATTACCGATCGGGTTACGGTACTGCGGGATGGAAAATTAATCGGCACAGTGGACACCAAAGACATGAGTCAGAATCAGTTGGCTGCCATGATGGTTGGCCGTGAGACCTTTGGCGTAACCCGTAAAGATGAACAACACGAGCAGCAGCCGGTCACGCTGCGCATCGACAATTTATGCGCAAAAAATGACCAGGGGATGCCTGCCCTGACCAACATCTGCCTGGAGGTCAAAGCCGGCGAGATTTTAGGAATTGCCGGCGTCGGTGGAAACGGCCAAAAAGAATTAGCCGAATCACTTTGCGGCGTCCGTGATTGCGCCAGCGGCAGCATTCAGTTGGAAGGTAAGGAACTGATTGGCAAAACGCCGGCAGGATTTACCCAGGCAGGCGTGGGCCGTATTCCGGAAGACCGTCATGAAGGCATGGTCGGCGATCTGACCGTCACTGAAAACCTGGCGCTCGAACATCTCAATGAATACACCCGCAGCGGCGTCCTCGACCATAAAGCCACCCGCAACCGCGCGGAAGAACTCATTCGCCAATTCCAGATTAAAGCCCGGCCAAATGACCCGGTCCGAACGCTGTCCGGTGGAAATATGCAGAAAGTCCTTCTGGCGCGCGTCCTTTCGCGGAATCCCAAGGCGGTTATCGTTCCGCAGCCAACCCGCGGCCTGGATGTGGGCGCAACGGATTACGTCCGCCAGCAGCTTCTGGAGCAGCGCGATCGCGGGGCGGCTATTTTGCTCATTTCGGAAGATTTGGATGAAATTCTGGCGCTCTCCGATCGCATCGCCGTTATTTATGAAGGTGAAATCGTCGGAATCCTGCCAGCCGGCGAAGCAACCCCTGAACGACTGGGCCTACTGATGTCCGGCGCAGTCAAGGAGCATTAACGGCATGGAAACCTCACGATTGAGACTCCGTTTTGTAAAAACTGACAACCCGCCGGTCTGGGTACGGCCGTTAATCCCCGTCCTGGCTTTGGTGGTCACCTTTATCCTGACTTCAGCCCTCATTTTCTGGGCTAACGCCAATCCCTTCGAAACCTACTATCATTTCCTGATTGCGCCACTTACCAACAAAGTATCCGCGCTGGAAATATTGGTCAAAGCCACTCCGCTCATGCTCACCGGCGCTGCCGTGACCTTTGCCTTCGCCGCCGGGTACTATAACATCGGCGCTGAAGGTCAATTGTTCGCTGGCGCAATTGCGGCTGCCGGTCTGGGCGTGGCAATGAAAGAGGTCCCCGCGTTTATCACCATCCCGACGATTGTGATTGCCGGGTTTGCTGCCGGAATGGCGTGGGCCACGATACCCGCCTTACTCAAGGTCAAGCTGCAGGTCGATGAAGTGGTGACCACCCTGCTGTTGAATTCGGTCATGGGCTTTATCGTCAGCGCTCTGCTGAACGGTCCTTGGCGTGACCCGAATTCAGGCTGGCCGCAATCGCCGGAAATTGGCGCCAGCGCGATATTCTTCAAACTCATCCCTCGTTCGCGGCTCAATTTAGGCTTTGTGATCGGGCTACTCGTCATCCTGGTGCTGTGGTTTGTACTTACCCGCACCTCCTTTGGTCTGAAAATGCGGGCGGTTGGGTTGGGCAAACCTGCGGCGCGTTTTGCTGGCATCCATGTCGGCCGGACCACCCTGATCGCTGCTTTGGTCAGCGGCGGGATAGCCGGAATTGCGGGTGTGGCCGAAGTTGCTGGCATCCAATACCACCTGATTGGCGATCTTTCTGCAGGGTATGGATACACCGGCATCATCATCGCCACCCTTGGATCGCTCAACGCAGTCGGAGTGTTTATCGCCTCCCTGTTCTTTGGATTAGTCGATGCAGGCGCGCAAACCGTCAGCCGGGTGCTTGGCGTTCCGGTTTACCTGGGTGAAATTACCCAGGCAACCATGCTGCTTGTAGCGCTTGGCTTCTTCCTGCTCCAACGTTACCGCCTGCGGAGGATGTGATGGAAATCTTTATTATTAACCTCATTGGCGCGACTTTACGCGTCTCCACGCCCATCTTGCTGGCAGCCATTGGCGAGACCTATGCAGAACGCGCAGGGATTCTGAACCTTGGCATCGAAGGCACCATGTTCTTCGGCGCTTTTATCGGTTTCTTTGTGGCGGATAAATCCGGTTCGCTCTGGCTGGGATTTTTAGTTGCAGTGCTTAGCGGAGTAGTTTTTGGGCTGCTGATGGCGCTGCTCACCGTTACCTTGGGCGTCAATCAACACGTCTCGGGTCTGGGAATCACCATGTTATGCACGGGCTTATCCCTGTTCGCCTTCCGCTTGAACTACGGCGGGCGCTCCATTCCCCCGTCCATCGAGTCTTTCCAGCAGTTGGCGCCTTTCAAGAATATTCCCTGGCTCAACACCCTTACTGAGCAATACCTGTTGACCTATATCGGCTTTCTGGTGATCGTACCGCTGGCCTGGTGGCTGCTCTACCGCACCAGCTTTGGGCTAAAAATCCGCTCGGTGGGTGAAAACCCGGAAGCAGCCGATGCTGCCGGCGTCAATGTGTTCGCGGTGCGTTATGCCGCGCTGGCAATCGGGGGCGGGTTGATGGCTGCCGGCGGCGCGTTCCTCTCACTTGCCCAACTCGGAGCCTTCACACATGGCATCATCGCCGGACGCGGTTGGGTAGCCATCGCCATCGTCATCTTCGGCAACTGGAACCCGGTACGCGCCATGTGGGGCGCCTTGATCTTCGGCGGCACCTCCGCGCTGCAGCTGCGCTTGCAAACTATGGGGCTTCAGCTGCCCATCCCTTACGAGACCTTTTTGGCTCTCCCCTATATCGTTACCATCATCGCCCTGGTGCTGGCAGGCCGCAATGCTTCGTACCCCGCCGCCTTGCTCAAACCCTACCGGCGTGAGTAACCTGTTAACTGTTTAGCACCTGCTGTTTTTAGCAGAAGAGAAAGGAGTTCGGCAATGGAATATAAATATATAGGCAAAAGTTATCTCCGGCCAGATGCCATCAGCAAGGTGACTGGGAAAGCCATTTACCTGGATGATATCCGCCTGCCGGGCATGCTGCACGCCGCCGTCCTACGGCCGCAATATGCCCACGCCAAAATCCTCAGTATAGATACCTCCGAAGCGGAAAAATGCCCGGGCGTGGTCAAAGTGGTCACTGGAAAGGGCTGCAAGTTTCATTACGGCGACAATATCCGCGACCTGGTGCCGATGGCGGATGAAAAAGTCCATTACATCGGTGAACCCGTTGCCGCGGTGGTCGCCGACACCCCCAAACACGCCAAAGAAGCCTTGACCAAAATCCAGGTCAGCTACGACCCACTACCGGTCTATATCGACGCCCGCCAGGCGATGAGCGAAGATGCGGTCATCATCCATGAGGACATGGAGCAATACTGGACCCTGCCCACGCTCAAAGTAGTCCCCGGAACCAACATTGCCAATGTGTACCAGGTGCGCAAAGGGCGCGCCGCTGATGGTTTTGACGAGGCGGAAGTGGTGCTGGAAGGCGAATTCAATTATCCCTTCGGCTCCTGCGCGGCCATCGAACCGCACGGCTCGATCGTCTGGTTCAAAGAGGACAAGACCATCGAAGTGTGGTCCTCCTCGATTTGCCCGTTCATCGTGCGCGACGACCTGGCCAACTCTTACGGCGTTCCGGCCTCCGATGTGCGCGTGCACATTCCGGATATCGGCGGCTGCTTCGGCTACAAATCCGATATTACGGTGGAGCAAACCATCGCCTGGATCGCAAGCTTTGTGCCCGGCCGTCCGGTCAAATGGGTTTCCTCGCGCGAGGAAGATTTCACCAGCACGCTGATCGGTCATGGCATCCGCACGCAGATGAAAATCGGCGCCAAGAAGGACGGCAAGCTGGTCGCGCTGCAGGTGAAGGTACTGCATTCCAGCGGCGCCTATGCCGACACCGGGGTCAATGTCACCATGGCAGCCACCCACAACTCGACCGGGCCGTATGAATTCGATCACTGCGAGCTGACCGGCTATACGGTGTACACCAACACCACCCCGGTGGGCGCTTTCCGCGGCTACGGTCACCAGGAAGTGCATCTGGCCATCGAGCGCATGATGGACATGCTGGCACGCAAGCTCAAAATGGACCCCTTTGCGCTGCGCTCGAAGAACTACCTGCATGAAGGCAGCGTCAATGCACTGGGCGAACACATGTGGAAGTTCAACGGCGATGTTGCTGCCGCCGCCGCCCGCGTCCAGGAAGTGGTCTTTGGTCACGACAAACCCCGGGAAGACGATACCTATTATTACGGTCGTGGATTTGCCGCCGTAATGAAATCACCCAAGGGCGCGCCCTTCTCTACCAAGGGCTGCTACATGAAGATGAATACCGACGGCAGCGTCAATATCAACATGGGCGGCGCAGAGGTCGGTCAGGGGCTGCGCACCGTAGTACGACAGATCGCAGCGGAGGCGCTCAAGATTGCGCCGGAAAAAGTACGGGTTTACACCGAACTGGATACCCAGTTCTCACCCTATGAATGGCAGACCATCGGTTCGATGTTCACCATGCAAGGCGGACGAGCCATTGTGCGCGCCGCCGATAAAATGATCGCGGTGCTCAAAAACACCGCCGCCCAGGTGCTCAAAACTGACGCCGATTACCTGGAATACGACGGCGAATACGTCTATCTGAAAGCCGACCCCTACATCAAAGTGGCCGTGACCGACCTGGCGCGCGGCTATATCACCGAGGACGGCATCACCATCGGCGACCTGGCACAGGCGGTATCCGATGCGCGCCTGCCGCGCTACGCCGCCCCGGACAAAAACGGCCAGGGTCCGCTGGGCGTCACTTATACCTTTGGGGCGCAGGGCGCCGAAATTCGCATCGAAAAGAAAACCGGCAAAATTCTGGTCGATCATTTCGCCTCCGTGTTTGACGTTGGCCAGGTGATCAACCCACTGCAAATTCGCGGATCGGTGCTCGGCGGGGTGAATATCGGCATTGGGGCAGCGCTGTACGAGGAAGTCATCTTCGACGAGAACGGAAAAATCACCAACCCACAGTATTTCCAATACCACATCCCCACTTACAAAGAGATGCCGAAACAGACCATTGAGTTCCTCGAAACCCCCGACCCAATCGGCGCGTTTGGCGCGCGCGGCATCGGCGAGCACTCGGTGCTTGGCCCGGCTCCGGCGATCTTGAACGCAATTTACGATGCAACCGGCGTTGATTTCTGCGAAATCCCGGTAACACCCGAAAAAATGAAAAAAGCCCTCGAGGCGCTGAAGGAGTACGCATAATGGCAAAAAAAATCTCTTTTACGATCAACGGGCAGCCGCGCAGCGTGGAAGTCGAACCCGACATGATGTTGATCGACGTCATCCGCGACGTGCTGGATCTGACCGGCACCAAACACGGCTGCGACAATGCCACCTGCGGCACCTGCATGGTGATTCTGAATGGGCGGGCAGTCAAAAGCTGCAATACCGTGATCACCAAGGCGGCTGGAGCCGAAATTACCACGGTCGAGGGCCTGTCGAAGGGAATGGAACTGCACCCGGTGCAAAAAGCCATTGCCGAATCCGGCGCGGTGCAGTGTGGTTTCTGCACCCCCGGCATTGTCATCGAACTGGCCGCGATGCTCGACAGCAAACCCAATGCCAGCGAACAGGAATTGACCAACGCGCTCAACAAACATCTGTGCCGCTGCACCGGCTACGAACCGATCCGCGACGGCGCGCTGATTGCCCAAAAAGTGGTGCAGGAACGCGCTGCCGCAAAAGCATAAGTCATCTAAAAGCCGTCCCATCTGTCAGGCGGATGGAGTGGCTTTTACCGCCTTCAATCAAATAACCATTCAGTCTTCGGAGGGAAGCAATGCAGTACGACGTTCTGATCACGAATGCAAAAACGCGTTTTTCTGGGGGGAAAACGCTCCAGATTGCCTTGAAAGACGGCAAAATTGTCAAAATCGCTGAAAAAGTGGACGGCGCAACCGCCAAAACGGTGGACGCCGCCGAACATCTGGTGACCGAATCGTTCGTCAACGGGCACCTGCACCTGTGCAAGGTGTACACGCTGGCGATGATGGATGACGCTGCCATCGCAGCCTACACCGGCGAGTCGATGGGCGGGGCCATGACCGCCATCGAGCTGGCCGCCAAGGTCAAAGAGCAGTATGACGAAAAATGGATCATCGAAAACGTACGCAAGGCGCTCGATCTGGCGGTGAAGTTTGGCAATACCCACATCCGCGCCTTTGCCGATACCGACACCAAAGCCCGTCTGGAGGGCGTCAAAGCCCTGATACGCGCCCGTGAAGAGTACAAGGATAGAGTTACCCTGCAGGTGGTGGCATTCCCGCAGGACGGCGTTGTGCGCGACCCGGGCGCCGAGGAATATATCGAAGAAGCGCTCAAATTGGGCGCTGACGTGGTCGGCGGCATCCCGTGGATCGAATACACCGACGCTGATGCCCAGGAACACATCGACCGCATGTTCGCGCTGGCGAAGAAGTACAACAAGGACGTGTCGATGCTGATCGATGACGCCGGTGACCCGACCCTCAAGACGCTGGAGATGCTGGCGGTCACCACCATCCGTGAAGGTTGGGAAGGGCGTGTTACCGCCCAGCACTCACGCGCCATGGCACTCTACCCGGAACCTTATTACCGCAAGATCGAATACCTGCTCAAACGCGCCAACATCGGCGTGGTTTCCGACCCGCAGACCGGTCCGCTTTACGCGCGGGTTAAATCGCTGTATAAAGCCGGTGTGCGCATCGCGCTCGGTCAGGACGACATTGCCGATGCCTACTACCCCTTCGGGCGCAACAACATGCTCGAGGTGGCTTTCCTGGCGGCGCACCTGATGTGGATGACCCACCGCGACGAGATGGAAATCCTGTACGATCTGATCACCACCAACGCGGCTGAGGCGCTCAACGTCAGCGGTCACAAGCTGGAGGTAGGCGGCAACGCCGACCTGGTGGTGTTGAACGCCAATTCGGTGTGGGAAGCGTTGTGGAGCCACGAAGCCCCGCTGCATGTCTTCAAGAACGGCGCCGAGATTACCGCGAAATAAACGGATAGCTTGTTGAGAACATGGCAAGGGCGGCTCGTAAGCCGCCCTTGCTTGTTAAAGGTTATTTCCTGCTGCAATGGTTATGGAGTGGCTGATTCGGCCGCGCCAGGTTGTGAATCCGGCTGTACGGCTTCCATGGCTTTCATCTCCCTGAAGGCCAAAGTCCAGGAGTTGGAAGTAAAAATCTTAAACCAACCGTTGATGAGGAACAGCGGCAGGAACAGGGTGGTGAAAAAGAACGGCAGAGCTGCCAGGATGCCAATGATCCAGGTCAACGGGCCGCTGGTAAAGAGACTGGTAATCCCGAAGACAAGCAGGCCGGGGATCGCCCCAACCAGCAGAGCGGGGATCAACAGGACGACATAGGCGGGAATGAGCAGGAAGAACACGATGAAACCGGCAATCGCCGCGCCGATGCCCAGGCCGACCATCACCAGCCACATCAAACCGGCGCTCTTCCAGTTCCGTTTGAACATCAGCCAGCCACGCCGGAAGGATTCACCCACGCTGGCATTCTCAAGAGCTGCCTGTCGGATAAAGAATTCGCGCAGCAGCCCAAGGAATGCCATCCCGATCGCAAAGAGGAAGATAAACACGAAGAGCAAGCCCAGCGCGGCGACTGTACCGAACACGGCTGTAAACTCACTGCCGCCGGTTACGCTCAGGTAAACCGCCAGCCCCACCAGCGCCAAAATCAGGATGAACAGGAAAACTGGAATAAAGATAACCAGATCGATCAGCCACAGGCGGAAAGCCGCGCGGGACCAGCCTAACCGCCATCCCTGTGAGAAACTTAGCTTCTGGCCGGTTTGTTCGTGATCATTCACCATGCGCAGAACGGCAGCCTCGGAAACGTAACGCACCAATGCCGTAATCACGCCGACCACCAGGAAGAACAACAGCAGGCCCACACTAATCCAGATAAAGGTGGTGATATGCTGCTCCGGGTTGGTGAACAACGGCTCCAGGTTCTTCTCCGCCCAGTTATTGAACTCTTCCAACTGCGGCCAGGGCCGTGCGTTCCCCCAATCCCCTCCGTCAAAGTTGTATTGCACCCCGTTGCCGCCGCTGCCTCCCGGGAAACTGCCCATGGTGATGGCCAGCAGGACGCCAAAGATCCACAAGACCCGATAGCTCCAGAGGATTTGCCAGGCGCGTTTTAGAATTTTTTCGATATCGATCATTTCATTTTCTCCTTATGTGTACTTCCGTTTGTGATTTGAACGGATACGGAAGAAGTTAACCCAAATTTAGGATGAGTACCTCGAACCGTTCATTTTGACCTGGCGTGATCCGCTCCGGACCCACCAGACTGCCAGCCAGGCCAGGTAGAGCAATGCCACCGCAGCCTGCCAGATGAATTGACCCAAGACATCCGCTCGCAGAGCGCCCAGTCGGTCCAGGAACATCAGCGTGGAAATCTGCGTGCCGTCCAGCGAGCTGCCAAAAAGATCGATCACCGCGCTAAACCAGAGGGATGGGGCGGAACTTTGCGAGAAAAATCGCGCGGTGCCTTTGACCAGATTGGCCTGGTTCATTACCGTTATTACTCCATTGACCGACAGGGCTGTCTGAATCAGGAACCAGGCAAAAAGCAGCACAGCCGGCACAAGCCACCAGAGCAGACTTACCCGTTTCGCCGGTTTTTCTGCAAATTCCCGGCGCGGCAGTTGAAGCGCCAACCGGGCGGTGAACTGCTCGGCGGGGAGAAAATCCGGCGCCGGCGCGGTTTGCAAAAGACTAGAGATCTGCTGCAACCCTGCGAATTCACTGCGGCAGATGGCGCACTCTTTCAGATGCGCCTCCACCTTTTGCCGGCGCTGGCTGTTCAATTCGCCATCCAGGTAGGCTCCCAAACAATCCAGAACATGACCGTTCATCTTCAACCTCCAAATTCCGGCGCAAGAATTTCTCTCAACCGTGTCCGGGCATAATTTAGGCGCGACATGACCGTTCCGGCCGGGATATCCAGCGTGGCAGCGATCTCGGCGTAGGAAAGGCCGCCGTACTCGCGCAGCACCAGAATGGCCCGGTTGGCTTCCGTGAGCGAGAGAATCGCCCGCTGGACGGCGGCATTGCGTTCCCGCTTCAGCAGTTCGGCCTCCGGGCCGGCAGCCGGATCGGCCAGCCAGGTTGATTCAAGGCTGGCGCCCGCGCCGCGTTCGCGCCGCAGGGCGTCCAGGGCTGCGTTGATGCCGATGCGGTACAACCAGCTGCGCATGGACGTACCCGCTCGAAAGGATGCAAGGTTGAGCCAGGCTTTGATAAACGTCTCCTGTGCGGCATCTTCTGCCAGTCGCGCGTCACCGCACATGCGGTAGACCACGTTTACCACGCCGGTGTAATGGCTGCGCACCAGCTCCGTGAACGCCTCACGGTCACCCTGCTGGGCTTTGGCAGTCATAGCGACTTCGGCTTCTATTTTTTGGGCTGCAAACGCGTCCAATTTCTGTTCCTTTCAACCCTATTAACGCAGTACGAGATTATTTTATTCGGAATAAAGAAAAAGACTTTTGGAAAAGCGGCGCCCACTCGCTGCGGGCGGGGATGCCAAAACCGCGATCGCGAGCCGCTCCTGCAATGCGGTTCAACAAAATGCGTGTGTGATATAATTTACACGCGCTTCAGGCCCGCAGGTCGGTGGCAGCTACTGAAGCAGGTTTTATTGTTTTGTAGGGGCATAGCGACAGTAGAACGCCTACCCGTCCATGGCCCAAGAGCTATGCCCGGCTTGAAAGCCAAATGTTTATCGGACGTTATTAACTGCAATTTCCCCTGTGGGGCCCGTAGCTCAGCGGCAGAGCGCGCCTCATGAATCCCCTCAATGGGGATAACCGCTTGGATCATTAATTTCGCAATACGTCTTTATGTGGGGCCCGTAGCTCAGCGGCAGAGCGCGCCTCATGAATCCCCTCAATGGGGATAACCGCTTGGATCATTAATTTCGCAATACGTCTTTATGTGGGGCCCGTAGCTCAGCGGCAGAGCGTGCCTCATGAATCCCCTCAATGGGGATAACCGCTTGGATCATTAATTTCGCAATACGTCTTTATGTGGGGCCCGTAGCTCAGCGGCAGAGCGTGCGGCTCATAACCGCCTGGTCGATGGTTCGAATCCATCCGGGCCCACAACAACCCAAAAACGGGTGGTCATTCGACCACCCGTTTTCGTTCGTCCAACACTTTTACGGCAGTCTTACAATCCTGCCCTCCACCGCCGCCGAAACCGGCGAGTGAAGGCCGATGTAATCCACCGTCGCCTGCATCAGGTCGTCGCCGGGCTGCAACACGTTGGTACCTGCGGTAAAGGCGGTATAGCCATCGCCGCCGGTCCACATGAAGTCATTGGTCACCAGGCGGACGCTGTCGCCGGTTCCGAGCAGCGTCAGCGGACCGGCAACCGGCCCTTTCCAGACATTATCCACCACTGCGGTTAAGCCGCTGCAATGGAACTCGACCTTCAAGCCCGAAACCTGCGGGAAGCGTCCGGTGGCAATCGCAGGGTTGCATACCGGGCTGAAACCGTTGGTGAACGCCTCGATCAGCTTCTCATAGGTCAGGGTGAAGATGACGGTGCGGTTGCCAAACGGCAGCACCGAGAACACCTCGCCCCAGGTGATTTCGCCGACCGCTTCACCGGCGCTGGGAGGAGACATATTCAGGTCGGCCCGCAGGCCGCCCGAATTGGTGTAGGCCGCGTCGATGCCGGGGTATTTTTCGAGCATGGCGTCCGTCACCATATTCCCCATGGCTGACTCGTTCAAGCGAGTGGGGTCGCGTTTGATGTCAACCGATTGCGTACCGATCACCTGGTTGCGCAACACGGCGGTCTCAGCATTAGCCGCATCGACGATGGCCTGCACAGCCGGGTCCTGGGCAACGCCCAGCGTCCAGGCAGTGCGGTTGGCGCCGCCGGCCCAAACCACGTCACCGCCGGTGACCATCAACTGGGCGACCGAATATGTCGCGCCGGCATTCAAGCCTTCCGTTACTAGGATATTGCCGACCATCAGGTTGGAGACCTTGTGGGTATGTCCGGCCAGGATCATATCGACGGTGGTGTCCTGCAGGTCTTCGGCTATATCCACGATCGGCCCGGCCCAGTCCACAGCCAGATTGCCGTCGATGGCGTTTGCCCCAAGGGCAGTCCCTTCGTGGATGACCACCACCTGCACGTGCACACCCATGCGCTTCAGCCACAGGGATTCAGCTTTGATGCGCTCTACGGCAGGCAGGAAGCTTAATCCGGCTGTCGCGCCGGCGGATACCAGTTCAGGCGTATTCTCCAACGCCGCGCCAATCACGCCGACCTTCACGCCGTTGACCTCAAAGACCTTGCTGGTATGCACCCAGTCGGGGGTCAAACCGGTGACTGCGTCCACAATATTGACCGCCAGGAAGGGGAATTCGGCGCGCGCCTGGTGCGCCAGCAGGCGGGCCAGGCCGTAGTCGAACTCATGATTGCCGTAAGAGGTGGCGTCCATGCCCCAGGCATTTTCGACATCGATGGCCGGCATATCCTGCAGCAAGCCCGAGTTGGCGGGTGAAGCGCCGACATTGTCGCCGGCTGCCAACAGCAGAGCCGGGCCAGGCAGCGCTGCCGCATCCTCGGCAAACAACGCTCCCAGCGTAGCCGCACCGCCAACGGAGATGTTTAATCCATCACTCGACAATGTAGATGGGCTAAGCTGTCCGTGGAAATCGTTCAATCCAAGGATCGTGACGGGCTTCAAGCGGCTACCGCCATCGAAAATTTCGGTCAAAACCCGCCCCTGGGAGTGCTGCGGCTCCGGCACCTTCAGCAGGAAGGCGATGGTTGGCGCCAGGTCGATGGTGCGCAGGTTATCGAACATGCCGTGGGTGATGTCCTCGCCCCCGGCAAAGAACGACGCCCGCATGTTGATATTGGCGTCCAGGTTTTGGATATCCGGAACATACCCGTGCTGCCCAAAGAAGGCTGAAAGCGCAAACAACGTTCCGGGAGTGGCCGCATCGAACTGGTACGGCGGGTAAGAGAAGGCAACCACGTCGCCGGTGCGGGTTGGGTGCGCCATATTAGCGGTGCTGTCTGGTCCGTTGGGAATGTAGCGCGCCTCGGCCTTGGTGAAGACGCGGTCGATGACCGTCCACCCTTCGGGGGCAGCGTCACCGGTCCAATCGTTTGGATCGGTCAGACCCTCATAAGCCGCAATAATCATATTGACGACGGCAGTGTAGTCAGCCGCGGCTACCTGTGTGAAACCGCCGCCAGCCGGGTCGCGTCCGGCCAGATTGATGTAAATCTGAACCGTTCCGCCAGCCCAACAGGCCTTGGCCTTGCCGATGGTCTCACCGCTAGCCGGGCGGCAGTTGGAGGTTTGCGGTTTGGAGAGCAGCCCCAGGTCCACCAGCACCTTACTGGCATCGATCGCCAGGAACTGCGGCGCAAAGCCGTGGTCGGAGGTAACAAAAGTTGTGACCCTGCTGGGCATGAAGGATTGGATCAACGCCAGCGTCTTGTCGGCGCCGCTATAAGCGCGCGCCAGGTAACCCTCACGCTGAGCCAGCAGGCCGTCCGGCGTGCCATTAACCTGCACATCATCGAATGCCGGGTTGGGATCGCCATTTGGCAGGGTTTCGGTTACCAGGGAAAGGAATTGGTGCTGGAACTCATCCGTGACCGGGTAACCCGCCAGGACTAAATCGGGTTGGTATTTTTGCATGATGTATTCGATCAGGGGATGGTGTCCGGTTTCCCAGTACAGCCCTTGCTCGACATAGGTGTCCTCGGAAACGATGCCCGCTTCCAGGATGGCAAAGTCGGCAGCGGTTGAGACCGGGAAGTTGGTGGCGACGAATTCAGCAAAGTTGCCGGTGAAACCGGGTTCCCCCGGCCAACCCGGCCAGGAAGCGTTCGCGCGCGTGACCGAGGTATGGAACAAGCGCACCATCGAGAGGTCGCCAGTCAGTTCCTCGACCTTCAACAGGAATCCGGCGGTCAATCCTGCCAGCCCGCCGCCAACGACTTTAACCTTGACATCGCCCCACTCGCCTTTTTCAAGCGTGGCAACTGCCTTTGTACCGTCCTTGGCGAACAATGAGGGTACGAACATGACCAGGCCATAATTGACGACCCCGTCATCGGTAGAGTCAAAAATATAGGCGTCCAGCCCATATTTATCGACCCCGAAATCTATTACCCGCAGGCGCATTTCCATGGCCGGGCTGTAGCTGGCGGGAACATTTACCCAACCCACTGCAGCCACTGGCGACGCACCTGGAAAGGCGGCCTGACCGGCAAATCCGGCCGGATGGTCAAATTGCAATCCAAACGAAGCCACGAAAACAGCATTGTCGGTCGGCGAGATGTAGTTTGTGGCAACTCCGCGGCCGGAGAGGAAGCTACGGAAGTCTATCGTTGGGCCGAGGGTGGTGGCATTGCGACCGCCTGCCCATTCGATATGGGCGACTTTCTTGCCGCCGCGTTCGGCGGCCTGGGCAATCGTCTCCGCTTGCACCACACCCGTATCAAATGAACCTACTCGGTTGCTAAACGCTGCGCCGTTCTTGGCGAAAGTATTATTGGTGGAACCGGTTACGCCGGGCCAGGCGCCGGTCGCCAGGCTGTACCAGCCTGCGCCGGTATTAGGCGGCGCCTGCGTCAAAAGACCGCCGCCACCAGCCTGAACGCCGGTCTGGATCATGCCGGCAACCGTCGGCATCAAACCTTGAGCGGCATACCCCTGCACCAGATCCTGGCGCATGCCGTCTGCGGCAAAAAATATAAGTTTGTCAACAGTCAGCTGCGCCGGGGCAGCCGAAGATGCCATCGGCACTGCTCCGGTTGTAACCATCACAATCAGGATGGTCACCGCCAGTAATGTCAACGGCCAACGACGATTTTTTTGCGTGGTCATTCCTGTCTCCTTCTTGGTATGAAATTGATGGGTTCAGGATTATCCAACCGCAGTAAGTAAATATCAGGAACCAAACCCATGAAACCACCCTTCTATAAATTTGGTCGGTCGATATTTCACTGCGATTAAAAACATAAGCGAAACCGCCAGTGTGGCCGGTTTCGCTCTAGCTCCCCATGGGGATCCTCCATTATGAGGGCCTGCGACCATTACTCCCCATGGTTCAAAGCTCCAACTAAATTAAATAGTAACAAATTTGACTTAAGGAGTCAACAAAATCTAAGAATTACCCACATTTCAAATCTTCATTTCCGGGCAGTCAAAATAACGAACACCAACTGGACGTATTATGGCTTGCCCTTCACAACCGCGAAAATGGTCTCTCCCCTTTGGATGGTAAATAGCGGCTCCAGATCGCGGTAATAGGACTGATCATGATCAAACCGCGACAAAAAAACTGCGAATTCCGGCGTAATGTTCAAGGTTTCACCCAGATCCAGCCGAACATCCAGCGAGTGGGTCGAGCATCGTTCAAATAGCCGCCGTAATATCTCGTCGTTGATGACAACCAAGGATGCCTCTGATGTTCGACTCGATACGAACTTTCCGGCCTCGCACATCGCCGTGCCCCAATAATCGGTTTCATAGCGGCGCTGTACGCTGCCTGTCCAGCCTACCAGGGCGTTGTAATACACATATTGATAGGGATGCAGCCAGAAACCGGCAATGATCCCGGGCAGCAAACCAAGCGCGACCAGACCGGCGCGTACGGCTGGCCGTTTAACCCGCCGTGTGATCTCATCCACAGCGACCCCTGCCACGACGAACAAGGGGGGCAGGATAAAGAGAAATTGGCGGAAGTTATCATACAAATTTGGCCGGAGTACTATAACTGCCAGTAGCGGAACCCAGAACCAGACCAGCAGGACCACTTCTGAGGCCCAATTTGCTTCTTTCTTTCGAATCCGATCGACCAGGACCAGCGTCCCGACCAAAGCACATAGAATGAGCGGCAGGGTAAGTTGAATGGTCAGCAACTTTGGCAGATAATAAAAAGGCAGTTCGTTTGGCAGAAAATTATTGCCTTCAAAACGGATCGACCCGTTCCAGGGAAAGGCAGACATAAGATTGAAGCTTTCTGACAAACCGGAGATGGGATTGTCCCATAAGAACGGCCAGGCTGAATAGGCTACTGCCATGGTTATAAGGATATAACCCAGAGCCAGCCTCCACCAATTCTTTGTCTTGACCATCCATGCATAAAGGAGCGCCAACGCCATTGCTGCCGGTCCCAACACCCGGATGGCCATAGCCAGCCCGGAAAGTATGCCGGCCAGAATTAACCACCGAACCTTAGGTGAGGATTTGTGTAGAAAAACAACCAACCCGGCCAAACCGATCCCTAGCAAAATCACGAATTCAGCGAAATTCAATAACTTTATGGCTTTTGATAAATAATCAGTAAAAGGAAGGAGTAGCGCATCGGAATAAAGGCGGGCAACCTGGGTTACCAGATTCTGGACGACGGGTTGAAACAGGAAATTACCAAACGCCCGGTCGGCGAATAGAATCCCGCCGGCTAACAGAGTGATGATCGTGGCTGCCTTCCAACCCCTACTCCATCCGGTTTTTGAACCATTTCTTGCCCGTTGATCTGCTCCTGGGTGGTTGAAGCCGTCCACCATTTTTAACCCGGTAACCATCACCGCTAGAAATGTGGTCATAAACGGTCCATCTTTCGGATTCATTGCGCCGTGACCCCAAAGGAGGGGTTGGGTAAGATACAAACATGCGGCAATAAACGAAGCCGGCTTCGACGCAATTCTGCGAGTCAGCATATAAACCAGTATGCCGCCGAGCAGGAAGGTCGCAAAGTTGACCGTATGCCAGGCGTTGTATATCTCTAATCCAGGGACGACCAGACGGATCCCCCCAATCGCTAATCGTCCAATGATCAAATATGCAGGGCCATAGAAGGGTAGGTCATAAAAATCGAGCAGCGAATCGATATTTTCTCCAAACGCCATTTTTTTATAAGCGTCCACCATGCGGTCCGCATATTCATAAAACAGGGGTTCATCATAACTGGCGCCATAATCAGCGAGGGTGATGAGGAAAATGCCAAAGGCCAGAAGGATCGCTCCCGTTAATAAGCATCCCCAGATATTCTGTTTGAACCATGACATAAATTTTTCCGAGATGAACGGCATAGTTATATCTGTCCTGATTTGTTGGATTGTGCGGTTATCACAAGCAATTTTGGAAACCTGGCTTCAAATCCGCGGGAGCGTTTGTAAAGCATTCATTATTATGGCAATATGGCCGGCCCGGTCGTTTACGGAAAGACTTTGACAACAGCAAAAACGGTTTTTCCTCTGCGAATGGTAAAAACTGGGTCGAGATCGGGGTAATGAACAATGTCATTATCAAATCGTGACCAAAAAACAGCAAAATCTGGCAGCTCAGTCTGGTTTTCGGAGGGGCCTAATATATAGTTGAAGGGCTGAGTCGCGCAGCGCTCGAACAGTTGACTTAACGTCGGACCGGTAAATAACACGGTATCACCCGGCTGGGCCTGAGCCGAGACAAATTTCGCCGCCTCACACATGGCCGTACCCCAATAATCTGTTTCATATTGGCGTTCAACGCTGCCCGTCCAGCCGACAAGGACGTTGTAATACACATATTGATAGGGATGCAGCCAGAAACCGGCAATGATCCCGGGCAGCAGACCAATCCCGACCAGGCCAGCGCGTACAGTTGGCGCCTTAACCCACCGTGCAAACTCATCGACTGCTGCCCCAGCCATGGCAAATAACGGCGGGATGATAAAAAGAAGTTGGCGGAAATTATCATAAAGCGTTGGGCGGACTGCCATGACCGCCACCATCGGCAGCCAGAACCAAACCAGGAGAACTACCCCTGTGCCCCAATTTTGGCTTTTGGTTCGCAACCATTTTATGAAAACTAATGTTCCGGCAGCTGCGCTTAGAAGAAGCGGCAGAGTAAATTGAATCGCGATTAATTTGGGAAAGAAATAATACGGCAAGTCGCTGGCTGGATAATCAATTCCAGCCAATCGCATGGTCGCAATCCAGGGAAATGCTGTCATAACTCTGAGACTGTCAAAAAACCGGTAAATGGGTTTGTCCCATAGGAACGGCCAGGCAGCGTATGCCACTACCAGTGTTATCCCTACAAACCCAAAAGTGATTTCCCATCTTTTTTTACTGTTCTGCATAAAAGCATAAAAAAGCACCAGTCCGGCCGCCGCAGGACCAAGCACCCGGTTGGCTACAGTCAGACCAGAAACGACCCCAGCCAGAATCAACCATCGGATTCTGGCCGGAGATTTTCGGAAAAATAAAATCAATCCGGTTAATCCGACCCCTGTTAAAAATCCAAATTCCACTAGATTTAATATTTTTAAATTTAGCGGGGCATTGGTGAGGCCTGATAACTGATTCTGGAGGAAGAGCCTGACAAGATAATTTTCAAATAAGCGATCAGCAAGAATCATTCCCGCCAAAAAGAGGGCAAGGATAAATCCAAAACTGGATTTCCCACTCCATCGGGTTTTAGATACCGTCCCCGTTTGCCGCTCGGAATCCGGATGGTTAAAAATATCCACCATTTTCAATCCGGTTACCATCGCCGCTAAAAATGCGGTCATAAAAGGAATATCCTTTGGATTCATGACGCCGTGCCCCCAGAGGAGGGGTTGGGTAAGATACAAGCACGCGGCAATTAACGAAGCAGGCTTCGAAGCCACCCGCCGGGTTAACATAAATACCAGCACAGCACCCAGAAGGAAGGTTAAAAAATTGACAATGTGCCAGGCGTCGTATATTTCCAATCCGGAAAATACCGTCTGGAATACGGCAACCAAAATTCGTCCCCCAATCAGATATGCAGGGCCGTAATAAGGATGCTCATTAAAATCGAGCAGCGTACTTACGCTTTCTCCCACCGCCAGATTTTTATAAACTTGAACCATGCGGTCGGCATAAACATAAAATATGGGTTCATCATAGCTAACCCCATAATCGCCGAGGGTAAGCAGAATTAACCCAAAAGAAATGAGGATAAAACCAGCCAGCAAGCATTCCCAGAGGTTCTGTTTGAGCCATAGTTTTAAATTTTTCGATGCATCGATTCTTTGTTGAAGCATAGATATTTCCACCCGGCAGCCAATCTATTTTGAACAACCTGCTGATAGCTTAGCATGAAATTTCAACCAATGCTTTTGCAAGAGGCGCCAGAATAATAAAGAAAAACGAGGTTTATAGCAGACGCAATTCTATTGCACAAGGTATACTCGTGTAACCTGATCTTGTGGCCGTTATACCCCATTGAAGAGAGTGTTTATGGACATTCCGACGATTTTAGCCGAATTTACGCGGCAGATGCGGCAGGAAATCACCTATCCGGATATGCAAAAAGATGTGCTGCCGCGGGTGGTGCGTTTCACCCGGCCAGCGCCGGGGATGAGTACGGTTTTATACAGCGACTTGAACGAATCAAATGCCGATGCCGAAATCGAAGAACAAATTGCCTTTTTCACGGCGAACCAGTTGCCCCTTAGCCGGAAAATGTATGCCTATGACTCCCCGCCAGACTTGCTTTCCCGGCTGCAGGCGCGGGGCTTTACCCCCGACCCACCGGATGCGTTGATGGCGCTGGATTTGGCTGAGGTCTCCGTCGAATTACTCAAACCTTCAGCGGTGGGTGTGCGCCGGATCGACCGGGATTAGTTGGCGGATGTGGTTACGGCTTTGCAACAGGTGTGGGGCGGTGACTTTGCCTGGATCCATGCCCGGCACGGCGTCCACCTGGCTGTGCCGGATTATCTGAGCATCTATGTTGCGTATGTCGCTGACGCGCCAGCCTGCGCTGGCTGGACATATTACCCGCCGGGCAGCCAATTTGCCAGCCTGTGGGGCAGCAGTACTATTCCGATATGCGCAACAGGGGTTTGTACTCGGCCATCCTATCCGCACGGGTGCAGGAAGCCATCCGCCGCGGGAGGCGCTATCTGGTGATCGATGCCGGCTCCCAGAGCCGTCCGATTGTCGAGCGTCAGGTTTTATCTACCGGACGGACATCCACGCCTGCGATTACACTGGTTTGCAGCCGCTTACCCACGAAAACCCAGGTATTTCCAACTGATCTTGCCCCCTTTGCATTATTCTACGTCTGGTTAAGGACTAACAGCTTGCTCTGGTTGCGGTTGACCTGCTTAATGAAAAAACGCACCTTGACGGTTAACTCGCCGTCAAGGTGCATCATTGGCTAAGTCCTCCCCCATACGGATCTTAGCGCGACAAGAATGGCAAGAAGACTTGGACTGAACCCTCCGGAACAGGGATGCCAGTGAGCATGATCACGTCGCTACTGGCTGCCCCGGCAGTCACAGCCCCGGCTGCGCGTAACTCAACGGCCAGGGCATGCGTACCGTTGATTGGCGGTAGCTGCCAGGTGACATTTTCCTGAAAAGGAACCCACACTGACCATTCGCCGGAATCGGTGCGCAAACGCATTTCAGCCCACACACCTTTACCATATATATATGAAGATACGATTTGACTGGTCGTTTGTAATGCTTCATTGTTGATGATCACTGGATACACATCCGATTTTGCGCCAAAATCCTGGCCCCAATAATAGGTGTATTTTGCAGGACCCTGGTAATACCCGACCCCTACTTCCTTGAATTTCGGATTGAGAATATTGGCGCGGTGTCCGGTTGAAGACATCCATCCCTGAACAACGGCCTCCGGCGTACTGTAACCGGCGGCTAAATTTTCGCCCGCATTCGACCAGCCAGTATAGTACAGATTCATGCGGGTGAAAGGGCCACAAACAGATGTCAGTTCGCCATCGACCCAATCCATCGTATCATGGGCGAAATAATCATCCTCGACCAAATCACGCGTGTGGTCGCGGACAGCCAAATCCAACTGGTCGTTGCGTTTGAGCGGCGGCAGACCGGCGTTCACCCGCTCGATGTTGACCAGTTCGACTACCCGCTGTTCAAATTCCAGATTGAGCGGCGCAGTATTGGTGCGGGTGCAGCCAACGGCATCTAACCCAAGGCTGCCTTCGGGCGAACTGACCACCTCACCAAGTATAGTATCAATGTCCTGTCCGTTTACGACTTCAACTGGTCGAAAAACAAAGCTGGCCACCACTATAAGAACGAGCAAAAATAATTGTATGATCTTTAACCGCATGCCTTTAACCTCTGCCGCAATAGTAACACGCCAACTTGTCTGGTTACCTTTCAGGCAATATCCAGAATTGTCAGGTGTTTGTAAAGAAACCTGATCCGCTTATGCAGGTATTTTTTGGACAAATGGGTACTTTATACAGTCGTTCTTTGACCGAAAAAGATACGATTTTAAGAGAGAAATATTTATTTTACGTTATGACGGATCAGCGCGATTCTTTGGCCGAATTGAGCCGTTAGCTCCAGGCTAAAATAAAGGCGACCGTGAATAGCGTGCTGACGATTAACTGGCGTACACCAATCTGGCTGGGCTTGACTTTGACTGCCGGATTGAACGTTCCCCAGAATGTTTCTGCCAGCTGAATGGCGTAGGCCAGCGGTACCCACGCCGGGACAGCACGGGTAGCCGCCAACATACTGACCAGAATCAAGGCTGCAGTTGCGGCTGAGATGTGTTTCCGCCCCGCCAGCCAGCATTCCAACCTGGTTGGCACGCTCTTCCAGACACGTTGTTCAAGCCGCAAATAGGCATAATAGATGGAAACGGCCGCTTGCAGCCAGGTCAGTCCCCACAACAGCCAGCCGGTCGGATCATAATGTCCGACTCCAACCCAATAGGCGGCGGGGGCTACCAGGCCAAGCACTCCGCTCCCAGCAATTTCGACGATCGGCTGGCGGCGCTCAGAACGTCGGCTTACCAGCCATAAATGCCAGGCAAAGACTGGCAGCGCCGGCGCAGCCAGAAATAGCAGCTGCTCAAACCCCATTGCTATCAGGCCTGCCAAAAAGCCTAATCCGATCAAACCGTAAAGGGCGATCCAGAAGGCAGTTGCGGGCAATTCGGTGCGCGGGCGCCGCTTACTGATGATTTTGACCAGAATCGTAATGGGTTGGCGCAGCATAAAAGCCGCCAGAGCGGTGCCTATGAGCAAAAAGCTATCGGCCTGGAAGGTCCCGCCGGCGAACAGGCCAATCAATAATGGGCTAAAAAGAAAGACCCACGACCCATGTTCATTGGGCACGGCAACATGCCGCAACATGATCTGGGACCGCGGTTTTTGTACACTTTGCTCACCCTGCATGATGAGACCACTCCATTGGAAATGATGATTACCAATATATCACAGCCATACTTTGCTGTCTTTGCGGCTTGTCAAATTTTCTCTTCCAGCTGATCGAAAATCGAATTCTATCAATTGTTAACATATTCTATCAATATTGAAAGGAACTTGAAGGGCTAATTATCGTTCTCTTTTCGTTATACTAGCAAAATGAGAAAAATTGGAATATTACTGATCCTGGTCTTCCTGCTGACTGCTTGCACGGCTAAACCGCAGGAAAACCCGCCGTCCCAGTCTGTTGAAACCTCGGCCAACGTCGTTATCGTACCGGAAGCAGAAGCCACCATTCTTCCTGATTCTCCGGTACAAGAATTGAGTCTGGGTTCACTGACTGCCCGTATCTTTTCCGCTTATGAAGCGACTGTTAACTATGTACCTTACCAAATTCAAGGTCAGGCGAATCGTGATGTTGTCGTCACGGTCAATGAGGTCATCTTCACCAGTCCGGCCGACGCGGTTTTTACTCTGCCGGTCGACTTAGAGGAAGGCCCCAACCTCATCGAAGTGATCATGAGCGACCAGGATGGCAACGAAGTCAGCTTTACGCTGACCATCGTTTATGAACAGTGATCTGGAATCCGATCACTGCCCTTATAAGGAGAACATGTTATGAAGAAACTTTTAGCAATCGCTTCCTTTATCATCATTTTGACCATGGTTTTCGGTACGGCTCAGGTTTACGCCAGTGCTGAAGCGGAACGCAAGGGACCGAATCCCAACGCTTCGAACCAGCCTGACCGGAAAGCCACCCAGCAAGCCGAAAACAGCGTGCGGCAGGAAGCACGAGCAACCGAACAGGCCGCGCGCGTGGAAGTTCGGGCAACCGATAAAGCCGAGCGCGTGGAAGAGAAACTGGCTGGCAAGAAATACCATTTCCGCGGCGAAGTCGTAGCAGTGGATGCCGCGTCCTTAACGATCAAACTGAAAACCGGTGAAGAAATGGTCTTCGCGCTGACCGAAACCACTTCCTTCAAAATTCCCACACTTGGATCTGCGACCTGGGAACAATTGAATGTTGGCGTGCAAGTGGTAGTGCAGGCGGTCAAAACCGCTGTTGATCCTGCCGCTCCGGTCGCCACTGAGGCTGTTGTACCTGCCGCTGACGAATTCACCGCTGTAAAAGTACAGGTGGTTCCTGGCAAACCGGTGCGCATACATCGAGTCGGTATGGTGACCGCATATACGGCTGGCGAATCGATCACCATCCTGGCTAAAGACGGTCAAGAGTACACCTTCGAACTCTCCGAGACGACTAAAATCCTCCCTGAAGAGCGGGTTGACCTGCTGGTTGTCGGCGCCAAGGTGACCATCATCTCCCGTCGTGACCCGACTGGCGGCCCGCTGGCTGCACAGGGAATTGTAGTCCACCCTGCGGAGGATGAGGATGACGACGACGAGGAAGGCACGCCGACTGTAACAAGCACGGCAACGCCAACATTTACGCCGACGGTTACCCCTACCGCTACGCCGACTGACACCCCGACAAATACCCCAACAAACACCCCGACTGAGACTCCAACAAACACCCCGACCAATACACCAACCTTCACAGAAACCACCACCGAGACCGTTACCGAAACAGCTACACCCTAAAACGTTAACATGAAATCGCACCCCCGGTAAAAATACCGGGGGTGCAGTAATTAAATTTCAGATCGAACTCGCTAAAATTCCCTGGCGCTTTAAAACGAAGACTATTTCCCAACGAACCGGTGTGTTGGATCCCCTCCCCGCCGGTTCTTTTAATTAATCAGCTATTCTTCTTGAATGTTTTCCCAGGGATAAACCGCCGCGCTTTGGGCGGCAGCACGAATGGCGGCGTCGTTGGAATAGTGGCCGCGCCGTTCGGCCGGGATGAGATCAGCTATCTTGCGCATAAATTCATGCCCAAGTTCGGCCAACTTCTGCCGGTCCGTTTCGCCGCGTTCGGAGACAAAAAAAGGGCCAAAGGGTTTGCCAATGTTGAAGGTGATTTTCCCGCGTTTGCCTCGGCGCAAGGATGGAAATAAGTCGGTAAAACCATCTAGGCCGACCGGTAGGATTTGCGCCTGCGTGCAGGTTGCCAGGTAAGCGCTGCCCGGCCGCGCCGGACGCAACACTGCCGCCCATGACCCCGCTTCCGGAAATATTCCCAGCACGCCTTTGTTTTTTAACACTTTACGCGAGGCGAGCAAAGTATCGCGGGAAAGGCTGCCGCGCCGCACCGGCAATACGCCGTAAACGCGCGCCAACCACGAGACCATGCCTGGCGCGTTGGGCATCTGCGTGCCGCCGATAAATTCCAAGGGGTAAGGTAGCGCGCCAATCAAGGCAACCGGGTCGATAAAGCTAAAATGATTCCCGATTACCAGCAAAGGGCCCTCTTTCGGCAGGTTTTCAGCGCCATTCACCTTGAATTCACTGATTACCAAAAAAGCCGCCCGAATTAGAGTGCGCAAAGTTCGCCGGATTACCCGACGGCGTGGATATGTGACGGTTAATTCAGCGTCGGACATATATCGAATTTATGTTTCTTCCCTGAAGTTTAATCAATTGGGACTTCTTCGCTGGCGACCTTCGGTTGGCGAACTGCCAGCAGCATGAACAAACCAACGACCAGAAAGATGATGATCGAAATGACTGCCACCCGCAGGCCCATTTGTTCAGCGGTCAAAGCTTCCATCCCGCGGCTGGAGTAGATGATGGCGGCCTCAGCAGCAATGAAACCATAAACTGCCGGCCCAATGAAGGATGAAGTGCGCCCGCCGACCTCGAAAAAGCCGTAGAACTCAGCGCTCTTGCCTTCAGGCGCAAATTGACCCACCAGCGTCCGGCTGACGGATTGGACGCCGGTCAGCGCAAAGCCGGCCAAACCGCCAATGATGAAAAATACATACAACTGTTCGACAAACAGAAGCCAGACAACCGCCACGACCATTAAAGCCAATGAAAGCACCAGGGATTTTTTGCTATTCCATTTGTGAGCCAGGATGCCAAACAAATATGCTCCGGCGACGCTGGTGATTTGTACAACGATCATGAAGATGATCAATTGCTGCTGTTCCATGCCGAACAAGACTGCACCGATAATGGCAGCAAAGTCAAGCGTCATCATAATGCCGTCATTAAACACCAGGAAAGCAATGATGAATTTGATAAATTCTTTATAGTTTTTGACCGCCCGGAAGGTCGCCCCCAGGCGTTCGAAAGCCATCTTGAAGGCTGATTTACCCTGCGGCAGGGGTTTGGGCTCAGCCCGTTCGCGCAGCCATAAGAACAATGGCAGTGCCGATGCCAGATAGAAAACAGCCGTGATCAAGAAAGCGGCTCGAATCACCATGTTACCGCCGATCAGCATGATCAGCGCCAGAACGATGAGCAGGCAAATGATTCCGCCGAACGACCCGATCGCCCAGCCGTTGCCGGATACTTTACCCAGTTCGTGCGGTTCAGCAATTTCTGGCAGAAGAGCATTGTAAAATACCTGCGAAGCGCGGTAACCGATTTCAGCCAGAATAAAGAAAAGCATTCCGGCAAAAATATTACCCGGCATCACGAAAAAGAGCGCAGCCGTGAAAACGACGGCCAGCGCCGTGAAAAAGAATAAGAATTTCTTCTTGGCGCCGGAAAAATCGGCCAGGGTACCAAGGATGGGGGAGATCGCGGCTACCACTAACATGGCGATGCCGACCGAAATGCCCCATAACCGGGTACCTTCATGGCCGCCAACCACCGAACCTTTAAAATATGCCGAATAGACGGCCAGCAGCACTACCGCGGCATACGCTGAGTTGCCAAAATCATACAAATACCAGGCCCAGCGTTCGCGGCGTGTTGCAGGAACCCGGCGCCGCTTGACACGAGGGGCGGCCTTTTCCATGGCAATATCCATTATGTGTACCTCAAATAGGGGATTATTGGATTATATTACTGCATGCTTTAACTAGCTCTGGGAATTTACAACCCGCTAAGTTTATCACATTTAGGATCGGGGGGATGGCGAATGGCGGCCTGCGGTGTATCCCAAAGCTCAATTTTAAAACCCCTCCCTTGCTCAATCGATGCTCGGTACGGTAAATATCATGAGATTTTTACTGCTTTCCAATCTCCAACCGATTCGTTAATTGTTTATGGTTAAAGAATAAAGGTATGTTAAAATTTTGTTGGTTTTTTGAGGATTTTCAGGTAAACTGATATTGAGAAAAATTTCACACAGGTAATTCATAATGGCGCCTAAAAGGTTGATTCTGGTTGCAGGTAATATTGGCTCTGGCAAGACCTCCCTCACCGAACGCATTGGGGCGCGCCTTGGTTGGCGTACGGCGTATGAATCGGTTGCGGACAATCCTTATCTACCCGACTTTTACGGCAACATGCGCCAGTGGTCTTTCCACCTGCAGATTTATTTCCTGGGTCACCGCGCCCAACAGCACCTGGAAATGTGGCAGGACCCGCGCTCCTCGATTATCGATCGCAGTATCTATGAAGATGCAGCGATTTTCGCCCGGGCACTGAATCACCTTGGCAATCTCAACGAGCGCGATTTCATGACCTACCGCAAGGTATTTTCACTGGTCACAAAAACGCTGCCCCCGCCTTCGCTACTGATCTATCTCAAGGCGCCGGTGCCAGTATTGATCGACCGCATCCACCAGCGCGCCCGGGACATCGAAAGCGGTATCGATGCAGGTTACCTGCAATTGCTCGACAGCTTTTACGAGGAATGGATTCAAACCTTCGACCTTTGCCCGGTGCTCTCCCTGCGCACCGACGATCTGGATTTCGTCCATCACCCCAAACATCTGGATACGGTTGTCCAGTACATTCAGGATAAACTCTCAGGAAAGGAGGAAATCGTTTTTTAGGCCGAACCTTTACCGGTTTGTTTTCAGGACAGCTGGCGTTATGGGCATTGAGTAGGGGATCGGTCATTCAATATTGCCTACATCACGCACTGCAAGGTTAATGGAGACAAACATGGATAAGAAAATATTGGTTACGTATGCCACCTACTACGGCACGACTCGCGAGGTGGCAGAGGCAGTCGCCAAAACTATTAAAGAACACGGCTACGAAGTGGATGTCATTTCTGCCCGGGAAGCGCGCGACGTGTCGTGCTATGGCGCAGTCATCGTAGGAAGCGCTATCCGCGGCGGGAAAATTCACGATGACGTCTTGCATTTCCTGGAAGACCACGAAGCCGAACTAAGCCAGGTGCCGGTCGCATATTTCGTCTGCTGCATGACCATGCATGACGACAGCCCGGACAGCCGTTATATGGCTGAGGGTTACCTTGCCGAAGTTTTCAACAAGATTTCGAAGGTAAAACCGATCAGTGTCGGCTATTTCGGCGGGGTATTGGAACTGAAACGGCTGGATTGGCTGGCGCGGCTGGTGGTCAAAGCACTGCGTGCGCCGGAAGGCGATTATCGTAACTGGGACGCCATCATTCACTGGAGCGAGGAAGTGGCTGAGGCGTTATAAAGCCTGCGCCTTGGGGGTTCAACCCAAACAGCATGATTTCATAATATTTCAGTTGCTGCTTTTTTTTGTATCCTGCCGTGATTTGGATGGATTGTCGATCTTTCTCTTTCGGCAAATGCGATATTGGGGTGTGCCAGGGAGCGGCGGTAAGAAGTGCCAGTAAAACATTTTCCCGGCAGCCATTAAGGTACCAACAACTGGCTAATAGTGCTATCATATACAGGCAAGGTATTGTTACCAGACAATAATAAAATCCTCTCCGCCCACCTAGAGGCCCTACCTGGGTAGTTATGACCATTGAGGCCAAAGATCCCCAAACCTTAATCAAACAGGCTTACCAGGCCCTTAAACAGAACGACAAAGCTGCTGCTGAACGGCTGGCCTGGCGGGCAGTTAAACTTGCGCCGGATTTAGAAGCCCCCTGGTTGATCCTGGCCACGCTGGCTGATGCCGATAAAGCCATCGAGTATGTACAAAAAGCTCTCCAAATAAATCCGGAGAGTCGGCATGCACAGGAAGCCTTTAAATGGGCGTTTGAGCGGTACCGCACTCGACCACATGAACCCATTCAAAAACCACAGCCTGAACCCGCTAAACCTGCGCCCACGGCTGTTGCACCCACGAAACCCCAAACCCGACCCCTTAAAGCTCCACCGGCACAGAAAGTAGAATCAGCGGGGTGGGTAAAGCCGGCGGGGTGGGTCGAGCCGGTTGAGGCGGCAAAGCCAGCGCGGGGGGTAAAACCGGCGCAGAGGGTAAAACCAGCGGAGGCAGCAAAGCCAGCGCGGGGAGTAAAGCCGGCGCGGGGAGTAAAGCCGGCACGGCAGTTAAAGCGAAGACCTTTTGAGTTCAAACGTCTTGTCATTTTATTAATCGCCATCGATTTAATCCTGATTGGATTGGTAGTGACTTTGATTTTACTGCGGCCTAGACCAACAGGCGTGCAGCAGAGCTCGTTGAGATCAGGCAATCTCATCCCAGCGCTGACCCTGGGTGGGCAATCCTATCCAAACTATACCCCCCAGCCAGAAACGGATGGTACGTGGCCTGTCCCAACCCAATGGCCTGAGTTGGTGTATTGGACCGGCGACTCGACCGGAAATATTGCTCGGGTATAGCGCCTGACCCCGCAAACCGCTACCAGGCTGAAGCGTGCCTTGCGCTGGCGGTTCAAGCCTCGAATCTAGAAAACAGAAAGAGCGCTCTTCTATAGGAGGGCGCTTTTTGTTCATGGCATATTTACAGCTTATCATCAGACCGCAAAATCAACAGATAGGCGCATAGCGGCTTGCCGTAAAAATTCGTCGCTTTTCTTCGGAACGTCAACCTGCGACAACCCAAGGCCCCGGGCAGAACGACTCAAATCTGCGTTTCTATGGGCAGGCGCAAACGGTTCCTATGAATAATTCTTCACATACTCCCTGAAATTCTCTTTAAACCCTTCCAGCCAGGCTTCGATGAAAGACCTCTGTTCAAACAAAGGCAGCAAATCCTCTGCCAGGTCGGGTATTCTCATGTCAGCAATCTTTTCATCCAGCATTTGCATCGCGGATCGAACGGTGTAGGGCTGGCGACCATCCTTGGCTAACTTTTCCTCCAGCGGCTGAATTTTCTGCTGCATGAACCAGAGCAGGTCATAAAAATCCCGGCCTTTGATCGTGGCTCCTTCATTTCCTTTCTGAAAGTTTCGCTCCAGACAGGCCAACATCTTTCCAGCCATCATTGTCTCCAGTGAAAAATGCGCGGCCATCAAACTTCTTCCAAAAAGCAAGAGGGGCGTTTTGCGTTGGATGTAAATTTGCTTGTGCTGGCTGACCTCTACTTTCATGTGCAGCGGTTCATTGGCATGAGAAGTCAAACCCAAAGAATAGAGGATGGGGAATTTCAAGGTGGTTCGCCGGACACCCCATTCTCCTATCTGGGTCTTGGCGGTTACGTCGGCATACCCAATGTTGGAACGGTAGAAAGTTAACAGATCGTTTTCAAGGTTGCTCAGATCAATCTCTTCGCTGTTATCCAGATCGATATCTTCGGATAGCCGGTTTAACCCGTATATCACATGGAGGCAGGTGCCGCCATAAAAATTGAGCTTGCGATAGACCGGGTGATTGTAGAGAAAATCCAGCGTATAGGCCTGCAGAAACTCCTTGAGGATTACCCGTTTTGTCTCATTGGGTAACAATGGGTCTTTTTGAGACAGGACGTTTTGCATCGATTGGATTAAAGTCGCCATACGGTTTTCCTCAGGTTTTTCAAAATCTGGTCCATCTTTTTACTTTTACTCATCCCAACGAAGGTTGCAAACTCATCCTGGTCTTTTTCTAAGAAGTCCTCCAGGTTAAGGCGCAACTCTTCTGCCAGGTTATAGCTCGTCGAACGTCCTTTGCTTTTCCAGGGGCGTAAATAAAGATAATCAAAAAGCGCCTTCGCCACAGTCGCCTGGGCAAAAGGGATACCCAGGGTTTCGGAGATCGTGAAACCCTGATAGAGATCCGCTTTGATATTGCGGTAGGTAAAAGTTCCCAGCTTGTTTTCAAATACACGGGTTTGCTTTAGAGTGATGGCAGATACCGGATAAGTCATTTCTGTGAGTATGGCATTGCGCTGCAAAATATATTCCATAGATAGGTACGACAGAGGGATCAATATTGCACTGACCATGGGCGCAAAATCTGCATCAGCGCGGTGCAGTTCAAAAAAGCGGCGCGTCATATAGACGCCCTTTTTCAACTGGATAATTTGTCCAGCTTTCATCCAGCGGTAAAGCGCAGTTTGAATGGTGCCAGCAGCAGCGGATTCATCGCCAAGAAGCTGTTTCACTGCTTCAATGGTGAAGTATGGAAAAGAATCAAGCGAGGAAAGGATTATTGATTTCATATAGGATAATAGACACTTTATGTCTATTATCCTATATATATGCACATATTACAAGGGGATTAATCGTTATTGGCTACTGACCGAAATTTGCATCCGAAGTTGGCGTATAGGACCGGCGATTCGACTGAAAATATTGAGTGGGTATAGAACCTAACCCGCCAAGCGATTACCGCAACTGGGGCGTGGTTACCCACTGGGATGAAGAAGTGGCTAAGGCGTTGTAAGACTCGATCGTTTAGATTATGATTTCTTTCATGATGATCGAAATTACTTCGACCCTCTTCCTTGACGAAAGCGAGCTTCAATTCGACTTCATCCGCGCCTCGGGTCCTGGCGGGCAGAATGTCAACAAGGTCTCCTCGGCCGTTCAGTTGCGCTTTGACGCGGTAAAATCACCCTCCCTCCCTGCCGAAGTCAAAGAGCGCCTGATCAAGCTGGCCGCCAGCCGCATGACCGAGGATGGTGTGTTGATCATCGAAGCTAAACGCTACCGTTCACAGGAAAAGAACCGCACCGATGCGGTCCAGCGGCTGGTCACCCTGATTCAAAAGGCTGCTGAGCCGCCCAAAAAGCGCAAACCGACCCGCCCCAGCGTGACCGCCAGAGCGGCGCGAGTCGGGGCCAAGCGCCAACGCGGCGAACTCAAGCGCACGCGCAAATACAACCCGGAGGAGTGGGAATAGCCGCTGCGCTGGCTAGACAGCGGGGAAGCCGGCAGCAGCGCAATTCTCCGGCTACAGTTTGCGGAACACGCGCTGTCCACGCCCCGGGCGGCCCACCAGCTCGCCATTGCGAATAACATACTCCCCACGGCTGATTACCGTCTCAACTTTGCCCTGAATCGGCCAGCCCTCGAAGATGCAAAAATCGGTGTTCTGGTGCAGGGTGCTGGCCGACATGGTCCAGGCCTGCGTGGGGTCGAACAGCACCACATCCGCATCCGCGCCCGGGTTGAGGTGACCCTTTGCCGGGTACAGCCCGAACAGCCTGGCCGGGGTGCTGGATGCGGCAGCCACTAGCTGTGGTAAGGTGATGCGCCCTTTGCACACCCCTTCGGTGTACAGGATCGACAAACGAGTTTCGATGCCAGTGAGGCCGGAGGGCACCTTGTCGAAGCGGCCCTGGCCGATGCGCAGGTTGTCGGCGGGTAAAACGCCGGCATCATCCGAGGAGACAACCTCTATTGCCCCGCCGTCCAGCGCATGCCACAGCGCATCGACATCTTTTTGTTTGCGCAGCGGCGGACTGCAAATGAAGAGTTGGGAATTCGGCCCTTTCAGTTTTTCTTCGGTGAGCGTCAAGTAATGCGTGCAGGTCTCGGAGTGGATCGGCAGCCCCTCCAGGCGCGCGCGCTGAATGATCTGTGCGCTTTCAGCGGTCGAGGTGTGCACGATATACACGGGCGCGGGCACTTCGCGCATCAAATCCACCACCCGTTGAATGGCAACATTCTCGGCAGAGGCCGGGCGGCTGCGTGCGTGGTCGATGGGCGCCAGCTCGCCAGAAGCAATAAGCTTTTCGGTGTGGTAATTGACGATGGCATCGTTCTCGCAGTGAACCATTAGCATGCCGCCGTGTTTGGCGGTGGCTTCCAGCAGTAGCAAAAAACTGTCATCATCCATCAGACGGCCGGAATGCTTGTAAGTGGTAAAACACTTGTAGGTGGGCAGCCCGGCTGCAATCAACTGTGGAATCTCAGCCAGGGTTTGCGCTCCGGCATCCAGCAAAATGCCGCTCACGCTCCAGTCGATATAGGCGCGCCCGCGGGCTTCTTCTTCTTTCTGTTCAACATTTTGCAGGATCGAACCGCCCTTGGGCTGGGTGGAAAAATCGATCAGCGTGGTCACGCCGCCGAAAGCCGCCGCTGCCGTGCCGTTATCATATCCGTGGGCGGTGATGGTGCCCATGAAGGGCGAGTTAAAGTGCAAGTGCGGGTCGATAAGCCCGGGAAGCACCAGTTTTCCGGTTGCTTCAATCGTTTCATCTGCCCGCAGCGTCGCATAAGCGCCCGTTGGCGCCTGGGATACGATCTTTTCGCCTTCGATCCACAGGTCCGCCGGGTAAGCGCCCAACTCATTGACTACCGTACCGCCCTGAATAAGCAAGGTCTTTTGTGTCATCCCGGTCTCCCGAAGCAGCAAGATTAATTCAGGTAATGCTTGATCCACCGTGCGATGGTGATATAAACTTCATCTTTTTTCTGATCAAGGTGCAGGGCATGGCCGGCATTCTCCACCAGCACCAATTTTTTATGGCCTGGCAATAACTTGAGCAGTTTCTCGCTCTGTTTCATGGGGATTACGTCATCGTCCCTGCCATGCATAACCAGCACGGGAGTGTTTACATTCTTCACCGCCGTAGTGATGTCCACCCACACGCTATCCAGGCTTTGCGGAACTGGCACAGCCGCAAGAATCTCTTGCAAATAAGCGTCATTCTTATAAGCGCCATCCACTTCGCTGTCCACAGCAAAGCACAGCTCGTCGTAGGCGCCGGCGCGTGAAAGGGTAAGTGGTTTTTTGGTGAACAAGCTGCGCACCTTGCTCCAACCCGTCATCAGGGTAAAGACGATGCGTTCGCTCAGCAAGGGGGTCAAATTCACCGGGGTGGCCAGCGTTACGACACATTCCATCCGGCGGTCATGCGCGGCAGCCAACAATGCAGCGCTACCTCCGCTGTCCCAACCGACAACCGCAAAGCGCCGGTAACCGCGCAAGGTCAGCGCGTTCATTGCGTCGCGCAGGTTATAAGCCCAACGGCGCAGATCGACCAGTCCACGCAGGCCGTCACTTGTGCCGTGGCCTACAAAATCGACTGCCAGCGCCGTGAAGCCCTGGTCCGCCAACCGGCGCGCATAATCGCTCCAGTGCGCGCTGCTCTCGAATGCGCCGTGACAAAAAATCACCGCGTCGTGAGGCGCTTTGCCTTCAGGTGCCTCATACAAGACTGCATGAATGCGGTCGCCCTCAGAGACGAAGAAAAAATCTTCCATGCGCGCCTATTCGCTTTCCCAGGTCTTCAGATAGGCAGCCATTTCAGGTGAGAAGGCGCGCGGCAGCCCATTCATCCGCTGCGCTGCTGGCTGGCTGAAAAGACCGCTATGGCTGGTGTTCAAGCCCATTTCGACTGCGCTTTTCAACATGCGGCAGCCGGCCTCGACAGGATCGATAACTGTTACGGGTACGCGCTGGGTCAGATCATGGGTGAAGCCGGTTAACCCGGCGCAGCCCAATAAAAGCACTTCCGCGCTGTGAGTGTGCAGTTCCTTGCTCACCCGTTCCAGCACGGCCAATGTGCCCTGATGGTCTTCTTCCAGGTCGAGTACACGCATATCCAGCGCCGCTGTACCAGCGTAACGCGCTTCCAGGCCATACATGCGCACCAGCGCATCCATCAACCCTACAGCTCGGTTCATGGCGGCCAGAATGCCAAACTTGCCGCCCAGCAAAAGCGCAAGTGAGAAGGCAGCCTCGGCAATGCCCACCACAGGCACCGCAGACGCCTCCTTCAGTGCGTACAATCCGGGGTCGCCAAAGCAGGCCAGCACCACGCCATCTACATCGTTATGTTCTTTCAGCAGCGGCAAGATGGTAACGCCGGCCAGTTGGTAGTCACGCCATGATTCGAGCGATTCAGGGCCAGCAGGTGCATTAACCACCCGAAATTCCCAGGGGGAGAGGAATACATGCGCAGCGATAGCGCGAATGCCTTCCGACATCTTTTCTGATGTGTTTGGGTTAATTACAAGCGCAGTGGGCATGGCCTACCCCTGACTTGCCCGTACCTTTTCAAAAGCGGCGGACATTTCATCTACACTTAAAATGTCTTTCGGAATGCCGAAGTCAGAAAAAGACTGCGCCAAACGGGTTATTTGCGGTGGTTTGACGAAGGTGCGCGCCAGTAATTCGGGCTCGGCGAACACTTCGCGGGTTGGCGCATCCATCAACAGTTGACCCTGCCCCAGCACCACAGTGCGTTGAGCATATTGTGCCACAATCGGCATTTCGTGGGTGATGATGATAATGGTGTGGCCTTCTTTTTCCCACAGATCCCTTAAAAAATTCATCACCTCCAACGACTGGCGCATATCCTGACCGGTGGTCGGTTCATCGACGATGATGGTGCGTGGGCGCATCGCCAGGATGGAGGCAATTGCCACCCGCTGCCGGAGGCCTTTGGTCAAGAAGAAAGGATGCTCCGTGAACAGGCTTTCTTCCACACCACACACTTGCGCAGCCTCTTCTACGCGCTCCCTGACTTCATTTTCCTTCATGCCAAGGTTGGTTGGCCCGTAGGCGATTTCCTTGTAAATTGTGTTGTTGAATAACTGGTGATCTGGATTCTGGAATACATAACCCACTTTGGTTACGATCTTCTTTGTGGTGCCGCGATCGCGGGTATCCAGATCATCGATTTTAATGTACCCTTCAGTCGGTCTGAGCAGTCCGTTCAGCGACTTGGCCAATGTGGTTTTACCCGAACCGTTCTGACCGATTAGCGCGATAAATTGCCCGGCAAATATATCGAGGCTGATTTTCCGTAAGGCCTGGGTGCCATCGGGGTATTCAAAAACAAGGTCTTTGACTTCAATCAGGCGTTCAGATGTCATTGAATGTCCTATTCTAAAACGCAAGGAAAGGGAGTATTTTTATCACCCTTCATTAAACCATCGCCAAATCTGATCTCGCAGCATTCAGTTTTTGGGCGCCGAATGGTTCCGCAGTACACGGCTGGTAATATCAACGGCATCTTCCAGCCCAACCGGCAGGGTGCCGGCGTACAGTTTTTGCTGCTTTAATCGATCAACGAAGGTGGTCGCCTGGGGGGGAATGATGCCGTGTTCGAGCAGAAAATCACTGTTCTCGAAGAATTCGGCTGGCGGCGCTGCTTTGGCAATATTGCCATCATACATCAGCACCATCAAGTCTGAGAGCGGCGCAATCTGTTCGATGTTATGCTCGACAACGATCACCAACAGGTCGGTATCTTTTTTGATGTTGGTCAAAATCTGGAAAATGTTATCCTTGCCCAACGGATCGAGCATGGACGTTGGTTCATCCAGAATGATAATTCGCGGACGCATGGCCAGCACAGAGGCAATGGCGACTCGTTGCTTTTGGCCGCCCGAAATTTCGTAGGGCGATTTATCCAGCAGATTGCCGATCATCGTAAGGTCACACACCCAATTCAGGCGTTCCTGAATCTCGTTCAACGGCAGGCCAATATTTTCCAACCCAAACACCAGTTCTTCTTCCACGGTCATCGAGGTAAACTGTGCCTCTGGATCGGCGAACACAAAGCCTATGTCGGCGGCCAGGCGCTCCGTGCTCATCTTACGAACATCTTGACCAAAGATCTCCACTTGACCTCGCCACACACCGTGGAAGCTGTTGGGAATCAGGCCTTTGATGCAGGATACCAGGGTCGTTTTGCCATGTTCATTTGGCCCTACCACGCTGACAAAGGAATTTTCTGGAATCTCCAAATCTACATGTTCGATTGCGAAATGTTTACGACCGCTGTACTTCCAACCTAAATCTTTAATAGAAACCGCTGTCATAGGTTAACTCCACAGGCTGAGCAAGAAAATCCGCAGCGGCGATTGCGCAACTGCAAAAATACCAAACTGCGCGCGCAGAATGATGACCATAATGAACGTGATGATCATTGCGCTGATGACGATGATGTCGATCCTGCGAATGGGATATTTGGTCAGGATATAGTCGCTGCGATGAACTCCGTTCTCCAGCTTTCCGGAGGGGGTGTAGCCGCGGGCATAGAGCGCGTTGCTGATCTCGTCGGTGCGGCGAATCGCCAGGGTAAACAGCGGTATCATATACATCACATACAATTTGGCGCGGTCGCGCAGCGCCAAGGAAGTTTCATCCAAACCGCGCGCCCGTTCGGCTTCGCGGATGGTGCGCATATCTTCCAGGAACATGCCAGCCGAGCGCAGTGCAAGGCTGAAGAAGTAAGTAATGACAAAGGGGGCTTTGAGCGAACGAATCGCAACCAACGTTTCGCGTTCGCGATTGGTCGAGAAGTATTGGATCGTCCCGATGAGCATAGCCATCAAGCGCCAGTAGCTGGCAAAAGTCCAGTATAACGATTCAAAGTAGAAAGTGATGCCGAGAAATTGAAACGTATGATAACCAGGCAGTCGGCTTGGGAAACCAATCGAAACCGAAAACATGAAGATCGCAACTGTTATAGTCAAGGGCAGGTAGATCTTAAGGTTGGACATATCTACTTTTGCCCAATGCAAGTAGATGAATACCATAACAATAAGTATGATGTTAATTTCTGGAACATCGATAAACAGTGAAACCACACCTAAAAATACCAGGGTGATGAATCGGGTAACCGGATGTAGCTGGTAAAGCGGCGACGATACCGGCACCGTTCCTAAAAGAGTTTTTCGCATCCGCCTGGTTGTGGCGGTTGATGCGACAGGCAAAGCTTGATCCATTCAAATCTCCTGTCTTACTGTCAGCCACGATCTCCCCGCTTCGTTGCCGAAGCGGGGAGTCGAATTGCGAGGTTTTCCGAAACTGTCCGGAACAATTTCCTGAAAACGTTCTTTCAGGAATTTGTTGATTAAGCCCAATAACCCTTGCAGAATGCCTTGGTCTTGACAACCAGAGGGGAGATGAACTTGAGCAGCAGAACGCCCAAGACCCAGGAAGCAACGGAGTTTCCCAGGAACCAACCTACCCAGGCCACCAGATGAGCATCTGGGGTGATCAGGCCAAAAATACGTAACACAGTGGTGCCCCACGCGGCGCCGAAGGCATTGGCTGCCAGGATACCAACCAGGGTGAAGCCCAACCAGTCCTTAGCAGTCTTCAGGGAAGGATCTAGTTTGAATTGGCGGAATACCCAACCGGCAGCAATACCCTGAACGAAGTTGCCCGGGATGTAGGCCAGCGAAACAGGCAGCGGTGCTGATCCGCTCATGGCATTGGAGATCAACGGGAAAACGAAGGCTGCAATGCCTCCCCACATGCCGTACCAAACCGAGCCAACCGCCTGGATGGCCTGTCCAGGCCAGAACGCCGATACGAATCCGATCGGGATTGCCAGGCTGCCGAAGGTGCCAACAACAATACCGATGCCGGTGAAGAGAGCTAATGCCACGATATGGACGATACCAGGCTTACGAACTTCGCCCTCTTCCAAAGTCCAAACACTAGTCGCTTGTGCTGCCATTCCTTTTTCTCCTCATTAGAATTGATGAATTGGGAACAAATGGGGCGCATTAAGGCGCGTGGATAAAATAACGATTTGTGGTTTAGCTGCTGGCTCAAGATTTGCTGGTAAACTCACCTCCTGCCAATGGACTGGATCCTCTGACTTAAAACGTTGGTTCAGAGGCGCACCATTCTCACACAGAGCGAACGGCGCGATAAAAAGCCGCAGCATAAATAACCGACGAACCAGTGGTAAGGAGCGGCTACACCAGAGCTGGTCAATTTAACGGATCGAACGGATTGAATAAACTTAAACAAATGGGAAATGGTACAACACCGATTTTCCGGATTGTCAACTCGCATAAGCTCGCCTCATTTGTCAACCTGGAACTAAAGAAGGCATCAGCAATAAACAGCTCGGACATCGGGTTTTACATTGAAATAGAATACCAGACGTCCAAGCATTATCTGCTTGAGCGGTCAGACAGGGTAATTAAGGTGTCAGTGTGGGGGGGTGATAATGTCAGACATCTAAGAGTATATGGTATTTAATATACGATGTCAAGCAGTTATCTCTGCGCCTTGTCATCCAACTATTATTTACCTACTTGATTTCTTGCATGGCCTGGTACAACGGCCGCAGCTTGCTATACATCTTTAAATACACTTCTTTGTACAACTCATCATAGACTGCCTGTGCTTTAGGGTTCGGTTCGAACACATCGCCAATGCGAGTCATTTCCGCCACGGCGGTCTCGAAATTTGGGTGCAGCCCAACACCAACCGCGGCGTCGATGGCTGCGCCAAGCCCGCTGGCTTCGTAAACGTGCGGCCTGGCGGCCGGCAGGCCGAAAATATCCGCGGTGATTTGCATGGCAGCCTTGCTCTGACTGCCACCGCCAGCGACCCGCAGCTCAGTCGGACGCACGCCGCTGCGTCTGGTGGTACGCTCGGCGCCTTCGCGCAGTGCATAGGCCAGGCCTTCCAGAATGGCGCGGTAGATGTGCGCGCGGGTATGCACATCGCCAAAACCGATGATGGCGCCGCGTGCTTCGGGGCCCGGCGAGCGTAGGCCTGGCGACCAATACGGCTGCAGTACCAGTCCCTGCGACCCCGGCGGGATTTGCTCCACCAGCTCATCAAACAGGTCTTCTGGTTCGATGCCGCGCTCATGCGCCAGGTGTTCCTCGCGCAAGCCAAATTCATTTTTGAACCAGTTGACCATCCAGTAACCACGGTAGATTTGCAGCTCCAAGTCGTAGGCCCCGGGAACCGCCGACGGATACGGCGGAATGAGCGGAATGACCTCGATATAGCGCCGGTGGGTGGTATTGATGGTAGCAGTTGTGCCGTAAGACAGGCAGCCATACTGCGGCTGCAGGCAGCCGGAGCCAAGCACCTCGCAGGCCTTGTCGGCTGCCGCTGCAATCAACGGCAGGCCGGCTGGAATGCCGGTAGCGGCGGACGCTTCGGTCGTAATCTCACCCAGCGGCTGGGCCTGCGGCACCAGGTCTGGCAGTATTTGCGGATCCATCGGCAGGACCTGCCACTTCCAATCGAAGCGCGACGCCCAGCGGTGCTTTTTGTAGTCAAAGGGCATATAACCCACCTGGCAGCCGACTGAATCGACCAATCGACCGGTCAGCAAATAGGTGAGATACCCCGACAGGTATACGTACTTGTGGGTGTTTTTGGCAACTTCCGGTTGCTGGGTTCGAATCCAATTCCATTCCGCTTCTGCCTGCAGGTAGTTGACCGTCTGAGTCGCCCCAGCGACCGCGAAAGCCGCACCCCACAGGCCGCTGACCGGCGGCAGACCTTCAGTGCGGCGTTGGTCCAGCCAGTGGATAGCTGGCCGCAGCGGTTTGCCATCCTTGCCAAGATTGATCAACGTGCTGCGCTGGGTTGTCAGCGCCACGCCCGCTATACTGGAACGATCCACACCAGGCATTTGCCACAACGCCTGGCAGGCCTGACAGACTGCATTCCAAAATACCTGGGGGTCTTGTTCCGCCAGACCAGGCGCGGTCGAATAGTATGGTTCGATAGGTATGCGCGATTTGGCCAGCAGGTTACCGCGCAGGTCGAATAACAGCGCCCGGACGCTTTGCGTGCCGTTGTCAATTGCCAGAATGTTTTCAGGGGTCATGGTTTTGGTGAATCCAGGAGAATAACTAATAATTAGCTAGTATATACCCCAACACGTTGAACTCAATGGCGAAAACCCCAGCGTTTTTTCCGCTGGTTTGCGCTCATATCCAACCCGAGCGTGCCGCCTGGGTTGAGGATATTGTGCGGGTCGAAATGCTGCTTGAGGACGCGAATCACGTCCATGCATTCCGTTCCAATTTGCCCTTCCAGCCACGGTCCGGTCTGTTTGCCAATGCCGTGGTGGTGGCTCATGGCGGCCCCGGATTTTTGAATAGCATCGAGGATGCCGTACTGCAGCGCCAGGTATTCGTCGATACCCGTGATGCGCGCGATGAAGATGAAGTACAGGTTGGCGCCCTGCGGGTACAGGTGTGACAGGTGCGTCATACAAATGGTTTGCGGGCGGCTTTTGACAAATTCACGCACCCTCGCATGGACTTCAGGCCCCTGCTCCCAGGTCACTGCGCATTCCAGCGTATCGATCAAAATGCCAAAATCCATCAAATCTTCGCGCATGTAAGGATCTGTGAAGCGGGTTTTCTCCCAGCGCCGGGTGACTTGAAAAGGCGTCAATGTGAAGGCTTGGTGCTTTCGGGCGATGGCGGCGATTTTTCGCGCCACCAGACGTGTATAAGCGGCATCGCCATCCGCTGAACCCAATAGCAGGCAGCGCTGCATGGGTTGATAACCCAACTTCCGCAGAACCGCATCCGCCGGCGTGCCGTGAATGTGATATATGCGCAAAGCGGCGTCGGTTTCCTCGGGATCCGACAGGCGAAAAACGGACGGCATGCCAAACTCGCCCTGCAGTGCTTCCCGCACTGCCGCAAGAGCGTCCTCCCAGGTGCGGAATAAATAGCTGTAGCGCCGGGTATTTTGCGGCATGTAACGAAAAACCCGCAGGGTGACAGCGGTCAACACACCAAAACTGCCCTCAGAGCCCATCATCAACTGGTCGAAATCAGGACCGGTAGCGCTGCGCGGGTAAGCGGGAGTGCGTAAAATGCCACGCGGGGTGACATACTCTTGCGCCAGGATAATGTCTTCGATCTTGCCGTAGTAGGTGGAATTTTGCCCGGCGCCGCGGGTGACCACCCAGCCGCCCACGCTCGAATGCATAAAGGATTGCGGAAAATGCCCACAGGTGTAAGCGCGCTTTGCATGGAAGGTCTCCGGGGCGGTATTGAGCAGGCGTTCCAAATCAGGACCCAACATGCCAGCCTGCACGGTGATGGTTTGATCTACCTCGTTGAAAGCCACCACCCGGTTCATGTGCCGTGCCATGTCCAGCGTGACGCCGCCCTGTACCGCTTCCGTGCCGCGGGTGACCGTCGAGCCGCCGCCATAAACGTACAGCGGTATCCCTTCTGCGTCACAATATTGCAGAACCGCCTGCACATCTTCCGTTGATCGGGGGGACAGAACTGCACCAGGCAAGTTTTCGATGATATGCTGGCGTAGTCGCAGTGCATCGATCATACCCCTGCCGTACGATGCGCGGATGCGTTCGTAGGCGCCGGTTTTAACATTTTCTGCCCCAAGCATGATAATAAAGACTTCGAGATGGCGACTTTCCAGGCTGGAGGGCATCTCAGCATCAAATTCTTCCATGCCCGTTTGCTGTGGGTGGATGAAATCTGCATCGCTCAACCCAAAGGTCTCTTTGACCAGGCTGACCAGACCGCTGTTGGGATGTTTGAAGCCATGCGGGTCGCCCCATTTAAACAGGCTGCGGTAGGAGTGCGGCGGTGGAATCTGCTCGATCCAGTCTGGACTAGAGGGATCGTTTTTGCTCATCGCGCCACCAGGGTCGGGCAGGCCATCGGAATACCAGCAGAAAGCGGTGAGTTTTCAGCCCCGGGTGGGCTGTACGAGCGCTGCCAAAGTGCCAGGTAGTTGTTCGCCTCAGCTTGCCAACGCTGATCACTCCAGCCCAGTTCGGGTTGGCACACTGCCCGTATGCGTTCGAACTCAGCCAGACCGCCGGCGGGCAGCAGCAGACCCAGGCGGGTACGCCTGAGCAGTAAATCCTCCAGATGAACGACCTGCTCGGCGCGCGCCGCCCAGTGCAGTTCTGCCCACAGGGTAGGTGTGCTGCGAATAGGAGTTAGTGCATCTGCGCTAGCAGCACATAACAGGTCACCGGCTGCATGGCCATAACGCCCCAGCAGCCGCACCTGTAAGGCAGGCTCGAGCCCCAGTTGATCCGCTGGGCAATCCCAGGATTGGATTTCATCCAGCGCGCGCGCCCTACGGTCAGGGCGAGGATGAGCGGGCAGGCTGGGGCGGATGAAGTTAAGCGTCTTTTGAGCCATGCGGCGGAACATGGTCAGCTTACCGCCGGTTATGGTCACCAGGCCGTCCTCATTCCACAACACTTCGTCGCGCGCTTCCTTCGAGGGGTTGGCCTTACCCGTATCCAGCACCGAACGAATGCCGGCCAGCGTAGACTGCACATCTGAGGTTTGTAAGTCCAAACAGCCAAATGTGGCGGTCACGGCTTCCATCAAATAGTCCACCTCGCCGCTGCCGATGCGCGGGTTAGTTTCCATCGGGCCGGGAAAATCAACATCAGTCGTACCCACCAGCGTCACGCCTTCCCAGGGGAATGCGAACACCGGCCGGCGGTCAACCGGGTGCAAAAAGCTGATGACTTTATTGACCGGCAGTTTATGGCGTGGAAATATCAAATGACTGCCACATAACTGGCGTAAGCGCGGCGGCCAGCCCACCTGCCCCCGCAGCTCATCCGCCCAGGCGCCGGCGGCATTGACCACTACCTTTGCACGCGCTTCAGCCGTCCGTCCGGTGACCTGGTCGCGCAGCTGCGCCCCGCACACCTTACCGCTGCGCTCCCGCAGCAGTCCTTCGGCGCGCACGTAATTGATCGCCGTGCCACCCGCTCGAATCCCTTCCTGCAGCACGCGCAGTACCAGGCGCGCATCGTCGGTCTGGGCGTCAAAGAAGCGAAAGCCGCCTGCCAGCTTGTCACGCAGCAGCTGCGGGCACAGGATTTCCAATTCGTCCGCCGACTCATGCTGGTGTTGCCATTTCATCGCCAGCGTGTCGTAAATCATCAGGCCGACTGCAAAGATCCAGGCGGGCGGACGGTCACCCTTATAACTGACCAGTAAAAACTCCAGTGGATCGATCAACCCGCGGCCTTCGTGCAGCAACCGTTGGCGTTCGTGCACCGATTCCATGGTCAGCTTGACCTGTCCGGTACTCAGATAGCGCAGGCCACCGTGCACCATTTTAGAGGAACGGCTGGACGTGCCGGACGCAAAATCATTGCCTTCGACGAGTAAAACCCGCAGTCCAGCCTGGCTGGCCTCGCGCAGCAGTCCGGCGCCGACAATTCCCCCGCCGATGATCAAAAGGTCCCAAGAGCCGGCAATTTGGCCCCAGATTGCATCCCGCTGCTGCTCTTGCATATTACACCCTCCCCACTTTACGGCCTTACTGGTCTTGCCATTCCTCGGCTACTCCAACTTTATGACCGATTGTCGCAAGTCCCTGTGGAATCAGCTACACCGTCAACCCCTGCCAAAGCATCTGGCTGGACTGCATGGTCTCGCGTACCAATTTTCCTGCACCAACTGCATCCCTGGCGGCTGCATACTTCAACAAATTGCGATAGAACCGTTGTGACAAAGCGCGATACTCGGCATGCTGGAAATAAACCACCCCAAGCACCTGGTAAAGGCCGGTGAAACTGTTGTAAATCAGCGTAAAGACCGGATTACCGCTCATGTAGGTAAGTTCGAACTGCAAGTGCCAGTCGTATTCGGTGAATACCTGCGCGTCATCAGCCAGATTTTGAAAGGGCAGTAGTAGTTCAACCACTGCTTCGGCATCACGTTCGACCGCCATTTGAGTGTAGGCTGGCGCCAGCAGGCTGCGCAGTGACAAGAGATTAACCGGAAAATCGGCCGGCAAGCTGCCCGGGTATCGGGCGATGGCTGCCAGCACCCCCAGGTTACCCTCGCGCCAGTAATTGCGCACGCGGGTGGGCTTGCCGTGGCGGATTTCCAGCCAACCGTCGCGCGCCAACCGCTGCAAGGTTTCGCGTAAGGTTGGGCGGGTGACCCCCAGGGAGACCGCCAGTTCGCGCTCAGCTGGCAAGTTCGTGTCGATGGGAAATTTCCCGGTCAAAATTGCATCGATCAGGCGGCTTTCAGAGATTTCAGCGGGTTTTTGGGGGAGTTCCCAGTTCATGGTCATGTCCTGGAAGAAGAATACTGGTAAGAGGTCTAACCAGTTGAATTTATTCTAGCAAATTTCCTAGCCGATTACAATAAGGAAATGGGAATACAGATGCCGTTGCTCCCTGGCCGCGGATCAGTTGCCAGTTCGTTTTCATATCGGGTATGATGGGCATCAGAAAAATATCGATTGCTATTTCTAAGAAACCATTTTTTCGGAAGAATATGGCAGAACCGATGACCATTAACTTAACCGCTCATCAAGCCAGGCTGCTGCGCATGCGATCCCAGCAGCTTTCCACCCCCAGGCCAGAGCAAGCGCCCGAAGAAGTTCTGCGCCAGATCTTTGCCGTCCAGGCACAGGAGCTACCCGCCAGCTATCTATCCCTGCGCGCGCGCAGCGGCGGATTTACAGCCGATCAGGTAGAGCACGAACGCCAGTTCGGCTCGGAGATTTGTTGGCGCTGGTCGCTGCGCGGCACGCTGCACCTGATCACCGTCGAGGACGCCCGCTGGTTGATCCCGCTGTTTTCCACAGACCTGGTTGCTTCGGACCGCCTGCGCCTGACTCAACTGGGATATACAGAGAAAACCGCGCAAAAAGGGATGGAAGTGATCCGGCGTGCCATCGAGCAGCACGGTGAATTGACCCGGGTCGAGATTGCTCAATTCCTCAAAGGCCACAACCTGCCTTTTGAAGGTCAGGCGACCGTCCATATCCTTTTTCGGGCAGTATGCGAAGGTGCAATTTGCGCGGGCGTTGACCGGGTTAAAAAGCCGACCTACACATTATTTGAAAAGCGTTATGGAGCGCTCGAACCCCGCCCGCGAGTAGAAGCCCTGACCGAACTGGCGCTGCGCTACCTGGCAGCCTATGCTCCTGCCCGCCCGGAAGATTTCGCTGCATGGTCGGGGGTCAAAATCAGTGAAGCGCGGTTACTCTGGCAATCGCTGACCGATCAAATGCTTTCAGTTGAGGTGGGGGGAACGCCCAACTGGATCTTAAGTTCACAAGCAACCTGGTTGGAAAGCCTTGAAAACCAGCCGCTTGTCTTACGCCTGCTGCCGCGCTTTGATACATACCTGCTTGGCTACGCCAACCGGGACAACCTCATCGACCCAACCTTTAATAAAAAGGTGTTCAAAGGCGGTGGTACCATCAGCGCGGTAGTACTGTTGGACGGCCAGGTGATCGGCGTCTGGAAGACTACGCCGAAGGGTAAAGGCCTGGAACTGGCGGTGGAATGGTTCGAAAATCAACCTGATAGACTTGTGCCGGCAATTGAAACGGAAGCAGCCGATATTGGCCGCTTTCTAACCAGACCCGTCACTGTAAAAATCCAACAGCCGTAATAAACCACCTGACCTTATGAGGTCAAGCTGGAGCTTATCCTTCCGTACAAATAAAAACCGGATTTGTTCTCGGTTATAATAGGGCTACTCCACCGGAAGAGAACACGATGCTGCTTCGCCGCTACGCCTATTATGGTTCATCCATTATCACATTGCTTGCCGGCATGCGCAGACCGCTGCAGGTTGCTGGCATATTCCTGAGAGCGAAAGTGCCCACACACACCCAAATTGAGCTGCGCCAAACAGGATTGAAATTCAGGGTACGCGGCAAAATGGATGTCTGGAGTTTGAAGGAGACGCTGCTCGACCGGTTTTACGAGCGTTTCGGTTTTGCAGTGCAAAACAACTGGACGGTGGTCGATATTGGCGGTGGAATTGGCGACTACACCATTTTTGCAGCCTACGGCCGCCCCAATGTCCGGGTGCTGGCTTTCGAGCCCTTCCCGGAATCCTTCCGTTTGCTGCGGGAAAACCTGGACCTCAACCAAATCGACAATGTGGAAATCTTTTCCCAGGCCGTCAGCAGCCAGCAAGGCACACTGCAATTCGGCTCTCCTTCCCATGATCCACTTTCGATGCAAACGTCGCATGGTTTGCTGGCGCCCACCGGGGATGCGCTGCAAGTCCCAGCCGTCAGTTTGGCATCGATCATTAATGGCTCAGCAGGCGGCCGGATCGATCTACTCAAGCTGGATTGCGAGGGGGCAGAATACGATATCCTGTTGAATTCCACTCAGGCTGCGTTGGAAAAAATCGACCGCATCGTCATGGAATACCACGACGGTCTCACTCCCTTCAGCCATGACGACCTGGTGAAATATTTAACCGAACACGGCTACCAGGTTGAGTGGTGGAAAAATTACGCCCATGATCATATTGGCTATCTGCGTGCACAGCGTATCCGTGGAGGCCAGCCGGATTGACCACCCAGCGCGACCTCCTCTGGGAAAATATCAGCGAGTTGCCGTACTTCCGCGGTCTGCTGCGCGCGGTGGAGGGCCGTTTTTATCAGGACTTGCCGCTCGAAGCTCCTACCCTCGACCTGGGCTGCGGTGACGGACTGTTTGCCGAGATCACCTTTCCACGGCAGCTTGAATTGGGGGTCGACCCCTGGTTGACACCCTTGCGCGAGGCAAACCAGCGCAAGGCTTACCAGGTGATCGCGCAATCCTACGGTCAGCGCATTCCAGCGCCGGACAATACGTTTGCCAGCGCGGTTTCCAATTCTGTCCTGGAACACATTCCAGACATACAGCCGGTATTGAACGACCTGGCGCGGGTATTAAAACCCGGCGGCACCTTTTATTTTTGCGTGCCTAACCATAATTTTGATCCCAATCTTAGCGTTGCCCGTTTTTTTGACTGCATTGGCCTGAAAGGGTTGGCGCGAGCTTACCGCCGCTGGTTTGACCACATTGCCCGCCATTCCCACCTTGACGACCCGGCGACCTGGCAGGCTCGCGTGGAAACCGCTGGACTGCGGGTGGTGCGGCATTGGAATTACTTTTCGCCGCGGGCACTTTCCATATTAGAATGGGGACATTACTGGGGGCTGCCAGCCTGGATCGCTAAACTTCTGTTCCGCCGCTGGATTGTGGCACCAGCCCCCTGGAACTTTGCCTTCACCCGTATGATCGTTAACCCGGCCTGGACTGAGCCGCAGCCCCAGCCGGACGGTGTTTGCACCTTTTTTATCTGTCAAAAGCCGTAGCCATGAACGACGACCAGGAACCCAGTGTTCTCGATTTTGTAAAATCGATCCTCATCCCCAGTAGAAAACTGATCCGTATTCCACCGCCGGTGGCTGAGGACCAACCGCCAACGGCTGGGCTGCTGCTTTCAGACGTTCGTTCTGCACGAACCGGACCGGATACCAAACCACTGCCAACGCCCCCTACCCGTGAAGGGCAGCAACCGTTCCCCTGGCTGGTGCTGCTGACACTTCTGACGGCGCTGTTCGCTCAATTATCGCTGGAACCGCGCGCTGACCGCAGCTGGGTGACTGGCGTGTTTCTTTACGCTGTAGCAGGCGCTGGGTTAACCCTTGCCATGCTGCGCGGCCAATTTCATCTGGCAGAGCCGGTCAGTTCGGAATTTCCGGATGGAAATGGTTCCATTAACCGGACTGCGCTGCTCGTCAGCCTTGCACTGGGACTGGCTGCTTTCCTTTTGTTTGGCAGCGAGCAATTCACCACGGTTAATACCGTGTTCTGGTTGGGATCGTTGGCAGCTTTTATTTATGCAATAAAACCAAAGGGCGCCAGTTTCTTAAAATGGGCGCAAGGCGTCTGGCGGCGACTGAAATCAGGCATCAGCATCAAGGTCACCCCCTGGGTGGTGTTGTGCACCGCCGTTTTCATCCTGGGAGTTGTCTTCCGCATTTATCAACTTGGCCAGGTTCCTTCGCAAATGGTCAGCGACCATGCTGAAAAGCTGTACGACATTCAGGATGTGCTAAACGGCAACCTGTCAACCTTCTTCACGCGCAACACCGGCCGCGAAGCCTTCCAATTCTACTGGACCGCCTTCCTGATCAAGCTATTCAACACCGGAATTACATTTTTTAGCCTGAAGTTAGGCACTGTTTTGTTGGGGATTTTAACACTGCCTTTTCTTTATCTGCTTGGCAAGGAATTAGGCAGTCCGCGGGTCGGTCTGTTTACCATGCTTTTTGCCGGTATTGCTTACTGGCCAAATCTGATTTCACGCATTGCCCTGCGTTTCACCCTGTATCCGTTCTTTTTTGCGCCCACCTTCTATTATTTCCTGCGCGGAATGCGCACCGGTCACCGGCGTTATTTCGTCCTCTCCGGCATCTTTATGGGGATAGGACTGCACGGTTATTCCCCTTTCCGTGTCGTCCCAGCGCTGATCATGTTGGCAGTGGCGTTGTATCTGCTGCATCAGCGTTCCAACCGGGCGGTGAAACACGCAGTTCTGGGTCTGATACTGATTGGCGCGGTTGCGATGATCGTAGCGTTGCCGCTGCTACGTTACGCGATGGATTACCCAGACGTGGTGATGTACCGCACGCTAACGCGGGTTACGTCCGCAGAACAAGTCATCCCAGGCTCTCCTGTGGTGATTTTCCTGCAAAACCTGTGGCGGGCAATGACCATGTTCGCCTGGGACAATGGTGAAGTATGGGTTCTATCCATCCCTCACCGTCCCATCCTGGATGTAGTCAGCGGGGCGCTCTACCATCTTGGCTTTCTGGCGGTGTTGGTCAACTACTTCCGCAAGAGGCGCTGGACGGATTTGCTGCTGCTGATCTCCATCCCGTTCCTGATGCTGCCGTCCATTTTTTCGCTGGCGTTCCCAACCGAGAATCCAAGCCTGAATCGTACTGCCGGAGCGATCATTCCGGTATTTTTGCTCATCGGTTTCGCGCTTGACGGGATTTTTTGCGCCATTAAGCGCGCACTGGGCAATTCGGGGCGAACCCTGGCAGGTGGGCTGGTTGCAGCCCTGCTGTTCTTATCAGCCAGCCAGAATTACGACCTGGTTTTCAACCAGTACCGCGCCAATTATGATAACGGCTCCTGGCCAAGCGCCCGAATTGGCGCAGTGGTGCGCGATTTTGTCGATACCTGGGGCAACCGCGACTCGGCTTACCTGGTCGGGTACCCGCATTGGGTGGACAGCCGCTTGGTGGGGATCAATGCTGGGACGCCCGATAAAGATTACGCCATATTCACCGACCAGTTTGAATTAACCCTGGCGCAGCCTGCCCCGAAGCTGTTCATCCTTAACGTCAGCGACACCCCAGACCTGGAAACGTTGAACCGGCTTTACCCGGACGGCGTGCTGCGGTTAATCCCTTCCGAACTTCCCGGTCGTGAGTTTCTTATTTATTTCGTCCCGCGTTAGTGTCAAAATCTGCGTTAGCCTGAAATTCCGCCGTGAAAATCGGCGGAATTTTTTTATGGGCATCTATAATTAATGATAATCAGGGAGCAAACTCAAATGCGGCTACACGCATAAGATTAAGCCTCCTATTCACTCATTCAGTCATGGACCTTTATGGAAACTGTTGTCGCAAAATTGCTGGAATCCGACGAACCAGCCATCCGCTATAAAGCACGCTGCCTGCTCGTAAAGAAAGAGCCTGACAGGCCGCCGGTCATGCAGGCTTTGCAAGAGGAAATCCGCACCTGCGACCGGGTAAAGCAGCTTCTCTCCGAGCGCAATGCGGATGGCCGCCTGCCCTACCACCCTTATACCAAGTGGGTTGGCGCGCATTGGGTGCTGACTATTTTGGCTGATTTGGAATATCCAAAGGGTGACACTGACCTGATCCCGTTACGCGAACAGGTATACGGTTACTTTTTTAGCGGGACGCATGAAAAACCGATTCATAAGCGACACATCATCCACTCGAAAGGCCTGATCCGCGCCTGCGCTTCGATCGAGGGCAACGCGATCCTTTCACTGCTCAAATTAGGGCTTTCGGACAGCCTGACCGAATACCTGGCAGAAATTGTGCTTGGTTGGCGTTGGCCGGACGGCGGTTGGAACTGCGACCGCAAGCCCCAGGCAAGCCATTCTTCCTTCCACGAGACCCTGATCCCGCTGCGAGCGCTCAACCTATACGCAGCCCAAAGCGGCGACCCGCGCGTGCGCATGGCAGTTAATGAGGGAGCAGAAGTATTCCTCAAGCGCGGCCTGTTTCGGCGGTTGACGGACGGCGAAGTCATCGACCCGCACTTTATTGAATTACATTACCCGTATTACTGGCATTACAACATTCTGTACGGCCTGAAGGTCATGGGGGAGATCGGCTGCCTTGCTGATCCACGCTGCCGGGAAGCGCTGAACCTGCTCGAATCCAAGCAACTGCCCGACGGCGGTTACCCCGCCGAACGGCGTTACTACACCGTCACTCAGCGCAACACCAGTAACCGTTCACTGGTCAACTGGGGTGGAACGAGCAGCAGCAAAATGAATGATTGGATCACCGTGGAAACGCTGGGCGTGTTGACAGCAGCTGGGCGGTTTAACCCCATGCCGGCCTGAATACCGACGATTCCATTTACTTCCCACCCAGCCGGACAAACCATTCGGGTTGGCTGGATTGGTTCAAGGTAAAATAATGCTATTGTCATCCCTGAATACGAAAGAGGAAAAAATGAACAACGCAGTTTATAAACTGATCGAAGTCACTGGAACCTCAACTTTCGGCATCGATGACGCAATTCAATCCGCGGTGGCCCGTGCCTCTCAAACCGTACGTCATATGCAGTGGTTCGAAGTCGTCGAAATGCGCGGCCGGATCGATGAAAACCATGTCAGCCAATGGCAAGTCACGCTGAAGATTGGCTTCTCGTTGGAAGAATAAACCGCGACTGTTTTTCAACTGCGGCTAAACGATTTCAACCTGACCGACTGGACAAGACCGGGTGGGAAAGGCAGCCCGGAAGATTTTCTATTTGGCATGCAGGCAGCTTCCGATTCCTCTCAACGCATAAAATATGATGGGTTTCTGCTGCTGGCTTCCCTCATCTGGGGCAGCGGTTTCGTTGCCCAACGGGCGGCTGCCGACAGCATGGGCAGCTTTACCTTCAACGGCCTAAGATTTTTACTGGGTTTTGTCATATTGCTGGTGGTATCCGGCTTCAAAAAACGAATCAAAAAAGGGCAATGGCGCTGGGTTATCCTGGCGGGGTTTTTATTGTACGGCGCCAGCGCATTGCAGCAATTCGGGCTTCTGACCACTACCGCTGCCAACGCCGGTTTTATCACCAGTCTTTATGTCGTCATCATTCCATTTGGTCTCTGGATTTTTGCCCGCCAGAAAATCAAGCCGGTTATCTGGGCAGCCGTCAGTCTGGCAGCCGTTGGTACCCTGTTGTTGAGTACCAGCGGTGTGTTTGACCCTGCCGTCGGGGACTGGTTCGAATTGGCTGGCGCATTTTTGTGGGCCGGGCATGTGCTGGTGGTTGGTCTTTATGGCAAACACTCCGATGCGTTGGCGTTTTCGATGGGTCAATTCGGGATTGCTGCCGCGCTCAATTTAATCAGCGCCGGGATGCTGGAATGGGGTAATTACACGCCCAGACCCGAAGCCTGGTTGGGGGTCTTATATTCAGGAATTTTCCCGGTGAGCATAGCCTTTACCCTGCAGGTGCTCGGGCAGCGCCGCGCTCCGGTCATCGACGCTGCGTTGATTTTCAGCCTGGAAGCAGTATTTGCAGCGTTGTTTGGCTATTGGCTGCTTGATGAAGATCTGCAGCCAGCGCAGCTATTCGGCTGCGGCTTGATTCTGGCAGCTCTCCTGCTGGCCCAGTCACAATCTTTTCGCCAGCGAGCGAAAGCCCGCCAGGCAGCAGAGGAGCCGTTGGCAAGCCGCGAACCAGACAAATCGCAGTATGATAGATTAAATATGGATTAGAAAATCAGGTCAGGCCTGATTCCACGCAACCTGAATGCGATGAAAGCGTATATGAAACAAGAAACAAATCCGAATGCGGAGCGAATGGTGAGCATCGACGAGAACGAGCTTCTGGTTCTTGCACAGAACGGAAGTGAGGAAGCCTTCACGCAGCTGGTGGAACGGTATCAAAATCCGGTTTATAACCTGTGTTATCGCATGCTGGGTGAACCTACCGAAGCAGAAGATGCCGCCCAGGAATCCTTTTGGCGCGCATACCAGGCCATTCGCCGCTACGATCGGAGTCGGCCGTTCGCAACCTGGCTTCTTTCGATCACTGCACATTATTGCATCGACCAGCAGCGCAAGCGGCGCCTGCCAACGCTGGAGATCGAGGACTGGATGGAAGAAGTGCTGCCTGACAACACTCCAGATCCAGAGAAAATGACCGGCGCCCGTGAAGAAAAGGAACGTATCCATCGAATGTTGGCTGTTTTAAATCCGCAAGACCGGGCTGCGATCATCCTCCGCTACTGGTATGAATTTTCTGAAGAAGAAATCAGCCAGGCACTGCAATTATCCATCAGTGCGGTAAAGAGCAGGTTGCACCGCGCGCGGTTAAAGTTCGCCAGCCTTTACCAGGCAGACCGGAAACTCACACCGGGAGGTATCCACGATGAATCACCAGCTTTTTGAAACCTGGAACCTGGATCGTACCCAACTGTCGCCAGAGCAACAGACGGAATTGGCTCGTCATCTCGAGACCTGCCCCGAATGCAGACACACGGCGGCTGCCTGGGAATGCGTCCAGGCCGAAATCAAAACCGCTCCACGGGTGAATGCTCCCGCCGGTTTCTCGGCCCGTTTCCAACACAGCCTGGCTGAACGCCGCCGCCTGGCGCATTACCGGCAAACGCGGAAAATGTTGGGGATACTTGGCATTTCCCTGCTGGTGATCTTCTTATTGCTGGCAGCCTCTACGCTGGCCCGCACCTCACCGGCTGCCTGGATCGGTTCGATCATCCGTATCATTGTCGATGCACCCTTCAACCTGCTGGAATTGCGATTTATTGCCGCATTCTGGCTTGCAAAAATTCCCCCACTGGCCTGGATTGGCGCCAGCAGCGTCATCGCAGCCTGGATGTTGGTTTTCACCCTAACCGGCGCGTGGACTTATAAAAGATTTCATCATCAAGGAGAACTACTACGATGAAAAAGACCCTGAAATTATTCTTTCCCATTTTTGTGATCCTCTTATTGCTGGCTGCTCCTACCGTTGCGCTGGCTCAACCGCTGTATCAGACCGGGCAGGTCACCTCAGGCGATCAGGTCATTTTTGGGGATAACTACGTCCTGCAATCGGGCCAGACCTTGAACGGTGACCTGGTTGTACTGGGTGGTAATGCCACCATTGCAAGCGGCGCAGCGGTCAACGGTGATATCGCCTTGCTGGGAGGCAACCTTGACCTGACAGGCAGCGTCAATGGGGATATTGCCGCAATTGGGGCAAATGTTTCCCTCGCAAAGGGCGCGCTGGTGACTGGTGAAGTGGTCAGCATGGGCGGGAATGTCACCGGCGCTGAGCTGGGAACCATTCGCGGTGGCGTTCGCACCTTTACCCCGCGCGCGCTCTTATTTGACGGGGATGCCTTCCGTTTCCCGCAAACGGATCAAACCTCTCCGGCTAACACAGTCGGCGGCTGGATCCTTGGGTTCCTTGGAAAAACCATGCAGCTTTTGGCAATGGCCGTGCTGGCAGTAATTGTGGTGCTGTTACTGCCCCGCCCTGCCAACCGGGTGGCTGACTCGATTGCTAACCAACCCTGGATGAGCGGCGGCGCAGGTCTCCTGACATTGCTCGTAGCGCCTTTTGTTCTGCTCATTTTGACCATCACGATCATCCTCATCCCCCTCACTATCCTGGCAGCGCTCGCCCTGGCGGTGGCGATCATCTTCGGCTGGATTGCGCTCGGGTTCCAGGTCGGCCGGCGCATGGAAGTCCTGTTCAAAACGCAATGGGCAGATGCAGTTTCTGCTGGTGTGGGTACGATTGTGCTCGGAATTGTGGTTGCGGTTCTGGGCTACGTGCCGTGTGTGGGCGGGCTAATCGGCTTTGTTGCTGCCTGCGCCGGATTAGGCGGAGTGATCCTGAGCGGATTTGGCAGCCGCACCGCTACTCCCACCAGCACCCCGCCGGCGCCGGTTATCGAGGTCATCCCGCCTGCCAGCCCGGCGCCCGCAGCGCCGCCGGAAGCGCCTGAAGTGGATGATCATTCTAATAAACCTTAGGCAGCACGAACACTTTGAACGTAGCAAAACCGTCACAGGAGAAAGAAAATGAGAAAAATCGCGATCACGTTAGTTATCCTGGTTCTTGTTGGAGCCACCCTTGCCTGTTCGTTCACGATCAATACCGATAATGTCAAATTGACCGAAACAAAGGTATTGGATATCAATGAACCGGCCCCAACCGACCTGGCTGGCGCCAGAGTCGAAATCGAAATGGGCGCCGGAAAATTGAACATTGCTGGCGGCGCGCAAGGATTGGTCGAAGGCACCATCACCTACAACGTATTTGGCTGGACGCCTGAAGTTACCCGTAGTGACGGTAGCGTTGGCATTCAACAGGGACGCCTGGAAGATATCAAGATCCCAAATAAGGATGTGGTAAACGACTGGGATCTTTTACTTGGCGCATTTCCGACGGATCTTGAAATCTCTGCGGGAGCGTATGAAGGTTTGATCGACTTGAGCGGGGTGGCGCTGACCAATCTGAAGATCACCGACGGCGCCAGCAAGGCGACCGTGGAGTTCAACAGCCCAAACCCGGTCACCATGGACAGCTTCAGCTACAAAACCGGCGCTTCTCAAGTGAAAATCTACGGGATTGGCAATGCCAACACCTCTCAGTTCACTTTTGATGGCGGCGCCGGGGATTACACACTTGATTTCTCCGGAACCCTCAAGCAAGACCTGGCCGTCAATGTAACTTCGGGCGTGAGCAAAATCGAAATCATCATCCCTGAAAATGTCCCTGCCCGGGTTACCGTCTCCGGCGGCTTGAATAATGTCTCTCCCAGCGGCACCTGGTCGATCACTGGCAGTGTTTACGAGAAAACCGGCACAGGACCGCGAATTGATATCACAATCGATATGGGTGTCGGCTCCCTGGATCTAATCTCCCAATAAAGAACAATTAGCAGTAAATGATTGCTGAACCTGGCGGCGAAAACATACTTCGCCGCCAGGTTTGCTTGTTAGGCAGTTGGATTTGATCCGAATTCACGGCGAGACAAATGGGTCAACTTACGGGCTTTTCGCCAGACACATAACGGATTGCCCCTTGCGCAGAAACCTGATTCTGTTGGGTTTCGAGCTGCATCCTCAGAGAGAGGATATGAACCTTTGCCCACACCCACAGAGTACCCTGTGGGTGTGGGCAACCCAACCTAACACTGGAGCAGAGCTTATTCTGCGCCTGGGCAAAGATTCGGGTGCTGTTCACCCACGAGCGATCGATATGGTTCCAGGAATAAATCGCGCTTATCCCGAACTTACCGGGGTGAACGCACCAAAAAGACGGGATTTATTGGGGAGTCAGGGACAGTTTTAATTTACTCTGGCAGGTCGAGGGAACAATCCAGGTCGTAGAGATAAATATTCTCGTTCGTCCGCACCGCAATCAACTGTGAGTCCGGCGACCATTTCGACTCTTGCACAAACCCCAGATCCAGGGGCAGCCTGTACTTGTAACCCTCATCCGGAGCTGCCAACCAGGCCTGATCATCATTATCGACATAGAAAATTCGGCTGCCATCCGGCGATGCATTAGCCAGCAACCAATCCGGGTTGGCAGCGAAACCGGTCTGGTCGAGCACAATTTCCAGGCTGAGATCATCCTGTTTGCGGCCGGTCTGTAACACTTGCTGGCCTTGCCCGAAGACACTGATTTCCACCACCCGCGAGCAATCCACGCCGCAGGTCTCATCCACCTGAATGTGGCTATTGTCCGTCCAACGAGCGATCCCTTTAGCGCTGCCAAAATCATCGGTCGCAGCCCCCGCGGCATACAAATCCAACGGAGTAAAGTCGGCGGTCAGCAGCACGATAATGGTGTACAGGTTCTCGGTTGTACGCAGCGCAGTAAACGCAATTCGGTTGCTGTCCGGCGACCAGGTGATATCGCCGGTGACTTTGGTGTCACGCGTTGCGCGGATTTCCCCGGTTTCCATGGATAACAGCGTTAAATTACCGGTATACCAGCCCCATTGATTATTGAACGGAGCGATGTAGGCAAAAATTTGCCCGTCAGGGCTCCACCCCATCAAGTCACTGGCTGGCGGATCGACCTGGATGGTCGGGAAGCTGCGCACCAGGCAGGCAGTTGAAACACTTACCCGCAAGCCTTCATCGGGATCAGTGGTTGGCAGCGCAGTTGGAGTAGGCTGCCCGGCATTGGGATCGGCGCCTAACACGGAACAGCCCGTCAGAATCAGCCCAAATATAAGGTTTACCCAGATAATCCGCCGCACACCCGCTCCTTACTTTCCTTTTTCCTGGATGCCAACCGGCCGGTAGAGATTGAATTCTTCCACCAGTTCAAATACATGCGGCGGGAGAAAATAACGGTAGGTTTGGCCGGCCGCAGCGCGCTGGCGAATCTGTCTGGCGGAAATTTCTACCAGCGGAGTGTCTATAAATTGCACCTTGGCAGTGATACCCGGGATGTCCCGTTCTACAGCTGCTAGATCCATATCAACACCTGGCCGGCGCATGACACCATAGCCGCCAACTCGAGCAGTCAAATCCTGCGGGGTATGCCAGGAAATCAGGTCGCGCAGCGAATCGCTGCCGATCAGGTAAATAAGAGCAGACTGTGGATGCTGCTCCTGTACTATCCGGACGGTATCGACCGCGTAATGCGGACCGGGACGGTCGATCTCAACCCTGGAGATTTCAAAGGCTGGGTTATCCGCCAGAGCCGCCAGCAGCAACTGCAGCCGGATATCTATCGGAGAAATTGTCTGGCCTTGTTTATGCGGTGGATCGGCGGTTAAAGTCCACAGCACCTTGTCCAGCTTGAGTTGCTCCAGCGCTTCAGCTGCCAGAATCAAATGGCCAATGTGGGGAGGATCGAACGTGCCACCCAATATGCCGATGCGCATACGGTCAGTCCTGCCACTCCAGTTCATGGTCGTCGCCAATGTAAACCGTGTCGCCGTTTTCGATGCCCATTTCTCGCAGCCGGTCTTCCACGCCGAGGGTTTCGATCAGTTTTTGGAAGCGCCGCACAGAGCCCTCGAACTCCCAGTAAGTCATCTTGGCAGCGCGCTCAATAGCAGTTCCAGAGACCTTGTAGCCACCGTCGTCCGTGCGGGTGACGACGAACGCACGCGGGTCCTCGGCTGGCCGATAAACCGGTAAATCCCGAACCACGACCGGCTCAGGCGCGGTTTGCAGTAGCTCGACGCATTTCCACAGGATTGGATCCAGACCGGTGCGCGCCATGGCAGATACCGCCACCGGGTCAGTCACCCCATGAGCCATAAGTTGCTTTTTAATGGCAGGCCAGCGTTCCTGCACTTCCGGCAAATCGATTTTATTCAATGCCACAATGACCGGTTTCTTGCTCAATTCCGGATCGAAAAGTGCCAGTTCAGAATTGATCTGCGCGTAATCCACCAGCGGATCTTCGGATAATCCGTCCAGCAGATGAATGAGTACCCGCGTACGCTGAATATGCCGCAGGAAAGCATCTCCCAGCCCGACTCCCTCGTGTGCCCCTTCGATCAAGCCGGGGATATCCGCCAGCACCAGCGTGGTTTCCATATTGAGTTCTGCCACACCCAGGTTGGGTTCGATGGTAGTGAACGGGTAATTGGCAATTTTGGGGCGTGCATTGGTCACCGCTGCCAAAAAGCTCGACTTGCCGGCGTTGGGTACGCCAACCAGCCCGACATCCGCGATCAATTTGAGCTCCAGACGCAGGTTGCGCTCTTCGGCGGGATAGCCCTTTTCAGCAGTGCGTGGCGCCTGGTTGCGCGACGAGGCAAAATGCGGGTTGCCGCGCCCACCGCGTCCCCCCTTGCATACCACCAGGCGCTGACCGGCTTCGGTCAGGTCGCCAATCAGTTCGCCGGTGATTCCATCATAAATGACGGTTCCCGGCGGAACCGGTACGATCAAATCTTCTGCCGACCGGCCGGTCATATCGTTAATGCCGCCTTTTTTGCCGTCCTCAGCAATAAATTTGCGCTGGTAACGGAAATTAACCAGCGTATTCAGGGTTGGCACCACCTGCAGAATCACATCCCCGCCTCGTCCGCCGTCGCCACCGTCCGGGCCGCCGCGGTTGACGTATTTTTCACGGTGGAAATGGACAAAGCCGTCCCCGCCTTTGCCAGATCGAACAAAAATTGCTGCTTCATCAATGAACATTCAAACCGCCATCCACAATTCTACTCAAACCAATTATACCCTCTGGCTGCCATCTTCCCTGGCAGGCGCAGGGGCGGCTCGCGAGCCGCCCCTACCGAACAATCATTCCTGGTTTCGCGTTCGAGAAATCTTTACGAGACGCGCTTCCTACTTGGCGAACTTCGCCTTGAGGATGTCCGTCAGAGTCGGTTGGCCAATCTCCTGCAGTTCATAGCGAACGCGCTGCATCGGTTTGGTGACCTTGATAACGCGGTTCAAGTCAATCGGGGTTGCTGAGATGACCAGATCCACATCCGCATTGTTAATGGTATGTTCCAAATCACGGGTTTGCTCTTCGCCATAACCCATGGCGGGCAGGATCGGACCGGTACCAGGATACTTCTCGTAGGTTGTGATGATCGAACCCACCGCAAACGGACGCGGATCAACGATCTCAGCAGCGCCAAAGCGGCGGGCAGCCACCCATCCGGCTCCGTAAGTCATTTCGCCGTGGGTCAGCGTCGGGCCGTCTTCGATCACCAGGACGCGTTTGCCCTGGATGGCAGCCGGGTCGTCTACAAATAATGGAGAAGCAGCCTCGATGACGATCGCGCCCGGGTTAAGTTCGCGGATGCTCTCGCGAACAGCAATTACCGAGTCAGGATTGGCCGTATCGACCTTGTTGATCACGAACACGTTGGCGCGGCGCATATTGGTCTCGCCGGGATGGTAGCGGCGCTCATGTCCGGGGCGATGCGGATCAACTACGACGATAGACAGGTCGTCTTTGTAAAACGAGAAATCGTTGTTACCGCCGTCCCAAAGGACCACATCCACTTCCTTCTCGGCAGCGCGCAAGATTTTCTCATAGTCTACGCCGGCGTACACGATCACGCCGTTATCCAGATGCGGTTCGTATTCCTCGCGCTCCTCAATGGTGCAATCGTTCTTGTCGAGATCCGAATAATCGGCAAAGCGCTGCACAGCCTGTTTCACCAGATCGCCGTAGGGCATGGGATGGCGAATGGCAGCCACTTTCAGACCCATATCACGCAGGATGAGCGAGACACGGCGGGTGGTTTGCGATTTGCCAGAGCCAGTGCGCACCGCGCACACCGAGATGACCGGCTTAGTCGATGCAATCTGGGTCGATTCGATGCCCATCAGGCGGAAATCCGCGCCGGCTGCCAAGACCTGCGAGGCTTTATGCATGACGGTTTCGTGCGAGACATCACTATAAGCAAAGATAACCTGTTCAACCTTCAAGTCTTTGATGAGGTGAACAAGTTCGGATTCCGGGTAAATGGGGATTCCACCTGGGTAGAGTTTGCCTGCCAACTCTTCCGGGTAGCGCCGGCCTTCGATGTTTGGAATCTGGGTCGCAGTAAAAGCTACCACCTGGTAGCCGGGGTTATCGCGGAAATAGACGTTGAAATTATGGAAGTCTCTTCCAGCGGCGCCCATGATCAGGGTTCGAATGCTCATACGTTTGGATCTCCTTTGAATGTGAATATAGATTAGGAATCTGTTTCACATCGCTTGTGGGGCTGTGATGCCCAGCAAAGCCAGGCTGTTGGCTAGAGCCTGACGGGTTGCCATAACCAGGCGCAGCCGGAAGCTGCGCACCGGCTCTTCGGCCTGAAGAACCGGGCACTGCGTGTAAAAATCGTTGAAGGCGCGCGCTAAATCGTAAGCGTAGGTCGCCATCCACAATGGACGCAGCTCGCCAGCTGCCCGTTGCACTTCATTCGGCAGACGCGCCAGCATGTCGATCAATCCCAACTCCGCAGCAGTCAACTCGAAAGCCGGGGCGACCGACTCTGTCGGCTCCACCCCGCCTTTGCGCAAAATGCTGCCGCCGCGGACAAAGGCATATTGAATATAAGGAGCCGCCTGGCCGTTGAAGTCCAGCGCAGTCTCCCAGTCAAAGGTGACCAGTTTGGTGTTTTCGCGCGCCAGCATGGGATATTTAATGGCGCCAATGCCAACCGCTTGAGCGACCGCGCGTTTTTGCGCTTCAGTCAGGTCCGGGTTTTTCAACTTGACGACTTCATAGGCGCGGTCGGTGGCTTCGGTAATCAAGTCCTCCAGCAGCACCACCGTCCCCTCGCGGGAGGCCATTACGACGTTACCGGGAAGGGTGACCAGTTCATAAGGGATGTGCTGGCAGCGATTGGCCCACTCGTAACCGGCGATCTCCAGCGTTTTAAACACCTGTTGGAAGTGCAGCGACTGGCGCACATCCACCACATAATAGGATTTGGCCATGTCTGGGTAATCGGTAAACTTGCGGCGCGCCAGGGACAGATCCTCGGTGGCATATAAGGCCGTGCCGTCAGACCGCAGCACCACCAGCACCCGGTATTTTTCGTTTTTCAAGCCGAGCAAGTTATCCAGCTTGACCACCACAGCGCCATCCGGGCGTTCATCCGTGGCAATCCCGCGCGCAATCAGCTCGTTGACCAGTTCCTTACCGGACTGCTCTTCTTCACTGTTGAAGTAATAGCGGTCAAACGGGATGTCCAGCCTTGAATAGATCTCTCTAAAACCGTCCAGCGACCACTCTCTGGTTTCCTGCCACAGCGCTACAATTTCCGGCTCGCGGCGGTCCCAGCGGGCATACAATTCCCGGATTTCAGTTTCCAATTCCGGAGCTTCTTCCAACCGGCGGCTGGCCTCCGCGTAAATGCTGCCCATCCAACGGGTGATGTCCTTGTCCGGCTTTTCACCGGCGTGGAAATTTCGGTAACACCACAGCCATTTGATGACGTGCAAGCCTATGTCACCGGGATAATTGGCGCGGATCACGTCAAAACCGGCGAAAGCCAACAGCCGGCTTAGGCCATCCCCCAGGATGGCAGAACGTAAGTGACCTACATGAAATGCTTTATGGGTGTTGGGTTGAGAAAATTCGACCATCACCCTTTCACCGCGATCAGCGCCGCGCCCGAAATCAATTCCCTGCTCAATAGCTGTATCGATGACCCGCCGGGCATATACCGCCGGGTCAAAATAAAGGTTCAGGTAACCGTTGACCGCTTCTATTTTTTCGAACCCAGCGGGGGTGCCAAGGTGCTCTGCGATTTGGCTGGCAAGTTCCTGAGCGCGCTGGTTGACGATAATTTTCTTGCCCTGACGGGCTTCCTGGGCAGCTAATTGAAAAAATGCAGCTGAAATCCCCCATTGACCGCTAAACGGGATCCATTTCCACTGAATGGCAGCTTCCGGCAACCCGTTGGCGGCGCAGTAAGCGTTGATTTTTTCTTCGATCTGTCGTTGTTCAGTGTCAAACATGGGTCGCGGAGCCTCTGGGTGAAATTATAGACAGGTCGCCGATTGCCAACGGTGGAATTATATCATAGGGCTTTTGCGCTGCGCGCGTTCTCCCATTGCTGACAATCGATGCAAAAGCGGGAGGAGGTCCTCCCGCTAAAATGGTTAATCGGAATACCCGCTGGGCGGGATTGAACTATTTAGCCAGCGTTGCCAGGCGCTTCATCAGGCGGCTCTTGCGGCGTGCGGCATTGTTCTTGTGGATGATGCCTTTTTCAGCAGCCTTGTCGAGCGCGCGGACAGCCAGAAGAACCGCTTCGCGCGATTCAGCCTGTTCACCTTCACCTAAAGCCACAACGGCTTTGCTGACGGCTTTGCGGGCATTACCCAGATAAAAGCGGTTGCGCAGGCGGTGAGTTTCATTCTGCTTGTTGCGCTTAATTTGAGACTTGATGTTTGCCAAAGTTCTTCCTCCAGATAATCGTTCAACGAATTGCGACCTTGAATTCTACTCTATGCTTGGAGATTTGTAAAGTGGTCTAAGAAAATTCAGAAATTTGTTGCCCCGTTGAGTTGTAGGGCGTGTTCGCGCACACTCACAGAGCGCTCTGCGAGCCGAATGCAGCCGATTCGACCTATTCGTTTCAAAAAACGAATGAAACGAAACCGACTCCACTTGGCAGTTTTTGCCTATATGTGGCGGTTGCTGAAGCCACACCCTACGGTTGGGGGTAAAAGTGGTTTCGTTTGCGCAGATATTCGTTTTTAAAAAACGAATCGAAACGAATGCCCAACGGGCTCACTTAAAGTTTGACCTGTGGGCGCCGGGTGGTAGATGCTTATGAGGTTGTAAGGTGCGCTATGAGTTGATTATAGGAATAATGTTCTATTGTGTCAAGTGAGAATGTGCACTGCGGGTCAAGGGCAGGTACGACGCAACAAGAACTGGCAATGGAGTTTATTTTGTCCTTGCGAGAAACGAAGCAATCTACTGTGGTCGGCAATGGCGCTAGCCTAACGATTAAGGCGTTGCAAGAACAAGTTGGATTGCTTCCCTCCGCTTCGCTTCGGTCGCAATGACAATAAGACGTGACCTGCGAGTGGGCAGCGGGCTCGTTCACTCGCACACCGTCCCGGTTGCGTTCCGGGAGAGGCCATGTAGCCAGCGGGCGAAGGGCAGGTGCAATGCACCCAGGGCGGGAGACCGGCGCGAATTGGGGTCGGTGCGTTCACAATTCGAATGCACTCTACTAGCCTTTTAAGGGGGTATTTTATATATACCCTATGCCAGGCGGGGCACCTGGCATAGGGATAGCCCGTCAAGGGGTAAAATAAGGAAATCCTAATCCATCTGGTTTTCAAAATAACCCGTCTCTATGATAGCGGCTTTATGCCATGTTGATCACAAAGTCAATTATTTCCTCGAGGTAGCGTTGTGAGAAAAAATGCACTGTACAAAAACGGGAATTCGCTTTCGTATGCCATGTATGGTGATCAAAACGGTTATCCAATTCTTATACAACACGGGTTAATCGCCAGTATCAATGACTATCATTTGTTCAAATGTCTTCTCGAAACAGGAGCCCGCCTGATCAGTATTGCCCGTCCGGGTTATGGTGAGTCATCACCCTATGTGATGAAAAATATCGGCGAATGGGCGGATATCGTTTCAGTGCTGGTCGATGAACTAGGGCTTTCGCAATTTGATGTTCTAGGCATATCCTCGGGAGCACCGTACAGCTATGCAATCGGCTATAAGTTTCCAGACCGGGTGCGAAACCTATTCATTCTGAGCGGAACCCCGGCTTTGTACAATGAAACCGTGCTTTCCTTCTGGCCTTATCCTGTGAATAAGAATGCCAGTATTACCGAGATGCAAAAGCTGGCTTATGAATTGTTCTTCTCCCATCTGCCCAAAGAAGACTTGGCTAAAGATGAGATCAAAGATTCGATGATGAACCACTGCTTTGGAATTGCGCAAGATTTAAAATTGCGCTGTATCGATTGGGGATTTCAGTTGTCTGATGTAAAGGAAAGGATTTATATGCGGCATAGCAAGTCCGACGATGCCGTGCCGTTCATTACTGCCGAAATTACATCCAAATTATTATCAAATTGCCAACTTGAAATCCGAGAAAATGATGTCCATTTTTCGCAGGAAGTATTAGATGATTTTATCAGTACTGTAATGAAAGGATATTACGAGAAGTAGAACGAGTGGAAAATTATCCAGTTTCAGTAATCAAACCAGTGAACGAAGTATTTAAAATCCATCCGCGCGAGGGCAGTCCGGCGTCGCTGAATGCCGCCTGCAGCGCGGATTGAACGGCTTCCGGGTGATTCTCCGGGAAGGCAACGATGCTCGGACCCGCCCCGGAGAGTGCGGCCGGCGCCCCCAGAGATCTGGCAGCCTGGAGCGCGGATTCAGCCCCAGGTATCAGTTTGAGCCGGTAAGGTTGGTGCAGCCGGTCTTCCAGCGCTTGAAAGAGCAACCCGCGGTCACCCGTGCGCAGCGCTTCCACTGTCAGCAATGAATGCCCGATGTTAAAGACGGCATCCCGCATGGATATATTCTCTGGCAGCGCCCGCCGGGCTTGAACGGTTGGGAGTGCGAAATCCGGCAGAACGGCCACCACCTGCCAGATTTGGCTTTCTATTTTTTGTACCAGCGGAATTCCGGCGGAATCGCTGGTCACAGCCATCATCCCGCCAAATAATGCCGCAGCGGCATTGTCGGCATGGCCTTCCAATTCATTGGCTATGCGCAACATATCGAGCGAGGTCAGCGGATTCTCCAAAATCGCATTCGCTCCAGCAATGCCGGCCACCACCGCTGCCGCGCTCGAGCCCAAACCTGAACCCAGCGGAATGCAGTTTTCGCAGCCAATACGCACCCCGACTGGCAGCAGTTGACCCTGGCGGCGGTAAACCTCAAAAAACGCGCGGGCAATCAGATTGTGCGCATCCACAGGCAGTTGCCCGGCGCCTTCACCCGCCACCTCGACCCGGACATCACCCGGCGCGACGGTAAAGGTGCAGGTGTTCCACAGGTCCAGCGCCAGCGCCAGGCAATCAAACCCCGAACCCAGGTTGGCAGTTGTCGCTGGTACGCGAACGGTCACCACACCGGGGGTCATTTTCGCTCTCCCACCATGATGGCATCTTCCAGCGCCGCCAATTCGGCAGGCAACAACCTTGGCGCAGTGAAATGTTTAACGATAATGTCCGGGTCTTTCAACCCGTGACCGGTGCAAACTGCCACCACGCGCTGACCCTTCAAGTCGAGCCGTCCAGCCAGGAGCTCGTGCTTCAACCCGGCCAACCCGGCAGCCGACGCCGGTTCCACCCACACCCCGCTGGCAGCCAGCTGGCGCTGCATGGCCAAAATTTCGTCATCACTGACCGCCATGATCCTCCCACCGGATTCTTCAGCGGCCTGCAAAGCCTGCTCGCCGCGCGCCGGTCTGCCAATGCGGATAGCGGTCGCCACCGTCTCGGGGTGTTCCACCGGGTGACCCAGCACAAGCGGCGCTGACCCGGCAGCCTGCACGCCCAGGATGTGCGGTAACCCGGTTTGGCGCAGGTTCTGGTATTGTTTGAATCCCATCCAATAGGATGTGATATTCCCGGCGTTGCCGACCGGCAGGCATAACCAATCCGGAGCAATGCCCAGTACATCGCAAATTTCGAAGGCAGCGGTTTTTTGCCCTTCCAGGCGGTAAGGATTGAGGGAATTAACCAAGGCGATCGGGTAGCGCTGGCTGATTTCCAGCACCAGGTTGAGCGCATCATCGAATGAACCGTCAATCTGGATCACCTCTGCGCCGTAGGCGACTGCACCGGCCAATTTTCCGGCTGCAACCTTGCCCTGCGGGATGATCACCACAGCCCGCCGGCCAGCCCTGGCGGCATAGGCCGCTGCGGACGCCGCGGTATTACCGGTCGAGGCGCAAATTACCGCCTGCACGCCGCGCCCGACCGCCTCACTGATGGCAACGGTCATGCCGCGGTCCTTGAATGACCCGGTAGGGTTCATCCCCTCGAATTTGACCCATAGCTCAAACCCGCCGCCAAGTTCCAGCGCCAGGCGCGGCATGGGGATCAGCGGGGTATTTCCTTCGAGCAGCGTAACCGGCCGGGTATGCGCCGGGATGTCGAGAAACTCTCCGTATTTAGCCAGAACGCCGGAATATGTCAATTTCGGATGATTTTCCATGGATGCAACGCTCATTTTTTGGATGTCAGAGAATACTATACCGGATTCGCCAGCCGGCAATTCTTTTCTCTACCCCGCCTGACGGGAATAAAAAGGGTTCGGGAGAAATTTCTCCCGAACCCCATTGTACAACAAACTACCACTCGCTTACTTATCAAGCAGCGCGGCAACCCCGGGCAGGGTTAACCCCTCCAACATTTCCAATGAGGCGCCGCCGCCGGTCGAAATATGGGTGATTTTATCTGCCAGCCCCGACTCGTTGATGGCTGCCACAGAGTCGCCGCCGCCAACTACACTGACCGCCCCGCTATCAGCGACCGCTTTGGCAACGCCAAACGTCCCGACTGCAAAACGCGGAAACTCAAACACGCCCATCGGGCCGTTCCAGACCACGGTACCGGCGCCCTTGAGGGTTTTAGCATAAGCCTTAATCGTATCCGGTCCAATGTCAAGAATACGCCAGCCGTCAGGAACCGGACCGGCCGGCATGGTCCTGGCAGCCGCTTCAGCGTCAAACTTATCAGCGATGACCATATCCACCGGCAGGCGCAGTTTGGTTTTTCCATCCGCTAACAACTCCCGAGCGGTATCGAGTGCTTCATCTTCCACCAGTGAATCAGCCACCGGGTAACCCTCCGCTTTGAAGAACGTATTGGCCATACCGCCGCCGATCAGGATCGCATCGGCTTTCTGCAGCAAATTACGGATGACGCCAATCTTGTCGCTGATCTTGGCTCCGCCAAGGATGGCAACGAATGGGCGTTTTGGGTCGTCGATGGCCTGACCCAGGTATTGGATCTCTTTTTCCATGAGGAAACCGGCGACCGACGGCAAAAAGGCTGCAATGCCAGCCGTCGAGGCATGCGCGCGGTGCGCGCTGCCAAAGGCGTCATTGACAAAAACATCGGCAAGCCCGGCAAGGGCTTCAGACATTTCAACCCCGTTTTTCTCTTCTTCGGGATGGAAGCGGGTATTTTCCAACACCAGCACCTGGCCTGGCTTCAAAGCTTTGGCGGCCTTTTCAGCGACCGGGCCGATGCAATCATCCGCAAAGGCCACCGGCATCGCAAGCAATTTACTCAGATGATCCGCAACCGGTTTGAGAGAAAACTTGGGGTCGGGTCCGCCTTTAGGCCGCCCTAAATGCGAGGCCAAAATAACTGCCGCCCCGTTCTCCAACAGATAGCGGATGGTAGGTAGCGCAGCCTGAATGCGGGTGTCATCCCCCACCACGCCGTCCTTAACCGGCACATTGAAATCCACCCGCACAAATACTTTCTTGCCTTTTACGTCCATATCGCGAACGGTTTTCTTGCTAAACATGGGTTTCTCCCCGATCTAACCAATGGGCGCGGTGCAATAAGCAGCCGCGCCCAATAAGTCATTCCAGCGTCTAGAGCGATTTTGCCATCATGGCAGCCAGGTCAGCGGTACGGCAGGAGTAACCCCACTCATTGTCGTACCAGGTGACCACTTTGATCAAATTCCCGCCCATTACCATGCTCAGGGGAAGGTCAACAATCGAGGAGCGCGAGTCGCCCTTGAAATCCATCGAAACCAGCGGATCACCATACTCACCATGGGTAACGCCCAGAATGCCCTTGAGTTTGCCCTTGGAAGCTTCGATGAACAAATTGTTCAAGTCTTCCTTGGTGGTCGATTTTTCGACCGTAGCCACAAAATCAACGATGGAAACGGTGGGGGTCGGAACGCGCAGTGAGAAGCCGTCGAACTTGCCTTTCAGTTCGGGCATAACCAGCGCCACGGCTTTTGCAGCGCCCGTCGTGGTCGGAATGATATTCAGGCCTGCAGCGCGGGAACGGCGCATTTCCTTCTTGTGACCCTGGTCCAGGATGACCTGATCGTTGGTGTAGGAGTGAATGGTCGTCATCACCGCGTTGATAATGCCAAGGTTTTGGTGAACGACTTTCACGGCTGGCGCCAGGCAGTTGGTGGTGCAGGAGGCGTTGGAAATAACATGGTGCTTGGCGGGATCGTATTTTTCTTCGTTGACGCCTAGCACGACGGTCAAGTCCTCGTTTTTGGCGGGGGCGCTGATGATGACTTTCTTCGCACCGCCAGAATCGATGTGCGCTCGGGCGCCTGCCTTGCCTTTGGCCGGATCACCCAGCGCATCGGTGAAAACGCCGGTGGACTCGATCACAATATCGACGCCCAGTTCCTTCCAGGGCAGCTTGCCGGGTTCTTTTTCGGCAAATGTCTTGACTCTCTTGCCGTTGATCAACAGATCGCTTTCAACGACTTCCACGCTGCCCGAGAAAATCCCATAGTTTGAGTCATACTTGAACAGGTGGGCATTCGTTTTTGGATCGAATAGGTCATTAACAGCGACTACTTCCAATTCTTTGGGGTAGTTTTCGATAATGGCCTTTAATACCTGCCGGCCGATGCGGCCGAACCCATTGATACCAACTTTTACTGTCATGATTGACCTCCTAGGTCCTTGCAAAAATGAGTATCATCCCATCCGGCAGGTAAGACCCTACCGGTTTGGGTAATCTTCGCGTAATGTTTGTGGACCAGTGCGTTCATAGAACAGGTCCATGATGGAGCGCGCCAATTTGATCGGATCGTGGCGCCATGGCTGCTCTTCATCCACCAGGTTGGTGCTGTAAACCGCATAATTCTCTTCCAATTTTAGTTCAGCCATCACCTGTTGGACGTTTTCTGGCAATCCAGTCATTTCCTTGGAATTGCACACGATCAGATGAAAGACCCTCCCGCCAAGGTGGCGTTCGATGGTACGAACATGGTCATAGCTGGAAAAGCCATCGGTTTCGCCGGGTTGGGTGGCCACATTGCAGACGTAAAACTTATATGCTCGACTGGCTTTCAAGGCAGCGGCGATATCCGGCACCAGTAGATTGGGCAGAATGCTGGTAAACAGACTCCCAGGACCGATGATGATCAACTCCGCGCCCAGGATTGCCTGAATGGCTGGCGGGTAGGCTTCGGGATTATTCGGGTCCAACCAGACTTGCTGCACCCTGCCCGGCGTGGTGGGGATGTTGCTTTCGCCTTTCACCCGCACTTCGCGGTCTGCTCCAACCTGATGCAGGTCGGCAACCAGCTTAACATCATGCAGCGTGGAGGGAAGCACGCGCCCGCGCACCGCCAGCACCTTTCCCGATTCAGCCACTGCGGTTTCAAAACTCCCGGTGATGTCAGAAAGCGCGGTGATCAAGAGATTGCCAAGGCTGTGACCGTTCAACCCGGCCGATTCGCCAAAGCGGTACTTGAATAACTGCGTGATCAACTCTTCATCGTCAGACAGGGCCGCCAGACAGTTGCGGATGTCGCCAGGGGGGAGCACGCCCAATTTTTGGCGCAGCTCACCCGATGATCCCCCATCATCCGCCACCGTAACGATCGCTGTAATGTTATGGGTATAAAACTTGATCCCGCGCAGCAACGAGGACAAACCATTGCCACCGCCAATGGCTACTACCCGCGGGCCGCGGTCGCGCCGGCGGTAATTGCTGACGGTGTCCAGCAGTTGTTTCCCCGGCCGGACAAACGGTTTTAACAGCGAGCGGTTGATACCCATCACGCCGTATAAGACCAACCCAAACCCAATTCCGCCAAAAATCAAAATCCGCAGCGGGCGTTCCAATCCCCGCAAAGAAAGCGAAGAAAAGATCGGCAGCCACCAGGTGTCCGGCGCCGTCCGGTATACATCCAATATCAATAACGTCAGGCCAACCCCAAGCAGGGTAGTGCCAGCCAGAAATACAAAAAAGTAGCGTTTAACACCAATGCCCGGTTCCAGCCAGCGTAAGAGCGGCCGGGCGCCAGAAAACACGCGGCTTAACCAGGATTTCTGCCTTGACTGCATATACCCCTATTTATAATTCTCTTTTATTTGTAAGTCAACGATTCGGCCAGGATGTCCAAACATGTCAGACGTGCGCTTTACCCTGAGTGCACTCGCAGACCGCGCGTGACCGGGTTCAGACCTCTGTGCTATAATCGCGGGCATGGAAACGTATATCGTTGCGGATATAGGCGGGACACAAATTCGGGCAGCCGTTTTCCAATCGGAGAACCCCATTCCGCTGCGGATCAAGAAAATCCGCACGCGCGATAAAGTGCAGACGCCCATCGAACGCATGATAGGGCTCTTTAAAGAGATTTGGCCAACCGAGACCAGGGTGGCAGCGATTGTAGTGGCAGTACCGGGTTACCTGGATAAGAATCAAGGGGTCATCATCGAGGCCCCCAACGTTCCGGGATGGATCAACCTGCCGATTCGCCGGCTGTTGGAAGAACAATTCCATGTGCCGGTGCTGGTTGGTAATGACGCCAACCTGGCAGCACTGGGAGAGTGGCGCTACGGCGCCGGCAAAGGTCATGACAACCTGCTTTATCTGACCATCAGCACCGGTATCGGCGGCGGCGCCATCGTTAATGGCAAACTGTTGGTCGGCTACCATGGGCTCGCCGGTGAATTTGGCCATATCACCATTATCCCCAATGGCCCGCTATGCGGCTGCGGTCACCGCGGCCACCTGGAGGCGGTTGCGTCCGGTACAGCGATTGCCAGATATGTGGCCGAACGCATCAGCCTGGGCGCTAAATCGTCCCTGTCCGGTATCACTAACCCCAGCGCGGCAGACGTCAGCCAGGCAGCCGTCAATGGCGATGCACTTGCCATTCAAGCCATTACTTTAGCCGGAACTTACATTGGCCATACACTCGCCGATTTCCTGCATCTATTCAATCCTTCCATCGTCATTCTGGGCGGCGGCGTAATTTCAGCCGGGGCTTTAATACTTGAGCCGATCAAGAAAGCGTTGCAGGAATATATTCTTGGCCGTTCCTACCTCGACCAGGTCCAAATTGTGACCGCCTCCCTGGGAGACAATGTCGGTTTAATCGGCGCACTGGCGCTGGCCGAAACCACCGATTTTGGGTAAGGGTGTAATTCGATTGGGGGAGATTTCTCAGCTCCTCTTAAATTAACGGCTATACGCATGATTTATGGGGACAGCACCTCGAACCTAATTTTTCTGATGCTATAATCTATATCAAAGATATAACCAGGACTTCTTCTGGAGATCGTGTAACAACCTTGTATCCACCATCTTTCATTGGAGGGAAATATGCGGAAAACCAGCTTGCCCGGGCCAAATGCCAATCACTTGATCGAACGCGATCAAGCGGTCATTTCACCATCCTATCCTCGCGGATATCCTTTTGTGATGGATCATGGCCGGGGTGTTGAAGTCTGGGACGTAGATGGAAACCGGTTCCTTGATTTTTCGGCTGGCATTGCGGTTGTTTCCACCGGACACAGCCATCCACTGGTCGTTAAAGCCATTCAGGAACAAGCAGAAAAATTCATTCATATTTCTTCCGATTTCTACCACACCAAATGGATCGAGCTGGCTGAAAAAATCGATCATATTGCTCCCTTCAAGGAAGATGCGATCAGTTTTATGACCAACTCTGGCACCGAAGCGGTCGAATCGGCTATAAAGCTGGCGCGTTACCATACCAAACGCACCGAGTTTATTGGCTTCCTGGGCGGGTTCCATGGCCGGACGATGGGAGCCGTCACTTTTACCGCCAGCAAAGCCGCATATCACCGCGGTTTCTACCCATTGATGAACGGCGTGGTCCATGCACCCTTCCCGGATCCTTACCACCCCATTCTGCTGGGAAACAACGGCGAAGATTACGGGGAAACAGTCGTGCGCTATATCGAAACTGAAATTTTTGGCCGCATCGTGCCGGCGGACGCGGTCGCGGGCATCCTGGTCGAACCCATCCAGGGTGAAGGCGGCTATATCGTTCCTCCGCCCGGTTTCTTCCCGGCACTGCGCGCCCTATGTGACCGCCATGGAATTTTATTGATCGCGGACGAGGTGCAGGCCGGCACCGGCCGCACCGGAAAATGGTGGTCGATTGAACAATTCGGCGTGGAGCCTGATATTTTCTGTGCAGCCAAAGGCATCGCCTCGGGCATGCCGCTGGGGTTGATGGTTGCCCGCAAGAGCGTGGTCACCTGGCCGCGCGGTTCGCACGGCAACACCTATGGCGGCAATCCGATCTCCTGCGCGGCATCGCTGGCAACGCTGGATTTGATCGAAAAAGAATACATGCATAATGCTGTGGCGGTTGGCGCCTTTGCACTGGATAAGTTGCGCCAGATGCAGCTTCGCCACCCCTCAATAGGTGAGGTGCGCGGCATTGGCTTGATGATCGGGGTTGAATTTGTGCAGGACTGTGACACGCGCGAACCGGCAGTAAAACTGCGTGACCGGGTGGTCGATCTGGCTTTCGAAGAAGGGCTGCTTACTCTGGGCTGCGGCCGCAGCGTCATCCGGGTTTCACCGCCGCTGTGCACCACCTATGGCGAAATGGAAGAGGCGCTAGAGATTTTCGACCGGGTGATAACCCGCGCTGAAGACGAACTTCTGTTCGTCAGCCAGGCGGACACAGAAATCGCTTAATCAGGGCCACTCATGCTGCTCCCAGATTTTCGAGTCCGCCAGCGCGATTATATGCTCGAAATTTCGCGCGCAATCACCCAGGAACTCGACCTCGGAAAACTATTGGGGCGCATTCTCGCCATATCCATAGAAATGCTGGCCGGACAGGCCGGTTTAATTGCCTTGCGCGATGAACAGGAAAACTGGAGCGTTCCGGTTTCCAACGGCCTGCCCGATGCTTTCTTGAAATACCTGGTGCCGTACCTGGCTGAAATTTCCAAAGCCGAGGATGCGGATCAGTTTGAATTGCTTGAAATCAATCGCCGGTTAATCGAATTGGCGCACAAAGCCTCCCGCGGGCTGCTGAACGGGGTAGTTTTGCCGCTAGTCACGCATAAATCGGTGGTAGGCGTGATATTTATGTTCCGCTCTTACTCCGATACGTTTTCGGTCAACGACCGCGCCTTGCTGCGTAGTTTTGCCGATCAAGCTGCAATCGCAGTACAAAACGCCCAGTTGTACCAGCAATCGGTGCGCAGCCGCCAGCGCCTTGACGGTCTACTGGATTCGGTTGCAGACGGCATTTTGATCCTCACCCCCGGCCAGCGCGTGGAACGCAGCAACCCGGCTTTGGAACGGCTGCTAAGGCTCAACGGGATCGCCATTCAGGGAAAAGCCCATGACGAGGTCATCCGCTGGGCCAAACGCACCACGGATATGACCTTAGAGCAGGCCATCGCCGGCGGTTGGCCGCTTACCCCACATGCGCATTTATATGTGGAGGGCGACCTCAAGGTGGACGATGATTTGCCGCCGCTGCCGGTGGGGATCACTTATTCCCCGCTTATGTCGAATGACGATGTATTGCTGAATATTATCGCGACCGTACGCGATATCACGCATTTTCGTCAGGCTGATGAGCTGAAAAGCACGTTCGTTTCGGTCATCAGCCACGAATTGAAGACTCCGCTGGCGTTGATCAAGGGGTATGTCAGTACTCTGCGCCGCGAGGATGCACGTTGGGACCGCGCGATCGTCAAAGAGAGTCTGGCCGTGATCGAAGAAGAAGCCGACCGTCTGGCTGAACTGGTCGAAAATCTGTTGGATGCCTCACGGCTGCAGGCCAACAGCCTGGCCATCAAACCTTCCGATGTCCTGCTGCCAGATCTGGCACGCCGGACAGCCGAACGCATGCAAACCCAGACCGGGCAGCATACGATCATCTGCGATTTTCCGGCCGATTTCCCGGTAATCCTGGCGGATGAGAGCCGCATGAGCCAGGTAATGACCAATCTGATTGGAAACGCGATCAAATATTCGCCGGGGGGTGAAATCAAAGTCAGCGGCCAGGTTCGCCCGGACTTCGTCATTGTTTGCGTCAGCGATCAGGGCCCAGGCATCGCGCAGCCGGACATTCCGCACGTGTTCGACCGTTTCTACCGCTCATCCGATGCTGCCCGTCACACCAAGGGCGCTGGCCTGGGATTGTACCTTACGCGCTCGATCATCGAAGCCCACGGCGGCCGCATCTGGGTCGATTCCGAGCTTGGTAAAGGCGCGCGCTTCTGTTTTCTGCTGCCCCGGCAGGAAAGCGCAAGCTGAACCCGCTCCCTTCGGGAAAAATGGTATAATTTTGCGTTCGACGGCGCAATGAGCGGCGAACGTCGTCTTCTCATGGTTGCTCTCAACTGCACATCGAGCACCCGGCAAGACTCAACATTTTAAAGAAATACCCGCCTGATTGCGTTTGAATCTATAGATACCAAAAGAATCGCGAGAACCGTACATGGCTAAAGTCCAAACCAGTTGTCCACGTTGTAAATCACCAGTTGCTGCTGAGGTCGAGCAGATTTTTGACCTGAACCACGATCCGCAAGCCAAGCAGCGGCTGCTTTCCGGTCAGGTTAATGTAATCCATTGCCCCAACTGCGGCTATGATGGAATGGTTGGGACGCCTGTCATTTACCACGACCCCGAAAAAGAATTACTGTTGACCTTCTTCCCCTCCGAAATGGGACTGCCTTTGAACGAGCAGGAACGGGTGATCGGTCCGCTCATCAACCAGGTCGTAAATCGTCTGCCGCTTGAAAAACGCAAAGCCTACATCTTGCGCCCCCAATCGATGCTCACTTTCCAAACCATGATCGAAAAGATCCTGGAAGGGGACGGCATCAGCCGCCAGATGATCGATGATCAACAAAAACGGCTGGCCTTACTGCAGCGTTTGCTTTCCATCCCAACGGCTGAATCGCGTCTGGAAGTCATCAAACAGGAAGAAGCCCTGATCGACGAAAATTTCTTCAGCATGTTCGCCCGGCTGATGGAAGCCACCATGGCGCAAGGCGACGAGCGTTCCGCCCGCGCCCTGGCCGCTGTGCAGCAGGAACTGGTGGAAAACACGGAAGTCGGCAAGAAAATTCAAGATCAGTCGCGCGAAGCGCAGGAAGTCATCAAGACTCTGCAGGAAGCCAGTAAGGATGGGCTTACTCGAGAGAAATTGGTGGATATTTTCATCGACTCGGCGGACAGCGAAGTGCGACTGACCACCCTGGTCAGCCTGATCCGCACCGGGCTGGATTACACCTTCTTCCAGTTGCTCACCGACAAAATCAACACCTTCGAGAATGAAAAGAAAGCCAAACTCGAAGCGATGCGCGAAAAATTGCTCGGTTATGTCAAAGAGATCGATGACCAGCGCCAGGTTCAAATGCAGCAAACCCGCAAACTGCTGGATGCCATTCTGGCATCGCCCAACCCGGGCGAAGCGACCAGAGAGCACATTGAAGAAATCGACGAATATTTCATGCAACTGGTCGATCAAGAACTGAAAAATGCCCGCGCCGCTGCTGACCTTAACCGCATTGGCAGACTGCAAAAAATCACTGCTGTAATCGAAGAAGCCTCCGCTCCGCCCCCGGAAATCACATTCATTGAACAGCTTTTGGAGCTCGAATCTTACGATGAGCGGATGAAATTGATGCAGTCCAAAGCCGAAATGGTGACGCCGGAATTCACGCAGATGTTAAGCGGCTTGATTGCCCAAACCGAAGCGCAAAATCAGCCTGATGAGTTGGTCAATAAACTCAAAGAGATCAACCGCATCGCCTTGCGCATCACAATGATGACGGCGATGAAAAAGTAGCCGGTATCACGCGCTGTTGAATTTCATGCAGGCGGGCGTAAAGCCCGCCTGTTTTTATCAGATCAGTTGCTTTACCGCGTTCAACAATTTGACCGCCATCCAACACCAGAATTTCGTCCATCCACTCCAGGCCGACCAGGCGGTGAGTGATCCACAGCACACTTTTTGCTGCCAGGGCGAATTGCAATTGACGGAGCAGCGCAGCTTCGGTGACTGCATCCAGGTTGGCAGTCGGTTCATCCAAAATGACCAGCGGGGTGTCATGCAGCAACGCCCGGGCAACCGCCAGGCGCTGCCGCTCGCCGCCGCTCAACCGTAGCCCGTGCTCACCGACCCAGGTGTCCAGCCCATCCGGGAGCGCAGCCACCCAATCTGCCAAACTGACCTGCAGCAGGACTGCATGCAGGTCAGCTTCTCCGGCATCCGGGCGCGCCAGACGTAAATTCTGTCGCAGGGTGGCGTTGAAAATGTAGGCGGATTGCGAGATGACCGAAAATTGGGCGCGGACATCCGCCGGGCGGAAAAGCCTACTATCCGTACCGTTCAGAAGGATTTCTCCGCGATCGAAATCCCACAATCGTAGCAAAACATGGATCAGCGAAGTTTTACCGGCCCCGCTTGGACCGACCACCGCAATTTTCTTCCCTGGATCCAGCCGCAGGCTGATAGCCGTCAGCGCGTCATCTGTATTTTCATTGTATTGAAAGCTGACATCGCGGAGTTCCAGTCGGAGCGGCGACGGCGCAATGGTCAAAGGCGTAGTCGGATCGGTCACTGCGGGAGGGATTTTCTCCAGCTCAAATAATCGCGCGCCCGATTCCAGACTAGCGCTGTGGTACTGAGCCGCCACCGCCAGCGGAGTGACCGCTTCAAAGGAGGCCAGAGCCAGCATAATCACTACGGGCAGCAGAAAGCCTTCCATTTGGCCGCTGGCGACCAGCGGGATGGCCAGCCACAAGACCAAAACCATGGTCAGGTTTGCCAGCAACCCATTGCCGGCATTGATCCAGGCACTGCCCCAGACCATGCGCCGCTGCGCCTGCGCCAGCCTGTTGCCTAACCCGTTCAAGCGAGCAGCCGCTGCCTCGCTGCGGTTGAAAGCGGTCAAATCACCCATGCCCTGGATCGATTCAATCAACGCGGTGCTCAAACGCGCTTTTATAGCGACTGCTGCTTTCCCCGGACTGCGACCTATTACGAATGCCCCCAGCGGAATTCCAATTCCGCTCAGAATTAACCCGCCCGCCAAACTCAGCCCTAACTTCAGGTCAAACCTGCCGAGGAACCACCCCATCCCAATAATCGTCAACCCGGCGGAAGCATACGGCGCCACTACGCGCACATAAAAATTTTCCAGGGTATCCACATCAGCGAGGACGCGGTTGAGCAGGTCCCCCGAAGAAAAATCCTGCAGCTTAGCCGGCGCCAGCGGCTCGATCGTGCGGTACAGCCAGGCGCGCAGCCGCGCCAGCAGCCGAAAATTGACCGAATGCGATGTCAGCCGTTCCAAATAACGGAAAACCCCGCGGGATATGCCAAAGAACCGCACGCCGACGATGGCAACCTGTAAAACCGCAATCGAAGGCTGCAAAGCCGCGCGTGAGATCAGGTAGGCTGAAGTGCCCAGCAGCCCAATCCCACTGGCAATAGTCGCGGTGGACAATAATACCGAAAGCGCCACCCAGCCCGTGAAGGGTTTCAAGAATTGCAGCAAACGCCCGGTGGTTTTCATGCGCGGCTCCCGCCGTAAAAATTCATCAGCCGGGCGTACGCTCCACCGGCTGCGATCAAAGTCGAATGCGTGCCGCGTTCCACAATGCGCCCATGATCCAGCAACAGGATCTGATCAGCGCGGTAAACAGTCGGCAGGCGGTGAGCAATGATCAAAACCGTGCGGTTGGCACACAAGTGGTGCATCGCCTCTTCCAGTAACTCCTCCGAAGCAGGGTCGAGGTACGCAGAAGGTTCATCCAGCACCAGCAGTGGCGCATCCAGCAGAAATGCACGCGCCAAAGCCAGGCGCTGCTGCTCGCCGCCGCTTAACCGGGCGCCAAACTCGCCGAGGACCGTATTGTAGCCGGATGGCAGCGCTGCAATCCACTGATCAAGCGACGCCAGATGCGCAGCCGCCTGAATTTCAGCCAGAGACGCCAGCGGTTTTCCCAGCCCAATATTTTCAGCGATGGTACCCTGGAATATGACGGGCTGCTGCGGTACCCAGGCAATCTGCTTCCGCCATATCGCCGAGGGAAGGTCGTCTACTCCCACACTGTCCACCAGAATTTGACCGGCGGTCGGGAGCGCAAAGCGCAGCAGCAAGTGTGCCAGGGTACTCTTGCCAGCCCCGCTTGCGCCGACCAACGCGGTCAACTCGCCGCGCCGTAGATTAAAGGTAACATCCTCCACCGCCAGGCCAGCCTGACCGGGATAAGCGTAGCTGACGTGTTGAAATGAGATCGTTAGCGGCGGGGCAGTGATATTTGCCGCCGTTTCAACGGTCGTGGCCGGCTCGTACATGGCTGGCGTTTGCAGGATGGCATAAATCCGGCGGGCTGCGTTGATCCCGTTGGCGCCGGCATGGAAGCGCTGACCCAACAACCGCAGCGGCAGGTAGAACTCTGGCGCCAGCAGCAAAATAAAAAATGCTTGCTCGAAACCCAGTCCGCCGCGCAGCAAACGCAGTCCAATTTGAACAGCAATTACCGCAGTGCTGAGGGTGCTCACCATTTCCAACACCAGCGCAGATAAGAAGGTCACCCGTAAAACAGTCATGGTCGTCAGGCGGTACTGCTCGGCAGCCTCACCCACTTTCACGGCGCGCCGTTTACTCTGACCGAGCAGTTTCAACTCGCGCAGCCCCTGCAGCGTATCCAAAAAATAAGCGCTCAACCGGCTGAGCGCATACCACTGGCGGTGGGTGGCTGCCTCGGACGCTTTGCCAATGAGGATCATAAAGATTGGGATCAGCGGCGCAGTCAGCAGCATGATCAATCCGGAAAGCCAGTCACCCGGGAAAACAACAACCAGCACCGCCAACGGTATCAAGGCGGCCAGCGCGGCCTGCGGCAGGTACTGGCTGAAATATGCATCCAGATTCTCGATGCCCTGCATGACTGTATTGGCCAGTTCCCCGCTGTTTTCACCGCGCGCGTAAGCTGGTCCCAGACGAAATAAATGGCCAACCAGTTGGCTGCGTAAGCGTTCCTTCACCCGGATTGCCAATATCCCGGCGCTTGCATCGGCCAGCCAGGCAAACAGCGCCCGGACGATCAGGATGATCAGCAGCGGGATAATTAGTGGAGCAACAGCGCCTTGGGTTTGACCTTCAATAAAAACTGCCGAAAGAATGGCGCTCAACTGACGCGCCTGAAGGATGATGGCCAGACCACCCAAAAAGCCCAGCAGGATCGTCAACGCCAGCGCCAGCCATTCCCGGCGCGCTGCACTCAACAAATTTCTGTCGAAATTCATGATTGGAATTAACTACAAATTACGACATGGCCTCTTTGAGCCCGCTGATTGCAGGAATCGGGGTCGGGTCAACTCCATACGCCATGGCCAGATAATATGCCGTGTAATCACCGAAATGCAAGGTGGTCCACAGTTGAGCCAGGCGGGTACTGCCTTTGGCTTTGTAAAAATCGGTGGCCATGCCGGCCATCATGAAGGATTGCAGGGTCAGTTCACTGCGCAGGCGGTTGCGCGGGTGATCGGCTGCAGAACGCAAAAAAATGACCAGGGTATTGGTGAGCACGGTTTCGGGAAATTCAATGCCAGCCAGGGTGTTATGGTCGGCCTCCGGAAGGGCTTCAAATTGCCCCCAGGCTTTAGCCACCTCGCTGACCTGACCTTTCCAGCGGCGTGCCACTGGAATCAGCAGCCCGGCTCCAAGCACCACCACCCAGCGCCCCATCATTTGACCAGCCTGACGTTTGGCCGGGTTTTTCGCCGCCGGGACGTCTGCGCGCAGCAGAGCCTGCTGTTCGCGCAACGCCTGCAAAGCGTCCGCGATATCGCCACCCTGCGGCGGAATCAAGCCCAGCCGCGCAAACAAAGCCAGCAGCAGCCCAAAGGAATAGCCTACCGCAGCTCGCGGTTGACCCGAATGTTCAAACTTCCAGGTCGGAATGCCGCCCTCGGCCGCGAGCTGCGCCAGCTTGCCGCCGGTTGAAATCACGATCATGGAGCAACCTGCCTGGCGCGCCTGTTCGAATACCGACAGGGTCTCCTCGGTATTGCCGGAATGCGAGGAAGCGATCACCAGCGTCTGTTTACCGGTAGCCCAGGCAGGCAGGGTGTAGTCGCGCTGAATAAATAGCGGGACGCTGCAGAATGGTTCTATATAAGCTGCCAGCAGATCAGCGCCAATGGCTGACCCGCCCATTCCCGCCACCAGCACACGGCTAATCCCGGGCAGCGCCGGCAGCTCAAGACGATTACCAAGCGACCAGGCGCTTTCCAATTGATCCGGCAGACCATCCACTTCCCCCAGCATGTTCAGCGAATCCAATTCTTTAAACCGGTTGGTATCGTCCAGGTTCATGCAGCAATCTCCTCAGGTATAAAAGGTTTTTCATGGAACAGCCCAGGTTGTAAAATTTAAGGTCAAAGGTGAACCATCGACAGGCAAACTCTCGATCTTGAGCCTACCTGGCAGTCCCTCACTGGTTCGATAACAAAGATAAATCCCTGCTTCAAAATTACTCACAGCCAGCGGCTGGTCGGTCATAGTCGCATACTGGCACTCTAACTCCCCAGGGGTATTTAACCCAAACACTGCGAAGCGAGCATTGTTAAGCGGCGTCCACTGGAGGGTGTCTGGATTTGTTCCCTCCAGCCGCATATCCACTTGATTATCCGCCGTAGTTTGGCCGGAGTCCAGGTCAAAGGTCTGACCGATAAGCAAAATGCCTGGACCTTCAGCCTGCACAATGGATGTCGGCGCCACGGTAGCGGTGCTGGTCGGAATTGGGGTTTCCACGGCCACCACCTGAATGCGAACCCAGACCGGCGAGTTTCCATTGGGGCCAATGCCAAACAGGTCGCCAGAGGCGCTGCGCAGCATCCAGTAACCCGAGAACAAACCTGGAACAGCCGGCGCGACCATATCCACGGCGAAATCGATTGTTTCACCTTGCGCCACCGAGGACAGGAAAGGCTGCTCCCGCACCGCACCCATATCGTCGCCCGAGAACCAGACCATCGCATATCCAGTTGACCAATCACACGTCCCGAGGTTGAGAAGCCGCCATACTTTGGTGAATTCCTCGCCGGGGACCAGGCGGGTGTCGTCTGGAATTGTGACGTCCAGCGGATTGCCGGCGCCAGCCTGATCGCAGCGCTGCGCCGTGTTGGTTGTTAACCCTTCCGTGGGAATATCTGTGCTCGTCGCCTGCATGGGCGTGGGGGTGATGACCAGTAGAGGGGGTGTTTTTTCGCTTGCAGGGTTATTGGGTTGCAGCGTTTTGATACCCCGACTCACCACCGCATTGGCGGTCTGGTAAACTGCGGTGATATTTACTGAATCCAAGGATATTCCCCCTGGGAGATTACAGGCGGAGATCAGCGTAACACTAATTATTCCCGGTATGACCAGTCTGATGGCCAATGTAGAGTAAAATTTCATAACTTCAGGTCTATTCTACCCCTTATTTTTAACTTCAGCAGGGCGGCCGATTGTAACATATTCGACAGGATACCCCGCTCTTTAAGGCAGGATTTAGCTAAACTTGATAGAATTAGATTACATTTATCTATCAGATTTAAACAAGGAAAACGGATGACACCCCTTCCTTTTACACCCATTCAATACACCAAAATCTCCAGCCGCGGCTGGGAACCGTCTTCGGGCGGCATCATCACCGAGGCGAATGTTGGTTTAACGGTGAACGGACAGTTGTGGTTGACCTTTATGTGCACCCCCACTCTGCTGGAAGCATTGGCAGTCGGATTTTTATTCAACGAGGCGATCATCCACTCGTTGGATGAAATTGAAGTCATGCGCCCCTGCGAAAATGGTGACAATGTGGACGTATGGCTCAACCATCCGGTTGAAAAACCGCCCCACTGGCGGCGCACTTCCGGATGTACCGGCGGCGTGACCTCGGATGCGGCGCAGGAGAAAACCGAGCGTCTGGTTTCCAGCGAGCAGGTCTCGGTGGATGTGTTGCTTGGCTGGATGGACCGCTTGCTGGAAAGACAGGAGCTTTATCGCGAAGTGCGCGGCGTGCACTGCTCCATCCTGACGGACGGCAAGGACATTTTAGCGCAAGCAGAGGATATTGGCCGGCATAATACGCTCGATAAGATCGCCGGGTTACTGTTGCTGGAACATGTTCCCCCTGGCCCGCGCATGATTGTTACCACCGGACGCATCAGCTCTGAAATGCTGCAGAAATCGGCGCGCATGGGTGCGACCATCCTGGTGTCGCGCACCTCACCCAGTTCCATGTCGATCCAGTTGGCGGAAGAATTTGGCATTACCCTGGTAGGTTACGCCCGCCGCAGCCAGTGCAACGTGTACACCCACCCTGAACGCCTCTACTCGCCCGAAAATTGGGCGGTTCAAACCGTCGAGAGCCCGGCTCAACCTTCACTGGCTTGAGCCATTTGCTCCGCAGCCGCGAATTCTTCCGGTGTGTTGACGTTCAAAAAGGCAAGACCGCGCGGATCGAAGCGGCGTATTTCGCCGGTATCCAATTCTCTGACCTTAACCTGGTCGAACCATGAAATCATGCGTTTCTTCCCGTTTTGCAAGGCGTCTGTCACCGCTGCCAGGCAGGCATCCCGCCGGTAAACTGCATGAAAGGGTTCGTAGCCTTGATTAGTGAGCGGTACAACCAGATCAACTTGTTCGTTCACCAGACAATCCAACTGGTAAGTGATCAATTCAGGGCTGGCGAACGGCATATCGCAGGCGATGACTGCTACATAGGAAAGTCGGGCAGCCGACAACGCGGTGTGCAAGCCAGCCAGAGCCCCCTGTCCGGGTACGGCATCCGGGAACAGCGGCAAGCCAAGGAAGGCAAACTCAGCAGGTTGGTTGGTGGTCACCAGCATTTCGGCAGCCAGACGGCCGACCCTGTCCACCACCCTTTCGATCAACGGAACCCCTAAAAATGGCAGCAGGGCCTTATTGGTACCCATTCGGTGCGATTCACCACCCGCTTGGATCACAATTGAAAGCGACATTGATTATAATTATACCTTTCAAGGTAAGATTTCTTTTCCAAATCCCCGCATCGCCTAAAATCCACCAGGAGGCCATATGACCGATTTCGACCTGACCCCGCTACAAGCGGTATTGGGAGGATACGCTCCCCAGGGAAGAACTGCGCTTCTCCCAGCCCTCCACGCAGCGCAAGAAATTTATGGTTATCTGCCGGAACCTGTGGCAGCTGAAATTGCCCGCGGCCTGAACGTACCTTTGGCTGAGGTGTTTGGCGTTATCGATTTTTATTCTTTGTTTTACCGCGAACCGGTGGGGAAAACGGTCATCCACGTGTGTACTGACCCGGCATGCGCCATGGCTGGCTCAGAGCCCATGCTAAAAAGGCTTACGCAGCACGTTGAATCACTTAACGGGAAAAATCACACCGAGGAATCCGCCACCATTGAACGCGCTCCGTGTCTTGGTTTATGCGAGCACGCCCCCGCAATGCTGGTCAACGGCCAGCCGATTGGCCAAGCCAATACACGAACTTGGGAAGAAATGGTGGAAAGCGACCCACGTCCGCCGGATACAAAAGTTGACGGCAGCATTCGGCTGCTGACCGCTAATTGCGGGTTGGGGTATACGCTCAGTCTGGAGCAATATGTCGCCAGAGGTGGATACACGGCCTACCGCAAAGCCCTGGCAGGGGCCCCGGAGGAGGTAGTCGATGCGGTAAAAATATCTGGGCTGGTTGGCCGAGGAGGCGCAGCCTTTCCCACGGGAGTCAAATGGGAAGGCACTGCCAAAGCTCCTGGCACCCAAAAGTATGTGGTCTGTAACGCCGATGAAGCTGAGCCCGGCACCTTTAAGGATCGGGTCTTGATGGAAGATGACCCTCATTCCATTCTGGAAGGGCTGATGATCGCGGCTTATGCCGTCGGCGCCAGCAAGGGTTATATTTACATCCGCGGCGAGTACTTACGTCCGTACCAGATGATGAAAATTGCGGTACAGGAAGCGCGCGAAGCCCGCTTGCTTGGCGAAAATATCTTCGGGAGCGATTTCAATTTTGACATCGAAATCCGCCGCGGTGCAGGCGCCTATATCTGCGGGGAAGAGACTGCGCTGTTCGAGTCCATCGAGGGGAAACGCGGCTTCCCGCGTGTTAAGCCGCCATATCCGACTACCCACGGTTTATTCGGCCAACCCACATCGATCAACAATGTGGAAACGCTGGCCAACGTGCCACTCATTCTTCGGATGGGCGTTGACGAATACCGCAAGATCGGTACCGAGAAATCGCCCGGGCCAAAATTATTCTGCCTTTCGGGAGATGTGGAACGCCCGGGATTATACGAAGTCCCCTTTGGGACTACCTTCCGGGAACTGCTCTTCGACCTGGCCGGAGGTGTTCGCAGCGGGCATCATTTCCAGTCGGCGTTGTTTGGTGGCGCTGCGGGAGCATTTGCGCTGGATTCCCACCTGGATGTACACCTCAGCTTCGAAGATCTACGCGCAGCCGGCTTGCCGTTAGGCTCCGGGGTGATTACGGTGTTCGATGAAACCCGCGACATGCGCGATATTTGCCTGCGGTTGGCGCATTTCTTTGCAGACGAATCATGCGGCAAATGTTACCCGTGTCAGTTGGGTACCCAGCGCCAGGTCGAGATCATTCAGCGGATTATGGATGGACAAGTCCTCCCCGGCGACTGGGAGCGGCTGCATGACATTGGTTGGACAATGACGGATGCATCGTTATGCGGGCTGGGTCAAACCGCGGCCAGCGCAGTAATGAGCGCCATGAAACACTGGCCGCACCTGTTTAAGTCTCCCGAAGCTCTGGCACAATAACCGAGAGGAACCGTGATGAGCGATACGATCAACTTGATCATTGACGGGAAGCAAATATCCGTTCCGCCTGGCACCACCATACTGGCAGCCGCACGTGAGGCTGGCATCGAAATTCCCACCATTTGTTTTCACGAAGCAACCACCTCCAATGCGCTGTGCCGGATTTGCGTGGTGGAAGTCGAGGGGTCACGGGTATTGGTGCCGTCCTGCGTGGCCCATGTCAGTGAAGGCATGAAAGTACAGACCCAATCGGAGCGCGTGACGCGCTCCCGCCGGACGATTTTAGAAATGCTTGAATCGACCGTGGACCTTTCGGACGCGCCCGAGATTCAAACCATGATCGTGGCGTATAAGGCGGATGCTGACCGTTTCCCTCAGGCAAAAAGCCGGGCATCAGCGCCCATCGATGACAACCCTATGTACTTGCGTGATTACGCCAAGTGCATTTTGTGCTGGCGCTGTGTGCAGGTTTGCGCTGAAGATGCCCAGTATACCTATGCGATTAATTTCTCCAGCCGCGGCTATGATACCCAGATCAGCACCTTCTATGAAGTCCCCATGCCCGAATCAACCTGCGTCTTTTGTGGGCAATGCGTGGCAGTCTGCCCTACCGGGGCGCTGAAACCCAAACGACAGTGGTTATTGGAACTTGGCCGCACCCCCGATGAGATTATGGACCTGACGCGTTCAGAACGCCGCAACCGGCGGCGACGCGTGGATGTCCCCTCAAACGATCAGGTCTGACCGGAGGAATCATGTTAAAAGCCGAAAAAATCGTTTCAACAACTTGCCCATATTGCGGCGTTGGCTGCAATTTGCAATTGCACATCCAGGATGACTTTATCTACCGGGTGACCTCGCCCTTTGATTCCGTGGTCAACCACGGCAATTTGTGCGTCAAAGGTCGCTTTGGCTACGACTATATCTATAATAAGCAACGCGTAACCACGCCACTGATTCGCAAGACCCGCCAGGTTCCTGGCTCGCGCGCCCAGGCGTTTGACCGCTCCGAATGGCGCGAGGCTACCTGGGATGAGGCTTTGGATTACGCTGCCGACCGCCTGGTCGAAATTTACCGGCGTGATGGCTTTAAAGCCATGGCGGTTTACTGCTGTGCCAAAGCCACCAACGAAGATAACTACCTGCTGCAAAAGATGTACCGCGCGCTCTTTCGCACCAACAACGTGGATCACTGCACCCGGTTGTGCCATGCTGCCAGCGTAGTGGCGCTACAAATGGCCGTTGGATCGGCTGCAATGAGCAACACGGCTGCTGAGGTGGTCGAAAGTGACGTCTTCATGCTAACCGGCTCGAACGTGTCGGAAAACCATCCCATCATTGCGCTGCAAATGAAGAAAGCGGTCCAAAAACACGGCGCAAAGTTGATTGTGGTTGACCCGCGCCGCATTGAAATGGTCAATTATGCAGCCCTCTACCTGCCCATCAAACCTGGCAGCGATGTGCCTGTGTTTTCAGCCATGGCGCATGTCATCCTGAAAGAGAATCTGCATAACGCGCAGTTCATCGCCGAACGAACGGAAAACTTCGAAGCCTTCGCTGCTTCGATGGAAAAGTTTACCCCGGAATATGCCGAAGCCATTTCAGGCGTCGACCGCCAACTGATCATCGACGCAGCCCGCATGTACGCCGCTGCCGACAAAAGCGCCATCTACTGGGCGCTCGGCATTCCCGAATCAACGCACGGCACAGCCAACGCCCTCAGCTTGATCAATCTGGCGCTGCTGACCGGGCAAATCGGCCGCCGCGGTACCGGGCTGAACCCGCTGCGCGGGCAGAACAATGTACAGGGTGCATCGGATTCCGGCGCCATGCCCTGGCACTACCCTGGCTATCAGACTGTGGACAACGAACAAAACGCTCAGCGCTGGGAAAAGACCTGGAATATCGAGGCCGGCGGATTGAACCGCCAGCGCGGTTTAACCACCACCGAAATCCTCTCCGCCGTCCACCCCGGCGGAGTTCAGGCGTTGTATATCATGGGCGAAAATCCGATGATGTCTGAACCAAACCTGAATCACACGCGCAAGAAGATGGAAGAATTGGAGTTTGTGGTCGCGCAAGACCTCTTCATCAATGAATCCGGCGCATTTGCCGATGTATTCCTGCCCGCGGCTGCATTTGCTGAAAAAGACGGGACCTTTACGAACACCGACCGGCGCGTTCAGCGCGTACGCCAGGCATTCCCGCCACGCGGCGAAGCGCGCGCTGATTGGCAGATCATTTGCGATATCGCCAAGCGCATCGAAAAGCGCCTGGGCCGGCCCAACACTGCGTATTGGGATTACACTCACCCGTCCGAAATCCTGGCGGAGATGGGCGGCAATGTCCCGGACTACGCCGGCGTGCGCTACGCTCATATCGAAAAGGTTGGGCTGCAAACCCCGGTGCCCACTGAGGATCATCCGGGAACGCCCTACCTTTACATCAAAGATTTCCCGCGCGGACGAGGTAAATTCCACCCGCTGGAATACGTGCCGAATGCCGAGATGCCGGATGATGAATACCCGTTCGTTCTGAGCACCGGGCGCGTGCTGGAACACTGGCACGGCGGTACGATGACGCGCCACTCATGGATGGACGACCTGTTCCCGGAAGCATTGATGGAAATCAACCCGGCTGACGCTGCGAATTTAGCCATCAGTGACGGCGGTCCGGTGCGGGTGACTTCGCGCCGTGGTTCGATCGTCCTGCGCGCCAAAGTAACACCCAAGGCCAACCCGGGGGTGGTGTTCATTCCGTTCCACTTCTGGGAAGCGGCCGCCAACATCCTGACGACCGATGCAGTCGACCCGCAGGCAAAGATTCCCGAATACAAGGCCGGCGTGGTGCGGATTGCCCCCGCCTTCGAAGAGGAAATGACCGCCGCAGTGCCTATGCAAATGCGCGGCCGATATTAATTTATAACCGGGTTACTTCCCGTCCGCTTCCTTCACCACTGCGCGCACCAGCGTCAGGAACTCGTCCCATTCCTCATTGAAAAAATGGATGGTGATGTTGTTTAATTCCAGATGGTATGTGGTCTCGCCATCGGGTTCTTCGGCGCGCCAGGCCATGTAACTTTCGGTTTCAGCAAGTGTGTCAGTTTTGGGTTCCATCGAGCTGCTCATCTTTTCCTCCAGTGGTTGTGGTTGGTGGCGTTTCCGGTTTTCGGGTGATTTTCTGCCATAACCTGGCAAAAAACGTTCCGGCCTTGCGGAAAAATGGAATGCCATACGGCCATTGGGCATCGTATTTCGCTTTTAACCAACGCCCGAATCGTACAAATAAGGCTCCTAAAGAGCGGAAAACCGGCGGCAGCGGTTTGACCTTCCGCGTTTCAAACCCCAGCCAGGGGTCGATATCGAATAGTTTCCTGACGACATAGGTCAAGATCAACGTCACAGTTGCCATCACCGGGGCAGCCAGCAGCACCCCAAGGATGCCGAAAAGACTGGCGAACACGATGGCTGCCACCATCACGGCCGCGGGATGCACTTTCAACGTGTCCCCCATCATTCGCGGGACGACTACGTTATCCATCACCATATCAATGATAATTGCGATGCCGACAATCAGAATCACATAACCAATGGGCTGCAGCCCAAAATAATTGGCTTCCTGAAAGAAAGTCACCAGACCATAAGTGATCCAGGCCACCCACGGGCCGACATACGGTACAAAACGCGCCAGCCCGGCCAGCAGCGCCAATCCAAAGTAGAAATTAACCCCCAGGCCGCCAAGAATGATCACATAGACAATTACCGTGATCACCAGCAGAATCATCTGTCCGCGGGCAAAAGCGCGCCAGATGTTACTCAGCTCGTGTCCCAGGCGAGCCATGTCCTCCGAATACCCGGGAATTTTAAGGTTGATCAACCGGCTGCGAGCCCCGCCCGAATCCGAGAGAATAAAGTAGGCCACCAAGATGGTGAAAAATATCCAGCCAACGGTTGTGGCAGCCCCTGTCGCGATATTGCCGAGAATGGCAGCGGTGTTGCTAAGGATAGGCTGGATCAGACCAAGCAGCTGGTTCGCCAGGTTAGTAGCATCCAGGGTGGTCAAATCGATAAAAAATGGGCCAAATACAATCGGCTTGCTGGTCAGGTCATTAACAAAACTCGGGATGTTGGTGATCTGTTCCTGAAGGAAATTGATCAGGCTCTGGATCTGGTTAAAAATAGCCAGACCGCCCAACGTCAACAGCCCGATAATGGTGATCAGCAGGATGAGGAGAATAATGCCTGAGGCTAAGCGCCAGGATATTTTTAACCGGCGGTTCAAGAACGATGCGACCGGGTAAAGCACATAAGCCAGCAGGAATGCAATAAACAGAGGAGCAACAATTTGCCGAAAACGGATGATCAACCCGGCCATGAGAGCGATGAGCGATAAGGCGACAACCATCTTGGTTGTGCTGCTCCAGCGCGGTGAGGAATTTGTTCCTTTTGGGTTACCCGAGACGATTTCGTCTGACATGCTCACATCCGTATGGATTTCGATATACCTATTTTACCCAAAGGCTTGACGAGTGCAATAGCCCCTTTGGCATATTACGCTAACCCGGAAACGATTTGCTCGCCAGGTGGGGAAACCATCGCCCTTTGTATCTTGATAGCATCAGAACCCAATCACCGTCATAAGGTTATCAGCCCCACCCAACCCGCCCCATTCTTGGGGCGGGCACATCTTGATCGAGTGTTTTTGTGCCGATACGGCACAAAAACACTCGAAATTCTTTTTAACCCCGCTACCCGAAAGGTTGCCCGCCTGGGAAGAACAAAACCAACCGGGGAGCGGGGGTTGGAGGCGAAGGGCAAAACAACATTTGTTATCTGATCTGTGAATACTACAGAAAAAGAGTGGATTAGTGCCAAGACAACCCCTCCGCTATAAACAGGGAGGGGTATGTAGAAAACATTCCAAGAGCGCTGTTTTTTATGGCGGGCAAGCTCCCGGGATCAAAAAGTTCATTACCCCAGGAATTTCGCAATACAGGTTCAGCGCATCAAAGATGGCAAAGACGATGCAACCGAAGGCCAGTACGGCAACCAGAATGATTAGGATAACAACCAGAGACGAAGTTTTCTTTTTTCGCGGGCGTGCAGTCTGGCGCGGTTGGGAGGGGATTTTACCTGCATATTCCTGGGCTGGAGGAACAGCGTAAGCTGGCTCATTCCCAAAATCGCTCGCCGCAGCCGCAGCAGGTGCGGCGTACCCGCCAAAGGAGGATTGCGCCGGAGCTTCCATCGAGCGCAGCGAGGCAACCGTTGCATTCGGGTCAGTGCTCTCAAACAGGACATGGGTGTGCTCGCCCAGAGTGACCATCTCACCCGGCCGCAAGATATAAGGTCCAGCCAACCGCTGACCGCTTACCATGGTGCCATTGGTGGATCCGAGATCCTCGATGATGTAATTGGCGCCCTGCAAGGTTAAACGGGCGTGTCGGCGGGAAACTTCAGGGTCGTTGATTACAAATGTCGCGTTGATGTCTCGCCCAATGACAATTTCGCTGGCTTCGAGCGGGAAAACCTGCCCACTATTGGGACCAGATTTCAATATCAGTCTGAAGGTGGGGTTCATCGAATCCTCCTTGCTCACAATTTCCTTATTAGTTTAGCGAAATACGGCTTACGTGTCAACGCGATTTATGGTCGAAACTCAGTCCCCTCTATGCATACCCTTAAATAAAGACCCCGCCGTGCCGTGTGCCGCATAGTTTTGAACCTGCTTTCGCAGGCGGGGCCCTCCAGCCCTGATCAGCCTTGGCCGAAGCCTATCGCTTCACAGGATTGATGTGGGTCCCTTTAAGGGGGTGTTGGCTCAAAACCGGTCGTGCTGCATCACGAACACAGCAGGGCTAATCAATTTATATCACAAAAATAAATGACTGGGTAGGATGAACGAGTCAAGAGCTGGAGGGTATGGACTTCATTAAAGCATGAGAGTTTTGGCCACCTTCATCGCAATGACAATAGACAGTGTTCATATTGACAGGCGTCTGCCTGCATCCTATACTGGTCAAAACATAAAAAGGAGCTGCCCTGACCGTGGACGTCATTCGTGCTTTCATCGCCATCGAACTCAAACCGGAAATCCGCCTGCAACTAGGGCAGTTAATTCAAAATTTCAAATTGCTGCGTACCGATGCGGTACGCTGGGTGGCAGTCGAGAATATTCACTTGACCCTGAAATTTCTCGGTGATACGAATCGGTCTGACCTGGATAAGCTATCCAAAATCCTGCTTTCCAGGTCTGCAGAATTTTCCCCCTTTACTTTCCAGGTGAGCGGGATCGGCGCCTTCCCCAACAACCGCAAACCGCGGGTGGTTTGGGTAGGGCTGCAGGCTCCGGCAGCGTTACACGCATTGCAGGGGACTGTCGAGGACGCCACCACCCAAATAGGCATACCTGTCGAAGAACGCAAATTTTCGCCGCATCTCACGCTTGGCCGGGTGCGAAACGATGCTTCCCCGGCAGACCTTCAGACTCTGAGCAGCGCTTTGACTTCCATGCAGGCCAGTGACCTCGGTTCCATGACCGCGGTTTCCTTCACGCTTTTCCACAGCGACCTGCGGCCACAAGGACCGTTGTACACGCCTTTGGCGCATTTTCCCCTCGCCGGACCGGGCAAGTGACGCGTTGCTTTTCACATGCGAACTATGTTAAAATTGTCCCTAAACCGAAATCTTTAAGGAGAGGTGCCAACTGAACACTTTGGAAGTTGCTCGCAGCGTCATGAATGCATTGGAGGACAAGAAGGGGGAAGATATTTTGCTCCTGGATATCCAGGAAATTTCTTCATTCGCAGATTATTTCATCATTTGCACCGGCACCAGCGATCGGATGCTGGATGCGCTGGCGGAAGAGGCGTCACAGGACGCTAAAAAGAATTTTGGCATCAACGGCCGCATCGAAGGCGCTCCCCGATCAGGCTGGGTGGTGGTTGACCTGGGAGATGTGGTAGTCCATTTATTTTCCTCCGAACAGCGTGATTATTATCGGTTGGAAGAATTGTGGTCAAAAGGTAAAGTCCTGGTCAGACTACAATAAACTGGCGTCAGGCGCGGAAACATCTAGCTTTCAAGCCATACTCCAGATGAGAAACGCAAGCAATGTGAGTATAGATAGTCATGTTGTCCGCAGGGCACTCTGTGAGTGAGGGCTGGTTTTTAGCCCGAAACATCTCGTCTGCTGCACCAGAGATCCTTCGCGGAATGTTTATCAGGCAGGTTAAAACTGCCCTGTGAGCAGCACGGAGGTTCGTTGGTTTTGTAGATACCGTCTTGAGGGAAACCCATACCATTGCAGGAGACGCCTATTGTCATGGTGGCCGATACAGTTTTGCCCCTCACCCCCTACCCCCGCTCCCCGGAAGTGATTCGTTATTCGCAGCCAACGAAACCACCTGGGAGCGGGGGTTTAATGAATTTTGCGTGTTTTTGCGCCGAACTGGCGCAAAAACACGCGATTTAGAATAAGCCCGCCCCAAGAATGGGGCGGGTTGGGTGGGGTTGACCATCTGACCGTCACCAAGTCCGTTCAATGATATCGAAATACAAGGGAATGGGCATGCCCATTCCGCAAACCTTGGCTTCAATCGTGCCCTGTCTGCACTCACAGAGCACCCTTCAGGTGGGACGCTCTGCGGGCAGCCAGCGAGTCAGGCTGGTCTCTCGCTGCTTAAACCAACACGTCCAGAACCAGCGCCAGAAATATGAACGCCAGGTACATGCTCGAATAGCGGTACATCGTCCACGCCACCTTGTTCCCCGGTTTGCGCAGCACATTCCAGGCGGCATAGATCAGCCATAGGCCAAGCACAACGGCTGAAACCAGGAAAAGGCTGCCCGTCATTTTAAAAAGCGGCATCAGCAAAGTGAGAGCGACCAGTTCAAGCGTGTAAACAAAGATCTGGATGCGGGTATGCTGCTCTCCTTTGACTACCGGCAGCATTGGCACGCCCGCCCGGGCATAATCATTCTTACGCACAATGGCCAGCGCCCAAAAATGCGGCGGCGTCCACATAAACACGATGGCGAAAAGGAACAACGACGGTACGTTCAATGATCCTGCTGCGGCAGCCCAACCCACCAGCGGCGGGATGGCGCCTGCACCGCCGCCAATGACAATATTTTGCACGGTGGCATGCTTCAGCCACACACTGTACAGCAGCACGTAATAGATCATTCCTGCCAACGAAAGCACCGCTGCTAACAGGTTGACGAAGCCTGCCAGAATGAAAAATGCGGCCAGGCAGGCACCCAACCCATAAGCCAATCCTTCCGCAGGGGTCAGCGCACCGGAAGGCAAGGGACGGTTGGCAGTGCGCTGCATTTGACCGTCAATCTTGCGGTCGATTACCTGATTCAGCGCGGATGACCCGCCAGCCGCCAGCGCCCCACCCAGCATAGTCCAAAAGGCCAACCAGAAACCAGGCAATTGTTTGCCACCAACCACCATTCCGGCAAAAGTGGTAACCAGCAGCAGAACAACAATAATTGGTTTGTTGAGCATCAAAAATGCTTTGAAGCGTTTTATACCCGCTGGACGGACTGCCTCCTCGACCAGGGAAGCGCCTTCTTTCTCTCCCACTGCAGCGGTGAGGGTTAGCACCAGCGCCCCCCACAAAGCGGCTGTAGCGGCGGCATGCAGTGCCACCAGGTCAAGAGGGTAAGTGCGGCTCACTTTGAGGGCACTGATGAGGACCTGCCCGGCAAACAGCAGCCCAACCGCCGTTGTGCTGGTGAGAATAACCGGCTGCCAGAAATGCTTGCGCCAGGCAGTTATCAAAAGGGCTGCTGCCAGAACGCCGGCTGCCAGGGTCAGGATACGGTGCGAGAAAGCCAGCCACCCTGGCGGGCTGTCCGGCAGCCTGCCGGCGCACAGCGGCCAACCCGCGCAGGCTGATCCGCCGCCCGCGGCCGCCAGCCACGCCCCGGAAACCATCAGTACAAAGACAGCCAGCAGTGTTGCCGCTGCCAGCTTTGAGAATCCTGAGCGGAAGGGTTTTGCTGCCTGGGTCTCACCGGCAAGATTCCCGAACCCAGCGGCCGCGGTGACCAAAGCCATGACCACCAGCGCCAGGCCGAGATGCAAATTGGATAACCAGGCAGCGGTCAGGCTGCTGACCATGGTCTCGCCTAACACAGCTTCAGCGAGGATGCCAAACAGCGCTGCTGCCAGCAAAATTCGCACACTGCGGCGCGTTGCCCGCCGGGTAAATGCCCAGGTTGTAATTCCCAGCACTGTCAGCGCAGCGGCGGCTGCCAATACGCGGTGTGCCATTTCCAGTTGAGCGGCCAAACCGGTCGGTAGGCCCCACTGGCCGTAACAGGTCGGCCAATCCGGGCAGGCGCTCTCTGTTCCGTCAAATCTCACCAGATAACCTGCCATAACGACTGAAAAAGTCAGGATCGCTGCGGCAATCAATGCGCGTCGGAACCAATCTTTGCGCTTGTTCATATTATTCATTCCATTCATCTTTCCAACTCCCCCGGCCAACTTCAGATTGTCCGGAAATGACTTCCGGTTGGGCTTCAGCCTGGCGGAATTGTCTGTTCAATTGCCGGCGCACAAAAAAGGGATAACCTAACCCAAGAATGGTCGCAAATGTGAACCATTGCAGTGCATAGCCCTGGTGTGGACCTTCGCTGATTTCAATTTCCGGCAGGCTGCGGTAAGGCAGATTAGTCCAGGCTGTGTCGGGCGCCTGGTCAATGTATATCGGCAACAGCTTTAATCCGGACTGCGCCGTAATCCGCGGCACATTGACCACGTTCCAGGCGTCCAAACGCGTTTCACCGGGCGCAAGGGTCGGATCGGGAACGCCGCCAAAGTCTGGTTTTTCCAGCGAGCGCCGAATCATGCCCTGCACGGCTACCATGCCGGGCTCATAATATTTTTCCCGATCAGCCGCGTCTTCGAAAGGGATCCAGCCGCGCTCAACCAGCACGTACCAATCGGTACCGGTCACTTGCAGCGGCGTCAACACATGAAACCCCAGCCGGTTGCTCCACACCTGGTTGCGCAGCAGCACTTCCTGGCTAAAATCGTATCGACCTGTCACGGTCACATTACGGTATTCCATATCGTACAAATCTTCCACCGGTTGGCTGGTATTTAAATCCAACGCAGGGGCGGTCATTTGCGCAGTTACACGGGTATTGAAGGCTCGCCGCCACTCCAACCGGTCCAACTGCCAAATTCCCAGGCGAATCAAAACGCCTACGCCGGCAATGACCAGCAGCGTCGTAATAATCCAGCGAAAAGTGAGCAGACGTTTCAACATGATTCGGTTTTACTGCTCCGAGGTCGGTTGAGGAGGGTTAACCGGCATGGGAATGGCGATCAGCGAATACAGCCAGACCAGCATCCAGGTCGGCATCCCAATGGAGAGGATTCCCAACACCCGGTCAGAGGCTTTGGCGCGAGCAATTACCTCGATATCGATGCTCTGCGACGCCTGGAAGGTACAGGATAGGCTGTAGCTGCTTAGCCGGTCGAGCGTGAGCACGCTGGACGATTCGGCTGGAATCCAAAGCGGGCCCAACTGGTGACTGACTGAATCCATGTTGCGCACGATAATCTGGTCATCCTCGGCAAAACGCATGTCAGGCAGCGCCGGACCGGGTTTCCCCTGGGCAATTTCCGCGGCAGTGCCGGGCGGAATCAGAATTTCGATCTGGCGCGGGGCGCGTTCAGTTTGGTTTTTGACCATCTGGTACGAAAACTCCGCCACCAGGTAAGCAAAAGCCATGCTGACCAGGAAACTGATTCCAAGGCGGATTAATGCAGCGCGTACCACCAGGCTCATCTTATTTTTCTTTCAATAAAAATCGGATGTCGGCGGTTAAATCTTCAACCGGCGTGCCGTAAGGGTAAGTCACCCGCAGCCGGTTGGTGCTGTCCACCAGATAAACCCGGGACGAATGATCGACCTCATAACTAGCCGCGCTGCCGGACTCGGTAATCTTCCGGTAAACCCCGTACCCCTGCCAGACCGGTTCAAGTTCTATTTCGCTGCCCGAAAGGCCGATGAATTGGGGATCAAAACCGGCGGCATAGGCTTGTGCACCTTCGGGAGTGTCGCGCTGTGGATCAACGGTGATGAATATAAATGCAAGCTGGTCAGCTTTCTCGCCAAGGTCAGCCTTGACGCGTTTAAAGTCCGCCAGCGTGGTCGGGCAGACGTCCGGGCAGGAAGTGAAGCCAAAGAAGAGCAGCACGATTTTGCCCTTCAGCGCACTCATCCGGAACGGAGAGCCGTCCGCGCGCGTCAGGTTAACTGCCGGCGCTTGCACCTCGGTCGTGATTTCCGAGCCGTGCAGTTTGTACGGGCGCGCAAACGCCGCCGCCCAGACCAGCAGCACCAACGCCAGGGTCCCCGCTACTCCGAATAGTATTGTGCGCTGCATTGTGTACCTTTCTAAAAGACCCGGCGAACCCCCTCGTTCGCCGGACAACAATTCAGGTTAAACGGTCCCGATCAGGTATAGAGCCGGGTAGAAGAAAATCCAGATCAGATCCACAAAGTGCCAATAGTTGGCAGCGGCTTCCACCGCCCAGTGCTTTTCGGGGCCGTACCGGCCTTTGATGCCGTTGCGCAGAATGACGAAGAGAAAAACCACCCCGGTAAGCACGTGGAAAGCGTGCATGCCGGTCATCATGTAGAAAATGGCGCCTTCAACACCGTCCGCCGGACCAAAGGGCGCCAGACCCCATTCGAAGCCAACCACACCCACCAGGAAGCCAATCCCGAGCAGCATGGTGATCAAAGTGCTGGTCACAAAAGCTTTGCGGTTGCCTTGCGATATCTGCACTTCAGCGCGGTTCATGAAAAAACTGGAGATCAACAATACCGAGGTGACGATCAAGCCCAGGCCCTGTTCCAGATGCGGGCGCTTGTCACCCAACAGGTAGAAACGCGACACCAGCAGCGCTGCGAACACAAACGAGTCAGACAGGAAAAACAGCCACAACCCAACGCGGGCGGTGCCAATTTTATAAGCCTGTTTTGCTAATGTTGTGGCAGGCGTGGTCATTCATGACCCCCTTCGCTGCCGGAGAGGCGGGTGATGTGCATAAAGTAAACCAGCACCAGCGCGCCTTTGAGGATGGCAATAACCCATAAGAAGATCGGCGGTGCTTCATTCGTACCGATGGCGTATTCCACAGCGGTAAGGACCGCCAACGCCAGAAAAACCATCACACCACGGCGTAATTCAGACACAGGTTTTTTCTTATCCATGAGTTCCTCGGGTTTCCTGATCCGCGGATTGCTGCGGAGCAGTTTCGACAAATTTTGAGCCCTTCAAACCGTAATCGTAGGGGTCGCCGACCACTTTGAACGGTTGGGCATAGTTATGTTCCGGCGCAGGGGATGGCAAAATCGACCATTCCGGAGATCGCGACTCCCAAATATTTCCCTTAGCCACTTCGCCCTTTTTGGCGCTGACAAACAGATTGATGAAGAAAATCAATATTGACAGGGCAATCAGGAAAGCGGCAATGGTTATGATGAAGTTGGTCGTCTGGAACCCCTGAGCCGGGTCATAATCTGCGATGCGGCGGCGCATACCCAACAATCCGACTGCCATTTGACCGAAAGTCATCACCAGGAACGAGGGCGTCATCAGGTAGAAGTGAATTTTGCCAAGCGTCTCATTCATCCGGCGGCCGGTGATCTTGGGGTACCAGAAGTAGATGGCGGCGAATAATGGGAACATGTAGCCGCCAAATAGCGTGTCATGGAAATGTCCGACCACAAAGTAGGTGTCATGCAAGTGGAGGTCAGTTGCCACTGTGCCCAGCGGGGGACCGGTCAGTCCGCCCAACAAAAATACAATGATGGCTCCCAGCGTAAAGAGCATGGGGGTCGCAAAGCGCATGCGACCCTGCCAGATGGTGGCTGTCCAGGAAAAGAACTTGATCCCGGTCGGCACCGCTACCAGGAGGGTGGAATACATGAACGGAACGCGCAGGTACTCCTCCATGCCGGAGGCGAACATGTGGTGTGCCCAGACCATGAAACCAACCAACGCAATTCCTAACGAAGACATGGCTACCCATCTGTAGCCAAATAAAGGCTTACGCACGAACACTGGCAGCAGTTCGCTGATGATGCCAAGCCCGGGCAGGATGAATATATAGACTGCCGGGTGCGAATAGAACCAGAACAGATGCTGAAAAAGCAGCGGATTGCCGCCTTTGGCTGGATCAAAGAAACCCATGCCAAACAAGCGTTGGAAGCTGACCATCTGGAATGAGGTGCCAATCAACTGGGTGGCGGTCAAGGCTATCAAAGAGGTCGCCAGCACCGCCCAGGCGAAGATCGGCATGCGGAACATGTTCATGCCCTGTGCACGCATGCGCAGGATGGTCGCGATCAGGTTCAATGCGCCGAGGATCGACGACCAGCCGGCAAAAAATACGGCCACGAAAAACATTTGCATGCCAAGCGGGGCGCGCGCCGAGAGCGGCGGGTAGCCGGTCCAGCCGGTGTCGAAACCGCCGGTGAAGATCGCTGCCACGATTACAATCGAGGCGGGCACTGCCAGCCAGAAGCCAAAGGCATTCAAGCGCGGGAAAGCCATATCTTTGGCGCCGATCAGCAACGGCACCAGGTAGTTGGACATAGCTGAAATGCCAAGCAGGATCGAGATGATCAGAACCATGCCGTGCATTCCGATCAGTGTGTTGAAGAAATCAAGCGAGATGAACTGCATACCGGTTTGCGCCAGCTCAGCCCGGAAAATCAGGGCAAAAGTGCCGCCAAGCGCCATCAGCAGCAGCGAAAGAATGCCATACTGCACGCCAATCACTTTATGGTCGAGTGAATAGCCCCAATACCGGATAACGCCAGGGCGGTCGTGGAACTCTTCCGCTTCATAGGTATCTTCCCCTTTCGCCCAGGCGAACCAGTCGCGGAAACCACCAACCCCGATCATGAAACCAACGATGCCAAGAGCGGCGCCCAGGACGGCAGCAGGTTCGGCCTTGGGCGCGAGGCCCATTAAGGCGCGAATGCCAGCCAGTAAACCGATTCCTACAGCCGTGCCAATGATTTGACCGATCATGCCGGTGACAAATCCAATCGATAAGAATTTTTTCATATCAGCGCTCCTCAGCAACCGGACTTATTGGAGTGTTTTGATAAAGGCAATAATGTCCGCAATTTGATCGTTAGAAAGGCTTCCCTCGTACGTTTGCGGCATAACATTGGGGATCGAATCTTTGGCGACTTGCGCGTTTGGGCTGACGATGGCGGCATAAAGGTAGGCATCGTCAACCACGACAAAACTGCCGTCCATTAATTCCACCGTTTTGCCAAACAATCCACGCCAGCTCGGCCCAACGCTCGCGGTCCCGTCCACTGAGTGACAGGAGCGGCAACCGTTGGTACTGGCCCAGCGCTCGCCGCGTGCTGCCGGATCGGTGCCGATGGCTGCCAATTCTTCCTGCACCCAGGCATCGAAATCCGTTTGCGATACGACGATCACCGGGCTTTCCATATAGGCGTGAGAGGTGCCGCACATTTCCGCACAGCGCACTTTATACTCGCCAATCAAGGTCGGGGTGATGCGCAGCTCGCGCACCAGGTTTTCCCCTGGCAGCAGGTCCTGCTTGACGCGGAACTCGGGCACCCAGAAAGAATGAATGACATCCATTGAAGTCAGCGTTAGTTTGGCCTGCTGATCTACCGGCATGACCATTTTGTCGGAAACGATGCCGTATTCCGGGTATTCAAAGCGCCAGAACCACTGCCCGGCTACCACTTTGATTTCCAACGGCGCCGGGTCCGCCTGGCGAGTCTGGCCAAGGGTTATGGCGCCAAAGTAGGAAAGCCCGATTACCGCACCCAGTGGAATGATGGTCCAGATAATTTCCAGCGGGTTGTTCGATTTGAAATAGGCGCCATCCTCTTCCTGCCCAGGTTTGCGCCGGAAAACGATCAGGCTGTAAACAATGAAAACTACAATCAAGGAAAATAAAAACGAGATAGCAATGATCTCGAGGTCAAACAGGCGGTCGATTGGCTGGGCTTGCAGACTGGCCTGAACCGGCAGCAACCGGGTGGTCGAGAGTAAAAGGTCAACCAGGAAAGTTAAGACCAGCACCAACACCCCGGCAAAAACAAAATGCTTCATTGAAGAACTCCTCCTTGAAATAAGGGCTTCGGTTTGAGGTGTAATTTGCGGCGTACTCAGCCAATCCTGTGCCTGGGCGGGCGTTAGGGTGCGCCGGTCATAGACCACGACGGCGCCGCTGGCCTGCAGCGAGACCAGCATGACCTTCATTGGCAGGTCGCCGGCCACGAATTGGCGTAAAAATTCGGCGCGTGAGATGGATTTATCGTCGTAATCGACAATGACCAGATCGGGCTGCCAGCTTTCCATCAGGTCTAGGGTTTCGGAAGTCGTCGTGGTCGCCCGTACGATGGTCGCTTCCCCATAACGGCCAAGCACCATTTTTTCCAATCCCTTGCGAAACAATGGATTGGCTGAAGCAATCAAGATTTTATTTTCGACTGGAGCGGTCAAATTGTACATGGATCGTTCCCAATTAACAAAAATTAGAACCTGTGCGCGTTTCCCACAGGTTCTAATTTACACTTTTTCAGTCCAAATTACCTCCACCCACCCCCCTTACGAATAGGTTAAATCGAAGTTAACGAGCGGGTGATTTGGAAATCACCCGGTTAATTTCGTCTGGGCGGGCTGGCATATAAACGACCCCCATGTAGAGGCCGAGTTGGCATCAGGGTCGACACGTGGATCGACCCCTACGCGTTGGCGGGATTTGCAAATTGGTTACCCACGTAGGGGCGGACCCGGGTGTCCGCCCCGGCCTGTGCGTGGTCGACATTCGGGTCGATGCGTGGGTCAGTATTACGCCTTTTGGATCAGGCCCAGTTGAATGGCTTTGCTGACGGCTTCCGTGCGATTCGAGGCTTCCATTTTTTCTAAAATGTGCCGCACGTGGGTTTTGACCGTATTTTCAGAGATAAACAGGCGCGATGCGATCTGGCTGGTGGTCTGGCCGTCCGCCAGACAAGTCAACACCTCCAACTCGCGGTCCGAGAGCGGTGTCTGATTGGTGATCTCCGACTGGCGCGCCAGAGCCCGCATCACCGCACCGGTCACCTCAGGAGAGAGGGTACCCTCGCCGCCTGCGACCCGTAAAATGGACTTTCGCAGGTCATCCGGCTCAGTGTTCTTAAGTAGATAGCCGTCGGCGCCCATACGAATGGCGCCCATCAAATCTTCCTCTTGTTGCGAGATAGTTAACATCAGGATGTGCAAGGGCAGACGCAGTTTACGCAGCGCTTCGACAGTCTGGATGCCATCCATTTCAGGCATATTGACATCCAGCAGGACTACATCCGGCTCGCTGCTCTGAATCATTTCAAGCGCTTCGCGGCCATTGCTGGCTTCGCCGACAACTTTAAATTCAGACATGTCACTGAGCAGACCAACCAGACCGCGACGGAATAAGGCGTGGTCATCGACTACGGCCAGGCGGAGGGGCGCACTTCTCATGCTGGAGTCTCCTGTATATGGATGGGCACTTCGATATGGATGGTCGTCCCGCCGCCTGAATGGCTGGTGATTTGAAATTCGGCCCCGATTAATTCAGCCCGCTCGCGCATGCCGCGCAATCCGTGGCGCGAGAGTTCAGGCACGTCTTCCGCTGAAAAACCGACGCCGTCATCACTCAGATCAAAGACCAGCTCGCCGTTCCATTCGCGCACATTGATCCAAACCGTGGTGGCCTGGGCGTGTTTGCGAATGTTACTGAGCGCTTCCTGAATAATGCGCACCAGCTGCGCCTGAATTTCAGAGTTGACCTGCGGCAGAATCGCTGGCAACGCAGTGACCACCTTCAAACCACTGGATGCCTCGAAGCTGCGAGAAATTTGGCTTAACCAGGAGACCATATCCTGCTGGGGAGCAAAACGCAGATTGTCAATGGCTTGCCGGGTCTCCAAATAGGCATCCGATAGAGCTTCGTGGCTGTGTTGTAGGTTTTGCGCCAGCCGCGCCAGATCGCCCTGAGCCAACTGGGTTTGCATCTGAGCGGATGTGAGCTTGAGGTAGGCCAGGGTTTGCGCCAAACTGTCATGGATTTCACGCGCCAACCGCACCCGCTCCTGAATCACCGTGCGGTATTCGGTTTCAAGCCGGCGGCGTTCGTTTTCCACCAACATAGCCACCTGGGTGGTAACTGTTTCGATCAATGCAGTTTGACGCGGCTGAAGCGGGGCCATCCGCCCCCCCGTCATCAGAGTTGCACCGATAACAGTCCCCTCTGGCAGGCAGAAGGGTAGAACGATCATTGCGGTTCCATCTTCTCTGGCGTGCATTTGAACGGAACCAAGAACGGCGCAACCCATGTTGGCCATCTGATTGAGAATACCATTCGCCTCAACCGATTCCAGCCAGGGGTCAGAACCGCTGGATAGTTCAAAGCCGGCAAAACGCGGTTCGGCCGGCCGGAATACTGCCCGTAAATTCTTGAAATCCAACACTTCGCGTAAACCGTCGATCAAGTTGCGTACGATCGTACTCAGATCTTCCTGTTGGCTGTTCGCCAGTTGAAGTTGACGGAAGGTGACCAGTTCCTGGTTGCGCAAACGGGTCATTTCCAACGCCAGCGCCATTTCGTCGAGCAGCATCACCAGGTAGGCATGCAGGTCTGGTTCAATTTCGCGATCGGCCGGCAGGTATAAATTGACCACGCCTACCGGGTGCGCATTCCGCATTAGCGGCAAGCAGTATATCTTCGCGACATCGGTAAATGGCGGTTCGAGCAGCGGGCAGTCAGAAGTAACCTCGCTGTGCATTCGGGTACAAACCTCACAACGCTGGCGAATGTTTGGCGCGGTGAGATGTTCCAACCAGGCTTGCAGTCCGGGATTGGATTGAGAACTGTATACATAAGTCTGCAACGGCTGGCCCCAATCGTCGTAGGGAATAAACGACCCCCCGCTGCAGCCGACCACGCGGGTGATAATTTCCAACGCTTTTTCGACCAATTCATTTTCGCTCTGGGAACTGATCAGCAGCTGGTTGAGCTGCACCATGCCGTCCAGGCGGTGTTGTAGCGAATCACGTTCAGCCAGATTTATATCCTTGAGTTGGCGAGGTGACTGTTGATCCTTGTTTTTACGTACAAACAGACCTACCAGCACCGAAAGGCTGATTGCTAATGCTGCCGCAATTCCCCAGAAGGCCAGCTGTAGTCCAACCGTCCCATCTTCTCCCCCTACCCAATACCAGACAAGCGCTTCCAACCCCAAAATGGCAGTCAGTACAATCGCGGGAATGAGAAGCTGCTTTCCCGGCGGCTGGTGCATGGATTGTTTCATGCCTCAATTTTACCAGAAACAACCCTTCCCTGCCTTTTCTTGACCGTCAACCCTGGCAAGCCCAACCGCTGTAGCAGGCGCTAAAATTTAAAATTAAACCGTCAAAGCAGTTTATCGTCACTTTGACGGTTTTCTATCGATTGTTAGAGGAAATTGTTGAGTTTTACTTGGCCAGGGTGCGGATGAATGTCACCAACTGCCAGACCTGATCGTCAGTCAGAATGCCCTTCTGGGCAGGCATGGATGAATTGAACGGCTCGACCGCGCCGCCATCCATGATCCGCCAGAAGAGAAAATCATCCGCCTGGTCGCCGACCACTGTAGCCAGGTCAGCAGGTTTCGGGTCTAGTGCTGCAGCTGCCGGGCCGTCCCCGGCACCAGCTGCGCCGTGACAGGATGCACAGCGTTCTACATATAAAACACCACCAGCGGTAGCAGCATCCGCCTGATTGGCAAATGGGTTGGTTTTACCTGCATATTCAGCCGGCGGTTCCGGTTCGGTTTCAGCAGGGGCGCCGCCGCCGCAGGCGGCCAAAACAACCGTGCTCAGTACGAGAACCGTTATCAGTAAGAAAAGTGTACGCTTCATTTTTGTCCTCCATGATGTGAATGGGCCGTTCAAAAAGCATCAATATATTATAACTATGTTTATTGATTAATGTTAGGTTAAACCTATATGAACATTATCAAATATATATGAATAATTACATCGCGAGATGTTAACAATGTCACTTACGATAACCTTTCTTTTCTATTATCCTTTAAGTAATCTTTACTTTAGAGGTGAACAATGTTCCGAATAAGCCGTCGTCTTGATTATGGGTTACAGTTGATGATCGCCCTCGCTGCCAGCGATGGGGATCGGCCGGTACCCAGTGCTCGCCTGTCCGAGCAGTTGAATATCCCCCTTCCCTTCCTGCACCAGATTGCCCACACTTTGATGCAATCCGGCCTGATTAAAGCTTCTCCCGGTCCTCGGGGCGGGTTGCGTTTGAACTCCCCGGCTGACACCATTACTGTGCTCAAAATCGCCGAAGTTCTGGAAGGTCCGATCAACATAACCCCAGGCGTTGAAGTCAATGACAATAATTGTGTTCGGCAGGAAAGCTGCGCGACTCAATCGATGTGGGATGATCTCCAATCAAAGATCATCAATTACATGGTAACTCACACGCTGGATGTACTGGTGAAACGATCGGTGCAGTTAGAGAACTATGTCGTGCCCGCTTCCAAGACCGAGCAAGACAAAACTCCCATTCCTGCTGATTAATTTAATTTACGCACGGCATCTTACCAGACCGGATTGACCAACCATCCGGTCTGGATAAGCATTCACTTTTTCGGTCAATCTTTCAGCGCGGCAAGTACTTCTGCCGAGTGACCGTTTGGTTTAACGTTGGGGAAAATCTTCTTCACCATCCCGTGTTCGTCGATCAGGAAAGTGGTGCGAAGTACTCCTTCGTATTCATGCCCCCATAATTTTTTGTCACCCCAGACGCCGTAAAGGTCGCACACCTGATGTCCGTCATCGGCTAACAGCGTAAAAGGCAGGTTGTACTTGGCTTTGAATTTGGCATGCGACCTGGGTGAATCCGGGCTGACGCCCAAAATCACAATGCCAGCCTGCTCATAAACGCCATAGTCATCGCGGAAACTGCAGGCTTCTTTGGTGCATCCTGGGGTGTCGTCTGCGGGGTAAAAGTAAAGGACAACCGGTTTGCCCAAATATTCAGCCAGCGAACGGGGAGTTCCCGTTTCGTCCAGCAATGTAAAAGCCGGCGCCGGGGAATTTTCAGTTACCATGCGGTTATCTCCTTGTGGTTTATGTGTGGGTTTCAGTAATCAGAATTCCCATGCGGGATATGTCATATCCGGGAAGGGCAGCTACGTCCCGTTTGAATGTTTCGTTATGCATAACGTCAAATAAAGGGCCCAACAGCGGACTGGCGGCAAATTCAACCGGGATGATCAGGTCATATTGCTCATGGAACAGCGGGATGAAATCCAACGCGAGCGCCTGTGCCGCGGCCGGAATGCCCAATCCGCAGTCGGCACGCCCGGATGCCACTGCGGCAGCCACAGCCAGGTGGGTAAATTCCTCCAAATCATAACCGCGCACCTGGTCGGGCATGATCCCGGATTTTTCCAGGTGGTAATCCAGCAGGACGCGCGTACCAGCTCCCCGTTGGCGGTTGACAAAGGTAATGTCTGGCCGGATCAGGTCAGCCAACCCCTTGACGCCTTTCGGGTTACCCCGCGCGACCATCAACCCCTGCTCCCGCCCTACCCAGCCGTAAATGTTGACGCTGACCTCGGTCAAATATTGGCGTACGGCTGCCAGGTTGTACTCGCCGCTGGCCGGATCGAGCAGGTGCGCACCAGCCAGGTGCGCTTCCCGGCGGCGCAACGCCACCAGCCCACCCTGACTGCCGACATTGGCTGAAACCAACCGGCGGCCGCCTGAAACCAGGAACTGCGCCAGCAGATCCAGCGTCACATCATGCGACCCGATGCAAAAGATGGTCTGCTCCAGTTCAGCAGGCGCGCGATACAACCTGACGCGGATTGTGGTACCAGCCTCGACACCCTGAGTGCCGCGCGGCAGAATGGTAAGGCCGTCAGCCCGTACCAGTGAGGTAATGACTCCGGCCCCGCGCGCCAGCGGCGCAGCCAGCAGGCGCGCGCCGACCCGCCCAACCACTACCCGGATGTAGTCGTCGTCCCCGGCTGGCGAAGCGATTTTACGGGTGATCGCGGCCTCGATCTCGATCGGCTGGGCAGCCGGTCGGCCAGTCCAGCGAGCCAGTAAGGGCTCGACAAAGATTTCGCCGGTGAGCGCAGCCGAAACCGGGTAACCTGGCACGCCGATGATTGGGATCATTTGGCCGCTGCTGCGCCGCACCATGCCAAGAATCACCGGGTGACCCGGCCGGACAGCCACGCCATGCACCAGAACCTGACCCAACTCCGCAATTACCTGAGCTGAAAAATCTTCCGCTCCCGCCGACGATCCGGCATTCAATAAAATCAGGTCATGATCCTCAGCAGCAGCCAGCACCTGCGTACGGATTTTCGTCAGATCATCCGGGATGATGGGAAAACGCTGCGGGTCCCCACCCCAACTGTGCACCTGCCCTGCCAGAACCAGCGAGTTGTACTCGATAATGTCGCCACGGCGCACCTCGCTGCCCAGAGCAACCAGCTCGCTGCCAGTTGGGATGATAGCAACTCTGGGATTTTTGGCTATGCGCAGCATTTTATGGCCGCTGGCTGCTGCTGCTCCCAGGTCAACGGGCCGCAGCACATGACCGGATGGCAGAATCAACTGGGTAGCGACAATATCCTCCCCCATTGGCCGAACATGGCTCCACGGTGGCAGCGCGGCGCGCAAGCGAATTTGCTCCGGTTTGCGGGCATCCGCTGCGGGCGCGCCGAGCAGGTTCAAGGGCTCTACATTCTCGATCGGGACGACGCAATTCGCCCACACCGGCAGCGGGTCGCCGGTATCCACATAGGCTGCCTGCTCACCGACAGCCAGAATCACCGGCGCAGTCGGCATGGCATTGCGAATGGTTTCGGAGCGCAGGGCGAAACCATCCATGGCCGCCGAATGGTAATTGGGTGAGGAAGTTAGCGCCCAAACAGGCGCAGCCGTCACTCTCCCAACCAGGCTCTCATCTAACCCAACCTCTTCCGATCCCAGCACCCCATTCATCCCGGCGGATTCGAGCGCCTGATCAAAACGCTGCCAGGCTTGATCCAGCGGAATGTCATGCAGATAGAAGCTATCAGATTGTGGCATTCAATGCTCCGCAATTTAGGGTCAGAGGTTTTCCACGTCCACAATCATCCCTGCGCCCAAACCGGTGGCATCTGCCGGAATGCGCACAAGACCATCGGCGCGCGCCAACATGAAGATCAGATTGGACTTATAGAAGATCGGATCGGCAGCCAGGCCTTCAGGCTTTGAAATCAATTTTACCGGGATGTAGTCCTCGCGGCCAGCCTGCGAGGCTAAATTAACGGTCAAACGAGCCTGGGTGAATAACCTTGAACGTCCTAGCGTCAACCCAGATAATTTCTCAATGACCGGGATTAAAAATATTCGCGCAATAACCAGCGCGGATACAGGGTTACCCGGCAGCCCAATTACGGCTTTGCCGTCACATACGGCCAGAATGGTGGGCTTACCTGGTTTAACATTGACGCCGTGTACCAGCACGCCAGGCTGCCCCATGCGGTTGACCACGTCAGCCGTCAGATCGCGAGCGCTGGCGGACGACCCGGCAGTGACCAGCACCAGGTCGCATTCAGCCAGCGCCGTGCGCAAGGCAGCATCCAACGCAGCCGCCTGGTCAGCGACGATGCCGTAGCGCACCGGTTCCGCCCCAGCCTGGGTAACCAGCGCGCTTAATGAGTAACTATTAATATCGCGTACCTGACCGGGACGAACTGCTTGATTCGGCTGCACCACCTCGTCGCCGCTGGAAATGATGCCAACTCGCGGCCGGCGTATCACTTCGACCTCCGTCAGACCCAGCGCCATCAAGCCGCCAATTTCAGCTGGGCGCAGCCTGACACCTGACGGCAGCACTTCCTGCCCGATGGCCACGTCTTCGCCTACTTTCAGAATACTTTCGCCTGCGCCCACCGCGCGCAGCACCTCCAGTTCGCCAGGGCGTGACACCTGAGAATATTCCAACATAAGCACGGCATCCGCACCCTGGGGAAGCATACCGCCGGTATGAATGCTGGCGGCAGTGCCGGGCTGCAAGGCGAATTGCGGAGCAGCACCCATAGGCACCTCACCGACCACCGGCAAATAAGCAGGCAGCGACTCGCTGGCGCCGTAGGTATCGGCAGCGCGCAGGGCATAGCCGTCCACTGTGCTGCGGGCAAACGCGGGCAAAGGTTCCTTGGCCAACACGCGGTTTTTTAGCACCCGTCCGAGCGCTGCAACCGTATCCACCTTTTCAGTCGGTAAGGCTGGAAGAGGCAGGTGGGCCAATAATTTCTCCAGTGCGGCTGCCGGGGGTAGCAGTTCAAGGAATTCAGACATGGCTTATCCCACCCACAGGGTAAAGGCCTGCAAATACACCGTAATGGCAAAGGTGGCGATGGCAGTAATGCGTAGCAGCTTCCAACGAGTTTTGCCCCCATTGCTGATTTGCCAGATTTGCCAGAATTGGAACAGCCCAATCGGCAGGGTCAATAAGCGCGGCCAGGTCAGCGCCCAGGCCATGCTCAGCAGCATGCCGATACCGATCAATAAATATGCAACCAGAATGAGAACGTTATGCAAAAACATGCCGCGCTGCCATCCCAGCCGGACCATCAGAGTTTGCCTGCCGGCTTTGATATCCGCGTAATACGATTCAAGGGAGAGCGCCAGCACCATAGCCAGGTATAGGGCAGTCAAAGGGAAGGTCAACGTTCCCAGCAGGCTGGTCATTTCGCCGGTCTGCAACAGATAACCCAGCGCTGGCACCAGATTGGTCAACAGGACGGCCATGACCAGTTCACCATAGCCGGTATAGACCAGCCGGAAAGGCGGCACCGCATAAGTAAAGACCAAAACAAACGCCAGCCCAAGCACCAGGACCACTGCTGGCGTAACGGCGCCAACGGCAACCAACGATACCGTGATCATCGTCCCGGCGGTCAACGTGGTTATTGCCAACAGCAAAAGCGTGCCGCGCGTCAATGGGCTTCCACCGCCATTCGAGCCTTCGGCGTCGGCCGACCGGTCCAACATCGGGGACTGCAAACGGGTGTAGTAGATGGTCAGGTATGAGCAACTAAGCTGTAACACGACGACCAGGGCCAACCCCAGCCAGAAATTCCGCCAGTCGAACAGGTCACCGCGATAGACGACGATACCCGCTCCAAGAGCGTATAAAAATGCGCCTGCCAACAAAGTCGGCCAGGAAGAGATATGAAAAAAATCAGCCAGAGGAGTTCGATGCGTGGAGGACATAAAGGATACTCGTTGTTATATGAGTTGGTATCCGCCATCGACGATCAGGGTTTCCCCGGTGATGTAGCGGTTTTCGATCAAAAAAAGCACAGCCTGAACAACATCCTGCGGCGACCCCTTGCGTTTGACCGGTAACCGCTGTACCAAACGCTGCCACTCATCGGGCAAGGTATCTTCGGACGGCAGAATCAAACCTGGCGCCACCGCGTTGACCCGGATTCCGGGTGCCAGGGAACGCGCCAGCAATCGGGTAAGGACTTCCAGCCCGGCTTTGCTGATGGTGTAAACTGGGAAACCGGTCCAGGTCTTGCGGGCGCCGCTATCGGACAGATTAATAATAATACCGCCATGGCTCTGCATCAATTCTGCAGCCGCCTGGGCGCACAACCAGGGCGCGCGTAAATTCACCGCCAGGGTATCATCCCATTCGGCCACAGGCAAGCTGCGCAAGTCGCCGCGCGGCATAACCGATGCGGAATTGACCAGGACGGTCAGGGACTGAGGCAGTTCGGCGATCTTCGCAAAACAGGATTTGATTTGCCCGGGTTCACGCAAATCAGCCTGGAGTAGATAGACCGGAACGCCAAGTTTTTCGATCTCGCGGGCAGTTTCTTCAGCCTTGTCCGCCGAGTAATGATAATGCAATGCAATTGCATAGCCCTCCCGCGCCAGCGCCAGGGCAATTTCGCGCCCCAGGCGCACTGCCCCACCTGTGACCAGGGCCAGCTCGTTTCGGGAGGATTCTGTCAATGGAGCCATCCCTCTACTTCCGGAAAAAGCTCGAAATGAAAAACCAGACATTGGCCGGCCGTTCCGCCAGGCGGCGCATAAAATAAGGGTACCAGTGGGTGCCATACGGCACGTAAACACGCACTGGATAACCAGCTTTCACCAGTTCTTGCTGCAGATCGCGGCGGATGCCGTAGAGGAACTGAAATTCGACTGCCCGGTCCGGCAAACCCAGCTTTTTCAGCGATTCCCGGGCGTATTTGAGCCGCAGCGGATCATGGCTGCCAACCGCAATCAGCGGCGGGAATAGTCCGTCGGCGCTGCCGCCGGAGGCGCCGGGTGCCTGTTCGGTTTGCAGCAAAATATCAACCAGTCGATCGAACGCGGCATCGACGTCCGCCTTTTTAGGATAGGCTACCGATGCTGGCTCTTTGTAAGCGCCCTTGACCAACCTTACCCGAATGCCTGACTGCGCCAGGCTGCGCGTATCTTCAGGACTGCGGTAAAGGTAAGATTGGATGACCGTGCCAACATTGTCGAACCCCGCAGCCCGCGCCCGAAACACCAATTCGAGAGTAATGCCTACCAGGCTGGAGTCTTCCATATCGACCCGCACGAAGTTACCAACCTGCCGCGCCCGCTCGAGGATGGTCACAAGGTTGGTGTAGGCCAGTTCGGAGTCCAGCACCAGGCCTAACTGGGAAAGTTTGATGGAAACATTCGAGCGTAAACCTGCCGCGTGGATGGCAGCCAATATTTTCAGGATATCCGCGGTTGACTGCTCTGCCGCCGCCCGGGAGTCCGTGTTTTCCCCCAGGTGATCCAGCGTCGCCAGCATCCCCGCTGCGTTGAGCTGTTTGACAGTCTGCATCGCATCTTCCACCGTTTCCCCGGCGATAAACCGCGAAGCCATTTTCCAGGCAAATCTCCATTGCGTAATCAACCGTTGCGCCCAACGGGCTTTGGATAGTGAAATAAACAACGCTCGCAGCATTGAACCTCGAAGCCAGGCTTGAATTCGGACGAAAATCTACCTAATTCTAACATAACGCCTGCTCCACGCAGTTGACGGCAGCGTGGGAACCATCCAGCGGGTATAGACCCTATTTTTTGCATGGAATTGGGATAAAATGATCCAGTCGACACCGTAAAGGTTACTTCGACCCATTGGAAACGATTAACGAGGAAAGAATGGCTGCATCCCAACTCCCGCTGGCTTATTCACAAACCGTTGCCCGTGCGCGGTCGGCAGATTTACCCTTGGTCGCGCTCGAATCCACTGTTATTACGCATGGCCTGCCTTTCCCCGAAAATTTAAATCTGGCGCGCGACATGGAAGCGAATGTGAAGGCGGAAGGAGCCGTTCCCGCCACCATCGCCATCCTGGACGGCAAAATCCAGATTGGACTCAGCGAGAGCCAGTTGGAAATGATCGCGACGGCAAAGAATGCCATCAAAGTCAGCCGCCGGGATTTTGGACTGGCGCTGGCGCGCCGGGTACCTGGCGGTACGACGGTCGCCGGCACCTTGCATGCCGCCAATCTGGCGGGGATTCAAGTGTTTGCCACCGGCGGGATTGGCGGTGTTCACCGCAACGCGCCTTTCGACGTGTCTGCGGACTTGATCGAACTTGGCCGCACCCCATTGGTAGTGGTTTGCGCCGGCGCCAAGTCAATCCTCGACCTGCAAGCCACGCTGGAAGTCCTGGAGACTGAGGGGGTGTTGGTAATTGGCTTCCAGACGGATGAATTTCCAGCCTTTTTCTCGCGCTCAAGCGGTTTGCAGCTCAACGCCCGCAGCGACAGCCCACAGGAGATTGCAGCCATCGCCAACGCCCACTGGCAGGCAGGCGTCAAAAGCGCCGTACTGGTCGCCAACCCACCCCCGGTTGAAAGCGCCTTACCCTATGAGGAAATAGAGGAAAGCATCCGCGCTGCGCTCAAAGATGCGGAAGCCCAGGGGATTCACGGCGCGGCAACGACGCCTTTCCTGCTCTCGTGTGTGAATCAGCTGTCGGGCGGAAAGAGCATGCAGGCCAACCTGGCGCTGTTGCGTTCCAACGCCCGGCTGGCAGCTCAAATTGCTGTGGCGCTGGCTGCGCCACAGGCCCAGGTTACTATGTAGACCACCTCCGAATATCGACCAGGGCGCGCTGTTTTCTCGCAACTAATACGTTGCGGTTGGAGCGCGGGTTGCGGACGGCCTGGGGGTCGGCGTTGCGGTGCGTGTCTGAGTCACGGTCGGCGTGGGGGTGATGGTTGGCCGCAATGTTGCGGTGCCCATGGGCGTAATGGTCCAGGTGGCAGTTGGCGTACGCGTCGGCGTACTGGTCGGGAGTGGCGTCGGTGGACTGCCGCTTACATTGAAGCGTCCGGAACTTTTCCACTCGGTGCCGACAAATATTTGTATTTCATACTCACCCGCGAGCCATTCATCGGACGATGGCTCGCATTCTGTGTACCCATATCCGCCTGAGCCACCATCCCACGGCTTGGATTCGAAGCACAACAATTTCTGGTCAGCCAGGCGGTACCACAGCGCTGCCCAGTGCGAGCCCGGCACCATTTGATCGTAACTGAACGTGCCAAACAATTTGGTAAGCGGGTTGGCGAATTCGGTTTGTGGGTCAACCGGCTGGAAGTTTTCGTCAATCTCGCGCGCAATCAAAACCGGGCTGAACACGGCCTCCGGATTGGGGGTAATGGTGGTTAAAATGCCAGAGCGGATGCTGTCGGGCAGCGCCGGGGTAAACGTGATCGAGGGGGTATTGGTAATCGTTGGAGTAAGGGAAATTGTCGGCGTGAGGGTAATCGTCGGCGTCAACGTAATGGTTGGCGTCAATGTTATGGTTGGAGAAGGCGGGAAAAAGCGGTAGGCTACCGGTTCCGCGTACCGGTTGAGCATGAACGCGAAGCCTGCCAGTATCATCGCGCCGAAAATCGTCCGCCAACCACGCGAGACCATCTCGCGGCGTTTGCGAAAATACAAAAGACGTTTTCCTGAGCGAATGGTGCGGATACCTGCAAAAATGCTCAGGAACATTCCCAGGAGAATCAAGACAATCAGTGTTTGTACTGCAGTGCGAATATCCAGATTCATCATAATTCAATAGGATCCGTGCTGACGTGATTATAGCATGTTCATGATTTGTCCATCCCCGGCAAGATCCATACCCGCGGAAAAGAGAATAATGTCCCGGCGTAAAATTGTGGGGCGTTCCTTCGACCTTGCAGTCTCCCGGTAAAACAGCCGATCTTATTGCGTATATTTTTTTTCAAGGGTAAAATCCATCTATATGACGCTCACTCCGGGGACTCTTCTCAACAATCGATACCGAATTGTTTCCATCCTCGGCCAGGGTGGAATGGGGTCGGTTTATCAAGCTTGGGATGAGAACCTGGGCATCTCTGTCGCGGTCAAGGAAAATCAATTTCTAACCGACGAGTATGCACGTCAATTCCAACGGGAAGCCAATATTCTAGCCAGTTTGCGCCATCCCAGCTTACCGCGGGTGGGCGATTACTTCACCGTGCCCAATCAGGGCCAGTATTTGATCATGGATTTTATCGAAGGGGAGGACCTGCGCGAGCGCATCGAGCGCATCACCACCCTCCCCGATGAAGAAGTTATCTTGATCGGGGCAGCCATTTGCGACGCCTTGAATTACCTGCATCACCGCTATCCACCGATCATTCACCGGGACATCAAACCGGGTAATATCAAAATCACACCCGAGGGTCAGGTTTCGCTGGTCGATTTTGGTCTGGCCAAATTGATGATCGGGACGCAGCAAACTACCACTGGCGCCCGCGCCATGACCCCCGGTTACTCACCGCCCGAACAATACGGCACTGCGCCCACCGACTCGCGTACGGATATTTATTCTCTGGGAGCCACCCTCTACGCTGCCTTTACCGGCGCCATTCCGGAGGATGCTTTGGCGCGCGCCACCGGGAAAGCAGATTTAACCCCGGTGCGAGCATTAATGCCAAAGGCCAATCGCAAGTTAGCGTCTGTTATTGAGAAGGCGCTGGAAGTTGACCCGGAAGACCGCTATCAAACGGCAATTGAGTTTCGCAAAGCCTTACTAAATTCCGGAAATATGGAAAGGCTGCCCGAAGGTCAGTCGCTGGTGACGCCGCCGCCCTATACCCCGCCGCCTGAGGAACTGGAACCCGCAGGGACCACCCTTGCATTTGGTTACAATTCGACCCCTCAGGATCCTATGGTGGTGCGGCGCTTATCGCTACCGGTTTCCCGCCGCAATCGGTCGCGTAAAATGGTGCCCATTTCACTGGTGATTGTTGGAGCGATAGCCCTCATCGCCATTTTGCAACCTGGAATCCCGCGAACCGTACTCGGATGGATCATGTCGCCGCCTACCGGTACGCCCACATTGGCAGCAGTAAACCCAAACGAGACGCTCACGAGCAGCCCGCCAGCCGAAACCCCGGCAGCGACCTCAGGGGATCCATCCCCCACCGATTCACTCACCGGTAGTGAATCGAAAACCCCGGTTCCAATTGCAAACTCAACCCCTACCATCACCCCGACCCCCACCCCGACAAAGGTGGGCGGCAGCGCCGGGCAAATTGCCTTTTCTTCCGACCGCACCGGCAGCATGCAAGTGTGGCTGATGAACACGGATGGCAGCCAGCAGCACCCGCTGACCAACTTGCCAGACGGGGCTTGCAAGCCAGCCTGGTCACCGGACGGAGCTATACTGGCGTTTATTTCGCCCTGCAAAGAACGCAAGGACCGCTATGACGGTTCGAAAATTTTCATATTGGATGTTGCCAACGAATCTGCCCCGTACCCGCTGCCCGTTCCCCCAGGCCCGGCTGAAGATTATGATCCAGTCTGGTCGCCTGATGGCGATCGAATCGCTTTTTCCTCCACCCGCGCGGGGAACCCGGATATCTTTGTATTCAACCTGAACGACCAATCCCTGATGCAGCTGACCAACAACCGCGCCCCGGAAAAATACCCGGCCTGGTCACCCAGCGGAACCCAGATTGCGTTTGTGCGCGATATTTCCTACTCGCAGCTCTGGATCATGTCGGACACTGGGCAGTATCAATCCCGCTTTTCGGTCAGCGGTGAAATCAACGATATGTGGCCCAACTGGTCGCCTGATGGGAATTACATCCTGTTCTCACAACTCAATTCGGCCAATGTACCCTGGCTGGTTTCGTTGCGCTACGAAGACCGCAACACAACCAATTCAACCCGTGTTCCCCCGCGCGGTCAACCGGATGTCGGTCCAGTCGCTCAGGCCAACATCTCGCCGGACGGCAACTGGATTGCATATGAAAGCTGGCCAGACGGCAGCAATCATGACATTTATCTGATGACGATTAATGGATCGAACAAAATGCGGTTGACCACCGATAAAGATTTCGATTTTGGCCCTGCCTGGCGACCTGTTCCTAAATCCTGACGCCTGAGAGCAATGTCAATCGCCGCTGTATAACATGCGAGCGTAAGGCTCAGCAAACAACGCCGGGGTGCCGCCAGTATGCCAGAAAAGCAGCCGGTCAGTCGGTTTGAAATAGCCTTTGCGAATCAGATCAATCATGCCAGCCGCCGCCCGCCCGGTATAGACCGGATCAAGCAGCAGACCTTCGGTGTTGGCAAACAACTTAATAGCTTCGATCTCAGGTTCTCCCATTACCGCATACCCACCGCCTAAATATTGGTCATTGACGAGCACTTCTTCTGGCATGAGGTGAATGGGTTTTCCTAGCCTTTCTGAAGCATCGCTTGCAAGCCGGGCTACATCCGTCTGCAAGTCCGCAGCGGGATGGTCGATGCTGATGCCAAGCACTTTGCCACGCCAACCGGCCAACTTCGCCCCCAATGCCAGTCCGGCCTGAGTACCTGCGGACGAGGATGCCACAATGATCCAGTCCACGCTGACTTGCTGCGCAATGAATTCCTCAAAAGCAGTGACATAGCCAACCGCTCCCGTTGGGGTCGAGGCGCCGAGAGGAATTAAGAACGGGCGCTCTCCTTCCTCCCAGGCAACATCGAACGTGTATTCTGCCACCCGGTCGCGTTCCGCTCGGGTGGTCCAAACCAGTTTTGCCCCAAACAGGTTGTCCAGCAGGACGTTCCCATTGGGATTTTCAGCCGGCTCGCCGGACAGCACCAGGATACAGCGCATCCCAAGTCGCGCTGCCAACGCTGCCGTCTGCCGGCAGTGGTTGGATTGGATGCCGCCGACTGTGATCAGGGTGCGTGCACCACCGGCCTGGGCTTCGGCCAGCACAAATTCCAGCTTGCGGGCTTTGTTGCCGCCAAAAGCCACGCCCGTCTGGTCATCGCGTTTGACAAACAGGCGCGGACCGCCGAGAGCTGCGGTAAGCCGTGGCATCGCTTCCACCGCTGTAGGCAAGTGTGCCAGAAGAATTCTCGGTATCACAGAGAAACCTCCCGCTGGGTTTGCTTTTTTCCTCTGCGCCGCATGATATTCAACAACTGCGGAAGTAAATTTGTATATACCTGGTAGATAAACGGGCGCGCCGGGTAATCCCAGGCGCCGATAAAGCGCATAACCTGTCCCCCCAGCCCCTCCTTGAAGCGGAAGACGCCCCACATCGAGTCGTTTTCAGCGAATACATCCGGCGCGCCCCACAGGTCATATTGCATACAGCCCAATCTTCGTGCGCTGCGCATGGCCTCCCATTGCAACAGATAATTCGGCATTTTTTCACGATGGGCTTCCCGTGACATGCCGTACAGGTACCAGGCGCGACCGCGAATGAAGAACAGAATCAAGCCAGCAACCAACTCACCGTCCACTTCAGCCAGCAGCACCTCGGCCATCCCGGCATCCAGAAAGTATTTCCAGACGCGCAGGTAATATTCCTCTGGCCGGATGACAAAACCGTCTCTTACCGAAGTTTCAGCGTACAGGCGGTAAACCACTGGCAGGTCGTCAACCTCGCCATGACGAATCGTGACGCCCTTTTTCTCCGCCAAGCGCAGGTTATAGCGTGTTTTTTGTTTCATGCGCGCTAACCATTCCGTTTCGCTGCCGCTCAGGTCGAGCCAGACGGTATTGCGGAATTGAATCTGATCCTGCGAGAATCGCCAACCGCGGGCCTCGAGGTCCGCCTGAACAACCCGCCCGGATTCCGATTGACTTTCATCAGACGAGCCTGGAACACCGGTTCCTGAAAAGACTTCGGGGTCGATCTTGATAAAAATCGCTTTTTCTTTTTTGGCCAGGTCTTGCAAACCGTCCAGGACAAGCCTGCGCTGGTCAGCATTATCCCAGTCCAGCAGCGGCCCGCGCGGCACGTACAGCACCTTCAGACGCGGCCCGAACGGAGTAAGTCGAACCGTTCGCTCCAGCACCATAGCCGCCGCCTGCACCTGACCGTTCTCCGCCCGCCAGAGCTGGGGTAACGGACGCCAGCCATACATGGCCTTGAACTGCCCCCACTGCCAGGTTTGCAGGATATGCGCGCCCGGCAGCGAAGCGATGGTTTCGTTCCAGCCGTTTCGAGTTTCGTGACTGGATGTCATGGGTTTGGCCTGTCCACTGATTTTTCTTCTACCTCAGCGCCGCATCGAAAGCAGTATGCCATCGGAACGTTTACTCTCCTCCACGCCGGCGGGAATAAAGCCGATAGGCCTTGTAAAGCATGGGCTGGAAAACCTTATCCCAGGCGCCTGATGATCGCCGCACGGTTCCGCCAAACCCACGTTTGAAACGGTACACCCCCCAAAGCCCATCTTCGCGCCCAGAGAATTGCTTTTCGAGCTCCTCTTCATCCACGTCCGGGATGCCCCACAAGTCATACACCTGGCAGCCGCGCGCAGCTGCCCAGCGCATGGCCTCAAATTGAACCAGATAAGCCGGCATGCGGTTGCGTTCATCGTTCCCGGAAGCGCCGTAAAAATACCAGGCACGCCGCCCATGCGCAAAAACCATCACACTTGCCAGCGGTTTGCCGCGGTATTCCGCCGTAAGCAGGGTGCAGGCGCCCTGGGAAGCAAACAAATCGTAAGCGCGCTGGTAATATGCCAGACTGTGGACGCCGAATTGATCCCGGTTACCGGTCTCCTGCATCAAGTTGTAGAAACCGGCCACATCAGCGTTTTCCTTAACCACCACTTCCTTTTTCTCTGCCAACCGCACATTGTAGCGGGTTTTTTGCCTCATGCGGGACAGCCAATCCTCCGGGCTGCCTGCCAGGCTGACCTCCACTGTCCGCCGCGGTTGAATGGGATCGGCAGGCCATGCACCTGCCAGTCCGTCACCGGCGGAAAAAGGCTGTTCTTCCCAGGAGTCCGGCTCGACCTTCAAGAATATGGCATGTTGCTGCCGGCAAATCTCCTCGACCTCCGGCCAAAGGGCCTGCCAACCGCTGCCTACCGGGCCTTTTGGAATATAACTGACGGTTAACCCCAGGGGAAGCTGGCGAAAGAGAATCTGGGCGCCGCCCGTGCCCGCCTGGACCCGAACGGGGCGCCAGCCAAAAGCAGCCTTTAATTCTCCCCAGGCTGCGGTTTGTAACACATGAGCATCAGGGTGATCGGCGAGAAAGCGCTCCCATTGTGTAATATCGAGGATGGCCATTAAATAATCGAGGTGATTTCTGGCGGTGGCGTGGCGCGTACGGCCGCTCCGGGAATAAATTTGTCCAGCAAGTCAATGATTTCATCCCGGCTGCCGTCATTGGAGAGTTGAATCAATTCATCGACGGCCTGATATAAGCGTTCACCCAGCAGCGGTTCGGTGTTATCCAGCCGGAAAAGGTCCGGGTGTTCGGTGGATTTGAACTGGAAGCCTTCGTCCCATAAATCTTCGGCTAACTTTTCGCCAGGGCGCACGCCAGTATACACAATTTCAATGTCCCGTCCGGGTTCCAGCCCTGAAAGTCGGATCAAATCCTCAGCCAGGTCAAGGATACGCACCTGTTGCCCCATATTCAAGACAAACGTCTCGCCGCCAAGGCCCATTCCGCCTGCCTGCAAAACCAGATAAACCGCTTCGGGGATGGTCATGAAATAGCGCTTCATGTCCGGATGCGTGATGGTAACTGGCCCGCCGCGCGCAATTTGCCGATTGAAAATTGGCACGACGCTGCCGCGACTGCCAAGCACATTACCAAAGCGCACCACTGAAAACGGCCGATTCGTACGCCGCCCGGCTTCCAGGACGACCATTTCAGCGATCCTCTTGGTGGCGCCCATGATATTGACCGGGCGAATGGCTTTGTCGGTGGAGATCATGACCAGCCGTTCGACGCCATGCTGCAATGCAGTATCGACCAGATTCTTCGTACCTTGAATATTATTGGTAACTGCCTCTTCGACGTTGACTTCCATCAACGAGACGTGTTTATGCGCAGCGGTGTGATACACCACCTGGGGGCGGAACTGGGCGAAAACATTATGCAAACGCATCGAATCGCGAATGTCGGCAATCACTGGATGGACAATGAGCGATGGGAAGGCCTCTTTGAGCTCCAGTAATGCGTCAAAGATGCTGTTTTCACCGTGCCCAAGCATGATCAATTCGTCCGGGCCCCATCGGGCAATCTGGCGACATAATTCGCGCCCAATCGACCCGCCTGCCCCGGTCACCAGCACAACTTTTCCGGAAAGACCCAGGCCAACCTTTTCATCGCGAATGCGCGTCGGCTGGCGGCGCAGCAAGTCCGAAATGTCCACTTCGCGCAGACGGCTGACACTCACTTTGCCGCCCAGCAATTCATAGATCCCGGGCATGGTACGATATGGAATGGCTTTCAAACGGGCTATGTCGGCCACGGTGCGTACTACCCGGCCAGGCGCGCTGGGGATGGCAATAATTACCTCATTGACCCGCAGCCGGTCGAGCACCCGGTCCAGGTCAGTAATCGTACCCACGATGGGTACCCCATGAATTTGTTGATGCTGTTTGGTGGGATTATCATCCAGGAAGCCTACCGGAATCAAATTTAGCTGCGGGTTTTTCTGGAGCTCCCGCACCACCATCGCTCCGGCATCACCAGCACCCACCACCAGCACCCGCTTTGCGCGCGTGCTGGTCTGGCCAGCCGTCTGATTTTGCCACGTTTCAGCAATCAACCGCAAGGTAAATCTCAGCCCACCGACCACTACCAGCGACAACAACCAGTCGATGACAAAAACAAAACGCAGATACGAATCGACAATGTTCAGCGTGTACAACAGGAGCATCGCCAGCGCCAGACCGACTGATGCAGTTGTCACTGCCGCAGTGACCAGTTTAAGTTCCTGAATGCTGGCATAAACCCACAAACGCCGGTAAAGCCCGAAGAAGTAATAAACAATCGGCTTAACCACCAGTGCGGCGCCAATCATCCAATAGGCAAAAGGCAGATACTGAAAGAAAAGCGTGCCAAGCTCAAAGCGCAGGACAAACGTGCCCAACACTGCGATCGGGATGAGAGCTAAATCGCCGATCAGGATATAACGGTTCCGGATGTTGATTTTTCCGCGCATGGATTAGCGACCTCTTAAGCCGATCACGGTCCCCACCGTCCGGATCATAATATTAAAATCAAGAAGTAAATTGCGGTGTTTGATGTAATAAAGGTCGTATTCAAGCTTGACGCCATTGGTCTCATAGTCGTTGGCATACCCATAATTGACCTGCGCCCAACCGGTCAGACCAGGTTTAACGAACAGGCGCGCTCGGTAAAACGGGATGTGCTCTTGCAGTAATCCAACCAGTTCAGGACGTTCTGCCCGCGGCCCAACCAGACTCATGTCGCCTCGAAGGATGTTTAAGACTTGTGGCAACTCGTCGAGGTGAGACATACGCAAAAAACGGCCGATAAACGTGGCGCGTACATCGTGGGCTGCTGCCGGGCGAGCAATTCCATCCGCTTCGGCATCCTGCATCATACTCCGGTATTTGATCATATTATACAGGCGCCCGTTCTTGCCAAGGCGGGATTGCAAATAAAAAATAGGCGCACCAGTTTCCAACAAAATCGCTATTCCAATGAATGGAAACGAGAGTCCCAGGGCGATCGCACCAATCAATCCGCCAATAATATCGATCAGCCGTTTCGCGAGTTCGTAAAACCCGCCGACATGGGTTTGATCAACAAACGAACGCAGCACCCAATCTGATTTCAACAAAAAAATCGGCACGCGGCCAAGCAACTCTTCATAGACCATTGGCATGGTAGTCACTTCGATGCCGCGTTCTTCAGCTTCCAGCACCTTCTCGAACACCGCTGCATCCATGTCGCCCATAATCGAAAAAATGAGGTCAGTCGCCTGGTGCTTGCGAACAAGGTCGAACAGGTCCGCGTTCGTGCCGAGGACCTTAAGGCCCGAAATTTCAGTGCCTAACTTCTCGGGGTCATCATCCACTAGACCAATGGTATTAAAGGGCGGCGGCCACATGTCGTGGATTATATTTGCCAGTTGAGCGCCGGATTTGCCAGCGCCAACGATGATCACCCTGCGCAGAAATTGCGGGGCGGTGAACAAACCTACAAAGATAAACCGCCAGAGCAATGTCAGAACAAAGACGAACACGATAAAGAGGATCACACCCCGCCGGGGGAGCGAATCGGGTGTTGAAACGAAGAAAATGATCAGATATAAACCAAGGCTGACGCCGGCGGCCAGGCTGATTTCTTTGAATGACTCCAGCCGGGCAGACGACCTTCGCATGTCATAGGATTCGATCAACAAAAGCAGCCAGATCACCGGCATCAGGTAGAACCAGGCGGGAACCCGTTCTTCCAAAAAAACCCAGGAAAAATTCAGCCACTCGTTACCCTGTGTCCAGAAATACAGGGCCAGGAATAAGGCTATGATCGAAGCCAGCAGATCGCCAAAGAAAAGCGTGCCGCGTCTTTCAGCCGGACGCAACCGCCAGGAAGGTTTAATCAGAGGAGCGCCTGATTCCATTTTACTCATGAATTCTACTTATCCATTCGAACGAAATATACTCCAAATAAACCCGCTGCCCCAGGAAAAATGCATCGTCGCAATGGCCAGAGGAATCCCGACCGATAAACGTGATTCTTTGTGGCGGCGAGCGTAGGGCAGGGATGCGCCAACCAGCAAGGTCAGGTATAACCCGATCCCGGCGGCCAGCAAAATCCTAGCGGGTGTAAACCAGATCGACAGCACTAAAAGCAATATGATCCCCAATACGAATACCGGAGGTAAGGCCTGGCGCCAGCGCAGCGTACTGGGAAAACGTCGCAACATGCGCCATTTCCAGTAGCCGTAGCGCCAGTACTGCTTCGCTAAGGCATTCAGGGTCGGTCGCGCGAAATATTGGGAACGAATGGCCGGGTCAAAAAAAATCTTACCACCATTCGCCCGAATGCGCGCGTTGAATTCGTAATCCTCGTTGGTAAGGAGGGTCTCATCGTAATAACCGATGCGATCGAAAAGGTTGCGTTTGAAGGCGCCAAACGGGACCGTATCGACTTCACCAGCGACGTTCGAGTAGCGGTAACGCGCGTCCCCCGCGCCCAGCGGATGCCCGGCAGCGACAGCAATGGAATGCGCCAACCAACCAGGCTTCCCGGGTTGAATGATCCACAAACCGCCAACATTCTCACCGTCGTCGGCCTTTAAATGATCGATGCTTCGTTGGATATAGGTTTCTTCGGGGACGGAATGTGCGTCCAATCTGACAATGTAGTCGCTGCTGGCTGCCTGAATGGCCAGGTTTATCCCGGTCGGGATGATCCGCCGCGGATTTTCCACCAAGCGCACAACCAGCTCGGGGTGATCGGCTTGAAACTGCTGAATTTTTTCGCGGGTACGGTCCGTAGATTGTCCATCCGCCAGAATTACTTCCATTTGCACCCGCGGATAGGTCTGGTGATAGACAGCCTCCAGGAGCAGCTCAATCGTCTGCTCCTCATTGTAGCAAGGCACAACAACCGAGACGGTTTCAGTTCCGGTCATCTTAGCGCAATGACCTGATCAGTCAGAAGGATCGACAACTTGATCGATAGGGATAAAAACATTCAGAAAAATTGAAACGAAAGTTAGTCTTGATGCTTTTCACAGGGGATCAGGGCAACCGCTTCGATTTCAACCTGCGCACCCTTGGGTAACCCTGCCACTTGAACGGCTGACCGGGCCGGCGGGTTGGTACCGAAGAATTCTCCGTATACCGCATTCATGCGGGCAAAATCGTTCATGTCCTGCAAGAATACCGTCGTTTTTACAACCAGATCCAATGATGATCCAGCTTCCTCGAGAATGGCGCGCACATTGGTCAATACCTGGCGGGTTTCAGCTTCGATTCCGCCTGCCACAATCACACCAGTTTGCGGATCCAGTCCAATTTGACCGGCGGTGAACACAAAGTGACTGGCTTTGACGCCCACGGAATAGGGACCAATCGCTTTTGGCGCATTATTCGTTTGCACGATTTCTTTTTCGCGGCAATGATGCACGTCTGTCCTCCTGAAAGAATGTTTCCTCATTTTAAACGAACTACCCGGAATGGTAAAGCTCCCAGGCGGTTCTCAACCTGGATAAGGCTGCCAGCCTGGTGAGCTGACACAGATTTAGTAATGCAAGTCAGACGGATCAGCCGTGATGCGTTTGCGGAAAACCCAGTAGCTCCAGCCCTGGTAGATCAATACAATGGGCACAAAAATCAATGCCACGGTGGACATAATGCGTAAGGTATGAGGACCAGATGCGCTGTTGTAGATGGTAAGACTGAAATTGGGGTCGAGAATCGAAACCAGCACACGTGGATAGAGGATCATAAAGGAGGTTGCGGCGGTAAACAAAATGGCCAGGCTGTTAACGGCAAATGCCCACCCGTCTCGTTTTTGATGGATGAACCAGCCGCACACCAGCACCGCAGCAACGGCCCCAATCGGAACCGGCCCGGGGTTGACCCCAAGTTTTTGCAAAATGTCGGTGAAGAAATAGGTTGCAATGACTGTGGCTATCAAAACCGCCGTCGCAACGACCCAGATGCGGCTGGCAGCATACCGGGCAATCGACTGGATGGGCTCAGCCGCCTTCAATGACAGAAAAAGCGTGCCATGCAGCATAAAACCGGTCAAAGTGACCAGCCCGCCCAGCAGCGAATAAATATTGATCAGGTCCCAAAAGCTGCCCACAAAATTCTTGGTTGCGTCAATCGGTATGCCGCGGACAAAGTTGGCAAATGCCACACCCCACAACAAAGCCGGCAACAAGCTGCCAATGCAAATCGCCCAATCCCAAAAGGAACGCCAACGCAGGCTATCATGCTTGCTGCGAAACTCAAGCGCCACCCCGCGGACAATCAAGGCCAGCAGCATGATCAACAGCGGCAGGTAAAAACTGCTGAACAAGGTGGCATACCAACCCGGAAAAGCGGCAAACATGGCGCCGCCGGCCGTAATCAACCAGACTTCATTGCCATCCCAATGCGGCCCGATGGTGTTGATGATCATACGGCGGTGAGTATCATCTTTGCCTAAAAATGGCAGCCAGATGCCGACCCCGAGATCAAAACCTTCCAGGATGAAGTAGCCGACAAACAAAACCGCGATGAGAATAAACCATAAGGTGTTCAGATCCATTTCAGCTCCTATTCCCAGTAGGCCTCTTCGTCGACAGTGCGTTTCTCCCCGGCGGGCTCGGCGCCGGCGCGAGCATATTTTGCCAGCAGGAATATATCAGCGCCCATCAACAGCCCATACACCAGCGTGAAGGAAACCAGGCTGGCGATGACCATTCCGGGAGTGAGGGAGGGTGAAAACGCATCGACAGTGCGCATGTGGTTGTAAACCACCCAGGGTTGACGACCCATTTCCGTCAAAATCCATCCAGTTGTGTTGGCCAGGTAAGGCAGAAATAAAGCAAATGGAAAAATTCCCAGCAGCCAGGTTTTCGCGGTGAGTTGATTGCGCATGATACGGTACAAAGCGTAAGCGGCCAGCAACAACATCAAAAAGCCAGCGCCAACCATCACCCGGAACGCCCAGTAGGTCATCCAGATCGAAGGGATGTAATTGCCGGGGCCGTGTTGAGCCTCAAAAGATGTCTGCAATTCATTGATGCCCTTTACCTCACCATCCAGCCGGTTGTATGCCAGCAAACTCAAAATGCGCGGAATACGAATGGATACCTTGGGAATTAATGTTTTTTGGTCGATGATGGTCAATAGCGAGAAGGACGCCGGATTTTCGGTTTCGAGCAACCCTTCAGCGGCGGCGATTTTCATCGGCTGCAGTTGAACCATGCGCTGCGCCTGGTTGTGACCCACCAACACTACCAGGAAAACTGCAATCACACCGAACACAGCCGCGATCTGGAAAGAACGCTTGAAAAGGTCAGATTGATGACGTCGAAGGATATGGTATGCACTGATCCCAATGACGAAGAACGCGCCAGTGGTGTAACCAGAAAAAATCGTATGCGGGAACTGCCCCCAGACATAAGGGTTGGTTAGCAGCGCCCCAAAATCTTGCAGCACCAACCGGCCATTTTCTTCGACGAAACCGACCGGCGATTGCATGAACGAATTAGCCACCAAAATCCAGTAAGCAGAGAGTGTGGAGCCAATCGCCACCAGCCAAATCGCCGCCAGATGCATCCCTTTGGATAGCTTATCCCAGCCAAAAATCCACAATCCCAGGAAAGTTGATTCGAGGAAGAACGCCAGCAGCGCTTCGATCGCCAGAGGTGCGCCAAACACATCACCTACATAACGCGAATACTCCGACCAGTTCATGCCAAATTGAAATTCCTGCACGATACCGGTGACGACGCCCATGGCAAAATTGATGATGAACAGGTTGCCCCAAAATTTTGTCATGCGCTTGTACATCACCTGCCCGGTGCGTAAATACATGGTTTCCATAATCGCGACCAGAACAGATAAACCAAGCGTCAGGGGGACAAAAAAGAAATGGTAGATGGAGGTAATTGCGAACTGCCATTGAGAGAGAATTCCGGTAGTCGGATCCATACCTGCTCCTTATCGGGTGATGATAAGCAATCTGTTAACCTGAACAGACCAAATAAAGTACCGCAATCAGTTGGCCAGCTACGGGATGGCGGCTAAAAATTCACGCAGATAGATATTGGAATAAAATCTTTGTCCCTCGCATGTATGTTGCAGGAAATCGCAGTTTCCCCCCTGGCTGTGGCTTTTTCCCCGCCGAGAACAACCTTATTTTGAGTTTAGCATGCCTTTACGCCACTGGCAAGTTGAAGAAAAAAGAGCTTCCCTGCCCCGGGTAGCTTTCCGCCCAGATACGTCCTTTGTGTCCTTCGATGGTATGGCGGGCGATGGAAAGTCCAAGGCCGGTGCCTCCACCGGAACGCGATTGATCAGCTTTGTAGAAACGCTCGAAGATACGCGCCAAATCTTCTGGCTTAATACCGATTCCGGTGTCACGCACCGAGAACACGACTTTGTCTCCGTCCTGACTGGCACTCACCACGATCTGTCCGCCGGGCGGGGTAAATTTGATGGCATTGTGCAGTAAGTTCGCCAGCACCGCCTCGATTCGGTCAGCATCTGCCATGACCTCGGGGAGAGATTCGCTGGCATCAATTTGCAGCATCAATCCCCCGCGTTCCGCCTGCAACCGCATCCGCTCGACCGCATTGCCTATCATAATCAACGGATTTACAGGGCGGCGATCGAATGGCACGCGTCCCGACTCAATTCGGGAAAGGTCCAATAGCTCACGCACCATTTGGGTCAGATTGTCGATTTCATCTTCCATGCGCTGTAGAAAGCGCCTGGCAGCGGGAGGATCTTCCAAAGCCCCTTCCTGTAAGGTTTCGGTCAATGCCTTGAGGGAAGCCAACGGGGTGCGCAGCTCATGAGATACATTGCTGACAAAGTCGCGTCGGACGGTTTCCAGCCGGTGAATGCGGGTTAAGTCCTGGAAGACAAGAAGGGTGCTCCCCGGCAGGCTGGATTCAAGCGGCGTCGCAGTCCCCTGAACAAAATAGCGTTCCGGGCTGGTCTCTATCGTCGATATTTGTTGCTTTCCCCTGTCACGCGAAGCCCGCCACAATTCTACGAACTGGTGTTGGCGCACGACCTCAACCAGCGACCGCCCAAGTGTCTGGTCGATCTGGGTATGAAACAATTGCGCTGCAGCTGGGTTGGCCAGAATTACTTTTCCAGTTTTATCGACAATCAAGACCGCATCGGTCATGTGACGTAAAACAGCTTCCAGTTTGCCGCGTTCCTCCTGAAAATCTGCCATTTGCGTAGAAAGCTGTCCGGCTACCTGTTCGAATGTCCGGCTGAGCAGGCCGATTTCATCTTTCCGGCCTGATGGCAAATCGAGGTTCGGGTCGCCCTGCTTCAGACGCTGGACTTTACTGGCGAGCTTGCGCAGCGGCCGGAGTGTTTCTTCTGCAACCAGATAAGCCAAAAGGACAGCCAGCAGCGTGATCGCCGCTCCAACCCCCAGAATCCCCATCCGCAGATTGCGCAATTCGCCTTCGATAACTGATAAGTCACGCGCCAGGCGAATGACTGCGACCGTTTTACTATTGGCCAAAACCGGCACCGCCAGATAGTAAAACCTGCGTTTCAAGGTGTCGCTGAAACGGACCTCAGCTCCCTCAGGTCCCTTCAGGGCCGCTTTCACTTCCGGGCGGTCCAAATGATTGTTCATGGTCTTTGGATCGGCCAGCGAATCAGCTGCCACGACCCCATCGCTGCGGATCAAGGTAATGCGAGTCTGGGTCAATTCAGCGTAGGACCTGATCACCAAAGCCAGATCGTCGTAAGAAGCGCCGTTTTGAATGCGTTCCGCGACATCCCGCGCTAATATGTTAGCTGACGTTTTCAGACTTTCATGCAGATTGTCAGTGTAACGCTGTTCGGTGTAATGGGTGAAATACAGGCTTACGCCACCCACCGAGAGCAAAATCAAAACGATAAACGGAACCGCAATTCGCCAGACCAGGGATCCGCGCATGATTTAGCCTTCGAATCGATAGCCCGCGCCCCGTACGGTTATAATGCGTTTCGGTTGAGCCGGGTTGGGTTCAATCTTCTCTCTCAGCCAGCGCACATGCACATCCACCGTGCGGCTGTCGCCAATATATTCCCACCCCCAAACGCGTTCCAGAATGAATTCACGGGTAAGGACTTTCCCGCGATGTTGGGCTAAGAAATGCAACAGTTCAAATTCTTTCGGTTTGAGCGCCAGCACATGATCTTGGGCGCGCACTTCACGCCGAGTCACGTCGATGATCAAATCATCAAAGATCAACAGCTGCCCGGCAGCTGGAGAGGTTGCCGCCAGATTGATTTCCTCGCGCACCAGCCGAACGCGGCGCAGCATGGCTTTTACCCGCGCCATCAATTCGCGCATGCTGAAGGGTTTGGTCATGTAATCGTCAGCCCCGACCTCCAACCCCACCACCCGGTCAATCTCATCGTCACGGGCGGTCAGCATGAGCACGGGTGTAGTCATTTCCTGCCGGAGAATCCGGCAGACTTCAAAGCCGTCCATGCCGGGTAACATCAGGTCGAGGACGATCAAGTCCGGATGAGCCTGGCGGGCTTTATCCAGCGCAGCCAGCCCATCCCCTACCGCTTCGACCTCATAGCCCTGCTTTTTGAGATTGTAGGCCAGAGTCTCTTGTAAGGACAGCTCATCTTCTACGACCAGGATCTTGTCGGCCATGTTTTACCTAACCATATCTTCCAGCAGAAGGTTGAATTGCTTTGAAGTTATCATTCGATTGTACCGTTTTTCCACGGCGATTCGCCCGGCAGCGCCCAACGCTTTCGTAAGGTCCTTATCATCGGCCAGACGGCGGATTGCAGCCGCAAGCGCTGTGGAGTCTCCGGGTGGGACGGCCACACCTGCGTTTTCCTGGTTGATGACATCGCAAATGACCCCGCCAATCGCCAGAATTACCGCCCGGCCGGCCGCCATATAATCAAACACTTTGTTGGGATATGTGGTTCGGTAAAGTTCGATTGGTTTAAGAATGGCAATGCAGACGTTCGCTGCGGCCAGAACATCGGCCATCTGGCTTTTCGGCTGCGAGGAGATGAATGAAACGTTCTTCAATTGGAGCTGGCTGGCTTGGGCAACCAGGGCAGGTTTTTCCTTGCCATCACCAACAAATACTACTTGAATGTCCGGACGGTCAGTCAGTTGAGACGCGGCCTGAAGCAATACGCCCAAATCGTTGGAAAGTCCGTGCGCCCCGGCATACATGGCAATAAATTTGTTGTCCAACTGATTCTGCATCAGGAATTCCCGGCCGTCAGCGTCGGGTTTGAACATATTGGGGTCAGCGCCGTTTGGCACCAGCTCCACAAAGCGCGCCCCACGGCTCGTCACATGCGAGATAAACCCGGGTGAGTTAACCACCACCCTGTCAGCACGGCGGTAGAGGAAACGTTCGAGCCATTCGGAGAGCCGGATTAACATGCGGTTCTTGAGCACCCCCACCGCCACTGCAAAAGCCGGCCACAGATCGCGCACTTCGAACAAAAAGGGCACCCGTTTGAGACGCGCCAGCAGCCAGGCGGTCACTCCCTGGAAAATTGGCGGTGATGTACCCCACACCAGATCGATACCGCGCACGCCCAGCCCAACCATGAAGGAGGAAAACATAAAGCTAAAAAAGCTGAACACCCGGTGGACAAAACTTTTGTGCAGCGCCGGAATGGTGTAAGTACGCAGGATCGTGATGCCAGACTCGGGTTCTTCACGGCTTTTCCAGAGGATTTTTTCCCGGCGAGCTCCACCGGTCAAGTAGCTGACCGGGCTGGCAATAATGGTGATTTTGTGGCCCTGAGCGACGAGAAAACGCGCCATTTCGTGATGGCGCGTTCCACCAGCCTCATCCAACGCTGCAAAGGCCTGATGAATCAACAGAATATGCATAAATTCATTTTAATCCATTAACGGCGGGCAGAAACGATCGAAATAGGGCAACTAGGATGGAAAAATTGCAGGCTCGAGTTGGATGTTTGTGATGATCTTTACCGGTGCATTCATGTGGATTTCAACCTGATACGACAAAGCTTCAACCTTGCTGCCGTAAGTGGGAGAATCCCAGCCGAAGGGTTCTGCCTGGTCCAGTTTTCCGATGAGTACCCTTCCCCCGCGCACCAAGCGCCTCTGCGCACCGTCGAGCATATCAGCCGGACCGGTTCGCACGGTAACGGACATCTTGAACTGGCTGCCGGTCAGAATTAGTTGACTTTCATCCAACGACCATTTCCAGTCTGGAAGCAGCCATTGGAGCGAGGTGCGGTGTTGCTTGACCTTACCTACAGGTGTAAGCCAATCCGTCACCTGCCAGCGACCGGGCGCCAGCCATGCCAAAGCTCGCCGGTGCCGGATGCCAATGCGTTGATAACCATCATGCTCAGCGGTCAAAAGCTTGCCGGGTTGGCACTCGTCTTCGATCCAGTGCGCCTGGTCCCATTTCAGCCACAAGAACTGCCCGGCGCGCAGCATCGGATCCAGATCATCGATCACCGGCGAATTATGCACCCGGTTATAAACCAACCCGTTATTCCAAATCCCTTTGTGGGCGTATGCGTACGTCCCGGGATCAAGCAAGACATTAACGCCCCGGTACCATAAATCTACCTGCAGTTGGTCCGCATGCGCCGGCCGCGATCGGAAGCGCACTCCTCGCAATGTCGCCCACTCTTCCGTGTTGCCCAGGCGTTGGATGGCAGGACTGTCCACCGGTATAGGCATTTCAGTCTGCTCAAGCGGAGCGATTCCCAGCCAGGCGGACATTTCATCCCATGGGCCGGCAGGCAGGCAGCGTTCCCCTAAAAAAGCGGCAGCAGCCGCCTGTGCTGTTGGGCGGTGATCGCGAAACTGGTTGGCGCCAAACGGCAAGATATTGGCGCCGTCATTATTGCCAAGATTGGGCGCGTCGCCTGAAGTCCAGTTCACCTGGGCCAGCAGCCAACGGGTCGCAGCGGCCAGCCGTTGTTTGGCTTGCGGCGAAAATTCCTGCCGGACCGTTCGCGCCCCAGCCTGTGCCAGCAATGCCAGGTGCAGCACCATGCGGTGATAGTTCAGGCTATGCTGCACATAAGTGCCATCGGGTTCGATCTGTCTGCGTAATGCGTATTCCAGCCACCGCCAGCCCATTTTCTTCCACGCGGCAGCATGCGGATGCGCTGGCAGAGCGACCCCGGCCAGGTACAACCCGCAGGCTTCACTGACAAGGTGGTTATTGTTCTGCGCACGGGCATAAATCAACGTCGGCGAGATGCGCTCAGCATGGTCAGCCACAGCCTTCACCAGCCCCGCTGTACGCTCCGGAGTGCTGCAAGCGGAAAACTCGAATACTTGGCCAGCGAACAGGCAGGCGATCAAGCGCAGCGCGACTTCCTGCCCGGATTCCCAATTTGGGCCGCAGTTCATCGGGTTGCCGGCAGTGAACTGCTCCCAATGCTGCCAGAAAGCTTCGGGGTAACGCTCATCACCGGTGAGCAGGTAAGCGCGGCCAAGGGTAAATGCCCAACCGAAGCGGGCCGGTTCCCAAGTGAATTTAATATCTTCGCCGGGGGTGAGCCTCGTCAGCGACCAATGCCGGTCAGCGCCCGGCGGGGCGAGGTTCAAAGCTACCGGGGGCCCGCCAAATATACGTACCTGTCCGCTGACAATTTCCTCAGCTTCGTGGATGATCTCCTCCCGCAAACCGCCGATCCAAACCGCCAGTTCTTCACGCGTTGGGATGGTAAAAATGGGATGGAGCTTCCATTCCTTTGTCGAGACCATTTTTGGGCTGGCCGGAGTACGCAGCCGAAAGTAGCCGCTTGCCAATCCCAGGCGGTAAAGCGCATACAAATAGACTTGTTCGACGCCCAGTTCTTTTAAAGCCAGCCAGCCAAGCCGGATTTTCCTCAACATGTTGTAACCACTCTCCCTGCGGTTGAGTCACCCGTCATGCCAGATTTCCGTTAATCTGGGCCAATGCTGCATCCAGAAACTTTCCGAGGAATTGCATGGCCTCGCTGAATCCCTGGAAGGTCGCCCGATCATTGCCCGGCACCTCCAGTGAATGGTTGGCGTCTTTCACCACATAAGCCGAGGCTTGCGGTTTGGCTGACAATATTTGCTGCAACCGCTCCGGCACAAAGGTTGAATCCGCATCGCCACACAGGTAAACCTGCGGTCCGCGGGCTGACAGCGCGGCCTTAAGCACCACATCCCACTTTAGCAGCGGCGTAAGCCACACCAACGCAGTCGGCAAGAGGTTTTGCGCTTGTTCCACAGCTCCGGCAATCGCCAATGACCCGATGGATTTCCCGGCCAGGATCAGCCCGCGGTATTCACCCTGGGCAAGACCTGTCTCGATCCCTGCCAGCACGTCAGCTTTAAGCCAGGCCAGTTGTTCCGTCTCGGAAGCACCCTGAAAGGCTGCGGAACGCGTCCCCAAGTTGAGATTAAGGACATCCACACCGCGCCAGAGTAGCATCCGGCGGGTAAAAAACAAAAGCGGCATGTCGCTGGAGTAATCCAATCCTGGCAGCAGCACCGCCAACCAGCCAACCGGCCGATCCACGGTCCAGAATGGATTGGCCCCTTCCTGCCCGGTGTAGTCGGTTAAGCTTAAAGTTCGTGGGTCGCTCATTTCGATCTCCCTCAGGAGATATCTTCTGCAATTCCGCTTGCCAAGGAACGCACAGCCGTAAAAGCTGCCCTGGCTCCAGCAAGCAGCTGGTCGTACGGAATGGGCGGTTGCCCGCCGCTACGGACGGCCTTCAAAAAGGTCTCCCAACCAGCGCGGTGACCTTTATCCTGGCGCAGGTTCGATTTCATCCGTTCGCGGCGGCCGTTGGCTGTCAGTTCCAGCGTGCGGAAATCATCCAGCACCGCCACCTTTCCGCCGCAAAAGACCTCGACCCGCTCCTTGGGGAACGATTTGTCGCCATTCGCCAGGTAGGTTACCGTGCCAATCGAACCGTCTGCGAAGGTGAAGGTCATCATCACATTGTCCTGATGGTAACGACCGTGATCCGGCAGCGCTGCCGCAAAGACTTTGACCGGCAATGAGCCGGTTAAAAAGATCAGGTAATCGATGAAGTGACAACCTTCGCCGATGATGCGTCCCCCGCCCACCAACGGATCATGCAGCCAATGCGTTGCGGGTAAAAAGCCAGCGTTGACCCGGTAATGCACCGCCAGCGGTTCCGTACGGTTCGCCAGGAAGGCTGCCAGCCGTTGCGAAAAGGGCGCAAAACGGCGGTTGAAGCCAACCGTCAACATTGGCGTGCCGGGGTTCGTCAATGTATGCTCGACGACTTCCAGATCGTCCGGGTTAATGGCCAACGGCTTCTCGCAGAAAACTGCTTTACCGCCTTCCAGGGCGGCAGCGATCTGGCGCGCGTGCTGGTCATGACGCGTAAGGATTGCAATTAGGTTGATGCGCTCGTCCTGCAACACTTCCTGTTCGGACGAGCTGGCATAGGTAAAACCAAATCGTTGGCCTGCATGGCGTGCACTCAGGCCGGTCGCCGAAGCAATCCCGATGTGAGCCGCACCGCCTACGCTTTGAACCGCTGGCAAGAAGGTGGCGCTGGCGTAATTGCCGGCGCCCAACACCCCAAGCGCCAATTCACCGGGTTTGGGGGTCGGCAGCACCGCACCCGGCAAGGTCACCCGGCTGGCCAACGTGGCTTCCTCGACCTGTGGGTAAGTGATCAACACGCCAAGGAACGGCTCATTCCGCTTGCCCGAGATTAATTCGTAGGCCTGTTCAGCCTGGTCGATGGGAAAGCGGTGAGTGATCAGCGGCTGGACATCCATGCGCCCGGACCCTATAAAGTCGATTACAGCTTCAAGATTGCGCCCTTCCGTCCAGCGCACATAGCCGAAGGGATAGTCCTGGCCTTTTTCTTCATAAGCTGGATCGTAACGCCCAGGGCCATACGATCGCGAAATAAAGACCTGCAGTTCCTTTTCGTAGTAAATTTTGCGCGGTATGTCCAGTCCAACCGCCCCGACAGCTACAACTGTGCCCCGGTCACAGGCAAGTTCACCTGCCAGGGTGATCGGGTCAGCCGAGGCAGTATCCGCGCAAATCAACACACTGTCAAAACCGTGTCCCTGGCTGAAACTGCGCCCGGCCTCTTCAGCCCCGCTGCGTAAGACCGCCGTCGCCCCCAGGTTTTGCGCCAGCGCCATGCGGGAAGGGTCCAGGTCGATGCCAAAGACGGTACAGCCGGCAGCCCGGGCGATACCCACGGTGAGCAAGCCTAAAAGACCAAGGCCGATAATGGCAACTCGTTCGCCGACCTGCGGCTGCGCCAGGCGGAAACCCTGCAGGGCAATTGCGCCCAGAGTGGCAAAAGCAGCCGATTCAAAATCGACTTCAGCCGGCACCGGGGCTAATAAATTTTTCGGGACTAAGGCATACTCTGCATGGACGGCAAAGCCGCCGCCAGCACAGGCCACCCGGTCGCCAACCTGGTAACTGTCCAACCCATCGCCTACTGCAACGATTGTTCCGGCGGAGGAATAGCCAAGCGCCATAGGTTGATCCAGGCGGTTGAACGCCGCTTCGACCGTCGAAACAATTCCTTCACGGCGCGCTTTGTCCACCACCTGCCGCACCAGGTCCGGACGTGACGCGGCTTTGCCCACCAGACTCTTTTCGGCAAATTCAACCACCATGCGTTCGGTGCCAACCGACACCAGCGATGCGGCGGTGCGTACCAGCGCCATGCCCGGTCGGACTGCCGGAACGGGAACGTCGGCAATCAAAGTCTGCCCATCGCGCATATTTTTTAAGAGTTGTTTCATTCCGAGACCTTCGAACTGGAATCGGGACACAAACCGTTCATCCCTCGCGTTCATTATAAAAGCATTCGATGTTTTTGGGATACTGCGCCAGCGGATTTTTCCTTGCTGGGAGAGTTTTTGGAGGGAGTGGAACAAAAGCGCGACAAATTGGTAAGAACATGACCGGTATACATCGAGATTCTTCGGTCGCTGGGATCCTTCAGAGTGACAATCCATTTAGGGCGAGAAGCTCACACCGATATTCTTCGGTCGCGGGGCTCCCTCACTCTCAGAGTGCCCTGCGGGCAGAATGACAATTATCTCTACGGATGACTTGGCGAGATTATCTTTGGTACGTTACAACACCCCAATAAAACGAACAACCCCCGCTTCACGAAGATCGGCCGATCTCGGAGGCGGGGGTTGTCACTGCTGTGCAAGGTTATTTAGCGGGCGAACTCGACTGCGCGCGTCTCGCGAATGACAGTTACCTTAATTTGACCGGGGTACTGCATGGTCTCCTCGATCTTCTTGGCGATATCACGGGCCAGACGGGTGGAAGCCAGGTCGTCCACATCTTCCGGACGAACGATGATCCGTACTTCACGGCCGGCCTGGATGGCGTAACTCTGGTTGACGCCTTTGAAGGAGTTGGCAATGTCTTCCAGGGCGCGCAGGCGCTTGATGTACTGTTCCAAATCCTCGCGGCGGGCGCCGGGACGGGCGCCTGAAATGGCATCCGCCGATTCGACGATGACCGCCTCGATGGTTTCCTGCTCCACCTCATGGTGATGCGAAGCGATCATGTTCACCACTCGGGCGGGCACACCATAGCGTTTTGCAAACTCAGCGCCGATCATGGCATGCGTGCCATCGGTATTATGATCCATTGCTTTGCCAAGGTCGTGCAGCAAACCGCCCATCCGCGACGATTCAGGGTCAGCGCCCAATTCAGCAGCCAACACCGCGGATAATTTTGCAACTTCCACCGCATGGGCCAGTTGATTCTGACCGTAAGAAGTTCGGTATTTCAGGCGGCCAAGCACTTTCAACACTTCGGGGTGCAGTCCAGCCACACCGGCATCGTAGGCGGCTTCTTCGGCGGCCTCGATGATGGTTTTGTCCACTTCTTTTTGTTCCTCAGCCAGGATCTTCTCGATGTGAGCCGGGTGAATCCGTCCATCGATGATCAGGCGCGCCAGCGACCGGCGGGCAACTTCCCGGCGGATCGGATCGAAGCAGGAGATGGTCACAGCCTCGGGGGTGTCGTCCACAATAACATCCACGCCGGCGGCCTGTTCAAAGGCCCGAATGTTGCGTCCGTTACGGCCAACGATACGGCCTTTCATTTCCTCATTCGGCAAGGTCACGACTGAGGTGGTCACGCTGACCACATGATCGGAGGCCACCCGTTGGATCGACTCGGTGATCAACTCACGAGCGCGTTTTTCACCTTCGGATCGCGCTTCAGCCTCGATCTGGCGGATGATACGCGCCATATCGTTACGGGCTTCTTTTTCAGCTTCCGCAAGCAGCAAACTGCGGGCTTCTTCAACTGACATCTGGCCAATGCGCTGCAACTCTTCGACGTGCTGCTCGTACATCTTCTCGATGTCGTTTAGGCGTTTGTCCAAAGCGCTCTGGCGCTTATTCAACGTCTGCTCGCGCAGTTCCAGACGCTCAATGCGGGCATCCAATTCTGTCCGGCGTTTTTGCAGGCGGTCTTCCTCGCGTGATGTTTCTGCGCGGCGGCGGTTAACCTCATTATCCGCCTCTTGCAGCACCTTCAAAGCTTTATCTTTGGCTTCCAGCTCGATCTCGCGGGCTTTTTCATTGGCAGTTAGCAGCACGGTATCTGCCCGTGACTGCTGATCCTTGAGGAAGCGGTTGGCATAATAGCGCGATATAAAAAAGAAGGCGACGGCGAGCAAAATAATGTCGCCTAAGATGATCGAAATGATTAAAATCGGTGAATTTCCCATAGGTCCAATTCCTCTTTCCAGAGTCAGGTTTATTGCTCAGCGGGACGGCTCTCATCCCAGATCTGGCGCAGAACCGGGGCAATCGTTCCGTAAGAAAAACCTCGGCGGGCTAAGAAACCACCCAGGCGTTTGCGAAACACTTCCCAGTCGAGCCCTTCCAGCCGGCGGGCATAGCGAGTGCCTGCCTGGTACGCCAGCTCTGGTTCGTTTTGTGCCTCCGCCAGAGCCTGTTGAATGAACTCCTCTCCTACCCCTTTTTGATGTAACTCGTAACGCAGCATACGGTGACTGCGCGGGCGAAAAGTACTGCGGTCGTCGATCCACATCCTGGCAAAACGGTCATCACCCACCAACTGCGCCGAGCGCAGCCGTACCATCACGCCATCGATGACCTGGGCATCAGCCCCTTTTTCGGACAATTTCTTCGTAACTTCTGCCTCGGACCGCGGTCGATAAGCAATATAGTGCAACGCTTGCTGGTAAGCTGCTTCTTTGGCATCCAAAGACTGAAGCTCAGTTATTTTTTCTTCGCTCAGTTCCTGCCCGATATGCAACCATGCTGCGATAATTCGAGCCAGGCCAAATGCAAATTCGCCGTCCAGGTAGATATTTACCCGATTGGGATTGCGTTTTTGGACCTTAAGTGCCGTAATCTTACCCATCGAATCCGCATACCGCCAACGCGGCATATCTGGCCTGGCATCAGATGTTGGATTTACAGGTGTCTGGGTTCGCTAAGACCTTATGGAAAACACAATCCCGGGTCTATACATTGGCTCGAGTTAACCTGTTTTCAGATTTGCAGTTTTTCACAGAATGCCTTGATTTTTGTTGCTGCATGACAGCATACTTTTCAGCGGAACACATCTATTGTGATAGGATTTGAGTTCCCCTGCTCCTGTGAAATGGGCATCTCTGCGCCCGATTAGACTTTTACCAAACCTCCCGGCGGGAGGGAAAACGCCCAGCTTTATCCAGACGATCTTATTGCCTAAAGACAAACCTCATTCAGCCAGTATGCCAAAGGGGGTTAGTAGTTCTTTAAGATATTATACTAGATTTTTTAACAGTATGTTTAAATTTGTTAACTTTTTTGGACACTGTGTGAACAAACTCAAAATTGGATAAATTCCAATATATCCGCCAGTGCAGCAGCAAACACTTCATCCATGATCTCACCGGATGCCAGGTAAGCGCCGCCAAACATACCGTCGCCATAGAGCGCACGCGTTTCTTCAGCATTGGGGACGCCAATCACCTTCGGTGGGATTTTTGCATCAGCGGGTAAATTGGCTACGCGGGTAAAAGGAAACGCCTCCATCCAATTTGCATGAGCGGTTTTGAGTTCATGCTTCATGGCAATCGCTTCAATGCTGTGCGACTCCCACCAGGAGTACCAGACAAATTTCAGCCCGTCCATCTCGTTTGCAAGTTCAGTGAGGCGGGTACGCACGCCGCTGTTTCCGCCATGCCCGTTCATAATGAATATGCGGCGAAACCCGACCCCATACAAGGATCTTACAATATCTTCGACAACGGTTAAAAAGGTGCTGGTGCGCAAGCTGATCGTGCCGGGATATGTGGAAAAATAGGGCGAAACGCCGAAATTCAAAGGCGGGGCTACCAGCACACCCGTGCTGGCGCTGGCTGCATCTGCCAATGCCTGCGGAATCTTCACATCCGTCAACAAACTGAGGTAGCCATGCTGCTCGGTGGCGCCCAACACCAAAATGATGCGGTCTTCTTCGGTTAAATAGGATTCGACATCCATCCAGTTCAGTTCTTCGAGTCGCATCGGCTACCTCTTTTGCTTGGTTTTTGGTTTGATAATTTTTTCTCCAGCCAGCAGCTAGATGACAATATTGATCAGCTTTCCGGCCACATAGATGATCTGGCGCGGCGTTTTGCCTTCCAGATGCTTCTGGACAACGGGCGACGCCAGTGTATGCGCCCTAGCGTCCACCTCGCTGATGCCAGCCGGGAGTTGAATCCGGTCGCGTACTTTACCATTGATCTGCACTACCAGCGTGATCTCGTCTTCACGCGCGGCTTCCTCATCTACTTTTGGCCAGTTCTGGGTGTGAATCGAGTATGGTTTGCCGATGCGCATCCACAGTTCCTCGGCAACATGCGGGGAAACGGGCGCCAGCATCAGCAGGTACAGTTCAACTGCTTCCTTCCAGGCGGACGAATTATACAGCCCTTGCTGTTTGGCTTTGAGCATTTCGTTCGCCAGCTCCATCAGGCCAGAGACAATGGTGTTGAACTCGAATTGTTCGAAGTCGCGGGTGACCGCTTTGAGCGTTTGATGCACTTTCCGGCGCAAAACTCGGACTGCACCTTCATCTTTTGACCCTTCCGGGCCAGGTTCGATGATCATCGCCCAGACGCGGCGTATCCAGCGGTTGACGCCCTCGATACCGCCCGAACTCCATGGTCCGCCCTGATCCCAGCGGGAGAAAAAGATCAGATAAGCGCGCACAGCGTCTGCACCGTAGGTTTGTACCAGGTCGTCGGGCGAGAGCACATTCCCGCGACTCTTTGACATTTTCTCTGAATCTTCACCCAATACCATGCCCTGGTTGCGCAGTTGCAGCATTGGCTCGTCGCCTTTGGTTATGCCCATGTCACGGCAGGCTTTATGGAAGAAACGGGTGTAGATCAGGTGCATGTTGGCGTGCTCGATGCCGCCGGTATAGGTATCTACAGGCATCCAGTAATCGTATTCCTTCGGATCAAACGGACCCTGCTGGTACTGCGGGCTCAAATAGCGCAGGTGATACCAGGAGGAGCACATGAAGGTGTCCATTGTATCCGTTTCGCGTTCAGCTGGGCCGCCACAGACCGGGCAGGAGGTGACCTTCCAGGTGGGGTGCAGCTTGAGCGGCGACTGACCGGTGGGCATCCATTCGACGTCATCGGGTAGCAGCACCGGCAACTGGTCGTCTGGCACCGGTACCGCGCCGTGGGTAGGACAGTAGATAATCGGGATCGGCGCGCCCCAATAACGCTGGCGCGAGATCAACCAGTCGCGCAGGCGATAATTGACGGAATACTTCCCCTTGCCGTTCTCCTCCAACCAGCGAGTGACCTTCTTTTTCGCCTCGCTTCCCGGCGTGCCGCTGAACTCACCGGAATGGATCATCGCACCGTAATCCGAGTGGGTCAGGATATCCCGGTAGAACTCGCAGCCCCACAGCATTTCCATCAGCGTGCGGGCGGAGTTCACGCCGGGATTGATCTCTTTGCAACGACCCAGTATGCGTGCTCCCGAATCAACCGATTCCCAATTCCAGATTCCATTGTCGAAGATGAACTGCCAGCGGGCGCCAACGATCTCATTCCAACTGCCTGATTGTAAGTGTTCCTGCGCAATTTTGACGTAAGCATCCACTTTGCCAGCCGGAATGGTCACCTTGATTGCGCCGTTGTTCTCAACAAAGGGAATCCCCGCCGCCTGCAGGGCAGCCACAAAACCGGCCGCCATCGTCCCAGCCGGGGCGTAGGATTTGGACATGCCATCAGGACGGTCGATTACCGGCTGGATCGGCAGCCCGAACTTAATCGCAAAGGCAAAGTCGCGTTCGTCATGCGCCGGAACTGCCATAATTGCGCCGGTACCATAAGTCAGCAGCACGTAATCTGCAATCCAGACCGGAATCCGGCGGCCATTGACCGGGTTTATTGCATAACCGCCGGTAAACACGCCGGTTTTTTCCTTGTCGGTGGCCTCGCGTTGAATATCCGTCATGCGCTGCGTTTCCGCGACATAGCTCTCTACCTGCGCTTTTTGCTCAGCGCTGGTCAGTTTGGCTACCAGGGGATGCTCAGGCGCGAGCACCATAAAGGTTGCGCCCCACAGCGTGTCCGGGCGGGTGGTAAAGACCTCCAACACATCGCCCTGTTCGGTGGTGAAATAGACGGCAGCGCCTTCCGAGCGCCCGATCCAGTTGGTTTGCAATGTGCGGACACGTTCTGGCCAATCGATGGCATCGTACTTCAGCAGCTCATCGGCGTATTGCGTGGTCTTGAAGAACCACTGCTCCAGGTTTTTCTTGATTACCGGGGTACCGCAGCGTTCGCAATGGCGGTCTTCGCCCCATACCTGCTCGCGCGCCAGGGTTGTGTTGTCATGCGGGCACCAATCCACCAGCGCGGATTTGCGGTAGGCCAGCCCGTGCTTGAACAGTTGAGTGAAAAACCACTGTGTCCAGCGATAGTAATCCGGATCGGCGCTGACCGCCTCTCGCCGCCAATCGAACATTGCGCCCAGGCTGCGGAACTGCTTGCGCATGTTCTCGATGTTGCGGTAAGTCCACTGCTTGGGGTGTATGTTGTTCTTAATGGCGGCATTTTCGGCCGGCAGGCCAAAAGCGTCAAAACCCATGGGGAACAGCACGTTGTAGCCCTGCATGCGTTTAAAACGCGCCCGGGCGTCGGGAGGGGTCATGGCGAACCAGTGGCCGATGTGCAAATCGCCGGATGGATAAGGGAGCATGGTGAGCGCATAATGTTTTGGCTTGGAAGGATCGATGTTGGAATGATACAGGCCATCATCATCCCATTTCTTTTGCCATTTCCCTTCGATTTCTGCCGGGTTGTAAATCGGGTTATCTGCGTTCGACATGATCTTGTCCTCCAACGGTTGCCTTGCTTTAACAAAAAATCCCTCGTCCGATCAGGGACGAAGGATGAACTCCGCGGTACCACCCTGGTTGTCCGGGGAAATCCCGAACCACCTCGAACGCGATAACGGGCGTACCCGATTCTGGCTACTATTATTTCACCAGAACAGCCTGCCTGATTTTCAGGCGAACAGGCGAGTTCGATCTGCACGCTCCGCTGGCGCATTGCCGGGCTCACACCTCGCTCTCCCGGCTCGCTGACGGATGATCTACTACTCCTGTTAAGGCTTTTCAAAAATGAGCCTGAAGTTATATTCGACGCTCGTTTTTGAGTGGACCCAGAGGGATTCGAACCCTCGGCCTCCTCAATGCCATTGAGGCGCGCTCCCAGCTGCGCTATGGGCCCAGTATGTACACTCGATTGGTAAAGTCCGCTGTTTGCGGGGTGTATTGGGGCTGACTGCCCCCAGTGGACCTGAGGGGATTCGAACCCCTGACCTCTTCAGTGCGATTGAAGCGCGCTCCCAGCTGCGCTACAGGCCCTTTTTCGAGGGTAACGGTATTTTACTTCGAAGCCGATTGCATGTCAAGGACTGCCAAATTCAGTGTCAACGCAACTTGAAAAGTGAACCGATAACACTTCAAAAGTGAACCGCTGGGAAATGCTCCAATTGATGAACAAAACTTGAAAAGTGAACACATAACGTGGTACATGATGAGCCAAAAAGGTAA
>JBAZZG010000007.1:0-139612 GCA_041658905.1 Bellilinea sp.
CCATGGTAATTCGGTTGGGTTGATCGGTTCATCATTCTGAACTTTGTGCTTTTTTGGCCGCTACATTTTCGTTGCCGGTCTATTCAGTGCGTCTATTTTCAATCTTGCCTGTTGACAAAACGTATCCCACTATAAACAAATTCACAATTTTTGATCGCAGATCGAACGGTAACCGCAATGGGCGCAGCGACTACGGTCTTCATGTGAGCGGTCCAGCTCCTTGTGACGGGTGGCGGCGTGCATCTCCTCCAATAACGCTCTGAGTTCACGTTCAGCCGCCGGGGTGTAATCGATGCTGAAGCTGCGGTTGCGGTAACGCAGGATGCCGTACGGCGGGCGTTTGCCGTGGGTTTTTTCCACCAGCAGGCAGTACGCCAGCAACTGGTAAATATGGCCGGGGTGCGGCTCGGGCGGCGCCCAGCCGCTTTTGACCTCCACCGGAATAACCACGCCGTGTTCTTCGACCAGGTAATCCGGTTTGCCGGTGAGATGCGTCTCAGAGTCATATAACGGACGTTCCGGCGCGCCAATGACCGTGGGGTCGCTGTAAAGCACGCGACCGGCGGGAAGTCCGGCGGACTGCCGCTGACGCCGGCTTAGCCAGAGCAGCACCAGAGCGGCTGCAGCCAGGAGGAGTGCGAGAATCCAGGGCATGGCTCAGGGGAGGAACTGCAGCGTGACCGTCACAGCCGCCACCACCAGCGCTGCCAGCAGCAGAATCCAACCGGCAGCCCGCAGCAGAGTCGCGCTCAACACGCGCCGGCCGTGGCTGCGATGAAAACCGCTGCCGGATGCAAGTTCTTGTTGGTTTTCAGAGGCAATCCCTTGCAGCTGATACCACCAGGCGCGATGGCAGTACAGGTAAGCGCCGATTTCGGATGCGCGAATAACCCGCATTACTCTGGCAGGCGTTTGAGGGCCTGCTCCAGCGCCTGCTGGAGGCGTTCCTCGCGCAGGCTGATCGTAAGATCGCCGCGGGTGCGTTCAACGATGCCGCGTACCAGGTCCGTCTGGCGACGCAGGCCGTTAGTCAAAGCGTCCGGGTAATCAACTGTGACCAGCAAGTTATAAATCTCGTCCATCCAGCTCAACAAGCGTTCAGCTTCCGGGGAATAACCTAGCCGCAAAATATCCAGGGTGCGGCGGCGCAGTTCTCCGGTGACCTCGGCTAAACCGTTTAAGTAGGTGTTGATTTCAACATCCAACACCTCCGGCTTGGGCAGGCGCTGGTTTTCGATGATGGCACAGGTGAGAGTCGCCTCGACATATTCTTTAAGCGCGTCCTGGGTGTAACCGGCGAAGAACAGCTGCGGGAAACCGGCCAGAGATTTCTTCAATTCAGCTGCGATTTTGCCGGCTTCACTCAGATTTTTGTGGGCAGCGTCGCTTTCGCCGCGGTGTATGGCGCGAATGGTATTGGCTGAAAGGCGGGTCAATTGACGCGCCTGTACCAGAGCGCTGTCGCGCGCCTGGTTTAAGGTTTCGAAGGCTTGATGAACGATTTCAGTGAATTGCGAAAAATCTTCCAATGATTAATCTTTCGGAGGGGCAGGGTCGTCTGCGGGAGGTTCGGCAGGCGGGGCATCCGGCGGTTGAACGCGCCGGAAAAGGTCGGTTGCCAACCCCGTGTCGCCTTTGGGAAGCGTGATCTCGCCAAAAATAGACTCATAGCGGGCAATATTTTCGGTCAACGCCCGCTGGAACAGTTTGACCCCGGCTGGCGACATGATGACGCGGGACAAAATTTCAGTGTGCGGTTTACCCGGCAGCACCTGCGAGAAGTCCATCACAAAATCAAATGGCGTGTGACTGATACGGGCAACGTTGCTGTACACAGCCAGCAGGTCATCCGGCATCTCCATGTTAAAACCAGGAGTAGGAGGTTTGGATTGGCCGTTCATGGCAGTCGATCCTTAGAACGGGATCTCGTCACCGGCATCCCCTTCGGGGAATTCGCTGCCACCGCCGCCTTCGCCTTCACCCTCACCGCGGGTGGACATGAAGCGAACATTGCTGGCATTGATTTCGAAGGAAGCGCCGGTGGTTCCATCCTGGCGGGTGAAGACGCGCGGCCCGCCGGTGGATGGATCGGGGGTAAGGCGGCCTTCCACCAGCACTTTACTGCCCTTGCGCAGGTACTGGTTGCAGGTCTCGGCTTGTTTACCCCAGGCAGACACCCGGAACCAGATCGTTTCTTTGACTTTTTGGCCGGTTTGGCCGGTGTACTGCCGGCTGGTGGCAACGGAGAAGCTGGTTACCGCCTGACCGCTGGGCGTGTAGCGCATTTCCGGATCCTTACCCAGATTGCCGACGATGATAATGGTATGGTACATGGCGACTCCTGTGTGTCAAAGCAAATATCGACTATTCACGACTACAAACTTTATTGTACACGAGAAAAGAAGAAAAGATTTAATGACAGGGATAGCAGTCAGAGCAGGAATATTAGTAGGGGCTGCGCGCGAGCAGCCCCTACCGGGTTGCTGTGGGTAAAATGATGGGCGTCTGCCTCCAGATCAAGAGCATGCACGTATCCAGATCATCGCATCCCCGTCCACTGGGCGTTATGCAAGCGAGCGGTGCTCACACCTAAAGCTGCTCTGCGGACAGACCGGAACAGTTATGCCGTTTTCCCTGTGGAACTCTTTGCGTTCTTCTATTCCTTTGCAGTCTTTGCGTTTTCATGTTGGGTGCTCTAGGAACCAGCAATGAGTGCTCTTGATGCTTTCCCTGGAAATTTGACTATACTATAACCATGGTGTTCCCCTGCGCAACCTGACCTTGGAGGTACTATGAGCTTCTGGGATGATTTCTTAAGTTGGCTGCGGTCATTGAGCGGCGGCTCGAGCGGCCCGAGCGAAACGATTGGGTTACCGCCCAATCCGGTGACCCGCAAAGTATCCCTGATCATTTTTGACCCGCCAGTCCCGTCGCAGGGCGACAAACCGCTCTCCCGCGTGTTAGGCTGGGCTGACACTGCTACGCTGGTAGATGGTTACATCGCCGATTTGAAAACCAGCAGCCACGGCTATTTGAATTATCAAATTGTCGAGACAATCCAATCGCCGACCTTTCCCGTAAAAGCGGACGGTTTCTTATACGACGCAGATGCCTACCTGCAATCCTGGCAATCAGGCAGCGGTTTTCATATTCCAGATATGGTCGATTATCACCGTATCCTGACAGATTTCGATCTGGTCGCCAAAGTCAACGCCAGGACGAGTGATGAGGTCTGGTTGGTAGCCATGCCCTACGGCGGTTTTTACGAGTCGATCATGGCCGGACCGGGCGCATTTTTCTGCAACGCTCCGCCATTGACCAACACCGCTGCCAACCGGCGTTTCATCATCATGGGCTTTACCTACCAGCGCGGTGTGGGAGAGATGCTGGAAAGCTTTGGCCACCGCTCCGAGTCGATCATGCGCCAGGTGTTCCATGCAGCGAGCGGCGCGAGAAACCTGTGGGCGCGGTTTACCCGCTATGATCAAACCTCTCCCGGAATGGCCGAGTGCGGTACGGTTCATTTTGCGCCTAACAGCACCCGCGATTACGAATGGGGTAATACCACTCCCGTGCTGTGCCGCAGCCGCAATTGGCAGCATTTTCCGCAGTTGGATGGCGCGCCGGTGACGGTTGCCTGTGAAGAGTGGGGTAACGGCGATATCCGGGCGCACCATAACTGGTGGCTGAAGCTGTTTCCGCACATCAGCGGGCAGGCAAATGGTATTGCGTATAACTGGTGGAAGTACATCACCGATCCTAATGAAGTGCATTAGAAAGAAGACCCTATGACCGACCGGCTGGATGACTTTCAGACTTACCGAAAAAAGATGAATGAGCGCATTTTCGAAATCGACCACCTCGGGATTAAACGCTTCTTCAATCTGGATACCGCAGCCTACAATGACGCTGCACTGGACGGCAAAACCAAGGAACTGCTCGGGTTGACCGCATCGATGGTGCTGCGCTGCAATGACTGCATCGATTACCACATCCTGCAGTGCGTGGATGCCGGCTGGAGCGATGAGGAATTGCACGAGGTGTTCAACGTGGCGCTGGTCGTGGGCGGCAGCATCGTCATCCCGCACCTGCGACACGCGGTGGAGACATTGGATCTGGCGCGCGGACGCGGGGTGGAATAAACCTGCCATGCGCCTGGAAATACTGCGCGACCCCAGCGAACAGCCAATTCTGGTCGCCACTCTGCTGGTGATCCTGGCGGTTTTTTTGCTGGCCGCCGCTCCTACACTATGCCTGTTACCGCTGAGCGCCATTTTGTTGGTGGCTGTGGCTTTCCAGATGAACCAGGCGCACCACCGTGCTATTGTGCAGAATGCGCTGCGTGTCAGCAGCCAAACTGCTCCAGAGCTGGCTCAACTGGCGGCCGAATGCGGGAGATCACTCAACTCCGGGCCGTTTGAGTTATATGTGCTGCGCGCCCGGCAGATGAATGCCTATACCTTTGGCTTTTCAGACCCGCGCGTGGTGGTGGTGTACTCGCCGTTGCTGCTGGTCATGGACGCCGGTGAACTGCGCTTTATCATCGGGCATGAGCTGGGCCACGTGGTGCTCAACCACACCTGGCTGACCACCCTGCTGGGCGGAATTGCCGGAGTCCCACCGTCCCTTGGCGCGACCATCGTTTTTACCTTCGCGTTCCGCTAGTGGAGTCGGGCATGCGAGTATTCGTCTGACCGGGCCGGCCTGGTGGCCTGCGGCAGTCTGGAAAAAGCCACCTCAGCGCTGGTCAAGCTGGCGGCGGGAGAGCTGGATTCGCCGGCCGAGATCGAGCAAGCGCTAAGACTGCTGGATACCGAGGACGATTCGCCAGTCAGCGCGCTGGGGGAGAGCCTGGCGACCCATCCGTTGATCATCAACCGCATCGAGAAATTGCGCAAATTCGCCGCATCAAAGGAATACCGTGAATTAGCTGTGTGTGATTACTTGTAGGGCAAACTTTAGTTTGCGCTACAAGGTAATCGAGAATTAACCGGTGCCGAGAAATGGCTCAGCGCGTTCGGCTCTTTGACGAGCTCACTCACAGAGTGTCCCACCCGAAGGGTGCTCTGTGAGTGCGGGCAGCCACCAGGCAAGGCCGTTCCCTGTCCACAGGGCACTCTGCTAGTGAGCCCGTCGAAGCCAGATTCACGGGTGAGCGCCGTTCGACGGAATGGCCAAGGCCATTCCCTACGAAAACCTCCACGGTCTTCGCGAAATAATGTTGAATTCTGGTGAAAACAACAATCAGGTGGGCTTATAGGAACGACGTGGCGTCGTTCCCGAAACCCTTCGCGTTTTGATGGTGAAATCCTGGCGGATACAACGTTTCGGTGCGTTGCTTGCCACGTCCTGCGGACTAGGTGCTGTGGGTGGTTTCTTGCTGAAGCGCGCCCCAATCATATCACGATGTACTTATTTTCAAAAACGCCACAGCCGCAAAGACGACTGCCACGCCGATGGCCACCAGCATAACTCGCTGCCTACTGCGCTGGTTCACCAGGCGCAGCCCAACGCCGTCCGTTTGCACGTCCCACAGCGGCCCGGCTGACCAGGCAAACGCCAACCCGCCGATCAAACCGCCCAAATGCCCCCAGTTATCGATCCCAGGCGATAGGCCGAGCACCAGGTTGATGCCCGCAATGGTCAGGGTGTTGATCAGCATCCCCTGGGCGTTGCGGATGAGCCTGCGATTCTGGTAGAGAAATACCCCTTGGGCTGCAATCAAGCCAAAAATGGCGGTGGATGAGCCAATCGAGGGGGTTGGCGACATCATGAACGAAATCACATTGCCGGCAAACCCGCTGAGCAGGTAAAGCAGCAAAAACCGGCCATGTCCATACGCCCTTTCCAGGTTGGCGCCAAAAATAAATAAGGCGTACATATTGAAGGCGATATGCAGCAGCGAACCGTGTAGCCACATAGGGGTGATCAGCCGCCAGTACTGCCCGGCAATGATGGCCGAATTAACCTTGGCTCCCAGGTTGATCAGCAAGTCGCTGCCGCCCGGGGTCTGGGTAAGCATCTGCCCGATGTACACCAGCACAATGCTGGCGATCATGAAATAGGTGACGTACGGCGGGTTAGCCGCCGGTCGGCGCATCACCCGCGGCGGAACGGGTGGAGGCGTCTGCGGATATTCTGATTGCGATGGGGGAATGGAATTCATACTATTAAGATCCTGAACGAACTTTGAGATGTTCGGCCTCGATAATCGCGGCAATTTGATTTACCGTGGTATCCAGACAATCGGTGCAGTTGACCACGACATAATTGAACTCGTTCACCCGCTTAAGCTCTTCATGAGCAATATCCATGCGCTGCTGCAACATTTCCACGGTCTCGGTCTTACGGGAGATGAACCGGTCGCGCCATTTTTCTTCATTTTCCGGTATCAGGAAAATCTGGATCGACTCCGGGAATAACTGGCGCAGGCGGGCTGCACCCTGCACGTCCAACCGCAGCACCACATCTTTTCCTGAAGCCAGTGCATCATGGATCTGTGACTTGGGAACCCCTTTTAAATCACCATATACTTCGGCAAACTCGATGAACTCACCGTTTTGGATCATGCGGCGGAATTGTTCGGTCGAGATGAAGTTGTAATCTACCCCGTTCACTTCACCTACGCGCGGTTTGCGATCGGTGGAAGTGACTACAAAATGAAATGCCAGCCCGCGGCTTTGCATGGCTTTGAGCACCGAATCTTTTCCAACGCCGGACGGTCCGGAAAGCACGATGACCAGGGGTTTGTTATGAGCAAGATCGAGCAGGGTGGTTTGATAGCACATCATTTCGCTTCTGGAAGGAACCTCTGCGTTCAACTAGCGTTAAAATATTTGATCTTGTTGGGTTACCCTGATTATAATGGATAAAAATTGATTATTCCCGTGAGTGTGAGATGCCTGCATACGATTATCGTTGCTTAAACTGTCGGAAACGTTTTGACGTGTTTATGTCTTATTCGGAATATGGTACGCGGTCAATCGTATGCCCCCATTGCGGCAGTGACCATGTCGAACGGCGCATCGGTCGGGTACGCATCGGCCGCTCGAACGACGCTCGCATGACTGAAATGGCGGATCCGGCGCAACTCGAGAATATCGACCGCGACCCGCGCACCCTGGGACGCATGATGCGCCAGATGAGCGGCGAATTGGATCAGGACATGGGCTCCGAATTTAACGAGGTCGTCTCCCGCCTGGAAAAAGGTGAATCGCCGGAAGCGATCGAACGCGCCATGCCGGATCTCGGTTCGGGCGAAGGGTCTGACGACTTGGCCGATTAATTCGGCTGGTTCAGCAGTTGCAAGGCCTCAAATGAAGTGACCCAGGCCATCCGGTCGAGAAAGTCTGACAGGCTGAGTGACTGCGCGCGTAAAATCCGCACCGCAGCACCGACCGGGTCGATCCCGGCCGCACCGCCGGGCTGATCGGCGTAGGAGCCGTAAAAGGCAAAATAGGCCTGGTTCAATTTACGGATGCGGTAGCCGTTGTCCCAGAAGGTTTGCCGCCGCGCCTCCATATATGCTTCTGCTTCTTCGACTTTGCCTTCTGCCAGCAGTGCATCCGTGGTGACGCGCGTCTCGCGCATCTCAGCGCGGTAATCGAAAACAGGCGCGGCGGTTTCCCCACGCTGCTTTCCCGGAAATTGTTCCTCGAATGGCACCGGCAGCGACGGCGCGGGCGCATATTCCGGATAGAACCGCTTAATCACAGCTTTGCCAATTTCGGCGCCGGCAATATTGGCGGTTGTCTCGTTGATGGTGCGCATCTCGGGTGCGGAATAGTACAATGCGCCAAGCGGACGCAAGGTCAGGTAATTGTGAATCCATTCGTGGGCAATGGTTTCTACCAACCAGTTCAGGTTGGCGGAGCGCATGACCATAGTGGGATAAACGCCAACGCCTCCGACGGGAACAATGATGGTGGAAACATCCAACCCGTCCGCCACCGCGTCCTCCAGCCGCGTGATCTCCGCCAGCGGCAGGTCTGGCATAACCGAAATATCTGCTGTTTGCTGGATCACCTGGCGCGGCGAAACGATCAATGCCATGGGCAGCGGGGTGACATGGTAGAGCAGCGGCGGGATGGGCTGGCCGCCCAGTGTCAACCCCAAATCGCCGACAACGGCGCTTATCTGATGTTGGATAACGGCTTCAACCAGCGGCTGCTGCCGGTTTATGCGGGCGGTGAGCTCCGCTTGTTCAGCCTGGTAAGCTGCAGATGCCGCTTCGGGATTTTGAATGGCAGGGTCGGCGTAGATGGCCGCAATCTGATCCTGGACTTCATTTAATCGTTGTAGCAGCCCCAGGTGTTGATTGACCAGCTGGCGCTGATGTTCTTCATCGATATAATTTGGAAAATCGAGCGTTCCAAAGGTAAATTTTAGCGCCAGCGCGTCGGCAATCCAGCTGGCATAATCGAACTCTTCCCAGCGGGTATAAGCGCGCACCTGCTCGACCGGGTTGGCGCTGTCATAGTCGCTGCGCTGCAGGGTCGCCAGCAAAACAAGCAGGATGATGATATTGCCAAGGGTCCGCCAGATTTTCGTGAGAGTCATAGAAAGGGCAGTTTGAAAACCTGCAATCGGTACGAGTAATGCCGGCCGATCTGCCAGCAGTTGGAATTATACTGGAAGCCACGGCCACCGGTCGTTAATGATAAACTTGGAACAGTCCTCGGACTGAGAAAATTAACCAGTTGAATAGAAAGTTATGACCCATGAAACGTCGAACCATTATCGTCTTAGTTGTCATTGTCCTGGTCGTTGGCGGGTTCTTTGGTTTCCGAGCCTGGCGGACTGCTCAGTCTCAAGCCAATACCACCTACCAGACCGATAAAATTACCCGCGGTAGCTTAATTGCCATGGTTGGCGCGACCGGCACAGTACGGGCCAACCAGACCGCCGTGATGGCCTGGCAAACCACCGGCCAAATTGGCGAGATCAACGTCGAAACGGGGGAACGAGTGCAGGCTGATGACATCCTGGGACGGTTGAGCCAAAGCTCACTGCCGCAGTCGATCATCCTGGCCGAAGCGGATCTGGTTTCCGCTCAACGGGCGCTGCAAAATTTGCAGGAATCGGGGCTGGCGCGCGCTCAGGCACAGCTTGCCCTGGCCCAGGCTGAAGATGATCTTACCACCGCAAAAAACAAGCGCACCAGTAAGGATTATTCCCGCGCCAGCGATTTGACGCTGGAAGAAGCCCGTACGCGCTTATCCCTGGCAGAGGATGAAGTGGCGCGCTACGAGGATCTCTACGACCGGGTAAAAGATTTTTCATCCGATAATACTACCCGCCTGAATGTATATTCGGCGCTGCTGAACGCCCGCAGGCAGTTGGAACTGGCCCAGGCCAATTTGAACTACCTGGAGGGCGGGCCGAATCCGTTGGAAGTTGAGGAAGCGGATGCATCGGTTGCCCTGGCACAGGCCACCTACGATGACGCCTTGCGCGAATGGGAACGCATCAAAGACGGCCCCGACCCGGCGGACATTCGCGCCGCGGAAGCCCGTATTGCTGCCATCGAGGCTTCTCTTGGACTCGCTTCGCTCTCTGCGCCGTTCGGAGGCACCATTACCGAGGTCAACTCCAGGGTCGGCGATCAGGTCGCGCCAGGCACGGTTTCCTTCCGCCTGGACGACTTGTCGCGCTTGCTGGTGGATGTTCAGGTACCGGAGGCGGATATCAACCGCCTCGCCGTTGGGCAGCCGGTGTCCATGACTTTCGATGCCATCCTTGGCAAGGAATATTCCGGCGTTATCATCGAAGTTGGCCGGGTTGGGACTCCTGTGACGGGCATTGTCAATTTCAAGGTGACCATCGAACTGCAAGACAAGAATGAAAGCGTTCGACCAGGCATGACCGCTGCAGTGAATATCGTGATCAACCAGTTGGAGAATGTGTTACTGGTGCCCAACCGGGCTGTACGCCTGCGGGAAGGGCAGCGGGTGGTGTACCTTCTGAAATTGGGCGTCCCGACTGCGGTACCCATCGAAATTGGCGCTCAGTCCGATTTGACCAGTGAGATCATTTCCGGCGATGTCAAAGAAGGCGATACGGTGGTACTCAACCCGCCAACCCAATTCGAAGCCGGCCAACCGCCGTTCATGAGGTAAATTCAATGACTGATTGGGTGATCGAAGCCGCCGGTTTGACCAAAATTTACCGGATGGGTACTCAGGAAGTGCATGCTTTGCGCGGTGCGAATGCGCGCATCCAGCGCGGCGAGGTGGTATCCATCATGGGGCCGTCCGGATCGGGCAAATCGACTCTGATGAATATCCTTGGCTGCCTTGACCGGCCTACCGGCGGCGAATATATTCTGGATGGCGAGGTCGTCAGCCACCTTTCCAGCGACCAGTTAGCCGGCATTCGCAACCGCAAGGTTGGTTTCGTCTTTCAGAGTTTCAATCTACTGCCGCGCGCGACCGCGCTTTCCAATGTCGAGCTGCCAATGCGCTACGCCGGAGTTGGGAAAGGTCGCACCATTAACGCGCGAGAAGCCCTTAAATCGGTGGGGCTGGAGGACCGCATGAATCACCGCCCCCCGGAACTGTCCGGTGGGCAGCAGCAGCGCGTGGCGATTGCGCGGGCGCTGGTGAATAGTCCGGCCATCATTATGGCAGATGAGCCAACCGGCAACCTCGACTCCAAATCCGGTAAGGAAATTATGGAGCTGCTGTTGAATCTTAACCGCGAGCGTGGCACAACGGTGATCATCGTCACGCACGACCCGGCAATAGCCGCCCAGACCCAGCGTGTCATCCGTTTGTATGACGGCCTGGTGGTCGAGGAGCCGGTATGAACCTGTGGCAGGCGATTCTGGAAGCCCTTGAAAGCCTGAGCGCCAACAAACTGCGCACGGGTCTGACCATGCTCGGCATCGTGATCGGGGTGGGCGCGGTCATCGCCATGCTGGCGGTGGGCACCGGCGCGCAAGACACCATCACCGGCTCGATCAGCGGGTTGGGCAGCAATTTGTTGTTCGTTTTTGGCGGCAACTTTACCGAAGATATCCGCATCGAAAAACCGCTGACCCTGTCCGACGCGGAAGCCCTGGCTGACCCGTTTCAGGCGCCGTCCATTGCCGCAGTGGCGCCTGCCATTCAAGGCAGCGGCACGGTCACTTATGGCGGCGAGACGACCAGCACCGAAATCACGGGTATAACACCGCAGTATGAGGATGTCCGCAATTATGGGTTACTCGAAGGCGAGTTCATCAACGAGGAGCATGTGCTTGGGCGTGCATCCGTGGTGCTGCTTGGACCGGAAGTAGCCGATAAACTGTTTGGCCGGCGCGATGGTATCACCGGCGAGATCGTGCGCATCTCAAGCCAGCCCTTCCGCGTGCTGGGGGTGCTGGAACCCAAGGGCGGCAGCAGCTTTGGCAGCCAGGACGATCTGGTTCTGGTACCCTTTACCACTGCCCAAACCCGCCTGATCCGCCGCAGCCGCGAGCGGGTGGACATCATCCTGGTACAGGTGGTCAACGCCGAGATGGTGCCGCAGGCCACGGAGGAGATTAGCCAGATCTTACGTACCCGCCACCGAACTGAGTTGGGCGCAGACGACTTTACCATTTTCTCCCAGCAGGATTTTGTTGCCACTGCCCAGACGATCACCAATGTGCTGACCATATTTCTGGGCGGCATTGCCGCCATTTCGCTGCTGGTCGGCGGGATAGGGATCATGAATATCATGCTGGTGTCGGTCACCGAACGCACGCGCGAGATCGGCTTGCGCAAAGCGCTTGGTGCTCGCAAACGTGACATTTTGATCCAATTTTTGACCGAGTCCTCGTTGCTTTCTCTGTTTGGCGGGTTGATCGGTATCGGCCTGGGCTGGTTAATTGCGTACATCGTCGGGCGGATTGCCGCGTCCTCCGGAACGCCCTTTAACCCACTAGTCGGGTTGGATGCGGTTTTGCTGGCGACGATTTTCTCGACGGCAGTCGGGTTGTTTTTTGGGCTGTATCCAGCCAACCGCGCCGCCAACCTGGAGCCGGTCGAAGCCTTGCGGTATGAGTAGCGGCGGGCAATGCCCGCCACATTCCGTCAGCGAATGGATAGTCTCGCCTCTACAAATATCGCAGGGCGGTCATTCACACAGATGCTTCCGGCCAAAACCAGGCCGTCAGCATGACACCAAGGCACATCCGGCGCAGCGCCGCCAATCTGGAGCCGGTCGAAGCCTTTCGGTATGAGATGGGTAAACCATGGCGAGCACTGCTCGCCTCTACCGTTGATAACCCTCATTTGCCATTCCTCTCAATCTGGCATACAATCACTTCAGGTATGGCTCTCCGGGATTTAGTCATCCAAAGCCAATTAGTGGCTCCGCGGCACCGCCGGGGCATTCTTCAACGTCCCCGCATCCAAGCACGCCTGTCCAGCGCGCTCGATTACCCATTAACATTGGTGCTGGCAGGCACGGGCTACGGCAAAACCACGGCCTTAACCGGTTTGGCTGACCTGGTGGACCCGTTATTCTGGTACGTGGTCACCGAACCTGACCGGGACCCGCTGCTCTTTCTGGTCAACCTGATCTCCGCGTTCCACCATCGCAACGACGCTTACGGCGAAGCCGCTCTGCGAATGCTGGAAGAAAACGGCGGACGGGCACTGCCGGCAGTTCTGACCCCGCTGCTCAACACCCTGACTACCGGTCTGACCACGGAAGCAGTCCTGGTCATCGATGATTATCACCTGGTGCAAAACGTGCCGGAAATCGGCGCACTGGTCAGCCAGTTGATCCAATATTTACCGCCCACTTTGCACCTGGTAATCTCCAGCCGAGTCATGCCCGAGCATCTTGATCTTAATCGCTGGCGCATCAAAGGTCACTTGAACACCATCAGCCACATCGATCTGGCTTTTACCGCCGAGGAGATCGAATCGCTCTTTGGCAGTCACCTGGGCCACCCGGTGACGGCTGAGCAAGCCAGGGAGCTGGCGGAGGAAACGGAAGGCTGGGTGATTGCCCTGCAGATGGTCGGGCAAAGCCTGGAACGCGGTTCAGGCCGCTCGCTGCAGGATGTGCTCGCCGATGTGCCGGACACGCTGGAAGACTTGTTTGAGTATCTTGCGCCAGAAGTATTAGCACATTTGCCGGATGAACTCAGCGATTTTATGATCACCACCTCGGTGCTGCGGAGGCTGGACGGTCCGGTGTGCGACGCGCTGCGCGCCAGCACGGACAGCCTGGGCATTTTGCACCGCTTGCATGAGAGTGGCCTTTTCCTGGATTCGCTGGGCGAAGATACCTATCGCTACCAGCGCCTGTTCCAGGATTTTCTCCAAAGCCGGTTGTTGCAAGATCCCACACGAGCAGCAAAACTACACCGTCTGGCAGCCAGCTACTATGCCAGGACCAGCCGCTCCGAGGAGACTATTTTTCACTTATTGAAGGCTGACCAGGTGGAAGACGCCGCAGCGGTTCTTGAACAGGTTGGACCGGACATGGTGCGTACTGGCCGGCTGGAAAGCCTGATGTACTGGATTGGAAGGTTGCCAGAAATCCTTCTGGCAACCCATCCCCACTTGCAACTGTTGTTGGGTGATGCCTTGCGGCTGCGGGCTGATTTTGATGCAGCGCTGAATCATTTTATGGCCGCTGATGCCATTTTTCAACAGCAGAACGAAAATTACGGACGCAGCCAGGCGTTAAGAGGTCAGGCACAAGTGTACCTGGACACGATCCGTCCGCTCAAGGCTGACGCCTTGCTCGAAGAAGCATTGCGCCTGCTTGAACCCCAGGAACACCGTCCTGAAGTGGCAGCGTTGCTCGATCAACTAGCCGAAAATAAGCTTAACCTGGGGCATCCCGACCAGGCTGAATCCTTACACCATGAAGCCCAGCTTCTGCGGGCAGAAACCAACCCGAATGACGTTTACCTGGAAGGCCGGCGGCTGTTGCGAACCGGCCACTTAAGTGAAGCTCGTAACTTATTGGAAGTTCAAGCTGCTGAAGAGCGGCAAGCCGGTCAATTGCGGCCGCAGCGGTTTCATCGTGAAACTTTGCTGCTACTCTCTCTAGTGCATGCCATGATGGGTGAAGGCGAATCGGCCGAACGCTGCGCCCGCGACGGTATCGAAATTGGGCTGCAGCTCCAATCCGATTTTGTAGAGGCCGTCGGCCACATGCGGCTGGGACATGCGCTGCAAATCATTCATCATCAACCCTGGGCGCAAGACCGCCGCGCTGAGGCGGCCCGCCATTACCAGCGCTCCATCGACCAGGTTAACCCATTTAAAGTGGCAAGGGTAGGGGTCGAGCCTTTATGGGGCTTGAGCCGGGTCCTCGGGTATGCCGGCGATATTGCAACGGCTGAGAAAAAAGCCGTCCAGGCCCATGAAATTGCGGAAATGGCCGGCGATGAATGGATCGGTGATTTGGCGCGTACCAGCATGGGCGCCAGCTTTGCCCTAGCTGGATTGCCCGAAAAAGCGGAGCGCTGGCTCAAACGGGCGGCTGCCGGGATGCACCAGGTGGGTGATTTGTACTGCTGGAGCGCTGCCATGCTTTGGCGGGCGGTCAATACCTGGTGGAGTGGCGATTTTCAGGGCGCGATGAATATAATGGCTGATCTGCTACCGGTGGTCGAGCAGCATGGCTATGAAATGCTCTTTACCAGCCAGTCTCTGCTTGGGTTGAAAGACGAGCAGGCTGCCATTCCGCTGCTGCTGGAAGCGCGCCAGCGCAGGTTCTCGCCGAATTTGGTCAACCGGCTGCTGCTGAGTCTGGACGCTGCCGGATATGAGACCCACCCGGGGTACACATTGTGGGTGCGCACGCTGGGTTCAATGGCGGTCTGGCGCGGCGACGTGCTGATCAACCCGGGCGACTGGCAGCGAGAAAAAGCCCGCCAGTTATTCCAACTGCTGATTACAACCCGCGGACAATGGCTGCTGCGCGATCAAATTGTTGACCAATTATGGCCGGATTTACCGGCTGAACCGGCTCAGCGCGACTTCAAGGTAGCCCTGAATGCATTGAACCATGCGCTTGAACCGGCGCGTGCCCGCACCGCACCAGCCTTCTTTGTGGTGCGCAGTGACAATATGTATGGGCTGAATCCCGACGCGCACATTCGGGTGGATGCCGATGAATTCGAGGGGTTTGTAAATGTCAAGTCTGGCGCAAACCAGGAGATGGAATGCCTGAGCAGCGCATTACGCCTGTACGAGGATGACTATCTGCCTGAATGCCGCTACGAGGATTGGGCTGCTCCGGAACGTGAGCGCCTGCGCCACCTTTACCTTTCGGCTTCCGAGCGGTTGTCGCAACTGTATATCGATCAACAGTCCTGGGATGAAGTCATCCAGATCAGTAATCAAACGCTGGCTCACGATCCATTATGGGAACCTGCTTACCGCCACCTCATGCAAGCTCACGCTCGCAAAGGCAACCTGGCCCAGGTGCAGGCGACATTCAACCGCCTGCGCGACGGCCTGCAAAGAGAGCTGGGCGTCGATCCCTCTGACGAGACCCGGCAACTACTGGCCAGTTTGGTGCAACTTCGGCGAAAACCCTGATTTGTAACTGCTTTGTAACCGGGGTTTGGTAGGATAGATGCCTAAGTGTCCCACGGGTCTTTATATTTGCCTGGATGGACGCAAGAATCGACGGTCGAAAGCAAACAAACGCCCTGAACCGGTTGGAATCATCCGCCGCAGCATGGGGGAGCAAGCACTGACGTCGGCTGCTGGTTCGGCAATCATTCCTACACCGCACAAATTAATACACAACATCATTTTTCAACATTGATCTCTCTTTAATGAAAGGGGTAGACTCATGCGACTGAAGGATAAAGTATGCCTGATCACGGGTGGAGCCGCTGGGATTGGAAAAGTCACCGCCCAGCGATTTGCCAGCGAAGGCGCCAAGGTGGTTATTTGTGATGTCAATCGCGAGGCTGGCGAAGCGCTGGCTGCTGAACTGGGCTCCGATGCCAGTTTCTCGGTCGTCAACGTGGCCGACCGGGCTGAAGTTCAGGCCTGGGTGGACGGCGTGGTTGCGCGCTACGGTCGGGTCGATGTCCTGATCAATAATGCCGGCATCACCCGTGATGCCATGTTCGTGAAGGTCAAGGATGGCCAACTGGTCAAACAGATGGAAGAAGCTGCCTTCGACCTGGTGATGAACGTCAACCTGAAGGGCGTCTTCAACTGCGCCCAGGCGGTTGCTCCGTACATGATCAAACAAGGCAGCGGCGTGATCATCAATTCATCGTCCGTGGTCGGACTGTACGGTAATGTTGGCCAGACCAATTATGTTGCCACCAAAGCCGGCGTCATCGGTTTCACCAAAGTCTGGGCGCGCGAACTGGGACGCTACGGCATTCGCGTCAATGCAGTCGCTCCCGGCTTTATCATGACCGAAATGGTACAAAAAATGCCCGAGGATGTGCTGGCCGGCATGCGCTCGCGCACGCCGCTTGGACGCCTGGGCGAACCAGTCGAAATTGCCAATACCTTCCTGTGGTTATCGAGCGACGAGGCCAGCTATATCCACGGCGCGACCATCAGCGTGGACGGCGGCATTGTGATCGGCACCTAATCCCAACCTGGAGTAATGGATATGTCACGTTTTGCTACGATTGTGGGTACGGGGCATTACCTTCCGCCCATTGAGCGTTCCAATGCCTCGATGCGCGAAAAATTTGGCGAGGTGATCGACAAATTCGAAGCCTCCTCCGGCATTACCACCCGCTGGTACGCGCCGGATGACTGGGCAACCTCTGATCTGGCAGTGGAAGCAGGCAAAGCCGCGCTCAAAGACGCGGGCTTGCAGCCGTCCGATCTGGATATGATCGTGCTTGGCACCGACAGTCCCGACTATATCACCCCGGCGACCTCGGTGGTGGTGCAGCATAAACTCGGCGCGGTCAATGCCGGCACCTTCGATGTCGGCTGTGCCTGCGCTTCGTTCCCGACCGGCTTGAATATCGCTGCCGGCCTGTTGGCAACCAGCCCGCACATGAAGTATGTTATGGTGGTTGGCTCCTACATGATGCACAAGTTGTCGGATTGGCAAAATGACGTCATGTCATTTTTCTACGGCGACGGCGCCGGGGCAGCTATTCTGGCGGTATCCGACAAGCCCGGCTTCGTCACCTCGACCTTCTTTGCCGACGGCTCCTATCATAAGCATTGGGGTATTTATGCCGGCGGGACCTACGAGCCGGTCACGGCCGAAGCCGTTCAGGCTGGACGGCACTTTGTGAAGTTGATTACACCCTTTCCGCCGGAGGTCAATCACCTGGGCTGGCCGGCCCGCATGCGTGAACTGGCTGCCAACGGCAAGTTTGACCTGCAGGAAGTTGACATGGCGCTTTATACCCAGGTGCGCTTGAACAGCATCAAGCTGGTGATGAACGATCTCGGGATGCCCATCGAAAAATCGCACTGGGTCATGGACAAATGGGGCTATACCGGTTCGGCTTGCGTGCCGATGGTTTTCGATGACGCCCGCAAACAGGGCAAGATCAAATCGGGCGACCTGGTCACCTTCGTCGGTTCCGGCGTAGGCTACAACCAGGCTGGTTCGGCCTTCATCATGCCTTAATTCACAGGTTATAGTTGCCTATGGATCCTAAAGCGCTCTACCAACAAAAACGGATGACCATTCCCGAGGCTGTCGCCCTGGTCCAATCCGGCCAGACGATTGGGGTGGCAATGGCAGCCTCCGAGCCGCCTGGCTTGCTGGCTGAACTGGGACGGCATGCCGACCGGCTGGACGACATCAAAATTTGGGTGTGTCTGCCCATGCGCCCTTACGATTTCAACACCAACCCGGAGGTCGTCCCGCATTTTTTCACCGAAAATTGGTTTTATGGCGTAGCTGACCGCAAGTCGCACTCGATGGGGCGCATGTCCTATGCCCCAAACAATTTACACCGCGCTTCGACCGATAAACTGGCTGCCACTAAAGGGAAATTGAACGTGTTCTGGGGCACGGCTACACCGCCGGACAGCCGCGGTTTTATGTCACTGTCACTCGGCCTGGTGGTGGAAAAGCAACTAATCGAAGCGGCCGACCTGGTGGTGCTGGAAATCAATGAGAACCTGCCTTACACTCTCGGCGATACGCAGATTCACGTCAGTGATGTCGATGTTGTAGTGGAAAATCACGTTCCGCTCTATCAACTGGCGTCCGTACCCCCATCCGAAGCCGAACGCCAGATTGGCGGCTACATTGCCGATCTGATCGAGGACGGCTCGACCCTGCAGTTGGGCATCGGCGGCATTCCCAATGCCATCACGCCGTTTTTGATGAACCGGCGCGATCTGGGTGTGCACACCGAAATGTTCACTGACGGAATGGTCGATTTATACGAGGCGGGCGTGGTCACCAATAAGCGTAAGAGCCTGTGGAAGGGAAAAATGGTGGGCGCCTTTGCGCTCGGCACCCAGAAACTCTACGATTTCATCCATATGAACCTGGGGGTCGAATTCCAGCAAGGAAAAGTGACCAACGACCCGAACGTGGTAGGCCGCAACTACAAAATGATTAGCGTCAACACAGCCTTGCAGGTGGATATTTTTGGGCAGGTGTGCTCGCAGAGCATCGGATACAAGCATTTCAGCGGCACCGGCGGTCAACTGGATACGCACCGCGGCGCCCAGCTCTCAGAAGGCGGACGCGGCATTATTGCGCTGCGTTCCACCGCCCGCGACGGGCAAATCTCGACCATTGTGCCGATCCTGGCCGAAGGCGCAGAGGTCACCGTGCCAAGCCAGGACGTGGATACCATTGTGACCGAGTACGGCGTTGCTGAATTGAAAGGTCTGTGCGTGCGCGATCGGATGGAAGCGTTGATCCGAGTTGCCCACCCGGATTTCCGCAGTTGGCTGCGCGAGGAAGCGCACCGGCTGGGGATTGTCCCGCGGGTTGTGGTTGCCGGTGTAACCCTGCCCGATTAAAGCAAGGTTTTGATAGAAGGAGTATGAGCGATGGATAAACCGAATCCTTTACCCGGCATTACCTCCCACATCATCGACACCCCACGCCTGAAGCAACATGTGCTCACCAGCGGCGCTGCTGAAGGCGTTCCCGTCATCTTTTTGCACGGCAATTTCTCAGCGGCGCTGTATTTCGAAGAAACAATGCTGGCGCTCCCCGCTGGTTACCGCGGCATTGCCGTGGATATGCGCGGCTATGGCTGGACTGAAGATAAACTGATCGATGCGACCCGCGGTTACCGCGACTGGGTGGACGACCTGGCAGAGCTGATGGACGCGCTCAAGATCGAAAAAGCCCATCTGGTTGGCTGGTCGGCGGGTTGCGGTACCATCTACCGGTTTATCGCCGATCATCCCGGGCGTGTTCTTTCCACCACCTTGATCTGCCCGGTCGCACCTTACGGGTTTGGTGGCACGCGCGGCGTGGAAGGGACGCCGTTATTTGCCGATTATGCCGGATCTGGCGGCGGGGTAGTCAATCCCGAATTTGTGCGCCGCATTACCATTCAGGATCGCAGCACCGAAGATGCCAATTCGCCGCGCAATGTGATCAATACCTTCTACTACGTTGCGCCGTTCCGCTCACCGCGCGAAGAGGATTTTCTCACCGCCGCGCTGATGGAAAAGACCGGCGCTGACCGCTACCCCGGCGATGCGACCCCATCTGCCAACTGGCCCAATGTTGCGCCCGGCCTGCTCGGACCGGTCAACGCCTGGTCGTTGAAGTATCACCCCCACGATGCCGCTGACCTGATTCAGACTGAGGTTAAACCGCCGGTGCTGTGGGTACGCGGCAGTCACGACATGATCGTGGCGGATAACTCGATGTTCGACATTGCAGCGCTTGGCAAGCTGGGCTATGTGCCAGGCTGGCCGGGTGATGAAATTGCTCCGCCGCAGCCCATGATCCAGCAGACGCGCGACGTGCTGCAAAAGTATGCGGCCAACGGTGGGTCGTTTGAGGAGCATGTCATCCAGAACACCGCGCACAGCCCGCACATCGAAAAACCGGCAGAATTCAATGCTTTATTCCACGCTTTCCTGCGCAAAGCGGGATGATTTATTCTTCAAAACAGGAGCGAACTGATGACAGGACGTAGATTGGGCCGCGGAGTAGCGCTCGTGGGGGCAGGGATGAGCAAGTTTGGCGCATTTCCCGGGAAAAATACCCGCGAGCTATTTGTGGAGGCCTACCAGGAAATGACCGCTTCGCTGGACAAGGGCTTTGACCCGGCCGCCGTGGAAGCGGCCTATATAGGCAACTTTTCCAGCGAATTATTCGAAGGCCAGGGGCACACCGCACCGATTATGACCGATTGGGTGGGTTTGACACCGGTGCCAGCCACCCGCGTGGAAGGCGCCTGCGCCAGTGGCAGTCTGGCATTGCGTCAGGGCATCCTGGCGATTGCTTCCGGCCTGTACGATGTGGTGCTGGTGGGCGGCATCGAGAAAATGACCGGTCTCACCACCGACGGTGCAACCGACGCCCTGGCAACCGCGGCTGACGTTACGTATGAAATTCCGGCCGGGTTCACTTTCCCGGGTATGTATGCCGCGATTGCCACCGCTTATATGCACGAATACGGCATGACCCCCGAGACACTCCTGCAGGTTGGCATTAAAAATCACGAACACGGTGCGCTCAATCCTAAAGCGCAGTTTGGGCAGCGCATTTCCGCCATCATGGAGGCGCGCAAGGCCAGCGCCGCCCGCAAGGGCAAACCGATACCGACCTGGGTTACTGAAATGGATTTCCTGCATGACCCGGCCGCCAATCCGCAAATCGCCTGGCCGCTGCGGCTGTTCGACTGCTCGCCCGTATCGGACGGCGCAGCCTCAGTGCTGCTGGTCAGCGAAGATATCGCCCGCCAGTATACCGATGCCCCGCTGCATCTCATCGGCACCGGCCAGGCCAGCGACACCGCCTTGCACGGCCGCTCGACCCTGACCTCGCTGCCAGCCGCCAAACGCGCCGGACAGATTGCTTATGAAATGGCGAGCGTCACCCCGGCGGACATCAGGGCGGTGGAAGTGCATGACTGCTTCACCATCGCCGAAATTGTAGCCACCGAAGATCTCGGCTTTTTCAAGCCGGGTGAGGGCTGGAAAGCGGCTGAAGATGGCCTGACGACTCGCGGCGGCTCACGCCCGGTCAACTCTTCGGGCGGGTTAAAGTCGAAAGGCCATCCGGTTGGCGCTTCAGGCGTAGGGCAGGTGGTAGAAATCTTCCACCAGCTACGCGGGTCCGCTGGCGAACGCCAGCTGCCAGGTGCCCCCAACATTGGCATGACTCATAACGTTGGCGGCACCGGCCAAACCTGTGTGGTCAATATCTTCGAGCGGAGGTAAACCGATGAGCGACTTCGATTTTACAAGCACCGCTTATAACGCTCAACTGGCTGAGAAGAAGTTGATTGGCTCGCGCTGTAAAAAGTGCGGCCATACTTTTTTGCCCCCGCGGGCATTGTGCAGCCACTGCCACAGCAGCGAGATGGAACCGTTCGAATTTTCAGGCAAGGGCAAACTGGCAGCCTACACAGTTATTTACTTTGGCCCCACCTCCATGAAGAACGCCGGGTACGACAGCAAAAATCCGTATTGCGCCGGCATTGTTGACCTAGAAGAAGGCCCGCGGATTTCGGCTCAAATCTTCGGGGTGGATATTGCCCACCCAGAAGCCATTCAAATCGGTACCCCGCTGACTGCCGAATTTTTCGAGCGCGGCGAAGGCGAAACCAAGAAAGTTTTCCTGGGGTTCAAGGCCTAAAGGATAATGCCAAAAATTCTCGTTAACGGGATGGAGTTGTATTACGAGCTGCTCGGCCCGTCCGACGCCAGTCCTGCGGACACCAGTCCTGTGGAGGGCGAGGTGATCGTGCTGTCCAACGGCGTGCTGATGAGCACTGCCAGTTGGGGGCTGCAAAAAGCCGCGCTGACCCGTCGCCACCGCCTGCTGCTGTACGATTGCCGCGGCATGGGGCAGTCGCAACACCCCGCTGGACCCTACAGCATGGAGCAGCACGCTGACGATCTGGCAGCCCTGTTGACCGCCCTGAATATCCCGTCGGCGCATATTGGCGGCATCTCTTACGGCGGCGAGGTCAGCCTGGCCTTTGCGCTGAAATATCCGCACTTGACCCGCTCTTTGATTGTTTCTTCGTCGGTCAGTCATTCCGAGTCGGTGCTAAAAGGGCTGATCGATGCCTGGATAGCGGCTGCCCGCGCTCGCGATCCAAAACTGCTCTTCGAGATCACCTATCCGCTCAATTTCTCGTCAACCTATATCGACGCCAACCGGGCGGCGATTGAGTTAGCAAGAACGCGCTACGCTCAGTTGGACATGGACGCCGTTTTGGAATTATTCGATTGTTTCCAGCGGCTGAACATCACCGCTGAACTGCACTGTATCTCCGCACCGACGCTGGTGCTGGTGGGCGAGTTGGACATCCTCAAACCGCGCATGTATTCCGAAATCATCGCCCGGGAAATCCCCGGCGCGCAGTTGGTGGTGGTTCCCGGCTCCGGGCACGCGCTTTGCCTGGAGAAACCCGCGATCTTCAACACCCTGGTGCTTGGTTTTGTGGAGCAGGTCAATGGTCGATAACTTTACCCGACCTCCATCCGACAATTGCTGCGCCCCTGGCAGCCGCGCTAGCTTCACAAAGACCATCACCGAAGCGGATGTGACCACCCTGGCCGGCGTGACGGGTGATTTCAACCCGCTGCACGTCGATGCAGAATATGCCCGTCAGACTCGCTACGGGCAGCGCACTGCTCACCCACTGTTAGCTTCCGGGTTGATCTCAGCAGTGCTGAACACCCGGTTGCCGGGCCCGGGCGTAATCTGCCTGAGCCAGCAAATTGAATATCTCGGGCCGATTTTTATTGGCGATACGATTACCGCCGTGGTGGAAGTAACCGCCTGGCAGCCCGAGAAACACCTGATAACCCTAAAAACAACCTGTCATAATCAAGACTCCCGCCAGGTGATCACCGGGCAGGCAGTCATGATGTTTTTGAAGGAGGTGATGGCCTAAGAATAGGCTTATCGGATAAGCTTAAGAGATCCCCCTCTCATCCACCTGAATACTTGTGAATTCTGACTAAAATTTGATGAAGGAGAAGAGCATGAAAAATCGTTTAACCATTCTTAGTTTGATTATTGTGGTCTCCATCGTATTGAGCGCCTGCGTTCAGCAGGTCACCCCAACCCCGGAACCCACTGCGGCGCCAACAGCTGAAGTTGTCGTTCAACCGACCGAAGTCCCGACTGCCGCTCCCACCGAAGAAACTAAAGTGGAACTTGGCCCTGTCTTGAAGATCGGCCAGATCGGTCAGATGTCCGGCGCATTAGCCCTCTACGGCCTGCAGCAGTCCCGCGGCTTTGAACTGGGTCTGGAATACGCTTCCGGCGGCCAGAAAGATGATACCGGCCGCTGGATCATCGCCAACCGCCCGGTTGAGGTCCTGGTTCGTGACGACGAAGGCAATCCTGAAAAAGCAGTCCAGATCGCCCGTGAATTGATCGAAAAAGACGGCGTTGAACTCCTGCAGGGGCCCTCGTCCTCGGCTTCGGCTGCCGCGCTGACCACCGTAGCGCTGGAAAATAAGATCATCCTGATGGTCGACCCGGCTGCTTCCTTCCTGATCACCGGTACATACTTCAACCCGTATGTCTTCCGCACCTCCCGCACCAGTTATGATGACGTGCTCGTCATCGCCAAGTACTTGGTCGAGAACGTCGGCACCAAGTTCGCCCACATCGGCATCGACAATGCCTTTGGCCAGGGCTCTGGCGCTGCCTTGGATTATGCTGTGAAGCAGTACGGCGGCGAAGTCATCGCTCAGATTTATGCTCCCTTCGACACCACCGACTTCACCCCCTACATCCAGCAAGCGATGGATTCTGGCGCCGAGGTGTTGTTCCTCACCTGGGCCGGCACCGGTTATGTGACCCTCTTCCAGCAGTTGGCTGACCTGGGCGCTCTGGATGCCATGCAGGTTGCCACCGGCTACGGTGACAATGCCTCCTTTGCGGCTGTTTACGGCGCTGCGGTTGGACAGATCGGCTTGAATGTCTATCACTACACCGCCGCTGACACAGAAATCAACAAATGGCTGACCGAGAAACATCTGGAAGCCTTTGGCGAACCCCCCGATCTGTTTACTGCTGGCGGTATGGCTTCGGCACTGGCTTTGGCAGCTGCCTTGGAAAAAACCGGCGGCGATGCCACCGGTGACGTTATGATTCCGGCGCTCGAAGGCCTGAAATTTGACGGGCCCAAGGGCATTTATTTCATTCGCCCCGAAGACCATGTTGCGCAGCAACCGATGAACATCCTCAAACTGGTCAACATCGACCCGGGTCTGGATGCTCAGGGACGCCCGACCTACGCGTTCTTTGAGACGGTTTATGTAACCGCCTACGACGAACTGAAGGTCCCATGTACCCTGGTAGGTGAGTACGCGTCGCGCTGCGGCGATCTCCCTGTCCCCACACCGTAACCTTTGATTAACGGCATCCCCAGGCCTTTGCGGGCCTGGGGATGCACCCCACTTCTTCACTTGCAGACAGCCAGGCTGTCTGCTTCACCCGGAGTGCAGCGAAGGGCTGTCCAAAATCTGCGTTTTCGCTGCGCTCCCGATGAAGGCCGTTGCGGCTATTCCGTTTTTCAAAATCCAATCCTCTCTAATCCACGAAAGGGACCTTCCATGACAGCAGAGCGGGAGATCCTCCTTGAAGCAAAAAATCTACGGAAAGAATTTGGCGGGCTGGTGGCAGTGGATGACGTCAGCGTGGCGATTTACGCGCGCACCCTGCACTCCATCATTGGCCCCAACGGGGCGGGTAAGACGACGCTCTTCAATTTACTAAGCGGGATGATGAACCCCTCGCGCGGTCAGGTGTTCTACCAGGGGAAGGATATCACGGGACTGGCGCCGCACCGTCGGGCACATCTTGGCATTGGGCGCTCATTTCAGATTACCAATATCTTTCCGAACCTGACTGTTTTGGAAAATGTGCGGCTGGCTGCGCAGGCGGTTGGCAGGGATAGCTTCCGCATGTTTCAACGCGCGGGGAGTTTTCCGGCCTATGAAGAGAAAGCGCGTGAAGTGCTTGGGCGGGTAGGGTTGCAGGGGCGCGAAGGGGTTTTGGCACAGGTGCTACCTCACGGTGACAAACGCAAACTCGAGTTGGGTATCATGCTCGCCAGCGACCCGCAGTTGCTGCTGCTCGACGAGCCGACCGCCGGCATGTCCTCCGAGCAGGTGCCAGCCTTGCTGGATATCATCCGCGCCATCATGGCCGACGGCGACAAAACGATTGTGCTGGTCGAGCATCGCATGGATATGGTGATGAGCATCTCGGACCGGATTACGGTGATGCACCAGGGTCAGGTGTTGGCTGAAGGCACCCCACACGAAATCGCCACCAACCAGACGGTGCAATCGGCTTATCTTGGCGCGCTATACGGCGACCTGGCCAAGGAACTGGAGGATAATGTTGGATAACATTCTCGAAATCAACGGAATCCACACCTATATCGGCCAGTTCCACATTTTGGAAGGGGTTTCAGTGATTGTGCGGCGTAATGCCATCACCGTAATGCTTGGACGTAACGGTGCGGGTAAAACGACTACATTAAAATCGATCCTTGGGCTGACCCCACCGCGTGTGGGCACGGTGATTTTTAACGGCAAAGAGATTCAGGGCCGGCGTGCCTATGACATCGCCAACCTGGGCATTGGTTACGTGCCGGAGCACCGTGCCATATTTCGCAACCTGAGTGTGATGGAAAATCTGAAGATCGCCGAGCGCAAAAAAGGGGATTTTGAGAGCAAATCCGAGTTTATTTTTGGACTGTTTCCCGACCTGAAACGGTTATTCCGCCTGCCTGGTAACCACCTTTCCGGCGGTCAGCAACAAATGCTGGCTGTTGCGCGCGCCATGGTGGCCGACAATCAATTGCTGTTGATCGATGAACCCAGTGAAGGGCTGGCGCCGATCCTTATCGAACAGATGATGGAGGCCATCCGCATTTTAAGCGCCACCACGACGGTGCTGCTGGTGGAACAAAATTTTGTTATGGCCAGTAAACTGGCGGAATACTATTACATTCTGGATGACGGCCGCACGGCCCGCGAAGGTAAAATGGCTGACCTGGTGGAGGATAAAGAATTGATCCATCAATTCCTTGGAACCGCGTTGCAGAAGGGCGGGCGGCCATGAAACAGGGATTCTTCCGCCGCAATGCAACCATGCTGGTTGTGCTTGGCTTGATTGCCGTTCTGGGGGTTATTGGCTGGACCACCATGGGGCAGCAGCCGTTTGTGCGCACCACTCTCTCCGGCCTGACCATCGGCGCGCTGTATTTCATGGTTGCCTCTGGCCTGACCCTCATCTTTGGGCTGATGGATGTGCTCAATTTTGCGCACGGCACGATGTTTATGCTGGGCGCCTACCTGGGCTGGCAATTCTACACCAACCCAACCTTTCTGTTTGGCCTGTTCCCGTTGATCTTTGCGTTGCTAGCCGGACTGGTGACCAGCCCGATCCTGCGAAGCACTTTCATGCACTTGAATGTTTCGGAAAAGGCGCAAAAGACGATCCAAACAGCGGTAGCGCTGGCTGGAATTGCACTGATCGTGCTGGCTGTTCGCGGGTTGGACATTCTTGGCCTGGCAGAAACCGCCATGGTTGCCACCATGTCCATGGGCAACCCTCTGGCAGAAGCCAGCGCGCAGGAACCGCTGGCCGTCTTCTGGTTCCGCCCGGTGTTGATGTTTATCGCCGGGCTGCTGTTGGCAGCGGCTGCTGCCCGGCCGGGCGACCGGACTCAGGTGGTGTACGCCAGCGACAAGCGCCAAGCCTGGATTATTTCGGGCAGCCTGGCCGTTTTAACGGTCATCGCCACGCTCTTCCGGGAATCTGCTCCGATTGCGGTCCTGTTGTGGAATGGCAATTTGCGTTTCTTTGCAGCGCTGGCAGTCGGGGCGCTGTGCGGGGCTGGCCTGAGCGCTGCGGTAGAGGTCAGCCTGATCCGTCCGCTCTACATTCGCCCACTCTACCAGGTGATCGTCACCCTTGGACTGGCGTATGTATTGCGCGAGACCATTCAGGTTCTATGGGACCCGCTGGCTTACCAGATGACCCGTCCACCCATGTTCTCACAGCCTGGAAAAGCGGAAAACATTCTGGCCTGGTTCAGCGGACAAAACCTGACCGTTGATGTTCTGGGCGTCACTTTCCCGTCCTACCGGTTGTTTATCATCGTCCTTGGCGTCCTGATGGTCATTGCCCTGAGTTTGTTGATGAACTACTCGCGGCTTGGCATGATTATCCGCGCCGGCGTGCAAGACCGCACCATGGTCGAAGCGCTTGGCATCAATGTGCGCAAAGTGTTTACCATCGTATTCATGCTGGGTGCAGGGCTGGCGGCCCTGGGTGGGATCGGCGCCGCGCCTTTTATCCCGGTCCAGCCCAATATGGGTGATGCATTCCAACTTCAAGCGTTTATCGTGGTGGTCATTGGAGGGATGGGCAGCTACAGCGGGGCAGCCATTGGCGCGCTCTTATTGGGGCTGGCGCGCGCTTTCGGTGATTACCTGGCTTTGAAGTTTAGCCTATCTCCGGCCATCGCCGAGGCATCCACCGTCATCATCATGGCGATTGTCTTGCTGGTTCGCCCGGCCGGTTTGTTTGGGAAGAAGGAGTAGTCATGGCAGAGGTTAAATCGGATCTCACGGCTGCTCCAAACCGGTTTACAAGCGCAGCCAAATCCTTACGCAGCGAATGGTTGGGACTGGCAGTTATTCTGCTGCTGGCCTTATTCCCCTTCCTTTTTGGCTGGTTCACCGGGACTTCGGTGTTGGATGGACCCTCCAAGTTCTGGCAAGGTCAGTTGATCACCTTTTTTATCATGGCGGTTTACGCCATGAGCTACGATTTGCTGATCGGCTACACGGGTATCCTTTCATTTGGGCATGCAGCCTTTTTTGGCGGCGGCGCCTACACGATGGGACTGTTTTTGACCCATGCTGGCCCCAAAATTATGGGTTCCTATAAAATTACGATCGGCAGCGCCGACATTACCGAAGTATTGGTCTTGATCGCCGCGCTTTTGCTGGTGGTGGTCGTTGTAACTTTGCTCGGCCTCTTGTTCAGCGTCGTTTCGGCGCGCATTAAGGGCGTGTATTTTGCCATGATCTCTCTGGCCATGGCGGATGCCATTCATATCCTGTCAAAAGCCACTGACTTTGGCAAGTGGACTGGCGCGGACGAAGGCTTGCACGGAGTCCCCGTGCCGCTGTGGATCAACCCGACCCAGCACCGGCTGCTGTTTTACTTCATTGCTCTGGCGTTCTGCGTGATTATGTATCTGATCGCCCGGCGCATGGTGGATTCGCCCACCGGGCGCGTATTTGTGGCTCTGCGGGAAAACGAGAGCCGGGTGCGCATGATCGGCTACAACCCGGTCACCTACCGCACCCTTTCCTTTGTCGTTGCGGCGGTGATTGCCGGTCTGGCCGGAGCGCTCTTCTCGATCTGGAATATGGGCGCCACGCCAACCATGACTAGCGCAGTCACCACCATCAATGCCTTGATCATGACCATTTTGGGTGGGATTGGCACGCTCATCGGTCCTATCCTGGGGGCCGGTTTGATGCAGATTGTCGGTCAGTTCTTCTATCAATGGTTCGGCGCGCGCTGGCCGCTGGTTTTCGGCCTGATCTTCATCGCGTTGGTGTTGTTCCTGCCGTACGGCGTGGTAGGCACCTACCGATTAAAGCGACTGGAATGGAAGCGGGGCTGGCAGCGTCTGTGGGGATTGGTTGCCGGCAAGTAATGTTATTCGATAATTCTCCTTGGGGATAAAGTGGCATGGGGAAACGGGACGGCGCTAAACAGCGCCGTCCTCGTTATGGTGAGGTAGGGCAAACTTCAGTTCGTCCGGGGCTGTCCCAATGATTTCTTTTGGGACGGCCCCATTTTTTGTCATCGAACGAAAACGGAGTGAGCGTGGCGACCTGCACCAGTCATCAAGTCCATTGTGTTTTAGACCGGTTGCCTGTTGCGCCTGCGTAGATTGCTTTGACCTCTTCGAGGTCTCGCAATGACAGCAGATTCCAATGTCATGCTGACGGCCTGCATTTGGCCGGAAGTATCTCTGTGCTGGTATGGAGCGATGGCCGATTGCGCGCTTAATACTATGCCGCAAACCGAAGTTTGCACTACAAATTCGGGCTGCTGTAGAGCGAACTTTAGTTCGCTTCTACGCAAGTTAACGGCTACCCATTTTAAAACCGGGTAATACCAATTCTAAATGGTACATTGCTCACAGAGTCCTGCGGAAAGCGCCCCCTATATTTTGACGTGGGACAAGCTGCTGCCCGCGCAAACTGAAGTTCGCGCTACAAATTCAGGCTGCTGTAGAGCGAACTTTAGTTCGCTTCTCCGCAGGCTGGCAGCTTACCCTACATATTTGTCCGAACAGGAATGGTCAGATCAGCCTTGTCGGTATTGGTCTGATACAACTCGTCCAGGCGGCGGTCGACAAAGTCAAAGACAACATCGCCAACGCGGCGAGCATAAAAACTCAGGCTGGCATGCCCGCAGGGCAACCAGGTGATATCCGGCTCATCCCAGGAGCGCCACAGAGCTGCGGCATTTTGCGGGGTGATAATCGGGTCGTGCTCGCCGGCGACCATCACGATGTTCTCGCGCGGCAGACGGGAGCGAAAATTTCCCGGACTGATCCCTGCCCAGTATTGCTCCAATTCGGCATGGTGAACACCGTGCTTGAGCAGACTCTGGCGGATTAAATAAAACGAATTGCCTGCAAAAACGATATCGGAAAGGTCCGCCCCGCCCAACAGGCTGATCAGACCGGCGGGGCGCTCATCGACTACCGATGCCATACTGCAGGTGAATGCGCCCAGGCTCATCCCCGCCAGAAAAACGGGCTGCCTGGCTTCACGCTGAATCCAGCTGATCAAAGAGCGCACGTCCATGACCCCCTGCCGGAACGAATCGATCGAACGCATCACATCGGAACTCAGGCTAAATTGCCCGCTCCAAGTGCCAAGCGGTGCCCGCTGCATGTGATACGGCAGGGAGAGATAATAAATATCCACTCCATGTTTTGCAACCAGTTCGGCGAACAACCGCAGCGGCGCAAAGCTGCTCATCATATAACCATGCACCAGGATCAACGCGCCGCGGCTCTTGCGGTTTGCCCGTAAATCCGCTAACCCGTGGACAATATTGTTGGTGGGGTGCGGCGAGGTATACGCGCTGGGAAAGGTGAACAGCGAGCGTACCCGGTCGTTGTGGAAGATGTAGGGCTGTTCGAAGGTTAAGTCGGGCAGGTCATCGGGGATGGCGAAAAAGGATTCAGGAGGGTTCTTCGACCAATCGATCGCGCCGTCTGGAATCGGTTTGAATTGGTTGGGCGTGTACCAGTGTTTATACCGGCCAAGGGTGTATTCGATGGCATTGTCAACGAAGTGGGCGAAGGCGCGGTTCATTTAGGATCGAAGTGAAGGTGGAATAGGGTGGATCGCGGTTATGGTTTCGGCTGAATTTACTTATTAATCAAGGTTTCTTTTTCAACCAGGCGGCGGTTGAAGCGTTCGGGGTCGATAATAAAGCGTTCGTGTTCGCCCTGGCCAATTTTTTCCACCTCGTCCCAGGCCTCGACCTTGAAGGTCAACCGCCGGCCATCCACCACCAGCAGCTCAGAGGTGAAGCGGATTTGCATTCCGACCGGGGTGGCAGCCAGGTGTTGGATGTTGACCACCGTACCGACGCTGGTCATGCCCGGCGGCAGCAGCGGCAGGATCATCTCATGCGAAGTTTTTTCCATATAACTGACCAGACGCGGTGTTGAAAACACTGCCGGCAGGGATTCGCCGCCAGCAGCGCGAGCGGTGTCGCTTTCCTTTACGGTAATAATAATCTGATGAGTCAGACCGGGGGCTAGGGGCATAAGATTCTCCGATGATGATTTGTTGATCGCGGCCAACCCCTGAATTATACCGAATACAGGCGCGCGCATTCCAGGTATTATCCGGCCGTCATCACGCTCGCAGCCGCTGCCGAATCGCGGTACATCATCACCACCAGATACCAGGAAAGCATTACGATCCAGGATAGTTCCGGCAGCAGCGCGGCCTGCGGTTCAATCACCATGTACGCTGAACGCCGAAAAAAGCCACCAATGTCGGTATAGCTGAGAATCAACTCGTCCAGGTCGCTGATCAGTTCAAGGCGAGTCTGCCAGAAATTGGTGCTTATCCGGAAAGAACGCCCGTCTGCTAACTCCAGCGTACCGCCGCCGCTCCAGGTGTTGTTGCGGAAGGAGGCAATCTCGCTTTCGGCTTGACAGGGTCGGACCGTCACGCGGGTGGAGAAAAAACCCACCCGTTTGAAGGTCCAGCAGCCATTGATTGTTTCGGCAGTTGCCAGCGTGCCCCAGGCGCTGCGGAATTTCAGGGTCGCCAGCTGTTCGTCATCACTACGTAATTCGTATTCTTCTTTGAATGCATTCGGCTGCGTCCAGACCAATTCTTTTTGGATGGCGCTGGATATTTTCTCCATGGGGTCCCTCCTGATCCTGGGAAATTGCAAAGCCTGAGTTCATTGTACAAATATTGGTGTCCGGTTTCAATGCTGAGCAGGGGGATTGGGCGCTAAATGGGATGGAGTTCGGTCCTCGCTGAATAATATATGACATTCCGCGAGTTGTTTGTGATGAATCACACTTTCGTTGGTTAAGTCTGTTCCGTATAATCGTTTGTATAACATGCTATGAATTTATATAACATATTATGACAGACTTACTCACCACTCGCCAGGTACAAGATATTTTCAAGGTCGATCGCATCACGATCTACCGGATGCTGCAAGACGGCCGTTTGCGGGGCGTCAAGGTTGGCTCCCAATGGCGGTTTACCTCCACAGAAGTGGAGCGCCTGTTGAGCGGCCGGGGCCAGATCGAAGAGACCGTGATCGAATCGGCTTCCATATTTCCGGTTCATTGCGTGCAGACCATCCAGGATTTGCTGTCCGGCGTCAGCCGGATGAGCGGGTTGGTGTTGGACGTAAACGGCGAACCGATCACCGAGTTTAGCGCTCAGGCGGATCTGAGCCGCGAAGTGATGCGTTCGCCAGATGGAATGAAGGCTTATCAGGCTGCCTGGCGCAGTTTTGCAGCTCAACCAACAGACGTCTTCGTGTGCCCGGCCGGATTGCACTCGGTTGTAGCGCCCATTGTGACACGCGGCGTAACCACCGGCTGGATCCTGGTCGGGCAGGTTTTTCTGGATGCGGCGGCCGTCCGCAATGCCGAAAAACTGGCTATCCAATATGGCCTGGATGCAGGACGAATAGCCGCGGCAACCCAGAATACGCCAGTTGTCACAGACGGGCAGTGGAAAATAATGAGGGACTGGGCCATACAGGCAGCGCAGGCCGTCGAAAGCATTCTGCAGGAGCGCACCAGTTTCATGCAGCGTTTACAGCAAATTGCTGATTTAACTCAACTAGGGTAGAGAGGTTAATTTATGAAAACGTTTTTGGTTCTTGGAGCGGGTACAGCCGGCACGATGATCGCCAGAAAGATGGCATCGCACCTGGATGCCCGTGAGTGGAAAGTGGTTCTGGTCGATAAAGACGAAAAGCATTACTACCAGCCAGGTTTCCTTTTTCTGCCTTTTGGCATGTACCGCGCGCAGGATGTAATCCAGCCTAAGCGTAAGTTTATTCCGGAAAAGGTCGAATTTATCATTTCAGGTATCGAACGGATCGAGCCGGATGCGTCCCGGGTTAAATTAACAAATGGTCGGACCATTACCTACGATCACATGGTCGTAGCCACCGGCGTCGATATTCACCCAGAAGAAACAGAAGGCATGTTGGATGGAGGTTGGCGCACGAATGTTTTCGACTTTTACACCTTCGAAGGCGCTACGGCATTAGGAAAATTTTTAGAAAAATGGCAAGGCGGACGGATGGTGGTCAATGTGGTTGAAAACCCCATCAAGTGCCCGGTGGCGCCGCTCGAACTGCTGTTCCTGGCGGACTGGTGGTTTACCAAACGTGGTATGCGCAACAAAGTCGAGTTGGTGTATGCCACTCCACTTTCGGGCGCATTCACCAAGCCGATTGCCGCCGATGCTCTGGGAGCCATTCTGAAACGCAAGAATATCCATGTCGAGCCAGATTTCAATATTGGAATGGTGGACGCGGGTAGCAATGTTATCCGCTCATGGGACGAACGAGAGATTCCCTATGACCTGCTGGTCACCGTACCGACCAACATGGGCGCAGAAGTGATTGGGCGTTCCGGCATGGGCGATGAGATGAATTTTGTCGCGGTCGATAAGCACACCTTGCAATCTCAGAAATGGGAAAACGTCTGGGTGATGGGTGATGCTAATAATATTCCAACTTCAAAAGCCGGTGCAGTTATCCATTTCCAACAGGAAACCGTGCTAAAAAACTTGCTGGCTCACATTTCTGGCAAGCCAATTACACACAAGTTTGATGGTCATGCCAGTTGCTACATCGAATCAGGGTTCAATAAGGGCGTGTTAATTGATTTCAATTACGACCAGGAACCACTGCCTGGAAAATACCCGCTGCCGGTGGTTGGTCCTTTCACGTTGCTCGGGGAAACAACCATCAACCACTGGGGAAAATTGGCTTTCAAGACCCTCTATTGGAACATGATGCTGCAAGGCATCGAAGTTCCCCTGCCGAATGATTTCAGCATGGCAGGCAAAAAAACAATGTCGAGCAAATCGCCAGCGCCACAGTTCTGAACCTGGTTTCGAAGTGTGATTCGGCGAAAAGAATTCTAACCATATCTAAAGGATTATGAAATGACTGATCTTGTGAACGTCGCATTCAATGCTGAAGGTTATATGACTGACCCGAACCAGTGGACGAAAGAACTCGCTGAAATCCTTGCCAGACAGGAAGGGATCGACATTTTGACCCCCGAACACTGGCGTATCATCGATTTCTGCCGCACCTCCGGTCTGGCCAGCGGAAAAGCGCCGACTTTGCGCCAGATTACAGTGGGTACTGGTATCTCGATTAAGGACCTGTTCGCATTGTATCCCAAAGGCCCGGCCAAGAAAGTCGCCAAGATCGCTGGTCTCGGCAAACCTGAAGGTTGCGTTTAATCCTTAATCTGGAAAACTGGAGAATCGATCGTGGAAACCGAACAACGCAAAATCGCATTTATTTGCTCGAAGGGTGACCTGGATATGGCCTACCCGGCGCTGGTGATGGGCTGGGCTGCGCTCGGCAATGGCATCGACGTGACCATCTTCTTTACTTTCTGGGGCATGGATATGATCACCAAAGACCGTCAGAAGCACCTGGAACTGGCTCCGGTGGCCAATACCAGCATGAAAATGCGCCTGATGGGGCTGCCGACCGGCACGCTGGGCATTCCAAATCTGATGGGTATCCTTCCCGGTATGACGGCTTTCACTTCCTGGTTCATGAAGAAGAAAATGGCCAAAGTGGGTGCCCCGCCGGTGGATGAATACCTGCAAATGATGGTCGATGCGGGCGCGCATTTATACGCCTGCAAGATGTCGGTGGATATGTTTGGCTTGAAGAAGGAAGATTTCGTCGAAGGCGTTGAAGATATCGTCACCGCTTCCGACTTCATGGATATGACCGAAGGGTCGCAAATCATCTTCATCTAAATAAATCGCCATTTCTGGCGCAGACAAACTGGGATCGTGGCTATGCCGGGGGGCCGGTGTATCTTTCAGGGAAAATCTGCGCAGGTAAGGCTTTCGGGGGTGATTGCAGGGATGTCCGCAAGGACAACCCTGCAATCTGATTAATAATAGACTTCCGCCAGCCCGCGAAAGCCTATTCCGATCATTTCCCCCTGAACCTGGCTCAGCCTACCAGTACAAAACAGGAATGCGCCTGTTGCCCGGCGTGCGCTCCCTTTCCCTGGCCGCGGCCCCGGCGAGCGGGAAGACGATTTGCGTTTGCAGCTCGGCGGGGGGTGTAACGGCCGGGTCATCCAAATAGAATTCGTAAGACACGCCGGTCGGCTCACGCCCCTGACCTTCCAGGTAGGCGTTCAATTGCTGATATACTGATGCTAGCTCCTGATAGGGACCGGCGTACAAGCAAATCCCCGCCGGCCCACCGGGAATAATGCGCGCAGTGACCTCTTGCGTTCCAGTCAGCTTGCCGGCAACCGGAAAGCCAATTTCCACCGTCAAATTGCGCATGTCCAGGTTGGAATAAGCCACAAAAGCGGGTCCGCTGGGTTGGGCTCCCAGCCTGGCCAAATGTTCACCGACTTTCATCAGCGCCTGCAGGATGGTTTCTGGCAGGTCGCTCATGCTGGTGGAGGTGCGGATCGAGAGCACGGGTTGGTCATCCCGTTCAACAATGAAAAAGGCGAGTTCCATGTGTGCCTTCCTGTAGGAAATCAATCGCGGATCAATACAATAAGTATAGAATATATGTTCTAAATTGTCAAGATCTTTCTTTATTTAAATTCTGCTCGATTTCCCCTGAATCATAAGAAATATAGTAAAAGTTCCAAAAACCCTTGACTTAATTTCATCCATTATTCATAAATTGTGGTATAAATAGGGTAATCTGCATGTGTTTGTGCATTAACCGCCGGACCAATAAGAGATCTGGTGGTATTTTTTAAAGTAGAAGAAGGAAGGTTAGGAACTCGAGAAGGATGGAAACCAAACTTTACGTTGGGAACCTCTCGTACAATACAACAGAAGACGGTTTGCGCACGTTGTTCGCTCAGGCTGGCACTGTAGTAGCTGTAGATGTAATTAAGGACCGCATGACGGGAAGCTCTAAAGGCTTTGCATTCGTGGAGATGAGCAACCAGGCTGAAGCAGAAAATGCGATTCGCATGTTCAACGGCTATTCGCTCGACTCAAGGGACCTTAAGGTCAATGTCGCCCGCCCCAAGGAAGAAACCGGGCACGGCGGCTTTGGTGGACCTCGCCGCGGTGGCGGCGGTGGGTATGACCGCGGTGGTCAAGGCAATCGCGGTGGTGATCGGCGTGGTGGTAGCGGCGGACAGCGTCGCTATTAAGATTTTTGTTTTTGAATTAAGGAGATTTACAGAATGTCAGAACGTGTTACCGGAACCGTGAAATGGTTCAACAGCACCAAAGGTTATGGTTTCCTGGCTCGTGAGAATGGCCCGGACGTCTTTGTTCACTTCAGCGCTATCCAGAGCACGGGCTACCGCACACTGGAAGAAGGCCAGAAGGTCGAATTCACCATCGAAAAAGGTCCTAAGGGTTTGCAGGCCGCGAACGTCACCGTACTCTAAACATTTGCAATGAACCCGAAGCAGCCCCGCCAAAAGCGGGGTTGTTTTTTTATAAGGCAAGCTGTAGGGTGTGCTTCAGCGCACCAGAATAAATTACTGACGGTGGGCTGCTCACAGAGTCCTGCGGAAAACGCGTTTTTGCGCTGAACAGTGTGGGAATGACTTACGCAACACCCTCTAGCAGCAGCATGCTGACCTGCGCGCAGTGGTCGCGCAGCTGTTTGACCGCGGTGTACTCCGGTGAGGATTCCCAGGCTGTGGCCTGCTCCAGGCTATCAAATTGCAGCAGCACCAGGCGTTTGGGCTGCCAGTTGCCATGCAGACTTTCCGTGTGTCCACCGCGCGCCAGGTAACGCCCGCCGTATTGCGCCACAATAGGCGGGGTGAGCTTTTTGACTTCCTCGTATTGCATGGGGTCGATGATGCTGATGTCTACCAGAACGTAAGCGGGCATGGGGATATCTCCACAGTAAATATTGTGAGTGTGCGATGATGCAATTATATTACCCAACCATGACAATAAACCGTAGGGCCGACTTCCATGCCAGCGTACCGCCGGGCAGGCGTAGAGGCACGGGGGATGAATCGATGTGTACAATAACCAAATCCTGACCTCGTGCCCGAATATTAATCTACTGCCAGGGAACGGGGATTAAATCTAACGTGCCGTGATGACAATATCTCCGTGCCGCTACGCGTCCGGACAAATTGGACGGACCTTGACGAGCCTCGACCAACTCATTAATCTTTATCCGCGCCGGCGATGTCGAGCACACACTCGGCCGGGTACACGTTGTCCTCGATGACCTCGTGGTTAGGGTACCACACCTGGGCAAAAAACGGGTTGAGCCGCGCCTCCTCGTCATAATTCCAGGCCGGCGGCATGCACTCCGGGCACCAATGCCCGGCTTTCAAGATAGTATACGGCGTTGCGCTGAATGTATGCCCGCGGGCGCAGCGCCACGTCATGGTTGTATACAGATTGCCATCCCATCTGGATGCCAGGCATACCCCGCCGCGAAATTTTGCCGCCTGCAGCAAATCTGGCAGCTCGAGCAGGTTCTTTTTTTCGTCATACCCGTGATCCAGTATCAAGGCTGGCTGATGGGGGTCGGTATCTGGCATATCCACGCCCCAATCCGGGATGCACTCGAATTCGGCGTAATCCTTATAAAATGCGCTGATGCGGGCGTCATTGCGCCCCAAATACCAATGCAGTGGCCCATTACGATGTTCGGCTGCCAGCCCCTTTAGAATGGTGTAAACCTTTTTCTCGATCAGACGCCGAAATGAATCGATGTGGTGGGAGACAAACCGCACCAGCTTCAAAGCAGCAGGCATGCTGGCCAGCAACCGGCGCTGGTAGGATTCCATATCCTCACGCCAGTAGTGCAGATATTGGTTGGCTTCCCAGCTATCAAAGTAGAACTGCATGTGAAAATTGCGCAGCGCGAACCATCTGCGTTCACTGACAGCTTGAATGCCGGATAATCCCAGCAACTGCACAGCCAGATTCTGGTAACCGGCTGCCGAGATGCGCATTCCAGGTCCGCCACCCATGTTGTACACCCGCCGCCAAAAATCGGATTCGTCCGGGATGTCCAGTGCATTTGCCATCCCGTAACCGGCATCGGCGGAGGTGATGTTTTCCATAAAGGCATGGATCGGCATATGAAACATGATCGGATCGCGCAGGTGCATCAGGGCTGAGAACCGGGTTGGCATGATGAAAGTCATGCGCAACACGGCCCAGTGCTTGATTTGCGACTCGAGCACGATGCGCTCGCCGGCAATTTTAGTGACCGCATAGAAATCGAAAATAGACGGCTTGAGCGGGTCGCCCACCCGGCCCCAATGAATGGGCGGCGGGCGGTCACCGGTGGCTGCCACGGTGGAGGTATGTACCAACCGGATGCGCGCGGCACCGTCCGGCTCGGCCTGAATGGCATCCACGATATGTTGGATGGCGGTCGTGTTGACCGCTATGGCTGTCTCAGGGTAGTAATCGGCTGCTGGCGAGATGAAAGCCATGGCGTTTAGCACCCAGTCAGCTCCGCGGATAGCCTCTGACACATCCGGGTAGTGAGTGGCATCCCCCCAGACGATCGTTAACCCAAAGCCTGCCGCAACCCCGCGTTCCGGTAGGGATTTAATCCCGGCTTGTTTTTCATAGGCAGCAAATAGTTTCTTTTCCCGCCGGGCGGGCAGCAAAAGCAAAACGATGTCGATGGCCTCGCGGCGTTTCCATAATTCTTTGAAGACTTCATATCCCATGGTGCCAGAGGCGCCAAACAGGACCACTCTTGGTTTCAAAGCTCCCAAAATTCCTCCCCAGGCCTGGTTCATCCTGCCGTACCTTCACATTCCGGTACAGCTGCCCCCGCTGGTGCCCAGGCGAAAAATATCCGGTTTATCCTTCCAGCCAGCGCCTTGAAGCCCGAATCTCGGCATTATGCTTAAAGCAAATATAAACGCAAGTCTGCGTTGGAGGGTGTGACCCAAGGGGGAAGTCGAGTCACATTATGGGGAAGGCTGACTCCGGCTTATAAAATAGTTTTCAGGTCAGTTAAGATTAATTCTCGTTCTTCGGCTTTTACCACCTGGCCTGCCAGTTGCCGCGCGTGTTCAAGGTATGGCTGGGCTGCACTACGATTGCTGGCTGCCGCTTCCGCTCGCGCCAGCGCTTCGTAGGCGTATGCCAGATAGAAAGGCGGCTGATCGTGGGCGAAAGCCAACGCCATTTGCCCATAACGCCGGGCGTTGTCCGGCTGTTGTACCACTGCATACACCCGGGCAGCTTGCCAGGCGCCAACCGATCTTTCGCGATTCGTGCAGTCAGGCCGCTGACTCCAGTGCCACAGCGAAGCCAGGCACGCTTGAATCATGGCTTCATTTTCGGCAGCGGTACGGACTGGCTTGTCGAGCAGGTCCCAGGTCAGATTGAAGCAGAATGCACTGAAATAGCGGTGAACCGCTTCCGGCGTCGATAAATCCGGCGCCTTTGTCATGGCGTCGTGACAGGCTCCGATATGCGCAGCAGGCTGTAACCGAAGGCCAGACAAAAAACCAGATAAAGGGCGGCCACGACCCACCCGACAGCATTGATGGTGCCTGAAAGCGTTTCCCGCACGGCCACGATGACCGCCAGGGCATCGCCAACGAAGACTGCGCTGGCGACCATCCGCAGGAAGTGGGCGTCATGAACGGTACGAGTCATCCACAAAACTAACCCTATCAAAAACATCGTTGCGCCAAAAAAGCGCGCCAGAGCCAGCCCAACCGCGTCGGTTTCTGTTCCCAGGATCACCAAAGCCGAAACAGGCACAAGTAAAAAGCCCAACCCGGTGACCATTGATACCCAGGCCTTGACGGCCATCCACTTTCTGATCTGCATGCCTGACCCTTTCTGCCGGTTAATGTGGAGCCTACCGGCCTGAATTCAGAATAAACCAGCGTCTGACAGTACCCGCTATGGAAAACAGACTCTTTATAATCATGTATAAATATACTCAATAAAATTTATTTTTCAAGCAACCGCAAAAGACCTGGCTGGCTCAAGCCGGTTGCTGTTTCATGGCGCGATTTCGACCAGCAGACCGGGATGATCCGACACCGGCGAGACGATATATTCAGCCGATTTCACCTTAGTCCCCGGAGAGACAAAAATATGATCGATCAAGCGCTCGGGGTCGAGTCCGGCAGTCAGGGGCGAGCCGGCCAGTACCCAGGCGCTGTCCAACATTTCATCCGTCAGCGCATATTGCTCGCTGGTAGGGCGGAAGTTGAAATCTCCCATGGCAATGATATTCTTTTTGCCCGCCAGTTCTTGCAGCACCTGCTGCTGCTGGATGATGGGGCCGTCGTTGCCAAGATGGGTGACTAGAATATGGTACGGGACGTTATTGACGGTCACCTGCGCAGTAATGGCGGCGGTCTGTTCACCCACGCTGAACATGAAAAAGGTTTGCGGGTTTTCCAGCGGGTAACGAGAAAGCAGGGCAATGCCAAAGGTGCCGGTGACGGTTTTGGGACCGTAGTAGGTGTACATATTCAATCCCTCGGCAAGGGTGCGCACCAGATCGGCATTGCCGCCGGAAAAGCGGGCGACGTCGCTTTCCTGCAGGCCCACCAGGTCGGGCTGCAGGCCGCGGATGACTTCGAGCTGCTGCTGGTAGGCGCGCTGACCGTCCTGGTCGTACCCTTGTTGAAGGTTGTAGGTCACAACCCGCAAGGTGGCTGGTTTGCGGGTAACTTCCGGCTGAGGTTCTGTGAGCACCGCGGACACGATCGAGAGCACCAACGCCGTGACCACCAGCGGGAAGAATAATTGGCGCTGCGCCGGTTGCGGCCCAGGGACGGTAGGCTGGCGCGCCCAAAAAAGCGGAACAGCCAGGGTCAGGCCGGCGAGCAAAAATACCAGCCAGAACCGGTCGCGGAATCCCGGACCCACCACTGGAATGTAGTCATACACGGTTGTAAAAACCTGCGCCAGAACGACGACCAGAAACGCCAGTGCGGCGATGGTGAATCCTCCAGCCAACTGCCGGGTAGTGGGGCGGAGTCGGGCAAACTCACCGGTCAGGAGAATGAAATCCAGCAGGATGACCGGACTAAGGAGCAACAGGATGAACAAAGGAATCTGCGCAGCCCAGGCCAGCTCGGGCTGGTAGAGCGGGAAGCCGCCTGCAACAGCCGGGAAGCGCATCTGGTTGATCAGGATGGCCGTCGTTCCTGCTAGCAGGAACAGGCTATTCCAGCCTGCGAGCAGCGGACGTGATACCTGCCGGATGCGGTCGCCGGTCAGCAGCGCAATGAAAATGCTCCAGGCAGCGCCAATAGTCAAAAGGATTAGCCGGTAATCAACGCTGCTCCAGCGGGATAAAACCGTCGGGCTGACGAAGGCAAAGTAAAGAATCAGCAGCGCGCCAAGCAATCCGCAACTCAACGCAGCGGTCGGGCAAAAACCCGGCTTTACGGTTTCTTCTTCAGGTTCGGGGGTGAACTTCTCGCGCAGCAGCCAAACAGCCAGCCCGATCAGCAGGGCGCACAGCAGCCAGCTGATCCAGGGGATGAGCAAGGAGACGTCGCTGCCGGCTCCCAGCGTGCGTAGCAGCACCGAGATGGCCAGGGCGGAGGCTAAACCGCTGCCCAATTCCAGGGCGCTGACTGGTGCTTTGCGGGTCAAATGGCTCAGCAGAATCGGGAACGCGACCAGCAGGATCCCCATGCCCAGGCCGCTGGCCAGCATTTTACCGCCTGGGTCGAGCACGACTTCCACTCCACGGAGTAAGGCAGCCACTCCGGTTAGCACCAGTGCCGCGCGCAGCGGCAGTCGCCGCCGAAAGAGCAGCAGCACCAGCGGCGAAAAGAAAAACAAAATACTGACGATTTCCGGTGGGATGTTGGTTCCGAGCAGGCCAAAGGTATAAATCGACTCGATGAAGTCGGAGGTCAGTTGGAAAAAGATTAAGAAGGTCAAACTAAAAAACAGAGTGAACCTCCACGAACGGTTGGACCAAGCGACGGTCGATTCCATGGCAGCTCCTGAACATCCGGTGGATGACTTGATTATAGAGTTGAAACCCGAGAAGCGCGGCGGCGTTCTGGGGCGAGGTCGTCTAAATAACGGGGGGCTGTCCAAAATGAGTAATTTTAGCAAGCGAAGGCCCATATTTGGAGGCATCTTAAGAAAATAAATTTGTCATCGTAGCGGCACGGGGATTATCAACATATGGCCGACCTGTCCAATACCCCCGTGCCTATTCCAAGGTCGGGCACGGGGTTTTGTTATCGAACCACAAAAATTCGAAAGTCCCCGTGCCCTTTACCGACGGGGTACCGACTTTTGCCGAAGTACCTGTACAAGGGGCGGGTCCGGTAAATATTGGCAAATGTTTTGGGCAATCAAAGGGTGTATCTGGGGCGAAATAATTCCCAGCAGACCCGCCTGCTGACCATCCTCACCTAAGAGGCAACATTTTCACTTTTTGGGCAGCTGCTTTCGACCCTTAATCAGCCGATTCGACCGCTGCCGGGGCGGGTGCAAAGCGCGGCTGTAATTTCAACCGCGAATGCAACAATAGATACCCCAACACCGAGACCGAGCACAATGCTCCGCCGATGTACCACAGCAGGTTGGGGTTGTAATTGTCCAGGATATAGCCGGCAGCGCCCGGCCCAATCGTCGCCGGGAGCATCCACAGCAGGCTGAACATCGCCATATAACGCCCGCGCATTTCTTCCGGGGCAAAGTTGGCGGCCAGCGCCTGAGAGGTCGGCACGACGATCATCTCGCCGATGGTGATAACCACGATGGCCAGGGCGAACAGGTAATAGGCCGAGACCCAGCCAAACATGCTGAAGCCGATGACATAAAAGGCCGTTCCCAGGGCCATCATCAAAAACGGTGGGCGATGCTTGATCAGCCGGGTTGTGGTGAACTGGAACAAGATCACCGTGATCGCACTGACGGTCAACAGAAAGCCGTAACCCTGCGGCTCGATGCCGTGATTGTCACGCAGGTAAACCGAAAGCGAGTTGTACATTTGCTGGTAAACCAGACCCATCAGAATACCGGCAACCAGGAAAGCCATGTAGGCCGAGTCGCGCATGACTTTCCCGTAGCCGCGGAAGGTGGCCAGCATACTTTCGGCTTTTTGCTGGATTTCTGCGTGCATGGGCTTGGTTTCCGGCACAAACAGGAAGAATAACAATGCCACCACGCTGCTGACGGCGGCGTCGATGATGAACAAGGTCAGGAAGGACTGCTTGGCAACAAAACCGCCAATCGTCGGACCGATGATCCAGGCCATGTTGCCAACCACGCGCAGGATGCCAAAGCCCTCCTGGCGCTGCTTTTCCGGCAGCAGATCGGCGACCATGGCGTCATGCGCCGGACCGGCGAAATGGGACAGCAGGCCAATCAAAACTGCCAGCGGAATGAGCGTGGCGAACTGGTTGACCATGCCAAGCGTCAAGGTACTGACCGCGCTGAAGACAAGTCCGATGATGATGATGGTGCGCCGGCCAAAGCGGTCGGTCAAGGCCCCGCCAATCATGCTGCCAAACAGGCCGAATATCGAGAACAGCCCCAGGATCAGCCCGGCCTCGGTCATGCCGACGCCGAATTTTTGGGTGATGTAAAGGGCGAAGAATGGAAAGAGCAGCGTCCCGCCGACCCGGTCGATAAAGGAGACGCCTACGACTACCCAGAACTTGCGCGGGAAATCGTTATAAATCTTCGATAAATTAGAAAACATGAGCAATCCCTTTGGCAGAATGGCCCAATCATAGCACAATTAATCTGGGTCTATTCGCCAGTATTCACCGCCGCCGCCCTCACGCCCCATCAACCGATATTCGATCAAACTGCGGCGCAGGAAAGCCTTATCTTCGTTGAAGCGTAGCAGGATTTCATTAACCTGTTTTTCGGGATAGCGCTGACCAGGTTCGAAGGCTTTGACCACATAGCGCAAGATGACCTGAAGCTTTTTGTCCTGAGCCGGAAAAGTCTTGATGCGTCCCTCTCCGTCCAGGAAGCTGGATAATACTTTCCGATCGGTTGCGTCGCTGTTGACCAGTTCCGATAGCTGACGGATTTGTTCATCCTGTAGCAGGCGCTGTGACATTTCCTTCAAAGCGTCAGTGTGCAGCGAGTAGATATGGTAATGCCCATCCGTCCGCGCAGAAACCAGGCTGGCTTTGGCCAGCCGCTCCAGGTGATGCGAAGTGGTTGACATTCCCAGCCCGATAGCGGCGGACAATTCTTCCACGCTGCGTGGCTGTTGGGCGAGCAGCCCGATGATTTTCAAGCGGTTTTCATCTGCCAGGGCCTTGAAGAAACCCAGCAATTCAAATTCCTGTTCCTGTGTTGCCATTTCAACCTCTGCGATAATATTTCGATAATTATGGAAATGATTTTACGATATTAAAAAATCTTTGTCAAGAAGGAGCTTGTATATTTCGATTACAATAAAACCTTCTCACAGGTTAACCAACAGCCGTCAGCGGCCAGCAAAGCGGCCGGGAAGCGTCCATCTTAAAGATTTCGAGGTTTACTCATGCGTGCTGCGATCTACGAACAATTCCAGCAACCTTTATCCATACAGCAGGTCCCAGACCCAACCCCTGACCCCACCGGCGTCGTCCTCAAGGTGATGGCAACCGGGTTGTGCCGCAGCGACTGGCATGGTTGGATGGGGCACGACTCGGATATCCACCTTCCGCATGTACCCGGGCACGAGCTGGCGGGTGTGATTGTTGCAGTTGGCCGGAATGTGCGCCACTGGGTTCCCGGTGACCGGGTGACGCTGCCCTTTGTGTGCGGCTGCGGCTCATGCCCGCAATGTGTTTCCGGGAACCATCAGGTCTGCGATCATCAGTTCCAACCGGGGTTTACCCATTGGGGGTCGTTTGCCGAATATGTTGCCATTCAATACGCCGATGTCAACCTTGTGCGCGTCCCCGATTCGATTGAATTTTCGACCGCAGCCAGCCTGGGCTGCCGATTTGTGACTTCCTTCCGCGCGGTGGTTGACCAGGGCAAGACCTCGGCCGGGCAGTGGGTGGCGGTGCACGGCTGCGGCGGCGTCGGATTGTCCGCCATTATGATCGCCAATGCGATTGGCGCGCGGGTGGTAGCCATCGATATTTCCGAAGAAAAGTTGGCGCTCGCGCGGCTGCTGGGAGCCGAGGCAGTGGTCAACGGCAAGACGGCCGCGGATGTTGTCGCGGCTGTAAAGGATATCACCGGCGGAGGCGCGCACGTTTCGCTGGACGCGCTGGGCAGTTTGAGTACCTGTTTTAATTCGATTGCCAATTTACGCAAGCGCGGCAAGCACATTCAAGTTGGGCTGATGCTGGGTGGTCAAAATCACCCGCCGGTGCCCATGGATAAAGTAATCGCCAACGAATTGGAAATCCTTGGCAGTCACGGGATTCAGGCTTACCACTACCCGGCGCTGATTGATATGATCGAGGCTGGTAAGCTGCATCCCGAACTGCTGGTACAGAAAAAAGTCAGCCTGGCGGAATCACTCGACCTGCTGGTGAACATGGATTCCTTCAATACCACCGGCGTCACCGTAATTACAAAATTCGACTGATCAACCTTTACCTGTATTTTTCGACCATTCTTTGGATGGTCGTCATTTGCCGTATGGTAGCCGGCTGGTGTAGCGTCTTTTCCAGCACCGCATTCGAAAATTTGGATTCGCTCTGGCGTACCCGGCATAACCAGTACACCTCACGGCCAATTATCTCGAATTGATCGATTTCGTTTTGCAGCAGGTTCAACCACTCGCCCCAGGCATTTTCAGGTGGTTGTACCAGGAAGGCAACATTGAAAGCCGCCGCATGGGCAAAATCCTCAGCGGAAAAGGGTTGGCATGCTGCGATTGCCGTCAACTCATTAAAAGTACGAAGAAAGACGGATATGCTGAACCCCAACCCGGAATTCAACCCGGCCTCGATTTTAGATTCCAATGCCAGGGTATCCGTCAAGTTTGATTCAAAAATGACGTTGCCGCTGGCAATGAAGGTTTCGACCTTGGTGAAACCGAGGGCTTCAAACTGAAGGCGTAATACTTCCATCTTGACCGTATGGCCGCCGACATTGACCGCGCGCAGGAAGGCAAAATAGCGCTGCATGGAAGAATCGAGGAATCTGCGAGATTTTTCCTATTGGGCAGTGGCTGAATAAAGCTGCTTGATCTCACCCAGATGATAGGCGCAGTGTCCCAGCAGGATCATGCTGGCCGCCACCACATCCTCGTTCCAATCCTCACGTTTATCGATAAAGTCGAGAATGTCTTCGTAAGTAGCTCGAATTTTCGCGCGCATTTCGTTCCAGGCAGCCTGATCAGTGCTGCGGTTCTTCCAGCTACCGGGCCAATCCGCCTTCGGGTTTTCTCCATTGGAATAGGCGGCAAAGAGTTCCATCAGGTAGAGGGTATGCCCGCTGTGAGAGGCGATGGTCTCTGCTCCGGGCTTAGGCGCGGCGGATGCCGCTGCTGCATCCAGTGTATCGATCGTCCCAAGGATACCGGCCCGTCCATTGTCCAAAATATAGCCGTACTCGGCTTCGGTTGCCCCGAAAATCTCCGGCAGTAGGGTCAGCAGCCATTTCTTGAAGGTATTGTTTTCCACGGTTCTCCTCCTGGTTAACAGGGAAAGTGTTTTCATTATACTTGTCAACAGAAATGATTTACAAAAATAGTCATAGATAATTGCTGATTGTACTATAATGCAGCATGGCCACTTTCAACCCAACAGCGTTGGATTTACGATACAATGCTGGCATGACCTCCTTATTAGACGATATTCATTCCTATATTTGTGTCGATGTGGAAACGGCTGGTCCTATCCCCAGCCGCAACGCGTTACTTTCGATCGGCGCCTGCACCATTGGCGAACCGCGGCAGACCTTTTATGTCGAGCTGCAGCCGGACCATGAACTGGCGGACCCGCAAGCCATGGCAGTCCATGGTCTTGACCTGCAAAGGCTCAAACAAACCGGCCTGCCGCCCAAGGAGGCATTGATGAACCTTAACCGTTGGTTGTCCGCGGTGGTACCGGCGGGCAGCCAGCCGTTGTTCGTCGCGTTTAACGCCCCGTTTGACTGGAGTTTCATCAACGACAGCTTCATCCGCTACCTGGGAACGAACCCTTTTGGGCACAGCGCTGTGGACATTAAAGCGGTTTACATGGGATTATCCGGAAAGCCCTGGCGGGAAACCTCCGGGGAGTATTTGCACCGCCTCTATAATAATGCCCGTGTGTTGACGCATAACGCATTGGAAGATGCCATCGACCAGGCGGTGATTTTCGAAGGTATTTTGGCTGATATCGAAAAGATGAACATCCCCGAATGATTGGGGTCTTCTGCGCCTTTTTCGCTTGCCAAACCTGGAGGTAACCATGGAAACATCGCCTGATAACCCGTCGGATGAGTTACATCGTATCGTCGAATCGGCTCGGCGCCTTGGCGTGGAAATGGACGAAGGAGAAGCCACGCAATGGCTGATCGCCATCTCGGCTGCGAAGGGTGCAGTGGATGTGGAGGTCAACACCCGCGAGGGGATTTTTGGCCACCGCATCTCGATGCTCGATTTTTCACCCAAGCGGCTGGCCTATTTTCGCAAAATTGGGCAATTGGTTGAGTTTACCGATGAACCTGGTGTGGTCGAAACTGCCCTGGCGCTTTCCGGTTCGGCAGCCCAATCCCGCATCCAAACGTTCCCCGGGGACGCAGATTTCTTCGAGCGCGTCAATATTATCGCGCCCACCCGGGAAGCAGCCTGCCAGATTCTGGCGCGGGTGATGCGGGAAAAGGCATTGAGCAGCGCAAAAGGACCCACCTACAAGCTGATCGAAGTGAAATTCGGCTCCTACCCGTTTGCTCTCTCGATTGCCAGTGGACCGCAAAAGGCTGGAGCTCCCATAGCCTGGACGCCGGCGGACATTCAGGCAGGGCAAATAAACGGAACACTTGCCGACGGCAGCCCGGCGTCGGTCACCTGGGAGCAGGCTAGTCTCGAACCGGGGTGGTGCAAATTGGACTGGGTGGTGGCGGACCCGATCGAGAATCAACTGGTGAACGCCAGTAACATGCTGGATGTGACCTGGGAAGCGCCGGACGGCGGGATTGTTCCCCTGGATGGCTACCTCGACCCGTATTTTCAGGAAGTTTACCTGGAATCCAACTCGATCCCGATCTTTACCAAGCTGGCCAAACACGTTGACAGCAACGCCCTGGACGATTATGTGGCCAGCCTGGAGAAAGAAGTACACAAGTATGTGGGCGCTTCTCCCAATTACGGCAAAGCGGCCAAACGCATGTACAACATCTTCAGGCTGACCGGGCGCTATCAGGAGGCGGCGTATTTGCGCGAGCTGTTCGATGAACCGTCCACTGTGCTCTACCAGGTCTGGTCGCTGATTCGAACCATTGACGACACCTTTGGCGGGGACAGCGATATTCCGCTCGAGACGCTGCTTGGCCAGGCGGATCACTTGATCCTGACGGTGGTGGATGTGCTGGAAGGTGAGAAAGAGACGGAGATCGTGCGCATGCTGTTGCGCTTGCGGGGCATCCTGTCACAGGAGAAAGCCGGGAAGGAGCTTTCGCCCCAGGCGGAAGCCGCGCGGGATGAGGTCATCAACCTGGTCAACAACTTCTATTACGAAAAACTGACCGGGTTACCGGGAATCAAAGCCTACATGGAAAGCCTGGCGGGTGAAAAATAATTGCCAAGGTTGATCCTGCAAGGGACTGAATGGCTGAAGTTACGCGCTTTAATCCTTATTCAGGCCGCAGTCCTGTAAGGCGTTCATTTCCGTAACAACGTCCGGCGGCGGAGGAGTGCCGGCTTCACTCTCGATTCTTTCCCATTGGGTGCAGAGGAAATTTTCAAAGCCGGAATTTCGGGTCAATATTTTCTGGCTGGTTTCCAAGTATCCGTCCCAATCCTGCAGGTAGTATTGAGCCTCCAGCAGCGGCAAATATTCAAGGCTGTAACGGGTATCCAGACCTGAAGTAAACGCTTCGTCCATTAGCGTTGTAACTTCGGTCCATTCCTGCTTCTGCCTGGCGAGGTCCGCTTTTTGGAAGAAGTAACACCAATCATGCTTGGGTTCGGTGCCGAAAATCAAAGGGGCCGGTGTAACGGGGGTTGCGTCAAGGTCGATTTGATCCAGATTAGATAGGCGCAAAATGGTTAAATTGGTTGAGTCAATGAGAGGGTTTCCAAGATAGGCATTATCCAGGATAACGATACATCCAGAAGTTGGACGGTTGAGGATACCAATTAGATCTGTGGATGAACCATCATATGTTGTACTGCGGAGATCGACGTGAATTGGTTGATCATTGGTCGGATCATCCATAACCGATCCAATATCGAGTGGTCTAAGGTACCAAACAGGCAATGTCGTAGATAAAATATCTCCGCCGTATAAAACGTTAAGGGCAAAACCTACACTATGATGCGAAGACAACCCACTCGGAACATTTCCGGAAAGAAAGGCAGTCCCGGGTTTTACTGCTGGAATTCGCCAGGCGATTTGCCAGTAATAATCCCGTTGAGCTTCCCAATCGATTGCATAGCTGCGGGTAGTTTGCATTTGAAATGCGATGGATAAACCAAGAATGATGGTGAAAAGGATGGACTTTTTTCGACGGTTGTCGATGAACCAATCCACCAGAATGACGATCAGCAGAACGGCGCCGATCATCGGGGCTAAAGTAAAGCGTTCACTCCATTTACCCACCAGCGCCGATCGGCTCGTAACCCAGACAGGCAGGCCGCCAAATATTACCCCGGCGCTTGCAAGGATTGCAGCTGGAATATAAAATCCCTTTTCAGGTTTGGTTTCTTTGGGTTCATTTTTTGCATTCAGCCAGAGACTAAACAAGGCTGCCGCAATCAAACCGGCACCCCAGGAGGCGAAGATAAAGCGTGCTTCAATTTGGGAAAACGATGTTTGAAGCGACCTCAGCCAGCTTTGGCCGATCATAAACACCGTGTCCTGGCGCCCCAGGTTGACCAAGGCGATCAGGTTCGTGACAAAGTTGTCTTTCAACCCAGACAACAGCACAGGCGCATTTGGTTCAGCAATCGAAGCAGCCGCAATATTCTGTGGATAAACCATCAATCGCCAATATAGGTATCCGACCAGAATGAGGATGTATGGGATCATGGTCAGCACCGTTTTGAAAGGCCGGATTTTCAAGGTGGGCTGACCATCTTTCCGCTGAAAAGCCAGCCAGATCAATACTGGGCGGAGCGCTTCCAAACCGACAAAATATTCCATGGTGACCATCTGACCAAAGGCAGTGACCAGGGAGCCAAAGCCCCAAATCCAGCGCAGCCAGGTACGCGATTGAATAGCCTTTACCATCGAGAAAATCGAAAAGCTGTACAGCAGAAGCGTGACGAAGTGTTGATTGAAGGCGACAGAAATGGATTGCAGCGAAAAGCTGGGTAAAACCAATAAAATCACGCCAAACCAGCGCAGCAACCATTGGTGATCTTCCCATAATAAAATCAGAGTCTGGGTCAGCAGCCAAACAGCTGAACAGCGGATGAGTAACGTGAAGATTTGCCAGACCAGCGGCGACATTGGGAGCAGGGGGAACGAAGGCAAATAGGTCCAGGCCGACAACGGTCTGTCGTATCGAAAGTACTCCATGAGCGCCTGGACCGAATGCGTCTTGTAAAGAAAGACCGCCTGCCAATCATCCCAATAAAACCCCAGCGCCGATGTGGTGAGAAGATAACTAATAGAGCCAACCAGAAATAAGACCACGAAATACCACTTCGGGCTTCGAATGACTTCAACCGTTCGCTTCAATGGATCTCCCCTATCTTACAGCGTTAATGGGGTTTGATTTTACAAATTCAGAGTAATTAAATAAAATCGAACTATATCTTATGTATATTTTGGTCTTATATTATAAAATGAAAATTGCCAATGAGGCTTATAGGCAGACCATCGCGATTTCTTCAACTACATCAGGGGCACGACGCACCAGCAAACGAATTTCTTCTCCCGATTTCGCATTTTCAAGAACACTGAAGATGTCCCAAAATGAGTTAAAATCCTTACCGTTAGCACCTAAAATGACATCGCCCTTATGCAACCCAGCATTCGCAGCAGGAGTATTTTTTTTCGGATGCTGGACATACAATAACTCATTAGTCGAAATAGGCCCCACAGCAGCCCAGGCATTGCTTAAAAACGCTCTGCCAGCATGCGAGCACAGGCAAATCCCTGATCTACAAGAAATACATCCGCATTGACACTCGCATTCTTCTTCATCAAGTTCCCATATAACCACATCGTGAATCAAGCGTGATATTTGCTGAATGGCCTGAACATAATTTTCAGTGTGCTGGCGGGTCAGATGAAATGAGGTGCCTTCTGTTGCAGCATATGGACTGTCCAGAAAGCGGGTTGCAAGTGGATGAAGCACTGAGTAACCAATAATAGCTTGATTTAACAGGGTGTAAACTGCTTGCAATGAGGCTGATACAGGATAGTTTTCATCCATGCTCAATCCGTTGGTAAGAAAACTTGTAACATTCTGACTTTCATAATTTGATGGATTGTCGATGAGGTTACGAAGTCGAGTTTCTAAGGCCTGCCGATGGTCTCTGCTCAAATTTTTTACATTTTCGAGTAGAGAGATTGTTCCAATGTGGTTTGATACTTCTGGTATTAATCTTTCAAGCCGTTGTTCAATGCCAACTTCCAATGCTATCATTTGGGCCAACTGTGTATGTAGCCTATTCAAGGATTGCGAACTTGTCATGATTTGCCTCCAGCGATTATAGACTTCGGTGGTTTGCCTATTTACAACCTATCATAGGTCGGCGCCTTAATACGTTTTATAACAGAGGAGGGTCTTTGCCCTGTTTGCATTGACCCTCCTATTTGTTTCATGTTGGCTTTATCACTCCTTCAACCGCTTTCTCCAAATCAGCTAATTGCTCTGGGGTCATTGATTGAAGCATTTCCTTGTGAACCACATCCGCATGGGCAAAAACTGCTTTTTTAACTTCTTCAGTCGACTCTGCCGTTGTTGAGAAGTCACAATCCACACCTAAATCTTTACACGCATATTTATACATGGTTTTCTCCCTGAAAATAGCTCCTGGCAAATGCAAGGTCTAGCAGATTTGGCGTTGTCTATAGAAGCGGCATGTATCCCGCAAGGATCCACAGCTCATCGACAACTATTTTCGTTTATAGAAACCGTTTATTTCTTAATTTCAGTGAAATTGAGAAAGGGAAGAAGATTATATTTGGCTAATAGGCATTCCTCCATCATTCCTTTACTGTCGGCATATTAAGAGCTGACAATTGGGCTAGAGGAAGCCGCCCAACTACTATGTAGAACGCTACATTAAATTTAACAAATTATATATATTTAGTCGGATATTTACAAGCTGAATTATATCCAACCTTTGAACTTTATAACTTAAGTTTACAAAAAAAGCAGCGCCCATTGATGAGCGCTGCTTTTTTAGGCAGATGCCTGAAAATGTGACTACTTCTTCAGTTCTTCCGGCAATTCGGGGATCAGCAGCTTCATTCCAGGGCGGATGAGGTTCGGGTTGCTGCCGATTACAGCTTTGTTGGTTTCATAAATGAGCGTGTAGTAAGGGGGCGTGGCGTGCTTGTAATATTTGAGGGCCAGGGCGCTCAACGTGTCGCCGGTTTTGACCTCGTATTCCGCGATCACCTTTGGCTTGGCAGCTTCCGCGGCGGCTCTGGCATCGGCTGCAGCTTTGGCCATCATGGCGTCGGCGCGTTTCTTCGATTCTGCAGCCAGTTGTTTTTCGCGCGCCAATTTTTCGGCAGCGGCTTTGGCTTCAGCGGCTTTTTTATCCGCGTCGGCTTTTGCTTTTAACCTCGCCTGTGCAGCTTCAGCAGCCTTGCGGCGGGCTTCCGTTTCTGCAGCCTCTTTTTTAGCAGCCGCCTCTTTGGCGGCAGCTTCAGCTTTTTCGTCCCGATTGGTCAGTGCATCCACTGCCATGTCAACCAAGGATTTGATTTTCTTTTTCTCGGCCATCAGGTTAATTTCATCCTTCCTTTGGTGAGTTTGCGGCCAGACGAACAGGCCTATGGAACAATCATGAAATCATTATACCTGGAGTCGGGCATTTCCTGGATCAAAAACACATTTCTGTTTGTTGTTGGTTATAAAAAAATAACAGCCAACCCGGAAGGCTGGCTGTTAACAGTCAAATGGGACGACCCCACTTCTATGAAATGATTACCGTGCTACTGGCGGGCGGGCATTGGCCGGCGCTGGAAGCGCTCATTTGGCCCGACACGACGGATTGGCGGCAGCGCAGGCATTTCTTCGCCCGTAACCTTGTAGCGTTTAAGCGGCACACCGAGCATGCGCTCGATGGAGCGGATCATGGGCAAATCTTCGCGGGTTGCCAGGGTAAACGCATTGCCGAGGCGCTCCATGCGGCCGGTTCGGCCGATTCGGTGCGTATAGGCTACTGCCGTGTCGGGAACATCGTAATTGATCACATGTGACACCTGGGTAACGTCGATGCCGCGCGCTGCGATGTCTGTGGCCACCATGACCTGCACCCGACCGCTGCGGAAGCTGCTCATGGCTGCCTGTCGTTGATTTTGCGACAGATTGCCCTGCAAAGAGGTGGCTGATACGCCTGAGGTGGCCAGCTGATGGGCTAGTTTTTGGGCGCGGTGTTTGGTACGGGTAAAGACCAGCACCTGACCGCTGCCGGTTTGCTGCAGCAGCCCGAGCAGGGTCGCGTATTTAGCTTCCTGTTCGACGGGGTAAACCGCCTGCTGCACGGTTTCGACCGGGCGGGAAGCGCCAATTTCAACCGTCACCGGATTTTTGAGCATTTCCATGGCCAGCGATCGGATTTCCGACGGCATGGTGGCAGAAAACAGCAGTGTCTGATGTTCTCTGGTGATGGCGCTCATAATGCGGCGGATGTCGGGCAGGAACCCCATGTCGAACATCATATCCGCTTCGTCCAGCACAAGTACGTCGATGGAGCTCAGGTTGACTACTCGCTGACCCATCAGGTCGAGCAAACGGCCCGGGCACGCGACGACAATTTCGGCACCGCCTCGCACTGCTTTGATCTGCGGTCCGGCGCTGACGCCGCCGTAGATACTCACGCTGTGCATGCCGGTCTTTCGTCCGAGCACCTTGATGACGCTATGCGTTTGTTCAGCCAGCTCGCGGGTGGGGGAGAGGATGAGCGCACGCAGCCGTCCGCGTTGTCCACGCAGCAAATGCTGCAGGATCGGCAGCACAAAGGCTGCGGTCTTGCCGGTGCCGGTTTGGGCCATGCCAAACACATCGCGTCCGTCTAAAACGGGCTGGATGGTTTGAGCCTGGATGGGGGTCGGGGTCGTATATCCGGCCGATAAGATACCCGCATTAATAAACGGGTGGAAAGCAAAATTTTCAAAACTCACAACAGGTCCTTTTGGCAAACAACGAGCCAAGGCGTACCCAGGCCCTAAAATTGTTCACAATTTAATAGATAATAGATTTTAACAATCCGTACAAGGGTTTGAGTATAACACAGTTTTCCGGGAAATCAATTTTGTGGATGTAAACTGCCAGCTATTGCGTTTTGCGCTGGAGCGCTGTTTCCAACAGGCGGCGGATTTCCGGCGCTTCCAGGTCGGCCAGACGTTCGATGCGGACATGCCGCGCAAGTTTACCGGTTCCTTGCAACAGCCCCTGCGAGTCGGGCAGGCTGGCTCCCTGAGCGAACATGATGTTGATATAGGCTTTGTGCAGCGTGATGCCGCAGATCAGGCCTTTGTAGCTCCGATCCAGGCCAAAGGCGATCAGGTTGGCGGACGGGTCAAGCTGCTCGAAGGCATCCGGCATCACCGCCAGAATCACCGCCCGGGTGCCCCGCACCAGTTCGCGGATGCCATCCGGGTAATTTGACAGGAAATCTTCCAGCGCAGTCAACTGATTTTCAGTCATGGCTCGATTCTAGCATACCCTTCTGGCAGTTACGGGGTTAATCTAGATAATGTGAATAAATGTTGCTATAATCTTTTTGAGCAGCGTTGACCCCTTGAAAAGGGGAAGCATCTGTAAATAGGAGAAAAAAAATGGAACCTAGCTCAATTATTACCTGGATTATTGTGGGAGCCATCGTTGGGCTGTTGGCAGATTGGGCAGTCAAAGGCATTAAGCTTGGACTGTTAGGCGCAATTGTTGTTGGAATCCTGGGTGGGTTCCTTGGCGGGTGGATTTTCGGACTGCTTGGAAATCCGTTTGGAGCCACTCTCCTCGCCTTCATCCTCTATGCCTTCATCGGTGCAGTGATCCTGCTATTGATTCTGCGCGCAATACGCCGTTGAAATTAGTTACGAGGATTAAAATACAGCGGACTGATCTCAGTCCGCTGTATTTTTATATGTGCTGGATATGGCTGGTTACCGGTTACGGAAGGTCTGGGTGTAGGGATCAAACCGGCTGGAGGCTTCGATCAATGCTCTGAGATCATCCCAGCATGCCTGGTCGAAAGAGGTGATGCGGGTAAAGCGTTTTACCAGGCGATCACCCTCCAGCAATCTGGCCGGGTCGGGCAAGTTTACGCCGTGATTGAAGGCCAGCCGGATATGGTCAGGTTGGATCAAAATCTGGCAGATGCCAGCGCTGACCGGACCGCCGCGCTCGGCATAATAATACACAAGCCCCTCAGGCCGAATATCCTCGTGCGCTTCAGGGGCTATTTCCCTGACATGTTACGCAACTCGACGATGATTTCAAACAAGTGCGTGGGCACATGCTGAAATCGAGTCTCGAGCTCGTGGAGTGTAATCGTCGTTGCGCCTGAGCACGCCTGAAATAGCTAACAGCTTACATCGGCGCTTTGTCAGTGAATAAGCCGACCATGGTACCGGAGGGATCGGTAAAAAGGGCAAACCAACCCATTTGCGGTATTTCCTGCCGGGGAAGAACGACTTTCCCGCCTGCTGCGGTGATGCTTCTGAGCTTGCCTTCCAGGTCGCTGGTCTGGATATAGGCTACAACCGTGCCGGTTTTGTACATCTGCCCATCGATCTTTGCGAATCCACCGCCCAATCCTTCGGGCGAATCAAAGGTGGCATAATTCATCGCAGGCAACTGTTCCACCTTCCAACCAAACACGTCAGAATAGAACTTTCCGGCAGCCTCCAGGTTGGCGGCTGCAAGTTCAATGTGGACGATCTGATTTTCTACGCTCATTTTACCTCCGTGCATAAATGTTGATATGTATAATCAACTATACGTCTAAAATAATTGCTTGTCAAAGGCGATTTTTAATATCATCCCCGCAGCACCAGGATTATTTCCACAATTTCTTCGCCGCGGGCATTGGAAAATCCCTTATCTTCGCCGATCACCACAAAGCCGCATTTTTCCAAAACCCTCTTTGAAGCGGCATTATCCGCTGCCACGCGACCGTAAAGCGGGCGCAGCTTTTGCTGCCGGAGGAAAGCTTTCAACGCGCGGGTAGCTATACCTTGCCCCCAAAACTCGCGCCCAAGCCAGTATGTCACCTCGGGGTCGCCGAACCAAGAATGGTGCAGCACATAGCCAGCCACCTGCCCGCCAGCCAGAATGGTGCGGATTTGAATCTGCGGGTCAGCCAAAATTTTTTCCCAATGGGCATTAAATGCCGCGCGGTCGGTGGCATTTTTGCTGGTAAAAGCCGCCATATAGTTGGCCTGCGGATCGAGTTGCTGCTCGAAATAGATTGCCAGGTCTGAATCGATCACCTTGCGCAAGCGGATTGTGGAGGGGGTGGTCGTTGCCATGGATTTACTTCTGCGAGAGCTCGATAAGCTGCCCGTCGGGGTCGCGCAAATACGCAGACCGGCCCCAGTCAAAATCACGCGGGGCAACCTCCAGGCTGAGCCCCTGTTCTAATAACTGCGCACAGGTTGCATCCAGGTCTTCCACCGAAAAAGCGAAATGGTTTTCCGGTGAGAGGCCGCTCTCGCCAGTCGTGAATTTGGTATGGATAAGCAGGCTGACTCCTCCGACAGTGAAAATGGCGATGTCTTCATCAGCCACACCCGGGGCTATTCCCAGCAGCCGGCGGTAATACTCGGCCATTTTTGTAACGTTGTCTGTGAAAAATGCGATCTCTGAAAGTTCCATATTGTATTCTCCAGTCCAGCGATTATCTCCAGTAATGGACCCAGGCGGTTATTTACACGTACCCGGCAGAGCGGTAGCGCTCGAAACCGGCGCGGGTGAGGACTGCCAGTTCTCCGAACAAAGTCGGGTCGGGCTGCCTGAAATTGAAACAGGACTTTCCCTGCATCCGTTTCCGCAGCGAACTGGAAATGCCGTTCAAGAGATCTGGAAACACATAAACGGGCAACAGGTAGAAACTGACATAGTTCTTGCGCAGTTGGACGCTTCCAAAGAACAGGGGTTGCTTGTTCGGCAGCAAATGGCGCGTATCCAGGCTGTAACCGTTATCGTTTTCTGCTGTCCTCACCAGTTGAGCTTCGTACGGTTCGAGGATTGCCCGTAAACCGGACATGACCGCACTGGCATGGCTTTCGTCGAGCGGCACATGGGTTGTCAAATTCCCTCCATCGGTTGGCGAATCACGGTTTTCCATTTGACCGGGTCAGCCTTGCGGATATCACTCAAATAAATTTCGTGGTGTTTGCCGCGAAGCCGGCCGTGTGCATCGATAAAATCATGCACCCTTGCGACGGTGGGACCTTCAGCGCTGAACGGACCGACATGCAAGGTTTGGGCGCTTAAGCCCTCGTCAAAGATTTCGAAGCGCAGCCTGGATATTGCTGCCAATCCCTTCTTTTTGCCCAATTTCATGGCGGCGTCCACCAGCTCCCGGGTGACCGGAGCAGGCTGCATGATCATCATGGTCCACTTCCAGTCGGATTTTGCCGCCACGCTGAAAGCGGTCATGTCATCGGCCCACCACAAACCCTCCAGCGGCATGACACTATAATCCAGAGCGGCAGGTCCCTTTTTCACCATGAATTTTACGGCGTAGGCTGTTGAAAACAATGCTTCGACAACGGCCTGGTAGTCCGGCGAGGTATTCGGGTCGCCGGCGCCGTCTGCCATGAGGAAATTCATGGGCGGAACAACCACCTTGACGACCGCTTTGGCGGTTGGCAGGTACAGGTGTTTGAACGCTTGCTTGGTATCGATCTTCTCCATAGTCCCTCCGATCTGTTCACGATTCATCGGAATCTTCGCCTGCAGCGATTGCTTCCGGCTGGTAGGGAGCCCGGTCATCGATATTGCCGACGAACACCGGCAAACTCTTGTGTCCGAGCTGCTGCCGGATGGCCTGATTTTCACCGTTATGGTACCAGTAGTGATAAATGGTACGCTGCAGCAGGTTGCCAATCGTTCGATCGGAGGGTTTGCCATTCACCAGAACGGTTTCCAGCAGTTTGGCGGAGGTCAGCGTATCCAACCAGGGGTCGACCATTTTGGTGATCTTCCGCCAGATATCCAGCATCTCCGAAATGGCAGGCGTGCTGGCCGGCGCACCGTAAGCAAACATCTTTTGAATTTCAGGGAAGGGCATTTGACCCTGGCCGTAATATAAAAAGTAACGCTGTTCCTGCCAGGCCAGATGGCCGACATTCCAGCTGATGTAATTCATCGGCAGGAGTCGCTTCGCGGCATCCTCGTCGCTGACGTTTTTCACCCCGAGCAGAAATTCGCTGCGGGTGAAGCGCAATTGGGTGATGAGCGGGTGAACGTGCATACCAACCTCCGGTTCAGGGAATGGGACAGTAGTACGGCCAATCTGTAATGTTGACAGGCAGGGTTATCAAATTAGTATAACCAAGTTTTACCGGCGGTTCCACCCTTTAACGGCAAGTTTTCCCCGGACTGGGTTTCGGGGTACAATCATCCCTTGATTGGGGATTGCGATTTTGTGTTCCGCTGATTGGGGTCTGCTGAATGGAAAACAAAAACCGCATCAGTGCATATGATTTCATCAAACTGGCCTTTGTGCTGGTTTTGGTCGCCTTTGTGGTCGTAATTGTGCAGCCTGCGGAACATCCAGCTCCGGTGGCTGAGACCAATTTGCCTGAATTTCCACCGGCCAATTTTGAATGGGAGTATGACCCAGCCACCCATGAATTGATGAACCCGCAAGGGATTCAACTCTACCGGTTGGGGCCAGACGGTTCGTTCTGGCAGCCGGTAATTCCTGCCAGTGTCTCCTTGCAGTTGCCGGGAGGATACCGACGGAGGCAAAATAGCCAGGGCGGCTGGCAAATCCTCGATAATTCCGGGGCAATCGTTGCTTCGTGGGATGCAGTGGAGTTTCGCTGGGTGATGGGGCTTATCCGCACGGCGACGTCCGCCAGGCCGACCGCCACACCTGAACCGAGCGCCACGCCCACTCTCCGGCCAACCCCGACCCCGAAACCAACGTTTACCCTGACGGCTACTGCCACTGCCACGCAAAGCTGTAACACGCCGGTTGAAACGCGTTTGACTGCCGGTCAACCCGCGCGGGTGATCATTAATTTAAACTTGCACACAACCCCGGAGATGGCAGACAACGTCTTCGACGCCAGCCCGGCCCTCGCGATTGTTGACGTTCTGCAGGGTCCGCTGTGCGTGCCGTACCAGGACGGTGCTTACTGGTGGTGGGAAATCCGCAATGAAAAGGGCGTCACCGGCTGGTCGGTGGAGGCCATGTTGAACGGTGAAGCGTATTTCCTGGCGCCGCTGCCGTAATCGTTTACTACCCCTGCAATAGCTTTTTACCGGCATCGGTCACGTTTTTGACCAGCACCGCGCCGCCAAGGGACTTCCCCTTTTTGATCAGGTTTTTTGTTTCGAAAACATCCAGAGTGAAATTAACGACACTCATCGGGAGGTTGAAGCGCGAGGCCAGATCATCATTGGTAGCCAGCCCCTCATTGGCCAACCCGTTGAGCATTTTGATGGCCAACTCGTTATAACCGGGAATGAACGCGCGCGCATAAGCTTCGAAACCATAGGGGGTAACGTTAAAGATTTCGATCCCGGCCGTCCCCATGATGCGGGCGGCTTTGATCAACCCTTTCTCGTCCAGCAGATCCAGGCTTTTGTTGATGACCTGCGGGGTAAGCCCGTTGGCTTCGAGCATTCGGCGAATGTCGGAGGTGTTGATGAAAGTCCGGCCTTTTTCCACCGCATACTCATTGCTTAGCTTCAGCGCAATGGTTTCGCTGGGCGACAGGCCTGGGATAGCGGAGTCGGCTGTTTGTGCCAGCGGCTTGGGCGGCGCAACAATGCTGGGGGGCGCGCTCGGCGCCACGAACGCCGCTGGTGCAGGCGCCGCAACCGGAGCGGCTGCCGCGGCAAGGTCACCGCGAATGATCCTCACAATTTGCTGAATTTCCCGGTCGTAGTTGTCCAGGTCGCGGATTTTTACCCACTCGGCGGTGTTCAATACTTCCGGTAGTTCAGCATTTTCGATCAACACCGGCACCAGTTTGCAGTGGACCGCAATCCGTTTAATCAACCCAGGGCGCAGTTCCTCGGTGACCCAGAGTTTATGGGCGCTGAGGTTGGAGAGGATGATCAGAAATGCGCTTGCGTTTTTGATCCCCTCGGTGAAAATTTTCTCGATAATGCTGTCATTTTGCTGCAATTCCCATTCATCCACCAGCGACCTGACGCCGTACTCGGCTAATTTATACGTGAATGGGATGACGAAGCTGTTCTTGTCTTCACTGGCGTGGCAGATAATGACAGTCGGTTGGGTTGTTTCCATTTTTCACCTTCCAGATCGGTGGGAAATCGATCCACCAGAATATACGGTTGCAGGCAAGCTAAACAGTAGCCCACAACCTTTGGGGTTCCAAGTTAATTCTAGTATCATTTGCCATTTGTGCTACCTAAATTTTGGCGCAAAAAGGCCAGTAGCGGCTTAACAGTTATGCAAGGGCTTACAAGTAGGATAAGCTTTAGCTTGTCCAGGCCAAATGGGCAAGCTAAAGCTTATCCTACAATAATCCATCGCTTTAAACAGCGCCAGGGCGATGCTGTTCGGCCAGGCAATGCTTTTATTGGTGGGACAAAGAAATCCTGGTTCGAATTGGACGAATTGAACGCACCAGCCTGTACGTAGTGGTGCCCCAAAAGTAATGGGGCAGTCTCCTATATATTTAAAAATGGATGTTTCAATAGAGAGAGGAAGCGAAAAATTGCCGATGCCGTGTTCAAGCCATACCAGCAAAACCAACCTAACCTGATTCCGGCTCGCTCGGTCACCCCGACTCTTTTGGTCGGTTTTTTTTATTTTCGACCAGTAATTTTCCAATAATAATCCACTGGCTGGTATACCAATGGGGTTAGATAGCGTCGTTGGCATCATGGCATTTTGATTTCCCCCTTTTCGCCATTAATCAGGATCTTGGCCGGTCCTGTAAATCGGTTCCTGTATCTGCATCATGTGGCATTAATGTTGCAGGAGGTCTTCGAATATTTCTTATGGTCCAACTAAACTATTATTCTGCTTCACCGATCGGAGGGCTATGAAACGTCGAGATTTTCTGACCATCTCGTTGATGGGGTTTGGAGCTTTGCTCGTGCCGTCACAAGTCCAGGGGATGACTTCATGCATGTCGCTGAAATCCTTTGCTGGCCGGGCCCCTGGCTCGGCAGCAGATCCACTTCTCTGGAAGGGGCTGGCAAACCTGGGCCACAGTATACCGTTCTGGGTGTCTTCCAGGACCTGGACACGTTTTATGCCAAGGTGAGCTTTCAGGGGCATATTTTCTTCCTTAAATCCACGGATAGGATTACCTGGTACACATCCGACTGGACGGCGCCCTCCACCCTGCAGGTTCAATCCGCGGAGAAAAACCATGGCCGAACCCTTCCTGGCTGAAATTCGCATCATGTCATTTGGATTTGCACCCAAAGGCTGGGCGCTGTGTAACGGTCAACTCCTGCCAATCAACCAGAATCAGGCCTTATTTTCTTTGTTAGGGACGACCTTCGGTGGGGATGGTCGAGTCAATTTCGCACTGCCGGATCTGCGAGAAAGAACCCCCTTTCATTTTGGCAGCGGCCATACTCTGGGCGAAAGGGGAGGAGAACTGGCTCATACCCTGAGCATCGCTGAAATCCCGACCCATACTCACATATTGAACGCTTCATCCATCGCTGGAAACCGGGACTACCCGTCGGGAATGGTGCTGGCAAGGGCATCCAACGATATTTACGGATCCCCAGCCAACTTGGCCATCATGAGTCCGCAAACGATCGCCAATGTTGGAGGAAGCCAGGCGCACCGGAACATGCAGCCCTTCCTGGTGCTCACATTCTGTATTGCACTGCAGGGGATCTTCCCCAGTCAGAATTAGTCGAAAAGGCATATCATCATGGCGCAACCATATGTAGGTGAAATCCGCATGTTTGCCAGAAATTTTGCCCCGGCTGGCTGGATGTTCTGTGAAGGCTAATTATTACCCATTTCCGAAAATGAGGCCCTCTTTACCCTGATTGGCACCACCTATGGCGGAGATGGCCAATCCACTTTTGCCCTCCCCGACCTGCGGGGGCGAATACCGATGCATTTTGGTAACGGGTACATCCTGGTTGAAACCGGCGGCGCTGAAGAGATTACCCTGACGCTCCAGCAAATCCCTGTCCACAGCCATCCCTTGCTGGCCACAACCAGTGCTGCTCAGGAGAGCCAACCCTATGGAAACATCCCGGGCCGGACAATCAAGTCGGATGGCTTTTCCCAGGAAACCAATATGGTTAACCTGTCCCCAACCTCGATTAGCCCTGTTGGCGGCAGTCAGTCGCATACCAATTTTCAGCCCTACCTGTGCATCGATTTCATTATTTCCCTGTTCGGTATTTTCCCATCTCAAACTTAATTAGGAAAAATCATGGCTGACCCATTCGTCGCAGAAATTCGTATTTTCGGCTTTAATTTTGCCCCCAAGGGGTGGGCCTTTTGTGACGGCCAACTCTTGCCGCTTTCGCAAAATACGGCCCTATTCTCTCTGCTAGGAATCACCTACGGTGGGGATGGCAAATCCAACTTTGCGTTACCGGATCTGCAAGGCAGGGCACCAATGCACCCGGGCCAGGGACCAGGCCTGTCTTTGCACGATCTCGGTGAGACCGGTGGGTCAGATACGGTCACCCTGCTTGAATCGGAGATCCCTGCACACTATCACCCGTTGCTGGCCGCCAATGAAGTTGGGGATTATCCGGCTCCAGGCGGTGCCTCATTTTCGCGGGTGACAACCGATGCTATATACCAAAGTGACACCAATACGAACCTGGTTTCGATGTCCGACCAGGCTCTTGCTCCAGTCGGTGGTGATATGCCGCACAACAATCTGCAGCCCTACCTGACCATGAGTTTTTGTATTGCCATGCAGGGAGTGTTCCCGCCGCGCACGTAGTTAACGATGAAATCACTGCTGATTCATGAAAGTTATTGACCAATTGAAACAACGTATTACGCTCCGCCCAACAACACCCGAAGACCAGGAGTTTCTCTTCCGGGTCTATGCCAGTACTCGTGAGGATGAGTTGGCCAGGGTCGATTGGGATGAGGTTCAGAAAGAGCGTTTCATGCGCATGCAGTTCGATGCCCAGGATACCTATTATCGCGAGAATTATCCGGGGTACGAATTTCAGGTCATTCTTGCCGATGGTCACCCCGCCGGGCGGTTGTACCTTCACCGCCGGCCGGCCGAGATTCGCATTATGGATATTGCTCTGCTCCCGGAATTCAGACGCCAGGGAATTGGCACGGAATTGCTCCACAAAGTCCTGGCCGAAGGAGATACAAATAAATTAGCAGTGACTATTCATGTGGAGCGGTTTAACCCGGCCATGAACCTTTACGAGCGGCTGGGGTTTCGCCTCGCGGAGGATAAAGGCGTTTACTGTTTCCTCGAATGGACGCCTACCCAACCGATCACAGAAACCGGATCTACTACAACTCATGCTCGATAAACTGACCAGCGCCGATTTTGTCCCCTACCTGAACCAGGCTTTCATTATCGATCTGGATGGGTCGGTGCCTTATCCTCTCGTACTCGTCAGCGCCACGGAATTGGGTGAAGCAAGAAACCCAGGCGGGCGGCGGCCCTTTTCTTTGATCTTTTCCAATCCACGCAAAGACGCCTACCTATCGCAGCAGATTTACCGACTCGCGCACGAGAAAATGGGATCGCTCGAATTGTTCCTGGTGCCGCTTGGGCCGGACCAGACTGGAATGCGCTACGAAGCCATATTTTCATAAGCCTTCATTACAGGGACAACCATGTTTCAACATCGCAGAACGAAGGTGATTAATTCAGCAAGTAGCTATGCGCTGATATTTTCCATGATATTTACACCTCTGGCGCCACAGGTACAGGCCAGGTCGTCAACCCCGGCGCAAATTGAATCCAGCCAGGCTGCCCTTACCCTTGATCCGTCAGACTTTGTATTCACCAACACAGCTTCCGTGGTGGGGGGTAAGCCGCGCGCAGAGGCTGGTGATACGCTTCGTTATAATCTGACGCTGACCAATAACGGCGCAGATGCGCAGGGGGTAATTGTGCAAGACCCGTTGGGGCCAAACCTCAGTTTGGTGCCTGGTTCGCTGGAGGTGACCCCCCTGGCGTACGATCAATCGCTCACTACCCCGGAAGATACTCCTTTGGACCTGATGCTTACCGGTTCGGATGGCGATGGTGACTCCCTGGCCTTCAGTGTAACGGCTGGCCCAACCCATGGTTCTTTATCCGGGACAGCGCCAAACCTGACCTATACACCAACTCTTGACTTTACGGGTGTGGACAGTATTACCTTTGTCGTGAATGACGGCAGCGTCGACAGCCCATCCGCAACCGTTTCATCCAGGTGGTCTTGCAAAATGATGCTCCTGTCTGTTCTGACGTCAGCATTGCGACTGTAGAAGATACTACCGGAAGTGTGGATCCTGCCTGTACCGATATCGATTTGGATCCGTTAACCTATGAGATCAACAGCCAACCAGCCCATGGCAGCGCTGCAATCGTGAGCGGCAAGTTAAATTACACGCCGGCCGCCAACTATCATGGGACTGATACCTTCACATACAAAGCCACCGATGGCCTGAACCCTTCTGCTGCTGCCGCCGTCAGTGTGTCCGTCTCTGCCGTTAACGATGCGCCGTTCGCTGACCCGCAAACACTTTCTGCATTGGAAGATACTGCCCTGAGTGTAACTTTGACCGGCGGGGACGTAGACGGTGATCCGGTGACGCTTACCATAACCAGCCAACCCACACTTGGTAGTCTGAGTGGCGCCATACCGAACCTGATTTACACACCAGCTGCCAACAACAACGGCCCGGATAGCTTTTCCTTTACTGTCTGTGAAAACGTGGGTGCATTGCTTTGCACAAGTGCCACGGTCGACCTGACCGTGACAGCCATTAACGACGCTCCCTCATTTACCCCTGGGCCAGACCAGACCGTCTTGGAAGATTCCGGCAGCATGATTGTTGACCCCTGGGCAACCGGGTTATCCGCGAGGCCTGCCGATGAGAGCGGGCAAACCTTAGCCTTCCAGGTAATGGTGAACACCAACCCCGGGTTGTTTTCAGCCGGGCCTACCATTTCCTCGTTCGGCGTATTAGCGTTCACCCCGGCGCCCAACGCTAGCGGTTCCGCCAGCGTCACCATCCGCCTGCAAGACAACGGTGGAACCTCATCTGGCGGTGTCCAGAACAGCCTTCCGCAAACCCTGAACATCAATGTCGCCACAGTGAACGATGCTCCGGTAGTCATGCAGCATTCGATCTACGACACGATGGTCGAGCGCTTTGCGGAATATGGCGGGTACCTGTGCAGCCCGGACGAGAAGCAGCGTTTGCGTCAGGTGATGTGGCCGGATGGGGAGCATCTCAGCCGGGAAGTGGTCGGTCAGCCGGCGCTCAAAATCGCCGAATTGGCCGGTATCCCGGCCCCAGCCGGCACCACTTTTTTGATGGTGCAAGGCGAGGCGGTGGGATCGGCTGATTTGTTCTCCGGGGAAAAGCTTTCGCCCGTGTTGACCCTCTGGCGGTACGGGGAATTCGAGGAAGCCATTGGCCTGGTGCGCGACATTACCCGCTACAGCGGCTATGGTCACTCGTGCGGCATTCACACCACCAATCAGGCACATGTGCTTGAATTAGCCACCCGAGCGCGGGTCAGCCGTATGCTGGTGCGGCAAACGCAGGTGTATGGCAACTCTGGCAACTATGATAACGGAATGCCGTTTGCGCTCACCCTGGGCTGCGGCACCTGGGGGGGTAACATCACCTCGGAGAATGTGCACTGGAAACACTTTATCAATACCACCTGGGTGTCCATGCCCATCCCGCCGGTTGTGCCGGATGAAAATGTCATCTTTGACGCGCACTGGCAGAAATTCGGGTTGTAACAGGGAGGCGTTGCCCGCCATACCCTGCGCTGACACGATACCCATAATAGTTTGTAACATAATCTACCCCTTGGTACACTGTGAGTCCGCGCGGTAAATGTGAGAGTGTCGATCTAACGGTTTGCGTTCGCGAAGCATGGCGGCGGGGCGGACGGCGGGACCCCGTCCGATGAGAAAGCGGCTGAGGTGTGGAAAATGCTTGGGATGACCGCACGCGCGAAGCGCAGTACCCAGCGTCAGGTGCACGCTTTGTTGGGCGGGTGATTGTTTCTGTCAAATTACTTGCGCGACCGCACAGTGCGCACGAGCGAAATATCGATTTGTCGCTGGCGCGCTCATGGCTACTGAATAAGCCCGATGATGTTTCCGGCGGGGTCTTTTACACGTGCGATTCGTCCTCAGCTCGCTGCTTTCTTCACGAGCGCGCTGATCCTTGCCTCATCGGCGGCGGTCAACTCGGTCAGCGCGAAAGCGGTCGGCCACATGGCGCCCTCGTCGAGGTTCGCTGTGTCATTGAAGCCTAACGTCGCGTACCTCGCGTTGAACTTCGACGCGCTTTGGAAGAAGCAGACGACCTTGCCGTCCTTGTTGGCATACGCGGGCATCCCGTACCAGGTTTTCGGCGAGAGAGCCGGCGCGCTGGCTTTGATGATCGCATGGAGCCGCGTGGCCATGGCGCGATCCGGTTCCGGCATCTCGGCGATCTTCGCGAGCACGGCGCTTTCCCCGTCCGCCTTGTCCTTGCCCGCGCGCGCGGCCGCCTTCAGCTCTTGGGCGCGCTCCTTCATCGCGGCTCGTTCCTCGTCCGTGAAACCCGTGTCCTTCTTTGGGCTCATAAAAACCTCCTTGTTGTGACGGATTGTTTTTGAAGCAGGTACTCTATCTTAGGGCATTTATCCCGGAAATTCAAGACGGAAATTATCCGAATTAGCCGTCGTATGCCTTTTGCAAGTCGGCGACCATGATCTTTTGCATCTTGAGCATGGCGTCTGGCACTCGTTTGGATTTTTCAGTGTCAGGGTCACCCATTAACTCGCCCAACGGTTTACGAAATGCTCGACGCGAAGCGTGCCGCACGCGCGAAGCGCAGTCACCGCTGCCCAGTGCACGCTGTGTCAGACGGCAGGGCTTATGCGCCCATCCCGCGAATTGATTTTGCGATCCGCAATTTTCTCATCGAATTACTGATCATTTAATCCCTTTCCAATGAGAATTTGCTGCATACATTTTTCAACCCTTGACTCCCGGGTTTTGGATTGTTTGGGCGCAGAAAAATAAAGAATGTATGCTCTTTGCCGCCCCGGCGTCAATGCATCAAAAGCAGTTTTCAGGGCAGCATTTTCATCTAATTTATTTTGAAATTCTTCAGGAATGGTGAATTCTGTAGTCTTTTTAAAATTCACTTTCAAACCGGCATTTTCCACTTCGATGGCTTCATAAATATAGGCTTTCAAGATGGGCTCCATCTCGATTATTTCTCGAACATGGGTGAACCGAATCTGGCGCGCCGCCTGCGTTTCCTTCGTTTGTTGGATTAGAATACCCTTGGCATCCTTTAACAAGGCGCCTTTGAAAAATAAAAGCGCACAGTATTCTTTAAATATATGCATCAAAACGATGTTATTTTTCTGAAATGTATAACAAGGAACGCCCCACTTCAATTCTTCGGTCAGCTGACAGTCGAGAATGATCCTTCTCAATTTCTCTAATTCTTCCTGCCACTTTTCGGATTTACTTATATACTCATCGACCTTGGGATTCATTCTATTCATATATTGATCCTTTGAAATTCAGTGAATTTTTTCTTGTGATTAATCAATTTACACTACCTGCATTCATGATTGGATGCCTCAATTTTTATTCCCAACGCCCCGCTTCAGCCGCGTGACCGCCAAAGGCGGAACGCCGGCTGGAAACGATTGTTGGACACTCGTGACCTGCTGACTTTGGCCGGGCATCACTCGAACACGACGGTCTCCTGGCCAACCTCTACTCCCCCATACTTGAGGCCCCCGGCACGCTCGTAAACGTGCAGAACCGCGCCTGTTGTATTGAACTGAGTCTCGACAAGCCTGAAACTGCGCGGAATGGCGCCGTCACCAAACAAACGCTTGCCGGTACCCAGGACAACGGGAAACTGCCAGATACGCAGAGCATCCACGAGATCGTGCCTAAGCAGCGTCTGTAGAAGATTGCTGCTGCCATGAACCTGAATCTCGCCTCCTTCCATCGCCTTTAGCCTCACCACTTCCCGGGCAATGTCACCCTTGAGCAGGGTGGAATTGTTCCAGCTAACCGTATCGAGTGTGGTCGATGCGACGAACTTTGGGCGGGTGTTGAGGGCTACGGCAATCTCGTCCGTCGGATCGGTAGACTTGGGCCATGAGCCCGCGAAAATTTCATAGGTCTTACGCCCCAGGAGAAAGGCGCCAGCTCGCGTTGTCCATTCGGTCATGATTTGAACAAATTTTTCGTCGAAATACGGGACCAGCCAGCCACCATGCTGGAAGCCGTTGTCCCGGTCTTCGTTCGGACCTCCCGGCGCCTGCATGACTCCGTCCAAAGTGGTAAAGGCACCCACGACCAGTCGTCTCATTCTTCTCACCTCCGTTCGCTTGCTTGATTGACTATCTGCAAGCCGTGCCGCAATTGTTGACATCGAGCACTGCTCCAGGTAGTCGGAGGAGCGGGTGCGATTTCGACAGCTTGTTCAGCGCCCAACGGCTGGCGTTACCTGCTGGCGGGCGGACGGCGAAGCCGTCCAACTGGAAAAAGGCTAAGGCGTAGAAAACTGCTTGAGATGACCGCACGCCGCAAAGCGGCAGTCCCCAGCGTCAGGTGCACGCTTTGTTAGGCGCTTTCTATTGTAAATCTTTCAACCTTAATACTTCAAGACTCTCAATAAACTTGTCTTGCAGTTTTATTTTCTTGAGAACGTCAGCCTGATGCTTTTCTGTGATAACTGTATCTACATAGGGCAGCACAGACGAAATGATTATGTCGAATGGGTCGGACTCTTGCGGGCGTCGTTCATCTGTGTAGAATTTGTAAAAGACTGTAAACGCTGTCATCTTGATTGATGGAAAAGAATCAACCATTGCTGGTTTTCCTTCTTTCACTACTTGTTGAGCAAAATTATACGCTCTATATGCTACTTGTTGAAACCCTGCAATTTCAATAAAAGACCTTATTTCTTGTGGAGTATATTTTTTGTTTTTTGGAGGGTAATTCTTTACAAGGCTTAAGATTCCTTTGAGAATTGAGCCTTTCTCTGAAATCCATTTGTTCGCAAGTTTTTGTATTTCTGGCATGTCAAAAGCCAAAGTCAATATGTCAGCAAGTTTTTGATTCTTTGGCGCAAGTATGCCTGGCGAAGAAATGAGAATTGGCGAAACCTTTTTATGGTCTGGATAAGCCGTGATTTCGTCTTGAAATAACTGGTCGAGACTCTTAAGAATAAGAAAGGGAAAAACAGAAAAAGTCTCTAAAAAGCGTTTGTAAACATCATCCCTTTCTCTTAACTCTAAAATTGTAAATATTGAAAAGCAGGGAATATATTCATTTGGTTTTATTGCTTCAAAGAAATGCCGCATTATGGGGTCAGGACGTTTCACCATTTCGCTCGCGACATTTGTGTCAATGAGGCACAACTTATATGTATTTCCGTTGAGAGTTATCATCGCAATTGTTACCAGCGCCTAACGGTTTGCGTTACCTGCGCTGGAGCGGGCGGACGGCGAAACCGCCTAACTTGGAAAAGGCTAAGGCGCAGAAAAATGCCTGAAAATGCCACAGAATCCCCACAGTCGAGTGCACGCAGTGTTGGGCGCATTATTCGTTGTCGGGAATCTCCACGTGATGGCCGAGTCGCCTGAGATAATGCAGCCACAAAACAACAGCTTGCTTTTCTGTAAGAAAACCCTGTTGCGCGTTGATAATTACCTCTTTAGCGAACTGTTTAGTGCGCTCGCTAAAGTTATCGCCTGGGTCAAGTTCTCCCTGCTCAATTCGGTTCAAAAGGGACTGAAACTGTTCCATTAGAATTTTCTCCTCCTAGCAGTTTACTACTTGCTTAGTTGGGATTCGACCCGAGCCACCTCATCGTTTACTCTTCCAATTTCCTGAAGAGCTGGCTCAAGTATCGCAGCATCAGATTCCGTCAATTCCGATTTAGTCTCCAGCTCTAGCGTTGCTTCAGCCAATTGGTGCATAGCGGCATAGCGCTTTCTTTGTGCGCATTCGGTGCACTAATAATTTCGAGGTCGCTTATATATGAGAGCATTACAATTACCGCCTCTGGGCGCCTTTCGGCCATGAAAGTAGCGATCTTCGATGTTTCAAGAAAATCGTTCATGATTCGCTCATAATTGCCCAAATAGGCATCAAGTTGTGTGGATGGGCAAAGTTCTCCATAAGCTGTATGAAAAGCGCCCAACGACGGCCATGAGCCGCGCCGCCACAAAGGATGGTGAAAACGTGCCATGGCTAATCGGCGTCGGTCTCGATTGCATTGTTACACAGTATTTTTGTTAATTGGTTCCTGTCGCAGTTGGTCTTTATTCCCGGTTTTTGCAGTAGATAATCTGCTATTTGGTCATCAGTCCAATTGTACGACTCCTTTAAACCAGCAGCTATGATTTGGATATAGCCGGGAGATGGTTTATTGAGGGTTTGGCTGCCGAAATCTTTATAATGTGTAAAAGTAAAGATTGGATATCTGTCATTTTCCCCTAAATATATAATATTCCCGTACCAAGATTTTCTGAAGACGTTTGAACCTTTCTTTATGACGTCGTCAAAATCAACAGATATTTCTTGATTGCCATTTTCCTGTTTAATAACATCCCTAAATTGTTCTTTTGTTATCAAATACATTCTTCCGGCAGTCAGACTGTCGTCATTTTTTGAAAGACCAATAAATGCGACACCGCCGCCATTCCATCTTGGCGCCCTTTCGGCAAAATACAGCAGATAAGGCATATTAATATTTGTAGTTTTTCTGGGCGGAGTTTTATCTTTACAGCCGCCTTCGCTCTGAGATGCACTCTTGCGAATGCCACCTTTTATATAACATAAAAAACCATCCTTATATAAAAGATTCGAACCATAGCTTGCATACCATATCATTGAGCCACTAACGCACATGAGACTACCCCCATCATATTTATTCTCATAATTGATGTGTAACGTTCGCGTTGAACGGCGCGAGCAAGGGAGCGAAGCGACGCTTGCGAGCGTCCGTCTTCGAACGCGCGGTTAGACTGCCTACTTCCGCGATAACAACACATCGAACGAGCGCCCCTCTTTGATAAAGGTAGCGAGAACAGCACCATCAACTGTAATCTCGCGCGCGCCTTGGGACTCAACCTTTACGGGAAATTCCGACGCTAGTTTCTCCATCTCGACCACAAACTTCGGCACTACGCGGCTCGCCATCGACACAGAACAGAATTCGTCATGGCACCCAGTGAGCCAGAATCCAAATCTGACTTCACCGAAAACCGGCGCATTGCCACTCGCATCCGACAGCGTGGGGATCACCTTCCAGTACACGAGAGGTAGGCAAGTCCCGCGCTTAATTAGAGATCGTACCGATAGAAATGGATATTCGAAGTATTCGGGCTCACTGTTGCGACTTGTTATTGCAATGGCAACGCTGAGTTCGTCTCCCGGCGTCGCTACCTTGGCAACGTCGGCAACGCGATCGCCCAGCAGAAGTTGAAACTCTGGATCCGAGACAAAACCGGAGTTCATTGCCCATTTCCGTATCTCGTCAAGCGACAACACAACGTCATCTGGCAAGTGTTCAGCCCCTTCAAAAAATACGATGCCTCGAAACGGTAAGTCGTACGGAAGCATTGATATCTCCCTTCCCATCCAGCGGTCCAACTATTAATTGTACGGAACATTGATACGCTGCGATTCGACCGTATAATTAGTCTCTTTAGGTGTAATATACTGCAAGAACGCTTGATTACCCCAACCATTCAAACACAATACAATCTTAAATAAGATTATATATCAAGAATTTTTCGTCAAACATCCATGAGCGATTCGCCATCCCCAAAACATAGAAAGCTGCTCGATCAAATACGGGCCGAAGGCATTGTACAGACCGTCAGGTGGAAAAATCCAGTGCGAATCAAAAGCGCCCTCCCGCTTATGCGTGGAGAGCACCTCATCTTATCTAAATTGGTGCGCTAAAGCTCACCCTACCGCATCACCGGCCTGAACTTACGAGCATCGCGAGTGCTGTGCATACCCGTACACAATAATTCCCCGCTGATTGCCGTCGTCACGAATCTTGCGCGTGACCATTTCCACCGGCATGCCGATCTTTACGTCCTGGCCGTCCAGGTCGGTCAACTGGGCGGTGACCACCGGGCCTTCGTCTAACTGCACCAGCGCAACGGTGTAGGGGGCGTTGTGTTCGAAGCTGGGAGCGCACTGCGCTCCCCTACTACAACACCTTTTTCTCTGTGCCTCCGTGTTTCATTTTTCAGAACAAAAAAAGTGCGCCAACTTGGCGCACTTCACAAGAGCAATTCCTCTACCGCATTACCGGTCTGAACTTATACCCATAAACAATAATTCCCCGCTGATTGCCGTCGTCGCGGATCTTGCGCGTGACCATTTCCACCGGCATGCCGATCTTCACGTCCTGGCCATCCAGGTCGGTCAACTGGGCGGTGACCACCGGGCCTTCGTCCAGCTGTACCAGCGCCACAGTGTAGGGCGCGTTGTGCTCGAAGCCGGCCGGCGCGTCGCTGACAGTGGTGAAAGAGAAAATCTTGCCGTGACCGCTAAAAGTAAAGGTGGTGCGGGCGTCATTGCCGCAGTGCGGGCAGACGTCGCGCGGGGGGAAGATTTTGTTGTCGCAATGCGGGCAAACTTCACCGACCAGTGCATACCGTTGTTGTTTTAATCGCCAGTGGCGTGGGATTTCCATGAAAAGACTCCTGAAGGGTTTAGATCACGCTACAGTTTATCGGTAAGGGTCTATCATTTCCTATCAGATTGGTTGGAAAGGACTGTCAAAGGCTATCGACCTGCGTCGCGGCGTTGCAGTACATGGGCGTAGGCCGAGGAAGCCGGGCCGCCCAACGACAGGGTAAGCGCCAAGTGCGCATCCGGCACCTGGTTGGCGCCCGCCTGTCCGCGCAGTTGCTGCGCCGCCTCTACGATCTGGTACACCCCGGCAGCGCCCAACGGATTGCCGCGCCCCTTGCTACCGCCCATAGTCAGCACCGGCAGGCGCGCGTTGAGGGCCAGATCGCCGTTCTGCGCCATACGCCAGCCCTGTCCGCGACCGGCAAACCCGGCGGCCTCCAGTTCCAGCACGGCGTAAATCGAGAAGGCGTCGTCCAGCTCGAACAGGTTCACCTCGCCCGGCAGAATGCCGGCCATTTCACAGGCGCGTTGCACCGCGTAGCGGGCCGCGTCAAAGGCCAGCGGGTCGGGGCGGTCGTGGATGGCCAGCGTATCGATCACCCCGCCGGCGCCGCGCACGGTCACCAGCGGTTGCGGCAGGTGGGCGGCGATTTCCGGCGTGGTCAAAATGACGGCGGCTGCGCCGTCAGCGTATGAGGCCAGGTCAAACAGATTGATCGGCTCTGACAGGATGTCGGCCTTTTCATATGCTTCCTGGCGGATGGCCTTGCGATACATGGCGTTGGGATTGTTGACGGCGTTGGCGTGCGCCAGCACCGGGAAGGCGCCAAAAACGCTGCGTGGCGCGCCCGACTCGTGCAGGTAGCGTTGCATCAATAACCCGGCCTGACCCGCCAGCGTCAGCCCGACCGCGGCTTCGTAGTCGGCGTCCATCGACATGGCGATGGCGGCTTCCTGCTCGGAGCCAAGCGCATCGGTGAATTTTTCTGCGCCGACCACCAGGGCGATATCCACCAACCCGGATGCCACCGCCATGAAACCCATCTGGAAAGCGGCTCCGCCTGAGGCGCTGGCAGCTTCGACCGTGAAGGATTCGATACCGTCCAGCCCAGCATTGTCGGCCAGCACGGCGCCAAGGTTGCCCTGGTGCGAGGTCACCGACGAAAGGAAGTTGCCCACGTACAGGGCTTGCGGCAGCAGGTTGCCGGCGTCCAGCCGGGCAGCTTTGATGGCCTGATAGGCCAGACTGCGCAGCGAAATATCCCATAATTCCCCGACCGGGGTCTGCCCGATTCCAGCAATGACGACTTCGCGCATCCGTCCTCCCTACTCTGCCAGTTTGCCGCGCAGGCGGACGTACATGCCGTAATCGACCTCGGTGCGGCGGGCAATGTACTCCTGGGTGGACACGGCCAGACCCTGGCGTTCGCTGACTGCGGCGGTGGTCTCCAGCAGGAAGGCGTCGGAACCCGCGCCGGAGCCGTACGAGACCATCAGAATGCGCTGGCCGGGTTTGGCAATGTCGAGGATGGCGGTCAGGCCGATCATGGCGGCGCCGGCGTACGTATTGCCGATCACCGGCGAGAGCAGGCCGGCCTTGATTTGTTCCGGGGTGAAGCCTAATTGGGCGGCGACCCGCTGCGGAAATTTGGTGTTGGGCTGGTGGAAGACGGCGTAGTCAAAGTCGGCGGGTTTCAGGCCGGCTTCTTCCATCAAACAGGTGGCGGCCTCGGTGATGTGTTTGAAATAGGCCGGTTCGCCGGTGAAGCGCTGACCGTGCTCGGGGTAGCGCTGGTGGGCGCGCCGCCAGAAGTCCGGCGTATCGGTGACGTAGGAATAGGTCGCCAGGATGGTTGCCAGCGATTCGGCAGCCGGCCCCAGGATGAAGGCCGCGCCGCCAGCCGCGGCGGTGTATTCCAGCGCATCCGCCGGGCGGCCCTGGGCGGTGTCCATTCCGATGGCCAGCGCGTAGCGTCCCATGCCGGCGCCGACCATGGCCATGGCAGCCACCATTGCCTCAGTGCCGGCTTTGCAGGCGAATTCCCAGTCGCCGGCCTGGATCGACACCGGCGCGCCAATGGCCTCTGCTACGATAGTCGAGCTGGGTTTGACCGCGTACGGGTGCGACTCAGAGCCGACCCACACCGCGCGTAGTTCCTGCGGGTTGATCTGCGCCCGTTTGAGCGCGTTGCGCGAGGCCTCGATCGACATGGTGATCACATCCTCATCGACGCCCGGCACCGATTTTTCCTTGATGGGGCCGGCTTCTTTGCCGCCCTTCCAGATGCGCGAGATTTCGGCGGCGGGCAGGCGGTAGCGCGGGACGTACGCGCCGTAGCCAATGATGCCTACCGGACGGTCGGGTGTGTGCAGCAGGGGAGCATGTTCATGATTTTCCATAATTACCTCTTATTGATTACCAAAGCGCCACTCCGTGGTTAATTTCTCTTTTCCAATCCCAATAATATTTCTTGGGCACGGCCAACGTGGATGTTCTGCTCTTGCACCATCTGGTCGGCAACCGGATCGATCTGGTCGCCGATAGCGCCGGCGGCGATGGCGATTTGCCGGGCATGCAGCGCCATGTGCCCGCGCTGGATCCCTTCGGTCGCCAGGGCGCGCAGGGCTGCCAGGTTTTGCGCCAACCCCACCGAAACAATGATCTCCGCCAGGTCAGCGGCGGTGGTGACGCCCATCAGTTTCAATGCTGCCTGCGCGCCGGGATGTACCCGGGTCGCGCCGCCAATGATCCCGACCGCCAATGGCATTTCCAACCTCCCGGTCAGGTTACCGGCTGCGTCCCTGCCCCAGATGGACAGGCTGGTGTAGCGTCCGCTGCGAGCGGCATAGGCATGCGCCCCGGCCTCGATGGCGCGCCAGTCATTGCCGGTAGCCAGGACGACCGCGTCCACGCCGTTCATAATGCCCTTATTGTGGGTGGCCGCGCGGTAAGGATCGGCCGCGGCAAACGCCCAGGCCTCGATGATGCCGTCGCGTACCTCCTCAGCGGAAAACTGACCGAAGGCCAGCTGGTCGAGCTGAATGGTGGCCGCAGCACGCGCCAGGCGGTGGTCAGCCAGGTTGGAGAGGATGCGCAGGTGCACTCTGCCGCCGGAAATAGACTCGACGCGCGGCGAAAGGCGTTCGAGCGCGGTGTTGACGGCATTGGCGCCCATGGCATCGCGCACATCGTAAATCAGATGCAGCACCAGAAAGGGGCCAATGGGCGACTCTTCGATAAGGCGAACTTCCAGATCACGCGGGCCGCCGCCGCGGCTGATCAATACCGGATCGAATTGGGCTGCTTCTTGCAGCAGTTCTGTCTTGTGGTTCAGCAGCCGCTGGCGAGCAGCCGGCAGGTCGGCGATATCCAGAATCTGAATTTGGCCGATCATCTCCGGCGCGTCCGTGGAAGCGGTAAAGCCGCCAGCAGCTCGCGCCAGCTTGGCCATGTACGAAGCGCCCGCCACAACTGAAGGCTCTTCGATTACCATTGGCACCAGCACTTCGCGCCCGTTGACGATAAAATGCTGGGCGATGCCAATCGGCAGCGCATACAGCCCGGCCACATTTTCGATCATGTGGTCGGCCTGTTCAAGCGTCAAACCGGCGCCCTGAGTGAAAGCGTCCAGCGCGCTGCGGTCAAGGCCAGTATGCTGCGCGATCCAATCCAGGCGTTGCCGGGGCGTAAGTTGATGAAATTTTGGCGGCTGGGATGCAGTCATTTGGCGGCAAATACTCACAGAGGGTTAGGATTGCGCGGTCCCTGGACCGGCAACTAACGTATGTTAGCCTGAAAGATCACTCAAAACCTATCAGGTTGATCTTCTGTGAGTTCACCCTGACAAGTAACGCTCTATAGCGTCAGACTCTCACCGGGTTTCAATAAATGGACTTTGGCGCTGGTTTCTTGCTCCACCTGGCGCGCCCAGGCGGATGCGTCCTGACGGATCACATCGAAGGTGTTGTAGTGCATCGGAATGACGTGCGCCGGCTGTAGCATCTTGACCGCCCGTAGCGCATCCACCGGTCCCATCGTGAAATTATCGCCAATGGGCAGCACCGCCAGATCGATGCCTTCCTCGCCGATCAGGCGCATGTCACCGAACAAGCCGGTATCGCCCGCCATGTAGATTTTTTGACCGTCAAGGGTGGTCAGCAGCAGCCCAACCGGGTTGCCGCCGTTGCTACCGTCAGGCAGCATCGAACCGTGCAGCGCCAGCGTCAATTTGAGGTAGCCGAAGGGGTGGTGGTAGCCGCCGCCGATGTGCTGAGCATGGGTTTTAAGCCCCTTGGCGGACATCCACTTGCTGATCTCGGCATTACTGATCACCGTTGCTCCGGTGCGCCTGGCGATCTCGACCGCGTCGCCAACATGATCGCCATGTCCGTGGGTTACCAGGATAAAATCCGCGGCAACTTTGTCCGGGGTGATCGCGGCTGCCGGGTTGTCTTTCAGGTAAGGGTCAACCAGCACGTGATAACCGCCCGTTTCGAGGGCCAGTACCGCGTGGCCGTACCAGGTAATTTTAAAACTCATCGGAAGGTCCCTCTTTTAGGCCGGAAATTAGCATTGGAAATCTATACAATGATGGTACGCGAATCTCAGCGTTGAGGCAATAGCAAATATCGGACGGCTAGCAGTCTCCACCGTTCTCCTTGGTGAAATACCCCTGTCATTCTGAGCCGGAGGCGAAGAATCTCTATCCTCTCTGTATTCAAAGGTGAGATCCTTCGGCCCATGGCCTCACTCGCAAAGTGTCCCACCCGAAGGGTGCTCTGTGAGTGCGAGCAGAATGACCCGCTGGTGTGATGATGTCATTCTGAGCCAAAGGCGAAGAATCTGATCTTGAAACTATATCCACTCTATGTTCAAGCGCGAGATCCTTCGGCCTCTGGCCTCACCCGCAGAGTGATAATACTATGACCAATGGCGGAAATTGATATCAAAAAGGAGAAGCGCTGGGCGTTCAACCGGCGCTTCTCCTTAAGAATATCAATGGCGAGGGTTAGTATTGCACAACCCGGGGCAGCGCTTTGGCCTGCGAAACCCAGTTGGTGACCATCTTCAAGGTTGGCATTTGGCGCACCAGTTTTTTCGCGGCATTGGCTTCAGCCATTTTCTCGACCAGGTTGGCGGGAATGCGCTTGGCCAGTTCGACCACGGTATCCACGCCGGCCTCTTCGAGCAGGTCGGAATATTCTTCACCGACACCCTTGATGCGGAACAGGTCAGCATGATTGACCCATTCGAGAATCAATTTATCGCTGATCTTGGAGGTTTCTGCCAACTCTTTGCGCCCTTTGGGGGTCGAGCCGGCTTTCAGCAGTCCTTCCACTGAGGCGATGTTGGCTTTTTTTAATTCAGCCTGGTATTTGGGTCCAATCCCTTCGATTTTACTTAATGCAGTCATTTTTCTCTCCTTGGATATGAAAAATTGAAGTGGATGTGATGGATTTTTGTCGGGTTTATTTTTTGCCGGTGAGGTTGGCTAAGCCTTTGGCCAAAGCCTCTTTACCGCCGCTTTTCCCCAGGACCAGATCGATTTGACCGGCTACCGGCGCTGGCAATTTTTTCTTGAGAAAATCGATCACAGTCGCGACTGCTTTGCGGGCAACTTCTTCGGACAAGCCCGTCTTTTTGACGACCAGTGTAACCAGTTCATCCATAAAAAGACCTCTTCGTAGAAGGATATGTTGCCTTGCTTAACTTCATTATACATATTTTAGCAAAGGGATAGTACATAAAAAGCTAATTCATGGATAAATTTACTGAAATTCCACAATTTACCAACCATCTTATTGGCTTACAACAGTTTTTTCTACTTGAAACGAGCATAAACAGGGTATGGAATGGCAAACGGGGTATCCGATTGGATGCCCCGTTAATTTGTGTTAGAAATTTGGAAATTGGTGTAGTTGGTATGACAAGCGGCAATCGTCAGGCGGCCGCTTCAGCAACTTTTTCTTCGATGATCTCGATATCGATATTGATCTTGATTTCATCGCTGACCAGAACGCCGCCAGTCTCGAGGGCCATATTCCAGGCAAGTCCCCAATCCTTGCGGTTGATTTTGGTCGTGGCGCTGAACCCGGCGCTGCTGAAACCCCAGGGGCTCTGCGACATGCCGTTGAATTCCGTATCCAGCACGGCCTCTTTGGTAGCACCGCGAATAGTCAGATCACCGAGGATGCGCCCGTGCGAGTCGTCCACGACCTCGACCTTTTTGCTCCTGAAGGTCAGGTAGGGATAGGTTTCGGCGTCGAAGAAGTCAGCAGAGCGCAGGTGGGTGTCCCGCTGGGCTTCACGGGTGTTGATGCTGGCAGCTTCGATTTGGACGTCAACGCTCGAATTGGCAGGATTCTGCTGATCGAATTCCACGGTACCGGTGAAGGCTTCGAAACGGCCGCGCACGTTCGAAATCATCATATGGCGAACAGTGAAATTAATTTCAGAGTGGGCGGGGTCAATTTTCCAGGACATGGTGTTTTTAGATCTCCTTTGATCTTTGATAATTTTGGTTAATAATACTTATAGTCAAGTATTTTGACATCGAAATAATTGGGCAAAAAAAAGAGGTTGTTTACCCTTCTTGCTTGCCAAGCTTGCGCAAGATCTCTCCCAGCGTGCGCTGTTCGTCTTGCGTCAGCACGTTAAAAAGCTGTGTGACAAACATGGCATGCTGCGGGAAGATGATGCTAACAGTTTGTTTGCCAAGCGGGGTAAGGCCTACAAAGCTTACCCGACGGTCGTTAGCATCCGGCTGCCGGCTTACTAACCCGAGTTTCTCCAGGTTGTCCACTACCAGGGTCATATTGCCGCTGCTCTTGAACACGCGGGCAGCCAGTTGACATTGGGATAAGGGACCAAGGTGGTAAAGAGCTTCAACAACAGCGAATTGAGTGGGTGTCAGGCCGCCCATGGTGCCGCTCTGGTTTACCCGTGTGACCAGCGAATCGACCGAGCGATTCAGCTTGATCCAGGTATCCAGTGCAAGTACTTCTGTTGGGTTGCCTACGTAATGAGTGGGCAAGCTCAAATCCTTTGATGTTGAAATATATTAATTGAAATAATACAACTTATAAACAAATTTGTCAAGGGTTCAATTTTAAGCAAGCATATTTAAATGGCACAGCATCATAACAGCACTGGTTTTGACTTTCGTATTTATAATGGCTATAATCCCTTCGCGCAGTCCCGCGGGAAATATTATTAATCTTGTATCAACCCTAATAGCCTTGCATGCCCAACACTTTTGAGCCCCCGCCGTTAAAACCCGATTCATCCCAGACCTGTAAGGTTGTATTCCAACCCTCGGGGCAGTCCGGGAAGGTTAAGGCCGGGATAACCCTGCTGGAGGCTGCCCGTGCTGTGGGGGTTGGCATTGAATCCATTTGCGGCGGAGTGGGTACTTGCGGCAAATGCCAGGTAATTATCGAAGAAGGCCGCTTTGCCAAGCACGACTTATCCTCCAACTCAGACAACGTCAGTCCGTCCGACGAGAATGAACGGTCGATTTGCGCCACGCGCGGGCTGCCAGCTGGCGTCCGTTTGAGCTGTCTGGCGCACGTAAACGGTGACCTACTGGTCACTGTGCCCGAAGAAGCCGGGGCCAATCGTCAAATTGTGCGCAAGGCTGCGGCCGAACGCGTGATCCCGGTAAACCCCATTATTCGCATGGCGCTGCTGACGCTCGACCCGCCGATATTGGGCGACCGCTCTGACCAGGAGCGCATCCTGGCGCTGCTTGAAACGCGCTTTGGGCTGAAGGTACCGACTTTCGAGCTTTCAGCCCTGAAATCGTTGCCGACCGCTCTGCGTGAGGGGCATGGGGAAGTATCCCTGACCATCTGGAATGACCAGGCGGTCATCCGGGTGCAACCCGGACTGCACGACGCACCGCTCGGTCTGGCTGTGGACATTGGCTCTACTTCGTTAGCAGCCTACCTGTGCGATTTGCATACCGGTGCACTGCTGGCGACGACTTCGGCGATGAATCCGCAGGTGACTTACGGCGACGACATCATGTCGCGCATCTCGTACGCCGTAGAAACCCAGAACGGACGCGAGCGGCTGCAGCGGGCGGTGATCCATGCGATCAATGAACTGGCGGCGCAGGCAGCCGCGCAAGCCAATGCCGCGGCGGAAGACATCGTCGATTGTGTCCTGGTGGGCAATTCGGTTATGCATCACCTGGCGCTGGGGCTCGATCCCGCCCAGCTTGGACATTTGCCATTTGCACCGGTCGCCGGTGGGCCAGTGGACGTGGCTGCCCGCGATCTGGGGTTGAAATTCAACCCGGGCGCACGCGTACACGTTTTGCCGTTGGAAGCTGGCTACGTCGGCGCCGATAATGTCGGCGTTATTCTGGCAGAAGAGCCGCACAAACAGGATGACATCGTCCTGATCGTGGATGTCGGCACCAATGGCGAAATCCTGCTCGGCAACCGTGAACGCCTGTTATGCACCTCCAGCCCGACCGGCCCGGCCTTCGAAGGCGCGCAAATCACGCACGGCATGCGGGCTGCGCCTGGCGCCATTGAACGGGTGCGCATCGATCCGCATACGCTGGAAGTTAACATCAAAGTTATTGGTCAGGAACACTGGAGCGCCGAACTGCCGGGCGAACAAATCCAGGCGCGCGGAATCTGCGGGTCGGGTATTCTCGAGGCGGTAGCGGAATTATTCACGGCCGGATTGGTGCTGCCTTCCGGAAAATTCAATCCAAAACGCAACTCCCCGCGGCTGATTCGCGGACCTAAAGACCAACCGGCATTTATTTTAGCCACCGCAGAGCAATCCGCCACTGGCAGCCCAATCGTGCTGACCCAGGGCGACGTGCGCTCGGTGCAGCTTGCCAAGGCTGCGCTGTACGTAGGCGCACAACTGCTGATGAAAGAACGCGGCGTGCAGCAGGTTGACCGGATTGTGCTGGCAGGCGCTTTTGGTAGCTTGATCGACCGGGAGCGCGCCATGATCATTGGCATGATCCCCGATTGCCCGCTGGACCGGGTGACTGCAGTCGGCAACGCTGCCGGCGACGGTGCGCGCATTGCGCTACTGAATAAATCCAGCCGGACCGAAGCCGCGCAGGTGGCACGTTGGACAGAACACATCACCGCTCCGCTGAAAACCGAATTTCAAGAGCAATTTGTTGCGGCGCTTCCATTCCCACACGCCAGTCATCCCTTCCCTAACGTTCAACGTATGATTGCCGAGCGACGAAAAGCAGCAAGGGCAGGCGAACTATTCTCTCAAGGTGAAGCAGAAAATGACCAATAAATTTCTTGACGCCATCCAATCCGGAAAAATACTCATTGCTGATGGAGCGACCGGCAGCAATCTGCAGATGCGCGGCTTGCCGGATGGAAAATCAGGCGAGGCCTGGGTTTTGGAAAATCCGCAGGCCATTTTGACGCTTGCCAACGATTTTATTGCAGCAGGCGCTGAAATTCTACTAACCTGCACCTTCGGCGCCAGCCGGCTGCACCTCGCCAACATGGGCCTGGATGCGGAATGCGAACAGATCAACCTCACTGCGGCCAAATTGGCGCGGCAGGCCGCTGAAAGCAGCGGAGCGTTCGTTGCCGGATCGATTGGGCCGACCGGCCAAATGCTTGATCCTTACGGTCCGCTGGCTGCAGCGGATGCCGAGGCGACCTTTGCAGAGCAGGCGCGCTTTCTTGCGGCAGGCGGGGTAGATTTGATCGTCATCGAAACTCAGTTCGACCTGGGCGAAGCGGCAGCAGCAGTGCGCGGCGTGCGCTCGGTCTGCGATTTACCGTTGGTATGCTCGTTCAGCTATGACCGCGGCACCCGTACCATGATGGGCGTTTCACCCGCCAAGGCTGCCAGAGCTTTGCAGTCGGGCGTTGATCTTTTGGGAATCAACTGCGGGCGCAGCCTGGCGGACAACCTGGCTGCACTGCGGGAACTTCAAGCTGTAACCAGTCTGCCGATCTGGTTCAAACCGAATGCCGGTTTGCCGGTCACGGATGATCTGGGGAATGTAGTGTACCAGACCACCCCGCAGCAAATGGCCGATGCGGTGCCCGCCTGGATCGCCGCCGGGGCGCAGGTGATTGGCGGCTGCTGCGGCACCAGCCCGGAACATCTGAACGCCATAGCCGCTGCCAGTCTGTCCACCCGCTCAGCGTAGATCTATCCAATTTCAGGAAAAACGGGGGTTCGACCATGATTGCTGCTGTCACCCTGATTGCCCTGATCCTCCTGGCCAGTTGGCTCTACGGCCGGGCCGTGGTACACGGTTTGGCCAGGTTATTCAATGTCGATGGCGAAAAGGATATCCGACCTTCCATTGTCATTCTTATCGGTTTTTGCGCATTAATCTTCTTCGGACAGCTGCTCTCGTTGGTTATGCCACTGGGTTTGGTGGCAATCCTGATCGTTGCAGCCGGGGGAATTGCCATTGCATGGCTCCTCAACCGGTCGGGCAGCCTGAACATCTCTTCAATTTCGCGGTTACCGGCATTAGGCTGGGCGCTGCTCGTGCTCGTCGGTTTGGCCGTGCTGGAAAACAGCACCCATGTCCCCGCAAATCCGGACACCGGCATTTATCATGCCCAGGTGATCCACTGGCTGGAAGCTTACCCGGCTGTCCCCGGACTTGGCAATCTTCACACCCGCCTGGCGTATAACTCGAGCTGGCTGACGCTCAATGCACTGTTCAGCCTTTCTTTCCTCGGATCGCGTTCCTTCCATTTAGTCTCAGCAGCATTGACTTTGACCGCAGGCATTGATTTTGCCAGGGGCGCAATCGACTGGTACCAGGGACAAAGAACGGCTGCGAACATTTTACGCACGATTTTTCTGCCCTTGATTTTCTTCGTTCTCGGGTCACAGCTATCATCGCCGGGTACTGATTTGCCGGTGATCCTGATACTGTGGATGGTATTGCCCGCCTGGTTGGATACTTTACCCGAGGTCAAAGGGAGCAATTCCCTTCGCGAGATCATCCTGTTTACGATCGTCGTGACCCTGATAACGGTAAAGCTTTCGGCAGCCCCCGTGCTGCTCTTAGCCGCCTGGATCGGGCTGAGAAATTTGAAAAACTCGGGTTCAGCCCTGAAATTGGCCGGCATCGCCGGAGTGATATTGCTGCCCTGGATCGTGCGCAATATCATCCTCTCTGGATATCTGATTTACCCACTTCCGGGCGTCGATTGGTTTAATTTTGACTGGAAAATCCCTCAGGAAATCGCCAGGTCAGAGGTGTTGACCATTCAAGCCTGGGCCAGGGACCCGGGTGCGGACGTCGAAAAAGTGCTGGCAAAGCCGCTCTTCTCCTGGCTGCAATTATGGTTTATCGAAAAGACTGCCAACCAGAAATGGATCCTTCTGGGAGCAGCCGTTTCGCCGGTCATTTTTGCCCTGGGACTTGCCGTCGGGTATCAGGCCAAAAAATTGGGACAAGAGCAATTTGCCAATTTAGTCAGCGGTTTTTTAACCGTGCTGCTTGGCGCAGTTTACTGGCTGTTCACCGCACCGGATATTCGTTTTGGCTATGGTTTTCTGCTGGCATTGATTGGGATGGCTGTACTACCCTGGATCGCATGGATGGACATTCACGCCGGAGCATCCGCCAATATTTTTCGCTTTATTTGGATGGTTGGATTGATTGCTTACCAGTTATTTTTCCTGGTCCGGTCGTTGGATACCAAAACGATCAATCAGCGCCTGGTGCTGCCGCTGGATTACCCGCAATTGCCATCCGAGCCCTGCCCGGTGGGTGAAGCGCAGGTGTGGTGCGCGGCTCCAGAAGCCTGGACGCAATGCTGGTATGAACCGTTTCCCTGCATCCCGACGCCGAATGATTGGGCGGAAATGCGCGGAGAAAACTGGGACGACGGTTTTCGCCCTAAATAAACCGGGATTGATGTATGTGCCTGCTGCCTAGGGAGCCGGAACCGTCCAGGTTTGGCCGCCGTCGGTTGTGCGATACAGGCCGGCATTCCCGTCGCCATCCATCCAGGTGACCCAGCCGTTTTGCTCATCCACAAAATCCAGGGCGGCGATCATCCCCTCCAGGTTGATGTCGGGCGTGACTGCATCCCAGGATTGGCCCTGATCGCTGCTGTGGAAGAGCGTGTTGCCATCCCAGACGATGAAATTATCCAGCGAAGGCGCAGCATAACTGCCGAGGACCGGCACCGGTGAAGTTGGCGTCCAGGTTAAGCCGCCGTCGGAGGTGGTGTAGAACACGGTGGCTGAAGCGTCCGGGGTAAATAGAAGGACTGGCAGCGCACCATCCGTATTCGTGTAAAAAACAGGCGCTTCCAGTGACAACATGGCAGTGGTTATGCCGTCCGGCAGGGGGATATCCTGCTGCTGAAAATTGACGCCGCCATTTTCGGTTGCGTATAGGTATACAACGTTATTCGCCGGGACGCTGCCCGCCACCCAGCCGTGCTGCAAATCGCGGAAGGTGATGCCCTGTTTCGAGCCGCCAAGCGGAATTTCACCGGCTGGTTCGGGTTCGCCGGTATCGCGTCGGTAGGTCTCCGTCCAGGTTGCGCCGCCGTTGTGCGTGGCGAAAATGGCAATGGCCTGCGACCCGGCGCCAGCACCCAGTCCGGCCATAATCCAGCCGTTGACGTTATCCACGAAACTCATCGTGCCAGCGCCGAAGGGGACGTCATAACGCTTCCAGGAGGCGCCGCCGTCACTGGTGTGGTAGAAAACCCCGCGCTCAAAATCCAGTGGATCGGTCTGAACCAGCCAGGTATGATCTTCGTTTTGGAAAAATGCGGAAGTCGGCAGGCCCGCATCGTTCCAATCAGCCGGAGCGACTTCTGTCCAGGTCGCGCCACCGTCGGTGGTGCGTACCACTGTGGTAGGGGTCAATGCCCAACCGGTAGTGGCCGTGATCATGTCCAGCCTGGTAAAGATAATCGACTCGCCAGCAGGAACTTCGGTCGGCGTATTGATCGGGGTAACTGTTGAAGGAATGGCGGTAGGCGGAATGGGGGTTAAAGTCGGCGGGGGAGGTACCGACGTTTCGGTTGGCGGCGCAGGGGTGGGGGTCGGTTTGCAAGCGCCAGCCAGTAAAGTAACCAGCAAGGCTATCAGGATAACCAGCGTCAGGCGATTTTTCATCACGTGTGGACCTCCAGGCCGCTTCACTTGTTCAGAGCAATACCTACAAGATTATACGGTTCGAACGTTCAGCGCGTCAATACATCTGCGCCAGCCCGAAACGTACCCAGCCGACAATAAATGGGATGTTTTGTCATGCCATCTCACATCGACGAGCCGGCCTTTATGCCGTGTGGTATTTCAGCAGCGGCGATGGTTTAAGGGTTGAGCAGTTTCATCAAATCAGCGTTCTGGCCGGTGCGCTGGTCGACGACGTTCATATGCGTATGAAAGCCGCAACTGCGCCGCCAGCATGATCGCCCGTAGATGTCATAGGTGTAGCCGATGTTGCTTTCTGCACCAATGGGATTACCAATGCCGACCCAATCCCCTTCTGCCGGGTAGAAAGCGCCGTGCAGCAGTTTTACCTGCCAGACTTCGTTTTCGATGATCAGGATGGAGTTACCGTAGATGTCGAAGCCGTTTCGGGTCACCTGCCCGGAGATGGGCGAGAGGATGTCCATGCCGGGACCGGCGGCCAGGTCGATGGCCGCGTCGCCGTAAGCAGCGCCGTGCGTCTTCTGGGTAAGGATATAATCGTCATACGGCAGGCGAATATCTTCCGGGCGATCAGGCGGATCTTCGTTGACTACCGGTGAGGGTTCGATCGCTATCGTAAAGGGGGTGAAAGTCGGTAAAGGTCGAAAAGGGGTAAGGGTGGGCGTCGCCGCCAGGGTGAGCGGTTCCGCGGCGGCAACCGTGTGGGCAGGCGCGCGGTGGACAAAGAGTATGGCAAAGGTACCCATTGCGATCAATGCCAGTGCTACAATGGATAATCCGCTAAAACGTGGGTGCATGTGGGTGCTCTCGGCAGTGTTTTTGGGCAGGATTGGTGGAAACGACTTTAACCGCAATGAATACGCCCATTTTTTCACATTGCACCCGGATGTGCAATCGACAAAGTTGCAAATAAAAAGAATGTTCTAATCCTCTGCGACACTTCGAGAAAAGGAAAGGGGAGTTTTCGGATGATTGAACTACAACCTATGTCGCCGGCTGAATTTCAGGTTTATCTGGAACGCAGCGTCGCGGAGTACGCCGACGACAAAGTAAAAGCCGGTAATTGGCCGCAAGAAGGGGCGCTCGAACGCTCCCGGCAGGAATTTAATAAATATCTGCCGCAAGGCCTGGATACCCCCGAAAATTTCCTCCGCACCCTTATTGACCGGGAGACCGGCGCGCCGGTCGGCATGATCTGGTATGCCCCTTTGCCAGGCTCCACGGACCCTGCCTGGTTTATCTACGATTTTTACATCGAACCCGGGCAGCGCCGACGCGGGTATGCTGCCCAGGCGCTGGCGGCGTTAGAGGATCATGCCAGGGTGCAAGGCATTAAAGCCATCGCGCTGCACGTTTTTGGGCATAACACGGCTGCCCGCGCCCTGTACGAGAAAATGGGCTATGAATTTACCAACATCAATATGGTGAAGAAAGTGGCGCAGGGCTAATTTAACCCGACCACCACCGTCTCCGGAAACTCGATGCCGTTGTAACGTTCCATCGAATTGGAGTAAGCCCCGGCGGTCAACACGTACACCCGGTCGCCCAGGGTAATGCCTGCCGGCAGCATGGCCTGGTGGTGGATCACATCCGCGCTGTCGCAGGTGGGGCCGCTCAGCACAAATGGCCGTAGCGGCTCGCTATTGCGTTCGCTGATTACCGGGTACTGAAAGCCGTAGAAATCCAGGCCCTCGATCAACCCCTGGAAGGCGCCGACATCCAGGTACAGCCATTCGCGTTCGCCGCGCGTTGCGCGGTTGATGACCGTCGCGGCCATGATTCCGGCATTGCCGACCAGTCCGCGCCCGGGCTCGACCCATAATTTGGCTTTATTGCCATATAACCGCTCGAATGCCGGGCGGATGGCGGCTGCAATTTCTTCCACCCCCGGGACCGCTTCATGGAAGTGGGTTGGGAATCCGCCCCCGGCATCGATCACCTGCAGGTGAATGCCTTTGTTTTCCAATTCATTCCAGATTGGGCTGAGCCGTTTCAGAGCACGTACCCAGGCCTGCGGGTCTTTGTTTTGCGACCCCACATGGAAGGTCAAGCCGTACGGCTCCAGCCCAAGTTCTTGGGCGTACAGCATATGTTCCACTTCCTGGCCGGGCTCGATGCCGAATTTACGCTCCAACGGCCAATGGCTGCCGTTGTTATCCACCGCCACCCGCCCGATCACCTGGGCGCCGGGCGCAAGTTTGGCAAGCTTTTCCAACTCGATACGGGTATCGAAAGAGAAACGGCGCAACCCGTATTCATAGGCCCGGGCGATATCGCGCGGGAGCTTGGTTGGGGCGCTGAACACCATGCGACTGGCTGAAACGTCGTACCCGGCCAGTTGGCGGATCTCGCCCCAGGAGGCGACATCGAAGTGCAGGCCTTCTTCGTTGAAGATTTGTAATACGGTTGGATCATTATTGGCTTTTACTGCAAAACACACCTGCCCGTCGGAGAAGGCAGCTTTAAAACGGCGTGCATTTTCGCGGACAGCCGCGCCATCCAATATCAAGAAAGGAGTTTCGGGCTGCTGCGCAGCCTCCACCAACTGCCGAACATCTTCAATCGAATAAAGTGACACTCTTAATATCCTCGCCCTGAAAAAATTAAGGTTCGAAGCGAGGATTAAATCCCGCTCCGGGTTATTCAATGACCGCTGCTGGCAAATTAAAAGGACACGGGAGTTGGTTACCGACCTTTCGAGGTAAACCTCTGTGCCGTGTCCCAGGCTGCATGCAAAACGCAGATGTTGCCAGAACGTTTAACTTTCCAGCAAGGCGATATTATACACTTCTGGCGCAGGATGTAAAGATTTTTCGCAGATCGATTTTACTTCGGGTGGTTCAGACAATCCGGCCTGATCAAAGCGGGAAAGGCCTGAAATGGCGATATAATTGTCCCCAACTACTTTAAACTTCTTAAAATCATGGGCAGAGGGAGTCTTCCAAATGATTGTTACCACCAAGAAATTATTCGAAGCAGCCTACGGCAAATATGCCATCGGCGCCTACAATATCAACAACCTTGAACAACTCATGGGACTGTTCCGCGGAAACCTGGAAAGCAAAGCGCCGTTCATTATTCAAATCAGCAAGGGTGCGCGCTCATACACCAACAAAATTATGCTGGAAGGGCTCATTCGTTCCGCGGATCAGGTCTTCCCGGATGCCATTTTTGCCGTGCACCTGGACCATGGCGACGAAGAAGCCTGTTACGATTGCATCAACAGCGGTTTTTACTCCTCGGTCATGATCGATGCCAGCGGTGAAGATTTCGAAAGTAACATTGCCACCACCCGTCGGGTAGTGGACGCCGCGCATGCCAAAGGGATTGTGGTGGAAGCTGAACTGGGGCAGCTGGGCGGCGTAGAGGAGCACGTCGCCGTGTCCGAGGCCGATGCCAAACTGACCGATCCGGAGACGGCCAAAGAATTTGTGGAACGTTCGGGCTGCGATTCCCTGGCGGTAGCCATTGGCACCAGCCACGGCGCCTACAAGTTCAGCGGAACGCAAGGCTTGCGCCTGGATGTTTTGGAGCAGATCCAAAAGAGGCTGCCCGGTTTTCCACTGGTGATGCACGGCAGTTCCTCGGTGCCGCAGGAAGAAGTGCAGCGCATCAATGCAGCCGGCGGGCAGCTTAAAGGGGCCAAGGGCGTGGACGAGAGCTCGTTCAAACGCGCCGCAGAACTCGGCGTTACCAAGGTGAATATCGATACCGACGGCCGGCTGGTTTGGACGCGCGTGCATCGTGAATATTTCCTGGAATATCCGGAAAATTTCGACCTGCGCCCGGTTGGCAAGGTTTTCATGGGTGAATACGCCAAGTTTATTGCCCACAAAAATGAAAAACTCGGCAGCGCCGGGCATCTGGACGAGGTGCGCAAGGCACTGGTTGGGTAATTATTTCTAGAAAGAATTGAAGTAAGGGCGGCTCTCACCCGTTACGCTCGCTCGCAGAGCGATGCCAAAATCTGGATCGCGAGCCGCCCCAAAACACTCGATTAAGAATAATCCCGCCCCAAGACTGGGGCGGGATGGGTGGAGTTGATAATCTTATAATATTATAAATCGGTCGGTACTAAAGTGCGTATTTGTTCACAAACGGTATTTATCTTCTATAATTAGGTATTATGACTGAAACCTTACCAATTGCAACGTTCGAGACCGACCTGCCGGTGACGGTTTACCTCCGGCCATTGGGAGCGACCGCTCAGGAATGGGTCGAATTTGATCAGGGACCCGGCCGGCTGAGCATCCCACCCCAAAATGAGATCTACCTGCGGGTCAAAAACATTGATGACGATGAGCTTTACCGGTTGGTCAAAGCGGTCAGCAGCCTGCCGGGATTGACCTATTTGAACCTGGCCGAGAACCGTAAGATCACCGATGCCGGGCTGGCGCGGCTTTCAGTCCTGCCTGGCCTTACCCGCCTAAATTTATCATCCTGCAACATCACCAACCAGGGTCTTTCCCACCTGGCGGCGCTCAAAAAATTGGAGCATTTGGATCTCAGCTACTGTAACCGGATCAGCGACGAAGGCCTGCGAGCGCTGAAATCGCTCAACCGCCTGGCATATCTGGATTTACAGCGCTGCGTGAAGACCTCGCTTGCCGGAATCCGCAAGATCGAACGCCGCGGTTTGACCATCCACCGCTAACCCCACCAAGTTGGCCCTTCGTCTGCCGATATGAACGCACAAGTCATTCCTTATATGCTGGTGCTGTTATTTGCCACAGTGATTTCCTTCATTCTGGCAGCTTACTCATTGCTTAAGCGCACCATACCGGCCGCGCGATTCTTTGGAGCACTTGCAGGGGGAATTGGCATCTGGTCCCTGCTTTACCTGTTCGAAGTGGTCAATTTGCTGCTGCGCTTGAAGGAAGTCTTTTTTGCGCTGAAATACGTTGGAATCGTTATGGTTCCGGTCAGCTTGCTGGCTTTTGCCATGGAATTTACCGGCATCTCCCTACGGCGGGTGCTCAAACTGCTGCCATTTCTCCTGATCCAGCCGCTCATCACGCTGGTGTTGCTTTTTTCCAACCTGCTCCACGGCTGGTTTTATACCAACCCGCGCCTGGAGATCGCGCAGGGATTCATTGTTCTGGGATTTACGCCGCAGTTTGGGTATTACTTCAATGCGGCGTATTCGTTACTCATTGCGATTATCTCGCTAATCCTGATTGTCCGTTATTTTAAAATTTCCTCAGGCTATCGCCGCCGCCAGATTTTTGTCTTCATGTTGGGTGGAATTGTTCCGGTTGGCGTGATTTTGTTAATATTATCGGGGTTGGTTCCTTTGCCAAGCCTGGATTTTACCTCCATTGCCCTGGTCAGCAGTCTGCCATTTTTGGCTATCAGCGTATTCCAATACCGATTGCTGGATGTGGTGCCTGAAGCGCGCGACCTGGCGATAGAATTTATGGATGATGGCGTCATTGTGATCAACCGCCGCTTTCGCGTGCTGGATCTCAACCCCGCTGCTCAGGCATTATTCGGGGTCAAAGCAGTGGAGGTGATCGGCCAGCCGCTCGAAGAATTGCTGCCGCTTAGCCCGGAACTGCGGGCCGGGATCTCGCAACCCGAACGCTTCCAGAAAGATATCGAAATCACCCGTGATGGGAAAGCAGTCCAGTTTGAATTGCGCTCCTTCCGGCTGGCGTCCTGGTACGGCCGGCCGGCCGGGCGGTTGGTCCTGCTGCATGACGTCACTGAAACCAAACAACTGGAGCAAAGTCTGCGGCAAGCAAAAGACGCCGCCGAAGAGGCCACCCGGGCAAAGTCGCTTTTTCTGGCTTCGATGTCGCATGAAATTCGCACCCCGCTGAATGCTGTGATTGGGATGACCAGCCTGCTGCAGGACACGCGATTGGACGCCGAGCAGCGCGAGTTTGTCAGCACCATTCGGGCTGGCAGCGACACTCTATTGACCTCGATCAATGACATCCTCGATTTTTCGAAGATCGAGGCCGGTCGTTTGGAGCTTGAGACCCAGTTCTTTAACCTTGAAGGCTGTGTGGAAGATGCCCTGGACATTCTAGCGCCGCAAGCATCCGCCAAGAATCTGGAGTTGTATTATGCCCCAGCCGAGAACTTGCCTGACTGGGTGCGGGGCGACCCGACTCGCCTGCGCCAGGTGTTGGTCAACCTGCTTTCCAATGCTGTTAAGTTCACCGATCAGGGTGAGGTGATCGTACGTTCAGAAGTCGAAAGCGAGCAGGACGAAGAAATCAAGCTGCATTTCTCAGTGGCAGATACCGGCATCGGCATCCCGGTACGCCAGCTCGATCGAGTTTTCGAAACTTTTACCCAGGCCGACGCTTCCATTGCGCGGCGTTACGGCGGCACTGGTCTTGGGCTAACCATCAGCAGCCGGTTGGTCCATATCATGGGGGGGCGCATCTGGGCTGAAAGCCAGGAAGGAAAAGGCTCGACCTTCCACTTCATCATACGGGTGGAAAAGGCCAGCCAACTGCCAGGCGCTCAACCTGGTTTCCGCGGTGATCTACTGGTGGGCAAGCGTATATTGGTCGTGGACGATACTGCCACCAACCGGACGATCTTGCTGAATCAAATGAAAGCCTGGGGGATAACGGTCGATGCGGTTGAGTCGGCTGCACAGGCGCTCTCCTGGTTGCGTTCGTCTCCTGATGTCGATCTCATCCTGCTGGATATGAATCTACCGGATATGGATGGGGCTGAACTTGCGCGCAGCATCCGGCAGCAGTTGAAACTGGACCAGACTCCGCTGGTCTTGCTGTCGTCAATGGGACAGCGTTCAGCGGAATCAGACCGGCCGTTATTTGCCGCTATTCAAAATAAACCCATTCATCCCACTCAGTTATACGACTTGCTGTCAGGTATATTAACTGGCCAGGCTGCGGTTGGGCAAAGTCTGGCGGCGGAACCCCATATCCCCATATTCGATGCTACATTTTCAATGCGCCACCCGCTGCATATTTTGCTGGCTGAGGATAATCCGGTCAACAAACGAGTGGCGGTGCGCTTCCTGGAACGGCTGGGTTACCAGATCGACACCGTAGCCAACGGCCTGGAAGCGGTGGAAGCAGTACGCCGCCAGCCTTATGATCTGGTATTGATGGATGTGCGCATGCCCGACATGGACGGATTGGAAGCCACACGTCGCATTCGGGCTGAATTGTCGGTCGAACGGCAACCGCGCATTGTGGCTATGACCGCCTATGCCTACCAAGAGGATTTGGCCGAGTGTCTGGCTGCCGGCATGGATGATTACCTGACCAAACCGATTCAAAATGATCGCCTGGCGGCCGTACTTACCAAACATGCAGCGGCGCCCCCGGATGAAGCGGCGCGGGAGTCTGCGACCGGCGGGTTGCAGCCAGCACACATCCTGGACGAGTTGGGGGATGATCGGGAAGAAATCATCGGGCTGCTATTTAAGAATTTGGACGAAAAGTTTGCCGTTTTAAAGGAAGCTTGGCGGACGGGTAATGCGCCGCAGTTGCGTGAATGCGCCCACCAGTTGAAAACGGATGCAGGCTATCTGGGAACTGATCGACTTGCGCAGGCCATGCTGGCCATGGAACGAAACGCGATTGCCGGCGTCCTGCCGGAGCAAGCTGACATGCAGCAAATCGAACGGTTGGTGCGGGAGTTGCAGGAAAGTTATAAACTGTAAGTTGACCTAAAACCCTGGCGACAAACAGAGCTGTCCTTTGGAACTGTATTTAGACTGGTTGGTAGATCATCCCGAACCCGTTGAATTTTGCAATTTCATCGCCTCAATACGGGAACGACCATTCATGCGGCGCTTCCATAACGTCGTCCAGAGTTACAAACTGGGATACTACAACTTTTCTCATGATGGTTCCTCTTTATGAAAGCGCTGTGCAGCGCGAGCCTGCGCCCGGCTGATTTCCAGGGTGCGGCTGCGCGGCGGGGCGTTGGTCCCCAGGTTTTGCAGTAATTTCGCCGAGGCGAGGGCGACCGCATCAACTGCGGCCTTGAAAGCTACTTCATTGGCCTTCGACGGCTTGCTGAAACCGCTTATCTTTCGGACATACTGCATCGCAGCAGCCTGAATGTCAGCTTCGGTAGCCGGCGGATCGAAGTTGTAAAGGGCTTTTATGTTTCGGCACATAGGTGCTCCATCGTCGAATAACGCAAAGGCACTGCAGGGCATTGATTCCTGCCAATGCCCGCAGTGCAGTATTTTAGATGGGTAGAACCTCAGGCGCTAACCCTCGCCAGGATTTCCTCCAGGCGGTCCATGGACTCGATCATGCCGCCTTCCGCCCCGCCCTCAGCCATCTCGTCGCGGTCGGCCACCGACTGGAAAACGGATTGCCCGATGAGCGTTGTTTTGCCATCCACCTCTTCAAATTTTACGGTCTCGAGGATCACATGCCCGGGTGCACCTTCGAACTCGAAGGTGTTGATAATCTCTTCAGACGGGGTGAGTGAGTGGTATACACCGTGGAAGCCGAATTCGTTGCCCTGTGGATCCTATTGCACATAGCGCCATATTCCGCCAGGCCGGACCTCCATCTTTTCCACGTGGGTAGTAAGGTAGCGCGGCCCCCACCACTGCGGGATGAGGGTGGGATCGGTGTAAATTTTATACACCAGGTCACGGGGCGCATCGAAAGTCCGTGTGTAAGAGATTTCCTGTTTGCCAGGTTCAGCAATTACATTTAGTTTTGCCATTTCGGACTCCTTATACCAGTAAACTATTCGCCATTTTGTCGAAGGAGGTACTCCAACCCTGACCGGCCATTTCCTTCATTTCACCCGGCGGGAACCCGGCGTGCTTGAGAGTCATTTTGGTCTTGCCGGGTAACTCTTCAAACAGCACGGTTACAACCAGTTCATTGGGAAAATCGTCACTCATGCCATAATGGGAAGCGGGCACGACATTGCCGTTGGCGTCCGCAAAGCTGTCGGTATAAACCAGACGTTCCAACGGGACGATTTCTTTTATGACACCGGTTGACCAGTAATCCTGTCCTTCGGGGGAGCGCATACAGAACAGGTACTTCCCGCCCACGCGAAAATCAATGGTGCAGGATGGGGAGGTGAATTCTTGCGGACCCCACCAACGCATAATGCGCTCGGGCTCGGTCCAGGCTTTCCAGACCTGCTCGATGGGGGCATCGAAGACGCGCGTGATGACGAGTTCGGAACCATTTTGGGTAACCATTAAAATTCTCCTTTCAGTACCACTAGACCTGTTTACGTTTTTCTGCCTCGATGATTGTTTCCAGTGCGTCAAAGCGCTGATCCCAGAGTGCGGTCAACCGTTTGGCCCAATTTTCCATTTCGCGCATGGTTATTGGGTTGATTTCGTAGATCCGCTTCTGGGCCTGCTTTTTCATCTGGATCAGATCTGCTTCGCGCAGGATTTTAAGGTGCTGTGAGATGGCCGACGGGCTGACCGAAAATTTTTTGGAGATTTCGGTGGCGGTCAGCGGACCCTGGTTGGCAAGCAGTTCGACGATGCGGCGTCGGTTGGGGTCACCGAGGGCAGAAAATTTATCCATAACAGGATAATACAGTAATTACTTAATTAAGTCAATACTAAAATAATAAATCTCCTATATTTTAAGGTTCCAAATTTCAGGCTTTGGATCTCCACAAACTGGCATACTTTTTTCGGTATTTCAAGTCTGTTTCCGTTTCGATCAGTTTGAGCGCGGTTTCTTTAATGGCTTCGTCACGAACAATGTCGTAGGTATTCTTCAGGCTTTGGCAAATGTCGTAACGGGTGAGAGTACCGTTCTTTTCAACGGCGCATTCAGCGAAGCGGACAGTCAGGCCATCCAGATAAGGTTTGAGCTGATCCTTTCCCGCAACACCGACCTTCCACAAAGCCTGCATACAATGGCGGGCAGTTACGTAACGCTCATCATGGGTGAGGGTCAGCAGCGCCGGGAAATCTCTCAACATCCGTTTTTGTGGGTCAGATTTGGCCAGATTGCAGAGCACTTGAGCTGCGATGGCGCGTACATGGTTGTCACGGTGTTTTAGCGCGATTACCAGCTCATCCCAGGCATCGTACGCCCATGCCACTGGTTGGTCTGTTTCCAGGATCAAATCATGAAAAGCGCTGTTTTGCAGCCCCCGATCTCCCGAGTAGATGGCGGTGAGGTTGATTCGCGTCTGCGGTTCCATTGTGCACTCCGTGTCTCAGGTTTGAGAGTATTTTACCCAGCCTTGTTGACCGGCTGGTAATACAAGAGCACGTTTCCGTTGCGAAATGTGCGCGTCTTCACATGCTGCAGACTGATTGGCCCGGTCAACCCTTTGAACAACGGCGTGCCCTTTCCCAGCAGGATCGGGTTGATGATCACCCTGTATTCATCGATCAGGTTATTTTGCATCAGGGTGGTCGAGAGGTCGGCGCTGCCGAAAATAAACAGATCTCTGCCCGGGTGCTCCTTGATCTTCCGGAGTTCAACAACCGCATCCCCCTTGACCAGCTGAGAATTGGTCCACTCAACCCGATCCAGTTTGCGCGAAAATACATATTTTGGCAATTTGTTCATCCAATCAGCAACTAGCGGGTCACCTTGAATAGCTTCCGGGGTGGGCCAATAAGCCGCCATCAGTTCATAGGTCACCCGGCCAAAAATCAACCCGTCCGTATTGGAGATTTGCTCGATGGCGAATTCATTGAATTCAGCATCCACGTTGTGCCAGTCAATATTGTGGTTCGGACCTTCAAAATACCCGTCAAGGGTCATTAAATTGAACAAAACTACTTTTCTCATGCTAATTCCTCACTCTGCCCCGAGCTTGCTTTATGTGTAAGGATACAGCCATTGAATACCCAACCTAAGGTGCTCTCCAATTGTAGAATATATACTTATTTTGTCAAGAATTTGCAGCTACCCCACAGATTGTTGGAAACGGCACAAACCCAAAAATTGCCATAAAAGAACGTTGGATTTTGGCCAACTGACGGTAGAACCAACAATTCTCGCGAACTGCGCAATCAACAATCAGATTTGGCAGATAATCTGCGTATTTTGACCTTGGTCCGTCTCAGCATTTTTGAGTCGAGAATTAACAATAGGATGGTAAAAGTGCTCGACATTGGTGAAAGATTCAAGTAGACTTTTTGGGTATTGCATGCCCACAGGCTTTTGATTCGCCAGGCGGTTGGATTTTTCCCTCATGGATGCACCTGCAAGTATAAAAAAACTCTTTCAATCGGCAGGCTGGCTGCGGCCCTGGATGCTCACATCTCTTTTGGCGCTGGGGTATGTGCTGTTTACACTTGCGCCTAATGCCTGGGACCCTATGGCGTTTGTCATGATAGGCAGACAATTCGACCCGGCTCATGGTGTTTATGAGATGGGCTACGACGGCCAGTTCGCCTACCAGATTGCGCTCGACCCGACTGGCGCTGCCCCCTACCTGGACATACCTGCCTACCGCTACCAGCGCATCCTTTACCCGCTGCTCGCCCACGCCCTGGTCCTGGGTAACGCTGCCGCTATCCCATGGACATTAATTCTGATCAACCTCGTCAGCCTGGCCCTGGGTACGCTGGCAACAGAGAAGATCCTGGCAGGGCATGGCCGTAGCCGCTGGTACGCTCTGGTGTACGGGGCTTTTCCCGGGCTGCTGCTTTCGCTGCGCCTGGATTTGACGGAACCGCTGGCTTTTGCACTGGTGCAGTGGGGTGTGCTGCTTTTCGACCGCGAGCGAATCTGGCGCAGCCTGCCGTTTTTTGCGTTGGCGATTCTGACACGCGAACTGACCCTGGTTTTTGCTGCCGCCAGCACACTTGCCTTGCTCACCAACGGTCAGCGCAAGGCTGGCCTGCTCTGGGGCATCGCCGCAGTGTTGCCCTTTGGGTTATGGCAGCTTATCATGCGCCTCTGGTTGGGGAGCTGGGGTATCGGTTCAGGCGGCGCACTGGCTAGTTCTTTCGAGGTGATCCCCTTCCGCGGCTGGTGGGGGTACCTCACGCAGGATGTTTACCTGTTTGTGCTGCTTTCGCTGGTAGTGCTGTTTATGGCGCTCATCCCTGCCGCCGCCGCCCTGGTCGCCAGCCTGCGGTCGCTCCGGAAGGGCCGCTTGGGGCCGGGGGTGTGGATGTTGCTGTTGAACGCGCTGTTATTTCCATTTCTGCCCGCATCGATCTCGTCGCCTCATCATTTACGGCTGGTATAATCGGAGCGCAGTTTTATCATGGATTTTTCCCGTCTGGAGCCCGCATGAACCAACCGCTTGATTTCCAAACTATCATCATGACCCTGCAGCGTTACTGGGCTGAACAGGGCTGCTTGATCTGGCAGCCGTACTACACCCAGGTGGGCGCCGGCACGTACAACCCGGCCACCTATCTGCGCGTGCTGGGTCCCGAACCCTGGCATGTTGGTTATGTCGAACCCTCCGTCCGCCCGGATGACGGGCGCTACGGTGAAAACCCCAACCGGTTGGTGCAGCACACTCAATTCCAGGTGATCTTGAAGCCCGATCCGGGCAACCCGCAGGAAATATACCTGCGCTCGCTCGAAGCTCTGGGCATCGACCTGCGCCAGCACGATATTCGTTTCGTGGAAGACAACTGGGAATCGCCCGCGCTGGGTGCCTGGGGGCTGGGCTGGGAAGTGTGGCTGGACGGCCAGGAGATTACCCAGTTTACCTATTTCCAGATGGCAGGCGGCATTCAACTGGAGCCGGTCTCGGTGGAGATCACATACGGGCTGGAACGTATTGCCATGACGCTGCAGCGCGTGCGTAATTTCCGCGACCTGCGCTGGTCGCCGGAACGCACTTACGGCGACGTTCAATTGCAGGGCGAGCAGGAACACAGCAAATATTATTTCGAAATCGCTAACGTGGAACGCACACGCCAGCTGTACGAGCTGTACAAGGCAGAAGCCGAGACTGCCCTGGAGAATCACCTGGTGCTGCCGGCTCACGATTACGTCTTGAAGATGTCGCACACTTTCAATATTCTCGATACGCGCGGCGCCATTGGCGTGACCGAGCGGGCCGCCTTTTTTGCGCGCATGCGCGACCTGTCACGCCGGGTGGCTGAAGCCTACGTGGAGGAACGCACCCGGCTGGAATTTCCGTGGCTGGCGCAGGCCGATGGTGCGGCGGCCGTTGCTCCCGCTGCGCCGCTTTTAGCGGCTGTCCCAACCGTTGGTATTGAACCGCGTGATTTCCTTCTGGAAATTGGCACTGAGGAATTGCCCGCCGGAGACTTGACCAGCGCTTTGGAACAGCTCAGGGAACGGACGCCGGCCCTGTTGGATGAAATCCATCTGACGCATGGAACGGTTGAGGTGCTGGGTACCCCGCGCCGCTTGGTGGTGTCGGTCAAGCAATTGGCCGCCAGTCAGCCAGACCGCGAATCGCTGGTCAAAGGGCCGCCAGCCAGCCGCGCTTTCGATGCGCTTGGCGTACCCACCAGGGCCGCCGAAGGTTTTGCTCGCAGTCGCGGCATCGACCCGGCAGATCTACAGGTCGCAGAAATGGACGGTGGCAGTTATGTGGTAGCGCGCGTTTTCGAAACCGGGCGGCCGGCGCCAGCCGTGTTGGTTGAAGCGCTGCCTGGGTTGATCGCCGGCATTCGCTTTGACAAAACTATGCGCTGGAATTCAAGCGGAGCCGCTTTTTCACGCCCGATTCGCTGGCTCATGGGGCTGTTTGGCAACGAGGTGGTGCCGTTTGCCTATGCTGGCCTGACCGCGGACCGGGTCACCCACGGGCTACGCTTCCATTCGCCTGACGCGTTCAAAGCGGGCAGCCAGGCGGATTATTTTAAGTTCCTTCAATCCCAGGGAATCCAAATGGACCCGGTCGAGCGCCGCGCTTCCATCGTTGAACAGACGCGCCGGTTGATCGAGGAATGCGGCGGTGATCCGCAGCGGCTCGACGCTGGACTGTTGGAGGAAGTTACCAACCTGGTCGAGGCTCCGACCGCTTTGCGCGGTTCGTTCGCGGCTGAACACCTCAAGCTACCCGCCGAAGTATTGGTTTCGGTGATGCAAAAATATCAGCGCTATTTCCCGGTCTACAAGGCGGATGGCTCGCTGCTGCCGTATTTCATCGTGGTGCGCAACGGTGATGCTCAGGATTTGGACGTCGTTGCCGATGGCAACGAACAGGTGGTGCGCGCTCGTTTCGCTGACGCTGCTTTCTTCATCCGCGAGGATGTTAAATCGAAATTGGAAGACTTCCTGCCGCGCCTGGGAACGTTGACGTTCCAGGTAAAGCTTGGATCGATGCTGGATAAGACTCACCGGATCGAAAAACTGGTCGAGCGACTGATTCCCATGGTCAAGCTGGATGCCGCGGACATCGCAACCGTGCGGCGCGCAGCCTCCCTCTCGAAAGCCGACCTGGTGACCCAGATGGTCATCGAGATGACTTCTCTGCAGGGAGTCATGGGGCGCTATTACGCCCGCCAATCCGGCGAGCCGCAAGCAGTGGCAGACGCCATATTCGAAGCTTACCTGCCGCGCTCAGCCGGCGACAAGGCGCCCGGTTCACCCGCCGGGTTACTGGTTGGCATGGCAGACCGGTTGGATACCCTGGCGGGATTGTTTGCCGCTGGCCTGGCGCCAACCGGCACCAAAGATCCCTTCGCCCAGCGCCGCGCTGCTCTCGGGCTGGTGCAAAACCTGATCACCTGGGAATTAAATTTCGACTTGAAAGCTGGGCTGCAGGCTGCCGCTGAAGGGCTGCCCGTCCCCGCCAGCCCGGAAAGCCAGTCCGCTTGCCTTGACTTTATCATAGGGCGGCTGCAAAATCTGCTGCTCGAACAGGGGTACCGGCACGATGTGGTTGCGGCTGTTTTGGCTGAACAGGGCGCTAATCCGGCGCTGGCTGCCAGAGGGGTCAAACAGCTTTCCGTATGGGTCAACCACCGCGAATGGGATTCGATCCTCCCGGCTTATGCCCGCTGCGTCCGCATCACCCGCGATCAAAAGCAGGAATTCGAAATCAGCCCGCAAGCCTTTGTGGACGATGCCGAAAAGAAGCTGTTGCAGGCCGTCTTGATGGCTGAAACCGATCGGCGCGAATTGACCTCGGTTGACAACTTTTTTGCGGTTTTTATCCCGGTCATCCCGGTCATCAACCATTTCTTCGAGGCGGTGCTGGTGATGGCGGACGATCCGATCGTGCGGGGAAATCGACTGGGGCTTTTACAGCGCGTCGCCCGGTTGGCGGCAGGTACCGTTGATTTCTCGAAACTCGAAGGTTTTTAATCGCTGCTGGATAAAAAACCATGAACGGCGGATCATTTTCGCCGTTCATGGTTATGAAGATAAAAAAATAGGGCATTGAATAAATCGTGTTATTCCGTGGGTCTATATATTTGAGACGATGGTGCTGTAGGTCTCACCAAGCTGGGTGCCAAATACTGCCAGAATAACAATCACGATTATGGCGACGAGTACCAGGATTAATGCATATTCAACCAGACCCTGGCCACGAACGGCACGAATGGGAAACATGGTGACGGACCTCCTTTCTTGTTAAATCTTAACAATCGCAAACAGGATAGAAAAAGAATGAATACGACAATAATACTATTTCATTATATATAGGATTTTTTTTTATTACCACCACCACTTTTATAGGATTTTCTTAGAATCCATCCCAACCCATGCCTGCCGCCTGCCAAAATCCCGGGTAGAATTCAAAGGAGGACAATCGCGATGTCGGTAACCGACGAAATTAAAGCTCGTATTGATATTGTGGAACTGGTTTCTGAAACGGTTAAGCTGCGCCGGGCAGGCAAGAGCTATACCGGTTTTTGCCCGTTCCATACCAACACCCGCACGCCCGCCTTTGTGGTCTTCCCGGATTCGGGCACCTGGCGCTGCTTCGGTCAATGCAACGAAGGCGGCGATATTTTCCGATTTGTCATGAAAAAAGAGGGCTGGGATTTTCCGGAAACGCTGCGCTACCTGGCGGAGCGCGCCGGGGTGGTGCTGCAGGCGCCGTCGCCGGAACGCGAAGTCGAGGATAAAGAGAATGAACGCCTGCGAAACCTGCTAGAGGAAGCTGTTTTGTTTTACCGCCACCAGCTTTTGCAAACCCCAGCCGGAAAAGACGCTCAACAGTATCTGAATCAGCGCGGCATCCAGCCGGAAACCATCGAAAAATTTGAGCTGGGATATGCGCCTGAGGGTTGGGATATTGCCGCCAACTTTTTTTCCGGCAAAGGCTATAGCCCTCAGGAATTGCTCGAGGTGGGATTACTTAGCGAACGCGAGGACAGCGGCCGCAAGTATGATCGTTTTCGCCACCGGATCATGTTCCCCATTCGGGATGGGACGGCCCGCATGTCCGGGTTTGGCGCGCGGATTTTAAGGCCAGACGACGTGCCCAAGTTCCTTAATTCGCCGCAGACCCCGCTGTTTGACAAAGGCCGCCTGCTATACGGGTTGCACCTGGCGCGGAAACCGATTCGCGCCGAGGACCAGGTAGTCATCGTTGAGGGTTATCTGGATGTGATTGCGCTGCACCAGGCCGGTTTTGGCAACAGTGTTTCTCCCATGGGTACCGCCCTTACCGAAGATCAACTGCGTCTGGTCAAGCGCTTCACCCGCCGCGTGGTTCTGGCATTGGACGCGGATGCTGCCGGTGAAAAGGCCACCCTGCGCGGTCTCGAAGTCGCTCGCCAGGCGCTTGACCACAGCGACGAGATCGCATTCGATGCCCGCGGTTTACTGCGCCATGAAGCGCGCCTGGAAGCCGACGTACGCGTCACCACCCTGCCCGCAGGGCTCGACCCGGACGATGTGGTGCTGCGCGATCCTGACGCATGGAAAAAAATTGTTGAGGACGCCAAACCGATCGTTGTCCATGTGATGGAATCGCTGGCAGCCGGGCATAACCTGGACGACCCGAAGGCCAAAAGCGAGATTGCCGCCCAGGTCCTGCCGCTGATTGCCGACGTGCCCAACCCGGTTGAGCGCGAAGCCTACCGTCAGCGACTGGCTCGCATGCTCAAGGTGGATGAACGGGCTCTGCAGGGCGCTTCTGGCCAAGCGCAGCGATCCCGACGGCGCGCCCCGGCCGCGCAGCAAGCTGTGACCACAACCCCGACGGTGCAGACCGGGCCGGAAACGCTTGGGAAAGCAATGGAGGCGCATTGTTTGCGCCTGCTGCTGCGCCAGCCGGAAAATATTTATTCATTGGATCGAGTGCTGCAGGGAGCCGGCCTGGGCCGCTTTAGCCCCCAGGATTTTGAAAATGCTGAATACCAGGCACTGGCACGTTTCGTGCTGGAAGCATTGGAGCAAGATCAAATGGAGCCGCATACCCACCTGATGGAGAAGGTGCCCGAATCATTGGGTGATTTGCAGCGTGAACTGTTCGTACCTTCGCCCCAGGGCGAGCCGAATAGCGCCCAACGACTGGAGGATTTGGTGCGGACGGTGATGAAATTGCGTCTGCTGCGGGTCAACGAGGGTATTCGTCAGATGCGATTTATGCAAGAGGATTTGCAGCAGCAAGGCGAAACCATTTTGATGCCCTACCAGGAATTAATCCCGCAATATATTCAGGCGCGCAGCCGGCTCGAATCTGCCTTGTCCAGACCATTCCGGTTTGACTAGGATGAATATTTAAGGATTATGGTATATTTGTAATCTATGCCTAGAAACCAAAAACAACCCGCGCAAAAGCCTTCGGCAAATCGCCAGCCTCCTCGCCGCTCCGGAAACAACCCGGCGCGCCGCAGCAAAGCGTCAGATGGCGCTGAAAATGAGGTCGTTGAAGACGCGCTCAGCAAGGATGATCTGGAGGAATCAGGCATCCAACCCGCAATAGAGGAGTGGAGCGACAACGAGATCCCGATGGAGGATCCGCTCGAGATTCTGGAAGATCCAACCCTGGCGGTCGAGCTTTCAGAAGATCCGGTACGCCTCTACCTCAAAGAAATCGGTCAAATTAACCTGCTCGATGCCGAAAGTGAATTCCGCCTGGCAGCCCGGATTGAAGCAGAACGATTGATCGAGACCCTCAAAAAACATCTGGATCCCAGGCTCAAAGGCGAGCAGCGTAATGAGGCGCTTTTTATCTCGGTCTTTGAAAATCTGATAACAGGCTGGGAACGCCTCAAGCAGGACGCGAAGAATTTCGAACACGGCGGGACTGAAATCCCCGATCTGGCATTGATTTTGCTGGAAGCCCAATCCTTGCGGCAGAGCTGGCAGGCTGATGTCCCCTCATACCTGCGTTCCTTCCTGGATAACGGGATGTGGGGCAAGGACTCGTTATGGGACGGCCTGGTACGGAATGCCTTTACTCTTTACCTGGGGTTATACCTGCTGCCAGCCAATGTGGCGGCCAAGTTGAAAACCAGGTTCGATCATGGCGAGGAATTGCCGGAAATCAGCTTTTACGAAGAAGCAATCCAATCTGAGGACCTGGCGCACGAGTTGGACACCATCCACTGGCGGGCAGAGGAAGCCAACCAGACGCTGATTCGCGCCAACTTGCGGCTGGTAGTCAGTATTGCCAAGCGTTACCTGGGCCGCGGCATCTCCTTCCTCGACCTAATCCAGGAGGGAAATCTGGGGTTGCTGCGGGCTGTTTCCAAATTTGACCCTACCCGCGGGTTCAAGTTTAGCACCTACGCCACCTGGTGGATTCGCCAGTCAATCAGCCGCTACATTGCTGAGCAGGCGCGCACCATTCGTATCCCGGTGCACCTGTTTGAAGCCATTACCCGCCTGCTGCGCGTTCAACGCCAGCTGGTACAGGAATTGGGACGCGAACCGACTCTGGAGGAATTGGCGCTGCGGGCTGATTTGATGACCCCAGAAGATGTGAAGGCCATCGCTGAGGCAGCTGAAAACGCGACGATGCTCGACCCTGAGGTGCAGCGCCGCTGGAACTGGGCAACGGCCAAGGTTCAGCGCATTTTGCAGTCTGCGGAAGAGCCGGTATCGCTGGAGCGTCCGGTAGGGGATGAGGAAAGCAGTCAGCTTGGCGATTTTATCGAGGATGATGAGGCGCTGGAACCGATGGATGCCGCTGCCCGCGAAATGCTGCGCGAGCAGGTTCAATCCGCGCTCGGGGCGCTTTCGGAACGCGAACGACAGGTGTTGGAGCTGCGTTTTGGCCTGATTGACGGCAAAGATCACACTCTGGAAGAGGTCAGTCGCTATTTCAACGTGACCCGCGAGCGTATTCGACAGATCGAGGCAAAGGCGCTGCGCAAATTGCGCCATCCGACCCGCAGCCGGCACTTGCGCGAATATTTGTCATAGGTGAGTATGTAGGACAAGCTTTAGCTTGTACAGAACTTACCCCGCTCACTGACTGTCTATATGTCCCTACAAATACCCTGTGGCAATCCTGTTATTCGCTTGCGATCTAACAGCCTGTACTCCCTAAGACCTGGCTCAATTGTTCTGCTTGTGCGGACAAGCTAAAGCTTATCCTACTTTCAGTCCGTTGAAAAATGGGCGGCCACTGGCCGCCCATTGCGATTAACTTCAATCCACCAATCAGGCGGCGGCTTCCGGGGTCATTTCCGGTTCGCTCGCGCTTTGGACTTTGCGCAAGGCAAGCTCTTTACCCTCGTTAATATGGACTTCGACGGTGTCGCCTTCCGAGAATTCACCTGCGAGCAGAGCGTCCGAAAGCCGATCCTCGATCTTTTGCTGAATGATGCGCCGCAACGGACGTGCACCCATATCCGGATCATAGCCTTCCTCGGCCAACTGGTCCACAGCCGCAGGTGACGCTGTGAGCGCGATATTGTTATCCTTCAAGCGTTCAGCAACCTTATCAAGTTCCAGCGTAACGATTTGTTGGATATCGCTGCGACTTAGCGCGCGGAAGACGATGACCGAATCCAGGCGGTTGATGAACTCCGGCCGGAATACCCGTTTGAGAGCCTCGATCAGCTTCTTGCGCATTTCATCGTAAGCCAGCTTTTCCTCCATAGCTTCGTCCACCTTGTGTTGGAAGCCAAAGCCGGTCTGGCGTTTGATCACGTCCGCCCCAATGTTCGAGGTCATGACGATAATGGTATTGCGGAAGTCCACTTTGTGTCCGCGTGCGTCGCTCAAATGTCCCTCCTCCATGATCTGGAGGAGCATATTATGTGCTTCCGGATGGGCCTTTTCGATCTCGTCGAACACCACGATCGAGTACGGTCGGCGGCGAATGGCTTCGGTCAGTTGACCGGCGTCATCGTAGCCGACATAGCCGGGCGGCGCTCCAACCAGGCGGCTGACGGTATGGCGTTCCATAAACTCCGACATATCCAACTGGATCAGCGCATCTTCGCTGCCAAACATAAAGCGCGCCAGAGCTTTGGTCAGTTCGGTCTTGCCCACGCCGGTCGGTCCGAGGAAAACGAATGAGCCGATCGGGCGGCGCGGGTCTTTCAAGCCGGAACGAGCGCGGCGTACAGCCTTCGAAATCGTCTCTACGGCTTCCTCCTGGCCGATGATGTGCTGGCGCAGTTCGTCTTCCATGTGCAGCAACCGCTCGGACTCAGCCTGGGCCATTTGCATGACCGGCACACCGGTCCACATTGAAACCAGCTCAGCGATGTCATCAGCAGAGACAACCGGACTATTTTCACGATCCCAGCCGGTGCGCAGTTCTTCCAGTTCATTTTCGAGCTGGGCTTCCTGATCGAGCAGTTCCTGGGCGTCGTCAAAACGGCCGTCTTCCAATGCCAACTGGTGATTCTCGCGCACCTCGCGCAACTTGGTCATCATATCCTTGGCGCTGGTTGCGGCCTTGCTTTTGTACATCCGCACCCGGGAAGACGACTCATCGATCAAATCGATGGCTTTGTCTGGCAGGAAGCGTTCGGTAACATAGCGGGCAGAAAGACGGGCAGCGGCTTCGATCGCTTCGTCGGAAATAATCAGGCGGTGGTGTTCCTCGTAAGCGCTGCGAATGCCGTGCAAAATCTGGATGGTCTCCTCCACCGAGGGCTCGTTGACCGTAATCGGCTGGAAGCGGCGCTCCAACGCGGCATCGGATTCGATATGCTTGCGGTACTCGTCGAGGGTGGTGGCGCCAATCACCTGGAGTTCTCCACGCGACAGTGCCGGCTTGAGAATGTTGGCGGCATCCACCGAAGAACCTGCCGACCCGGCCCCGACCAGCATGTGGACTTCGTCGATGAAAAGGATGGCGCCGGATGCTTTCAATTCGTCGATGACGCGTTTCAAGCGTTCCTCGAATTGCCCGCGGTACATGGTGCCAGCAACCAGCGAACCAACGTCCAACTGCAGCACCCGTTTACCAAGCAAAGGAGCAGGCACATCACCTTCCACGATGCGCTGCGCCAGGCCTTCGACGATGGCAGTTTTGCCCACTCCCGGTTCACCGATCAGGGCAGGGTTATTTTTGTTGCGGCGTGCCAGGATTTGAATGACACGTTCGATTTCCATTTGGCGGCCGATGACAGGATCCAGTTTATCCTCTTCGGCTAATGTAGTCAGGTCCGTGGCAAGTTGATCCACCAGGGTGGTCTTTTGCCCTTTGGCTTCTTTTTGCTGTTGAGCAGGCGCAGCGGCGCGGCCGCTGGCGCTTTGCGGGGCGCTGCTGCTTTCCTGGAGTACACGGCGTGTTTGGCGGCGGATTTGCTCGGGAGTGATCCCCAGTTTACGCAAGACGTCCATTGCCTTGCCTTCATTGGAGCGCACCATGCCGAGCAAAATATGCTCTGTTCCGATGTAGTGGTGCCCCATGCGGCGGGCTTCTTCGATGGCGAACTCCAGTACTTCCTGGACCCCTGATGAGAGGTCGATCTTACTGGAGCGTGTTTGTCCAATACCACTCAGGCGTTCAACCATTTCCTGGACCCGTTCCGGTTCCAGTCCTAAATCGCGCAGAACACGTCCTGCAATTCCGCCTTCCTCCTGGATCAGGCCCAACAGCAAATGCTCGGTGTTAATCATGGGCTGCCGCATCCGTTCGGCTTCCTGATGCGCCAGACTCAACACCCTGCGAGCACGTTGGGTGAAACGTTCCATTCCAGACAAGGCAAAATCCTCCTATACCAACAATAAAACCCGCGAAGGGTACATTTCGAGCTATGGGGAACAACTTCCCTGCGGCCGCCAAAGCGGCCAGATACAATAATTTCCTTCTGGATTCGATTCTACCAGAGTTTAAATGCTTGTCGAGTCACCTATTCGGGGGATTACCCCCAAATAGGCAGGGTGAAATCTTCTGGAAGGCTTTATGACCGGCTAATCGCTGAGCAGATAGGCCAGAATCCATTGCGTGGTGGCGACCAGTGCATCGGTGTGGGTGCGCTCGTAATTATGCGAGGCGTCCACCCCCGGACCGATGAGCGCTACTTGTAAATCGGCGCCGGTACGCAGTAGCGCACCGCCATCCGAACCGTAATAAGGATAGATATCAACTTTATAAGGGATCTGATTTTCATCCGCTATGTTGCGCAGGCGGGTGCTGAGTTCGTGGTGGTACGGCCCGCCAGAATCTTTGACGCACAGGGTGGCGTGGAATTCGTCTGAAGTTTGGCCGTCACCGACGGCGGCCATATCCACAACCACCAGCTCGCCCACCTCGGCCGGGAACCCGGTGGAAGCGCCGTGCCCGACCTCTTCGAAATTGCTGACAAGAAAGGATGTGGTCTGCTTTGGTTGAATCCCGGCGGTCTGCAGCGCCTGGACTGCCGCGACCAGGCAGGCCACGCAGGCCTTGTCATCCAGGTGGCGGGAGCGGACAAATCCATTGGTGATCTCCACCCGCGGATCAAAGGATACAAAGTCGCCCACTTCGATGCCAAGGGCGCGCGTTTCCTGTTCGCTGGTTGTCCGTTCATCCAGGCGGATTTCAAGAGTTTCAGCATCTCGCGCCATCGACGAAACTTTGCTGCCGTAAACGTGGCTGGAGGCAGCCTGGAGAAGGATGCTGCCGCGCAGCTTATGCCCGCTGATGGTGATCACGGTAACGCCTTCGCCTTCCACAGCGTTCCACGGGTAGCCACCAAGCTGGGTCATGCGCAGCCGGCCGTTGGATTTTATTTCCTTGACCATTGCACCCAGCGTATCGACATGGGCAGTGAGCGCCCGCGGGCGGCTGTCTGCATGGCCAGGCCAGGTCACCAGCAGGGCGCCTTTACGCGTTCGTTTCAGCTTGAGCTGGGGAAAAGCAGCCAGCGCTTTTTCGGTATAGACAACGGCATCCTGAGTGTAGCCGGTTGGGCTGGGCGTATTCAGCAGCCCGGCCAGAAATTCGAGCAGGTAAGCAGTGTCAATGGATGGGATGGGCATAGTATCCTCGCAAAGGTCGTGCGGCATGGCGTCCACGCCAGGACGCTTACGGGCCGGACGTGATTCCCTCGTAGGCGGAAATAATTTGCCGCCACTCGGGCCAGACGGGAACGCTCTTCTTCAGGTTATAGTCGTAAGTAACCATAACAAATTCGGCGCGCGACTTTACCTCGCCGGTGTCCTGGTTTTCGATGATGGTTTCCATCGTCAAACTTTTATTGCCAATGCGCGAAATCCGCACCCCGACTCTAATCTGCTCATCGTATTCGATGGGCGCCAGGAAGCTGATATGCACATCTGCGACGATTAATGGAAAGTCAAGAAAATTATTGCCTTTGAACAAGCCCAGTTTGTGCACATAGGCAAAGCGCGTGTGCTCCATGAAAGTCAAAAAACGCGCGTTGTTTACATGCCACTGAGGATCTAAATCGCCGTAACGAAGCTGCAAGGGGAGATAAAAGCGGAATTCACTCATGGCTGTGATTATAACTGGGTGGCGTACGGCTGTCGAGCAAACTATTTCGATGCCTTAACTCGGACGCTAAATGTCATTCCAAGGCGTGATCTTAGTCACTTGTGTAATAATTCACGTTCCAATACACTAAATTAATAACCTGATAAATAAGGTCGAAAATTCGGATTAATAGTATTTATAAGGAACCGCTGCCATGCAAATTACCAGACAAGCCGATTATGCCCTGCGGGCGATGTATTACCTATCCAAACTAGAGCCGTCAGTACGCGCAGCTACCAGTCTGATTGCGGATGAACAGCGGATTCCACCCTCCTTTCTGGCAAAAATCATCTCGCAGCTTTCAATCGCAGGTCTAATTCACACTTCCCGGGGCGCGCGCGGTGGAGTCTCGCTGGCTCGACCACCCGAAAATATCTCCATCCTCGAAGTGGTTGAGGCGATTGATGGGCCGCTGACACTGAATGAATGCACGCACTCCATAGATGGCTGTCCTTTCGGTGAAAAATGCCCGATCCGCCCGGTCTGGTGTGATGTGCAATCCGAAATGGTGGAACGCCTGCGCAACACAAGTTTTGCTGCTCTGGGTGTTGCCGTATAACTCAACCGCGATGACCTCGGCCGTCTCGATCAACCGGCAATGGGTGATTGTCCTTAATAATGGGAATGTCGTCATCGATTGGGGTGACGGGGTCTTTCAAGATGTATTGAGCGGGGCGTTTTTGCCTGAAGTGGACCAGACAGGCAGCTATCCGGTTCAAGATAATGAATGCTCCTGGTTGGAGAAAGCTGGTGCCATCCAGGGCTTCGATAAGTTTCAGGTGTACGTTTACGATTTGCCAGCCCGGTCGAAAAAAATCGCTGGATTAAGCAAAATAAGGCGCATCTGCGCCTTATTTTTTATCCACAGCGGATTCAAGCGAGGATGGCTTTTTTCTCGGGTTGACTACAGCTTACGCAGGTAGGATTCCAATTGGTCCATGGGTGTACGCGAGGTCAAATCCAGGCTGAGCGGCGTGACTGCCACAACCTGTTCCACCGCCAGGGCATGGACGTCGGTGTCTTTGTGGACGTTGCTGGGATCGATGCGAATATCATACCCAATGGAGCAGGGTGACTCCAGCGTGCCGGGGCGAATCGTGCGCGGGATATAGTAGGGCTGCATGGCTTGCCGGACTACGCGCCAGGGCGTCTGGGGCGTCGCTGTAGCAGGCACATCTACCTTGAGCACGTGCACATCGGATGGCAGGCGTTCATTCATAATCCGTTCGGCGAACAGACGGGTAAAATATCCGGCAGTGCTAAATTGCACATCCGGCGAGTACCCCTGATAATCCCCGTCCGTGATTTGCAGGGAAACCGCCAGCGCGGGGATGCCAAAGGCGGCGCCTTCGAGCGCAGCCCCTACTGTTCCTGAGCTGGTGATGCTGTTTCCAACATTTTCGCCGTAATTGATGCCGGAAACGATCAGATCTGGCTTTTGCGGCAGCAGCTCGAGCACGGCGTAAACCACCGATTGGGCCGGCGATCCGCCCACCGCGTAGGCTGCCCACATTTGCCGGCCGATTTGCAACTGGCGCAGGGTGATTACCCCGTCGGTGTGTAACGGGTGGCTGCGCCCGGCACCTGAGAACTGCTGGCTGGGAGCCGCGACCGTCACAAAGCCAAGCGGGGAGAGCGCTTCAGCAGCCGCCCACAACCCGGGCGATTCGATGCCGTCATCGTTGGTGAGTAGGATTTGTTTTCTGTGCGATTCCATAGGGCCGATTGTACTATAAGGCCAGGCATAATTTAAGTGCTACGGATTGATTAAGAGCTGCCAGGTCCGTTGGTCGAAAATTTTATCTGCTTGAGATCAATGAAAATCAAATTTTGCGACCCGGAAAGTTAGTTCCGCAGCGGCGCTACCCTATACTGGTCAGGAGCGCAATCATACATTCCGAGCATTGTCGTTTGGGGCAAAAAGCCATTGAAAATCCATTGATTTATACGTATATAGCACTAAAATGGTAATGTTATTATTACCACCAGGTTAATTTTTCGATCCATTTTTGGTAATCAAGGGGATAAATGAAACGATTGAACTCCCTTACCGCCAGGATTAGGAATTATTTCCTCGGGTTTCTGACATTATTCCTTTGCATCGTCCTAATCGGGATGATTGGGGCCAATCAGGCATTTGCAAGTCCCGCATTAATGCAAGCGGATCCGAATGAAAAAAATTCAGCCAACCCCGGAAACGTTCTGATAGAAAATTCGCCCGCTCTTCTTCAAATACCAGGCCATATTTATTGGCCGCTGATCATGAACGATTATCAGTTGCCGACCATGCCGCTTCCGCCGACTGCAACTACCCTGATCCCTGGTATACCAACCCACACTCCGACTTCAACAGGTTCAGCCACTCCAACGTTCACACAACCCCCGGCCCATTCCCCAACTCCAACCGCAACATTCACGATAACCCCAACTCCTTCCAACACGCCGCTGCCTCCCTGGACAAACCTTTTCTCAGAGACATTCGAAGGGACATTCCCGGGCGAGTGGAGTTTGTATAGTTATTGGTTCAACGGCACAGAATGGCAGAACGTGACCAGTGCCATATCCTGGGGGAAGCGAACCTGTCAGGCAAATAGTGGGAGTAATGGTGGGTGGGCGGTAGGCGGTGGAACCTATGGGAGCGCTCTGCAATGCATGGCAGGATATGCTGACGATATTGAAACGTGGATGGTCTATGGGCCAATTGACCTGAGCCAGATAAAGGATGGCTATATCTCGATCAAGCTGTGGCTGGATATAGAAAATAATTATGATTTCGTTGGCTGGGGCGTATCGTTGGATAATGTTACGGTTTATGGAAATGCTTTTACCGGATATAGCGGAAGTTGGTTCACGGATACGATGGATTTAAAGGATGTTTACACTTTGGGGAATATTACCGGCCAACCCCAGGTATGGATCACGATCTGGTTTGCCAGCAATCCAGCCAATCCCCGTTATTATGAAGGCATTGCTATTGATGATCTGGTGCTATCAACCTGCTCTTCGCTGACCACCTGCTCCGGCAGCCCGGCTGTCACTGGATTTACGGAAATACCCAAGGCGTTTGAACAGAGGACTTTTAGCCGGAAAATGCGGAAAGATTAACTACAACCTTTTATGCCTGCTGGTGTGATTCAACCATTCCCCTGAATGGTGAGTGATGGTTTGAGGGGGAATAGGAATCGACGTCAGCCCGTAAAGGCAAGTTGAACGTTCGCGTAACTCGCCGGTTGCGTAGGCAATACGGTTTGTGATATCATTATTATGATAATTATGATCAAAATAGGAGGTATATTCCAATGACAACTTATGCTCACCCAGAAGTTCTGGTCGATACCGAATGGGTTGTACAGCACCTTAACGATCCACAGGTACGCCTGGTGGAATCAGATGAGGATGCCTTGCTTTACGAAACCGGTCATATCCCCGGCGCGGTCAAAGTTGACTGGTTCACCACCTTGCAGCACCCATTACGGCGCGACTTTCTGACCAAAGAAGAATTCGAAGCCCTGTGTTCCAGCCTGGGTATCGCCAACGATACCACTGTCGTGTTTTACGGTGACAAGTCCAACTGGTTTGCGGTGTATGCTTTCTGGTTGTTTGAATACTACGGTCACCAGGACCGCCGGGTGATGAATGGCGGTCGCGCCAAGTGGGTTTCCGAAGGCAGGATGCTGACAGCCACCCCGTTGGCTTACCCACCCACCACCTATCACGCCACCGGTCCCGCCAAGGGTATTCGCGCCTTCCGCGACGACGTCATGCGTCACCTGGAAAGCCGCCAGCCGCTGGTGGATGTGCGCTCGACCAAGGAATATACCGGTGAGTTGCTGCACATGCCCGGCTACCCGCAGGAGGGCGCGCAGCGCGGCGGCCACATCCCGGGTGCGGTCAGCATTCCCTGGAGCCAGGCGGTGCAGGAGGATGGTACTTTTAAGTCGCCGGCGGCCCTGCGCGACCTTTACCAGGCGCACGGCATCACCCCCGACAAGGACACCATTGCTTACTGCCGCATTGGCGAGCGCAGCTCACACACCTGGTTCGTGCTGAAATACCTGCTTGGTTACCCAAGGGTGCGCAATTATGACGGTTCATGGACCGAATGGGGCAATCTGGTCGGCGCGCCGATTGAAAAAGGCGAAGGTGCATGACGAATAGCCATTCCCTGCCGGCCCGCCTGGAAGAAATCGTCAACGATTTCGAGGTGTGCGAAGGGCGCGAAAAGCTCGAAATGCTGCTGGACTATGCACGCAGCTTTCCGGCTTTTCCGGCTTACCTGCAGCGCCCGGATGAGATGGAAGAAGTGCCCGAATGCATGACTCCGGTGCAGATGGCCGCCGAGGTCAAAGATGGCGCATTGTATTATTATTTCCTCGTGCCTGAAGAGTCACCGACGGTACGCGGGTACGCTGCGCTGATGGTGGAAGGACTAAACGGCAGCGCGCCCGAGCAGGTTTTGGCCATCCCGGCCGATTTTTACCTGCGCATGGGGTTGCAGCATGTATTGACCGCGCAGCGCTTGAACGGCATGGCGGCCATCCTGGCTCATGTCAAGCGCCGCGCCGCAGCAGAAATAAAATAATTTATTGTTGCGAACGAAGCAAAGCGGAATGAAGCAATCTACCCAGAATAGACATAAAGAATGTCCTTGGATAGTCGTCAGGGTTGAAAGACGCAGATTGCTTCCTTCGTCGCAATGACAAATCTTTTTAGCTGATGACTCCTAATTTGCGCCCAACTTTGGCAAACTTCTCCAACGCCTGGTCCAGATCGGCCTGGGCGTGCACCGCTGAGATCATCACCCGGATGCGCGCTTTGCCGCGCGGGACGGTGGGAAAGCCCAGCGACATGGCGAACACGCCCTCCTCGAAGAGTTCACGGCTGAACTGCTGCGCCAGCGGCGCCTCCCCTAACATGACCGGGGTAATGGGGGTGACGCTCTGGCCGGTATCGAAACCAAGGCGTTTCATTTCGTCCTTGAAGTAACGCGCATTCGACCACAACCGGTCCACCAGCTCAGTCGATTCTTCCAGCAGGTCAACCGCGGCAATGGTGGCAGCCACATCCGGCGGGGTCACCGCTGACGAGAACAGGAAAGGCCGCCCGCGCTGCCGCAGCCAATCAACGATCACGGCCTTGCCGGCCACCAGTCCGCCGACCACACCAAAGGCCTTGGAAAGCGTGCCTACCTCGATATCCACCTTTCCGTGCAAATGGAAGTGGTCCACGATACCGCGCCCGCCTTTGCCCATGACGCCTTCGCCGTGAGCGTCATCCACCATCAACATGATGCCATGTTTGGCGGTGATTTCATAGATTTTGTCCAGCGGGGCAATGTCGCCGTCCATGCTGAAGACGCCGTCTGTGATGCACAATGCGCGCCGGTATGTTCCCTGATGTTCGGCAATGACCCGTTCCAGGTCAGCCGGATTGGCGTGGGCGAAGCGGATAGTCGGTGCACCGGAAAGACGGCAGCCGTCGATGATGCTGGCATGGTTGAGTTCATCCGAGAATATAATATCGTCTTTGGTTACCAAGGCAGCAATCGCTGCCAGGTTGGCAGTAAAGCCGGATTGGAAGGTGATGGCCGCTTCAACGCCCTTAAAAGTTGCCAGCCGCCGTTCTAGTTCCAGGTGCAGGTCCATGGTTCCGGCGATGGTGCGCACGGCGCCTGGGCCAACGCCGTAAGCGTCCAGAGCCTTTTTGGCGGACGCCACCAGGCGCGGGTTGTTGGCCATTCCCAGATAGTTATTCGAACAGAAATTGAGCACACGTTTGCCATCCACCACCAACCAGGCGCCTTGCGGCGATGACAGGGTGCGGATGCGGTTATACAAACCGGCCTCTTTCAAGCCGTCCAGTTCTTTTTGGATCCAGTCCAAACGATCGGTCATGAGCACCTCAAGTGGAGTATTGGAAGTCTGCAATCAAGCAAAAGGCACGCTTTGTGCCTTTTGTCATTATACATCCGTTCCGAGCCGCGACTCACCCAGGTAGCCAAGCTCTGCCAACGCCTGCAGGATCGCATCGGCGCCGCCCGGGCGCAGCACCACAACGGTGGGGGAGATTTCTTCACCCAGGAAGCGGCTGGCGCGGACATTCCGTAGTGCTGCCAGGATTTCCGGCCGGGAAACGCGCAGCAATTGAACTTTTTCCAGGGCGGCTTCCGTACCGTGCTGCTCCCAGTGCTCCAGGGCATGGATCAACGCTGGCGCGAGCGGAGCGCTGCTATGCTTTTTTAGCAGACTGATGAGCTGTGCAACGCGCAGTCCCTGCTGGCGTGCGCGCTCCAACGATTCCGGCGTGATGCGGTAGTGGTAAACAGCGGCGTCTTCACCAAGCCAGGCGCTAAAACGCGCGAGCTGGTAGCGCACCGCACGCTGAACCAGGCGCGGTACATCCAACTGCCCACCGCTGTGGACGTTGACCTGCCCGTCTTCAGCAGCAAGACCGGGCGGCGCCTGTTCCTCCCATAAAGCGGCGGACCAGGTTGACGGGCGGAAGGCGGTGGCAGGCGCGTCGGGATCGGGTGCAGCCAGGTCGAGGAATCCGAGCCAATGAAGAGGTCCGCGAATCAAAGAACGCACCACCTCGCCGTCCACCTCATCCCAGGTAGCAAAGCCGCGCAGGAACTGATCCGTGCCGGCGCGCCGGATGAACCACGAATCGTAATCCCCCGCCGGGCGTTGAAAATCCGGGTCGCGCTCGCGGATTGCATCTGTGAACGTCGCCAGACTCCACCATGAATCCTGCGGCAGCCGCCTGAGGTGCTCCAGGATGCGCGTGCGGGCTTGCAACGCATCATTTGTCCAGTCACCCTCGAAAACCAGACCGGGTAGCAATCGCATTTCGTTGTAGGTTGGGCTATGCCGCCAGGCGTTTGCCAGTTGCACCAATGCCTGCGCGCGCGGCGCTTCCAGAAAATGGCGCGCCGGTTCAGGTAGTGGCAGGTCGTTTGCATCCAGCAGGCCAGCGGCGTATAGCAGCACTCGCAAATGGGGCAGCGGGATCTCCCATTGATTGGATGGAATGTGATCCAGCGGGATTTGTAATCGCAACGCAGCCAGCAGCGTGCAGGCGTGATCCAGCACCCGGTCAGTAGCGGGGATAGGGGTAGCCGTCTCGCCGGGGGCAGCTGGGCGGCCCAGCATATTCGTCACACGACGCTCCGGAATTTGCAACAGGGCAAATAAATCGCCCGGGATATAGGCATACTGCTGTGGTTCCGGGGGCGTGTCCAGGAACGCCTGCCCGATCAGGCCGTAATACCACAACATTTCCGCTGGCGTGCGCGGATTGAGATCAGGGCGTTCGCGATCGCGGCGGGCAGCGCCCATCGAACGTACATCGCCATAGGTGCGGGTGAACTGCGCCCAGGTTAGCAAACCGTCTTGCTCCGCTAGCGCGGTCAGTGCATCCTGCGCAGCGACGGGCAGCACTCCGATAATCTCGTTGGCCAACTCCGGGTTGAGCATCACGCGGGTCAGCATGGGCAGCGCCGCGCGCACGTTGGGCGCGTCCAATTCAATCCGCCACAGACCGGCGATCATTTTAAGAAAGCCAAGGTCGTGTCCGTGCAGGGAATGGAGCAAATCAGGCAGCGGCATCAGCGTATTCCAACGGTTCCAAGCATCTGAACAGCCTGCGCGGCCAAATTGATGGCAGGGCGGTGAAACTTTTCTGGAGTCCACTCGATCTTGCTTTTGAAAGCAGCGATATTGTAAAACTGGCTGGCAAAATCAAAAGTGTAGGCCTGATTGGCAAGGGAATTGCACTTACCTTGGTTGCTTCCAGACATGGGACACTATACATCCGATATAATAACGGGATGAACCGATTATACTCGCACATTCTAAAGCGGAGCTCAACCGGGGATCGGGCATGAAATATGCACGAACGTTTCGCACTCAACGGAATTGTAAGGCCGCCTTTCCAAACCGTAGGGGTTTTGCAAAGTCTTTACAAGGCAGATTTGTTATAATTTCATAACTGAATCCGTCTGGCAATTGAGGTACCCATGGCATTGAGGGGTAATCTGCGTGATTTTTCATTCACGCAAATACTAAATTTGGTAAACCTGGCACAAAAAACCGGCCTGTTGACCGTTGAAGGCCCCGGGGAGATGGCGCACGTCTATTTCCGCGACGGAAAGCTGGCGCTGGCACTGATCGGACGGGAGGAGAGCGACCTTTCGGCCATCCTTGCTCGCAGCCGCAAGATCACGGCCAACCAGGCGCGGGTTATCCGCGAACGAACCCGAACGATGACTGACAAAGAGGTCGGGCTGTTGCTGATTAACGCCGGGTATTTATCCCAAAAGGACGTCCTCGACAGCCTGCAGTTGTATTCCATTGAGGTGATTCGGCGTTTGTTCACCTGGGTGGAAGGCATTTTCCAGTTTGACCAGAGTTCAGCCGTACCCTCCGGGAAAATCCCGGTACGGATCGACCTGGAAAATCTGATTGTGGAAGGGTCGCGCCAGTTACGGGAGTGGGAGCAGCTTCAGGAAGAAATTCCCAGCCTGGATATGGCGCTCAAATTCACTGACCGGCCTGGAACCAACCTGCGGCATCTTAACCTGAATCTGGAAGAGTGGCGGGTAGTGCGTTATGTGAATCCTAAAAATTCCATGCGCCAGATCGCCCAGGTTACTCACATGAATGACCTTGAAATTCGCCGGATAGCCTACGCTTTGCTGCAGGCCGGAGTTGTGGATATCGTACGGCCAGGCGGGACCCCACCGGTAATGCCGCCGACCCGGTCGCTGCCGCCCGTGAACAAAGAGGAACACAAGTCGCTCGTCCAGCGGTTGATTAACCGGATCCGCTCCCTCTAGTTCTGCGGTAAAGGAAAAAGGATGCAAAACGTCAAAATCGTAGTCACCGGACCTTTCAACGCAGGCAAAACAGAATTTATCCGCTCGGTTAGCGAAATCGATGTAGTCTCCACTGAGCGCAAAATTTCGGCTGAAGCTGAGAAGGTCAAAAGCAGCACCACCGTGGCGATGGACTTTGGACGCATCACCGTGGATGACGACCTGGTTTTGTATTTATTCGGTACACCCGGCCAGAAACGTTTTGATTTTATGTGGGAAATTCTGTCTGAGGGAATGCTCGGTTTCATCGTCATGGTGGACAGCGCCCACCCCGAGACCTTCCGTGAAGCTCGCAGCATCCTGGAGACCTTTCACGCGTACGCGCCAACGCCCTATGTTGTGGCAGCAAACAAGCAGGATTGCGATGACGCCTGGGAAGCAGAAGATTTACGATTGGCCTTGCGGCTCGATCCGCAGGTGAAGCTGCTGCCGTGCGTTGCCAGCCAGAAGGAAACGGTCAAAACCATCCTTTTAGAGCTGCTGTACAGTATTCTTGAAACGATCGAAACGCCAGCGGATTGATTGGCCGAATAAAGTCCGATAATCAACTTGGGCTCCCCCAAAAGCGGGCGGGCATGGAACCCGTCCCGTAAATATGAGGGGTGAAAATTGACAAATGATTTCTTTTGGGACAACCTCTAATTTGAGTTAAAATGGTTCTTTCTGGTTGGAACGAAACCCTTCACGGTTGATTTCTGGTTAAAATCTTGGCCCATATCGTCCAGCAACCCCGATCTCTGCAACTACAGGCAACAAAATCTTCTCAACCCATCGTGGGTTCTTCATGTGCTTCCCAGGAAGAATAAACGACGATCCCCTCTCGAGATCATGATGATCGAACCCGAATCCTACAATTGCTCCGTTCAAATGGCCCAAATTGTGCTTGAAGGCGCCCGAGAGGTGCTGAACAGCGCCGAAATGGCAGCTTTGTTTGAATCCGCCGGGGTGAGGCTGCCCGATAACACCAGCCCAACCACCGCAGACGGGAATGACATCAAGTTGTTGACTGCAGCACTGGAGACGCGTTACGGTGCTTTAGGGTCACGAGGCGCCGCAGTACGGATTGGCCGGGCGTCTTTTCAAGGGGTTATGCGGGTCTTTGGAAGCGAAGACGGCTTTGAGGCCGAAGAACACCGGCTGCTGCCGGTGCGCAAGCGGGCGCGCGCCGGATTGGAAAAGCTGGCGGCTATTTTTGAATGCGCTTGCGGTATCCATGTGGCGGTTACCACTGAACCGGAATCCTGGCTTTGGACGCTGGCGGATTGCGAGACCTGTCATGATCCGCGGGTGGAAACGACTGTTTCGCATTTTCTGCTTGGGCTGCTGCGGGAGTATCTGGCCTGGAGCAGCGGCGGTAAAGTATTTCAGGTTGAGGAAATTGCCTGCCGGGCCAACGGCGATGGCAACTGCGTTCTGCGCATTCAGCGGCTGCCGTTGGATTGAAGGGTTGTGTGGTTGCGAACCCAGCGCTTTTTACTGGGTGAAGCAATGAAGTTCACAGGTATGACAACCTGTTTCGCTTGACTTTTCCTTAACCGCAGACTATACTGACGAGAGATCGATAAATACAACGGGGAGCCCGGTAAGCCGGGCTGAGAGGAAGGCGTGAAACCTTCGACCCGCAGACCTGATCCGGATAATGCCGGCGGAGGGATATGCCTGAGTATCAGCCGAACCCTCCCCGCAAGGAGGGTTTTTTGATGGATAATACACGAGCCGTGGTCTTTGCCAACGGCGAACTGGTTAACGCTGCAGCCGTGCGGGTGGTGTTACAGCCGGAAGACACACTGGTAGCGGCTGACGGCGGTTACCTGCACATGAAAAAGCTGGGCATCCAGCCGCACTTGTTGATTGGCGACCTCGATTCGCTGCCGGCGCAAGAGGTGGAAATCCTGCGGGCTGCCGGCGTGGAACTGGAAATTTACCCGCGCGAAAAAGACGCGACCGACCTGGAACTGGCCTTAACGCGCCTGGCGGAACGCGGCGTACACGAAATTCGAGTGGTCGCAGCCCTGGGTGGCCGTCTCGACCAGACCCTGGCCAACCTCTACCTGTTAGAGATGGATGAACTTAAAGGTATCGATGTGCGTCTGGATGACGGGCGCGAGGAAATTTTAATCATTCGCTCAAAGGCGACTGTGACCGGCAACCCCGGCGATACCCTGTCGTTGCTATCGATGGGGAATTGCACCAAGGGCATTACCACCCAAGGGCTCAAATACCCGCTCAAAGGCGGGAAGCTTTGTCCCAGCAGTTCTCGCGGTGTCAGCAATGTCATGCTGGAAACTGAAGCGGTAATCGAAGTACGGTCGGGTGCGCTGTTGTGCATTCATACCCGTCAAAATCCAGTGGATTGACGAAAGGAATGTGTTAACCTTGAAAAAAATAACCCTTTTTATCACGTTGAGCGTGATTTTGCTGGCAGCCTGCGCTCCCCAGGCAGCCGCCCCGACCGCAATGCCCACTCCGGCAGAACCTGTGGCGCTGCGGGTCATGACCCACGACTCCTTCCTGGTGAGTGAGGCACTGATAGCGCAGTTCGAGCAGGAAAACAACGTAAAGCTGTCCTTCCTGCCCAGCGGCGACACCGGCGCAGCTTTGAACAAGGCGATCCTCTCGAAGAACGCGCCGCTGGCAGACGTGTTTTATGGAGTCGATAACACCTTCCTCTCACGCGCGCTGGACGAAGCCCTCTTTGAACCTTATGCATCTCCACAGTTGGCCAGCATTCCGGCTGAATTTAAGCTGGATGCAGAGAATCGAGCGCTGCCGGTAGATTATGGTGATGTGTGTATCAACTACGATAAGACCTATTTTGCCGAGAAAAACCTGGCGCTGCCGCAATCGTTCGAAGATCTGGCTGCCCCGGCTTATAAGGGCTTGCTGGTCGTCGAAAATCCAGCTACATCCTCCCCCGGACTGGCCTTCCTGCTGGCGACAATCGCCCATTTTGGCGAAGACGGCTACCTGGCTTACTGGCAGCAGTTGAAGGATAACGGCCTGGTCGTGGTCAATGATTGGGAGACGGCGTACTATACCAACTTCTCCGGGTCATCCGGGCGCGGACCGCAGCCGATGGTGGTTTCTTACGCATCCAGCCCGCCAGCCGAAGTGATCTTTGCTGAAACCCCTCTGACCGAAGCCCCCACTGCATCGATCGCTGCGCCTGGAACCTGTTTCCGGCAGATCGAGTTCGTCGGCATCCTGGCCGGGACGCCGCAGCGCGCGCTGGCCGAAAAATTTATCGATTTTATGTTGAGCATCCCCTTCCAGGAAGATATGCCGCTGCAAATGTTTGTCTATCCTGTCCAGCCGGACGCCAAATTGCCGGAGGCCTTCCTTAACTACGCCCAGGTCCCGCAGCAGCCGGCTGCACTGGCGCCGGAGGACATTTCAGCCAACCGCAACGCCTGGATCGAGGCCTGGACGGAGGCGGTATTGCGTTGATGCAACACGCGGCAGGAACAGCGTTGAATTCCCGCAGCAGCCGGGGCACTTTTGCGCTTTGGCTGCTGCCACTGCTCTTCCTGGCGCTATTTTTCTTTGCCCCGCTCATTTCAGTATTCAAGCTCGCGGGCGAGGCAGCGGTGACAGCTGCGTCGCAGGCGAATCTGCTGCAACGGATCACTCGCCCACTGGGTTTTACCTTTTACCAGGCTGTACTGTCCACCATTGCCACCCTGGCGCTCGGGCTGCCAGCCGCCTATATTTTTGGGCGCTACACCTTCCCAGGGAAATCGCTGCTGCGGGTGTTGACCACCCTGCCGTTCATCCTGCCGACGGTGGTGGTGGCAGCAGCATTCAATGCCTTGATCGGCCCGCGCGGTTGGATTAACCTGGGGCTGATGAATCTCTTCGACCTGCCTGCACCGCCGCTGCAAATGCTCAACTCGCTGCCGGCAATTCTGATTGCTCATGTTTTTTACAACACGACCATCGTCATCCGGGTGGTTGGCAGCGCCTGGAGCCAGTTGGATCCGCGCATGGAGCAGGCTAGCCGCGTGCTGGGCGCCACCCCGCTGAAAACGCTGCGCGAGGTGACCTTGCCGCTGCTGCGCCCGGCCATTCTGGCGGCCGGACTGCTGGTATTCATGTTCGATTTCACCAGTTTTGGCGTGATCCTGCTGTTGGGCGGACCGCAATTTGCCACGCTAGAGGTGGAGATATACATTCAAGCCATGCACATGCTCAATCTGCCGCTGGCGGGCTTGCTTTCGGCAGTCCAACTGCTGTGTACCCTGATATTAACCATTGCCTATTCACGGGCGTCGCTGCACCTGAATGTGCCGCTGGCGCCGCGCTTGCAGGGCGAAGGGATGCGGCGCATGCGCACGTGGCGGGAAAAGCTGCTGGTGGGCGTGACTGTGATTCTATTGGCAGCCCTTTTGATTTTGCCGCTGGCGGCGTTGGGCGCGCGCTCGGTGGTGCGCCTGGAAGCGGATCGTGGCGAGCGCGGCGGGGTGCAAACCGGCCTGACGCTCGATTATTACCGGGAGTTATTCGTTAATCGCCGCCTGTCGCTCTTTTACGTGCCGCCCATCGAGGCGGCGCGCAATTCGCTGGTGTACGCCGGCGCCACGGTGCTGTTCTCGCTCACCCTGGGATTCCTGGCATCCAGTGCGTTGGCGCGGCGCGCCCGCATTAACCAGGTGCTCGACCCGCTGTTGATGCTACCGCTCGGCACTTCGGCAGTGACCCTCGGGCTGGGTTTCATCGTGGTTTTCAACCGTCCGCCTTTCGCCTCGGGGTCTTTCCCGCTACTCATTCCCCTGGCGCATTCGCTGGTGGCGCTGCCGTTCGTGGTACGCACGCTGCTACCGGCGTTACGATCCATCCCGGTCAGTTTACGGCAGGCGGCGGGCGTGCTGGGGGCTTCGCCATTGCGCACCTGGTGGGAGGTGGATTTACCCATCATTGCCAGGGCGGCACTGGTGAGCGCGGTCTTTGCCTTCACCATTTCGCTGGGCGAATTCGGTGCCACCAGTTTTCTGGCGCGGCCGGAATATCCTACCCTGCCGGTGGCCATCTACCGTTTTATTGGGCAGCCCGGCGCATTGAACTACGGACAGGCGCTGGCCATGAGCACCCTGCTGATGCTGGTGTGCGGCCTGGGTATCTTGTTGATCGAGCGCATGCGGCTGCCCGGCGTTCGCGAGGATTGGTAACCGTCATGGTCGGTAGATCACGCGGTAAACGCGACCGCCTTTGTCATCCGAGATAAACATCTCGCCTTTCAACCCGAATATGACATCGGCAGGGCGCCCCCAGGTGGTCGCGTCGCCGCATTTGGAGCCCGCCGGCCGCCAGCCCGTGGCAAAAGTCTCACTGCTGATAGGTTGGCCGTTTTCGAGGATGATGCGTTCCACCTTGCAGTCACGGTAGTTGGCGCTCACATTCGTGTTCCATGAGCCATGGAACGCAACATACAGGCTGGCGCGGTATTCGGGCGGAAAGAGACTGCCTGCGCCCAGCGTCATCCCCAGTGGGGCGGAATGGGCCAGTGCGGTAAATTGAGCGGGGATTGCCTGCTCGCAAGTGAAACCGGAAGGCAAAGTCAGGCGGGTGTCCCGTACTTCCGCTGAAGTATTCATGCCGAGCATGGGGGTATAACAATAAGGCCAGCCGTGCGAGGATCCTTTTTGCACGGGAATGATGATTTCTTCAGGCGGAATAGCATCACCTAAACCGTCCGAGCCGTTGTGGTTAGCCCACAGATCGCCACTGGGAGACCAGAGGAAATCTACTGAATTGCGTAGGCCATATGCCCAAACCGCCTGTTTTTTGACATCGGGGTCGCTTGAAAACGGGTTGTCGGCCGGGATGCTGCCGTCCGGGTTGAAACGGAGGATGGCCGCCCGGCGCGGATCGGTCTCTGCGCAGACGTTGCAGCTAGAGCCAGCGCTGACGTAAAGCTTTCCATCCGGTCCGAAATGCAGCGTGCGGGTGGAGTGTCCGCCTGTTCCGGGAATATTATTGGTGACCAATTCCGGCGCGCTGAATGCGCCGTTGACATCCGGCCCGCTTAACCGCACCACGCTGCCTATGCCGGCGACATACAGCCAGCCATCATGGAATTCAACGCCGTGCGGACCGGTCAACCCGCTGGCAACGATTTCGCTGCCGTCCGCCAGACCATCCTGGTTGCGATCTGGCAGGCGCGCGATTTGGCCGCTGCCAAAAAGGCTAATGTATAAGTGACCATCCGGGCCAACCGCCATAAAGCGCGGGCGTCCGGTCAAATTTTGCGCGAATATGCGAATTTCGAACCCGGGCGGCAAGCTGATGCGCTGCGCAGCCTCATCCGGCGACGGAAGCGGCAGCGAATTTTGAATAAGAGGGAGGTAAATCGTGGTTCCCGGTTGCCCACTGGCCTGGGCAGCCAGTCCGGCAGCATAAATCGAGACCGGTTTGAGCGCAAAAGTCACGAGAAAGGCTAAAAATACCCACTTAATTTGTTGCATGTTCGTATCATACAATATTCTCGGGCGAGTAAAAAGCCCCTGGCTAAAACCAAACAGGTGGTTTTTGCATCACCTGCCAGTGAAGTGCGTTTCAACCTTGGTCATAGGCTGCGGTCGGGAGCAGGTCTACCAGCCATGTTTTGTGGTAGCATAGGGACGTCCATACCTGAGAGGGAAATTGCATGGCCTTATCGGTCCGCGAAATTCATAAGATGTACGAGGGCAAACCGCTGCTGCGCGGCGTTTCTTTCGACGTTGCAGATGGCGAAACAGTTTGCCTGCTCGGACCATCCGGCAGCGGAAAAAGCACCCTGCTGCGCATTATTACCGGGCTGGAAGCTGCGGAACGCGGTCAGGTTTTATGGGATGGCGCCGACCTGGCAGACGTTCCGGTTCACCAGCGTCATTTTGGCTTGATGTTTCAGGATTATGCGCTTTTTCCGCACCGGAAAGTGGCCGAAAATGTGGCCTTTGGGCTGCGCATGCAAAACCTGCCAGCCGTGGAGATCCAGCAACGGGTGAGCGAGGCGCTGGGACGGGTCAATATGGCCGAGTTTGCCAACCGGCGCGTGACCGATCTCTCGGGTGGCGAGCAGCAGCGGGTGGCTTTAGCGCGTGCCTTGGCGCCGCGTCCGCGCTTGCTGATGCTGGATGAACCGCTCGGTGCGCTTGACCGAGCGCTGCGCGAGCAGCTAGGGCAGTTCCTGCGCGAGCTACTGCATGAGACGCAAATCCCGGCGATTTATGTCACCCACGACCAGGAAGAGGCCTTTGCCATCGCCGACCGGCTGGTACTGCTCAACGAAGGCAGGGTGGAACAGGATGGGGCCCCGGATCAGGTGTACAACCGTCCGGTATCGGTGTGGGCAGCGCGCTTTTTGGGTTTGACCAACGTGCTGCCTGGCACAGTGGTCGGGCGCCGGCCGCTGCAGGTACAGACGGCGCTTGGCGTTTTCACGCCCGCGGAGGTCGAGCCGACTGAACCGGTGGGCAGCGCGGTAACGCTGTTATTCCGCCCGACGGGGGCGCAGATGGGGGTTGAAAGCGGTGGGATAAACAGCCTGACCGGCACAGTGGAAGACACGACTTTTCGCGGAGAATCCTATCGGGTGACGCTGCGCTGCGTCGACCATTCGGCATTTCAGTTTTATTTGCCCGATCCGCTGAGGGTGCATAAGAAGGTCACGTTGGTTTTGGAGCCCGATGAGATTGTGTGTTTGAAATAGGCACAGGTTCCTGGTGCATCGCACTTGACTTTAATTTTGGAAGAGCAGGTGCATCGCTCCTTAATCCTGGTTTGATCTGCAGATCTTTTAGCCAAGGAGCAACGCACCTGATAGTTTCTGTCAGCGTAGGTCGGATCAAGGGCGGGAAATTATTTACAGATACTTGACTTTGAGCAGGAGCAGCTCGTTATCCAACATTGCATGTACTGGCACCTGACACATGGCACATGGCACGTACGTAGTGTATTATTACCTCATGCTTCCTAATTCCGACATCACCATCATCAAGCAAAATATTCATGGGCAGGAGACCTGGCGCTATGCGGGGCAGGTGTTGCAACGTACGCCTGATGCGCTGCTGATCGAGGCGCATTTCAATCGCGAGGATACGCTCTTTCAGGGTATTTTATTAAAGAAAGGCGATACCTTTATCGAAGCGTATTACACCCGACGCTGGTTCAATATTTACGAAATGCATGACCGCGAAAGCGGTTTGGTCAAGGGCTGGTACTGCAACGTCACACTCCCGCCATCGCTGGCCGATGGAACGCTGTCCTACGTTGATCTGGCGCTGGATTTGCTGGTTTACCCTGACGGACACTGGCTGCTGCTGGACGAGGACGAGTACGAAGCGCTGGAAGTAAGCGCCGAGGAACATACGCAAGCGCTGAATGCCGTAGAGGAATTAAAGCGTTTCTTTTCGCTGGGAGCCGGGTTTCGCCTGGTGCAAATCTTCCCGGTGACCGATCCCTATGAAGCCCGGCTAAAGACCATCATTGCCGAAAACGGCTGGCAGGTCGAACATCTATCATTCGATCAATCAACCCATTCCGTGGCCGAAGCTGCCCAGGTAGCTGGGGTCACCCCGCAGGATTTTGTCAAAAACATCTGTTTGATCGCTCCGGATGGCCAACTGGTGGTCGCGATCGTCAAGGGCGAGGACCGCGTCTCTGCTGCGAATGTGGCCGAAGCGCTTGGCATGGACGGCACCCCCCGACTGGCGACCGCCGAGGAGATTCTGGCGCGCACCGGCTATCCGATGGGCGGTACGCCCTCGTTTGGTTTTGACGCTCTCTTTGTGATGGATGAGCGTACCTTCGACAAACCGCTGGTTTACACCGGCGGCGGCAGCCCGACCGCTTTGGTGCGTGCTGACCCTCACGAGTTGCAACGCGCGAACGGCGGGCTGACTGCCGGTATTCGCAAATAGCTTATTCGTAATGCAGCGCCTGGACCACGTCCTGCCGCGCCGCCTGGCGGGCCGGAATGATGGCTGCCAGTATGCCGAATAGCAGACCGGCGGCAATGGTCACAAGCACCCCGCTGGCCGGGAAGGCATATTCCATGGGGAAGCCGCTCAGGTGCAGCGTCTCGACGGTTGTATAACCGAGAAACAACCCGGCGAGCAGGCCAAAGGCGGTGCCAATGGCTGCCAGAATGATCGCTTCTGCCACGATCATCGTGCGCACCTGTTTGCGGGTGGCGCCAACTGCGCGCAACATGCCGATTTCACGGGTGCGCTCGATTACGCCAATTACCAGGGTATTCAGCATGGCAATCAGCGACGGCACAGCCAGGAAGATCAACACCGCATACATGGCGGCAAAAGCTACGTCAAAAAGCTGCATATTTTCATCGATATAGCCCTGCCCCGAAATCAACCGGTATTGTGGGTAACGGGAGACCACCGCCTTAATTGCGCTTTCGGCTGCAGCGCGGTCTGTCGTTGGTGTGAGGTTGAGCTGCAGAAGCACATCCTCGGTACGACCAAAGTCAGCGGCGATGTCTGCCTGCGACACGTAACCTGTGGCGATTTTGGCATTGAGATAATCGCCGCCGATCGCAATCACGTTGTAGGCCTTCACGCCGTTGGGGGTGAGCATACTCACTTCATCCCCAACCTTTGCGCCAATACTGGTTGCCAGAACCGGGCTAATGATGATCGAATGGGGCGTTTTTAAAGCCGCATAGGCCGCTACTTCATCACCCTCAGCAAAGGTCAACCCACTGACCTGTCCGTAGGTATCCGGATCGATGCCCATTAACGAAATGGGCAGGTCGTTCACCTGCGCAGGAGCAAAACGCAGCGAGCTCACCACAGCTACCCCATCTAGCGCGCGTAATTCCCTGGCGAAATCGGGGTTGGATCCGACGTTAGTTCCCCAGACGGCGACTGATGGGGGGATGAGCAGATAATCGCTACCCAGACTCTTGCGCAGGACGCGCTCGAAGCCAACCGATGCGCTGGTGATGATGGATGCTGCAGTGACCAGAATCGCCAAGCCGATCATGGTGGCGCTGGCTGTGACTGCAGCTCGAGCGGGCTGCCGCGAGAGGTTCCCCTGCGCCAGATGCACAGTTCCCTGACGGGCAAAAATCAAACTGGCAAGCCCGCCAAACAGGGCGGCGATCGGGCTGACCAGCGCGGGCGCAACCAGGATCAAGCCGATGATAAATAACATCCCACCCATGCCGATCAGCCCTGCATCACGGGTGAGCAAAGTTGACACAGCCAACGCGATCATTGCCGCTCCCATCCAGAATCCCAGGCCAGCCAGGCGGCGGAAATTGAGTTTACCGACAGCCGGGCGCAGCGCTTCCAGCGGAGTGACGCGGCTGGCGCTCATCGCGGGAATTAGCCCGGCAAGCAATGTAATGCCAACTCCAAGGCCGACACTGACCAGAACGATCGGGAGCGAGACTTCAGGCATGCCCATCCTTACATTGAGGAATTTTTGCATGGCTGGTCCCATTAATTTGAGTACCAACACGCTGAAACCGTAGCCGACCACCATTCCGAGGGCCGTCCCCATGATTCCTTGCATCAGACCTTCACTGAGGATGATGTAGAAGATTGATTTGCGGCTGGCACCCAATGCGCGCAGCATACCGATATCGCGCCGGCGCTCGGCTACCACGGTGCGGAAGGTATTGAATATGATGAAACCGCCCATCAACAAACCCATAACGCCCAGCACATTAAACATGGCCTGACCCAACTGCAGGCTGGTCAGCAGCTCTGAGTTGGAAGTCAGCGCGCCGATCTGATACTCGCTGCCAAGTGTGGACTGAATGGACGACTGGATTTCAGCGCGCCGGGTTTCATCCAGCGAGTCATAATTGGCCTCGATGGTATTGATCTTATCCGGCATGCCAAACATGTTCTGGGTCTGGCTCAGGGTCACGAAGACTTCCTCGTTGCCGGGCACGGCCCGCGCGGGCAGGATCCCAACAATTTTCAGCGATTGTTCGCCGATAGCTGTGGGCAGGGTAAGGGTCGACCCTAAGTTAAGTCCGATGCTATCCGCCAGGCTTTGGCTGATGACAGCGGCATTGGTGTCATTTTCCTCCAAAAAACGTCCGGCGATGATGTTGTAGCTGTGTACGTTGCGTACTTCATTGGGATTGAGACCGACCACGGATAGCGCTGAAACGCTGTCCAGCGCGGCTAAGTCGTGATCAAAATAATTGGGTTGCAGGTTAACCGTGCGGTCCAGCAGCCCGGTTGTAGCGCGGACGCCCTGGACAGACGCAACCCTGGCGAGTTCAGCGACCGGGAAGACATCCCCTGTTTTGAGCGTAATTGTGGCGTCAACCTGCCCGGAGGCGGCAAGAACGTTTGCCTGGAAGGAGCGCATCATGGCCGGGATGATGGTGTTCATGCCAAAAACGACCAGTACCCCGAAAACAATGGCCAGGGTAGTGAGCAGCGCGCGTAATTTGCGCCCGTTCAAATAACGCAAGGCGAGAGTGAGTTGGAAATTCATTTTATTCCTCTCAATCTCCAATTTCTTTGAGCTTCGCCGTAACCGCATCGTAGCTGCTGCCATCTTTGGTCTCCAGCAAGGTATCATCGACGATACGGCCGTCTTTCAAGAACAGGATCCGGTCGGCGTAGGCGGCGATGCGCGGGTCATGGGTGACCATGACGACCGTTCGTCCCCATTCCTTGGTGACCTGACGCAGCAGCCCGGCGATTTCATCAGAGGCGCGTGTATCCAAATTGCCGGTTGGCTCATCCGCCAGGATCAACGACGGTTCAGCGACCAGTGCGCGGGCAATGGCGACGCGCTGCTGCTGCCCACCGGAAAGCTGGTCGGGGCGGTTCTGCAGGCGGTCCGCCAGGTCGAAGCGACTAAGCCACTCGATCGCCCGGTCGTGGGCTTCGATCGGCTTCATGCCGTCCAGCAACAAAGGCAAGGCGGCATTTTCAACCGCGCTCAACACCGGGATCAGATTGTAGAATTGGAAGATAAAACCGATCTGGCGGCGGCGCAGCTCGGTCAGCGAGTCATCGTCAAGGTCGGTCAGCAGGTTGCCGTTGATGTGTACCTGCCCTTCGGTGGGGTGGTCCAACCCGCCGATCAGATGCAGCAAGGTCGATTTGCCGCAGCCGCTGGGGCCCATCACCGCGACGAATTCCTCAGGCTGAACCTGAAAGTTGACGTGGTCGAGGGCGGTGACGGCGGTGGTGCCGGAATTATAAATTTTGGTCAAATTTTCAGTAGAAATGACGGACATGGGATTTTCCTTTATGAATTGTTGTTGGGAATAAATCGAATGGATGCATGCTTAAGGTTTGTCCGTCTGCGGCGGTGATTTTGCTCCGCGAGCGCTCTTGGGCGGACGCCCGCGCGGGCGCATTTCAACCTGCTGAACCGGTTGGCGTTTCACATCGTCCAACCGGGCTTCGATCATTTCCAGCCAGCGTAAATCGGCTTCCAGGTGCATGACCGCCTTGTCAAAAAGCAGCTTTTGCGCCAGGTTGGTGGGTATTTCAAGATCGTCGCGCTGGGTGGTGACTGCATGCAGTTCCTGATAGAGGGAGGCTCGTTGGATCTGGATCAACCGGTACGGGTCGCTGCCTTCCAGCGAAAGCGCCAGCATCAGTTTGATGTAAAATTCGTCGTGCTGCAGGTCGGTCTGCACTGGCGCCGACAGCCACTCGGTCAATTCCTGCCGCCCGGCAGCGGTGGCCGTGTAAGTGGTCTTATCGGGCGCAGTTCCGTTGACCGGCTGCTCTTCGATCAGGCCGCTCTTCTCCAGGCGTTCGAGGGTGGCATAAATCTGGCCGGAGTTAACCGTCCAGGCATTATGCCCGCCCACAATTCCATCCAGAGCGGCCAATAATTCGTAGCCGTAGAAGGGCCGTTGAGCTAATAAACCCAGGAGCGCATTGCGGACTGACATATCATTCCCATAATAATACCGGATTAAATTATATACCAAGTATATATTTTTGCAAAGGGTGGTTTTAATATCTTTGAAATCGTTGTCTGTATGGCTATAATGAAAATAATGATTTTCCGCTCATTGTAAATATGGCCGAGGGGGGCGAATTCATTCTGCAAGGGTCTTGTGGGCGAGTACACCCGACGGCTAAAAATTTAATTGATATTCCAGGTTGAACGCGCCAATTTTTAAGGCGCTTAATGCTTATATTTAGTTTTGCTAATCAATATAATGCTTATAAGTCAACAATTATTCCACCGCAGGCGTTTTTTGCTTGCATTGGGGTATGATTTATGTTATATTCAAGGGCATCAACGGCGGGGTTATCCGCCAAAAGGGAATCTCTCCTTTTGGAGTGGTTTTCTTTCGTTTAAAAGCGGTAGTAACATGAGGTAAGGGGGATGCCCTTCAAGGGCTGACCGATCATCGTTTGGAAGGATTAAATTGACATGGCAACTTCGTTCTTAACCCGCGAGGGTTTTGAAAAGCTGCAAGATGAACTTGATACTTTGCGCACCCAGCGCCGCCAGGAAATTGCCGAGCGGCTGCATGAGGCTATGGAAGGCGGCGAGTTAATCGAAAACGCCGAATACGAAGCCGCAAAAAATGAACAGGCCTTTGTCGAGGGCCGGATTAAAGAGCTGGAAATTCTGCTGGCAACTGCGCGGGTAGTCGAAGACGTCTCGCTGGCCGATAGCGTACAGGTAGGCGCCACGGTGGTCATCCGCGAAGAGGGCAGCAAAGTCGATGAGACCTACTCCATTGTGGGCGCCGCTGAAGCCAACCCGTCCATCGGCAAAATTTCGAATGAATCGCCTTTAGGCAAAGCCCTGATCAACAAAAAAAAAGGCGACAAAGTTCAGGTGGATGCTCCTCAGGGCTCGTTTGTGGTTTCCATCGTTAAGGTGGAGTAATACCGGGGTTAATCTACTGCCCCGCCCGCATTTTTGAGGGGCGGGGCATTTTTCTTAAATAAGCAGGAAAGGGAGCCACCCATGGAATTATCTGACCTTGAGAAAGTACGTTATGAAAAAATCAATGCGCTAAAAAGGATGGGAATCGAGCCCTATCCTACTCGCGCCAACCCGACCCATTCGGCCATGGAAGCTGTGCGGGCATTCGAGGCAGTTGAAGCGAACGCTAACGGTGAAAGCCAGCCGGTAGAACCGGTTACCCTGGCGGGGCGGCTGCGCTCGATGCGCGTTATGGGTAAGATCACCTTTGCGCATATCGAGGATGGCTCGGGGCGGGTGCAGCTTTTCATGCGCGTCAATGATCTCGGCGAAGAGGACATGAAGCTGTTCGCGGACTACTTCGACCTGGGTGACTTCATCGAAGCCACCGGCGAAATGTTTCGCACCCGCACCGGTGAGGCCACCCTCAAAGTGACTAGTTTCCGCCTGTTGGCCAAGGCGCTCTCACCGCTGCCGGCTGCCAAGGACGAGGTGGTGAACGGGCAGGTGGTACGGCACGCCACGCTGACCGATCCGGAAGTGCGCTACCGGCAGCGCTACGCCGACCTGGCCGTCAACCCCGAGGTGCGGCAGATCTTCCGTACTCGCGCTGCCATTGTGCGCGCCATCCGCGAATTCCTGGACGAGCGCGATTTCCTGGAGGTCGAGACGCCGATTCTGCAGCCGATCTACGGAGGAGCCGCAGCCAAACCGTTTGTCACCCATCACAATCAGTTGAAACAGGATTTATACCTGCGCATTTCGTTCGAACTGTATCTCAAACGGCTACTGGTGGGCGGTTACGAGCGCGTCTATGAAATTGGGCGCGATTTCCGCAACGAGGGCGTGTCCTTCAAGCACAATCCGGAATTCACCCAGCTGGAGTTCTACTGCGCCTACGCCGACTACCAGAAGGTGATGAACCTGACCGAGGACATGGTCGGTCAGGTGTGCGACCGGGTGCTGGGGACCCGCCAGGTGGAGTTCAACGGGCACACCATCGACTTTAGCGGTCCATGGCTGCGAATGGATCTGCGCCAGTCGCTGATCGATGCGGTGGGCATTGATATCGACCAGTACCTGACTGGGGAAAGCCTGGAGGCCGCCATCCGCGCCAAGGGCATCAACGTTAAGCCGGGGACGGCGCGCGGCAAGCTGATCGATGGACTGCTGGGCGACTTCATCGAGCCGACTCTGATCCAGCCGACTTTCTTGTATGACTACCCGCGCGACATTTCGCCGCTGGCCAAGAACCGCCCCAACGATCCGGGTACAGTCGAGCGTTTCGAGGGATTCGTTGGCGGGATGGAGCTGTGCAACGCGTTTACCGAATTGAACGATCCACTGGAGCAGGAAGCGCGTTTCACGGAGATGGGGCGCGCCTACGAGGCCGAGGACGATGAGCGTCACCCGATGGACGAGGATTACCTGAAGGCCATGTCTTACGGTATGCCGCCCAACGGCGGTTTTGGCATGGGTATCGACCGGCTGGTGATGCTGTTGACGGACCGGCGCACCATCCGCGAGGTGCTGTTGTTCCCACACCTACGGGAAAGCGGGGAAGAGTAATTCGTAGCGGAGCGCATTGCGCTCCATATGGCGGTCATTGGTTTTCACCGCAAGCTTCTTCGTAGGGCGGATTGAAGGGCGATGATGACACATTGGCATAAGTATCCATTGCCGCCCTGAAATCCGACGTGGTTGAGCGATCAAAATTGCCGGATTTCGGGCTGCCAGAGTATTAATCGAATAGATTTTTACTGCCGCTGCTGCCCTTCAATCCTACCTACTAAAATGGGTAAATTTACGGGCATGGGGTGGATTTGATAAATGGCTGCGTTCGCCAATCCTTTTGCCTCTACCTTTGAATTAAGGTTTCTCCGTGTTCTCTATAGCCTGTGGTGATTGTTTCTCTAATTAATAGAAAATTTGTTTATTTTCCCACTTGACATAGGACACATGTTCGTGTATTATTAGTACAAATGACCGAAGAAAGAGCGGTTTTGACCGACCGCAAGGAGAAAACCCATGGCGAGACGCAGCGAAGGTTTGAGTGACCGGCACAAGAAGATAATGACCTTCTTGACCAAGTTTCAAGAGGATAACGGTTATTCCCCGTCGATCCGCGAAATTGGCGACAGTATCGCCGTTAAGTCAACTTCGCTGGTCGATTATTACTTGAATCAACTCGAGGAGATGAAGTTCATCTCGCGCGAGGGGCGCGTCTCTCGCTCGATTCGGGTGCTTAAACCCTACCTGCCGGCAACTGCCAAAGTATCGAATGCGCTGCGCCAGGTTGGCCGCACCCTCGAAGACTTGATTGCCATCCCGCGGCTGGGCGTGATTCAAGCCGGTCAACCCATCCCCATCCCAGCTTCCGACCTGGCCTATTTCGACTCGGAGAGCGGAGTGGAAATAGCCCGCAGCCTGCTGCCGTCCCGCGAAAAGGTCAGCGATCTGTTTGCGCTGGAAGTCCAGGGCGATTCGATGATCGACGCCAGCATCAATGACGGCGATATCGTCATCCTGCGGCAGGCGCAGGAAGCCGCCAACGGCGAAATGGTAGCCGTGTGGCTGGTCGACCGTGATGAGACCACCCTCAAATATTTCTACCGCGAACAGGATAAAATCCGCTTGCAGCCGGCCAACCCGCAGTATGCGCCCATCATTGTGGATAACCCCAAGGCGCTTCGGATAATGGGTAAAGTGGTGATGGTCATTCGCCAGGTGCCCACAGTCGCGGGCTGAACAGCGGGTACAAATCGTTAAATCAAAAGCGGGCGTTGCACAACGCCCGCTTTTTGTTTGGTTTGGAACCGGAGGTTAGAGAACCTCGACCACGGCGCCAGCGGCTTCGAGCTTGCCTTTGGCATCGTTGGCGGCGTCTTTGCCAACACCGGTGAGAACCTTGGAACCCGCGGTTTCGGCCATCGTCTTGGCTTCCACCAGACCGAGATTGGTCAGTTGGCGGATGACTTTGATGGTCTCGATTTTCTTGGGGCCGGCGTCTTTGATTACAACGTCGAACTCAGTTTTCTCTTCCACAGGTTCGGCAGCAGCGGCCGCAGGACCGGCAGCGGCCATAGCGACAGGAGCGGCGGCGGAAACGCCCCACTTCTCTTCCAGCATTTTCACCAGTTCGGCAGCTTCCAGAACGGACAGCTTGCCAAGGGATTCAACCAATTTTTCCAGGTCAGCCATTTCAGTATCTCCTTAATTTCCTTTTCAGATGGTTCTGATAATTAATCAATGATTTTGAACATTCCGACTGTGCGCGATTGCCGGTTCAACTGGCGCGAGAGCGCGATTGCAGGCGGTGGATAGCCGTTATGCGGCAGCTGCAGCGCCCGATTCGGAGTAGGCTTTGACGACAGCTGCGAGACCGCGGGCAGGTTCTGCCAGTGTGCGGACCAGCTTGGAGGCCGGTGCCAGGATGGTGCCAAGTAATGTGGCACGCATGACCGGCAGGGGCGGCAAGTCAGCCAATGCTTTAACCTGGTTGACGTTGAGCATTTCTTTGCCCAGAAAACCGCCTTTGACCACGAAGACTTCAGACTTGGCAGTCGAATCGTTGATGACTTTGGCGAGGGCAGGGGCATCATGGAATGCAAAACCAATCAGCGACACGCCTTCGAAGACATCTTTTTGCGAAATACCCACCTCGTCCAGTGCAAGTTTCATCAGGGTGTTCTTGACAACGTGCAGTTCACCACCGGCTTCACGAACTTTGGCGCGCAGAGTATCGATCTCTTTCATATTCATCTTGTTGTAAGATAACGCAACCATACCCTGGCTTTGTTTTACCCAATCGGTATATTGGGCAATCAACTTGGATTTGTGTTCTTTTGAGAAGGCCAATGAGGATTCACCTCCTTCCTGATCAAAATAAAAAAAGTCTTTGCCTCACTTGGAAGTGCCGGGCAAAGACTTTTTCGCGACTGCAGTCATGCAGCATGGATATCGCGTTTCAGTCTTCACCTCGGCAGGAAATTAAGCCTGTTGGGGCACCAGCTTTCACCGGTGAAGGCAAATATACAATTGTGGACTTGCTTACGCCGCCAGATTACTCCTTGGCGTTCATAGCCTGGGCCTGGTTGAGATCCACAATGATCCCGGGGCCCATGGTGGTGCTGAGTGTGACTTTGCGGATATAGGAACCCTTTGCGGCGGCCGGTCGGGCTTTCTTGAGGGCCTCCATCAGCGCAGCCAGGTTATTATACAGGTATTCCGCGGAAAAGGAAACCTTTCCGATCGGAACGTGAATGTTGGCGGTCTTGTCGAGGCGGAACTCAACGCGGCCAGCCTTTGCTTCCTGAATAACCCGCGGCAGATCTTCAGCGGGGACAACCGTCCCAGCCTTGGGGTTCGGCATTAAGCCACGCGGACCGAGCACGCGGCCAAGGCGGCCAGCTTTGCTCATCATGTCCGGCGTGGCAATCGCGACATCGAAATCGGTGAAGCCGCCCTGAATCTTGGCGATCCATTCATCGCTGTCGGCGACGTAATCAGCGCCGCCTTCCTGGGCTCTGGCAACCCCTTCGCCCTGAGCGAAGACCAGAACCCGCACCGTCTTACCGAGGCCGTGGGGCAGAACGACCACATCGCGCACCTGCTGGTCAGCCTGGCGCGGGTCTAAGCCCATGCGCAGGTGAACTTCAACGGTGCCGTCGAATTTGGTGATGGATGTTTCCCTGGCCAGAGCAACCGCCTCTTCGGGGGTGTAGGACTGACCATAATTCACTTTGGCGCTCGCGGCCAGATATTTCTTTCCGTGCTTTGCCATTGGATCTCCTTTGTGGTTCAAGCGGGTAACCGGGTTACCCTCCCACGTATCTAATCAACTACCTGAATGCCCATGTTGCGGGCAGTGCCTTCGACCTGAGCCATGGCATCTTCGATATCGACCGCATTGGTGTCTTTCAGTTTGATCTCAGCGATCTCGCGAACCTGGGCGCGGGTGACCTTGCCAACTTTGGTGCGGTTCGGGATGGCGGAACCCTTGTCAACGCCGGCAGCTTTCTTCAGCAAGATCGAAGCCGGGGGTGATTTGAGGATGAAGGTGAAAGACCCGTCGGTGTAGACGGTGATTTCCGCAGGGATCACTTCGCCGGCGCGGTTTTGCGTGCGGGCGTTGTAGTCCTTGCAGAAGGCCATAATGTTGATGCCGTGACCGGCGAGCGCAGGGCCTACCGGGGGCGCTGGGTTAGCTTTGCCAGCAACCAATTGTAAACGTACTATTGCTTTAAATTTCTTTGCCACTTTTTTTACTCCTTCGTGGTTTTAACGGGTGGTTTGGGGAGCACCCTCCCACAAACAAAATCCTCCAGTGGAGGACAATCCACTAAGCTTTTTCCACCTGCAGGAAATCGAGCTCTACAGGGGTTTCACGACCAAAGAAGTTAACCATCACGCGCACTTTATTACGTTCGGCGTAGATCTCGGATACTTGGCCGCGGAAATCGTTGAACGGGCCGTCCACGATACGAACGCGCTCGCCAACCTTGAAGCTGACCTTGACATGCGGCGCTTCGGCTTCCATGCGGCGCAAGATCATCGAAACTTCTTCGGGGCGCAGCGGGGTGGGCTGAGTGCCCATACCCACAAATCCGGTCACGCCAGGGGTATTGCGCACCACATACCACGACTCTTCGGTCATGATCATATTCACCAGCACATAACCCGGGAACACATGGCGTTCAACGGTGCGGCGTTTCCCTTCTTTAACCTCGATTTCTTCCTGGGTAGGGATGACTACATCGAAGATTTTTTCTTTCATCCCCATTGTTTCAATTCGCTGTTCGAGGTTATGGCGTACTTTATTCTCGTATCCGGAATAGCAGTGAATGACGTACCACGAGCGCGTATCTGCGGCTTCGGGGTCAAACTGCGGGATTTCAGAATCTTCGCGCGACTGGCTTTCCCGAGATGCGCTACTAGACCCGCTAACTTTGGTTCGCCCGATTTTCTGCGGTTTGGGTTCTTCCTCTTCCGCGAAGGGTTTATCTTGCGCATCTGTCATCACAGTACAGGCTCCTTACAGTGCTATTATCCGAGCACGAGGCGGATAACACTTGAGAACACGAAGTCGAGCAGGCCAAGCACGAGGCTCATAACCACCATAACCATCAGGACAATCTTGGTCAGCCGCCAAGCGTCGTGCGGGGTTGGCCAGGAAACCTTGTTGAGTTCGCCAATCGTTTCGCGCCACCATCGACCAATCCGACCGGGTTGTTTGACTTTTTCAACTGTTTTGGTAGACTTTGCGGTTTTCTCGACCACGTTCTCTCCTTCGTTTTCAGGCTAAAACGCCGCCTCTATGGACGGCGTCGCCTGGAGTAAGGCAGGCCAGGTAGGACTTGAACCCACAACCCCCGCTTTTGGAGAGCGGTGCTCTGCCAAATTGAGCTACTGGCCTAAGCAAGGTTGGGGAGAGGGTTACAACACCCGCCCCCAACCCGATTATAACCTACTTCGTCTCCCGGTGAGCCGTATGCTTACGGCAAACAGGGCAGTATTTACTTAATTCCATACGCCCAGGGTCATTGCGGCGATTTTTTTCGGTTGTGTAGTTCCGCGACTTGCAATCATTGCAGGCCAGGGTGATAACTGGGCGGATATCTTTCTTTTTTGATGCCATCTATTTCTACTGCCGCCTGTTAAGGTCGGCACTCCTTCTTAATCCAAAATCTTGGTGATAACGCCAGCGCCGACGGTCAGACCGCCCTCGCGGATAGCGAACTTGGAACCCTGTTCAAGCGCCACTTTGACGATCAACTCGACTTCCATGTTGACATTGTCGCC
>JBAZZG010000008.1:0-138580 GCA_041658905.1 Bellilinea sp.
CTTTGAGTATATTGAGGTTTGGTACAATCGCCAAAGATTACATTCATCGCTGGGTTATGTGAGCCCTGTGCAATTTGAACAACTTTCTGGACATTAATCGTGTCCACTTTTTAAGGGCAAGTCCAGCTATCCACAGGGCAGGGTGACATTAGCATGGAGGATTTATGATTCGTACCCTATATATCCCCAAATCTGGCACACCCCAATGGGATATTTCTCCGGCTGCGTTGACTTCCGCGGTGGCGGATACCGATGGCCTGGTCTGGGTCAGCCTGGAGCAACCGACCGCTGAAGAAACGCGGGCTATTTTAACCGACCTGTTCCATTTTCACCCCCTGGCAGTCGAAGATACCGAGTCGACCGGCTTCCAGACGCCGAAGGTGGATGATTACGGCACGTATCTGTTTATTGTGGTGATGGCATTGTCTGCTGACCACGATCACAGCCTGCTCAACTCCGCAGAATTTGATATTTTCCTGGGGCCAAATTATGTTGTCAGCAGTTATTATGCATCGCAATTGGAAGCTGTCGAAAAACTGCGGCGGCGCCTCCAGCGGGATGAACGCCTGCAAACCAACGGCCCAGATTTTCTTTGCCATGCACTGATCGATATTATCGTCGATGATTACAGCCCGCCTTTAGAAGAATTGGAAGATGAACTAGAGGCGCTGGAAGATCGCATCCTCGATAAACCGCAACCCGAAACCCTTCAAAAACTATTACGGTTAAAACATGCCATCATTTCCGTTCGGCGGGTGATTGCTCCGCAGCGAGAGGTGATCAATCATTTGACCCGTGAAGAGTTCTCGATGATCGATCGGCAATCCCAGATTTATTTCCGCGACATCTACGACCACCTGGTGCGCGTTTACGACTGGATCGACATCCTGCGCGATATGGCTACCAATGCGCTGGAAGCTTATTTAAATTCCACCTCGCTGCGCCTGAATGAAGTGATGAAAGCGCTTACCATCGTCTCCACCATTTTCCTGCCGTTGACTTTCGTCGCCGGCATATACGGGATGAATTTCCACTTTATGCCGGAACTAAGCTGGAAATACGGTTACCCCATGGTCTGGATCGTCTTTCTGCTGATCACTGGCTGGATGGTTTACTATTTTCGCAAACGGAATTGGTTCTGACATTTTGCTACTGCCGAACCAGTCTCTCATTCGCAGGTCGGTGCTAAAGAAACAGGCCGTCCAGACTACCGTGAAGCACGGTTTTGAACGGCCTGCTGTCGAGTGAAAGCATTTAGGTTAGATCAACCCGAGTTGGTGTCCGACCTTTTCGAAGATGCTGACCACCCGGTCCAATTGATCGTCAGTATGCGTGGCCATATAGCTGGTGCGCAGCAACTGGTGACCCGGGGCAACTGCCGGGCTGATGACTGGATTGACAAACACGCCATTTTCGAACAGGCGCTTCCACATCATAAAAGTCAAGTCGTTGTCACCAATTTGGATAGGCACGATTGGCGTTACCGAATGGCCAATGTTGAAGCCTAACTGGGTGTAGGCTTTGCGCATGCGGTCGCCAATGGCATTGACGCGCGCAATCCGTTCGGGTTCCTCGCGCATGATCTGCAGCGAAGTCAGCGCAGCGACGGTGTTGGAGGCTGGAATGCTGGCGCTGAAGATCAGCGAGCGGGCAAAATGCTTGATGTAATGGATCACGTTCTCATCACCAGCAACGAAACCGCCCAGCGAAGCAAAGGATTTACTGAAGGTTGACATGATCAAGTCAACGCCGTCGGTAATCCCAAAGTGAGCCGCGGTGCCGCGCCCGCCGCCCAAAACACCCATCGCATGGGCATCATCCACCATCAAGCGCGCACCATATTTTTTTGCCAGCGGAATGATCCCTGGCAAATTGGCAATGTCACCTTCCATACTGAATAAGCCATCGACCACGATCAATTTACCGCTTTCCGCCGGCAAGGATTGCAGCACGCGTTCCAAATGGTCCATGTCGTTATGAACGTAGCGTTCGATCTTGCCGTAACCCAGGCGAGCGCCGTCAACGATGCTGGCATGGTCATCCTTGTCAAGAATCACATAATCGCCGCGCCCAACAATTGCACTGATCGCACCCAGATTGGCCTGCATGCCGGTCGAGAACACCAGCGCAGCCTCTTTGCCGACCCATTCAGCCAGCTCACGTTCGAGCTGGTGGTGCAGCGAGAGCGTTCCGTTGAGGAAGCGGGAGCCCGTGCAGCTGGTGCCATAACGGTCGATGGCCTCGCAGGCAGCCTGTTTGACACGCGGGTGGGTGGTCAAACCAAGGTAATTATTCGACCCGCACATGATCAAACGCTGCCCGTGGTAAACGACTTCTGTTCCTTCGTTTTCATCCAGGGGTATAAAGTATGGGTACATACCCTGCGCCATGGCCTCTTTGGCCTGCGTAAATTCTGAACATTTCGAAAAAATATCCATGAAATCACCTCAATATTAACAGGATTATTGCTGGGGAAAACTTCGCCGGTGAACCCGGGAAAAACATAGGGATTGTTAGGAGACCTGAGGAATCCCACCCAAACGTACTCAGCACTACTCTAACAAAAGCAAAAACAAACGAATTATGATTATACCCTTATTCATGCCGATAAGTTGTTCAGATGGGTACGGAATTAAAAGCCGGGTACAATTTATCGAACATCAAAGCAGTTTGACCCAACAGAGCAGGGAGAACAAAGATGCGCTTATTCGGCGGAATCGAGGCTGGCGGCACCAAGTTTGTCTGCGCGATTGGCTCAGGTCCGGAAGATATCCGGGCAGAGGTGCGTTTCCCCACCACATCACCCGACGAGACGCTAGGGCGTGCGGTCGATTTTTTCCGCCAGTATATGATCAAAACCCGTAACCGGCTGGCAGGGATAGGAATTGGCAGTTTTGGGCCGGTAGACCTGGATCCCGGTTCGCCGGATTACGGAAAAATCACGACCACGCCTAAAGCCGGCTGGGCGTTCACCGACCTTTGCCGTACTTTCGAGCAAGGCACAGCTGCCCCCGTTATCCTGGACACTGACGCCAATGCGGCGGCGTTGGGAGAGGGCTTTTGGGGAGCGGCTCGCGACCTGCGCGACTATGTCTACCTGACCATTGGCACCGGGATAGGTGGAGGATTGGTCGCCCACGGCAAACCCCATCACGGTTTGCTGCATCCCGAGATGGGACACGTACGGCTGCCCCACTCCCGTGAGGAGGATCCTTTCGACGGGATTTGCCCCTTCCATGGCGACTGCTTTGAGGGATTGGCGTCCGGGCCGGCAATTCAGGCGCGCACCCAGCATCCCGGCGAGAGTCTACCGGCATACCACCCGGTTTGGGAATTGGAAGCAAACTATATCGCTCTGGCGCTGGCAAATCTGGTTTGCACCCTTTCGCCGCAACGGATCATTCTTGGCGGCGGGGTGATGCAGCAAGCCCAGCTCTTCCCCATGATCCGGATGAAGGTGCAGCACATTTTAAACGGGTACATTCACGCTTCCGCGATTCTGGAGACGATTGACGAGTTCATCGTGTCGCCGCAGTTGGGTCAGCGGGCTGGCGTGCTCGGCGCGATTGCGTTAGCCCAGCAGACATTTCACCTCAAGGGTTGAAAGGATGCTGCAAACTAAACCTCATCTGACGTTTTTCTGTGAAATGGACAGCCCCGAACTGGCGGCTTTATTTTCAGGCCCAGAAATCATCCGGGAGTTGACGGTGCTAAAAGCGAGCATCAGTCTTGGGCTGCTCGATCTATCCGCGGAACGGGCAAAGGTGGCGCACCAGCTCAACCAAGCCGGCATCCCGCTGCACGCCTGGCTGCTGCTGCCAATGGAGCAGGGATACTGGTTCAACCTGGATAATGCTTCTCAGGCGCTGCAGCGCTATCAAGCTTTCAGGCAATGGACGCTGGAAAACGGGCTTCATTGGGAGGCAGTCGGCCTGGATATTGAGCCCGACATTCGACTGATGCAATCCTTCAAACGCGGACTGGCAGCGGGAATAAAAACCGTCATAGGGCGCTTGCAGACCAGATCAGCAGGTGAGGATGCAAAGAATCACTACTTGCAATTGGTACAAACCATCCAAAATGACGGTTGGAAGGTGGAGAGCTACCAATTTCCGCTGATCGTCGATGAACGCCGCGCTCGATCCAGGTTCATTCAGACGCTGGGCAGAATTATCGACCTGCCGGTCGACCGGGAAGTGTTGATGCTGTATTCCAGCTTCTTTCGTCCCCATGGCGCTGTCATTCTGGCCAGCTATGCCAGCGAAGCGGGTGGAATTGGGCTGGGGGTTACCGGCGGCGGGGTGGATACCAACGGCCTGGTAGACTCACGCCCCCTAGACTGGAATGAATTACAACGCGACCTGCTCTTAGCGTCGCGATATTCGGATCAACTTTATATTTTCAGCCTGGAAGGTTGTATCCGGCAAGGATTTCTTGAAAAAATCAGCCAATTGGACTGGAACCAGAATGCAATAATTCCAGCCAAGGAAGCCGAACATGTTCAACGCTACCGCGCGCTGCTGAGAGTATTTCTTTGGATAACGACACACCCGTGGCTGCTGATCGGCTTATTGGGGATCACCCTGTTATTTTGGCGGCGGCGGTTCCATAGAGGCGGCGTACATTAGAACAAGGTTGGGTTGCCCGCAGGGCACTCTGCGAGTGAGGGGCTAAGAACGATAGCTATTGGGCGGCTCGCGAGCCGCCCCTACGGATTATCAGCCCCTACGGGTCATCAGCCTCTACGGGTCATCAGCGAAAGTTCTAACCCTGCTGGCGCTGCTCGATGGCTTTGACTTTGCCAAAACGGCGCTGGAAGCGCTCATTCTGAGAAAAGGTAGCCCCTAAAAAAGCTTTAACGATCTCTTTAGCCAGCTCGACGCCAACAATCCGCGCGCCAAGGCACAAAAGATTGACATTGTCATGCTCGACCCCCTGGTGCGCTGAGTATGTATCATGACTCAGAGTCGCATACACGCCTTTGATCTTATTGGCAGCCACGCAGGCGCCTACCCCTGACCCGCACAGAACGATCGCCCGGTCAACTTCGCCGCGCTGCACCGCCAGGCCTGCTTTTTCGGCATAATCCGGGTAATCGACCGGGGTGGCATCCATTGTGCCCAGGTCCACCACTTCATGGCCAAGGCATTGCACCAGCTCGATAATGTCCTTTTTCAGCGGAAACCCGCCATGATCACAGGCAATGGCTATGCGCATCCTATCCTCGCTTATTCTCTGCCCAACAATTTGCGGGCCACATCGGCAACGTGCTCAGGCGTGAAGCCCAATTCCGCAAAAATCTTTTTGTAAGGCGCTGAAGCGCCGTAGCGGTTTAGAGTCACGGTCTGACCTGCGCAGCCGGTGTAGCGTTCCCAGCCCTGCGCGATCCCGGCTTCGACTGCCAATCGGGCCGTGATTGCCCGCGGCAACACGCTTTCTTTGTAAGCAGCATCCTGCTTCTCGAATAAATCCCAACTGGGAAATGAGACCAGGCGAACACGAACGCCTTCCGCTGCCAGCGCGCGACCGGCCGAGACGATCAGATCCACTTCGGTGCCGGATGCCATGAGAATGAGCTGAGGTTCCCCGCCCCCCAGATCAGCCAGGATGTAAGCACCGCGGGCCAATCCCTCGGCAGCGGCAAATTCATTCCGGTCCAGTACGGGTACCGGCTGGCGCGATAGCAGTAAAGCGGTGGCGGACTTGTTGAGAACGGCTTGTCGCCAGGCCTCGCGCACTTCATTGGCATCTGCCGGGCGGATGACGCTTAAATGGGGGATGGCGCGTAAAGCTGCCAGATGTTCCACCGGCTGGTGAGTTGGTCCGTCTTCGCCCAGCCCAACGCTATCATGGGTGAAAACCCAGACACTGTGATATTCAGAAAGCGCCGAAAGGCGTATTGCCGGCCGCATGTAATCGGAAAACACTAAAAACGTTCCGCCATAAGGAACCAAACCGCCGTGTAAAGCAATGCCATTGGTCAGCGATCCCATGGCGTGTTCGCGCACGCCAAAGTGGATGTAACGCCCATCACGAGCATCTGGCTGATAAGCGTGACTGTTGTTGATCCAGGTATTGTTCGAAGGGGTCAGGTCGGCCGAACCGCCGATGAGTTCCGGCAAACGGCCAGCCAGGGTATTGATCACCTTGCCGGAGGCAGCGCGGGTGGCCATACCCTTCGGATCAGCGTCAAATTTGGGCAGGTCCAAATCCCACCCGGCGGGCAGTTGACCGGCCATGCGGCGGTCGAATTCGGCTGCCAGTTCCGGGTATTCGCGGCGATAAGCCGCAAACTGTTTCTGCCAGGCACTTTCCGCCCTTTTTCCTGCCGCCACAGCTTTGCGAAAGAACTTGAGCACATCATCAGGGATGTAAAAATCGGGTTCCAGCGGCCATCCCAGCTTTTCCTTGGCGCCGCGTAGTTCATCCACGCCAGGCGGTTCGCCGTGGGCTTTGTTGGTGTCCTGACGGGTTGGCAGGCCGTAACCGATGTGCGTACGGCAGAGAATGATCGAGGGGCGCGGATCCTTTTTCGCCCTGCGAATGGCGCGGTCAATGGCGTGAACATCATTCCCATCGACCACGCGCTGCACGTGCCAGCCGTAGGCCTCGAAGCGCTTGCCTCGGTCTTCGGTGAATGACAGGTCGGTGGGGCCATCAATCGAAATGTGATTGTCGTCATAAAGGTAAATGAGCCGGCCCAGTTTAAGGTGCCCGGCCAGCGAAGCAGCTTCAGAAGTCACCCCCTCCATTAAGTCGCCGTCGGTAACGATGGCATAAATGAAATGGTCCACCACAGGGTGCATCGGACGGTTGAACTCGATCTCCAGATGGGTCTCAGCGATCGCCATGCCAACGCCGTTGGCGAATCCCTGCCCGAGCGGGCCGGTAGTAGTCTCGACACCGGGAGTCAACCCATATTCCGGGTGACCGGGCGTCAGGCTGCCCCACTGGCGAAACGCCTTAAGCTCATCCAGCGGCAAGTTATACCCGGTCAGGTGCAGCAGCGAATACAAGAGCATCGAACCATGCCCACCGGAAAGAATAAAGCGGTCGCGGTCCGGCCATTTCGGATTGACTGGATTGTGCTTCAGATGGCGCGTCCAGAGGGTGTAGGCAATGGCAGCAGTACCCATCGGCAAGCCGGGATGTCCGGAATTGGCTTTCTGCACGCCGTCAGCCGATAAAAACCGGATGGTATTGATCGCTTTTTCTTCTAAAGTGGAGGTGAGTGCCATGATTATTTCCTTGATGGGTGATAAATGCAGATCATCAGATCCGACCAATCCGGCGGAGCGTCTGAACAACTAACCATTCTACCATTTTATCCGGGGGCGAATAAAAAAATGATGGACGTTTTGGTAGCATTGAGATAAAGGAAAACCCAGTTTATCCCCAAATTTAACCTTTACTGGAGTGTCAGCGAACCATTAACCAGGCGTAGGGTGCTGTTCGACCCAAGCTAACGGTAATGTGTCGTGAACAGAAAACATGAATTCCATAGGATTTGGGTCGAACGCACCGAATTAGTATGTTTATTTCGTAGTGTTTCCCCTGCCCATAGAGTACCCTAATGCCAGAACGCACATAAATCAATTGTAATCGGTGCGTTCGCCCTATTTCTTTAGCAATAAGCAAGATTTAATTGTCATAACCTCAATAATCATTCGGGGTGAGATGCGCCTGCAACTAAATTAAAGCCGGTGCGTTCGCCCCATTCTTATTGCAATTAGTAAGATTTTTACCACAGTCTTAAGAGTCATTCGGGGCGAACTGCACCCTACGGCTAATAGCTACCGGTTGCTGAGCCTGTCGAAGCACCGGTTGCTTCCCACACTCACAGCGCATCCGGTTAGCGAACTGCACCCTTGTACAGCTACGCTTTGAAAATAAACAGGTGCGCTGCCCGCAGAACACTGTGGGCAGCGCACCTCCAGGTTATCGAACCAAACAGGTATCGAAAAGTTCAGTCTAATTGGAGCCGGCGCAGCCGCAGGCTGTTGGTAACAACAAACACGCTGCTGAAGGCCATCGCTCCCGCAGCCAGCATGGGATTCAAGAGGCCCAGTGCAGCTGCCGGAATGAGGATGACGTTGTAGAAGAATGCCCAGAACAGGTTTTGTTTGATGGTTCTGAGGGTGCGCCGGGACAGTTCAACGGCGCGCACCACGCCGCGCAAGTCACCGCTGATGAGCGTGACCGGTGCAGCAGCCATAGCGACGTCCGTTCCAGTGCCAATGGCGATCCCAACATCAGCCTGCGCCAAAGCCGGCGCATCATTGATGCCGTCGCCGACCATGGCAACCACCGCGCCCGATTGCTGCAGCTTTTTTACTTCGGTTGACTTACCATCCGGCAAAACTTCTGCCAAAACGCTGTCCACGCCAACCTGACTTCCAATGGCTTCGGCGGTGCGTTGATTGTCGCCCGTGATCATGACCACTTTGAGTCCCAATTTATGCAAATCCTGGATGGCCTTGACTGAGCCATCTTTGACCGTATCGGCAATGCCCAGAATGCCGCGCACCACGCCGTCGACGCCCACCAAAATGGCTGTCTTGGCTTCTGACTGCAGGCGCTGCACGTCGCCGGTAAAGCCATTGAGGGCGATGCCGCGCTGCTCCATCAAGCGCGGGCTGCCAACCACCAGCGTCCGGCCTTCAACCATTGCCTCGACGCCGTGGCCAATTTCCGCCTTGAATCCATCGGGCGTACTCAAGGTCAGACCGCGCTCGCCTGCTTCGGCTGCAATAGCCTCGCCCAGCGGGTGCTCGCTGACCTGCTCGACGCTGGCAGCCAGCCGCACCAGTTCGGTCGAGGAGTCGGAAGCCGCCTCCCAATGCGGATCGACAATGACATCCGTCACTGAAGGCTGACCACGAGTGATCGTCCCGGTCTTATCCAAAATAACCACATTGACTTTGCCGGCGCGTTCCAACGCTTCACTATTGCGCAGTAGAATGCCCATCTCTGCGCCTTTTCCGGTGCCCACCATTACTGCGGTGGGGGTCGCCAGGCCAAGCGCGCACGGGCAAGCGATCACCAGCACGGCCACCATCACCATCATGGCGCGGGTGAAGGCAGTGGTGTCCGAATTGATCGGCATGGGCACCAGGAAGTACCACACCAGGAATGTGATCAGCGCAATGCCGATGACCGCCGGGACAAATACTGCCGCGACCTGGTCAGCCAATTTTTGAATGGGGGCCTTGCTGCCTTGAGCCTCTTCCACCAGGCGAATAATCTGAGCCAGCGCCGTCTCTTTGCCGACCTTTGTTGCCTCGAATTTGAAGGCGCCCTGCTTGTTCAACGTCGCGCCAATGACCGCGTCACCCGGAGCTTTGCTGACAGGCAACGATTCCCCGGTGAGCATGGATTCGTCCACCGTGGAACGCCCTTCCACCAACACGCCGTCCACCGGGATTTTTTCACCCGGGCGCACCAGCACAAAATCGCCAGGATGCACATCCTCGATAGCGATTTCCAGCACGCTGCCGTCGCGCACCACCCGCGCAGTCTTGGCTTGCAGTCCCATCAGCTTTTTGATGGCCTCGCTGGTCATGCCCTTGGCGCGGGCTTCCAGAAATTTTCCCAGCCGGATCAAGGTAATGATCACCGCTGCGGTTTCGAAATACACATGCCCCGGGATCCAGCCGAAGGTGACCGGGAGCGAATAGAAATATGCAGCGGATGAGCCCATGGCGATCAACACATCCATATTGGCTGAACCGTTGCGCAGCGACTTGTAGCCGTTGCGGTAGTATTGGTACCCCACATAGAATTGCACTGGAGTTGCCATTGCCAGCATCAGCCAGTTGGTCCAACTGGCATGGGACCAGCCCATCGGCAGCAAGCCCAGATCGCGCACCATGGCAAAAATGAACAGCGGGATGGTGAAAATCAGTCCAATGATGAGCAATTTTCGCTGGTGGGCAATTTCTGCCTGGCGCGCTTCCGCTTCAGCGTCGCGTGCATCGCCGCCCAGTTCCAACGCCTCGAACCCGGCGCTGCGAATGGCGGTGCGCAGATCAGTTTGCGAGGTGAGGGTCGGGATGTAGTTTACTTTCACCTTTTCCGCGGTGAAATTGACCGTCACCTGGCGGACGCCGTCGATTTTTTCAAGCGTTTTTTGCAAGCGGCGCGCGTCGTTGTCGTCGCTCATGCCGCGAACATGCAGATCGGCCTCGCCGGTGGCAATGCCATAGCCGGCGCGTTCAACCCGCCCAATCAAGGTATCCAGCCCAACCAGAGCCGGATCAAATTCAACCGTGGCGCGCTCGGAAGATAAATTTACCAGCGCCGATTGAACCCCATTTTCCTTTTTTAAATTGCGCTCAATGGTAGACACACAATTGGCGCAGGTCATGCCTGTTACCGGTAATACGATCTGGCGTGAATCACTCATTCATTGCTCCTGAGATGAAGGACATAAAATAATCCATTCATGAATTGATTTTCAAAATAGTACAGTCCATTGGCGCTCCCCAGTTCAGGCAGCGCCAATGGATCAAGGTCTATCCGGCTTACTTTTGAGCGGGATAATTGATCTCTGCGAGCAGAGATTCAATTTTCTCTTCCGAGGCCGGGGCATCGTAAGTCACCACGACCTTCTTGGTTTCCATATCCGCGCTGACGCTTTGCACGCCAGCCAGATCACTCACTTCCATTTTGATGGTGTGAACGCAATGACCGCAATGGATGGCAGGGACAGTATAGGTTACAGTGGACATGAAAGGTTCCTCCTTGGGGAATAAAACTAAACTTTTGTAGCTGCTTCGAAGACCTCAGCAATTTCTTTGAGAACGCGCTCCCGCTCGTCCGGATCCTCGCCGCGTACCGCGCCAATCAAACAGCTGTTCAAGTGTCCTTCCAACAGCATCGAGCTGACACGGTTCAATGCGGATTGGACGGCCTGGATCTGGCGGATTATGTCAATACAATAAACATCGTCATCCACCATGCGTTGAATGCCGCGCAGGTGTCCCTCAGCAGTTTTCAGGCGAGTCATTACTTGCGGGTCTTTCATCGGTTCTCCTTTGCCCCACCCCCGGTGGGGGGGGGATAGCCAAATCATACTAACTTGATCCTATTTTGTCAAGAGGGGAAAACCAGATTTTATCTTGACACCGTTCCCCTTCCCTCATACCATTGAGGTATGAACAGCTACCGGCGCAAATGGAACTGGATATCCGCAGGGATTCTCTTGCTGTCGGCTGTTTGGATTGGGCTTACGGCAGCCTTCGCCCCGGCGACCACCGGCGGCGATACCCCCTTTCCACGAGTCGGTTTCTCGGCCCCCGATTTCGATTTATCCGGATTGGACGGCAGCACGGTGAAATTGAGTAATTACCGCGGCAGAGTTGTATTCCTCAATTTCTGGGCGAGCTGGTGCCCGCCGTGCAGGGCAGAAATGCCTGCCATTCAAAAACTTAGCTCGGTTTACCCGCCTGAACAGGTCGCCATCTTCAGCATAAACGCTACCAACCAGGATAACCTGGAAGATGTTCAGGCGTTCATCGTTGAGTATGGATTGACCTTTCCCGTTTTGCTGGATATCGATGGCAGCGTAAATCGCAAGTACCAGATACAGGCGCTGCCCTCCTCTTTTTTTATCGATGCCAAAGGGGAAATCCGGAAAGTGGTCATTGGCGGACCCTTGACGGAGGCCATGATGCGCGCGGAAATTGCTCAACTGGTAGAGGAACTACCCTGATGCTGCCGGTCATTCAAATTGGCCCGCTGGTGCTGCAAACCCCTTTTCTGATCCTGATCGTGGGGGTTTGGCTGGGATTGACCACCTCCGAACGGTATGCACGCCACCAGGCTTATGACGCTAACCACCTGTCCGATCTGGTCCTGGTTGGTTTGGTAGCCGGGTTGCTTGGCGCGCGCCTGTCTTACGCAGCCCTTCAACCCGCAGCTTTTTCCGGTAACCTCTTAAGCATCTTATCACCCACCCCAACCATGCTGGATCCCCTTGGCGGTTTGGTGGTTGGGATTCTTGCAGCCGTAATCTATGCGCAGCGAAAGCAGCTGCCGCTCTGGCAGACACTGGATGCGCTGACCCCTGGCCTGGCAGTGTTTTTTATTGCCCTGGGGGTTGCTAACCTGGCCTCCGGTGAGGCCTTTGGCGCAACAACTAATCTACCCTGGGGAATTAATCTGTGGGGAGAAACGCGGCATCCGGCGCAAATTTACGAAATACTGGGAGCGACAGCCAGCGCGGTAGTCGTTTACCGCTTGCAATTGGCAAAACACTGGCCGGCTGGCGTATTTTTTCTTGGCTGGACGGCATCAACCGCCTTGATGCGCGTTTTTCTGGAAACCTTTCGCGGCGGCAGCCTGATGTGGCCAGGAGGTCTAAGGCCGGCTCAGATTGGCGCCTGGTTGATCCTGGCAGTCGTATTGATCATCCTGGGTAAACGCTGGCAAGCGGTCCCAGCGCCGACAGCGCCGGATACCGCAACCATCGATCCGCAGGTTGGACCATGAATCTGACCGGGCAAACCGTTTTGATCACCGGTGCAGCCCGGCGCATCGGGCGGGCTCTGGCGCTGTACCTGGCACGAGCTGGCGCGGATATTCTGATCCACCACGGACACTCTGCCAACAATGCCGAGCAAACGGCAGCAGAAATCCGCAGTATGGGACGCAATGCCTGGGTGCTGCAAGCGAACCTGGAGGATTTGGCGCAGGCAACCGGCCTAGTCGAACAAGCCTGGGAGATTAGGCCTTTCCAGCACCTGATTAACAACGCCGCCATCTTCGAGCCATTGGGTTGGGCGGCCGTCACCCCGTCTGACTGGCAGAAAACGCTGAATATTAACCTTTCGGCGCCATTCTTCCTTTCGCAGCAATTTGCCAAAAACCTGGCCGGACAACCCGGTAGAATCCTCAACCTGCTGGATTGGCGCGCTCTGCGTCCAGGCGCTGACCATCTGCCCTATATCATAAGCAAGGCAGCTTTGGCTGCCCTGACGCAATCGCTGGCGCTTGCGCTTGCCCCTGCCATCACGGTCAACGGATTGGCGCTTGGCGCAGTACTACCGGCCAGCGACGGTTCAGATTCTGAAAATATTCTCAAAGCGGTGCCTGCCAAACGCTGGGCGGATTTGTCCGAGGTTGGAGAGGCTGCTTTGTTTTTCCTGGCAGGCCCTGAATATGTTACCGGCGAGATTCTTCACCTCGACGGCGGCCGGCATCTGGTTTAAGTTCGAAAGGAATGGATCATGGACCGAATCATCATCAAAGATTTGCTTATTCGCGGCATCATCGGGATATCAGAACGCGAGCGGTCACAGCGGCAGGATATTTTGGTCAATCTTGTGTTGTTCGGGGATATACGCGCAGCCGGAAAAAGCGATAGCATCAACGATTGCATCAACTACCGCACGGTTGCCAAGAAGACCATCGCTTATGTCGAACGGTCAGCGCGCTACACCGTTGAAGCTCTGGCAAGCGATATCGCGCGCTTTTGCCTGGAAGAACCGGGGGTGGCTGGCGTGCAGGTGCGGGTCGAGAAACCCGGGGCAGTACGTTTTGCCCAGTCGGTCGGGGTCGAGATCGAGCGTTTCCGCACCGAAGGAGAGGCTGTCATGCACCAGGCATACATCAGCCTTGGTTCCAACATCGACCCGCGTGAAAACATCCTCGCGGCAATGAAACACCTGCGCCAGGCGGTGACGGTCAATACCTTCTCCACCATCTGGGAGACAGAAGCAATCGGATCCGATGGTCCGCGGTTCTTAAATGCCGCCGCCTGGGTCTCGACTCCATTGGGAATCGAAAGCTTGAAATCCACTGTACTGACCAAAATCGAACAAAACCTGGGCCGGGTGCGCACTGCAGACAAGAATGCCCCGCGCACCATCGACCTGGACATCATCGTCTATGACGAACAGGTGTTAGACCCTAACCTGTGGAAACGGGATTTTCTGGCAATTCCCATCTCCGAGTTGCGCCCAGATTTGGAAGTGCCTGGGGAAGGAATTACGCTAAACCAGGTCGCGCAGTCGCTACGCACCTCATCCACCGCCGTCCCACGGCTAGATTTAACCATTCCGGATCAATCCCAGCCGGGAATTGCGTGATTTGGTTGGTCATTTTGCAGGAGCGCAGCCCATTGTTGTCATTCTGAGGGAGCAAAGCGACCGAAGAATCTATGGCAAATACTCACAGATGCTTCGCTCTGCTCAGCATGACAACAAAGCGAGCACAGACCAACGGTGTCATGCTGCCTGCTACCGGGCTTCGACAAGCTCAGCCCACGGGCGAGGGGCAGCCACCGGACAAGGCCGCTCCCTGAGCTTGTCGAAGGGCAGTCAACAAGTGAAATCTTTCCCAGCGGGCAGCATGACAAAAATAAATCGAGCCCAGCGACCAAAAAATCTATAGCTAGAAGTGCAGCTGCTCGGAGCCGCGCGAGATGTTGTCCAGGAACTCCATGCGGGTCGCCATATTATTACGGAAGGCGCCGAGCATGCTCGATGTGGTCATGCGCGTATCATGCTTTTTGACGCCGCGAATCATGGAGCACATATGAATTGCCTCCACCACAACCGCGACGCCGCGCGGGTGAAGGACTTCCATTAAGAAATCAGCCACCTGCCGGGTAAGCCGTTCCTGCACCTGCAAGCGACGCGAGAACATATCCACTACCCGAGGAATCTTCGACAACCCGATCACCCGTCCGCGCGGCATGTACGCCACATGCGCTCGTCCAAGAAAAGGCAGCATGTGATGCTCGCAGAGCGAGTAAAACTCGATGTCGCGCACGATAACCATTTCATCGTACTCCACCTCGAACAGCGCATCATTGACCAAAGCAACCGGGTCAGTGCGATATCCGGCCAATAATTCTTCGTACATGCGAGCCACCCGGTCCGGAGTGCGTTTTAACCCGTCCCGTTCGGGATTTTCGCCAAACGCATTCAACATTTGTGAGATATTGGAACGGATCGTATCGGTATCGATACCCCCATCGGTCAAAAGGTCAGCGGCTTGATAGACAGCCGGATCGTCCAACAGGATTTCCCGCTCGAAGGAATCTTTTTTGGGTTCAGAAGCTTCCACTAATTTTGCCATGTCTTCCTCCTTCACTTATCATAACTTAAAAGCGGCGGTATAAAAGGCTGGCTGCCAGCTCATGCAGCGCCTGACCCGCATCCGTTTGCAGGTCAGCCTGCTCCAGGGCGCTCATGGCATCCCGGGTATATTGTGCTGCCTGAGTCTCAGTGTATTCCCTGACGCCCTCCTCAACCAATAGTTCAGTCAGATGTTCGGTATCGATTGCGCCTTTCGTGCGATTGAGCCATGCGTGGGCGAAAGCCCCACCCAATTTCTGACCGTAAAGGATCGGCAGCGATTTTTTCCCTGCTGTCAGGTCACTGGCATTGGATTTACCGGTCCGGCTTTCGTCGCCCCAGATACCCAGCCAGTCATCCTGAATTTGAAAACCGAGACCGAGCGAATATCCAAACCGGCTTAAAATTTCCAGAGTCGGCGCCCCTGCCCCTGCGCATATTACACCAAATTGGACGCAAGCCGAAAGAAGCGCAGCAGTTTTGCCGGTGACCATTGGCCAGTAGGACTCTAGCGGGAGGACATCGGCATCTTCATAAATAATATCCAGGTGCTGCCCACCCGTCAGTTGAAGACAGGTATCGGTCAAGATAGTTCCAGCCTTGAAAGCTGCACCAGGGCTTACGGTTTGTTCCAGCCGGTGCAAAGCCTCAAAGGCTAGGGCGAACATGGCGTCGCCAGCATTGATCGCCAGCGCATTCCCCCATTTTGCCCACATAGTTGGACGACCACGCCGTAACAGGCTGGCATCCTCGATATCATCGTGAATCAAGGAAAAATTATGCAGCAGCTCTACTGCCGCAGCAGCCGGTAAAGCCTTTTGCCAATCACCACCGACCGCTTCCGCGGTCAAAGTAACCAGGAGAGGCCTGATCCTTTTTCCCCGGGCTTCAATCCCGCTGCCCTCGCCCTCCCAGCCCAGCTGGTACGCAAGGATATCGCGCAGACCGGTGTAGGCCGTCAGCCGGGGTGAATCCACCATTGTGCGAATTTCCGCATCAATGGCTGGCATCATTAGGGCCTGGAATGATTTCAAATCCATGCGCATGTTAAAATTCCACCAGAGGAATGTTTTTTAATGCCGTCAGGTTCACTGCGCCACAGGCGAACATCGCAATCTTCATCTCATTAATGATTTCATCCGCCAGAGCAGAAACTGCTGCTTGCGATTGGGAAGCTGCTTTTAAGAATGGCCCGGCGATGCCCGTTAACGTCGCCCCCAACGCGAGTGCTTTCGCGGCGTCGATGCCGTCACGCAGCCCGCCAGAGGCAAAAACCGGCAGTTCAGGCGCCTGCTGGCGCACCTGACGGATGGCTTCAGCGGTAGGAATCCCCCAATTTCGGAACGCAGCAGCAATGGCTGCTCGCCGCGGATCTTTCATCCTGTGCATCTCGACCTGCGACCATGAGGTGCCGCCAGCTCCAGCCACATCCACGGCTGCGACCCCGGCAGCCGCCAGTAACCGCGCGGTCTCACCGGAAATGCCCCAGCCAACTTCTTTGACGATCACCGGGACCGGCAGCGCCTTACACACCTGCTCAATTTTGTCCAGCAGGCCGCCAAAGCGCGTGTTCCCTTCTGGCTGCAGCGCCTCCTGCAGAGCGTTCAAGTGCAAAAACAATCCGTCCGCTTCAACCATCTCGACCGCCCGTCGGCAATGTTCAACGGTGTAGCCGTAGTTGAGTTGAACCGCTCCCAGATTGGCAAATAATAAAATATCGGGTGCTACGTGGCGCACTTGAAAACTGCCGACCGCAGCCGAATTTTCCAGCGCAGCACGCTGCGAACCAAGCCCGAGGGCAATGAATTTCTCCTGGGCGGTTTCAGCCAGGCGCAGGTTGATCTGTTCGGCTTCCGGTGTCCCCCCCGTCATGGAGGATATCAGCAGCGGCACAGCAATTTTTTTTCCAAAAAGGCTTTGAGTTGTATCCACATCCGCCAGATCAAATTCCGGCAGTGCCTGGTTAACAAAATGGAGCCGGTCCAACCCGGTGGTCAAACTTGACCGAACATCTTTCTCCAGATTGATGCGGATATGTTCCGATTTACGTTTTCCTAGTGCCTGCGGATCATCCATAACTTTTTTCCAGACGTGGTGTTTGATTGGTGTCAGTATACCAAATATAAGCTTTCCAGGCTTGACAGATCGGGGTGTCAAGCTAAAATAAAGACCAGTGATAGCGAATTCTCTCGGAGGTTCACCATGGGTGATGTGTACGAACAGGTTAAATCAGTAATCGTTGAAGTTCTTAAAGTCGATGGAGAAGGGTTAAACCCGGAAACACGGTTCATTGAAGATCTGAAAGCCGATTCAATGGATCAATTTTTCCTTATTGACGGTTTAAGCGAAAAATTCGACGTTGCCATTTCAGACGAAGATGCCCGGATGATTAAAAGCGTCCAGGACGCTGTCAGCTATATTCAATCGCGCAAGGCATAAATTTTTCATCAAAAAAAGAGGCACAGAAATATCCATGCCTCTTTTTTTGATTTAAACCGGGGGCTATTCACCAATCAGGGCTGGTATTTCTTCCGGGTGGCGGGCGACCTGCACGCCAGCGTTGGTTAACGCCTTGATTTTATCCGCCGCAGTGCCAGATCCGCCCTCTATGATGGCGCCTGCATGCCCCATGCGTTTCCCGGCTGGAGCTGTTTGACCGGCGATGAAAGACACTACGCGTTTGGTCATATACCGGGCAATAAATTCGGCTGCCCGTTCTTCGTCACTGCCGCCGATTTCACCAATCAACACGACACTGTTCGTGCGCGGGTCGGCCTCGAACATGCCCAGCACATCGATGAAATTGGTGCCATTGACCGGGTCGCCGCCAATACCGACACAGGTACTGGCTCCCATGTTGTGCTGTTTCAAGGCGTAAAGGACTTCATAAGTCAGCGTCCCGGAACGGGAAACTACCCCTACTGTACCTGGAATGGCGATATTGCCGGGAATGATGCCAACTTTGGTTTCGCCAGGGGTCAATGCACCCGGGCAATTGGGTCCAACCATGCGCACTCCCTTCTGATCGAGATATTCGCGCACGCGCATCATATCCTGCACAGGAATGCCTTCAGTGATGCAAAATACAAGTGAAATTCCCGCGTCGGCCGCCTCGAAAATTGCATCCGGAGCGAAGCGCGCCGGGACAAAAATAACGGACGTATTAGCCCCGGTTACTTCTACTCCCTGTTTGACAGTATCAAAGACCGGGACTTTTCCATCCAGCACCCAATCGCCACCTTTTCCCGGAGTCACTCCCGCAACCACATCGGTTCCATAATTGAGCATTTGGGCAGTGTGAAATAGCCCCTCGTTGCCAGTGATCCCCTGGACAATCAACTTGGTGTTTTTGTTGATCAGGATGCTCATTGGTTGCACCTTTCTTTGGCAGCCGCCACCGATTTTTCGGCAGCATCAGCTAACGTCTCTGCAGTGATCATGTTGGCATCCGCCAACAGGCGCCGCCCCTCCTCTGCATTTGTCCCGACCAGGCGGACAATCATCGGCACCTTAGGCTTGACCTGGTCAATGGCTGCCAGAATACCGCGCGCTACTTCATCGCCGCGGGTGATACCGCCAAAAATGTTAATGAGAACGGCACACACATTCGGGTCCGACAAAATAATGCGGAATGCTGCTGTAACTTTTTCAGATCCCGCTCCTCCGCCAATATCCAGGAAATTAGCTGGTTGGCCGCCGTAGAGTTTGATGATATCCATGGTCGCCATAGCCAGGCCGGCGCCATTCACCATGCAGCCGATTTGACCATCCAGTTTGATGTAGGATAGACCATATTTTCGGGCTGAGATTTCTTCTGGCGCTTCCACATCAAGATCCCGCTTTTCGGCAATATCGGGACGGCGAAATAAGGCATTGTCGTCAATCACCATCTTACCGTCGAGGGCAATCAGGCGCTTCTCTTTGGTGATCACCAACGGGTTTATTTCGACCAGGGTGGCGTCATTTTCAACAAATACCCGCCACAGTCCATCCGCTACGGTCATGAATTGGCGCCAATAATCTTTGGGCAAGTCGATCGCCACAGCGACATCGCGCGCCTGGTATTCACGCAGCCCAAGCAAAGGATCGATATGCAGACGGATGATTCGGTCAGGCGTACGGGCCGCGACCTCCTCGATATCCACCCCCCCCTCAGCAGAGGCAATCATGACCGGTTTGCGGGACGCCCGGTCATTGGTGATGCCAAGATATATTTCTTTTTCGATACTGACTGCTTCGTCAACCAGCACGCGGCGCACGGGCAGCCCCTTGATTTCCATCCCCAGGATGCGTGTGGCTAATTCCTGAGCTTCGTCGGCTGATTTTGCCAGACGGATGCCACCAGCCTTGCCGCGCCCGCCAACCAGCACCTGCGACTTTACGACAACGCGGCCACCCAACTCTTCGGCAATTTGCTTGGCTTCATCCGAGTTGACCGCAATTCGTCCGCGCGGTACTGGAATGCCGTACCTGGCGAAAATTTGTTTCGATTGGTATTCGTGAAGATTCATGGACACTCCCCGTTAAGATTTTCGGCCATTCCACGCAACCCGATGATTATAACATGCGCAATTTAGACAATATGGATAAAAAAACCCGGCAGTCAAAAACTGCCGGGTTTTAAATCGAGTTTCGTTCCTAGCCCTTGAGGAACGCTTCGAGGGCCTCTTTGCTGATGCGGAACGCCGCGCCGATTTTGCGGGCTTTGAGATCTCCCGTGGTGATGGCGGCAACAACATCCTCTTCCGATACTTTCAAAATTTGAGCCGCTTCAGCCGGCGTCATCACAGACGGTATAGCGGCCGCGACCCCGGCAGAACCAGCCGCTGCTCCCGCAGCTGCCGCGCCTTGCGCGCCGGTCATGCCCTGCAAAGACTGTCCAATCACATTGCCAAGCCCCATGCCGGCGCCAATTCCAGCTGTCAGTCCAGCACCACCGCTCGGGTTTTGGGCAGCATCGCGCATCGCATCGGCTGCCTGCAGCTGGGTGTAGGTCTGCATATCGAGCATGCCCATAGCCCGCAACTCCTCGGCTGACTTATCGGAGGGTTTCAGGCTGCCAATGTAGAACGATTTGAGCAGCAAGCCAACCGCAGCAAAATCATCCTGGGCTTTTGCGCGAACGCCGGAACCAATTTCCTCAACCAGCCCGATTAGTTCTGCCACTGATTTGGTGGCGCCCGTCTCTCCGAGCAAGTCCTGTAATTTGGAGAGCAACATGGTGCGCAGGCGGTTTTCAATATCCACCATGCGATACGCGCCTTGGGCGCCAACGATCTGAGTTACGAACTGCTGGGCATCTTTAATTTGGAAGGAATAAGTACCAAACCCTTGCAGCAGCGCCACGCCAAGACCCATTCCCGGATTGCGGACCAGGATCGGCTGGGGGGTGCCCCATTTGCGGTCAACAAATTCGCGCATGGAAACGTAATAAACCTCCGCTGTGAAGGGTGTCCGATCATTGAAGAGCTTACCGACCCAGTCAACCAGCAGGGGAATATTGGCGGTAGTAATGGTATGCCTCCCCGGGCCAAATGAGTCCAGCGCGCGCCCGTCGCGGAAGAATACAGCCCGCTGCGATTCACGGACGATCACCTGGGAGCCTAACCGCAGATCCGCAACCCCTTGTTCAGGGAAACGGTGAACCAGCTCATCCGCCATCTCGCTGGGATATTCAACAACATCAAAAATTCTAGCCATGGTTGTTTTCTCCAATTCCTAGGAAATTATCACAATCGGGTTGATTAACCAGCCGGCTGCTCGCCGCTCATCATGACTTCATTGCGCTTCTCGAAAGCCTCTACACAATCGCGGGTGACTTTTTTGATGTTGCGTAATGCAGCCGGTAGGCCGTCCGTCCCAATTGAAGCCTCAACATTGTCGATAGCGGAAGATACGGTATCAGCCAGGTTAAAAAGCTCTATATCATACTCGTACACGCGAGCCAGGTCTTCTGTCTTCAGCTTTACTGAATCGAAAAAGCCGGTATAGCCATACGATGCTGTTTTAACCCGATCGATAAACTGGCGCAACTTGATCGCGGCGGATTCCAGATCGTCAACCAGCAGCAAATCGCCCTGGTCGATCAGGTCACGTTGCAGCGCTGAAAGCCGTCCCCACAACAGCTCAAACTCAGCTGCCACTTTTTCGCGCAGCATTTTATCGGACATGCGCCGATTATGTTTTTCGATATAGCCGTCAAATCCGGGGATTTTCGACAAAAGCTTTTTAAATATATCTTGATCGCCGGTAACACGATCGAACAGGTCGCTCATTTTTCCTCCTTGGGAACTGCAGGCTTAGTATTTTCGGGGGTTGTAATTTATTATAGCCAGATTCAAACATCCGGACAACAAAACGCTTGGTGATCTCATCTGAGTTTCAATCCATTTACGGAAATAAACTATAGAAGGTTGCAATTCTTGGAATTTTAGAAGGTTTGTTACAGGATAAATATATTGCATCACAAAAAAATATGGATATAATATTCAGTAGGTGCTCTAGATATTTATTCTATGAACGGGAAGGAGGTGAAAACGACATGTTATTTGCACCGAAGGAAAAGGGCCAGGGCCTTGTTGAGTACGCGTTGATTCTTGTTTTAGTAGCGATTGTCGTCATTGTCATTCTAGCGATTATGGGACCTGCCATTGGCAACATCTTCAGCAAAATCGTCAATGCGCTCTAGAACTACCGACTCTTGTTTTGTTCAATCCAGTTAGCGTTACCTGAATGGACCCTGGTTCTCCGGGGTCTATTCTTATTAACTCTTTTACATATTGTGGGTTCGAAATGAACCGTCAGTTAATATCTGGAAATAAAGCTTGCTTGCCATTAATCTGGCAGTTCAGATGTTGATTTTGCTGGCCGGAATCGTCCTATATTTGCCCCATTCAGTAGAGCTTCAATAAATAACAGTAAGGTTCCTGTAAGGTGCAGCATATTGAATCATGGCTAATAAAACATATAATATTTATTAGAAGTTCCAATAACCACTTTATGGGCGGGAAGGAGGTGAAAACATCATGTTATTTGCACCGAAGGAAAAAGGCCAAGGCCTCGTTGAGTACGCGTTAATTCTTGTTTTAGTAGCGATTGTCGTGATTGTTATTCTTGCGATTATGGGACCTGCCATTGGCAATATCTTCAGCAGCATCGTCAATGCGCTCTAGAACCGCCTATTCTTGTTTGATCTGATCAAACTAGCAAAATATATAGACCCTGAATTCTCAGGGTCTATATATTTTAATAAGCACCATACCTCACAAATGTAGAGGAAAATTAAAGTTCGCGAATTTACTCCGTTTTCCGACAAATCCACAGGCTTAAATCGCGGTATAAAACTTGCACCCCGGTATAATCAAGGAAAAGAGTGCACTCCTTTTCACGAGGTATGGGTTATTCTTTAGCACCTTACATAACCATTAGGAGTGAATGGATTTTCATAGCGTATAATAAGCTTTAGTTTGCTTATTCCGATCTAAAACAACGAAGTGAGGAGGCATTTACATGGCCGCTAGAGGTAAATCAGGTGGGCGCATTATTATCTTGGTGGCTCTGATTTTGATTTTGCTGGTAGGAGCAGTATATGTTTGGCTCCAAATGCAGGGCGGTCAAAACGCAGAGTCACCCCAGACCCCGGAAGCCGGTGCGATGGTCGATATCGTCATCACCACTCAGGCTATCCCACGTGGAGCTGAGATCACCCAGGCAGCATTAATGACAATCCAGTACCCTGAAGCCAATCTGGTACAGGGAACTTTCATCACAGATGTCAATACTGTCATTGGTTCGCGTGCAAAATACGACCTGGACCCGGGCGTTCCGTTAACCCCATCTGTGCTCATCCCGCCAACAGGCGGTTCGGTAGCATCTTTTGATGTTCCGAAAGATTTCGTCGCTCTTCCCGTCCCAGTAGATTCTTTAACAGCAGTCGCCAATGCTTTGGCTCCCGGTGACCATGTAATGGTAGTCGGCTGCATGCTTTTAGTAGACATCGACCCCGATTGGCAATCACGACTGCCAAATGCTTTTGCACAGGAAGTCCCAGCAAAAGCAGGTGAATTGAATTTCAGCAATACAACCATCCTCACTGCCAAGGATTTGGGTGTGCTCCAGGGGCGTGTGCAAGGTGATGGATCGCTCAATATGCCAACTTATGTTGTTCCTTCAGAATCGCAGCGCCCGCGCCTGGTTTGCCAGACGGTCGTCCAGGATGCTGTAGTGCTGCGCGTTGGGAACTATGTTGAGCCGCAAATCGCTCAAGTAACCCCCACCGCTGTTCCTGAAGGGGAAGCTCCAGCCACGCCGGCCGAATCTACCAATGACTCGGTTACTCTGGTGGTTAGCCCGCAGGACGCCGTCTCGATGAATTACATGATGATGGCCGGCATCCGCCTTAATATGGCGCTGCGCAACCCGAATGATACCAACCCGATCGTAACGGACGCGGTTACCCAGCAGTACCTAATGGAACAGAAGAACATCCCGTTACCGGCTAAATTGCCGTATGCTTTAGAGCCGCGGGTTGATTCGATCGCCAATCCAGCATCCGAGCCCACCCCACAGCCGTAAACTGATCGCCTGAGGTTTTAATGGTATATGAATAGAAAATGTAACGGGAGAAGTGATGGAGCAATCTGACAAGATTCGGGTTTTAATCGTCGATGACATCCAGGAGACTCGCGAGAATATTCGACGTATGCTGCAATTTGAACAGCGAGTAGAAATTATTGGCGGAGCAAAAAACGGTGCCGAAGCAATAGAACTCGCTACGGAAGATAAACCCGATGTTGTGATTATGGATATCAATATGCCGGATATGGACGGTATCACGGCTACCGAAGCAATTCGCAAAAAGGTACCCTTCGTCCAAGTCGTCATTCTCTCCGTTCAAGCTGATCCGAGCTATATGCGCCGGGCAATGTTAGCAGGCGCCCGCGATTTCCTAGCCAAACCCCCCATGATCGACGAATTGACCGCAGCGGTCAGACGCGCAGGGGATATGGCCATCGAAGAAAAATCCAAAATCCCCATCCCTTCTGCTGCAGTTGCAGCGGGAGGGATGCCGGGTGGTAACGGCGGTTACTCTGCCATAAATGGAAAAATCATCGTCGTGTACAGTCCAAAAGGCGGAACCGGCAGTTCGATGATTGCAACCAACCTGGCTGTCTCACTTCAATCCAGCACCACACCCACCATTTTGGTGGATGCCAACCTGCAATACGGCGACGTCGCAGTTATGCTTAATGAGCAGGTTAAAAACAATGTCATTGACCTGACAAGCCGGGTCGATGAGTTGGACCCGGATATTGTCCGTGAGGTCGCTGCAGAACATTCGCTATCTGGGATTCATGTTCTGGCGTGCCCACCGCAAGCAGATATGGCGGAAGATGTCACTGGCGAGCAATTTGCCAAATTGCTTAATTATCTGGCCACTCTCTACTCCTACGTCGTTGTGGATACAGTCTCATACTTGACAGATGTAGTACAGTCTGCGTTAGAATATTCGGATCAAATCATTCTGATTACAACGCAGGAGATTCCCAGCATAAAGAGCTGCAATCTCTTTCTCTCATTAGCCAACGCTTCCGGTCTGCGCGATCGAATTACCTTCGTGATCAACCGGTTTGACAGACGGATTACGATTACCCCAGAAAAAATTAGCGAAAATTTGCACCTTCCCGTTGATTTCGTAATCCCCTTTGAAGAAAAAATCGTAACCAATTCAATCAATCGCGGTCTGCCTTTTGTTGTGGAAGATAAGACTTTTCCCATCAGCAAACTGATTCTTAACCTGGCGGAAACTTTAAAAAATAAGCTTAAAGAATCCGATCCGGTATTGGCCCGGACTTCAACCTCTAGAAGATAGGGGATTTGACCAAAGGATAATTTTATGTCCATTTTACGAAGGATTCAGAATGATCAAAGCCCACTGGATCAGGCCAGCCAGGGAAATGAAAGTAATGGTATTCTGCCGCGTTCAAATCCAGTTGTTCCACAGCGCCGCCCCGTCACACCTGATCGCGCTTCTACCGACACCTACCAGGACCTAAAAAATCGCGTCCAGAATAAATTGCTGTCCACTTTAGACACAAGCATGGATGTGACAAAGATTGCCGAGGTCCGGCGGACTATCCAGGAACTCTTTGAGCAAATCCTCAACGAAGAAAATATCGTCCTCTCGCGCAACGAACGTTCACGCATGTTCGAGCAAATTGCTGCTGAAATATTGGGGTTTGGCCCGCTGCAAGCCTTGCTCGAGGATGACAGCGTTACCGAAGTTATGGTAAACGGCGCAAAGAATATCTATATCGAGCGCCGGGGTAAAATCTCCCGCGCACCCATCAGCTTCGAGAACAACGAACATGTGATGCGTATCATTGAACGTATTGTGGCGCCACTGGGCCGGCGCGTGGATGAATCCTCACCGTTCGTCGATGCCCGCTTACCGGACGGTTCCCGCGTAAACGCGATTATCCCTCCATTGTCTCTGGTCGGTCCAGTCATCACCATTCGGAAATTTGCGCGAAACCCGATCACCGTCGAACAATTAATCCAGTACGGCACGCTCACTCCGGAGTCAATCCAGTTACTCGACGCCTGCGTCAAGGCGCGTTTGAACATTATCATCTCGGGGGGTACTGGTTCCGGTAAAACGACCTTGCTAAACGTCTTATCCAGTTTTATCCCTGGCGATGAGCGCATCATCACTGTAGAAAACGCAGCAGAACTCCAGCTGCGACAGGATCATGTGGTAACCCTAGAATCACGGCCAGCCAATATCGAAGGCCGTGGCGAAATCACTATTCGACAACTGGTCACCAACACACTCCGTATGCGCCCAGACCGGATTATCGTCGGCGAGGTCCGCGATGATGCTGCACTGGATATGCTCCAGGCCATGAACACCGGTCATGACGGTTCCATGACCACTGCGCACTCCAACAGCCCGCGGGATACCCTGGCGCGCTTGGAGACCATGGTGATGATGGCTGGAATGGATCTGCCCATTCGCGCAATTCGCGAACAGGTTGCTTCGGCCATCGATGTCATCGTTCACCAGGAGCGCATGCGCGATGGCACGCGTAAAGTGGTGAACATTACTGAAATTGCCGGTATGGAAGGCGATGTGGTCACCATGACCGACATCTACGTTTTCGAACAAACCGGTATTGAAAATGGGAAAATAATTGGCAGACTGCGGCCTACTGGTCTCCGCCCCCGATTCTACGAAAAAATCGAGGCTGCTGGCATTCATTTGCCGCCCGCCCTCTGGGGGATGGGAGCACGGAGATAATGCTTATCGCTATCAAGACAAAATGTCTTTCAGAAAGCAGGTGAGATTATGGAGCTGAGCCCGGCCATCATCTTGATTTTGGGCGGCGGGATTGCGTTAGTCCTGCTGATCGTCGGTATTGCAGTTTCTTTGACCGGCGAACGCAGCATGGTGGAAGAACGCCTGGGAAAATATGTAGAGGACCAGCGCGAACAATCCGCGAAAGAAGCCAAACGCGGAGCGATGGAAAATCCCGTAACGGATTGGCTAAATAAACGCGTAGAACGCTCCTCTTACGGCGATAATATCTCAAAAAAGTTGGCACGTGCCGACCTCAAGCTTAAACCTGGCGAGTATGTTTTCATCGTTATCGGGGCAATCCTCTTGGTTGCCCTGATCGGTTACGTAATCGGGCAACAATCGATTTTACTTGCCATCGCGGGTGGTGTTGGCGGAGCTTTTCTGCCCGGCATGTACGTTAAAAATCAAACGGATCGCCGGTTGCGTAAATTCGGCGACCAACTTGCAGACATGCTCAATCTGATGGTCAACGGGCTCCGCGCAGGTTATTCCACCATGCAGGCCATGGAAGCCGTCAGCAAAGAACTCCCCTCCCCAATCAACGAAGAGTTTCGCCGAGTCGTGCAGGAAATGCAATTAGGCATCACGATGGAGAAGGCCCTGGCCAATTTACTGGTGCGGGTTCCATCGGATGACCTGGACCTGGTCATCACGGCCATCAATGTCCAACGCGAAGTTGGCGGTAATCTGGCTGAAATTCTCGACACCATTTCATTCACCATTCGGGAACGCGTTCGCATTAAAGGTGAAATCCGCGTTTTGACCACCCAGGTTATGTACTCAGGACGTTTTCTCTCCATTCTACCCATCATCGTTATCCTGATTTTGTACGTTTTGAATAAAGAATACATGATGACCTACACCCAGCCGGAAAGCGGAATTTGCGGTTACATCGCATTAGGGGTGGCTGCGATACTCATCGTCTCCGGCTACTTCTCCATGAAGAAGCTCGGCGATATCGAAATCTAGCGAAGATACGGAGGTTACGAATGCCTTTTCTACTCATAATCATCCTGATCATCCTCGCTGGCGCGGTTACTCTTACCGTCATCGGGTTGCGCAATCCCCAGTCTGATAATGACCGGGCGCTGCAAGCCCGCCTGGAAGAATTCAGCCAAACTGGCGAGATGCCAGACTTGCGAGAACTGGAACTTTCACAACCCTTTACTGAACGTATTATTTATCCCATGGCACGTAAATTGGGTGAAATTGCAACGCGCTTTACCCCGCAAAATGCAATGAATTCCATTTCGCGCAAACTGGAATTAGCTGGTACGCCTGCCCGGATTGACCCGACCATGATCCTGGCATTGCAGCTGGTCTTAGGCCTGGTTTTTGCCGGCATCGTCTTATTGGTTTCAAGCCTGGGCGCAGCCAAGTGGCCTGCCAGCCGTGTGCTTATCTTAGGTCTGGTGTTCGGTTTTCTAGGCTTTTATTTCCCTCAGCTTTGGTTGACCAGCAAGATCAACAAACGGCAAAAAGAAGTACGCAAAGCGATGCCAGATGCACTCGACTTGCTTACCATTTGCGTGGAAGCTGGCCTCGGCTTTGAAGCCGCCATGGCTCGCGTAAGTGAAAAATGGGCGTCAGAACTTTCCTATTCCTTCTCGCGTGCCATTCAAGAAATGCAGCTTGGCAAGGTACGACGTGAGGCGCTGCGCGATATGGCGGACCGCATCGGCCTCGCCGAGATGACTAGCTTTGTAGCCGCGGTTATCCAGTCAGAACAACTCGGTGTTAGCCTAGCAAAAGTACTGAGAATCCAATCCGATCAAATGCGCGTCAAAAGGCGTCAGCACGCAGAAGAAGAGGCCCACAAAGCTCCTTTGAAAATGTTGATTCCAATGACGCTGCTCATTTTCCCTTCCTTAATGATCGTCCTGATGACCCCGGCTGCCTTGAAGTTATTCCAATCAGCTCTCGGCGGCATGTTTGGGTTTTAATTCGGTCCCAGTTTTACACCTGCCGCAAACACGCCAGGCTTATCCAGCTAACGTTTCTGCTTACCTGAGTGGAATCCATGACAAAAAGTCTGGGAGCTTCTCGAGCGTTCCGAATCTCGCATGGTTTTTGGCGAGTCATGGACTGGCTGTACCCGCCGCGCTGCGCAGGATGTAGAAAAGACAATGTACGGTGGTGCGTAGACTGCCAGGCCAAAGTAAAGGTCATCCACCAGTCTTCTATCTGCCCATTGTGCGGGATTCCTCAACCAGGCGCTACCTTATGCCCGGAATGCAAGGCTTACCAGCCTGTTTACACGGCTGTTCGTTCCTGGGGATGGTATGAGGGGCCGCTACGCAGCGCCATCCACCAGTTGAAATATCACAATGACATGGGTGTCAGTGAAGAGCTGGCAAAGCCCCTTGCTCATTTGCTGACAGGATTAAACTGGCAGGTTAACCTGATCACCGCAGTGCCGTTGAGCAAAAAACGTCGCCGCGAACGAGGTTACAATCAATCCGCGCTGCTGGCCCGCTGGTTAGGACTTACGACTGGAATTCCCTTTCAGGAATCCGTTATCGAACGCTCTCGTGATACCACCTCGCAGGTTGGGTTGCACGCACACGAGCGCCGCCAGAATGTGATGGGCGCCTTTACCGCCAAGTCACAGTTTGCTGCTGGTAAATCCATCTTGATCATCGATGATGTAACCACCACCGGGGCGACCATGCAAGCCTGCGCGCAAGCGCTGCAGGCTGCCGGCAGCAGCCAGATATATGGATTAACCCTGGCACGCGCCGGTCAAATTCACCTGAATTAAGCTATACTATTCTTAGGAGTTGGGGAAGTCGCTGCATCGGAATGCAGAATTTTATTTTGTATTGGAGGATACGATGGACCTGAAAATTGATACATTTGCCCGCAATATGGAACTGACAGACCGCATCGTCGAATATGTTGATAAGAAAGTCGGAAAATTGGGGCGCCACATACCCAATGTGGATGAAACCAGGGTAGATCTGTCCTACGTAAAATCCGCACGCAGTGCCACTGACCGCCAGGTCGCTCAAATCACCATTCGGGGAAAGGGTTTTATTCTTCGTGTAGAGGAACGCGCCGACGACCTCTTCGCTGCAATCGATGAAGCCGTGGATAAGATGCAGCGCCAGATCGAACGCTATAAGGGCAAACACCAGCGTGGACGGGGTGACGGGACTTCTGCTGCAGATGTTGCCGCTGAACCGGTTGAGGTGGAAGAACCTGCTGAAATCGAAGCGATTGCCCGCCGCAAAACCTTCACCTTAACTCCGATGGACGAACTCGAGGCCATCGAGCAGATGAAGCTGCTGGGGCATGACGAATTTTTTGTGTTTTATAACGCCAGTACCAACGCAATTAATGTGCTTTACACCCGCCGCGACGGAAGCTATGGCCTGATTGAACCCAAATTAGGCTAACGCTCTGGCCTCCGGTAGTTGGCAAGACGGTAAGTGCCACAATCGAATAGAACGCGTATGCGGGTGGAGCGGTTATGGCTCCACCCTTTTGCGCCCATTGCAGCGCGCACGCCTTGTCACGCCCGATATCCTGAACTATAATCGGACTGTTTTTCAAATTCTTTACGATGAAGGTTGGTTGTGTATGATTGACGTGAACGATTTGCGCAAAGGCGTTACCTTTGAACTGGATGGCAGCCTGTTTAAGGTGCTGGAATATAGCCACCACAAACCTGGGCGTGGTAATGCGACGATTCGGATTAAAGCCCGCAACTTGCGCAGCGGGGGAACGATTGAAAAGACATTCCAGTCCGGTGAGCGCGTCCCGGATGCGCGCCTGGATTATCATATGGCGCAGTATCTCTATACCGATGGCGACATTTACTACTTCATGGATCAGGAAACCTTTGAGCAGTATCCGCTGCGCGCCGATATCCTTGGCGAGTACACCGGATTCCTGAAGGAAGAAATGGCAGTCAAGCTGACCTTTTATGGCACCGAAGCGCTGGATGTCGAATTGCCGACCACGGTTGACTTAAAAATCATTAAGGCGGATGTTGCTGTCCGCGGAGATACGGCTACCGGTGTCACCAAAAATGTTACCGTTGAAACCGGCGTGCAGGTGCAGGTGCCTAATTTTGTAAATGACGGCGATACCATTCGGATCGACACCCGGACTGGAACCTACGTTACGCGCGTTCAATAAATATCGCAAGTACCAGGCCAAATGGAATGCCTTGCTCGTCCCCATGACTGGGGACGGAGCCTTAAGAAGGGCAGAAAGGTTGCCAAATTATGCGTACCCCTGCCGGGGAAGAATGTCGATATTTTTACGGTGATTATTACCGCGGGAAGAACCGCGAGGAATGCCGCCTGATTGGCAATCAACCGCCGCCCCACAATTGGAATCGAAACCTGTGTCAAACTTGCCCGGTGCCCGGGATTTTACGTGCCAACGCGTGTGAATTCCTCAACCTTCAAGGTGAGGTAAAACGTACGCTGGGGATTTTAAAGAAACGGGTAGTGGTAAGCGCATCTTGCTCCAAAAACAAGGTCACGGTCACCGAACCGCATATTGGCTGCGGTCAGTGTCACCCTTTGCCCCCTGTATTTTCAAAGTCTGAGTCATGACCCTTACACTGCTGATCGATCTGGACGATACATTATTATCGAACGACATCGATATCTTCCAAAAAGCTTACTTCAAACGGCTGGCGGAGGCGCTGCAACCCTGGGCGCCTATGGAAAAATTCATGCCAGCCATGATGGAAGCCATCCAGGCTATGCTGGCCAAGAAGACGCCTGCCCTGACCATGGAAGAGCAATTCGACCAGGTGTTTTATCCACAAATTGGGACCGCCAAATCAGCATTGATTGAGGTCATCGACCAGTTTTATGCGGAAACATTCCCTGAATTACGGAAATACACAGCCCCTCGACCGGAGGCAATTGAACTGGTAACTTCAGCCATGAGCCGTGGATGGGAGGTGGTAGTTGCCACTAAACCCCTTTTTCCCTGGACTGCCATCCAACAGCGCTTGGAATGGGCTGGACTATCCCCCGATGAATTCGGATTTAAATTGGTTACCAGTTATGAAAAATCGCATTTCAGCAAGCCGCACCCGGCCTTTTATGCTGAAATCCTTGGATGTCTGAATTGGCCGTCCGGTCCGTTGGTGATGATTGGCAACAGCCTGGAAGATGATATTCTCCCGGCTGAAAAGCTCGGCATGCCAACCTATTGGCTACACGAAGTCACTTCAGAGACTCCTCCGAGAAACCCGCTTAGTCAGACGGGCACGCTCGAAAATGTGCTCCCCTGGCTGGAAAAAGTTGAAATGGCGCAGCAAACCCCGGATTTCCAGACCATTTCTTGCATATTCGCGACTCTACAATCCACTCCGGCTGTCTTCGATTCTCTTTCCCGCTCCTTGCCGGAGGAGGCATGGACGCACCGTCCCGCTGAAGCCGAGTGGAGCCCGATTGAAATCTTGGCGCACCTGCGGGATGTCGACCGGGAAGTCAATCTCGGACGCATCTCCCAAACGATCCGCGGCGAAAATCCGTTTTTACCTGGCGCCAACACCGACCCGTGGGTTCTGGAACGCAATTATGCAGCCGAACCTGCCAGGGCAGCGTTGGAAGGATTTATTGAATCCCGCACCAACCTGCTGGAGCTAATCGACGGGGCAACAAAGCACGAGCTAGCCCAGCCAGCCCGGCACGCGATCTTTGGGCCAACAACCCTCAAAGAATTGCTGGGATTTATCGCCACTCACGACCGGACTCACATCCGGCAGGCCTGGAGCGCAATCCAGGCTGCGGTTTAAGCTGCCTGCAGCCCGCTTGGCTTTGTGTAATCCGCCCCGATGGTTGTATAAGAGTTTTATTAAACATTCACGTTTTTAGTTGACAAACTGGCAGGGGGCAAGATAGATTGGTATAATTTCTTTAATTAAATCTAAGAAAATTAATGACTGGGTAAAGCGTCTCAGGAGGTATGAGTGAGTTCACGCAACCAATCCTATGTAATCTATCTGCTGTTATTTATTGCCATTATTGCTATGGTGGTGTATAGCTTCGGTCAGCGGGGAGTCAGCTCCGAAGTATCGATTAACCAACTTGCAGCAGATATCAAAGCTCAGAAGGTTACCAAAATCGAAGGAGATGAGGACCGTCTGCAGGTCACCTATAAAGACTTGACCGAGTCGGTTTCCACCAAGGAATCAAATGCAACCCTGGTGGATCAATTGCTGGCCCTTGGCGTAACCGAAGGCCAGCTGGATCCGGCCAAAATCAAAATCCTCATCAAACCTCCCAGCGCCTGGCTGGGAGTGTTTACCGCGCTCGGGTATATCCTGCCCTTTATGCTGCTGATCGGCGCGTTCTTCTTCATTTTCCGGCAGGCGCAGGGCAGCAACAACGCTGCCATGTCCTTTGGTAAATCGCGGGCGCGCATGTTTACCGGCGATCATCCGACCGTCACTTTCCTGGATGTTGCCGGCGTTGAGGAAGCCAAAGAAGAACTAAGAGAAGTGGTTGAGTTTTTACGCGAACCGCAAAAATTCATTCAACTCGGCGCACGAATTCCCAAAGGTGTCTTGCTGGTTGGCCCTCCCGGCACCGGTAAAACACTGATGGCAAAAGCCGTTTCCGGTGAAGCTGGTGTCCCGTTCTTCTCCATTTCCGGTTCTGAATTTGTGGAAATGTTTGTCGGCGTCGGCGCCAGCCGCGTCCGTGACTTGTTCGATCAGGCAAAGAGGCACTCTCCCTGTATCGTCTTCGTGGATGAAATCGATGCAGTCGGGCGCCAGCGCGGCGCCGGGCTGGGTGGCAGCCACGATGAGCGCGAGCAGACCCTCAACCAGATGCTGGTCGAAATGGACGGTTTCGACACCGATACCAATGTCATCATTATGGCCGCGACCAACCGCCCGGACATCCTCGACCCGGCGCTGCTGCGCCCAGGCCGGTTTGACCGACGGGTGGTGCTCGACCGACCGGACGTGCGCGGCCGCGAGGCGATTCTCAAAGTGCATGTCAAGGGCAAACCGCTGGAACCCGATATTGACCTGACCACTCTGGCGCGCGCTACCCCCGGTTTTGTCGGCGCTGACCTGGAAAACCTGGTCAACGAAGCTGCTATTCTGGCTGCCCGCCGCAATCGCAAGAGCATATCGCAGCCCGAATTCGAAGAAGCCATCGAGCGTGTGATCGCCGGCCCGGAACGTAAGAGCCGTCTGATCAACCCGGACGAGAAGAAAATCATTGCCTACCATGAAGCTGGTCATGCGGTGGTTATGAACTCCCTGCCCGAGCACGACCCGGTGCAGAAGATCACCATCATCGCCCGCGGCATGGCAGGCGGGTACACCATTGCGCTGCCCTCTGAAGACCGTACGATGATGCCGCGAAAGAAGCTGGTAGCCGATATGGTCGGTTTACTTGGCGGCCGGGCCGCGGAAGAACTGGTGTTTGATGACATTACTTCCGGCGCCGGAAACGACATCGAGCGTGTAACCCAGATCGCTCGCCAGATGGTCACCCGCCTGGGTATGAGCGCCGAAATGGGGCCAATGGTTTACGGCCAGAAGGAAGAACTGATCTTCCTGGGTCGCGAAATCTCGGAACAAAGAGACTACTCGGAAGCCGTTGCTGAACAGATCGACCGCGAGGTACGCCGGCTGGTTAGTGAAGCCCACGACCGCGCCAAAGCGATCCTATCAGAACACCGCGACAAGCTGGATGCAGTGGCTCAAAAATTGCTCGAGGTTGAAACCCTCACCAAAGACGAATTTGAAGCCATTTTTCCGCCGCCTGTCAAAAAACAAAACGGCGTACCGGCGTTAATGGCCGGGGCGTGATTCGCATCAACCCAAAATCGGGGTTGTCTGAAAAGAATAAATTTGTCATGGTAGCGGAACGAGGATTATCACTCTAAAGCCAACCTGCCCAACACCCCCGTGCCCATTCCCAGATTGGGCACGGGGTTTCGTAATCGATGCACCATCATTTGAATCTCCCCGTACCCCTACGCTGACCACTCTCCCTAAGGAGCTGCCCTACACCTTTTTGGGCAGAGTGACCTTTTGATATCTTTCGATATTTTTCGTTATCCCAAACAGAGGTTAATTAATCGGCATCGATCCCGGCAACATGCATCCGGCGCAATTCGCGCCGCAGTACTTTACCAACCGTGGAGCGTGGCAAATCCTTGCGGAACGTGACTTCAGACGGCACTTTATATCCGGCCAGGTGCTGCCCACACCAGCGGCGCACTTCGTCAACGCTTAATTCTTCCCCGGGCTTTAACACCACCCAGGCTTTGACGATTTCAACCTTGACCGGATGCGGAACACCTGACACGGCACACTCGCGTACTTTCGGGTGCAGTGCGACCACTTCTTCAATTTCACGCGGCCAAACCTGGAATCCTCCCACCTTGATTAATTCTTTCTTACGGTCAACCAGGTAAAAGTAGCCGTCAGCATCCATTCGGGCCACATCGCCGGTGTGCAGCCAACCATCGGTCAAGGTTATAGCCTCTTCATCCGGATGGTTATGATAGCCCAACATCACCTGCGGGCTGCGTATAAGTAGTTCCCCTCGTTCCCCGACCGGAACATCCTCGCCGGTGTCCAGGTCAACAATCCGGCAGTCAACATCCGGCAACGGCAGACCGATTGAACCCGTACGGTTTTCGCCGAACATCGGATTGCAATGAGTTGCCGTTGGCGCTTCAGAAAGGCCGTAGCCTTCCATCAATTTTCCACCGGACAGGGCTTCGAAGCGCAGCTTTACTTCCGGCAGCAGCGGCGCTGAACCCGAGATACAAGCTTTGATCGATGACAGGTCGTATTTTCCCGCCGCTACATCCGCATGCAGGTTGATCGCCTGGTACATGCTGGGCACCCCCGGGAAAAGGGTCGGGCGGTAATTTTGAATAGCGGAAAGAATTTCTTCGATATTGCGCGGGTTTTGCACCAACACCAGGCTGGCGCCCAACCCCATGCCGACGCTCATGGCAATGACCATGCCGTAAACATGGAATAATGGAATGGCTGCCAGCACCATCTCCTGACCGTCCTGCAAACCGACCAGCCAGCGGCGAAACATGGTGGTATTCGCTACCAGATTGCGGTGCAGCCCGATGGCGGCTTTCGGTATGCCGGTGGTGCCGCCCGAGTACTGGAAAATGGCCACATCCTGCGAAGTGACTTTTGGCAAGGCGGTTAAACTTTCACGCGAACGGGTTAGCACGGTCGTCAACCAACAGTCCGCTTCCACCGGCCCGCATCCGGCAACCAGTTTTGGGTCGATATGCAGCGCATCCACCAGGTCAAACGCATCTTCCACATGGGTGTAGAGCACGGTTTTAATAGGTGTGGTCTGGCGAATTTCGTCCAGCAATTCGCGGTGCGCTGCCAGCGCAATAATCACCTGTACACCCGAATCGCGCAGTTGATATTCCAACTCGAGCTGCTTATATTGCGGGTTGATAGCCACAACGACCCCGCCAGCTTTAAGGACGGCGTAATACGCCAGCACAAATTGAGGAATGTTTGGCAAGATAATTCCCACCCGCTCGCCTGCCTGGACCCCCAATTCGATCAGGCCGCGTGCCAACACATCCGAAAGTTGCCGCATCTCCGCAAAAGTAATGCTTTGATCGCGGTAAATGGTGCAGGCTTTGTCCGGGTAACGTTCAGCTGCCTGATCCAGGTAATCGAAAACATTCATGTCCGGATAATTGAGTGTTGCCGGCACGTCTTTGTCATAATGGTTAATCCAGGGTTTAAGCATCGAACTATCTCCTCCTGCCGGTAAATTAATTAAGGGATTGCCTGTTTATTCTGCTGCGCAATCTTCCAATTTGCATCCGTCTCAATCCAATGAATCGCTTGCGCCACTGACTGCTCATCGGCCGGCAGCCAGTGAATGCTCGGGTCATTTTGTTTGAACCAATTGGCCTGGCGGCGAATATAATCCCGGGTCAGGCGTTTCATGCGCACGACGGCTTCATCCAGACTCATTTTGCCGTCCAGATAAGCGCAAATCTCACGGTAACCGATGGCGGAAAGCGTGGGTAATTCGGTAGAAAACCCCTGCTCGCGCAACCGGCGTACTTCCTCCACCAGCCCGTCCTCCAGCATGGCTGTGATGCGCGCATCCACCCGGGCATACAACTCCGGGCGCGAGCGACTCAGGCCGATCTTTACCACCGAATACCTGGAACTGCCCACCCTTCGCTGTTCGGAGAACCTGCGACCTGTCAACAAGATAACCTCCAACGCCCGCACGGTACGGCGCAGGTTTTCCGGTTGGATAACCGCGGCTGCTGCTGGGTCAACCAGAGCCAGTTTGTGATGAAAAACATGCGGGCCAAGGCTGCGACCCCAGGCTTCCAGCACAGTGCGCATGCGGATGTCGGGTTCCTGATTGGGGATCTGCCAGTCATCCAACAGCCCATAAACATATTGACCGGTTCCACCAACCAGAAGCGGCAATTTGCAGCGAGCGTGAATATCCGCCAGGGCTGCCTCGGCTTCGCGTTTGAACGCCGCCAGGCTCCAGGGTTCGTTCGGGTGTGCCACATCGATCAGATGGTGGCGGACGCGCGCCAGTTCAGCGGCTGTCGGCTTGGCGGTGCCAATGTCCATGCCGCGGTAAAACTGCCGGGAATCTGCCGAAACGATCTCGCCGCCGAAATGCTCGGCCAGTTCGACTGCCAGCGCCGTCTTGCCTACCGCTGTTGGGCCAACAATCGCAACCAATGGATTGGGAAAATCATGCCAGGGCATTTTCAAACCAGGTTATTTCGGGCCTGTCTCTGCCAGCCCGGACGCGTATGGATACCACGTCCACCCGCCAGTCAGCCGGCAGGTCTGGATGGTCAGCCAGATATTGCTGCGAGGCCATAAGCAAGTGTTCCTTTTTAGTCGCAGTGACCGATTCTTCGGGCAGGCCAAATTTATCATTGGAACGGGTTTTTACTTCAACAAAAACCAGCTGCCCATCCTGCGACATCACCAGATCCAGCTCGCCGTAGGGCGTGCGGTAATTGCGGTCCAATAAAATCAGCCCGTGTTCCAGTAAATATGTCTCTGCCTGGCGTTCGCCCCAGGCGCCAAATCGCTGCCTAAAGTTGTTCGGTCCCATTTGCCTTCCATTTTTCGGTCGCTGGCATATGTATTCTACCCGGAATTGGTTTCAGGCGATCAGAGTCTTTTGTGATCTTGTGCCATTTGTGCTACACTTTGCGTAACCAGTTGGTGCAAACCAAATCAATTGCCGGCGCTGACCCAACCGGCAATTTTACAAATCGCTTGTGCCGTAAAATATCACATATGGACAGGCCGCCCGCCAACTGGCATCCCATCAATTGTGATAAGGATGATTGTATGCCAGTTGGGGAAATCATTGCAATCGGCACTGAACTCCTCCTGGGCGAAATCCAGGATACCAATACTGCATTCATTGCCCGCCGGTTTCGCGACGCAGGGATCGATCTTTACCGCACCATGATCGTGGGGGACAACCCGGAACGGATAGCCCAGGCCATCCGCGAGGCGGTTGACCGTTCCGATATTGTTATCACCACCGGCGGTTTAGGCCCCACGGTGGATGACCCGACCCGGCTGGCGGTGGCGACAGCTTTTGGCGCCGACCTGGAATTCCGACCCGAGCTATGGGAACAAATCCAGGATCGTTTCAGCCGCTTCCACCGGCAGGCTACCGAAAACAACCGGCGGCAGGCTTACATTCCCCGCAGCGCTGTGGCCATTGAAAACCAGGTTGGTACCGCTCCCGCGTTTTATTTCGAACGCAATTCTAAAATCGTCATCAGTTTACCCGGCGTTCCGCGCGAAATGGAGCATCTCTTTCAGCAAAAAGTTTTGCCCATACTCGATGATCGCTTCAAGTTGAGGGGCATCATCAAGGCCTATGTCCTGCATGTAGCTGGTGTCGGCGAATCACAGGTGGATGAGTGGATTGGCGAACTCGAGACCAGTGCCAACCCCACCGTTGGATTGCTAGCGCATCCCGGGCAAATCGATATCCGCGTGACCGCCAAAGCCAGTTCGGAACTGGAAGCCGACGCCATGATACGGGAAATGGCCTCTCAAGTACATCAACGGGTGGGTGAAGCCATTTTTGGCAGCAACCAGGAAACGCTGGAACAGGTTGTCCTCACCCGGCTGGGCTTGCAAGGCTGGAAGCTGTCGTTGGTGGAATGCGGTTTCGGCGGCGCGATCAGTGAACGCCTTGCCAAAGCCGGTTTCTCCACGGCCCAGGCTCACATCCTGCCGGAACTATGCCGGCCATCCGAGTTGCAGCAGCTAACCCAGTCTTCCCATGCTCATAAGACCGCAGAAGTAACACTAGGCGCCGGGTTTTACCCCGGACCCATTATGCAGGATCTATGTCTTTACCTGATTACGCCCAACAGCACGCTCGAACAGAACCGGTCCTACGGTGGACCGCCGCAGCTTGGTCCTGCCTGGGCAGTGCAAACAGCTTTGGATTTTATTCGTAGAAATATTCCCTCACCTTCCAATTCTTCCAGGAGAAGCCATCTTGATGACTGACAAAATCACCTTACTGAAAAATGCCATCGTTTTGACGATGGACGACAACTACCAGATTTTCGAACCAGGCGCAGTTGCGGTTCAGGGGGACAAAATTATTGCCGTCGGGTTCGAGAGCAACCTGGCCCAGACTTACCCGGACGCCGATGGGATGGATTGTGGGCGAAAAGTGCTCATGCCGGGGCTGATCAACGCCCATACGCACGTGCCCATGACCCTCTTGCGTGGGCTGGCAGACGACTTGCGACTGGATGTGTGGCTGCTTGGCTATATGATGCCGGTCGAACGCGAATTTGTCTCACCTGATTTTGTCCAGTTAGGCACCAAACTGGCGTGTGCTGAGATGATCCGCAGTGGCATTACCAGCTTTGCAGATATGTATTATTTCGAGGAGGACGTCGCGCGCGCCACCGCTGCCAGCGGAATGCGGGCAGTCTGCTCTGAATCAATCCTCAAATTCCCAACACCCGACGCGCACTCCTACGAGGAGTCCTTGGCTTATGCCCGCGACTACATTCAGCGCTGGAAAAACCACCCGCTGATTATCCCTTCCATAGCTCCACATGCGGTCTACACCACAACTGAAGACATCCTGCGTGACTGCGCCGGGATTGCGGTTGAATTTGATGTTCCGCTGCATATTCACATTGCCGAAACCAGCTTTGAGGTAGAGAACGTGCGCCGCGATGAAGGCATGCCGGTCGTTCCTTATGTCAAAAAACTCAATATGCTGGACGCCAAGGTACTGGCAGCCCATTGCGTCCATCTGGACGACGGAGAATTGCGCACTTTCAAGCATTACAACACCGGTATAGCCCATAATCCGTCCTCGAATATGAAACTGGCTTCCGGGATTGCGCCTGTCAAACGCATGCTCGACCTGGGATTGAATGTCGGCATCGGGACCGACGGCCCGGCTTCCAATAATGACCTCGACATGTTCGAGGAAATCCGTCTGGCATCCTTCCTTGGGAAAGGCGCCAGCGGGGACCCAACCGCCCTGCCCGCCCGCCAGTCCCTGGCTATGGCCACCCGGCTTGGCGCCCGCGCCATGCACATGGGACATCTCACCGGTTCCCTGGAACCGGGCAAACGCGCTGACCTGATTCTGGTGGATATCAATGTGCTGCATAACGCGCCGCGCTTCCGGCGCGACGCTAATGGTTTGTACGCCCAGTTGGTGTACGCAGCCAAAGCGCAGGATGTGATGGATGTTATGGTCAACGGCGTCTGGTTATTGCGCGAACGCCAACTGCAAACCCTGGATGTCCCCGCCTTGTTGCAGGAAGCAGACGAGTATGCGCGTAAAATCGACATTTTCCTGATCCGCCGCGAAAAATCGCTGCTCTCCAAGCTGCTGGCATTGGGTGAACAGACCGAGGAAGAAGAAAGCTTTGAAGTCCAGGCAAAAGTTCCCATCACCAACCGGGAAACGGTGCTTAAGACACTGGAAAAGCCCGAGATTCAAGTGGCTTACAAACGCCACTACCGGCAATTCGACACTTATTTCTCATTCGATGAACCTGAGGAAAGCCGACTGCGCTACCGTGAAGACCATTTCCTGGATGAGAAAAATCAAACCCTCAAAGTGCGTTCCCGCCTGACCCTGATCGGCCCGTCCCGCGAGCATTATTTCCCGCAGAAAGTGCTTCTTTCACGTAGCCGGTTCCTGGCAACCGCTACCCAGAGCCCGCGCTTCTACCGGGAATACTTCAAACCTGCCCATGAATTAGAAATCGAAAAAGACCGGATGCGGTTCCTGGTCACTTTTAAAGACATGGAGTTTTATATCAACCTGGATGATGTGAAGAAACCGATCCTTGGGCATTTCCTCGAAATCAAAAGCCGCACCTGGTCGCGCAAAGATGCTGAAGTTAAATCGCGCCTGGTGGTGGATTTGATCCAGTTCCTGGGCGAATCCCCTGAGGAGACCACATCAAACGACTATCTGGAAATGGCGCTGAAGCCCTGAAAGGTGTGCCGATGGGTAGAGCCAGTATGAACCTCGATAAAGAAGCGTTACAAGTCCTGTTTATGGCCTCAGAAGCAGCTCCGCTGGTTAAAGTGGGCGGCCTGGGCGATGTCGCCGGGTCGTTACCTCTGGCCTTGCGGGATTTGCAGCCCCCTGCCTGGCTTGGTCCGCGCCTTGACGTTCGCCTTGTGCTGCCTTTACACCACAAGATCAAGGAAAAAGTTTCTCTGGCAGAGCCAGTGGCGGATTTTGTGCTAACTACCCCAGCAGGCGACCAGCCGGTAAAGGTTTATCTGACTCATGCGGCCAATTTGCCGGTGTACCTGGTTGACGGTCCTCCCATCGCTCCCGACGGCCGGGTATACAGCGCTGATCCCCTGCTGGATGGCGAAAAATATATCTTCTTCTCACTGGCGGCTCTGGAAATGACGCGCCACCTCAACTGGAAGCCGGACATTATTCATGCCAACGACTGGCATACCAGCGCAGCGCTTTACGCTCTTAGCCTGCGCCGCAAGCAAGACCCGTACTTTGAATCCATACGCAGCTTGCTGACCATCCACAACTTACCCTTCATGGGGAAAGACGCTGAACCTGCCCTGGCCAAATACGGCCTGCCGCGGTCGCCAGAAAAGCGACTGCCAACCTGGGCGCGTCTCTTTCCTCTGCCGCTCGGGCTGCAATCTGCTGACCGGATCAATACAGTATCGCCTGGCTATGCGAAAGAAATTATGACGCCGGAGTTTGGCTGCGGGCTGCAGGATATTATCAAAACCCGGCAGGAGGTGCTGACAGGGATTCTCAACGGTCTGGACCAGGTCGATTGGGATCCCGCCACGGATAAAGCCCTTGCCAGCCGGTATGACTACGCCAATCTGAGCAAGAAGCAGCCCAATAAAGCCGCTTTGCAAAACGAATTTAACCTGGCGGTCGAATCGGATGCCCCGCTTCTGGTTATGGTTACTCGCATGGATCAGCAAAAAGGCGTTGACATCGCGGTCAATGGGCTGCGCATGGCAGCGGATTTAAACTGGCAGGCGATTATTCTCGGCAGCGGTGACCCGCTGTTGGAGACCAGTTGCCGATCGCTGGAAGCTGAATTCCCCGACCGGGTGCGCGCCATCATCCAGTTCGATGTCGGCTTATCCCGGCGCATGTATGCTGGCGGTGACATTCTGCTCATGCCGTCGCGTTACGAACCTTGCGGCCTGGCGCAAATGATTGCCATGCATTACGGCACAGTTCCGCTGGCGCGCGCTACCGGAGGGCTGCGCGATACGATCCTTGACGATCCGACGCTGGCAGCCAGCACAGGTTTCCTCTTTGATGAAGCGCAGCCGGAAGCCTTCGCCGATGGACTGCGGCGAGCGCTTTATGCTTACCCTGACCGCGAGGGTTGGGCATCGATCCAAATTCGCGGCATGGAACAGGATTTTTCCTGGGAAAAATCGGCAATAGCATACGCGCAGCTCTACCAACAACTTTCAGGGAGATAAACCATGAATATCCGGGCGGTCATTCTGGCAGGCGGCGAAGGTACTCGGTTGCGGGTTCTGACGGCCAAACGCACCAAACCCGCAGTGCCGTTCGCCGGAAAATATCGCATCATTGATTTCCCTTTGTCCAACTGTGTCAACTCGCGCATATTTGACGTCATGATCGTGGCGCAATACCGACCCCACTCACTCATCGAGCACATTGGCGCAGGCGGTCCCTGGGATTTAAATCGTGACTTTACCGGCGGCGTGCGCATTCTTACACCCTACCGGGCGCTGGGATCTTCCTGGTTTGTGGGTACAGCCGATGCCGTCCAACAGAATTTCACCTTCATCAAACACGGAAATCCGGATGCGGTGTTGATGCTTTCCGGTGACCATATTTATTCGATGAATTACGAGCCGTTAATCCGTTATCACCAGGAACGCCAGGCGGATGTTACCGTTGCGGTCATAAACGTCTCCTACGCTGAAGCCTCGCGGTTTGGCATCGTTGGCGTGGACGAAAACAATAATATTATCTCCTTTGTGGAAAAACCGGCGGTTCCCCCATCCACACTGGCAAATATGGGTATCTATATTTTCAATATGGATGTGTTGAACCTGTCTTTATGGGAAGACCACCTCAACCAGGAATCCTCGCACGATTTTGGTAAAAACATTCTGCCCACCTTGATCGAAAGTGGAAAAAAGGTCATCGCCTACCCGTACGATGGTTACTGGATGGATGTTGGCACTGTGCAATCCTACTGGCAGGCGCACATGGACCTGCTTTGTGAACCGCCTGCCTTTAACCTGTACAATCCTAAATGGGTCATCCACACCCGCACCGAGGAACGCCCGCCGGCGCGCATTCACAGCGGCGCCGTGGTGGAGGACAGTCTGATTTGCGACGGCTGTTCCATCGAATCTGGAGCGCGCGTGGTGCGTTCGATTCTCTCTCCGGGCGTGACCGTGCGCGCTGGAACAACGGTCGAGGAATCCATCATTTTGACCCACACCACCATCTCCAATGATTGTCGGGTTGTCCGATCCGTCCTCGACAAACGAATTCATGTCGGCGAAGGGGTGCAAATCGGGGGTCGAGTAGAGCCAGATTTGAAGATCGCCATGGTTGGGCGCAATTCCAAAGTTCCCGCGGGCGCCATTCTGCACCCCGGTGGAACGGTCGGTTGGGATGTGATATCATCGGACTACGCCAGCCTGGAAATACACGAAGGTGATTTCGTTCAACCGAGGAGATTACCCTTTGAAATTTGAACGCGCTTCCGGAATAATTTTGCATCCCACCAGCCTACCTGGGCCGGACGGAATCGGCGACCTGGGTCCAGAGGCCTACCGCTGGGTAAATTTTTTGGCCGATTCAAGCTGCCACCTGTGGGAAGTTCTACCACTGGGGCCTACCGGCTACGGCGATTCACCTTACCAGTGCTTTTCAGCTTTTGCTGGAAATCCCTACTTGATCAGCCCGGCCTTGCTGCTTGAACAGGGATTGATCAACCGTGGGGATTTGGCTGACCGGCCAGATTTCCCAGTTGACCATGTCGATTACGGTGAGGCCATCCAATGGAAGCTAAAAATCCTCGACCGGGCTTACCTCCGCTTCAACCAGACTAACCACCCGGCGCTTTGGGTTGAGTTCGGATTATTCAAAACTGCCCAATCCTTCTGGCTGCAGGATTTTGCCTTGTTTATGGCGATCAAGGCTTCATACGGTGGCGTCTCCTGGGAGAATTGGCCGCAACCGCTGCGCAAACGAGAGCGAAGAGCGCTCGAATCCTTTATGCGGAATGAAGCCCAGGAAATCGAACGCCACATGTTTCGCCAGTTCCTTTTCTACCACCAGTGGAATGAACTGAAGAAGTATGTCCATACCAAGGATATCAAAATCATCGGCGACATCCCGATTTTTGTCGCTTATGACAGCGCAGATGCCTGGTCGCACCCGGAACTATTTTTCCTGGATGATGACGGCCGGCCGGCCGTCGTAGCCGGAGTCCCGCCCGATTACTTTTCGCCCACCGGTCAGTTGTGGGGAAACCCATTGTACCGCTGGGACGTCCACCAACAACAGGAATATGCCTGGTGGGTCGAAAGGCTCAAATCCACCCTGCAACTGGTTGATATTGCCAGGTTGGATCATTTTCGTGGTTTTGGAGGCTACTGGGAGATCCCTTATGGGCTGCCCACTGCGGAAGTAGGCCGCTGGGTGCGCGGTCCAGGCCGTGATTTCTTCGAAGTCGTACGCGCTGTCTTGGGCGACTTGCCGATCATTGCCGAGGACCTCGGTGTGATCACCCCGGACGTGGTCGAATTGCGCGATCGTTTTAATCTGCCCGGCATGAAAGTCTTCCAATTTGCTTTCAGCAGCGACTCCACCGACCCGTTCCTGCCGCACAATTATCCGCAGCAGTGCGTGGCGTTCACCGGCACGCATGATAACGACACCGCTATTGGCTGGTACCAGACCGCGCCGGAATCGGAGCGCGACTTCATCCGCCGCTACCTGGCGCGTTCAGGCGATGACATCGCCTGGGACATGATCCGGGCGGTATGGTCTTCCATGGCTGCCTTTGCCCTTGCCCCGCTGCAGGATGTCCTCAGCCTGGGACCTGAGGCGCGCATGAACCTGCCCGGACGGCCATACGGAAACTGGACCTGGCGCATGAGACCAAACGCGCTGACTGATGATATTGCCCGACGCTTAAGAGAAATGAACACCCTCTACAGCCGCGCAGAGCTGGAAACCCTCGAAAAGACACCCGTCAAGCTCGATTACCAGGGTTAGCGGTTATTTTTCACTCCCAGAGCGCGACGCCAGGAAGATTCCAGCCAGAATCAACGCCCCACCAACCAGTTCACCGGTACCTGGCGCCTCCTTCAGGAATATCACCGCCAGAATGGTGGTGCCCACCGGTTCGCCCAATAATGCCAGCGACACAAATGCCGCCGGCAAATATTTTAAAGCCCAGTTAAACGATGAATGCCCAATAACCTGCGGGAAAATCGCAAGCAGGCTAAACCAAAGGTAGGTCATCCCCGAAAACCCAGTTAATTTTTCACCGGTTATCGCCACAAACAGCAACAGAAACACCGCCGAAATACTGTAAACCCAAAAGGTGTACGAAAAAAGCGATAGCACCGGCCGCACCTGACGTCCGATTAACATGTAACCAGCCGCCATGAACGCGCCAAATAAAGCCAGGGCATTGCCGAGCATGGCCTGCCCACCGAGGAGGTCATGCAACGACAGGCAGGCTAATTTGCCAGCCTCCAGGGTGCAGGATTCCTGGAAGCCCACCAACACGCCGCCTGCCATGGCAATCAACAACCCGAACCAGGTCTCCCGCCGGATGCGTTCTTTCAACACCAGCGGTGAAAGGATGGCAACCCAAAGCGGCGTGGTTGTCACCAGCACCACCGAACTGGCAACGGATGTGTATTCCAGGGAAGTGATCCAGGCACCGAAATGGAACGCCAGGAAGAGACCGGAGAGTAGAATCAGCCAGCGTTGACCGGGTTTGAGCGCTTGCATCGACCGCATAGCGCCTGGCAGCGCCACGGGCGCCAGGATCAAACCGGCCAGAGTCATGCGGTAGGCAGCGATTACCAGCGACGAAGCTTCTTTTTGAGCAAAGCGAATAAAAATCGAGGCAGTTGAAACTGCCAAAATCCCAATCAAGAGAACGACCATGGGCGGCGCGGTGGTACGTTGGGGGGAATTCATAATGTGGCTACGTTTGGCTTGACAAAGGTTTAAGGGCTGGCTACAATTTTATCAGTCAAGTTTACACTACTTGCCAGGGGTATAATTAAATCAACCCTTCTCATTTCGAAACCCCTTTGAATCCCAACTGGAGGAAAAAATGACCCATATTATTACCAGTCTTTGCCTGCGCGACGGTGGTTGTGCAACGGTTTGTCCAGTGGAATGCATTGTTCCCGGAAAACCCGAAGATAAGTATCCCTGGTTCTATATCGATCCTGACACCTGCATCGATTGCGGCGCCTGTATTCCTGAGTGCCCATTCGCGGCGATTTTCCCGGAGGATGAGGTCCCGTCGGCATACACGGCAAAGGGCGGAGAAAAAGTATCCTGGCCGGTTGGCACGCCCGGACATGCCGAAGTTTATGACGGTTCAAACCACGAGGGCGAGGATGTTCACCTGGAAGGCACCCGTACCCTAGCTGCTGGCGAGGTAGTTGACCTGACCCCCGACATCAAGGAGAATTATAAGTTTTACTCTGAAGGCCCGGGTTACAGCGCGGCAGGTTAATCCAGGATGTGGATTTAGAGGAAGTCATTTTGACTTCCTCTTTTATTTAGAAATTTTCTGACTTAGGAGATAGGGAATGTCCATGTCTGAAACAAATTTCCGCATCGAACGTGATTCTCTGGGGGAAATTAAAGTCCCGGCTGATGCTCTCTACGGTCCGCAGACGCAACGCGCGGTAGAGAACTTCCCGATCACCGGTTTAATGCCATACCGGGCATTTGTCTGGTCGATGGCGCTGATCAAACGGGCCGCCGCTGAGGTCAACCGGGATGTTGGCCTGCTGGATCCCAAAATTGCCAATGTCATCATCCAGGCCGGGGAAGAAGTGATGGCCAACAAGTGGGCCTCACAGTTCGTGGTTGACCCATTCCAGGCGGGGGCGGGAACCAGCCACAATATGAACGTGAACGAGATGATCGCCAACCGTGCAACTGTACTTGTGGGCGGTGCGTTGGGGCAGTACACGGTCAACGCCAATGATCATGTCAATATGTCGCAATCAACCAATGACTGCATTCCGACGGCCATCCGATTGGGTTGTCTGTGGCGTTTGGATGAGTTGCTGGGAGTCGTCGGCAATCTGGCCGAGACGCTCAATGGTAAGGCAGCCGAATTCGACGATGTAGTCAAGTCCGGGCGCACCCACTTACAGGATGCCGTGCCCGTGCGCCTTGGGCAGGAATTTGGCGGCTACGCCCGGGCGGTGGAACGGGATGCTGAGCGCATCAGTCGCGCCGCGGAAGGCTTGCGCCGGTTGGGAATTGGGGGCACCGCCACCGGTACCGGCCTGAACGCGCACCATGATTACCACCCGCGCATGATTAAAGTCCTTTCGAAGGTATCCGGTCTGACGCTGTATGAATCGGACAATTTGTTCGAGAGCATGCAGTCCATGGCGGACATGGCTGACTTTTCGGCATCCATGCGCACCCTGGCCATTACTCTGGTGCGCATCGCCAACGACCTGCGCCTGCTCTCGTCCGGGCCGTCCACCGGCTTCGACGAAATCCGACTGCCGGCGGTCCAGCCGGGGTCGTCCATCATGCCAGGCAAGGTCAACCCGGTGCTGGCCGAAATGCTCGATATGGCCATGTTCCACGTGATCGGGCTGGATACGGCCGTCAGTCTGGCGTCGCAAGCCGGGCAGCTTGAACTCAATGTGATGATGCCGATCATTGCTCATGATTTATTCGAAATGATGCATGTAATTATCGGCGCGGTCAAAGCCTTCACCGACCGCTGTGTTGCAGGGATCAAAGTCAATCGGCCGAAAGCCGAAGGCTGGCTGGCGCGAAATACCATCGTGGTCACCGCCCTCAACCCCATCATCGGCTATTCCGTTGGGGCAGCCCTGGTTAAAGAGGCATTGAGCCGCGACCTGACCGTGCAGGAAGTAGCACTGGAAAAATCAGCTCAGGGGCAGCTTAAACACAAAGAAACCGGTCAACCCCTGACAGAAGCGGAAATCAAGTCCATTTTCAGCGATATGCGCAAGTTTACCGACGGCGGTCTGGTAGGCAGCGGAGGCGGCGGTTAGTTCAGCTTTGCAGGTAGGCATACATTGCAGCACCGACAATACCAGCCTGGTTCAGCAACTGGGCTGGTATTATTTTGGCCTGGGTCTGAATAAGCGGCAAGTATTCATTGGCCTGTTTGCTGATTCCGCCGCCGATGATGATCAAATCCGGCCAGACCAGGGCCTCCACTTCATTCAGGTATTCCTGAAGCCGCCGGGCATATTTTTTCCAGGTCAGCTCTTTTTCCTGCCGGACAGCGTCCGAAGCGCGGTCCTCTGCATCCTTGCCGCGAATCTTGATGTGCCCCAACTCCAGGTTGGGTACCAGTTTTCCATCTACAAAAATGGCCGAGCCGATCCCGGTTCCCAGGGTCAGGATTAACACAACCCCTTTTTGGCCGCGCCCGGCGCCAAAGGACATTTCCGCAGTACCGGCAGCATCAGCGTCATTGACGGTCAGTACCGTGCAGCGGCTGATGTCGCTCAACAGCCAGTTTACATCCTGCCCGATCCAACTGTGATGAATGTTGGCAGCGGTTTTTACAATGCCGTGGCGCACAACTGCCGGAAATCCACAACCGGCAACGCCCTTATACTTGAAACCGGCTACCAACTGCCCCACCACCTCAGCCACATCGCGTGGGTGGGCGCCATCAGGGGTCGGAATGCGTTTGCGTTCGCTAACCATTTCGCCAGTCTCGACGTTTACCAACGCGCCTTTGATGCCGCTGCCGCCGATATCGATGCCTAATAATGTTTTCATCGCGACTCCGTTTGGGGTTTCACACAACGAACTGATTCAATTATGGACAGGCATTTTGCAAGTGCTCTTCGAAGCTGACGGCAAAGTTGTGCATGCCGGAGCCGTCGCAGCGCGCACGAAAATAGTAGTACGGAGAATCCGCCGGGAAAGCGACCGCCTGGAGCGCGGCCAAACCAGGATTGCTGATTGGGCCTGGGGGCAAGCCAGCGTTCTGATAAGTATTATAGGCAGAAAAAGTTTCAAGGTCAGCCAGAGACAGCGGGTTCGTCCACCACGTGGCCTGGCCCTGGTTGAATCCCAGCGCATATTGCACCGTCGGGTCGGAATCCAGTTTTATTCCAGCATCCAGCCGGTTGTAGAAAACGGATGCGATCATCGGACTTTCTTCAGCAACCATGGCCTCACGCTGAACAATGGATGCCAGAATGACCGCCTGTTGCAGGTCCAGACCATGCTGTTCAAATCCCGCGCGCAATTCAGCCGTCAGATGCGCATTGAATTCAATGGCCAGTACCCGCAGCAAACCATTCAGGTTTGTAGTGCGCAGCAGGCGATACTCACCCGGAAAGAGAAAACCTTCCAGGCTGCCAGCCTGAATACCAAGAGCGTCCAAAATTTCAACCGGCGGATTATAGACTGCCACCAAAAATTCATCCGATTGGATGGAGAGGCCTGAGGTTTGCAAAGAAGCCGCAATTTCCTCGGCGCGCCACCCGGGTAGAATTACAAAGGTTACTTCGAGCGGGGTCGAGTCTTGCAGCTTTTGGGCAAGTTCGAGAGTATTCCAGGCAGGCGAAAGGTCGTAATCCCCGGCTTGCAGGTTGGTATCCAGCCCTGAATATATGAGGTATAAGCGGAAGGCAGCCGCATTGTTCACCAGACCAGCCTGTTCCAGTCGCAGCCCCACCGAATTAACTGATTCTCCTGGCGTGATGGTAAAACTTTGAGAGACACTGCTGATGGCATTAACCGGATTGAGCAGGTCATTACGAGCCAGCAATAGCTGAACGGAATATTGAATCCGTTGCACACGGCCGAGTAGAGGATTGGGCGGGCCGAAAGCTTCCTGCGCCATGGCAGGGATTGACTCGGCCAGCCAGAATACTCCAGCAGCCAGAATACACGTTAGCACCAGCAGCAGCACACAGCTCAATGGCAAGGTTCGACGTTTTCGTTGGGCCATATCAGTGGTTCCTCAGGGGAGTTGGTCAGAGTCATTGATCGGTTTGGCATCCAAATAGGATTGCAGGATTACTGTGGCAGCTATTTCGTCAAGATGCCCGCTACGGTTGCGGCGCGAGACACCCATAGCAGCCCGGGCAGCCCGCGCCGAGCGGGTGCTGCCGCTTTCATCCCATAATTCCACCGGCAGTTCGGTCTGTGAACGGACAGCCTCAGCAACCCTGGCGGCGCTGCGAGCTGCAGGCCCAGGCAAACCTTCCGAATCAAGCGGACAACCGATGATGATGCGCACCGCCTGTTGCGCGCCGGCAATCGAGGCAATTTGGGCTGCATCCACCATCCGTGACACATGCGCAATCACACCAAGCGGATTGGCGATCGTCTGGGTTGGGTCACTCACTGCCAGCCCAATGCGTTTAAGTCCCGGGTCAACAGCAAGAATACGTCCCGGGTAATCACTCATTGGACGACAACCTTTATGCGAAAGGGCAGGAAAGGCAAACGCGGCCACCAAGCCGGGGAAATGGAAATATTGGGGAGTTGATCCAGTTTCCATTTTGATTGGACGATTTGCCCGGCGACTGCCGTCGGCTTCCCCTGAATATCACCAAACAGGTGTGCGGTATCCACCGTCGGGCTTGTCGAGCGGGCTGCCAGCAAATCAAGCGTCAGCCGTTGACCGGGAATAATCACCCACGCGGTCTTTTCTTCAATCATCAGCGAAGCGGTGTCCGCTGTCCTTCCCTTGGCAAGATTCGCGTCCAGGCCGGACGCTGCTGCGGAGGCTAAATCTTCCCGGTTTACCGCCATAACGCTGAACGCCACTTTGAGCGCCAGGCTCACGCGGTCGGATGGAAAATTTACCGCAGGCTGGCGCGTATCTTCCAGTACTTTTTCCACAGCCATGCTCTCCGGGACGATGAGTAGATCATGGCCGTACTGTGCTTGCAGATTGGTGAGGGCAGTTTCGGTCAAGGAGGTGATCAACGTGTCGTACAACTGGCTATAATCCGTTTCGCTGGCAGCCTTCCCGGCGCGATCGCTACCGCCTTCAGCCGGCGTTGGATTGGTTACGCTAATTTGTAACCCGACCGTTCCAGCTACAGCGTGAATGGCGCTCGCCGGAACGTTCCCAGCACTGCCGGGGACTTCGGCCTGCACGCGCGTTTCAGCAGCCTGGTCCATTCCGGCCGGTACCACCACCTGCGCGAGGGTTAAATATCGCTGCTTTGGATCGGTCGTCGTCAGAAATACCGTTCCGGCAGGGATAACGACCGGTTGATCGGTCTGGTTGGTAAGAGTCAACAGCGCCTCAGCCGGTTTGTCCGGCACAATGATCTCTCCGATGGCGGCTGCCTCAAGATGCCCCTCCACTGTGGTCTGGAGGACAACAGCAGGCAACTGCCCGCCAGGCAGGACGCCCGGAATATCTACGCCGGGGTAAACGGTCAGGTTGAGCGTCTGGGTCTCCTTCTGCAACGGGATTTCGACTGTAGCAGAGGGTAGAAAGAAGGCAATCAGCGCTAAGATAGCAGCCAGGCCCAAAATAAATAAAGAGGCCCGGAACATGAAGGGGATCGAAACCTGCGCTTTCGGCATTAACTTGCTGCGCAGGAGAGCTAGATCCGGCGGATCGCCGCGCCGCCCTGGTCTGACAGTCCGCCGGCGTGATCCTGACCGCCATGACAGGCGCTGAGCCGCAGGAATGGATGGAAAGACTGGAAGTCCGACAATTTTTGCGTTTTCGATGATATCCGCGCTCACCGTTGAGATCGCCAGTTGGCCGCCGGCTCTGGCGGCGCTGCGCTGGATCAAAGTCAGGTCCAACCGGTCCAATAAGGGCGGCCTGCGCCGCGGAAACGCCAACAAAATCCGGGGCGCCTTGGCCCAGGCCAGTTTATCGCAAATAGAAGTTGCGTTATCGTGGGTATCCAGCCGCAGGATTTGGGTTTTCATTGCTTTCCAATGAGCAATTATACAATCGAACTTAAGCGCGTCCGGGGTTTCTCCGCGCGGCGGCAGCGATCAATTCCCGAAGGCGGGAAAGTTCCGCAGGCATCGCGTCGCGCCATTGGCCAGGAGTCAGCCCCTCCAAGGTGATATTGCCTATGCTCACCCGCACCAGCCGCAGCGTCGGGAAGCCGACCGCGGCGGTCATGTGGCGAATTTGACGTTTCTTTCCTTCTTTCAGGACGATGCGGATCCAACTGGTAGGGCCGTGCGGCGTCACCGGTTTATCGCGGGCGGGCAGGACGGGTTCCGGAACCAGCATAACCTGACTGCGCTGAGTCATGTGGCCTTTGACCTCCACCCCCTGCTCCAGGGCTGCTATTGCCGCCGGATTGATTTCCCCCTCAACCTGCACCAGGTAGATTTTGGCCACTTTATGCTGCGGGTCGGTCAGTCGGTGGATCAGATCTCCATCATTACTCAGCAGCAGCAATCCTTCGCTGTCCAGATCCAACCGGCCAGCGGCATACACATCCGCGACGGGGATGTAATCTTTCAAGGTGGGGCGCTGCCCCTCTGAATCGGTAAACGAGCAAATTACCCCGTATGGTTTATAAAATACAAGTACCCGGCTCCCCTTTATTTGACCCATAAAGCCCATCCCAATTAAATAATGATTGCAGCCGACCGGTCAGACCGTTATAAGGCAGATAACCCGGCACGGGCAGCCGCAACTTTTATGATTATAATTCGTTCAATCATGAATCCTCGAAAGAGAGCTACTATGAGACATACAGTGCTGACTGTGATATTAACCCTGCTGGTTTCGACCGGCTGCAATTTACCTTATCGGCAGCAGCTTGCTCCCACCCCAGACATAGTCGCTACCCAGGTAGCCACCCTGTTGACCCTGCCGCCGACCGCACTGCCCATTGTGGATACCCCGATCGCGGTTATTTCTGCAACCCTGACACCAAGCGCCACCGCTCAGGCTTCAGCAACACCCCAGCCAACTGCCACAGCCACCTCATCGCCGGAGGATCCGCGGATCCTCCTGGGCGAGCCGGATTTTACCGACACATTGGATAGCGGCAGGTCTTTTGGTCTGGAAAGCAAAGCTTACGACGATGATTACACCTACATCCGGGTTGAGAACGGCGCATTGGTGCTCACCAGCCGCTATGCCACCGGATTTCGCGGCTGGCGAACCGGGGGCGTCAAACTGGGTAACGCCTATCTGGAGGCCAGGGTAAATGTTGGCGAATGTTCTGGATCCGATAATTACGGATTGGTGTTTCGCAGTCCCGATTTTATGAAAGGCTACTGGTTTCAGCTCACCTGCGAGGGCAACTGGGACCTGGGTTATTGGGACGGCGATGAATATTCCAGCCTGGCATCCGGCACGAATGCCTCTGGCGCCCTGTTGACCGGCTCCAACAAGACCAACCGGCTGGGCGTTTGGGCTAGTGGCAGTCAGATCAAGCTGTACATCAATGGCAAAATGATCAGCCAGGTGGAGGACTCAACGCAAACCGAACCCGGCTCCTATGGCGCAATCATCGCTTCCTTCAATACGCCCAATTTCACCGTTTCAATCGATGAGTTTTCTTATTGGAATTTAGAGTGAGGAAACACATTCAATGGCCGGAACAACCCTAAACCAGCAGCGCGTCGCAGACATCGCCCAATCGATCATCAAGCAAAATCTGGTTTACCTGGATACGGAAACGACCGGGTTGGACAAAGACGCTGAAATCGTCGAAATTGCAGTTATAGATGATGCCGGGCAAATCCTGATCAACCAGTTGGTGAGACCGTCAAAGCCGATTCCCGCCGAAGTCACTTTGCTGCACGGCATTACCAACGAAATGGTGGCTAGCGCCATGAGCTGGCCCGCATTGTGGCCTACTGTGCGGGGATATTTGCTTGGCAAGACCATCGGCATCTACAACGCCGAGTTCGATGTACGCATCATGCGCCAGTCGCTCGAACGGTACCGCCTACCCTGGCGCGAATCGCTCTCAACGCTGGATATTCTCAATCTGTATTCAGAATTTCGCGGTGAATGGGACCCCATCCACCGCTCGCTGCGACGCTTCAAGCTGGAGGATGCGGGCAGGTTCTTCCAAATCCCGCTTCCTAATGCCCACCGCGCGGCTGATGATGCTTTGCTGGCGCGCGCTTTGCTGCGTCGTATGGCTGGCATGGATTATTAAGGGGGAATGGTTTGGATCGATTTGCCTACACCCCGGTTCAAGAACAGGTCATCGCAGCTCCGCTCACCGGAAGTCGATATATTTCCGGGCCGCCTGGTTGCGGTAAGACCAGTGCAGCCGTCGGCCGCCTGCGTCGCATGATCGAGCAGGGCATCCCGGCTGAGTCTATCCTGATTTTAACGCCGCAGCGCTCGCTGGCAGAACCATATGCACGGGAAATCTCCCGTCCCGACCTGCCCGCCGGCGGCCTGCCAACCATTGTGACGCTTGGCGGCCTGGCTCAGCGCACCCTTCAACTATTTTGGCCGGCGATTGCAGGCAGCAGCGGTTTTCGCCATCCCGATCGGCCCCCTACTTACCTGACGCTTGAAACCGCTCAGTATTATCTGGCCAAAGTAGCCGCGCCACTGTTCGAGCGTGGATATTTCGAGCAATTGGTGATCGACCGCAATCGTTTATACTCGCAAATACTGGATAATTTGAACAAAGCCGCAGTGGTCGGGTTTGCCCACACCGACATCAGCCGCCGGCTCAAAGGCGCCTGGATTGGGAAACCAGAGCAAATCATTCACTATGAACAGGCCCAGGAATGCGCCAATCTCTTTCGCGCATACTGTCTGGAGCATAATCTGCTGGATTATTCGCTGCAAATCGAGCTGTTCGCCCAGCAGCTTTGGCCTTCGCACCTGGTGCGCCAGTACTTAAGCAACCAGTACCGGCACCTTATTTACGATAACCTCGAAGAAGATGTGCCCGTCACCCAGGATATCATTCGCGAATGGCTGCCAGCATTCGATAGCAGCCTGTTGATCTTCGACCAGGGAGCGGGCTACCGCGCTTTTCTTGGCGCCGACCCGGCAAACGGCGAAAGCCTGAGAGAATTATGCGATGAAACCGGCGAATTCTCGCAATCCTTTGTGACTGAACCGGCGCTGCAGGAACTGGGCAATGCTTTTTCAAACATTCTGCGGCCTAAAGCTGAAAAGACCATCACGCCCCGGGCGCTGACTGGATATTCCTTCGCACCCAGCCGTTTCTACCCTGAAATGATCGATTGGGTGGCGGCCGAAGTGGCCCGACTGGTTCACGAGGAACAGGCGCCGCCCGGTGAAATCGCCATCGTTTCCCCCTTCCTGTCGGATTCGCTGCGTCATTCGCTGATGCACAGACTGCAGGGTCATGGGGTGATGGCTCGCTCGCACCGCCCCTCGCGCAGTTTACGAGACGAACCCGCCGCTCGATGCCTGCTTACCCTGGCCCGCCTGGCGCACCCGCTGTGGAACCTTCCAACCACCCCGCAGGATGTCCGGGCTGCTATATTACAAATCATTGGGGACATCGACCTGGTGCGCGCAGATTTAATTTCCTCCATGCTCTTCAGTCAGCGCAATAAACAGGCGCCGCTCAACAGTTTCGATCTGGTCAAGCCCGAGATGCAAGAACGCATTACTTTTTCCATCGGTGAACGCTTTATGCGCCTGCGCGCCTGGATATCCGAATACATTGAGGCCGAACCGGTGGAATTAGATGTATTCCTGGCGCGATTATTTGGTGAGTTGCTGGCGCAGCCAGGTTTTGGGTTTCACGATAATTACGAAGCCGCGGGGGTAACTGCCCGCCTGATCGAATCGGTGCAGAAGTTCCGCCGGGTCGCGGAAGCCACTTTGCAGGCGACCGGCCAGTCTATTGGCCTTGAATACCTGATGATGGTCGCTGATGGCGTGATTGCAGCCCAGTATTTGCCGCCTGCCGATGAATCGCTGCCCGATGCAGTTTTGGTTGCCCCGGCCTACTCCTTCCTGATGATCAACCAACCGGTGCGCTTCCAGTTCTGGCTGGATGTAGGCAGCCTGGGCTGGTGGGAACGTCTCTACCAGCCGCTGACCCACCCGCACGTGCTCTCGCGGCACTGGCAGCCAGATAAGGCCTGGACGGACGTGGATGATTTCAGCGCAAACCAGGCCACGCTGCAGCGGCTGACCAGCGGGTTGATCGCCCGCTGCCGTGAGCACATTTATCTGTGCGCAGCGCGCGTCAATGAACGCGGCACTGAGGAGAAAGGCCCGCTGCTGTACGGGATCCAGTCGCTGCTGCGACTGGCGCGGGAACTGGAGGCCGGTCATGTTTAATCCGCGCCCTAACCAAAAGGAAATCCTTTCCTACACTCATGGTTTCATGGGCGTATCTGCGGTGCCCGGAAGCGGCAAGACCCACACCCTTTCCCGCCTGGCGGCTAACTTGATTTCGTCCAATGTGCTGGACGATAACCAGGAAATCTTGATCGTCACGCTGGTCAATTCAGCGGTCGATAATTTCAGCAGCCGGATTGCCGGATTCATGACCGAATTTGGACTGCTGCCCGATCTGGGATACCGCGTGCGTACCTTGCATGGGCTGGCGCATGATCTGGTCAAGGAACGACCCGATTTGGCCGGGTTGTCGGACCGTTTTACCATCGTGGACGAACGCGAAACGAATGAGATTCTAGCCAATGCCGTGCGCGGCTGGCTACGAGCTCATCCGGGGTTTGCCGCTGAATGGCTCGCGCCGGAAGTCGATCTGGATTCCGATTCGCGCACCGCCCAATCCTGGGAAAACGGTCTGGAGAGTCTGGCCAAAAATTTCATCCGCCAGGCCAAGGATTTACAGGCTACGCCGCATGTGCTGACCGACGCCCTCAGCAGGTATAAAATTAGACACAGCCTGCTGGATTTTGGCCTTGACATTTACAGCGCCTACCAACGGGCCTTGTCTTACCGTTCGGCGGTGGATTTCGACGACTTGATCCGGCTGGCGCTGCTGGTGCTGCAAAGCGATCCGGATTACCTGCTGCGGCTGCGTCACCGCTGGCCTTACATTCTGGAGGACGAAGCGCAGGATAGTTCACTGGTGCAGGAACAAATTCTGACCCTGCTATCTGGCGATGGGGGCAACTGGGTGCGGGTGGGCGACCCCAACCAGGCGATTTATGAGACCTTTACAACCGCCAGCCCGGAGCATTTGCGCCGCTTTTTGCGCCGCAGCGACGTGATCGCCCGCGATCTGCCCGATTCCGGCCGTTCACAACCCGGTATCATCAAACTTGCGAATGAATTGATCCGCTGGACGATGGAAGGGCACCCGGTGGAAGATTTGCAGAACAGCCTGACCACTCCGCTCATCCGACCCACTCCGCCCGGTGACCCACAGCCCAACCCGCCCAACGATCCAGCCGGGATTGTCCTTTACGACCAAAAATTAACGCCCTCCGGAGAGATCGATACGGTTGTCCGGTCGGTGAAAGCCTGGCTTGCGCAAAACCCGGATAAAACCGTAGCCGTGCTGGCGCCACGCAACAAACGATTGATCAAAATGGCCGACGATCTGCACACTGCCGGCATCGAAACGGTCGAATTAATGAATACATCGCAATCCACCCGCCAGACGGCCGTGTTGCTGCAGGAAATCCTTGAAATGCTGGCCAAACCGGTGGATGCGTCCCGGCTGGCAAAGGTATACAAAGGGATTAACCGGGAGCGCTGGGAAGCGCCTGAAACCCGGGACCTGTGCCGGGCCGTTCATCATCTGATCACACGCAACCTAAAAGTCGAGGATTTCCTTTGGCCGCGGGTTGGCGTCACCTGGCTGGAAGAATTGAATGCGCAGGGCGTGGACAGTGCTGCCATCCAGGAATTGGAAATTTTTCAGCAGTTGGTTCGTGGTTGGCAGGAAGCCGTGCTGCTGCCGATCGACCAGTTGATCTTGACCATCGCACAGGATCTGTTCGGTGAACCTACCCGGCTGGCGCTGGGGCACAAAATCGCGCTGCTGCTCGAACGTTCAGCCCAAACCCACCCGGAATGGCATCTTTGGAATTATGCGCTGGAACTGGCGGATGTTGCGGCCAATCAGCGCAGATTAGATGGCTTTTCTGAGGAAGAAATTGGTTTCGACCCCGACCAGCATAAGGGCAAGGTCGCCATGGCCACTATCCACAAAGCCAAGGGCCTGGAATGGGACCGGGTTTATCTGCTGTCTGCCAGCAATTATGACTTCCCTTCGGCGCAGGAATATGACCAGTACATGCCGGAAAAAAAATTCATCCGCGGCAAACTCAACCTGGAAGCGGAAGCCCTTTCCCGGCTGAAGGCCGTCATGGCTGGCGACCCGGCAGCGCTGTACCTGGAGGAAGGATTGGCCACCGTCCAGGCGCGACTGGATTACTGCGCGGAACGGCTGCGCCTTTTCTACGTCGGCATCACCCGGGCGCGCCGCATGCTGACGGTCACCTGGAACAACGGTCAGGATGGCGGTGGAACGCGTGAAAACCAGGCCTCGCTGCCGTTTGTTCACCTGAGCGCTTATTGGAAGGAAACGCACAATGCAGATTCCCGCTAATTTTGCCTTCAGCCAGAATAACCTGCAGGATTTTGTCGATTGCCCGCGGCGCTTCGAGCTGCGTCATCTAAAAAAATTGGCCTGGCCGGCCATTCGTTCAGAACCCATACTGGCGGTGGAACGACACATGCTGCTGGGGGAACGCTTTCACCGGATGATTCAACAGTACCAGTCCGGTCTGGCTGCTGAACTGGTCGGAGCCACTGCCAGCGAACCTGAATTGGCCGAATGGTGGCAAGCTTATTTGTCCAGTGCGCCCGAACCCCTGCCTGAGCGGCGGCTGGTGGAACACACGCTGTCCGCGCCCTTTGGCAATTACCGCCTGATTGCCAAATATGATCTGCTGGCCATCGCTCCGGGCGAGCGCGCGGTTGTCGTGGACTGGAAAACCAGCCTGCGGAAGCCAAAGCGCGCGCTGCTCAGCCGCCGGATTCAGACACGGTTGTATCCTTTTCTGCTGGCCCAGGCCGGCAACCTGCTCAATAATGGCGCAGTTATCAAGCCGGAAGAGATCGAGTTGGTTTACTGGTTCACCGCAGATCCGCGCAACCCGGAGCGTTTCCCTTACTCCATCGACCAGTTCGACCAGGATCGAAAATTTCTTCAGGGCTTGATTGCGGATGCGGTCAATGCCAGCGAGACTGATTTCCCGCTGACCGGCGACGAACGCATGTGCCGCTACTGCAATTATCGCTCGCTGTGCGACCGCGGCGAGAGCGCTGCTAAAATGGAAGACGATGCTGCGGACGAGGAAGGTAATGACAGCAGCGGGTTTGACCTGGATTTCGAACAAATCAGCGAAATCGCGTTTTAACCTCTTTTGCGGTAGGATAGTAGTGTGAAACTGAATTTGCCCACCCACTGGATCGACCCCGATCCGACACTGGCCGTTCCTGCAGAATTGCTGCGCGGCCTGGGCGGGAACGAACTGCTGGCGCGGGCGCTGGTCAACCGTGGGGTTACCACCTGGGAGCAAGCCAGGGGATTTTTAGATACACAGTTCTACCAGCCGGCCGACCCTTTCGACCTGCCGGACATGCAAACAGTAGTCGACCGGCTACAGGCTGCGCTGCGCAAAGGTGAATGTATCGGTGTCTGGGGTGATTTCGACGTGGATGGCCAGACTGCAACTTCCCTGCTGGTTGGCGTGCTGCGCGAATTAGGCGCCAACGTGCAGTACCATGTCCCCGTTCGCGCGCAAGAATCGCACGGGGTGAATCTACCCGGTCTGGTTAAATTCCTTGACGCGGGGGTAGATCTGGTTCTCACCTGTGATACGGGTATCAGCGCCCATGATGCAGCCCAATATGCCCACGAACAGGATGTTGACTTCATCATCACCGACCATCACAGCTTGCCCGAGACCTTGCCGGACGCGTATGCAGTGGTCAATCCGCAACGCTTGTCTCCTGAACATCCCCTGCGGACACTGGCAGGAGTGGGAGTCGCCTACCAACTGGCAAAAGCGCTGTGCGAATGCGAAGGCAAGCCGGAATTGGCCAGCAAACAACTGGATCTGGTGGCTTTAGGCTGCGTGGCGGATGTTGCCGGGCTGACTGGCGATGTGCGTTATCTGGTGCAGCTTGGATTAGCGCAACTCCGCAACCCGCATCGAGCCGGGCTGCAAGCGATCTACGAACGCGCCGAGCTAGACCCTTCCCGGCTGACCGAGCAGCATATCGGCTTTGTCATCGGCCCGCGCTTGAACGCCATCGGCCGGCTTGCTGACGCCAACCCGGTGGTGGATTTCTTAACCACGGATGATCCAACGAAAGCTGCTGATTTCGCTGCCCGGCTGGAAGGCTTGAACAGCGAGCGGCGCTTCATGACTGAGCAGGTCTTGCAGGGGGCGCTGGCGATGATCGAGCGCGATCCGGCGCTGGCTGCTTCACCCGTCCTCATTTTGAATCATCCTGAATGGCCGGGCGGGGTAAACGGCATTGTCGCCAGCCGATTGGTGGAACTCTTCAATAAACCGGCCATTCTGCTGACTTCACCTGCGGACAAACCGGCTAGTGGGTCTGCTCGTTCGGTTGAAGGCATTAATATCACCGAAGCGATCGCCGCTGGCGCCGATCTGCTGCTTGGTTTTGGCGGTCACCCCATGGCAGCCGGCATGTCGCTCGACCCTGCCAATTTGCCCGAGTTCCGTCAACGCGTGGCGAATTCAGTAAAGCAGCAAGCGGTGGGGTTGGATCTGACCCGCCGCCTGGCCATCGACGCCTATTTGCACTTCGACGATCTCACCCTGGAAACAGTTACCGACCTGGAGCGGCTGGCGCCATTTGGCGCAGGGAACCCGGCGATTTTGCTGGCCGTGTGTAACGTGAAGGCTGTGGAGGTGACCTCCATCGGCAAAACCGGTGAACATCTGCAGGTGATGATCGAGGACGAAAACGGCGCATTCCGGCGCGTGCTCTGGTGGCAAGGCGTACGCGACCTGATACCGGAAGACCGGTTTGACCTGGCCTTCACTGCCCGCACAAGCAACTACCGGGGCGGGCTGGAAGTGCAACTGGAATGGGTTGCTTCGCGTGTGCGCGTTCGTGATCAGCCTGAGGCCGAGAAAACTCTAACTTCCGCTTTCAGGCAGGTGCTGGATTATCGCGCTTCGAGCGACCCGTTGAAAGATCTCGCAATGGTGATCGCCAAATCTGAAGGCGTCATCTGGCGTGAAGGAAGCGCCAACGGTGAACCAAAAGGACTGCCGCGTGCTCACCTGACGCCGGCCGAAATTCTGGTAATCTGGAATCCCCCGCCCGGCCGTATAGAATTGAAACTGGCGTTGGATCAAGTTCAGCCAGAGGTGGTGGCATTATTTGCCGTCCAGGCAGCGTCCGACGATCCCCAGGTTTTCCTGACACAACTGGGCGGGTTGGTGCGCCACGCGCTGCGCACCCGCGCCGGTGAAATAGCGATCGGTCAATTTGCCGGACTTCTCAACCAGCGCGAAGATACGGTTCGTCTTGGAATTCGCTGGTTGATCGCACGCGGCTTTGTCCGTTCGATTGAAATGGACGACCGTTTGGTGGTGCTGGCAGAAGCTGGCGTGCCGGATATGGCAACTGCCGGCGACCTTGAAAAAGCTATACGCATAGCCCTCGAGGAGACTGCTGCCTTCAGGTCATTTTATTTGCGCGCAGATCCATCCGGGCTATTAGCCGTATCGTAATGTAAACAGCCGAGGAGGAAAACCAATGGCCAATGTGAACACGCGTTATTTGATTGTCGGCGGCGGGATGACCGCCGATGCAGCCATCCGAGGTATTCGCGAACATGATACGGACGGCAAAATCGTCCTGGTCAGCCAGGAGAATGTCCCGCCGTATGACCGGCCGCCGCTTTCTAAAGGGTTATGGACCAAAAAAAAGAAGGTCGAGCAAATCTGGCGCGGAACTGACAAGTTCAACGTTGACTTCCACCTGGGACGGGAAATCCTCTCGCTTGACCCGGATAAAAAGTTCTGCGTGGATGATCAGGGCGCAGAATACCACTACGATCGGTTACTGCTGGCCACGGGCGGCATGCCCATTCACCTGGCGGAGGAGACCGGCAAGGTCATTTATTATCGTACCTACGCCGACTACGAGCGACTTCGCGCTTTGGCGAATGAAGGCAAAACCTTTGCGGTTATTGGCGGCGGCTATATTGGCTCAGAAATCGCTGCCGCGTTGACGATGCAAGGCAATAAGGTCACCATGGTGTTCCCGGAAGACGGGATTATTGCCCGGTTAGTGCCCGCTGAAATGTCCTTGCAAATCAACGAAATGTATGAAAACAAAGGCGTGGTGGTGCATCCCGGGCATCTTGTATCCAGCGTGGAGGCGCACGATGGCCGGATGGTCATCCAGACAAACCGCGGATTGACGCTTGACGTGGACGTGGTTGTCGCCGGACTTGGCATTCGTCCCAATACCCGCCTGGCTGAAACTGCCGGCTTGAAGGTTGACAATGGAATCGTGGTGGATGAGTCGCTGCAAACCTCGGCTGCGGATATCTATGCGGCTGGCGACGTGATCCGGTTCTTCAACCCGGCGCTCAACCGCGCCATCCGCACCGAGCATGAGGAAAACGCCAACCTTAGCGGAAAATTGGCCGGGGCAGCCATGACCGGCCAACCGGTGCGTTACACTCATTTACCCTTTGCCTATTCAGACCTGTTCGAGCTGGGATTCGAAATGATCGGCGTCATCGACCCACGCCTGCCCATGATCGGCGACTGGCAGGATCCATACCGCACCGGGGTTGTGTATTATTTCGACGGCGGGCGGGTGGTGGGTGTTCTGCTGGTCAACACGTGGGGACGGATCGATCAGGCACGCGCCTTGATCGAGAGCAAGGATCAACCGGCAGCAAAGGATATAAAGGGATACATATCGTAGGGACGCGCACTGCGCGCCCGCTTTTGAGATGGTCCTTGATAAGTCGGAAATAACGGGAGGGCATGGAAGCCCTCCCCTACAATTCTTCGTTTTTCCTAAATAATTAATATACTAAACAAATTATGGTCTCCACCAAAATGAATCGGCCATCGCGTAAACCAAACCGTTTGAAAAATTTCGATTATTCGCTTAACGGCGCTTATTTTGTCACAATTTGCACCGAAAATCGCCAAAATATATTATCAGTCATAACCATTGGAGAAGATGATTTCCCATCGGTCAAATTAACCCCAATTGGTATCGAAGTCGAAAAATCAATTGCGTACATAAATGAGAATTTTTCTGACGTCACCATCGAAAAATTTGTCATCATGCCAAACCACATCCACCTCATTGTGGTCCTAGACCAAGGCGTAGTTCGAGCCCTATCATTGTCAGATTTGGTTGGCCGGATGAAATCGTTCACAAATAGACGGTTCAACCAGATCAAAGGAACCCAAAATGCCATTTTATGGCAGCGGTCTTATTATGACCATTGCATCCGAAACGAGGATGATTATGGCAATATTTGGGACTATATCGATCAAAATCCAGTGATGTGGTTGGAGGATGAATATTTCGCAGACTAGATAGGTCTTGTAAACATAACAATTTTTGTAGGGGCTGTCCCAAAAGCGGGAGGGCGTGGAAGCCCTCCCCTACTACAGAATGTTGATACCGGACGCAGGGGAGGCTTTTACTTGGCACATGGCACGTGGCACTTGACGCAGAACCTCCCCTTCCATATCGTTCAAATCTGTGTTAAACTAGTATCCGCGTAAGTAGCCAGAAGCACGTTGCTGCTTTCCGTTCTTTGCTGCGCCAACGGCGCTGTCAGAGGGCAATCCCGTGGAAAGGAGGATTCCAACCAATGCGCAACTATGAATTGGTCTTCATCATCCAGCCTGATCTGGACGAAACTGCTGTTAAGGGTCTCGTCGAAAAGGTTCAGGGGTGGATTACCGAAGCCGGCGGCGTTATTGCGAAGATCGACAACTGGGGCAAACGTCGCCTCGCTTATCAGATCAATAAGCGCCGCGAAGGCCAGTATGTTCTCGTCGAAATGCAGCTGCCCCCCGCTTTTAGCGCGGAATTGGAGCGCAATATGCGCTTCCTGGAACCCGTTATGCGGTATTCCATTATCAATCGTGACTAATGAGTCGATCGATCGTTTTGTCATTTCGGTTCTCAAGGAGTCGTCATGAGCCGCGGATTGAATAAAGTCATGATCATCGGTCATCTGGGCCGCGATCCCGAAATGCGCTATACGCCTTCCGGCAGACCGGTCACGACCTTCACGGTTGCCACCAGCCGCACCTGGAACACCGCAGATGGTGAACGCCACACCGAAACAGAGTGGTTTAACATCGTCACCTGGGGTAACCTGGCGGAAATTTGCAAGCAATACCTGACCAAAGGCCAACAGGTCTATATCGAAGGCCGCTTGCAGACCCGGAAATGGGATGATGCTGAAGGCAACAAGCACAGCACCGTCGAAGTCGTTGCCAGTGAAATGATGATGCTTGGAGAACGCCGTGACATTAACACCAACGCTACCGCTGAGCCAATCGAAGGCGAAGAAGCGGACAGCGAGTACCCTTTTTAGGAGTAAGTACGAATGGCTGAAAACAACCAAAGCGAGAATGAGCAGCAAGGTGGTGGCCCGCGCCGATTTGTGGCGCGCCCCAAAATCTGTGCGTTCTGCGCCGATAAAAATGTATTGATCGACTATAAAGCTGTCGATATGCTGCGCCGCTACGTTACGGACGACGGCAAAATCCGCCCACGCCGGCAAACCGGCACCTGCGCCCGCCACCAGCGCGAGCTGGCCCGCGAAATCAAACGAGCGCGCCACCTGGCCCTTCTTCCCTTCGTAGGTGAAGAGTGGACCGAGTACGTCCGCTAAAACAACCTTAGGATGACAACCTGGGCATAGGCCTTCCGGCTGAGTGCCCTTTTTGATTTAGGAACGAAAGGTAAGTTTATGGCTAAGACACCCCAAGCGAAGCATGTCACCCGTAAACAGCAAAACCGGGTCGAACGCGAACATCGACAGCGCACCATGGTCACTGCAGCGACCATCGCTATTGCAGCGCTGATTGTGCTGATCCTCGGTTACGGCGTGCTCGACCAATTGGTACTGCAGAAAAACAAACCGGTAGCCACCGTGGACGGCACAAAGATCAGCCTGGCTGATTTTCAAGCGCGCGTCCGCTACGACCGTTACCAGCTGATTCAAAACACGTTGACCCTGCAGCAATACGCTCAGATGTTCAGCTTTGATCAAAACTCGGCAAATTATTTCACTCAGCAAATTCAGCAAAACCTGAGCATGCTCAACACTGAAGAGGTGATGGGCGATCAGGTTGTCGAAGAATTGATCAATGACGTCGTTATCGCCAAGCAAGCTGAAAAAATGGGGATTACGGTAAGCGAAGAAGAGATCGATATCGCGCTGCAAGAGGCGTTTGGATACTTTGCCAACGGCACCCCCACCCCGGAACCGACATCGATCCCCTTTGCCACCGCAACCCTCTCGCCGCAGCAATTGACATTGGTTCCACCCACCCCAACCCCGACAACTGGACCGACTGCGACAACCGGACCGACCGCAACCCCCGAGGCCGCCACAGCTACCCCGACCGAAGACCTTAGCGCAACGCCGACCGAAGAGCCAACCCCGGCGCCAACAGCTACGCCTTACACCCTCGAGGGTTATCAGAAAAGCTATGGCGATTACGCCTTATCACTCGAGACCGATGCCCAGTTCAACGAGGAACAATTCCGCGAGATTTTCCGGGCGCGCTTGATCTATGATAAAGTCCTGGCAGAGGTCACCAAGGATATCGTCTCGACGACGGACTACATTTGGGCGCGCCACATCCTGGTTGCCAGCGAAGAAGAAGCTGCCGTCATCGAAGGGAAATTAGCCGCCGGGCAGGATTGGTCTGCTCTGGCTGCCGAATTCTCCACCGATGAAAGCAATAAGAATAATAGCGGCGATCTTGGCTGGTTCAACAAAAGCGCCATGGTTACCGAATTCGCGGACGCTGCATTTGCCCTGACCGAAACTGGGGAGATCAGCAAGCCGGTCAATACCAGCTTTGGCTGGCATATCATCCAGCTGCTGGGACGGGAAACCCGCCCGGCAACCAGCGACGAACTCGATAAGATCAAACAGGATAAATTCACTGAATGGCTGACAAGTGTGAAGGCTGAGATGAAAATCGAGACCTTCGATAACTGGTTGGGCAAAGTTCCGACCATTCCAGCCACCCCATCGACGCTGGCGCAATAGACGAAGACTGGCAGCATCCCAGAATGTATAGAAGGTAGGGGCGGCTCGCCAACCGCCCCGTGAATCTTAATCGAATCCTGGATGCCATAAAGTTATCAACCCCGCCCATCCCGCCCCAGTCTTGGGGCGGGTTTATCTTAATCGAGTGTTTTGCACCGCCATAGCGGTGCAAAACACTCGAAATTCATTTATCTCAAGCATCTTTATAATTTTGATAGTAGAGGCGGCTCGCGAGCCGCCTCTACTTTTTGTGTTCCTATACTATTCGGACAGCCAGACTGAAAACCATAATCCCTTACCGCGCGCGCACCAGTTCCTCGGGCACTTCGTCCAGCTTGAGCGAGATCACCTGGCTGGCAGAGTCTTTGCCCATGGTCACGCCGTAAATTACATCGGCCACCTGCACCGTATTACGGTTGTGGGTGATGACAATAAACTGGGTGGTCTGGCTTAGTTCTCGCAGCAATTCCGTGAAGCGGCCAACATTAGCTTCGTCCAACATGGCGTCCACCTCATCCATGACGCAGAACGGCGTTGGTGAAACTTTCAGCAACGAGAAGATCAACGCAACCGCCGTCAGCGAGCGCTCGCCGCCGGAAAGCAGCGAAAGTCCCTGCTCGCGCCGGCCGGGCAGTTTGGCTTCGATGTCGATCCCCCCCTCGGTTGGGTTATCTTCATCCTGCAGCACCAACCGCGCCGTGCCGCCGCCAAATAATCGGGTGAACAGCACGGTAAATTCTGCTGCAACGGCTTTGAAAGTCTTGCGGAACTCGGTCTTCATCAGTTCGTCCAGCTCGGTGATCACCTGGCGCAGGTCCTCGTCCGCTTTGCGCAGGTCGGATACCTGGCCATTCAGGAAAGTGAAGCGTTCCTTGACATCCAGGAATTCACTCCGGGCTTCCGGGTTGATGGCCCCCATGCGCCGCAGTTGGTTGCGCTGGCGGTTGATGGATTCTTCTAATTCATTCGGGATTTGTACCACCACTGGCAGCTGCTGGACCAGGCCATCGAACGGCAGCGGCGTGGGTCCTGAAATGTCTTCTTTGTATTCAAAAGCTACCAGCCCGAAATCTTCTTCGATGCGGTGCCGCAGCGAGTCAAGCGAATCGCGCAGCCGGCCGGATTCAAGTTGCGCCTGGGTTGCATAGCGTTCCGCTACGCCAACAGCCTGTTGAGCGGCCGCTAAATCACCCTGCAGGTGCTCGTAGCGTTCTTCGATTTGCGCTAATTGCTGCTCTTCTGGCTCGATCTGGACGCGCAACGTTTCAATTTGAACATTAAGCTCGGCCTCTTTGAGATGCTGCTCGTGTTTTTCCTGGTCATGCAGCTGCTGAGCGGCTTGCACCTGCTCCTTGCGCTCCTGGAAGGTGCGCTGCTGATTCAGGTTGGTTTGCAAAGCCTGGCGGTATTCTTCCAGGCGGCGGTCAGCGTCTTTGAGGCTGCGGGCAGCCAGGGCAGTCTGGGTGTTCCAATGCACGACCTGCGCCTGGAACTCATTGACCGGAAGTTCATCCAGGCTGCGCTGAACATCGCGAATTTGCAGTTCCAACGATTCGGCTTCCCCTTCACATTTATCCAGCGTCTGCTTGTTCGCGCTGCGTTCGACCTCGCTCTTTTTGATTTGTTCTTGAAAATTGGCCAGTTGACCCTGCTGCCAGTCGCGTTTCTGGCGCGCCTGCTCGTACTCCAGCGTTGCCTGCTGCAGGATACGAGCCGATTGGCGGACGGACTGGTCCAGTTCGCGCAAGGTTTTTTCCTTCGCCTGCAACGCTTCGCGCGCTTGCTCAAGCTCTTGCGCAGCCCGTTTTGCTGCAGCATCCGCTTTGCTCAGGCGAGCCTCTACCTCTGCCAGGGCATCCTTCGCCTCGCGCAATTGGCGCGGGCGCGTGAGCAGCGCAGACCGGTTCACCTGCCCGGCCGTAACTGCTCCGCTGCCGCTGAATACCTCGCCTTGCAAGGTGACTACGCGCACATAAATGGGCTGTGAAGCTGCCAGGCGTCGGGCGCTCTTGCGGTCGCGCGTCACCAACACCTGCCCAAGCAGCAAATCTACCACGGGCTGGCTGCCATCTTTGACGTGCACCAGTTGCGAAGCCACTCCCAGGCAATCTGCATCCTTGGGAGACTTGAGCGCGGCTTCCAGGCGCAGCCAGTCCAGCGGATACAGAATGGCACGGCCTTTTTCACCGCTGGCCAACAATTCCAATGCCTTTTCGGGATCGGTTTTTCCGGCCAGAGTAATCCCTTCTAGCGTTTCACCCAACACGGCTGCGATGGCTTGCTCGTATTCGCTGGGTACCTCGATCATCTGGCTCAATGAGGTGTACTGCCCGGTCAATTGACCCTGCTGGGCGGCTTGCAACACCGATTTGGAGCCCTGATTCAGCCCGCTCAAACTGCGTTCGGCCTGCTCGAGCACTTCCAACTGGGTTACCAGGCGCGTCTTTTCACCGCTAACGCGCGCCAGCTCATCCTGGGCCTGTTTGCGCCGGGTTTCAGCGCTGGTCACCCCCGTCTGAAGCTCGCGCAGGTCACTTTCCAATGCCTGGCGCTCCGTTTCAGCCTTATCCTGGGTGCTGCGCATTTCATCCAGCCGGTTATTTGTGCTTTGGACGGCCTTTTCAGCCGGTTCCATGGCAACCTGAGCAGTTTCCAGGTTTTTACGCAAAATTTCCAGCCGGTTTTTGATCTCTCCCAGATGGGCTTTGAACTGCACCTGCTGGGTCTCGCTGGCTAGAAGCTGCCGGCGCAGCTCGCGGACATTTTTCTCCAACCGGCTGCGGCTGGTTTCACGCTCTGTCAGCGCGCCGCGTACTTTTTCCAACTGCGCTTCAGAATCATCCAGCTCAGACTGCAAACGCTCGCGTTCAGCTTCCATGCTGCTCAACCGGTCGCGGTGCAGGTGTTCTTCTTCTTCAACCCGGGCAAGATCGAATTGCAGCGTCGCCTGTTGATCGGCCAGTGCGCGCTGGCGCTCATCGAGCACCGCCAATGCCCGGTTAACCTTCTCGCGCGCATTGTGCAGTTCCGCAGATTGACTGTGCCAGCCGTTCAAACGGCCGCGCACTCCGGACAACTGTTCGCGCAATTCTTTTACGCGCTGGTCCACTTCCTCATATTTATGCTGAGCCTGGTCGAGCTTTTGTTCCTGCACATGCAGCACATCCCGCGCATGGGTAACATCCCCCTGCATACGGTGCCAGTGATAGCCGTACCAGTCGCGCAACAAAATTTGCAAATCAGCCTTGATCCGGTCATACTCGATCGCCCGGGCTGCCTGACGTTCGAGGCTCTTCAGCCGCGGTTCCAGTTCGCCCAGAATATCCAACACCCGCTCCAGATTGCGGCGGGTGGCGTCCAGGCGGTTAATCGCTTCCTCGCGGCGCGAGCGATACAGACCAATGCCAGCGGCTTCTTCAAAAAACCGGCGGCGTTCCTCTGGTTTGAGCGCCAGGGCGGCATCCACCAACCCCTGGCCAATGACGGTATAGGTGCGTTCGGCCAACCCGGACTGCGCCAGCAGTTCGGAAATTTCTTTCAGGCGCACGCGTTGACCGTTCAGCACATATTCATTTTGACCGTCGCGATAAGCCCGGCGGGCCAGCAAGACTTCACTATAATCGATCGGCAACCAGCCGTCATCATTGTCAAAAGTGATCGCCGCCGATGCCATGCTGGCGCGCGGACGCTGCTCGGAGCCCGAGAAAATCATATCCTCGGTCTTGCGCCCGCGCAACAAGCTGTAAGACTGCTCCCCCAGCACCCAGCGCAGCGCATCGGCAATATTGGATTTGCCGGAGCCGTTTGGCCCGACAATGGCAGTTATGTTGCCGGGAAATTCAAAGATGGTTCGACTGGCGAACGTTTTGTACCCATGTAGTTCCAGCGATTTTAAGCGAGAAAGCATGCAGTTTCCTGTCGGGTGCGAGATTTCTATTCAACCTGCCCAAGTTTAAGCAGCGCCATGCGGGCAGCGGCTTTGGCGGCCGCGGACTTGCTTGGTCCGGCGCCGTAACCGTAAACCGTTCCGGCAATGATCACTTCCAATTCAAAAGTTTTCGAATGGTCGGGACCGTGGGCGTTGCGCGTAATGTACTGCGGCGCCTGGAACCCCTGCGACTGCGCCCACTCTTGCAGCCGGCTCTTGGGATCTTCGTTCTTGTGGTTGAGCAGGATATCTTCAGCGGCTTCTTGCAGCAGCGGATGCATAAAGGCGTTAACCGCGTCGATGCCGGAATCCAGATAAATGGATCCGACCACTGCTTCGAAGGTATCACAAAGCAGCGCTGACCGATGGCGGCCGCCAGCCTGAACTTCTCCGCGACCAAGCCGCATGGCGTTCCCCAGCATGATTTTCCGGGCGAATTCTGCCAGTTGTTCGGTATGCACCAAAGCGGAGCGCATTCGGGTCAAATCGCCTTCAGCCATTTCGGGGTATTGATGATACAACCACACCCCAACGATAAAATCGAGGATGGCATCTCCCAGATATTCCAGACGCTCGTTATCCTCCAACGCCTCGGTGTGCTCATTGAGGAAGGAGCGGTGAGTTAATGCCCGGCTGAGCAGTAGCATGTCCTTAAAATTTAAATGGAGCCGCTCTGCCAATTCGGCCGGCGACTCTTGTGCGTGCGGTGCAGCAAGATTGTCCAACGAGTCCTCCTGGGAACTCGGGGAGCGGAAGCCACCTCAACCATCCGGATCAAGTAGCTCGCGCTCCACCAGTTCTGGTGTATGGCCCTCCAAAAGAGGGGTTTAGCTTGTAGGAATATATTTTAACCCATTTCCGCTTAAAACTGCAACCGCCGGTTTCGGCAGGTTACGATGCAATTCACGGTACGCTGCCCAGACCAGGGCGGAAGTCGGTTCAACATAGTATCCGCGCTGGGCTAGCTGCTGGTAGGAAAATTGAATTTCAGCTTCGGCGATGGAAATGAATGTCCCTTTGCCCGGCGTGATGTGTTCGATCAAAGCCCGGGCACGCACCGGCGTGCGTACCCGCACCCCCTCCGCCAACGTCGGCAGCTCTGGCGCAGATTGCATGGCATCCAGACCGTGTTCAAAGGCGCGTACCACCGGATCGCAGGCCGCAGCCTGCACACCGACGTAATAGGGCTCGGCGCTGCTCAATCCTGCATTTACCAATGACTGAAAACCGCGCACAATCCCGAGCAGCAAGCCACCGTGTCCCACCGGGGCAATCAGCGTGGCTGGGACAGTGCGTCCCATTTGCTGCCAAATTTCATAGGCAATGGTGGCAATACCCGCCAGCCCAAACGGTAAATAGGCGTGGCTGGCATATGGCACCCCCTGCTCGACCTGGGTCAGCACCGCTTTGGCCGCTTCAGAGCGCGGCCCGGGGATGCGCATGAGCTCCGCGCCGTAGGCTTCGATTTGCTGCCGTTTAGGCCCCGAAGCGGATTCGGGGACGTACACCCGGCCAGGCAGCCGGGCCTGCGCGGCGTAGGCTGCAAAAGAAGCGCCGGCATTCCCGGACGAGTCCTCGACCGCCTGCTTGACGCCGCGAGCCAGCAGTTGACTGGCAAGCACCGCACTGCCGCGGTCCTTGTATGAGCCGGTCGGGTTCAGCGATTCGAACTTCAGCCCCAGTTTTTCGCCGGCAACATCTTCCCACAGCAATGGGGTATTGCCTTCCCCCAGGGTGACTACCGGCGCGCCAGCCGGCAGAGCAAAGGCGTGACGATATTGCCAATAACCCGGCAAGTCCGGTTCGAGCTGAGCCGGTGAAAAATGAAACGCGCCATCATAATCAAAAATGCCGCCGCATTCCTGGCAGCGGAATGGTACACCCTGAGATGGATAGGGCGAACCGCAATCAACGCAGCGGATATTGGGCATCGGCTGTTTAATCTCCCTTATGCGGATGGTAATCGCCCTCGATCCATACCTCGCCATTGGAAAGGATTTCTTTCTTCCAAATTGGGACGATTTCTTTGAGACGGTCGATGCCGAAGCGGGCAGCCTCGAACACACCGGTGTCGCGGTGGGCAGCCGTGCAGGCAATTAAAACCGTGGGCGTTCGCGGGGTCAGGTAACCAATGCGCTGGACAATGGCAATGCCCTGCACGGCTGGCCAGCGTTCTCGAATCTCGTCCGCCACCTGCGCCATTTTGGCTTCTGCCATAGGCACATACGCCTCATACTCCAGCGCGATGGTCTCATGCGCTTCACCGCGTGAAGTGATGCCGCGCACCATGCCGGTAAAAACCGCCGCTGCGCCGGTGGAAGTCAGGGTGATGCGATCAAGTAAATCATCCAGGTCGAGAACATCTTGGGTAACCTGAAAGATGGTTGGCTGATCACTGCCGCCGCTGACCGGCGGGAAAATCGCTACCTCAGCATCATCAGGAATGACGTCCTCGTCAAAGGCAAAATCCCGATTGATAGCCACCAGCACGGTGGGCAATGCCGTCGCCAGACTCGGAATCTTGCGCAGAAGCTGTTCTTTGAGTTGCTGGACGGTGGCGCCGGCCGGAAGAACCATAGCCGTGCGGTCAACCCCAGCGATTTCTTTCAGGTGGGCAAAAAATAAAAGAGTAAGGGTGGGCATCCAGGTTCCAATCTAACCTTATTCGTTGATCACATCGCCGCTTTGGCCGCCGCGTTTTTCGACCAGGCGGATATTGGTGATGCGGGCAGTCTTTTCAACAGCTTTTACCATGTCATAAACCGTCAGGGCAGCCACAGCCACGGCGGTCAGCGCTTCCATTTCGATGCCGGTCTTGCCAGCGGTTTTAAGTCGGGAAGAGATGATCACCCCGGGCAGCCGGTCGTCCAATTCCAACTCGACGGCCACTTGGTGGATGGGTATCGGGTGGCATAGCGGGATCAATTCGGAAGTTTTTTTGGCGCCCATGATACCCGCCAGTTGGGCGACGGTTAAAACATCGCCTTTTTTCATCAAACCGGCTTTGATCAATGCCAGGGTTTCCGGTTTTAAAATCACTTCGCCGCGGGCAACGGCAGTGCGCTCGGTCTCTGGCTTGGCGCCGACATCCACCATATGAGCTTTTCCGCTTTCATCAATATGAGACAGTTGAGATTTTGCCATAAGCAAATTATACCGTCAGGCGCGCAAATACGCCTAAAACCGGTCATTTTGCCGGGGCAGTCATTCCGATGCTATAATAGCGGGCGTGAGTTTCCAAGTCGCAGGACATCAAACGGAGGGATACCAGGTTGCCACGGCGGTCTATGAAGGGCCACTCGATCTGCTGTTGGAGCTGATCGAACACGCCGAGCTGGATATTACCCGCCTGGCGCTGGCGCAGGTCACGGACCAGTACCTGGAATACCTGCGCGCCCTGCAGGATCGAAATGCTGCCGAGGTCTCCGCGTTCCTGGTGATCGCAGCCCGCCTGCTGCAGATCAAATCCGCCGCGCTGCTGCCGCGCCCACCCGTAGACCACCTCGGATCTGATGAGGAAGACCCCGCCGAAGCCCTTGCAAGGCAGTTAATCCTTTACAAGCGCTTTAAGGAACTGGCGGGCTATCTGAACCAACGCGAAGCAGCTGGTTTGCAAACCCACCTGCGGCTGGCTCCCCCGCCGGTAACGGCCACTCAGGTCAAACTAGACCTGAGCGGCATTACCCTGGTTGATTTCATGGACGCTGCCCGTAGCGTATTCTTCAATAAAGCCGCGTTGACCTCGCTGGATAAAGTGGTCGCCATGCAGCGCATCACCATCCGCGAGAAAATTCAGTCCATTCTGTCGCACTTGCGCAACCTAAAAACCAGCACCTTCCGCTCGATCCTGGGGAAAAGTATGCCGCGGGTTGAGATTATTGTCACATTTTTAGCCATGCTCGAGCTGGTGAAACGCCATATCGTGGCAGCCGAACAAACAACTTTGTTCGGCGATATTGATTTGACACCGCTCACGGATATGAGCGAAGCCGAAGAGCTGCCTTTTGAGTTTGACGAAGAACACTCGCTCGAGGATGAGGAATAATCGGGGTTTTACTCGCCCGCTTCTACCTCAGCCACATTTTCCACCATGTCAACCGGTAACCGGCCGCTCAGCCAGGCGATCATCATATTAATGTCGTACTCGTGTTCGCCGTCAGCAGGGTACTGAGCAGCATAAGCGTCGTCCAATACTTCGAAGGTCTCGGCCTGAGGCCAGCGAGTCAGAAAACCGGGCAGTTTGCTGCGATCAGCATCCAGCGGCAGCAATTCCCAGTTGCGGGCTTTGAGCAGCTCATAGGCTTTCTGAGCCAATTCCGGGTGCAGCTCATACCAGGCGCCCATGATCTGGCCGGAAAATTCGGCTGATTTTTCGAATGCCGAGACCGCTGCCCGGGCTTTCATGGGCGCGGGCGCCAGCGCGCTGTTGCGGAACCCGGCGACGGTGACCAGTTTTTTCACCAGCCGGCTGATGGCATTCCGACGGCCTTCCGGCAGGCTGTTGAGCTCGGAAAAGGCCTGTTGAAGAATTTTCAGGCGATATTCAGGCAATAAAAATTCGTTGACTGCATTAAAGGGGATAAATTGCGCTCGTTTTTCACTCATGGGCGCGATTATATCCCAGTTCCCCTTATTTGCTCACCCTTCCGGAATAATGATCCAGCAGATGAGGTAGATGAGGATCCCTGGGATGCCGCCTGGCAGCAGCATGAGTAAAAATCCCAGGCGAAACCAGGCCGGGCTGATGCCAAAAAAGTCACCCAGTCCCCCGCAAACCCCGGCGACTACTCGATTAATCCGCGAACGGCGTAATAAGTGAGTACTCATCGATATTATCCTTTCCCTCTATTTACGTCACATCCTGCCCGAAGTTGCAAAGCTGGCGTGGATTAACCTTGCCTTATTACAGGCAACCTCGTAGAATTCCAGCATGGCAGAAGACGTCACACCCATCCGGCAGCAGTACCTTGAAATCAAACGCCAATATCCTGGCACCATCGTGTTCTTCCGCCTGGGGGATTTTTACGAAACCTTCGACGAGGATGCCGAGACGACCTCGCGCGAATTGGATATTGTGCTCACCTCGCGCAATGTCGCCAAGGGCATGCGCATTCCGATGGCGGGCATCCCTTACCATGCTGTCGAAAATTACCTGGCCCGCCTGATCGACAAAGGATACCACGTCGCCATCTGCGAGCAGGTCGGTGAGCAGCCCGAACGCGGGTTATTTGCCCGCGAGGTGGTGCGAGTGGTCACGCCCGGTACCGTGATCGAACCGGCGCTGCTCAAGGGCGACCACAATAATTATCTGGCGGCGGTGGTAATCGATGAAGCCCGCGCCGGGGTGGCTTACGCCGATATCACCACCGGCGAGTTTTACACCACTGAATTGGAAAGCAGCGATATTCTGACCGCGGTGCGCTCGGAATTGATGCGCTTACAGCCGGCTGAAATCCTTCACCCGGATACGCTGGAACTGGCGAACGGCTGGGCGGGTCATCTGACCAAACTGCCCGCCTGGCGCTTCGAACCCGGCCGCAGTCAGGAAATGCTGCTGCATCATTTTTCCGCTGGGTCGCTGGATGGGTTTGGGCTGCGCGGCAAGCCCCTAGCAGTCCGGGCAGCCGGCGCGATTCTGCACTACCTGCAGGAAAATCAGAAAGACGCGCTCAAGCTGTTGACCAGCCTGGCAACCTATACCCTGGATGATTTCATGGTGCTGGATGCTTCCACGCGCCGCAACCTCGAACTGACGGAGACCATTCGCAGCGGCGAAACCGAGGGGTCGTTATTGAGCGTGCTCGACCGCTCCGTTACGCCAATGGGCAAACGCCTGATGCGCCAGTGGGTCAGCAAGCCGCTGCTCCATTTGGAAACGATCAACACCCGACAGGAATGCGTCCGCCAGTTGCTCGAAAACGGGTTGCAGCGGGCAGAATTGCGCAGCCAATTAAAACCGCTGGCTGACCTGGAGCGCATCACGGCGCGCATCATTCAGGGCAGCGCTGGGCCGCGGGAACTGGTGGCTCTGAGAGCCACGCTCAAAGCCCTGCCAGACATCAAACAATCCTTGGCCGGTATTTCAGGGGCGCTGGGGGAGATTGCCAGCCAGGTCAACCCGTGCGAACCTGAGTTGACTCTGCTGGAAAGCGCCATCAGCGACGACCCGCCCGCCACCCTGCAAAATGTGGGAATCATCCGTCCGGGTTTTTCGTCCGAGCTGGATGAGGTGACCTCCTCCTCGGAACATGCCCGCGAGTGGATTGCCAAACTGGAAGACGTGGAACGCGAGCGCACCGGCATCAAAACCCTGCGGGTGGGTTACAACAAAATTTTTGGTTATTACATCGAAATTTCACGGGGTGCAGCCAGCCAGGCTCCGGCTGAGTACATCCGCAAGCAAACTCTGGTGAACGCCGAGCGGTTCATAACCCCAGAGATGAAAGAGTACGAAACGCTGGTACTCAATGCTGAAGAGCGCATCCGTGAAATCGAGGTGCGCCTGTTCAAGGAGGTTTGCCGACAGCTGGCCTCATCCAGCCGGCGGCTGACGGGCACCGCGCAGGCGCTGGCGGAGCTGGACACCTACGCTTCGCTGGCGGAGACGGCGGCAAACGGGGGGTATGTCCGGCCTGTGGTGACCGATTCGACTGTACTGGACATTCGCGACGGACGCCACCCGGTAGTCGAGCGCGGACTGCGCGGTGAACGCTTCGTGCCCAACGACGCACTGTTCGAGGATGGCGAGATCGTGCGCATCATCACCGGGCCGAACATGAGCGGCAAATCCACTTTTCTGCGCCAGGCGGCTTTGATCGTGTTGATGGCCCAAATTGGCAGCTACGTGCCCGCCAGTTCAGCAACCATCGGGTTGGTGGACCGGATTTTCACCCGCATTGGCGCCCAGGATGAAATCCACGCTGGCCAATCGACCTTTATGGTCGAGATGATCGAGACCTCCAACATCCTGCATCACGCCACCCCGCGCAGTCTGCTGATCCTGGATGAGATCGGGCGCGGCACCAGCACCTATGACGGGCTTTCGATAGCCTGGGCGGTGGTGGAATATATTCACAACCATCCTCGGCTGCGAGCGCGCACATTATTTGCCACTCACTTCCATGAATTGACCCAGTTGAGCGAGCTGCTGCCTGGCGTGCGCAATTACAACGTTGCCGTTTCCGAATCCGAGGGCAAGGTGGTTTTCCTGCACAAAATCGTCGCGGGTGGCGCAGACCGTTCGTATGGCATCCATGTCGGGCAGTTGGCCGGGCTGCCGCAGCCGGTGGTGCAGCGCGCCAGCGAGATTTTACGCCAGTTGGAGGCTTCATCCGGTAAGGCTGTTCGAATAGATCCTACAACACCTCAACAGATGACCCTTTTCCCTGAAACCAACCCTCTTTTGGATGAACTTACCGAGCTGGATATAAATTCGCTTTCACCGATTGAGGCTCTGAATAAATTTTACGAATGGCAACGTAAGTATACGCTCCCAAAAAAGTAAGACTTATATATACCATATTCATGATCGGGGATTCCTATAGGGTGAAAAAAATGGCGAATAGTTATTATTTTCCTATCCTTTTCATGATCCCGGATTTTCCTGAAGAGCATATCGAGTGTGGCGATTATATTTTACTTAAGCGTTTATGGACTACATCAACCTTAGACATGATGGTATTAGCAACTAAGCATAAACTTCATTTGCCTTACCAATCAATGGAAATCTTTTTAGTCAATTGTAATTTCGAGTTGTGTGTAACGAAACGGCAGTCGCTTGAAGAAGCTATCGATGCTTTTCAGGCAATCCGTTTTGCGCTTTATATTGAAGGACTATCTCCATTCTTGTCCCCTTTTATTACTAATTATTCAGTAAACGATTATTCTGGAATAAACAGTCGAGAGAATGAATATTTCCGAAAACGACTCCCTCCCGAGCTTCAAAATGGATTCACAAGTGAAAGTGGGGCAGTTGAAGCTTGGCCTTTTGAGATGTCCCTTAGTTTCATATTGAATAACAAGACAAATAATTTATCAAGCCATCAATTTAAAATAGCTACTGACAGGGCAAATGAATGGAGAAAAATCACTAAGAAATCTAGAGGCTTAATGGTTTTAGAAGAAGTTACTGCTACCGCGCCTAAACTAGGCTCTTTAAGCCAATCTTTGCTTCATATGTGGAGTGGCCTAGAGTCTTTATTCCCAAATATCAGTTCAGAGCTATCTTTCAAAATTGCGTTATACCTATCACAATTAATAACGAATCATTCAAATCGTATGGCCATCTATGAACGTGTAAAAGCATCTTATGGTTTACGAAGTGCCATTACTCATGGCTCAAGGAAGGACATTTCGATTGATGAATGGAACAATACTTGGTCACTTCTAATAGAAGCTGCAAAAGCGGTTATAGAACGTGGGAAAATGCCAACCGAGAAAGAATTACTTGAGGAGTTACTTATATAGTTACAAAGAAACGAACAAATGTAAAGCAAGGTGAAAACCTTCAGGAGACGAAAATTACATCAGCTAAATTTCAACGATTAAATGAGCTCGAATTCATTCCTAGAGCAGCAGATAACCATTTTTCCCCTTGCCCAGGACTTGAGCTTTACAAGCACTTTCCACTCACTCTATTTCTTACGATAGCAGGTTAATCAATAAAGGTGGGAAAGAAAGCTTTAGTTAGAAATACATGCCCCCGTAGCCATGGAAATAGTTCTGGCCGAAAAAGGGGCCTATTTGTCAAATTTATTAGATCAGGGTTCGCAACGCATGTATATCCGGCGCAACTGATCAGTAGCGCTCGCTTTCCTCTTCCATAAACGGGAACGCCATCTGGCTGAAGCGCAGTCGTTCGATGTGCGCCGCGAAAATCGTATCCGCCCGCAGGCCGCTGCGCCAGGATTTTGTTTTGGCAAACATGTCCTGAGCTTCTGCGATCATGTCCCCCCCGCCGGCCATTTTCGTCCACCAGACTGCTTGCGCGGCGTAGGTGACCACATTGCGCGGTTCGATACGGTCGAAATCGTCGAAGAACCAGCCACAAGAGGTGAACATGCGCTGTTTGTTCAACTGCGCCCGCAGCAAATAGTCAATGCGCACCAGCGTTTCTTCATCCAGGTCTGCTGAGCAAGCCGACTGAATCAGCTCCTTGAGCGGTAGCTTTCCGTGCAGCACGCGAATGAACGAATAGAGCAACTGCCACGGGTCCAGGCAATAAGGCTGCAGCGTCTGAAGATAGATATCGTCGAGTCGCGCGCCGAGCTGATCCATGGCCTGGCGCAAGGTGGATTTCCAATCACCGCTCGGGCCGCAAGGGCAGGCTTCTTTCCAACGGGCAATGCCGTGGTGGCAGGACCAGGAAGTATTGGAGTGAATTTTTACGGTTTTTACCGGCGGATGCACTTTTAGCCATAAGCCGGGAAAAGTATATTCGGCCACATCCATGTTATGAGGAGAATGGTAGAGATAGGATAGAAATTTATCGCGGAACTGCTGGTGGTGACCGTACAGCTCGCCATCAGATGCAATCGTGACCAATTCTCTGGCGTCCGGGTGCGTGCCGTTGAACTGGAAACGCGGTTGCAGCACATCCCGAAGAAAATGGTCGGCGTTGGAGGTTGCAGAGGGGTCAAAGCTAACGCGCATGCTCAATTCTGCGTCATAGAAAAAAACCGCGATCCGTTTACCGCCGGGCAAATCCACCCAGTAGGGTACGTTGGCATCCATCTCATCCGCGTCTGCCTGCCAGGGCGCCAGAATCGTGAATTCGATTCCGGCCTCAGCCGCCACCAGCAGCGTCTCTGCGTCCACTGCTGCCTCGGGCAGCCACATTCCACCTGGGCGGTGCCCAAAGCGGTGTTCAAAATCAGCAATTCCCCATAAGATTTGGGTTTTTTTGTCATGCAACGCCGCCAATGGCAGGATGGTATGGTGGTAAGGCTGCGCCATGCCATTGCCAACCCCGTAGCGCTGAAAGTTCTTGCGCTCCTGGGTGATGATCTTGGAAACCGTAATCGGATCGTGCGAGAGCATCCAGTTGAGTAGGGTGGGTCCGATATCGAAGCTGAGCCATTCAAAGTTCCCTTGATCGGCATTGGGCCGGTAACATTGATCGTGGACGCGTTCGTTCCAGTCGTGGTACGGGAAAGCGCCGTCCTCGCGCGGTATCAAGCCGGTATTCGGGTCCTCGCGGACGGGTTGATAGAAATGTCCATGAATGGCTACAGCGCGTTTACCCATAATTTAGATCAGCCCTTTATTCAGGGCAGGTTGTCCTTTGCGATATACCAGATAATTGATTTGCGAATGAAATCGGGCCGGTAAAATACCAAACAAGCGCGGCAAAGTATCCAGGTTAGTGGTACGGTCAGCCGCCAAGTAATCCAACATGAATACTGAGATGGGCGAACGGGTGAATTGTTCGAGCATTAAACTGCCCATGCGCAGGTAGGGCGGAGAAAAAGGGGTAAGCACCCGCCGCACTTTTATTTTGTCCATGATGATCTCTACCACCTGGCGGAAGGTCATCGCTTCACCGCCGCCGATGGAAATCACCTGGTTGACCATCGCGGGCGTTTCCAGGGCAATCAACATACTGGCGACTAAATCTTCTACCCAGAGCGGCTGAACCAGCCCGGAACCGTCCCCTGGCAGCAAAAAAGGTCCGGGCCAGGAACGCAGTAACCGCGCAATACCGGTGGTGAACTGGTCGCCGGGGCCAAAAACCACGCTCGAACGAAAGATGGTGTACGGCACGCCGGATTGAATAATGGCATGCTCGGCCAATCCCTTGGCTTTTAGCACCGGGTAAGCAGAATTCTGGTCCGCGCCGAGATGACTGATGTACAGGATGCGCTGCACCCCGGCCTGGGCAGCCGCATGGACCAAGACCTGCGTGCCCTGGATATCGACTTCCTGCAACCGGGCGCGCGAGCTGTGACGTTCATTTCCAGCCAGGTGAAAGACCGTATCCACGCCGCGTAAAGCTGCGCGTAAACTACGCTCATCGAGCATACTGGAGACCGCTGCCTCCACAGGAATCCCCCGCGGCAATTTAGGAGACGATTTAGACGGTCTGAGTAGTGTGCGAACTTCCTGGCCGCTGGAAAGCAAGTGCCGCACCAGCGTCCGGCCAATAAAACCCGTTCCTCCGGTAACTAATATCATAAACGGGTAAATTATAGCAGGATTCGCATGAATCCTTGAAGTTAACCTCCTGTAGGGTTGGGTGAAGGCGGCTAAACCGGTCCCGGAAAATTGCGCTCAAGGCGATGTCATTCTGCCCGCAAGGCAGCCCCATCAGGCATTTGTACCCTGAGCCTGTCGAAGGGCAACCGTCAGGCTTCGACAAGCTCAGCCAGCGGTTTCGAGTCGAAGGGTAGCCAGCGGGCGTTCGATGCGGCCGCTCCGATTGTAAGTTTGGCTCTGGTTAGTGGCATGTTTCTTGTAACATTACCGGCACACGCTAATCGTCAATAATTTTTCAGGGATTGAACAAAATGACCAACCAGGAAAATCGCAATTCAAGTTCACAACCTCTTACTCGATCCGGCCGCCTTGGTTTCCATTATTTTCCCGATACTCTGCATTACACCGAGCGGGATCTGCAACTCTGGCTGCCCATCCTGGTCGAACTGGGCGTTAACTGGCTGGTCATCCGTTCCGATACCGGACGGGCGATCCCTGAAAGTTTCATCACCACCCTGAAACAGGCTGGAATCAACCCATTTATTCAGTTTAATCTGCCGCTTGGCAAGCCGCCCGCTATGGAAGAAATCAGTCCATTGATCGAGTCCTACATTCATTGGGGCGCCATGCACATCCAGTTCTTTGACCGGCCGAATCTGCGTTCGTCCTGGCCGGCTGGCGGCTGGGCGCAGCAAGATCTGGTGGAACGCTTCCTAGACCGCTTTCTGCCGCTGGCTGACCTGGTAGCCCGATTGAATGCCGTGCCGGTGATGCCTGCCTTTGAACCCGGCGGCGATTTTTGGGATACCGCCTTCCTGCGCAATGCGCTTCAATCCATCGAACGCCGCGGCATGAGCAACGTCCTCAACAAGCTGGCCCTGGGCGCGTATGCCTGGACCTTCCGCCGCTCGATCGATTGGGGGGCTGGCGGGCCGGAATACTGGCCGGATACGCGGCCGTATTTTACTCCCTCCTCGTCGCAGGATCAGCGCGGTTTTCGGATTTACCAGTGGTACCAGGCGGTCGCTGCAACCGTCTTGCAGCGCCCTTGCCCGGTTTTTCTGCTGCAAGCCGGCCTGCCCGCCCATCCCGACCGCATCAAACCCGACGAATTGGCGACTGGCGAGCATGCTGCAGTGATTAAAGAACTTTACACCTGGGTCACTGGCAAAGAGCTGGCCATCGAAAAAGGCGTCGAAACACTACCTCCACCGCAACTGGATATGCCTGAAGAGGTGGAAGCATGCAACTTCTGGCTGCTCTCAGCGGACAAGAATAGCCCATACCGCGAGCAGTCCTGGTTCCATGAAGGCAATCCCCGGTTGCCGCATACCCAGTCCATTGCAAAGAATATCGCTCCCCCGGTCGCAGATGCCTTTGTCAACCCGACCATATCCAACGACACTGTCTTCAAACGTATTCAACACCCGATTTCGCATTACATTCTGCTGGCAAACTGCCAACACGGCAGTTGGGAAACACAACTGGCACGTTTGCTGCCTTTTATTAACCAGAACCACCCTACCATCGGCTTTTCCATCGAGGAAGCTGCACTGGCCGGCAAGGTTACCATAATCGGCAAATCACCCTATATCACCGCTGATACCCTGGCCCGCCTCACGCGTACCGGCTGCCAGGTCGAGCAAATTGGCGATGATGGCACAAATCTTGCAATGTAGTTCCCAGAGAGGTGATCCATGAATATGACCATCAACGGTACATCACAGTCAAACACCCCTGCAATCGCCGGTAAACCGGTCCTGAAAGTGATCGGCTTGGGCGGCGGCGGCATGAACGCCGTCAACCGCATGATCGAACTGGGCCTGACCGGCGTCGATTTTATCGCTGCCAACACCGACGCCCAGACGCTCAAGACCAGCCTGGCGCCCACAAAAATTCAGTTGGGCAGCAAGCTCACCCGTGGTTTGGGCGCTGGCGGCAATCCAAGTGTCGGTGAAGCAGCCGCTGAAGAGAGCTACCGCGAATTAAATGAGGCGCTGGCGGGAGCAGACATGGTTTTCCTCACCGCCGGGATGGGCGGCGGCACCGGTACTGGCGCTATCTCCATAGCCGCCCGGGTCGCGCGTTCGCTTGGGGCAGTCACTGTTGCTGTGGTCACCACTCCGTTCATGTTCGAGATCGGCAAGCGCCAGGTCAACGCCCGCGAGGGTTTAGCCAGGCTGCGCCCCTACACAGATACCCTGATCACTATCCCAAACGACCGTTTGCTCAAGGTTGCTCCGCGCGACCTGCCGTTGGAAATGGCTTTCCGTCTGGCGGATGACGTTCTGCGCCAGGGAATCCAGGGCATTTCAGAACTGATCACTGAAACCGGCCTGATCAACGTTGATTTCTCACATATTCGCAACATCATGCAGTCAGGCGGCGGTTCGCTGCTCTCCATCGGCATGGGCCAGGGCGAACGAAAAGCCCAAAAAGCCATCGAACATGCGCTGAACCACCCCCTGCTTGAGTCGATCAACCTGGCGCATGCCAGCGGCATCCTGGTCAACTTTACGGCCGGCGCGGACCTGACCTTTACTGAGGTGGTCGAAGCCCTGAATGACCTGCAAGAAAAGACCAACAATAAGGCAGAGATCATCCCCGGCGTCATTACCGACTCGCGCATGGGCGACCGTGTCCAGGTCATTATGATCCTGACAGGCCTGGGTGCAACCCCGGTTGAGGTTTCGTCTTTTCAGAGGCGGGTTGCCAATCCGATTCCCGAAACCAACAGCCAGCCGCTGCCAGTCGAAGGATTTCAAACCGAATCGCAAGTTATGGAAGTGGCGTCCATGCGCAATGACCTGGACATCCCCGCTTTCTTACGCCGCCGCGTTCGCTAGACTCAGGAGCAAAGAATGGATGCAAAGACCATTTCGGCCGTATGCAAACAAGTTTACGCCAAATTTCCCGAAGTCAACGGCGCAAAACCCAAAGTTAAGGCACAGACTGAAGAGACTTTTCTGATGATTTTTGAAGGCACTGGCACAACTGCCAGCGGGGCTTCAATCCGCCGCACCGTCCGGGCCATCGTCAACGCCAACGGCAAAATTACCAAACTCACCACTTCACGCTAATAAAGAGGATTCCAATGAACGCTTCCTTCTACCGCAAAATGGAAATCGCTGCCTGGGATTTGGTCATCGAATATTTATCGAATTCGTCCGCTGTTCGCAGGATCGTCAAGGAATGGCTACTTCTCAAACAATCCCAGAAAATGGGGCTGTATGCTGCAACAATCGCAATGGGCGGCGCCTTCGGTTTTTTCCTGGGTTTCGCAATCCCGCAATTCCTGGTCTATATCCAGTAATTGAAGCTCATGGCCAAAATCCTGCGGTGGGCCCTGATCTGCGCGTTGTTGATCGGTTTCTTACCGGTTAGGCAAGCACAGGCTGCACGCGGCATTCCAGGTTCTGCAGAATTTGGTTACGGCGCCTGGCTGCATCCGAACGGTGCTTACTTTGATCAGGGGTTGGCGCTGCTGCAAGACCTTGCGCTGGATTGGGTAGCCGTCGAAGTGGATTGGGCGTCCATGGCTGCCAGCCCGGAAGCCGCAGTCGATTTTACCAAATTAGATCGCGCGGTCACCACTGCCTCACGCAGCGGCACCGCCGTATTATTCAGCCTGACCAACCCGCCCGACTGGGCGATGACTTCCGCAGGGCCGGATCATGCCGCAACTGCGAAATTTGTTTTAACTCTGAGCAAGCTGTACGGCGAACAGTTATGCGCAATTGAACTGCTTCCAGGCGCCAACACTACCGCTGCCTGGCGCGCCCAACCCGACCCGGCGGCCTACGCCAGCTTGTTTTTGGCTATTCGAACTCAACTGGAAGGTATTGGCAATCCCAAGCACCTCGTCGCTGGCGGTCTGCGTCCGTTGAACGCCGGAGCCCCGGCTGCTGATTGGAATGACCTGGATTTCCTGCGGGGGCTGTACACTGCCGGGGCGAAAGATTGGATGTCCATCTTGAGCATCCAGTTCCTACAGGTAACAGGAAACCCGCTGCAAACGACAGCCGATGCCGGTACACCTTTGCGCCATTATGAAATGGTGCGGCAGGTGATGCTGGATAATGGCCATATAAATGGCTTGCTTTGGATGACACTTTTCAACGCGCCTGATGGTACAATAAGTGCATCCGATTCTCAGTTTGCGGACCGGCAGCAACAGACAGAATGGTTGCAAGAAGCATTGATTCAAGTGCGATCCCAGTTATATATGGGTGTGGTTTTCGCCCACAATTTGAATCCTGCGCAAAACAAACCCTCTGTTTACAGCCCGGATGCACTGATTCTCGACCGGACTACTGTCCATCCTTTTTATTCGGTCTTCAAAGCGATCATTCGCCAGACCAACCCTGATACAGGCGCAACCCGACCTGGTAGATCCAAAGGTACCAACCTTTTAAAGTCTAAATACAAAACCTGACATGCGGAAAATCGTCATCTTCCTGACCATCCTTGTTTTTCTAGCTTGCCTGGGATTTGGGTTATACACTTCCTACAAGCCAGAACAAAACAAGAAACAGGTTGAAGGCGGCTTTGCACCGGTAATCACCCCGGTTTCCCAGTTTCAAAACAACTACCTGATTATTCATGTAGATGATCTGCAAGCCGATGACCCCCAATTGGTCAGTGTCTGGGGGCTGATTGCTTATTTCCCCGAGCCCAAGCTCATCTTCCAGGCGCTGTACCCCATGCAAACACCAACCAATGCTGAGGTACTTAAGCGCTACAAGTTGTCCAATCAGAATGTCCCGGATCCCGCCTGGCTGCGCGCACTGGCGGACTTCAACCAGATCACCTGGGACAATTACTTCCTGGTGGATAACCAGGCGTTGATTCAACTGGGAAACTTTGTATATGGCGGCGGTATCGACTTAAACAAACCGGATGATCCAATTAGTGCTGAACAGCCTTACATGCAGGCTATGTGCGATGCATTTGCGGCGCAAGGAAGAAATTTCCTGCTTACTTACACATGGAAAGATATCATCCCGGATCACTTACGCTCGAACGTCAGCCTCGATTTTGGCCTGGTCAATACCGACAGGCTCTTATCACCAGGGCTGCCGGTTCGCTGCGAAATTTTTGGCAATTAGAACGCCTTACACATTTGCTGGCGGTTAAAATCAACCCTCTCCTAACCTCCCCCAAAATCCAAAAAATGATTTTAGGGGAGGAACTTTGCGTTAATAACCGAACTCATTCATCTCGTAAGTCGGATTGCCCGCAGGGTACTTGCTGAGTGAGCCCGCCGAAGGGTTGGAGGGGGTCGAAATGTAACTTTTCATCTCGGCCGCACCTTGTAGCGCGAACTTTAGTTTGCGCGGCGAACTAAAGTTCGCCCTACATGTTCAAAAGCTATGTAGCGCAAACTTTAGTTTGCGCGGCGAACCGAAGTTCGCCCTGCATGTCCTAAAGCCATCTAGCGCAAACTTAGTTTGCGAGGCGAACTGAAGTTCGCCCTACATGTTCTAAAGCTATGTAGCGCAAACTTTAGTTTGCGAGGCGAACCGAAGTTCGCCCTACATGTTCTAAAGCCATCTAGCGCAAACTAAAATTTGCGCGGCGAACTGAAGTTCGCCCCGTGATGCCTCAAAACAAAATGTTACTTTTAGGCGGTATTAACCAAAATGCCGTGATATAATGCACCCGTTTAATTCAAAAATGGCTCTACCAACAAAGAATGGAGAACTTGTGAACGAAATTAAAGACCCCACCGTTGTTGCCGATGACGTCGTCGTGACAATGGAATACACCTTGACGGTTAATGGCGAAGTAATCGACTCATCGGAAGGGACTGACCCCTTAGAGTTCCTGCAAGGCTACCAGAACATCGTCCCGGGGCTGGAACGTGAACTTTACGGCATGAAGGTAGGACAGAGCAAGAAGGTATCAGTATCCCCAGCTGATGGCTACGGCGAGGTAGATATGGATGCCTTCCTCGAGATCTCGCGCAGCGAATTCCCTGATGACATTCCGCTGGAGTTGGGAGTCGAGCTTGACCTGCGCGATGAAGATGGTGAAATCATGTCCGCTACCATCTCCAAGGTCGAGGGTGACATGGTGCAGTTAGATCTGAATCACCCGCTGGCCGGAGAAACTCTGGACTTTGAGGTCAAAGTGGTTGGGCTTCGGTTGCCAACTGAAGAAGAGTTGGAACATGGGCATGTCCACGGACACGATCACGATGATTATGATGAGGACTTCGACGAAGAATTTATCGATGCCGTCGACGCCGAAGACGAAGAATAATTCCTCCCTTGAAGATAAAAATAAATAAACCCCGGAAAACCGGGGTTTATTTATTGTCGGACGGAAGATGCTTGATCCGGTTATTCGGGTAGAGGGATGCCATAACGGCGCATGGCGGAATGCAATATGGACAATACCAGTTCCGTATGCCCCATCCCCTCCGCTGCTGCCTCGATCACAATATCCGAAATACCAGGCGATAGTCCCGGCAGCGGATTGATTTCCAGGATATAGGGTTTGTTGTTGTCATGCGCGTCCAGGCGAAAATCGACCCGCGAGACATCCAACCCGCCGGTCACGCGAAAAGCTGCGGCTGCCAGCCAGTTTAGCTCGTCCAGCATGTCCGATTCCAGCGGTGCCGGGCATAGATAGGTCAGGTCAGCAGCCAGTTGCACTTTTAGACGGTTGGAATAAACGGTGTCCGTTTCTTCATAGGGCTGCAAATCGACCTCCAAAGCTGGGAAAAAGCGCAGTCCTGCTTGAATGCGGGGTGAATCGAGATTTTCGGGCAGGCGGCGGCCGACCGGTCCGATGAGATTGCCCACCATCCCCACTGTCACCTCGCGACCTTCGATGTAGCTTTCCACCAGTACCGTTTGACGGTATTTTTTTAGCAGCACATTCACTTGATCGCGCAACTCTTCCTCGTTATGCACGATGGACTTTTTGCTCACGCCCATCCCGGTGCCTTCACGGCTGGGTTTTACGAACAGAGGAAATTTCATCTTTGAGTCGAGCGGCTCATCAGCGCGTTCAAATGACTGAAAATCAGGGGTGGGTAAATCATGGTAGCTGAGCACCCGTTTGGTCATCGGTTTATCGAGAGCCAGCGCCAAAGTAAGCACCTTTGAACCGGTATAAGGAATACGCATCATTTCCAACAAAGCAGGTACCTGAGCCTCGCGGGCGTCACCGAAGTGGCTCTCGCAAATATTGAAACAGATATCGGGTTTAAATCGAGTCAAATGGTTGACCAGAGCCAAATCCCCTTCAAAAAACTCCGCTTCATAGCCGCCGGATTTAATTGCGTCAACCAGCGCAATAATCGTCGATTCTGAATCGAGATCATCCCATTGGTCGTCGGGCATGCCCTGCCAGTGAGGTGCATTTTTCTTAAGGTTAGCTAATACGGCTACGCGCAATTTTTCGGACATCCGAAACCCTCGCCTGTGGAATGATGGGGTAGATTTTTCTTCATCGCCCTACAAAATCGGTATGGTCTTAGTATACACAAACCATTCTGTAATGGGTCAAATCAAGTCAGGAATTTTTCCAACCCCTTTGTAACACCGCCCCTATTTTCATCAGCTTACTTTCGGTAGCTGAAGCGCACCTACTGCTCTGTGAGCAGTGCACCGGGCTTCGACAGGCTCAGCCAGCGATGCCTGTACCCTGTCCGCACCCGTCAGGGTTGCCTGCTGCGATTGAGCTTGTCGAAGAGCAAGTAAGCATACTTTTGGTGCATTCAAATATCGGATGCACCCTACGACTGACTGGCATCGACAGGCTCGCTCACAGAGTTCCCAGAGGGCAGCCTTTGTGAACGACGCCCTCGTCGTTCACTACAAGGCAGTAGGTACTGGGTGTGTTCCAGCGCACCGGTGCTTCGACAAGCTCACTCACAGAGTGCCCTGTGGGCAGCAACCGGTTCGCTCCCTGTCCGCACCCGCAGGGTGACAATATGCGATTGAGCTTGCCGAAAGGTTGTCGAGGGGCAGATGTTTAGTTACTTTGTTACCCGGCTGCCCAGAATTTCGCGCAATTTACTCTCGTCATAATCAATCAAAATATGGCCGTCGATGTCGAAAGTCGGCGTCGTTTCGTAGCCATTGGCCCATTTTCGTACCTGGGCAGCGGCGGCGCGGTTACGCGAGATATCCACTTCTTTATAATCCAAGTGGTTGGCTTCAAAAAACGCGCGCGCTTTACGGCAGCCCGGGCACCAGGTATTGCAGTACATCACAATTCCGCCATGCGGCAACTGAGCTGCCAGGGCTTCCAGATCAACCGGGTGTTTTTTAGCGTTTTCCGGGTCGATCTGCTGCAGGATGGAGAAGACTTCATCGTTATCAGGCTGCTCATCAATGTCATGAATGTCGATGTAACGGATGATTCCTTCCCGGTCGATAATAAAAATCGCTCGCTCGGAATAGCCCTCGTCGCGCAGGACCCCATACTGGCGCGCAGTCATGCCGTGCGGCCAGAAGTCGCTGATCAGCGGGTAAGTGATGCCGCCCAGGCTCTCCGCCCAGGCTTCAAGACATGGTACGTGGTCGATGCTGATACCCAGTACCTGGGTATTTAATCCCTCAAACAGGTCCAATTGCGCCTGATATGATGGGATTTGACCCGTTCATATAGGCGTCCAGGCCTGCGGGAAAAAGACCAGAACCACATTTTGGCCGCGGTACTGGCCCAGGGTGATGGTTCGACTCCCGGTTGCCGGAAGGGTAAAATCTGGAGCGATCTGACCAACTGCGAGCTTCATAGAACCCTCATCGCTAAAGTATATGTGCGGTACTCACCCAAAAATGGGGGAGTTTTCCAGATACAGCATTTCTGGGATTGCACATCAAAATAATCGATTTAGCCATGACCATTATACCCAAAATTTTTTTATTTCTGCCTGCTTATATCCAACGCGGAGCATTTTGTGAGTTCGATTAGACGATATCGAGTTGATTGTTTGGTGATAAACTATTATTAATTAACTCAACAAAAGCAGCAGCAGGAATACAAATCTCTTCTGTACTCGGTATTTTCGGAGACCAGCATGTACCCAGCAGCCGATATGGAATCCTTGCGAACGGTCGTTCAATCCCCACCCGAGCAGATTTACCGGGCATTTACCCGTTCCGTCGGGTTGTCGGAATGGTTATGCAACGGCGCGCGCACTTTCCCCAAAGTCGGCGGGATGATAACGTTGTGGTGGAATAGCGGCTACTATACCGTGGGCGAATTTGTCCGCCTGGAACCCAGTAGGTTGGTCCTATTCTCCTGGCAGGGCCGCAGTGAACCGCATGCCTCGCAAGTCCAGGTTCAAATCACGCCAGATGGTGAACAAACGCTGGTTGAGGTCACTCACCGCGGTCTGGGGGGCGAGGAGATCTGGGCAGAGCCGCGCCGGGAATTGCGCAAATGCTGGGAGCAAGGGCTGGAAAATTTCAAATCAGTGCTGGAAACCGGCGTCGATTTACGGATCATAAACCGTCCGGGGTTGGGGATATATCCTGCTGAACTATCCACGGAAATCAAGACTCAGAACAAGTTTCCAGTGGACCATGGAATCTTTCTGCATCAAGTCATCGAAGGTCGCGGCGCCGAAAAAGCCGGACTGCTCAAGGGCGATCTGGTCACGCATGTTGCCGGTTCCTTGGTCGATCGCATTGAAACATTACTTCAGGTGTTGAACCGGCAAAAAATGGGCAGTACCATCGAGATCGAATTCTATCGCGGACCTGAACAACACACCGTTCAACTGGAATTAATGCCGCTTCCGGTACCAAAAGTTCCGAATTCGCATGCTGAGTTAATTAATTTACTGGAAAAATCTTATGAAGGTGGATATCAAAAGCTGCAAGCAGCGGTCGCAGGGGTTTCAGATGAAGCTGCTGAGTGGAAATCAGCGCCGGAAGAATGGTCGATCAAAGAAGTATTGGCGCACCTGATCCATACCGAACGCGATAATCAATCTAGGCTGCATTCCATGCTGCTCGATGAAGAATTCGAGTGGCATGACAATAGCCTTGAGCGCGGTATTGCAACGATAACAGCCTACCCCACCATTCCAGAGTTAATGGAAGAAGTCCTCCGGTCGCAAAACGAGACCCTTGCCTTTCTAAAGTCCCTTCCGGGAAGATTCCTGGCGCTCAAGAGCACATATTGGCGCCTGGCGCAAGATCTGCTAACCCTCGATGTCCACATTCAGGAACATACCAACCAAATTTTGCGGAATCTGCTTCAATTTACTGCCATCCAAAAAACATGACCCCTACTCAATCGCCAATTTTTTTGCAGGAAGTTTACAAAAATTATGGGAAAGTTCGGGCGCTTCAGGGCGTAAACCTTGAAGTTCAACCCGGCGAAATTTTTGGGTTCTTAGGCCCGAACGGGTCCGGGAAGACCACAACCATCCGCTGCATGTTGGATTTAATCCGGCCTGCCAGCGGGACTTTGCGCGTTCTTGGACTCGACCCGCAAAAAAGTCCCACCGAAGTTCGGGCGCGCTGCGGCTACCTGCCCGGTGAATTGCATCTGGATGAATCGGTGTCCGTTGCAGATTCCCTGCGCTTGTTGAACCGCTTGCGCTCCCCGCAGGCTGATTGGAAAATAATCACAACGATGGCAGAACGGCTGGATTTAAACCTGAAACTTCCGATAAAGAGCCTTTCCAAGGGCAATAAACAAAAAATCGGCATTGTTCAGGCGTTGATGCACCATCCAACCTTGCTGCTGATGGACGAACCAACTTCCGGGTTGGACCCATTGATCCAGCAGGAGGTCTATCAATTGCTGCGCGAAGCCCAACAGGACGGATCAACCGTCTTTTTTTCATCCCACATTCTCAGCGAGGTGCAGGAAATTGCCGGACGGGTCGCCATCATCCGCCACGGGAAAATCATCGAAATTGCCGAAACGAATGCGCTGATTAATCGGTCATTCCGCCGGATTCGAATTGCTTTTAAATCTCCCTGCAAGGTTGATCCCATAAAATCGGTTCCCGGGGTAACCGTGGAGAACTCTGATGGCAATTCAGCCATTACACTGCGAGTGGAAGGTGAAATGGATGGGTTGATCAAAGCCCTGGCGGCGTATCCCGTTCGCGATCTGGAGATCGTCAAGCCTACCCTGGAAGAAATTTTCCTGGCGTATTACCAAAATGGAAACGGGGAGGCTTGAAATGAAAACGATCCTTAATGACACTCTGCGGCGCTCCCGATATTTAATTCTTGGCTGGGGGTTCGGATTTGGTCTCCTTGCGCTGTACATTATTCTCTTTTATGACAGTCTGGCAGAACAGCAGGCTCTGCTTGACCAGTTAATCCAGGCCTTCCCGCGGGAATTGATCGCATTTTTTGGCAATATTGATTTTTTCACCACCCCTGAAGGGTACCTGACTATGGAATTGTTTTCCTACCTGCCGATTATCCTTGGAATACTGGCGGTCGGGCAGGGTGCTGCCGTGATTTCGGCAGCTGAAGAAAACGGAACACTAGATATTCTGCTCGCCCACCCACTGCCCCGACGGTCATTTTTCCTTGGACGATTTGCCGGGATGGCTCTAACCCTGGCCGGGATCGTGTTGTTGATCTGGCTCGGATGCGTCATCGCGTTGAACTGGTCGAGTATTCCGCTCTCCGCAATTGAAATGGGCCGGCCATTCCTGAGCCTGTGGGCTTTTTTGACCGCCTTTGCTGCATTTGCCACCTTTCTCAGTCAACTCTTGCCGTCTCAGGCGGGCGCATCCTTGACCGCGGCCTTTATCCTGGTAGTCAGTTATATTCTCAATTCAATGGCTAACATTGATGACCGGCTGGCGGATGTGGTCAAGTTTTCGCCTTACACGTATTTTCAAGGTGGTGATGCGCTCCACGGTTTGAACTTGAACTGGCTGCTGGGATTAATCGGTGCCACAATCCTATTTGGCGGGCTGGCGCTCTGGCGTTTTCAGCAACGAGACTTGCGCATCGGGGGCGAAGGCGGATGGGAAACGCTGATCAGTCTGTTAAGTCTGCGAAAAACAAAAAAGCATTTCCTGACAATCAGCAGAAATTAATAATCCCGAAACTTCGCATACTCATCATGCCTCAGTTAAGTTATCTTAAAATTTTGCCTTTAAGTTGACTAGACAACATTAAAATGACTTGACTTGCACTCCGGTCTTTCCTATAATGAATTTGCAGGGAGCTCAAAGAAATTGCAAGCTCTCTCCGGTGAAGCAGGTTAATTTTGGTAACACTTTTTAAAAAGGTGGAAGACCCTTAATAACCGGTGTACCGAAATGGACTGTTTACAGTCAACCTGGAAGGTCAATTCGCTTCCTGGTGGGAATTGGAAGCCCCCTTCCCCTGAAAAAGAGGGAAGTCACAACCAGAGAAGGAATGCCGAGGAAAACGGAGATGTGTGGGAAGGTTACTCGGAGCCCCTGCGAACCACCACCCCTGGAATGTACATTCCAGGGGTGTTTTTTTTACTCACATTCACGCAAATGATGGGGATTCTGGAAAGCCTCGGCCTTAAGCAGGCCGATGAAGGGCAGGTTGCGGTAGCGTTCCTGGTGGTCTAACCCATAACCGACAACGAAGCGGTCGGGTAGGTCGAATCCTTTGTACTTAAGCGGAATGTCGATGATCCGCCGGCCGGGTTTATTAAACAGCACGCAGACTTCCAGGCTGTCCGGTTCGCGCTCACGCAGGCTGCGCAGCAGATAATTGAGCGTCAGGCCGGTGTCGATCACATCCTCGACGAACAGGACATGGCGGTGGTTGATCGGTATTTCCAAATCCTTGACCAGCCTTACAACCCCCTGCGTGCGCGCCTCGCTGGAGTAGCTGGACACTGCCAGAAAATCCACCTCGGAAGGAATAGTGATGACCCGCAGCAGGTCCGCCATGTAAAACAACACGCCCTTAAGCACACCCACCAATACCGGGCATTTGCCGCGGTAATCTGCGGATATTTGGACGCCAAGTTCCCGAACGCGGGCTTGAATCTGCCCTTCAGAGATAACGATTTCCTGAATATCACGGGCGAAATCGCCGTAACCTGTTAGTGCGTCAATTTTCATGGTGCCTTCTTCTGCGCTTGCGTCCCCTGAATGTGCTCTGCCTGGTCGTACAACCCGTATTTCACCATCAAATCCCGCATTTCCCGCCGTTTCATCAATTTGATATGAATATTCGGATAAAGTTGCGCCATCAAGCGCATTTTTTTGTTTTTTTTGGTGGAAAGTTGCGGTCGCAGGGTGGTCAATTCCACGTATAAATCCTGGTCGGGCAAGTAAAAATCGGGGGTAAAAGCCAGTGTAACCTTCCCATTCGCGTTCCATTCCAGGTCAAAGGTACGCGGCTCATAGATCCAACGGACGCCGTAATAATCCATAACGCGAGCAAACATTTCCTCCGCAGGATGCACGAAGGTTGGGGTTTGAGGTTGGTTCAACGACAAAGTTAATCTTCCTCGCCAGCCTGAATGGAAATTGCTTCTTTTTCGAAGGGCTGCATTGCGGCGTGGCTGATGATTTCGGCAGCTGTGGTGAGTGACATTCGACTGGTGTTGAGGATCAAATCATACAGGCTGGTATCCTCCAAGTTGGCTTGGTAAGCACGGCGCAGATAGCTCTTGCGCGTCCGGTCGCTAGCCTCAATTTGCGCCCGAGCGGCCTCCGGGGGGATGCCGCGATAACTGGCGATACGCTGGATGCGAACGTCCAGCGAAGCGATAACGCGCACGTGCAGCGCCCGGGGTTCATCGCGCAGCACCACCTGCCCAGCGCGGCCAACGATGACGATTCCCCCAGCCGCTGCCAGTTCATGGATCACCTGGCCAACCACCCGGAAATAGGCATTGAACTGGTCAGTTGACGGCGTCAACCCCAGCAGATTGAGTTCATCGATCATCGCCAGAGCGATTTCCGGGGCGCCGGAACGAATTGCAGCCTGGTTTATCAGGTCGCGCCAGACCAGGCGGTAATTCAATTTGGCAGCCACCGCCTGACCAACCTGGAACCCAAGGCTGCCCAATTGACGGGAGATTGTGATCACGTCCATCGCGAAGATCCCTTCCCCTCTTCATAGGTCATTATAGCATGCGGAAATCCGACCTTCGCTGTTGCTGCAAGCGACATTGCCAGACACAATCGTTCTATCAGTCAGGCGTAGATGGCTTCGTTCTGCGCCACGACAACATAGCAGAGGTGGTTGATTTCAACCCGCCCATTTGAGAAAACCGCCGCCCAGAATGGGCTATTTATCCATGGCGTGGTATGATTCCAAGGAAAGCGCACTGCCCACTTCTGGCATCCAGCTTTCAACATACTCACCTGTGTCAGAGGGAAGAAAAATTTGAACCAGCGTTTGAAATACCCTTATGAATTTATTGGCGAAATATTGATTACCCAGGAACAAATCGAAGAACGAGTAGCAGAGATCGGCGAACAAATTACTCAGGATTACCAGAATTCCGAAAAACTGCTGCTTCTTGGCTTGCTGCGCGGCAGCGTTATGTTCATGACCGACCTGATGCGCAGTGTCCGCCGCCCAATGACCATGGACTTTATGCTGGTTTCATCTTATTCCGGTACGGATTCTACCGGTTTCGTGCGGATCGATTCAGACCACAAATCCTCGATAGCCGGTTGGGACGTCATCATTGTGGACGATATTATCGATACCGGTTTCACGCTGCACACCGTGCGGAAATTACTTCTGGACCGCAAACCGCGCAGCCTGAAGGTTTGCACGCTGCTGGATAAGGTCGCCCGCCACAAGGTGGACATCCAGATTGATTATTGCGGCTTTGAAATTCCGGATCATTTCGTGGTCGGCTACGGCCTGGATATTGACGAAAAAGGCAGGAATCTGCCGTACATCGCCTCAGTCGATCTCGACAAATACCACCAGCTATACGGGTAGGTTGCGTTACTCAGTGGAAAGGTCGGAGGGGACCCTATGGGTCAAAAAATCGGATTATTAACCACCGGCGGCGACAGTCCGGGAATCAATGCAGCCCTGCGCGCCATTGGCAAGGCGGCGCTCAGTGTCGAGGGTACCCAGATGATCGGGTTTCAGGACGGCTTTGCCGGGATGTTAAACAGCATGGTGGTTGAAATGGAAAACCCCATGTTCTCCGGGATTTTGACCACCGGCGGCACCATTCTTGGGACAAACCGCGACCGCCCCGACCATATTTTGATCAATGGCAAATACGAAAACCGCACCCCTGACATCATCTCGGCATACCGCAGCCACGGGCTGGACGGGCTGGTCTGTCTGGGCGGCGGAGATGCCCAGGACAGCGCCGTTATACTCATGCGGGAAGGCCTGAATGTGATCACCGTGCCGGTGACCATCGATAACGATATCCCGCACACCGACACGTCTGTCGGGTTCAATACTGCCCTGGAAGTGGCTGCCGAGGCCATTGACCGCCTGCATTCGACAGCTATCAGCCATCACCGCATTATCATCGTCGAGATCATGGGGCGCGAAAGCGGTTGGCTGACGCTTGGCGCCGGCATCGCCGGCGGTGCGGATGTAATTTTGATCCCCGAGGTTCCTTACCACCTCGAGAAGATTTCCGCTGCCATCCTGGCGCGCGCGGCCACTGGGAAGCGATTCAGCCTGATTGCGGTGTCGGAAGGCGCTATTTCCGTCGAAAATGTGGAGTTTTTCGAAAATGCACGCCGGACGAACCTGCGCATCCGCGGTTCGCGCGACGGCGCAGATATTTCCGCGCGGCTGGATGCCATCGAAAAACGGGCGGCCGGCGACACCCTGCACCTGGCCAACCGGCTGGAAAGCCATACCGGGCTGCAGACTCGCGTTACCATTTTGGGATATTTATTGCGCGGCGGAGCGCCTTCAGCCGTTGACCGCGTGCTGGCCACCCAGCTTGGCACTGCCTGCGCTAAATTCATCCAACAAGGGCAGTACGGCGTCATGGTCGCACCGCGCGGAGGCGGCGTGGAGACCGTGCCGCTCGACCAGGTTGCCGGAATGGTCAAGACCATCCCAGCGGATCACGCCTGGATTCAAGGCGCCCGGCTGGTCGGAACCAGCCTCGGAGATTAAAGGCCAGCGTGTTTCTACCGACAACCTTACGGGAATGCGCGGATTTGGGATGGGGTCAGTTGGACGTAATCCTCGTCAGCGGCGATAGCTATATTGACACCCCGTTCTCGGGCGCTGCCGTCATCGGCAAGGTGTTGGTTTCAGCCGGTTATCGGGTTGGCGTGATTGCCCAGCCAGATATTCAGTCGGCTGAAGATATTACTCGCCTGGGAGAACCTGTGCTTTTCTGGGGAGTTACGGCCGGCGTGGTCGATTCGATGGTCGCCAATTACACTGCCACGCGTAAAAAACGTCGCAGCGACGATAATACTCCCGGCGGGATCAACAACCGCCGCCCCGACCGTGCGACGATTGTCTACACCAACCTGATCCGGCGATTTTTCAAAAACACCCGCCCGATCGTGTTGGGCGGCATTGAAGCCAGTTTGCGGCGCGTGGCGCATTATGATTTCTGGTCCGACCGGGTGCGCGGCTCGATCCTGCTGGATGCCAAAGCTGACCTGCTGTTTTACGGCATGGCGGAAAAAGGCATTGTCGAACTGGCAAACCGCTTGCGCGATGGGCAGGATATTCATGACATTCGCGGTCTGTGCTACCTTGACCGCCAAGCGCGCAGTGGTTATCTGGAACTGCCCGCCTACGAAACCGTCGCCAGCGATAAAAATGCTTTTATCGAGATGTTCCATACATTTTACCGCAACAATGATCCGCTGACTGCCCGCGGCCTGATCCAACGCCACGGTGATCGCTACTTGATCCAGAATCCGCCCGCGTTGACTCCCACCCAAAACGAGTTGGACTCGGTTTACCGCCTGGACTTCGAGCGCGCCCAGCATCCGTACTACGAACGTCAGGGAAAAGTTAAAAGCCTGGAAACTATTCAATTTTCCATCCAGACCCACCGCGGCTGTTACGGGGAATGCAATTTCTGCGCGATCGCGGTGCATGAAGGCCGCACCGTATCCTGGCGCAGCCTGGATTCGGTTGTCAACGAAGCCGAGCGATTGGCAGCCATGCCTGATTTCAAAGGCATTATTCAGGATGCCGGCGGGCCAACCGCCAACATGTATGGCTTCGAGTGCGCCAAGAAACTAAAAAGCGGGGTGTGCGTCAAAAAACGCTGCCTGTACCCTGAAATTTGCAGTCAGATGAAGGTTGACCACTCGCAGCAGATCGAACTGTTGCGCCGGCTGCGCCAGGTCAAGGGCGTGCGCAAGGCGTTCGTCGCCTCCGGCATCCGTTACGATATGGTGCTGGCAGATCAGGCGCACGGACGCGACTACCTGCGCGCTGTGGTGCGCAATCACGTCTCCGGGCAGATGAAAGTGGCGCCGGAACACACGGAGAATAACGTTTTACGGCACATGGGAAAACCGGGCAATGACAGTCTTTTGCGCTTCAAAGGCATGTTCGAGCAGATGACCACAGAAGCCGGCAAGCCGCAGTTTTTGACCTATTACCTGATCGCCGCCCATCCCGGCTGCTCGGAAGAAGACATGCGCCATTTGCGAACCTTCACCAGCCAAAAGTTGAACATTCATCCCGAGCAGGTGCAGATGTTTACACCTACTCCTTCCACTTACTCCAGTTTGATGTACTACACCGAGATGGATCCATTCACCGGTGAAAAATTATTCGTCGAAAAAGAAAGCGGCCGTAAAGAACGCCAAAAACGCATCGTCGTTGATAAAGAAACTCCAAAGCGTCGGAGTCCGCATGGCGGATAGTCCGCTGCTGGAGGCTTTTGCTGCCTGTCTGCCGGGAGTCGAGCCATTTCTGGCGCAGGAACTGGCAGAACTCGGCTATGTTCATGCAGCCAATGCACCCTCATATTTGCCGGGAGAAGGCGGTGTGCGCTTCTCCAGCACGCTGGATGGGCTTTATCGCGCCAACTTATGGCTGCGTACCGCTAATCGCGTCTTGCTGCGTCTGGGACACTTTCACGCCATTCAATTTGCCGAACTGCGCCGCAAGGCTGCAAATCTGCCCTGGGAACGCTACCTGGCACCCGGCCAGCCGGTCGCAATCCGCAGCACCTGCCATCATTCCAAACTGTACCACAGCGGCGCGGTCAGTGAACGCGTGTTGGGCGCCATCGGCGACCGGCTCGAGCATGCGCCAGAGGCGCTGACATTTGACGAAGAGCAGCCATCTGCGCAACTGATACTGGTGCGCATGGAAAACGATGAATGTACCATCAGTCTGGACATGTCTGGTGAACCGCTGCACCGCCGCGGCTACCGGCTGGCGGTAGCCAAAGCGCCGCTGCGCGAGACCGTGGCGGCTGCCATGTTGTACGCTTCCGGTTGGGACCATCGTTCCCCATTATTGGACCCATTTTGCGGTTCAGGGGTCATTCCAATTGAGGCTGCCCTGTTGGCAGCCAGGATTCCGCCGGGCATGCTGCGGTCGTTTGCCTTCATGAACTGGCCGGGCTATCAAGCATATCGTTGGGAAAACCTGAAGTCAAAGGCAGCAAAAAAGATCCATGCACCCGAGGGCGCTATATCCGGTTCCGACCGCGACGCCGGCGCTGTGCAAGCTGCCATTGAGAATGCCGAACGGGCGGGCGTCGCTCAGTGGATTCAGTTTACCCAGGCTTCGGTGAGCGCCATTCAACCTCCAGCATCACCTGGCTGGGTGGTGACCAACCCGCCCTACGGCGTGCGCATCAGTGCTGGCAATGACCTGCGCGGGTTATACGCTCAGTTTGGCAATGTGTTGCGAAACGTGTGCCCAGGCTGGCATGCCGCCTATCTGTGCAATGACGAACGTCTGGCCAGCCTCACCCGCCTGGAATTCGAAAAAGGCGTTTCCCTCTCCAATGGCGGCATCCCGGTAAAATTGACCCGGGCGCTGGTTCAAGACAATTTGTCGAATCTGGAAACTGCACATAAAGAATAATTGTTCATGCCGTGACATAATAATCTGCGTAGAACCACTAAGTAGAGGAGTTGAATTACTTGCATTGAGTTCAGGCATTGGTATGGTTTATTTTCGCACTAATCTCGTTCCATGATGTGTCTTCAATAAATTTTCGGATTGGAACGAAGTTACTCTTTGCGCTGCCATATGCTTTCCTAATTGCCATACGAGCATCCGTTTGCAGCAGTTTATCGGCATCGCGATGAATCAAGATGATTTTGTGTCCCCTATCTTTGTATAACCACTCAAGAATTGCAGTATTAACGCCTTTATCGCTAAAACTATAACCGGATACCACAAGGTACTGTGATCTGCTCAACAATGTCCGGAATTCACAATAGATGTCACTAAAAATGCTTTCCGTGTATTCGTATATTTTGTTGAATGTGCCAACAAGGATTTGCGGCTCCTTTTCAGGCGTACTTCTCATTAGGTCTCCTATTGGTGACCGGGGGTGATCAATATCACCATCGAGCACAATTCCGATTTTTTCGTCAAACCAATCTCCATTATCAGGCATTAGGCTGAACCAATTGATTGATCCGTGAACCTTCAACAGGTTATTTCTATCCGCAAAGCGATTCTCCCAATATCTGACGCCGTTTATCGGGGAGCCAAACCCATCGCAAAAATCAATTTTCTTCTGCGTAATATGTGTTTCTATTAACAAATCATGGTTAAGCGTTGCGACATTGATAGTGACATTTTGATCTTTAATTGCTTCCGACAAGAAACCTAGGTGCTGATGTTTGTCAACCGGTCTAGCCAGCATGCGCCATACCGTGTGTCTAATGTATTTCTCCGCTTCATCAAAAACATCAGTTAGATCTAAAGTTTCTTGCATACATGTTTTGACTTGGTCCATAAATGGATAAAGTGCCATATTGAGCAAATCGCCTGACTTGAAGGCGTTGAGTTGTTGGATAAAGTAGTAAAGAATCTCGTAATTTATAGGTTCTTGTTTCTCGTACTTCGACATCAAATTATTAATCGACTGAAGTAAAAATCGCACAGGTGACAGATAAGGCTCGGTCAACTCCTTTTCACAATCACCAGGATGGTCTGGCAAGTAGTACCTGCCATCCGTATGGCGAATGATATCTTTACCTTCATAGACTTGGGTGGTAATCTCATCAGTGCTGGGAAATCCACCTGGAATAGACACACCAGACCCGAGAAGGAACATAATGGATGTTTTCATACGGATATAATATCGCTGGTCTAATAGATAGGCTTTAACTAAATTCCTTTTAGTTTTTCTTTGTAAAGTGCCAAGCGATATGCACTGGTTATTCCTGTATTTACTTTCTTATAATTCGTTGAGGGATAGAGCCTAATTAAACAGTCACGATCTTCACTATAGTTATTACCAGCTTTGTCGAGCCAATGGTCCTCACCCGTAACCCAAATAAAAAAACTGGGTTATAGCTCTTAGCATCGCCAGAGCGCGCGCACATTACCTTTTTTATCCCCTAAAATTACAGAAATTTGCTGTTATGCCTGAAACTTCGACCCCCACCCTACCCCCTGCCCTGTTCCGTACCCAGACCCAGTCAACCGGTTTAACCTGGGATGGGCCGCCTGCATCGGTTATACGCGAGACAAATGGCATCCAGGCTGCCCTGCTGCAATTTGACCAACCGGTTCATATCGTCGCCCTGCCGCAGGGTTTAGGCGTTACCAACACAGGCGCGGTACAGCCCGGAGTGAACGGGAAGGCACCACAATTGCTTGGTGTGCTTCCCCCTTTGGGTATCGAAGACCTGGGTGATGCCGGTTTTCGCAGCCAATACGGGGTGCGCTGCGCTTACTATGCAGGCGCCATGGCTAACGCTATCGCCTCGACCCGCATGGTGATTGCCTTAGGCAAAGCCGGCCTGCTGGGGTCGTTTGGCGCTGCCGGGGTGGTTCCTGCACGGCTGGAAGGGGCCATCCGCGAGATTCAAACTGCCCTCCCGGACGGACCTTACGCCTTCAACCTGATCAACAGCCCGAATGAGCCCGCCATGGAGCGCGGGGCGGCTGAACTCTACCTCAAACACGGCATTCGCACCGTGGAAGCATCGGCTTACGTGGACATTACCCCGGCGCTGGTGCAATACCGCGTGGCTGGTCTGGAAGCAGACCCTGACGGGAAAATTATTGCCCGCAACCGCATCATTGCCAAACTCTCGCGTAAAGAAGTTGCCGCGCGCTTCCTCAGCCCGGCGCCAAATGACATCCTGAATCAACTGGTCACTGACGGCAAGATTACGGCGGAACAGGCGCTTTGGGCGCAGCACTTCCCGATGGCGGATGACATCACCGCCGAAGCCGATTCCGGCGGGCACACCGACAATCGTCCGCTGGTGTTGCTGCTGCCGGCCATCCTGGCGCTGCGCGATGAACTCCAGGCGCGTTACCAGTATACCTCTTTGCCACGAGTGGGTGCGGCTGGCGGTATCGCTACACCCCACGCAGCTTACGCGGCTTTCGCTATGGGCGCAGCTTTTATTGCCACCGGTTCGGTCAATCAGGCTTGCGTGGAAGCCGGCGCCTCCGAGCACACCCGCAACTTGCTGGCCCAGGCCGGTATGGCGGATGTGATTATGGCGCCAGCAGCGGATATGTTCGAGATGGGGGTCAAAGTGCAAGTGCTGCGGCGCGGGACCATGTTTGGTCCGCGGGCACTAAAACTGTATGAATTGTATTCACGCTACGGCTCAATCGAAGAGATCCCGGCTGACGAGCGAGAAAAATTAGAAAAAACCGTCTTTAAACGCGAACTCAATGCGATCTGGGCGGACACGGTGGCATTTTTCACGGAGCGCGATCCGCGCCAGATCGAACGCGCCAATGCCGACCCGCGCCAGAAAATGGCGTTAATCTTTCGCTGGTATCTTGGACTGTCCTCGCGCTGGTCGAACAGCGGTGAAAAAGGGCGCGAAATGGATTACCAGATCTGGTGCGGTCCCGCTATGGGCGCCTTCAACGACTGGGTACGTGGCACCTATTTGGAAAATCCGGAAAACCGGAGCGTGACGGATGTCGCCCTGCAACTGCTGACGGGTGCGGCCTACCTCACCCGCCTGCGCCAGCTTACTGCTTTCGGGGTTAAAACAACCGCAGGGTTAGAGCATTACACCCCCAATCGAGCGCTCTGATCTGGTGGATGCTTTTTTACCTGGCCTGTATAAGCTCAGGCCGGATTTTTGCGCCCCTGACCGCCATGGTCAGCACGTGCTGTCCTTGATTGCGCCAGAAACCAAACCAGCTTTCGTTTTCCATATTGGCTACGCGCAATTCAATCTCTCCCCAGCCGTCCACTTGATCTTTGGCTATGCGAAGCACTTCGACAGCGCGCGTGTCCATTCTCAGCCCCTGACCAAGTGCCTTCAGCACAGCCTCTTTCGCGCTCCACGTCAAACTCCCCGCCCAGGCACGCTGTTCCGCTACATATTCCCCCAGGGTACGCACCTCGTCCGCTGTGAAAAAATCTTCATAAAAACTCAGCGGATGATCCTCGACCCACTCTAAATCAATCCCCTGGCTGATACCCGCATTCAGGCTTACTGCTGCCACGGCGCACCGTTCCCGGTGGCTGATGCTCAACTGAACTGGCAGGATTTTTTCGGCCATGCAAACATAAGGCACGCCCGCGGGAGAGTTGGCAATGGTGATCTGGCCAAAGGGCACCTTTTCCATGCCTGGTACGCACTTGACGATTAGCTCCTTGGCCGTGAGCCGTCCCAGCAACCACTCGCTGCGGCGTTTAGGAAAACGCATCTGCCTGAAACGATTCCATTCCTCAACCGAAAGCCGATCATCCGGTGAATCGCTTATGAGGCCGGCCCCCTCAGGACCGGCCTCATCCATTAACCAGTAAATAACCGCGGGTCTCTCCACCGCTAAAACAATCCTGCCTGCTTATTTCTTGTCTGCAACCAGTCCGCGCAACGGCTTGAGCAGCTTTTCGTCCACCGCATACGGTAGCGGCGAGGTGCGGTAGTTGTCCAGTTCCAGGTAAACCCGGCCCTTGGCATCCACCACCGTCGCATCGAAGGTTAGTTCGCCTTCTGCGTCGTGGTTTGGCGTTACAGCAGCGAAGATGGGCTGACCATTCGGGGTGATGTGGTATAACCGCAGCTCGCCAATGGAGCTAGGCAACGCCAGTGCCCCGGTCGATCCAGCTTCCCAGATTCCCGCAGTTTGCATGCACAATTCCACCAGCACTGGCGTGGAGACCAATTCCTCGCCTTCAGCAGTGATGGCGGGCGTATCCCGGTGTAATTTACCCAGCACCGTCTCGCCAGAGCGCTGAACACCTTCCAGCACCTGGAAGGCCGGTCCGTGGAAATAAAGCTGGTAAATGTCCTTGGCTTCCACTGTGAAGGCACCGTTCCAAACCGGGGGCTGCATGGTTCGCTCGGCATGCGCATCGGAGATTGGGGCCAAATATACCTTGCCGCTGAAATGCACCATTTTTTCATCATCACGGCCGGGACGGGCCAGAGTGGACTCGAGGATCACATGCGCCACCAGACCGCCTTGCTCGTGCGCTACCTGGGCGCGCCAGGTGATGCGCCGCGGGGCGTCCTTGTAGAACTTGAAGGGCGCCAGGAAATGGATATCTTCCAGGCGGGCGACATCGAAGCCACTCTTTTCGGATGCGAGCACCGAGGAGATGTGTTTGGAGGCAACCGAGAAACCCTCGATGCCCATTACCCCGGGCAGCAGCGGAATGCCGTTGAGCGCATGATCTTTCAGAAAGAGCAGCGTTTTCGGGTCAAGTTCGGCTTCCAGAGTGATGCCCTGGTTGAGGTCCAGACCAGTCAACCGGCTGAACATCACGTGAATAGGTTTGCCGGCAGTCAACGCCTGGTTGGCAGCTTCCAGATTCACACCGCCATCGGGGCGGCGCGGTTTTTCCAGCAAACCAAGCGATCCGGTCAGTAGCACTTCACCGCCGACAGCGCCATGCATCAGTTCGCGGTACACCAGTGGGGCAGCCTGCTCGGGCAGCATCATTTCGATGCCGGCGAGTTCCATCAACATCGGGATCGAGCCGCGGCTGGCCATACCAACCTGCGCCCAGGCGCTCCAATCCAGGGTCAATGCTTTCAACCCCGGGTTTTGCCGCCGCAGGGCATAAGTCAACCGGCATACCAGATCATTGGCGGCGCTGTAATCCGCCTGACCGGAATTGCCAAAGCGTCCGGCTACCGAGGTGAATGCCACCACTGCTTTGAGCGGCCGTTTGTTCTTCGCCAAAGCTTTCAAGAAGTGGAAGTACCCACCGGCTTTGATCGCCAGCGTCTCGCGTACTTCTTCCAGCGGTTTATTCTCCAGTTTGCGGCTGTGCTCCAGTCCGGCTGCGTGAATAAAGACATCCACCCGTCCCTCAGCTTTGGTCACAGCCTTGACCACCGCGTTGACCGATTGGGCATCGGTGACATCGCAAGTCAGGTAATGCGCCTGGCCGCCAGACTGCTGCACAACGTCCATCGTTTTCAGCGTAGCCGCAGCCCGGGTGACCTTATCCGCGACACTTTCCACCTGTTTGGGAGTGGGTTTTTTGCCATCGGCTACCATGCGCTGCATGACCGCATTTTTAAGCGCTTCACGTCCGCTGCGCGCCAGTTGGACATCAGGGTCCTGTGCGTCGGGCAGTTCAGATCGCCCCAGCAAGTAAAAGGTACCCTTTGTTTGCTGCGCCAAATCGGCTACAACCGATGCGGTAATACCGCCGGTGCCGCCGCTGACCAGGAAGATCGGATTCTTTCCAAGGGTCAGGGTCTGTTCTGCGACATCACGATCCAATACAGCAATTCCATAGCGTTGTTCGCCGCGCCAACCGACTTCAACTACGGCCGAATCGACCAGGGTTTCCTCGATCAACAGGGTTGCAGTTCGAGCAGGCGTTTCATCTTCGGCAAAATCTACCACCTTCACCATCAGGTTGGGACGTTCCATTCCCATGGCTTTGGCAAAACCACTGACTGCCCCACCCAGCGGAGCGCTGGCGCCGTCAGCACCGTAGCCGTGCAGGCCGCCCATGCGGGTGGCGCATACCAGGAAAGACTCAGGACCCACCAACCGCAGTAAGTGATACAACGGCAGGACGCGAGCTTCCAATTCCGATTCCCAGGTGGCAGCGTCCAGATCAGCCAGCGCGGGTTCAACATTCAAGGCTGGCAGGTAATAAACACCGGTTACCGGGGCTTCAGCCTGCCATTGTTGCACTTTTGCCAGCGCAGCCTCATCGAGTGTTGGGATTACCAACACCTGGGCTTTACGGCCGCGCAAGCGGCGGGCCAGACCGTCAGCGGTTTTTCCACTGTCGGCAATCACCAGGATGCGGCTGCTTGCATCGATGGTAACACCGGACGGTGTGCAGAGGTCTAGCCGTGGGCGCAGCACTGGAATGGGGATGCGTCGGCGAATAGCGACCGTTGACGCCTGTGCGACGGCACCAGTTGGACTAACCTGCGGTAGCGGCGTTTCTTCCGATTTTGCTTCAACCGCGACCGGTGCAGATTCTACCGCCTTGGGTGCGGATGCAGCGGCGCGTTCAGCCACGGCATCCGCCATAAACTGGATAACTTTTGCCAGCGTGTTATATTCCGATAGACGCAAATCCTCGCGCCGCGGGATGTCGTAGTTGGTGCGAATGGTCGCGAACAACTCGGCCTGTTTGACGGTGTCGATGCCCAGATCGGCTTCCAGATCCAGGTCAAGGTTGAGCATGTCGGATGGATAACCTGTCTTCTCGCTGACCGCCTGAAGCACGAAAGCCTTGATCTCGTCCGTATCCACACCATCGTGGGGTGCTATAGAGGCTGGCTGGACCACTGTGGTCGCGGGAATTGCGACCGGCTCAGTTTGCGCCTGGGCAACAGGCGCACTCGGCGCGCTCTGTGTGCCAGTCTCATTCAGCATGAACTGGACCACCTTGGTAAGCGTGTTGTAATCCGACAGCCGCAGATCCTCGCGGCGCGGGATGTTGTAGTGGGTGCGGATCGTGGCGAATAACTCCGCCTGTTTGACCGTGTCAATCCCCAGGTCGGCTTCCAGATCGAGGTCCATATCCAACATTTCGGCTGGGTAACCCGTTTTCTCGCTGACCGCTTGCAGCACAAAAGCTTTGACTTCTTGTTCATCGCTATTCGAGCTGCTGGCAGTCGCGGTAGACTGAGTCACTGCGGAGGTTACCGCTGCGACTACTGGAACGGGAGCCGCTTGCGTCACAACCGGCTGTGGTTGACTTGCGCCAACCAGCGCGTCGCGCATAAAGCCAACTACTTTGGTCAGGGTGTTGTAATCCGATAGGCGCAAGTCTTCGCGCCGGGGGATATTGTAGTGCGAGCGAATCGTGGCAAACAACTCCGCCTGTTTGACCGTGTCAATCCCCAGGTCAGCTTCCAGGTCGAGTTCCATGTCCAACATTTCGGGTGGGTAGCCTGTTTTTTCACTGACCGCCTGTAGAACGAAAGCCTTGATTTCTTCACCATTGACATTCGTACTGCTGGCTGCAACCGCAACCGAGGAAGCGGCTGGAGCGGCAACTGGAGCTGTCGGAGTGACGGCAACTGCCGCAACCGCTTCAACTTGCACGGGTTTGGATTGGACGCCGCCCGCCAGCGAATCGCGCATAAAACCGATCACTTTTTCCAGGGTATTGAATTCCGATAGGCGTAAATCTTCCCGCCGTGGGATGTTGTAGTGGGTGCGGATCGTGGCGAACAACTCGGCCTGTTTGACCGTGTCGATGCCAAGGTCAGCTTCCAGATCCAGCCCCAGGTCGAGCATTTCCGCCGGGTAGCCGGTTTTCTCACTGACCGCCTGCAGCACAAAGGCTTTGATGCCAGCCTCATCCACGCTGGCGGCCGGAGCAGCCTGGACAGGCTGCATCACGGGTTGAACCACTGGCGCAACAACCGGTTGCACTGGTGTTGCCGGTAGAGCGGCTACTGGTGCTTCATGGATTACAGTTACGGCTGGCGTGCTCGCGGGCGTATCCGCCCACAGTGTCGGACCGTGACCGTACTGCCACGTTGATTTTGCTGGCTGCCGCTTGGGTGGACCGGCATGTTTTACCCGCAGCGTTCGCTGGGTGACTTCCAATTCAACGGCATCGTAGCCGGTCACCCGATCAAGCCAAGGCCCGTACACTGATTGATTTTTGCGATTCTGATCGCCCGGGATGGCCCGGAAAAGCACCATGGCGATCTGTGAGCCAAAACCTGCTCCAAGGCGAAGCGCGTATTTGACGTCCGCCTTGCCGCCGCGGGAAAGATTCAAATCTCCAAGATCCGGATCTGGTTCGAAATCCTTATCATAGTGCGCAACCGGCGGCACAATTCCATATTCAAGCGCCTTTACGGACACCACATCTTCGACACCGACGCCCATGGTATGCCCGGTAAAGCCTTTGGTATTGGCGATGATCACCTTGTTGGCGTGGTCGCCAAAAGTGCGACGCAGCGCGTGAATTTCAGCCGAAGCCGATCCGCCGCGCGCCGGGGTGTAAGTTTCGTGTGACATGAACATCGTCTGAGCAGCAATGTCACTGCGCTGAATGCCAAAGCGAATTTCTGCCTGTTCCACCACGCGCTGCATGACCTGGCTGACATGACCGATATCCAACCGGGTGCCGTGGAATGCGCTGTTGGCCGTCACGCTAGAAAGGACTTCAGCAATCCCGCGGATGCCCCGTTCACGGGCAGAGTCTTCCGCTTCCAATACCAGAGCTGCTGCACCCATACCCATCAACAAGCCGTTGCGGCGGCGGTCGAAAGGCAAAGCAGCCTTACGAATATTGCTTTCAGTGGTGCTGGCGCCAGAGACCAGCATGCCGGTATTCATCCAGGGGGCAAACGATCCGCCAGTAACATCATCACCGGCGACGATCACCACCCGGCGACATCGTCCGGTGCGAATCCAGTCCTCAGCCACCGAAACGGCATGCGTAGTCGTTGCGCAGGCAGCATTGACAGACGTGTTTGGCCCGCGCGCGCCGATGTACTCGGCAAATTGCGAATGGCCCATGGCCAATATGCGGAACACAAAGCGCCGGTCAAAGTGATAATCCAATTCCTGCAGTTTGGCTTCCAACTCATTAGCCCGTCTTTGCATCTGGGTTAGCAGGTCTTTCTGATCAGCCGGGACGAGCGCGATCAAACTGCGCACTTCCTCCAGCTGCTTCCCGACCGATTTGTAGCCGTAGAAATTTTCGGCTTCTTCGGCAAAGCGGTTGGTGCCCGGGAATGCCGAGGCGAAGATCACCCCGGTTTCATCAGCCAGTGATTCAGGCAGCTTCCAGCGGTCAGGCAGCAAGGTTCCCTTGGATGTCTGGCGATAAGTCATCACCAACGGGATACCTGCATCGCGCAGCGCTTCGATACCGGCTGCGATAGCCAGTTGGGTGGAAATATCGCAGGCATCCACGCGTTCAGCCGGTACGCCGAATTCTTCGACCAGGTTGAAATGCCCGGGTTGACCGGCCAGTTTAAGCGTGCCGTCCAGGTGATTAATGGTCACCATTTGCGCGCCAGCATCACTTTTTTCAAGGCGAACAGGCCGCAAGTCAACCATTTCCTGGCGTACTTTGACCGGCAGCGGCTCGATACGCTGCTCGCCGTTTAAGATCGAAGTTACATTACCGTCATCGAAAACGTGGTTTTTCAAACCGGGCAAGCCAAGGCCGGCGCCCGTGACAACCACAGAGCCGGTCAGCGGTACGCGGCCATCCTGAATTGTTGCCTGCGCGTGCGGAGCAGCGCCGTTCCCATTTTTGGGTGCAGTTACTTCCAGCGGCTGGCCAAAGACCGCGGCTTGCGCCTGGGAGGTCACACTGGCACACTGGGGCTGGAGGCCGGCAGCCAGCATCCCGCAAAGCGCTTCGTTGAAGCTCACCACCGCCCCCTTGCGCGGATGGTTAGTTGCCAGAATGGTCACATCCGTCTTGTCCTTGAGATTATCGGTCGCCAGGGCATTCAACACCCGTTTGGGACCGACTTCCACATACGCCCGTACACCCTGGGAATATAACGTCTGCATGCCTTTAATAAACTGCACCGGTGACGCTACTTGCTGTCCAAGAATTTCCAGGATTTCTGCCCGCGAGGTGGGGTAGAGGTCACCGGTCACGTTGGCAACCACTGGAATCTTCGGGATATTCAGGCTCATGCGGCTGATAACGGTTTTGAGCGGGCCAGAAGCCGGCGCTACAATTTTGGTATGGAAAGCATGCGAAACCGGGATTTTAGTCGCCTGGAAACCGGCAGCCGCGAAAGCTGCCAGAGATTTCTCGATTGCAGCTGTGCTGCCGCCAATCACCGACTGTACCGGGCTGTTGATGTTGGCGATTACGGCGTATTCATTGAGGGATGCCAGCACTTTCTCGACCGCTTCGAGCGGGGCGGATACTGCTGCCATCCCGCCATTGTCCTCCATGGAGACCTTTTTCATTTCGCTGGCGCGGGCGCTAACCACTTGCAGTGATTCGGCAAAGGTCAAAACGCCAGAGGCTACCAGCGCAGCATACTCACCCAGGCTGTGTCCGATCACCAGATCTGGCGAGAAGCCAAACTTGTTCATCAGGCGCAGCATGGCCACGTTGGCAGTCAACATAGCCGGCTGAGTAATAGCCGTATCGCGCAAGGCTGCTTCGGCGCGTTTAACCGATTCTTCATCACCGTCCACGTAAATGTAGCTGGTCAGACTGCGCCCGAGGATAGGCGTCATGATCTCGTCAGCCTCTTTGAACGTGTCGGCGACCACCGGTTCGACCTCACACAGGTCTTTGAGCATGTTGACGTACTGCGAGCCCTGACCGGGGAATAAAAAGGCCAGTTTGCCTGGAGCCCCGCTGCCGCGGAAAACGCCTTGAGCGGTCATCGCCTGCCAGCCATTGGCCGCATTGGTCTCGAAGGCCTTCAAAGCCTTCTCGCCGCGGCTGACCAATTCCGCAGCGTTTTCGTAATCAATCACAATCCGTTCTGGACGCGCCAGCGCATCCGCTGAAGGCAGCTGCCGGGGCGGAAGTTGACCGCTGCGAGCGGCTTGAAGCGCGGAAGTCAGTTTGAATACCAACTCTTCCGCCGTTTCCGCGCCCAGGAATAACAATCCACGATAGGGTTGCACCGCTGTTGTGGCATGGGTCCGGATGGGAGCAGTAACAACTACGGACACCGAAATGGGCGGCGCGACAGCAGCTGGTTGCCCGGCCGGAATCTGTGCGACCATCTGGGGCGCAGTAAATGTTTTGGATTCGGTTGTCAGCAACCCAGGTACCCATTCCTCGACAACGACGTGGAAATTGGTGCCGCCAAACCCGAACGACGACACGCCCGCCCGGCGAGTTTCGCCTTCGGGTTTGTCCCACTGCCGCAGGCTGGTATTGACAAAAAACGGAATTTGATCAAACGCAATATTGGGATTGGGTCTATGGAAATTAGCCGAAGGCGGCAGGAGCTTGTCGTACAAGGCCATGACCACTTTGAAAAGGCCGGCGGCGCCTGCCGCGCTCTTCAAATGCCCGACGTTCGACTTGACCGATCCAAGCGCCACTTTGCCTACTGGCAATCCAAAATTACCAAAAACGGCATTCAGACTGTTGACTTCGGTCACATCGCCGACACGGGTCGAGGTGCCGTGCGCTTCGATCAAACCTACGCTGGCAGGATTTACTCCTGTGTTTTTCCAGGCGCGTTCGAGAGATCGCTGCTGACCAATCGGATTGGGCGCTGTGATGCCCTTCCCCTTGCCGTCGCTGCTGCCGCCGATGCCACGAATGACCGCATAAATCTTGTCGCCGTCTTTCTCGGCATCTGCCAGCCGTTTGAGCAGGAAAATGGCCGTGCCTTCACCCATAACGAAGCCGTTGGCTCCGTCGGCAAACGGGCGTGAGCCATCCGGACTGAGCGCCCCGATTTTGCAGAATTTGACAAATCCCTCTACGCCCATGTTGCGGTCAACGCCGCCGGTCAGCACCGCATCAAACTGGTGGCTGGTCAATCCATCCACCGCGGCTTGCAGCGCTGCCAGTGAGGAAGCGCAGGCTGCATCGGTGACGAAATTGGGGCCGCCCAAGTTGAAAACGTTCGCAATCCGTCCGGCGATAATGTTCCCCAGCTCGCCGGGCATGGTATCTTCAGTAATTTCTGGCACTTTCCCGCGGAAATCATGCTGCATGCCGCTAAACAGGGCGGCCTGAACCTCCGTTGATAAACTGCGGAAGGCCTCCAGGCCGGAAAGCGTATCCAGAAATTCCGGCAGCCGGATGCGTAGGCTGGTCGTATAATGGTTCTCGCCAGCCAGCGCATTCCCCAGAATGACCGCGACCCGGTTGTTGTCCAGCGGTTTCTGCGGGTATCCGTAGTCCAGCAGGGCTTGCCGCGCCGCAGCAATGCCCCATTTTTGACCTTCATCCATCACCGCTAGTACGCTGGGAGGAATTGGGATGCCCCATTTGAGCGGTTCAAAATTGTAATTGCGCACCCATCCGCCAATTTTCGAATAGGTTTTGTCCGTCGCCTTGGGATCCGGGTCAAAATATAAATCTTCCCGCCAGCGATCCGCCGGGACATCCGTAATGGAATAGCGCGCTTCTTTAATATTCTTCCAGAACTCCGGCGCATCCACTGCATCCGGCATGATTGCCCCCAAACCGACCACTGCAACTGCTTTTGGATCGAACATGGTGTCTTACTCCTTTACGTCTTGGCCACTTACTTGGATTTTGGGTTGCTGTGCAGAAATTAACATTTCACCCATCTGGAAAAACCAGCCCCTGGAAAACATCCCTGAATAGGATGGGATTCACTTGTCGAGTAGAGCAGCCTGTAAATCGGACAGGCAATTTTTTCGGGTTTATAAGCTGCCGTTCACCATGCGCGGCTTAGAAATAACCTTTTATGAGGTTACAAGCGTGAAAACCCGCATTAACCAAAAGAGTTTCGCGAAAAGTTGTCATATATTTTTTAGAATGGGGGAGAATCGGCGTGTTATACTCAAATTAAGGTTCGACCCCGCTCGTTCATTCATAGAGGGAGGATCATTTTGAATTTCGAATATCCGCCGCATGGCGAACTTTTTAGCCTGTTTCGCCAACTCAAAACTCCCCCCGACATCCAACTGTATCTCGACAGCCTCCCTTATATTGGTGAAGAGCTAAACCGCTCTCCGTTGCGGGTAATGCGCGACCGCCAATGCCATTGTCTGGATGGCGCTTTGCTGGCGGCTTTGGCGTTGGAGCAACTGGGATTTGCTGCCCGCATCATCGACCTGGTCCCTGAACCGGGCACCGACGACGATCACGTGCTGGCTATTTTCCAAATAAACGGCTGTTATGGCGCCGTAGCGAAATCCAATTTTGTTGGGCTGCGCTACCGCGAACCCATCTATCGCTCGCTGCGAGAGCTGGCAATGTCCTATTTTGAAGTTTTCTTCAACATTAAAGGACAAAAAACTTTGCGCGCCTACACTCGCCCATTGAATTTAGCCCGCTATGACCGCTTTGATTGGCAGGCAACGGAAACCGGCGTTGAAAAAGTGGCCCATGCGTTGTATCGCCTGAAGCCGGTCGCGCTGGTCGATGCGGCCCAAACCGTTGGCCTTTCCTTCGTAGATAAACGTTCCTATGAAGCTGGCATGCTCGGAACGAATATCGATGGGTTGTATAAACCAACTCAGGGGTGATCGGAAGGATGACTATATTTTCAACCACCCCTGGTAAACCGGTTTGGGTGCACCGAATCGCCGCTCTGCTGTTGATCATCCTGGCGGTGGGCGGGGTAGCGCTCATATTATACGCAACAGAAATCGGCCCCTGGGCGTATAGCGACTCGGCGGCCTACCTGGTTACCGCGAAGAACATCAACGAGGTGCGCGGGATTGTGCTGCAAAACCCGGCAGGGGAATTCGAGCTCCTCCCTTTACATCCGCCATTGTTTCCATTGGCCGTCAGTTTGCCCATGACGTTTGGCGCCAGCGCCTTGCAATCCAGTCGTTGGTTAAATGCTATCCTTTTCGGATTAACCATTTTTCTGGCTGGCTGGTCAACCTTTACCTTTACCCGCTCCTATTGGCTGGCAGGCGGGGCTGCCGGTCTGATTTTGTTGAGTTATTCGCCTGTGCGAGCTTATTCTGGGGCAATGTCGGAGGGGTTGTTTTTGTTTCTCGCGTTTTCCAGCCTTTTTCTGCTGACATATGCTTTAACTGCCAGGATGCATTCGATCCGATGGGTGGCACTGGCAGGCACTCTTTCCGGGTTGGCAATTTTAGCGCGCTATACCGGGCTGGCGCTGCTGGCAGTTGGTCCATTGATGATTCTCGTTTGCGGTGTACCCGTTGTAAAACCGCACCTCAAACAGGTTTTTGCCTTTCTCGCGCCTGGAATCTTTTTTCCAGCGCTCTGGGTGGTTCCGGTATATCTTTCGACGCGCACTTTTGGCAACCGGCCACTGGGTGATTTGACCAACATTCTGCCAAAATTCCTCCAGTACTTCCAGAGTTTTATGGATGTCGTCGGTTCATGGCTGCCATTTTTCTACCGCGGCAATCACATTCTTTCCCCCACCTGGAAATTGATCCTGGCTGGGGCAATCGGAATCGGCCTGACCATAGCTGCTTATACCGTTCTACGCCGAAGAAAACAAGTATTAAATGAAAATGGGCTGCTAACCTGGGGACTGGCATTGTTGGTCTTTATTGCGGCCTATATTGCCCTGCACCTAGGGGCATATATTTCTGCTTCCACTCAGCCGGATGTGGATGAACGGCTTTTACTGCCAATATTTATCGCCTCAGCGCTTTTACTCCCTACCGTCTTTGCCTTTACCAGCCGGCTCATCAAGCTGCGATGGCTCGGGGGAATAGCATTCATGGCGCTGGCGCTGATTACTGTCTGGTATTTTCATGCAAAATTACAGGATTACCTATTCTTAATGAATCATTATGGCGTGGGTTATACCAGCAAGCGTTGGAATGAAAATCCCATTTTCGACCAAATCGAAGCTCTGGATGCAAACCAGCAATTAAGCTCAAATGCCCCTGGCCTGGTATTGTTTTACACCGGCCGATTCCCGGATAATATCGAACGGAACACGATGCCCAAAGCCTATGATATGGACCTTCCAGCCGATCTTGGACTGGTACTTTTTAATCTTGAAGGCCAGCAAGCGCTTGGCAACGCTTATGATAGCGTTGTCGCCACAGCCCGCGAACGTTACCGGATCTATTATGAGGATAACGAGGGAATTGTTTTCCTCCCTCGCGAATAAGATCGAATGAATTTATTCGCCGCGATCCAGGCGGATCAGACGTTTTATAGCCTCTACTGCAACGTGGATCATGGCATCCGGGGAAGCCTTTTTGGCTTTGAGCGTCTCGGTGTCGCTGCCAACCACAGTCAACACTGCACCGGCCCGTTTTCGATAGATGCTGGAAAGGATAAAAATCGCCGAGGCTTCCATTTCAGAGCAAATGGCGCCGCCTGCCACCCAGGCCTTCCAACGCGCTTTCAACTCATCGGCTATTGGCATGCGGTCAGGCTCGATCTCTCCGTAAAAATTATCCTTGGTGTGTGAAACCCCCAACTGACAGCCAATGCCAAGCTTTCCGGCTGCCGCAACCAGCGCATTGACCACCGTCAGATCGGCCACTGCCGGGTATTCAAGTGGCAAATACTGGCGGGTGGTGCCTTCATCGCGAATTGCCCCGGTGACAATCGCCACGTCGCCCAACTCCATCTCCGGTTGCATGGCGCCAGCGGTGCCAACCCGGATGAAAGTGTCAGCGCCAACGGCGATCAGTTCTTCTACTGCGATGGCAGTCGAGGGACAGCCCATGCCGGTTGACACAACCGAGACCAGTTCGCCCAGCAATTTACCGGTATAAACCGTATGTTCGCGGTTTGATGAAACAAAATGTGGCTCATCCAGGTAGGCAGCTATTTTCTCAACCCGTCCAGGGTCGCCAGGCAGCAAGACATACCGCCCAACATCCCCCGGTTTAACGTGAACATGATATTGAAGCTTATCGGAATTATCCATAACATCCTTCTCCGCCCGCAGCATGGAATAGAGTAAACGCCCCCTGTGAACTGGCGTTTTTTGAAACCAAGAAAATCAAAGCCGGGTTAACCAGCCGCTCCATATTTTAGCATCGACTGTTCAATCCGGCAGAAATTCCTTGTGATTTATGCAGTGTCCTTGCGATGGAAGCTGCAGGCCGAAAGAAGCAATCTACGCCTGGACGGCCAGAGAGTCTTTCCATGGAAAGCAAGTCAACGGGCGCAGATTGCCGCACTCCGCTGCGCTTCATTCGCAACGACAAATGGGCTGTCATTGCCTAGCGAAGCATTCTCGCCAAAGCGCCATGACTTTGTTCCATGGACAATCACCTTGAACTATTCGCGCAGGTCGCTTCAAAGCTTCGCGGTTCGCTATGGCTTCGCAGTTCCCGACTCAACCTGCCGGCTGACTTACGGTGTATATTCATTGGCGCCGGCGTCCGGGGCAGCGCCAGAATAACTTTCTCCCAAGACCTCCCCCAGGTCTATTGCCGGTGAAGTCGCTAATGGGTAATAGTCATGGTCAGCGCTGTTTACAAAGGCTGGCGCCGCGATTAAACTGTGGAGATCGTAACCCGTCCATAGTTGGAATTCGGACAGCAGCATTGTGTTACCCTGGTTATATACATACGCCAGACTATCCCCGCGAATGGAAGTGCTGCCCGGGTTATAAACCAGGTTGTGATCAATCTCGACCGTTGCAGGCAGCGCGTTACCAATGGAATAGACACGGCCGTTAATCGCAATGTTGTTCACGATACGCAATCCTTCGATGGATGCACCATACTGGCCATCGTAATGAGTCAGATAAAAAACGTATTCATCCAACCCATCGAAGATGTTGTGGGCAAACAGGCTGTTGGAAGCACAGCGCAGGATCAATCCCTGCTGGCGGCTGCCGCGGTAAACGATATTGCGAACAAAGGAGATCGAGGAACAGGCTGCCTGGTCCTTCGTGCCCGTTTCCAGTACCGTTTCGTTATCCCAAATTTCATTACCTACCATGGCGACGTTGCCGCCAGCGTACACTTCGAAAGCCGCTCCCTCCGGATCGGCCTTAGCAATCGAGTGGTTATTCCATAAACGGTTGCCTATCGCTGTAACCGGACCGGTGGTTCTATAGAAAGTCACGCCGATCGCTCCGCGACCGCCATCAACCTCGCGAAAATTGTCGTGAATCTGGTTGTCTGCCAGCACTACACCACTACTGCCGTAGCGGATTTCGATAGCATTGGCATTGCGGAACAAATCGTTCCCCTCTACTCGCACATCCGTGACATTCTTGGTTGCCACACCAAATCCCTGGTTGTCATAGAAGGTGCTGTTACGCACCGTCACATCCCGCGAGCCCTCGATGTACACCCCCACCCCGTACTGTTTCCAGTTGTCATGGAAGGACAGTCCAGTGATGTGAATATTGCTGGAATTCATGATTTTTACGGTATATGTGTTGGTGCCATCCGGCAAGATGCTCGGTGTTTCACCCGGGTATCCCGAGATAGTCAGGTTCGTTCGCTCGACTACAAAACCGGTGTAATTGCCCGCCCTGACATAAACCGTGGCGCCAGATGGTGCAGTGCCGATGGCGTGTTGCAAAGTGCGCCATGGCGCATTAAACGTGCCGGGGTTTGAATCCGACCCGCTTTCAGCAACATAATAGCCGCTGTTACTCTGCATAATAAGCGGGATAAAGATTTGGAGTTGGTTGGGAGGTTGAGTTTGAAGAGCTTTCGTTTGTAATCCTGCGGTGCTTAACGCTGACCACCCCGCAGAAATCGGGCTAAAAAGGGTGCTCAGCAAGGTGAGCGCTATAAGGATATTAATTTGAAATAACATATTGCGGTATCGATAATGTGCGGCTTCTACCCAGTTAGCAAAGATGATGAAAGCAAGTCGTCACAGGTTGATCCATTGTAACAACCTTTTCTGACGCCCCGCCTTTCAGTTTTGTTATGGAAAACAAACTTCAGGCTGCCTTTACATTAATGCACGGACAAGACCAATCAGCGCCCCGCCGGCAATCAGTAGGGTGGTATTGAGCTTAAAGCGCAGCAGCAAGATCAAGGCTGCCAGCGCGAGGAGAATGGTCAGCGGATCGACCAGCGAGGCCCGCCCTAATGCCCAGGTCACAGCCGCCATCAAACCAAGCGAAGCGGCGTTAACCCCATCCAGCAGGCCGCGCACCCAGATCGAATTGCGAATTTTGGGGATCAACGGATTGGACAGGGCAACGAAAATAAAGGATGGTAAAAAGATACCCAGGGTTGCGAGCAGCCCACCTTTGACTCCGCCCAGCAGATAGCCGATGAAGGTGGCTGTGGTAAATAACGGCCCCGGCGTCACCTGCCCAACCGCAACCGCGTCCAGCAGTTGCTGGCTGGTCAACCAGCCGTAGCGCACCACAAAATCCGCGTGCAAAAAGGCCAGCAGTACGTAACCGCCCCCGTACAGGATCGCGCCGATTTTCAGAAAGGTCAAAAACATCAACGGTAGACCAAACGCGGTTGAGGCTATCGCAGGCAGTCCCAGCCATTTTAATGCACCGGCGACAGGGAAGATCACCGCACTATTGGACTTCTGGGCTACCCGCTGCAAGTTGCTGCCCGCCATCACCACCAGACCGCCGGCGAGCAGCAGGACGAGTTCATTGACGCCGGCAAAGTACAACCCAAACACGGCCAGCCCAACAAATAACAGGAATACCCCTTTGATTGCCTTCTTCCCGAGCGTCCACAACGCCTGCAGAATGATGGCGATTACCACCGGCTTGATGCCGTATAACAACCAGCCAGCCTGCGGGGTGGCGCCGTACCGGACATAGACCCAGGCCAGCGCCAGCACCATTCCGACCGCGGGCAGGATGAAACAGGCGCCGCCCAGGATCAACCCGGGCCAGCCAGCCCGCAGGAAGCCGATATGGATGGCCATTTCAGTTGAGTTAGGTCCTGGAATCAGATTCGTCGCGCCAACCAGATCGAGGAATTCCTCATCGGTCAACCATTTACGGCGCACCACCACCTCGTCATGCATGATAGCGATGTGTGCTGCCGGTCCGCCAAACGCCGTGAAACCCATCCTCAAGAATAGCAGGACAACTTGTTTAATGCGCTCGGCTTTTGATTCGATCATGGATGGGTACGGAAGAGAAAATCAAGAGGAAAAATTAATTCAACGGGGCAGATGTAATTTCGCCAGTCTCTGCATCCATCCACCAGCTTCTACTGTTCCAATCCATGACCAGCACCTTATCGTCATTGCTCCACTGCAATGCTCGGAGGTATTCTTCCCCCTGGTACAACAACCTCACCTTCGAATCTGCTAACTGCACAGACATTAAATAAAACGTTGCTTCAGGATTATCGCAGATATTCGCAGAGCTTATTGCCAGAATCAATTTTTTCCCATCCGGCGACCAGACAATGTTCCCGCCCTGTGCATTTTTGCTGTCCGGTACCTCAGGCAATAGTTCGACCTTTTGTTCCGTCCTTGTTTGAATATCCAGCAGAACCAATGCTAACGGTGCAGATAGAGTTGTATAAGCCTGGATTTTTTCGTCCGGTGAAAACGCATGGCCCCGCCCGGCTGCCATTTCGATGGTCGCGACCTCGCCAGTCTGAGTATCCAACTGCAACCAGCGTTGGTCAGTCGGAAAAAATTCACTGCATCCATCACTTGCAATCGATTCAACATAATAAAAATAGCGACTGTCGGCGGACCATCGTTTGGCCATTGGGAAAACATACCCCAACCCGTCACCTTTATAATCCATCGGCGTCCAAACCACGCTTTCATCTTTGTTGAAGACCCGTAAAGATACCCGATAGCCATCGGGCAAGGTCTCGAAGGCCGGCAGAGCGGTCCAGTTGCCGTCCGGGGAGACCACCGACTGGTTTGCAAAGGTGCCTTCAGGCGGCGCAGGTGTAATCAAGCGTGGGGTTGGCGTATATTGCGGGACAAGCGTTATGTAAGGCGTGGCCGTCATTTCCCGCGTGGTTGTCGCAGTCGCTTGCGGAGTTGACGAGGGCTCGGAAGGTGGCAGACTGGTGATCTGCGGCGCGCCGGTGCAGCCAGCCAGAACTGGCAGCGCAAAGATAATCGCACAGAGATGTCTCCCCAACTTTTTGATATGGTTCTCGTGCATTACTCCTCCAGAGAAGGATTCCCGCCCACAGCAATAAAAATTATGGATCAAACGCTGAACTTACACCAAAATTATACACAACTTAACCAGACTTCCATCCCCATGAAAAGAGCGCCGGAATAGATACGAAAAGCCCTTTTGGTGTCATGAAAGCATTCAATTCTTCCGTGTGTTCTTTTTCGATCTGATTTCGCAGTTCCGGCGTCATTTGCTTCAACGGTTCTCCTTCCAGACCGGTGACGATATCGTTCCAGCGCTCACTCACGGATGGGATAAAGTAACCAAGCTGTTCGGACTGTACCTTGATCCTGCGTAAACCCGCTTCCAGTAAAACCTTTTCGCAGTCCGCCGGAGTTTCCAATCGTTTGACAGGCAGAGGGGCCGGCATTAAACCATGCTGCTTCAAGCGGTTAGTCCACAGCCCAATCAGCGGATCGAAAAGCCCAGTCCCAAAACTAGAAAATCCGATTGAGCCGCCGGGTTTGAGCACCCGCTGCCATTCACGCAATGCAGCGATCATATCCGGCATAAAGAACAACCCAAGCGAGCAAACCACATGATCGAAAACGCTGTCTGGAAAATCCAGGTGCTCTGCGTCCCCCTCGCAAACTTCAATATTGAGCAGTCTGGCTTCATTGATTTTCCGCCGGGCATGCTTCAGCATCTCAGGCGACAAATCAACGCCTACTACTTTGCCCTCCTCGCCAACGATCTGAGCGGCGGCAATTGCGGCAGCGCCCGTTCCCGTGGCAACGTCCAAAACTGCATCGCCGTTTTTGAGATAGGTCAGTTCGACCAGACGCATTGTAATTTGCTTGAGAAACGTGATTTGATCGTATGTGCCAGACAGGTTCGAGAAGCGTTCCTTCACTTCCAGTTTGATTTCCTCAGGTTGTTTCATTTTCGCTCCCACGATATGGATAAGTTCCGCTGCAACCGATACCCCCATTGATTTTTATATCCGCATTTATCGACTGAGTCAATCATGATTTTTAAGATCACCTGACTGGAAGCACCTCAAAACCTTTTCACACATTTGATTTCATTGCACATTGAATTACTTAAAACAAAAAGTTATTGAATTGACCTGGTCGGTCCTCAATACCAGCACGAAGAGAATCAATGAACCCACATTTATGGTTAAGTAATTACCGGCACCTAAAGTATTTTTCTCGTATAATTTAGGGTGTGAGCTATTGAAATGAGGCGATTATGCCAAACCGAGAAATAAGAATATCAAAAAAGAAAATAAAGGATTTTTGCCAAAGGTATAAAGTGCAGCGTTTGGCGTTATTTGGTTCAGTTCTCCGTGAAGATTTTCGCCCGGATAGCGATATTGACGTATTGGTGGTATTCGATCCGAATGCTCGCCCAACATTCATGACATTAGGAAAAATGAAACGTGAGTTATCTGAGCTTTTTCAAAGACCAGTTGATCTAGTGCCGCAGGAAGGACTTAAGTCAGTTATTCAAGAAGCAATTCTTTCTACGGCATTGGAAGTTTATGCGTCCTGAAAAACTTTACCTTCTTGATATCGTTGAGGCCACTGAAGCGATAAAACGCTTCAGTGAGCCAATTAATGAAGATCTATTTCTTAAGGATGAGTTACGCCAGAGCGCTGTCCTGCAAAAATTGATTGTAATCGGTGAAGCAGCTTCTCGGTTGCCAGTTGATTTTAAGAAAATACACAATGAAATAGAATGGGAAGACATTGTTGGCTTTCGTAACATTGCTGTACACGAATATTTCGGCATACTTTGGCCAATTGTTTGGAATACAACGAACCAGGATATTCCAGATTTATATAAGAAAATAATGGTCATCCTGACTAATGAATATGAAGGGGATTGAAATAACTTGCTTACGGCTAGCAGCTTCGCTTCGTACATGCTCACATCGAATATACAAATGTAGAATAATCGACAACGGACCAAGTTCGACTTAAGAAAAGAAATTCCAGATCTAAGAAGCTGAATATAAATAATACAAATTTTCGTTCGTTTCTGTCACGAACTGATTTCAATTAAACGAAAACTTCCCAGATGCGAGCTTTATCCGGGAAGTTTGTTTGTATTGGCTCAATCTTTAAAAATAGGAGCTTTCGTTAATTGTTTCCGATTGCTACAGGATTAAAATTGGTATTCTCATCAAACACATCTTCCCGCTCATTCCGCTTGAGAAAATTAACAGCCAGATAGGTCAACGGCGTCGCCAGCGTCTCGTAGGCTACTTTGAATAGCCATTGGGAAAGAATCGAGGTCAACAGGAAGCCGGAGGGCAGAATACCCAGGAACGCAATGGTAATGAAAACCGCTGAGTCCGCGCCCTGGCCGATGATGGTCGAACCAATCGTCCGAAGCCACAAGAACTTCCCCCTGGTCTTTACTTTCAGCTTTGCCAGGACAAATGAATTCAAGAACTCACCAATCAAATATGCGCAAAATGATGCGACCAGTAAGCGCGGGGCAAAACCAAGAATTGCCGAATAGGCTTGCTGGGCGGCCAGAGGTGTGGAAAAATCACCGGCCGACCAGAAAGACGCGGCAGGCAATATACCCGCAAAATAAATAGCCACAACGGCAAGGAGATTGCAGGCAAAGCCAATCCAGATAACTTTTCTGGCGTTCCGGTAACCGTAAACTTCGGTGAGGATGTCGCCAAAGATATAAGAAATGGGAAAGAGGATTACCGCCGCAGGCAGAACCAGGCTGCCAACTTGAATCAGCTTGACGGCGATGATGTTGGAAATGATCAGAGTGGTTACAAAAATGGCCGTAACCAGAGTAAACCAGCGATACCCTTTTGGTTGGTCAGTCTCGATCGTCATGGGATCAACTCAGTTCAACTTTCTGGCGGGTATTCAGCGCCTGTTGCAGCCATTGAGACCGCGCTTCGGGCGTCTTGGTCTTCTCCGCCTCCACCTTGATGCCAATTCCGCCTCTGATATTAAAAACGCCGGTAACGCGAATCCAATGCGGGTCGAGCACTTTAGCCAGATCATCCATGATCTGGTTTACCACATGTTCGTGGAAGGCGCCTTCATTGCGATATGACCAGAGGTACAGTTTAAGAGATTTCGATTCGACTACCTTTTGGTCCGGAATATAGCTGATTTGGATGGTGGCAAAATCGGGTTGGCCTGTTATAGGGCACAAACAGGTGAATTCACTGGTTTCAAGGGTCACCAGGTAATACCGGTCAGGTGCGCGGTTGGGGAATGCTTCAAGTTTTTTGCTGGGTTGGGCTGGGCGTCCCAAAATCGTCAGTCCATCTGTTTCAGATGATGTGGAAGACATAAAAACTCCTTCTATAAAGCTACTCATTTTATCGCAGACATTTTAACCCAATAAGCGCGCTCTTTGTATTATAAAAATCTAATCTCCACGGACCAAAGAAATTCAAAAACTGCATGGGGTAACCTTCGTTTCTGAACGGCGCATATCAGGATACACCCTGTACATGGTAAACTTATCAGTGAAAATGATCAAAAAATAGTTGAGGTACCATGCCTGCGTATACAGCCACCGCCCTCGCCCACCCCAATATCGCCCTCATCAAATACTGGGGCAATCGCGACGATGTTCTGCGCCTGCCGCAGAACGGTTCGATATCCATGAACCTGGCCGGATTGCACACTCACACCCGGGTATCCTTCGACTCCGGGTATGAAGTGGACACCCTTACCCTCAACAATCAGGCCCAGCCCGGCGCTGGACTGGAGCGGGTTTCGCAGTTCCTGGATATTGTACGCACCATGTCCGGCAAGCAGTGGCGGGCGCAAGTCGAGTCAGCCAATAATTTTCCCACCGGCGCTGGAATCGCCTCGTCAGCAGCCGCCTTTGCGGCGCTGGCAGTGGCAGCTTCGCACGCCATTGGCCTGGACCTGACCGGGAGGCAGCTTTCGGCGCTGGCGCGGCGCGGATCGGGTTCGGCTTGCCGCTCGATCCCATCCGGATTTGTCGAATGGCTGCCAGGGAACCAAGATGCTGATTCTTATGCGATCTCCCTAGCGCCGCCGGCGCACTGGAACCTGGTGGATTGCATCGTCATCCTTAAAGAAACGCACAAAATGACCGGTTCTAGTGAAGGTCACCGGTTGGCGGGCAGCAGCCCGCTGCAGCAGGCGCGGATTGCCTCCTCCGGTGCGCGATTGGACCGCTGCCGCCAGGCAGTCCTCAATCGTGATTTTGATGCCCTGGCAAGCGTGGTTGAGTTGGACAGCAACCTGATGCATGCTGTAATGATGACTTCAACCCCGCCTCTCTTCTACTGGGAACCTGCTTCACTCGAAATCATGAAAGCCGTACCGGAATGGCGGCGGAGCGGGTTACCGGTCTGCTACACGCTTGATGCCGGGCCGAATGTTCATTTACTATGCCCGGAAACAAGCGTCGCGGAAGTCCGATCAAGGTTGGAGGATATTTCCGGGATACTCCAGGTCTTAACCGCCGCGGCTGGCGGCGAAGCGCACATCACAGCAGGAGATTAACACTGGCTTAGAAACTGTTTGGGCGGTTCGCCAAAGCCAGTCAAGCGCGATATAATCTAATCGTCTGTCAGATCTGCACTGGCAGGTGTTATCAAGAACTGTGACCAGGGGTATTCCCTGTGGGGCACCGGGAAGGTTATTCAACCGGTGCAAAACGGAGTGAGGTTTTTGTGAATTTAACCAATTTACTATTATTCGTACTGTTCTTTGGCGTCATACTTTTCCTGCACGAACTCGGACATTACCTTGTAGCCAAGGCTTTCAAAATCAAGGTCGAGGAATTTGGTTTTGGTTTTCCACCGCGGCTGGCCAGGCTGGGTAAATTTCAAGAGACCGAGTTCACCCTGAATTGGATCCCATTTGGGGCGTTTGTCCGTCTGTCCGGTGAAAATGACCCGGACGTATCGGGCGGATTTGGTGACGCCAAACCACTGGCGCGCATTGCTGTCTTATTGGGCGGCCCGATCATGAATCTGGCTACGGGCGTGGTCCTTTTTTCATTGATCTTCAATCAGGTCGGCGTACCAGACTATACCAAAGTTCTCATTTCATCCGTTTCAGCCGGTTCCCCGGCTGAATCCTCTGGGTTGCAGGCCGGCGATATCGTCCTCAGGATCAACCAGACCCCGATCGACAGCACCGCAACCCTGTCAGCGATCATCCAGGCCAATAAAGGCACTGAGATCGAAATCGCCGTACAACGCGGTAGCGAGACGGTGATCACTCGCGCAGTACCGCGCGTCGACCCGCCGCCCAATGAAGGCTCGTTGGGAATCGCCATGACCAATCCGTTGGTAAAAACCAGTTGGTTCAATACTATTCCATTGTCCTTCCAGGCTACCTATGCCCAGGCGCGTGAAATATTCGAAATGCCGGGCCGCTTGATCCGAAACGAGATCCCCAAAGAGCAAGCCCGCGTGGTTGGGCCAGTCGGCATCTATTCGATGTTCAACGAAGCTCGCACAATGGACGAGGAAAATTCCACCTCGACTAATCCATTCGATACCACCTTTACCCTGCGGTTGATGGCGGTAATCACGGTTGCACTCGGGTTGACCAACCTTTTCCCCATCCCGGCAGTGGACGGCGGACGAATCGTTTTCATCCTGCCGGAACTGTTATTTCGAAAACGCATTCCACCAAAATACGAAAATTTTGTACATATGATCGGTTTTGTGGCGCTTATTGTGTTGATGTTCTACATCACCGCGCAAGATATCATCAACCCCATTCAAATCCCCTAGACTGAGGACCCATGGAAGACCCCGCCCGACACGCCGTTCCGTTTGATAAGGTCATCACTGCCCTGCTGGATAACGAACATCCATTTCCACCGGTGCATCTTCACCGCTTCTCCGACATCTCGGCAGCAGACCTGGTTAATTTGGAAAAGTCATGGTCTCAGGTAAACCCCGACCGGCGGGCAGCATTGTTAGAGGATCTAGAAGACCTGGCAGAGGCTGATACACTGGTGTCGTTTGATGATCTAGGCAAATTCGCCCTCTCTGACCCAGACCCGCGGGTGCGCGAGGTGGCATTGCGGCTGCTTTGGGAAAGCCAGGAAGTAGGTCTGGTCACGAAAATGCTGCAAATGGCGGAAAATGATCCCGCCGAAAAGGTGCGTGGCGCCGCTGCTTCGGCTCTTGGTCAATATATTTACCTGGGAGAACTCGAGGAAATTCCGGAAGCGGTTCTCCACCGCATCGAGAAAAAGCTGTTGGAGATCGCCACCTCTGCAAGCGAACCAAAGTTAGTCCGCAGGCGGGCATTGGAAGCCTTGGGTTTTTCCAGCCGGCCAGAACTCAAACCGCTGATTTTGGCGGCGTATAACAACAATGACCCTGAGTGGCTGGTGAGTGCGCTGTTCGCCATGGGACGTTCCGCCAACGCGAGTTGGATCCCATCGGTTATGGATATGCTCGATAGCGACAACGAAGAGGTGCTCTTCGAGGCAATACGCGCGGCCGGCGAACTGGAAGCCCCGGCAGCGCGCCGCCCGTTGCTGAAAATGGTCAAATCGCAGCCAGTGGGGTCAGAAATTCGGATGGCTGCCATCTGGTCGCTCTCGAAGATTGGCGGCGAAAAGGTGCGCGATACTCTCGAGAAAACCCTGAAAGAATCCGAAGATGATGACGAAATCGAGATGCTTGAAGACGCGCTGGAAAACCTTCAATTTACTGAGGGCTTTAACCAATTTGGCCTGATCGATTATGAGCCTGAAGACGAGGACGAAATTATCGCCCTCGCCGAAGCCGATAGCTGGGATGACGACTCGGATGAAACTGAAAACGCTGAAGATGACGTTGAAGAGGAAGAAGAATAATCGGCATTTATAAAGCAAGACCGGACAACAATCACTTTGCGCCGTTTAACGACCCTCACGTTATTGATTGCCAGTTTTTTCAATCTGGGTTTCCGCTGGCTGCAAACCGAAGTTGATTTCATTGATCTTGGCCATGAAATTGTTTTTGGTGAGAAGCTGGTGTTTTCCGGCAAAATCAGCACCAATACGCCGCTGGCCCAGGTTGCTCTATTCTTGCACCCCTTCGGCGCGAACACGCAGGTGATTCCGGTCGAACTGGATGCGAAGGGCAGAGTCGCACTGGTTTACGACCTGAGCGCGAAGCCTTTGCGCGCTTTCACGCCGGTAGAGTACTGGTATCAGGTCGAGCTAAAATCTGGCGCAACAAGCACCAGCCCGGTCTATACCTTCTTATATGAAGACAACCGCTTCGATTGGCAACGCCAGGATTCAGCAGCTTTCAAACTCGCATGGGCGACCGGCGACCCGGATTTCAGCACTGCCCTGCACAATTCCGTTCAGGATAGTCTGAAAGCTGCGCTGGCCATCCTGCCGGCTGCTCTCCCGACACCCGTGCGCATTTATGTTTACCCCTCCGCGCAGGAAATGCAATCCGCTGCCAGGTTGGCAGCCGCACCCTGGGCAGTCGGACACGCCAGCCCAGATATGGGTGTGATATTGATCTCGATCACACCCGGCCCTGATGCCCGCGCGGAGATGGAACGCCAGCTGCCGCACGAGATCATGCATATATTGGAATATCAGGTAGCCGGTAGTGCTTACAATCAGCTGCCGACCTGGCTGCTTGAAGGCCTGGCCTCGAACGCTGAGTTGTACCCCAACCCGGATTACCAGCGCGTGCTGCAAAAAGCAGTAGACGAACACAATCTGCTGCCCATGAGCGCCTTTTGCCAGAATTTTCCGCGTGAGCTTTCGGGCGCGCTTCTAGGCTATGCGCAATCCAGCTCCTTCATGCGCTTTCTGATCGAAAATTTCGGCAGCAGCGGCATCCTCAAGCTGATGAATCGGTATAAGGACGGTCTTAACTGCGAAGCCGGCGTCCAAGCAGCCTTTAATTCCAGCTTGCAGCAACTGGAAACCCGCTGGCAGCAGGAATTTCTGGGGTTCAATGCCGGCCTGACTACCTGGAAACAGGCTTGGCCTTATTTTCTGCTGGCTTTTCTGGTGATTGTCCCGCTTGGACTTTCGATTCTCCCCATTTTGCGTAAGCGGCAGGATATTTGAGGAATGAATGATGAACGCTGAACGCGACATGAAATTGCACGCCACTATTCAAGGGCACGTCCAGGGAGTTGGGTTTCGGGTATTTGTGCTGCAATATGCTGCCAATCTTAAACTGACCGGCTGGGTGCGCAATACCTATCGTGGCGATGTCGAGGTATTGGCAGAGGGATCGCGCGCTGCGTTGGAAAAACTGCTGCTACTGCTGGAGGCGGGGCCGCACTCATCCCATGTCATTCAGGTCGACCGTGAATGGAGCGATGCCTCGGGCGAATTTCACCAATTTGCCATCGAGCGGACCGCTTGATCTCGCAAGCTTCGCCCGTTCTGGCTTAATTCAGTTCGCCCGACAGTAATTTGGCCTTCTGCCAGCCTGGCATGTCGCTTTGATCGGCAAGCATGACGCGCATTTCAAAGATTTGATCCCGCAGCAGAGCAGCTTTTTCAAATTCCAAATCCTTGGCAGCCTGCTTCATTTCTTTTTCCATTTCATTGATAATCCGTTTTAGCTCATTTTTCGGGATGGGAACGAATTCTTTCTTGCCGTCTGCCGAATAACCGGCACGGCCTTCCGCTACACCTGATGGTGTTGGCACGCTCAGGCGGTCAGTCAGGTCGTGGATTGCTTTGAAGATGCTGACGGGTTCGATGCCGTGCTCCTGGTTATACGCTTCCTGTTTGGCGCGGCGGCGATTGGTCTCGTCGATGGCATAACGCATCGAGTCGGTGATGCGATCGGCATACATAATGACCGTCCCGTGCACGTGCCGCGCCGCTCGCCCGATGGTCTGGATCAAGGCCGTGCCGGAACGCAGGAAACCCTCTTTATCTGCATCCAGAATGGCAACCAGAGATACCTCCGGCAAATCCAATCCTTCTCGCAGCAGATTGATGCCAACCACGACATCAAACACGCCCATGCGCAGATCGCGTAGAATGCCAATGCGCTCCAGAGTCTCGACCTCGGAATGCAGGTAGTGCACCTTGATGCCCAGCTCCATCAGGTAATCCGCCAGGTCTTCCGACATGCGCTTGGTGAGCGTGGTCACCAACACCCGTTCACCGTTTTCAACCCGTGTGCGGATTTCCTTGACCAGGTCATCCACCTGCCCGCGGGTTGGACGGATATCGATGCCCGGATCGACCAGCCCGGTAGGGCGGATAATCTGCTCCACCACCTGTTCGGCGTGCTGCATCTCGTAGGCAGCCGGAGTGGCTGAGGTGTATATGGTGTAACCCATGTGCTGCTCGAATTCGGCGAAAGTCAGCGGGCGGTTATCCATTGCCGAGGGCAGGCGGAAACCGTACTCGACCAGAGTTCCCTTGCGCGAACGGTCGCCGTTGTACATGCCGCGCACCTGCGGCACGGTCATGTGCGACTCATCCAGGAATAGAAGGTATTTGCTGGGCAGGTAGTCCATCAGCGTCCAGGGAGGTGAACCCACCGGACGCTGGTCCAGGTGGCGCGAGTAGTTTTCAATGCCCGAGCAATAACCGACCTCTTTGAGCATTTCCAGGTCATAACGCGCGCGCTGGTCCAGTCTTTGAGACTCGAGTATCCTGCCCTCAGCTCGGAAGCGCGCAAGCTGCGTATCCAGTTCGTTCTCGATGTCCGAAATAGCCTGTTTCAGCCGGTCTTCCTGGGTAATGTAATGTTTGGCCGGGAAGATTTGAACCTGGTCGGGTTCTTCCAGCAGCTCGCCAGTCAACGGATTGAGCAGTTGAATGCGCTCCAGTTCGTCGCCGAAGAACGACAGCCGGTAGGCGCTCTTATCCATGTACGCCGGGAAGATTTCCATGGTTTCACCGCGTACGCGGAAGGTGCCCGGGCGCAGTTCCATATCATTGCGCTGATACTGCACCTCCACCAATTGGCGCAACAGAGCGTTGCGGCGGAAAACTGTTCCTTTTTGCAGGTTAACCACCCCTTTGCCGTAAGCTTCCGGGTTGCCAAGACCGTAAATGCATGAAACCGACGCCACGATGATGACGTCCTGCCGCGACATCAATGCGGCGGTGGCTGCCAGCCGCAGCCGGTCGATCTCCTCGTTGATTTCGGTCTCTTTTTCAATATACAGGTCATGCCGCGGGACGTACGCCTCAGGCTGATAATAATCGTAATAGCTGACGAAGTACTCTACCGCGTTGTTCGGAAAAAATTCTTTGAATTCGGCGTACAACTGGGCTGCCAAAGTCTTGTTATGCGCCATTACCAGCGCCGGCATCTGCATCTGCTGGATGATGTTTGCCATGGTAAACGTTTTACCGGTACCGGTAGCGCCAAGCAACACCTGGTGCTTCATCCCCTGCCGGACGCCGTCCACCAACTGCCGAATCGCCTCGGGTTGGTCGCCGGTTGGTTGGTAGGGTGCATTTAGTTGGAATTCCATGGAACCCTCACTCGCCTTATCCTGTCAACACAGCACGAAAAGTGGACCTATAAGTTTCAGAATAACTTGCATTCTATCACAAATCCAATCAAAATAAAACATATTTTCTAAATTTTATATGTTTTGCAGCGCTTTCAACAAGGCAGTCAACCGCTCGCGCCACTCGGGGTCGGATTCCTGAAACAGCATCCAGTAGGCATTTTTCCCCGGACGGGCGCCAAAACCTAGATTGGGCAGGCTGCGGGCAGGTGAGCCTTCCGGCAGCGCCGGATAACGCAAAACCATCTGGTCGCCTTCGTTCGAAACCGAGGCCAACCCGGCATCTTCGGCCATGATTTTGACGCGAATCTGGTAGAAAAGGTTGCTCAATTGATCGGGCAGCTTGCCAAAGCGGTCTTCGAACTCGCTGGCCAGGGCATCCAATTCGGCCTCATCGACGATATTCGAAATGCGACGGTACAAACCCAGGCGCACATTCTGCTCAGCGATAAACACTGAAGGAATTCCAGTTGGAATCGGCAAATCGACGTTAACCGCCAAACCAATTTCTCGCAAGTCACTCCACAGTTGTGGAGATGGCAGCCCGCTCACCTGCCGGATTTGACGAACAGCCTGTCCGAGCAGGCGGGTATACAAGTGAAAGCCAATCGAAGCAATATAACCATGCTGACGGCTGCCAAGCAGTTCACCAGCGCCGCGCATTTCCAAATCGCGCATGGCAATCGAGTACCCGGCGCCCAGTTGCGTATTCTCAGCGATGATTTCGAGCCGTTCCTGCCCTTCGATGGTGGGCGGGCGGCGGCGATGACGGAAGAAATAGGCGTAGGCGCGCTGCGCACCGCGCCCGACCCGACCGCGCAGTTGGTACAACTGGGCCAGGCCAAAGGTATCGCCGCGGTCAACGATCAGGGTGTTGGCGTTGGGGATATCCAACCCAGATTCGATGATCGAGGTGCACAACAGCACATCGATCTCGCCGTTGGTGAACATGTGCATCACCCGCGAGAGCTCGCCTTCGTTCATTTGTCCATGACCGATGCCAATGCGTGCGTCCGGTACCAGGTTGGAGAGGTGGCTTTTCATGGCATAAATCGTGTGTACCCGGTTATGAACGAAAAACACCTGCCCGCCGCGCTCCACTTCGCGCAGAATCGCCTGACGCACCAGCTTTTGCGAGTACGGACCGATATGGGTGATGATCGGCAAACGCTCAGCCGGCGGCGTGTTGATCATGGAAATGTCGCGCACCCCTGTCAACGCCATGTACAGCGTGCGTGGGATGGGCGTAGCCGTCAGAGTCAACACATCCACCTCGGTACGCATTTTCTTTAAGTGCTCCTTGTGGGTGACGCCGAACCGCTGCTCTTCATCGATGATCAAAAGGCCAAGGTCTTTGAAAGCCACGTCCTGCGAAATCAAGCGGTGGGTGCCAATGACAATGTCCACTTCTCCCATTTCCAGGCGCGCGATGACCTGGTCCTGTTCTTTGGCCGTGCGGAAGCGTGAAAGCATTTCCACCTGCACCGGAAAAGTTGCCAGCCGTTGGCGAAAGGTATCATAGTGCTGCTGCGCCAGAACGGTGGTCGGAACCAGCACTGCTACCTGCTTACCCGACATGACCGCTTTGAACGCCGCCCGCAGCGCTACCTCGGTCTTGCCGTAGCCTACATCGCCGCAAAGCAGGCGATCCATCGGGCGCGGGCTTTCCATATCCTTTTTTACTTCCTGGATGGCCTTAAACTGATCTTCCGTTTCGGTATAGGGGAAGCTGGCTTCCAGGTCATGCTGCCAGGTGGAATCGATTTCGAATGAAAAACCATTGGCAATCTGGCGGCGGGCGTAGAGATCCAACAGGTCCTGAGCTACCTCCAGCACCGCCTCGCGCACGCGCTGCTTGGTTTGCGTCCATTCGCCGCTGCCGAGACGGGTTGCGTGTGGCGCTTCGCCGCTGGCGCCAATGTACCGGCTCAGGCGGTCGGCCTGATGAACCGGAACGAAGAGTTGATCGCCTTCGGCGTATTCCACGCACAAAAAATCGCGCTCGACACCGTCCAATACCCGCTGAACCAACCCGGTGAAACGGCCGATACCGTGATCGACATGCACTACCCAGGTCCCGGGTCGCAGGTCGGCATAATTGGCTTCGGGGGCTTCTGCAATGGGGCGGGCACGATGGCGTGGCTGCGGGCGCTCCCAACCAAATATTTCACTGTCGGTAAACAGGTGGAAATCCTGGCTGGCGGCGTCGGTAAGCACCCAGCCTTCGCTCAACGTTCCCTCGATGAACTCCGGCGTGCCATCTAGTTGATCCAGTAGGCGCTGTTCCTGCCACATTTCCTTTAGCCGCCCAACCTGACGCGAGACGACGGCACTGGATTTGCCCTTCCGGCTCAACCCGGATAAGGTCTCAAGAAAAGCATTCAACCGGCCGCCAAAACGCTGACCTTTTTGGAAGCAATCCGCCAGAGCTGAAGGCTCGTCAGAAGTGGAAAAACCAAATTCGAGCGCCGGATGCGCGCTCAGGTTGTCGAGGATTTCTGACCAGGACAGGTAAGGGATGGGAAACGATTCCGGCAAGGTGCCTTCCGCCAGGCTGTCATTCCTCAGTCGAACGGATTGTTCTTCGATCTCATTGGCAATCGACTGCAGCAGATCAAGGTCGTCAACCAGCACCTGGGCTTGCTGCGGCAGGTAATCTAAAATGCTGGCCTGGGCTGGGTGAACTACCGGCAAATAAAATTCTTCGACATCCATCCCTGGCAGGTCCAGTCCGCTGGCATAACCGGGCAACACCTCCCGAGCGGGGGTGATCAGCAGTTTGTCCAGCCGGTGCAGCGTGCGCTGTGAGGCAGGGTCAAAGCGGCGCAGAGTATCAATTTCGTCGCCAAAGAATTCAAATCGCACCGGTGTGACTTCGGCAGGGGGCCAAATGTCCAAAATACCGCCCCGGTGGGAAAATTGCCCGGGTTCAAGCACAATTTCTGCAGGTTGGTAGCCAATGCCCACCCAATTGCGCTTGAGGGATTCCAGAGGCACAATTTGGTTGACCTTTACGGTCTTGCTGTTTTTGATAAAGTCGCGCCGTGGCAGCGTGCGGGTCATCAGCGCGCGTACCGGCGCCACAATGATGGGTGGGACATCCGGTTTTTCAACACCCAGCAGGTGGTAAACTGCCAGCGCGGTCAGTGATTGCAGGCGGTCACGCCGGGTGACCGTACCCCAGGCAGCCTGCTCATAAAATAACGGGTTCGGCTCGGGATAATACAGCGGCGTGAGCCCGCCCATCCAATAGGTCAGCTCATCGATGACGGTCAGCGCCCGGTCAGTGCGGTCGGTGATCAGCAGGATAGGCGCCTGCACGTCGCGGTGCAGCGCTGCGATCACCGGCAGACGGGCAGAACGCATCAGCCCCAGGCCGGTATGGGGTTGACCGGCGCGCAAATCACGTAAAAATGCCTGATACGCAGGCAGTGAACGGATGCGTTCGATCAACGCCTACTCCTCGAGCTGCGAGCCGTTATAGCGGTTCATGGCAGCTTCCAATCCGTCGGTTACAAAAACACGGACGGCGGCAGCCGCTGCATCGATGAGAAAGGGCAATTCTTTTTGCTCTTCGGCATGGAAATGGTTGAGGACATACCCGGCGCCGCCCTTGGGACCAGCCGGACGTCCGATGCCAAGGCGCAGGCGGGGAAAATCCTGGGCGCCGATGCGCTCGATAATCGACTGCACCCCTTTTTGCCCGGCAGAACCGCCGCCCGGCCGCATGCGCAAGACGCCAAATGGCAGGTCGATGTCGTCGTGAATCACGATCAGATTTTCGTGCGGGATTTTGTAAAAGCGGACCAATCCTGAAACCGATTCACCGGAGAGGTTCATATAGGTTTGCGGTTTGGCCAGCACGATTTTAGCCTCGCCAATGACCCCGGATCCGATCAAAGCGCGGTTTTGTACGCGGGTCAACTTGACTCCCAGGTCGGCTGCCAGCCGGTCAATGACCATAAAACCGGCATTATGGCGGCTGTCGCGGTATTCCTGGCCGGGGTTGCCTAACCCAACCAGCAGGTAGGCAGCAGTCCCATTCTGAGCGGGATCACTAATTTTGCGGCGAAAGAGGTTGATTGGCATAACTCATCCTGAAATCGCGGTGAACATGGCCGAAATAATCAGCCCGACAACGAATGAAAACGACAAATGCATGACAGGTAAGTCTATCACGTTGCTGCCAGGCGTGCAAATGAGGTTTCTGCTTTTCAGGTCATTTGTATTGGGATTGTCATCGCGAGCCTGACGAAGCGATCTACGCCGGTTTCCCAGGATAGGTGGGCTGCAGGATGATCGCAAATTGTCACTTCCCACAAATCGCTCCTCGCAAAAATCACAACGTGGAAATGCAATACACGAATTAATAAACCGGCGCTATCGAGAGATTTATTAACTTGCTAAAAATATCTTGACAATTATTATTGAAATTAGCCGTGTGATATAATGGAGCAACCATGGAAGAAGCTCAAACACCTCAACCTCCAGCCGAGTTGCAGCCTGCCCTCCCTTCCGGAGGTAAAACCAAAGTCCAGGTCCAGGTCTGGATCATCGTTCTGGCCGTAATCCTGCTGGTCGCATTGATCGCCGGCGGGGTATTCCTGCTGGCAAGCGCGCCGGAAGGCACAACCGCCAAAGTTCGTGACATATTCATCATTTTCATGGCGCTCGAATCACTGGTGCTGGGCGTCGGGTTGATCGTGCTGATCTTGCAACTGGCAACTTTAATCAACCTGCTGCAAAACGAGATAAAGCCCATCCTCGACTCCACCAGTGAAACGGTCAACCACTTGCGCGGGACGACACAGTTCCTATCCAACAACCTGGTTGAACCCGTCTTGAAAATGAATGAGTATCTGGCCGGGTTGAAAAAGGCATTTGACCTCTTCCGTCCCGGTAAACATTAAGTTTTCAATCACAGCAGATATGTAGCCAATTGAAAGGAGAAACGAGTCATGTCAGATCGAGATGAGTTTGGAGCGTTTTTGGTAGGTTTTGTAGTAGGCGGCTTGACCGGCGCGATCACTGCATTGTTACTTGCCCCGCAATCCGGTGAGGAAACCCGCGGTGTGATTAAAGAACGCGCGATCGAGCTGAAAGATAAAGCTGCCACCAGCATGGGCGAGGTGTACACCTCCGCTGAAGCTGCTGCGGCGGATGCCGTAAAAAAGGCCGAAGTGCTGCTGGCGCAAGCCAAGGAAACTGCCGCGGAATTGCAGAAAAAGGGCGCCGTCGTCATCGAGGAACAGAAATCAAAAATTAGCCGTATGGCCTCGAAGGACGATTCAGGCGCAGTTGCTGAATAAGCTGTAACGCTCAATTACAAAAACGGTCAGTTTCAAAGCTGACCGTTTTTTGATTCTTCAGTTTCTGCCGGTCTAAGCTTCAAATCCGCGCAGGACTTCCGGGACGGCAGCCAGCACATCCCCGGCAAGGACACTGGCAGGGTGCCCAACCAGGTCGATGGCCGCCAGCCCAGCCTGGGCGTGAATCCACGCGCCCGCAATGGCTGCATCCAGTGCCGGGACTCCTTGCGCCCGCAGTCCAACGATCAACCCGGCCAGGACGTCGCCGGTGCCGGCGCGCGCCAGCGCCGCTGTAGCTACCGGGATGATAAACGTTCGCCCGGCCGGATCAGCGATCACGGTCATTGCGCCCTTCAAGACCACCACATGCCCCCATTCGACCGCGTATTTGCGGGCAATCTCCATCCGGTCAGCCTGAATGGGGGACACCTCGAGCCCGGTCAGTACACTCATCTCGCCGGGATGCGGCGTCAGAATGGTCTCAGGCGGCAACCGGTGCGGCCAGTCCGGAATGCTCACCAGATGTTTTAACCCATCCGCATCCACAACGAACGGCGGCAGGGTTGGTGTCTCCCCCTTTTTCCGCTGAGAGCTGCCCAAAAAGCCTATTCCCACACGTTTAGCTTCCCCCGGGACAGCCGATAGCAAGCGTTGCATAAAGTGAGCGGTGGTTTGCTCCATGCCAAGCCCCGGTCCGACCAACAGCGCCGTGATCCGTTCCAGATTGGCGAAGAGCACATCCTCGGCCCCTTCGGCAATCACGCCCAGCTCATGCGGCAGCAGAAGCCAGGTAATTTCAGGCAGCAAGCCAGATAAGACAGGATGCAGCGGGCTGGGGACTGCCAGCCTCACCAGGCCGGCGCCAATGCGGTAAGCGGCTTCCCCTGCCAGAGCAGCGGCACCCGTGAAATTCACCGAACCAGCCACCACCAGCGCCGTACCAAAAGTGCCTTTATGAGCATCTTTTGGCCGCGGCGGCAGGATTTCAGCTACTTGACGTTCTGAAACAACATAGGATCGCACCGCTTTCAATGCCTTCAAATCGTCCGGCAGACCCAGATCGACCACTTGCAGGCTGCCAACAAAGTTGTAGGCCGGGAAGCGCAGCAGCCCGACCTTAACCGCGTCCATGCAGATGGTTAATTCTGCGGGAATGACCCAGCGGGCGACCTCGCCGCTGTCGCAATCGACGCCGGAGGGGCAATCCACAGCGACGATATGACGCGGCAGCCGGAAGTCTAATATGTGTTCGAACCAGGCTTCGAGTTCCGGTTTGAGCGGCAGTTGAATGCCAGTACCAAGCACCCCATCCAACAGCACGTCCGCGAAACCCAGCCAGTGTTCTAATTTTTCCCAGTTGGCGTCGGTATCCACCGCCAACACCTCGCCGCGCGCCTGGACAACGCGCGCCAGGTATGGATCATTTTCGGGCCGCGGGCGGACCAGGGCGGCTTTAACCCGCCAGCCGAGCCCTGCCAAGGTTTCCAACGCCACCAGCGTATCGCCACCGTTGTTGCCTGACCCGACCAACCCAACAACGCCACCGGGTCTGGATTGCCCATAGGTATGGTGAACCACCTGGGCAACGCCACGCCCAGCCTGCTCCATCATTTCGGCACAACTGACGCCAGAAGCATTGCCTTCTTTTTCAATCGCCCGCATCTCTGCAACGGTAACCAGTCTCATCACGGCTCCTGTCATAATGGACCCCTGACTTCATTATAGACCGGGTTTTAGAATCAGGCCGCCTTGCGAGAGCGGGAGATTGCTACTTTTCTCCAATACTGACGAGGCCAGGTTCTAATTCCTCTCCCCATGGTTGGAATAGGGAGAGGTTTGGTAAGGGATGGTTCTGCAGATGGCAGCCCAATAGGCGAGGCTACAGACACCATTCACGATAGGTGTTCCGGCTTCGCCTCGCCGTTACCGGCGCGGGGCTGGGCAGAGTAAGGTGTTGGGTCTGTGCGTAGTGCCTCAAAATAAACTGTTACCCGAAGGCAATCGTTAGCTCAAATGAAAATGTTACCGGACATTCTTTAACAATTGGTCCACTTTGGTATCAATAGACGTTCTCAG
>JBAZZG010000009.1:0-130466 GCA_041658905.1 Bellilinea sp.
CAGTAAAGACTGGCGTTCTTCATCGTTTAGGTGGATATGGTACAGTTTTTTAGGCATTTTGGCCATCTCCTTGCCTTCCTTGGTTGCAAGGATTGTTCCATCTTATTCACGGTGACTGACTACTAGTCGATATCCTTGAACTGCCCATCTTCCAGCCAGAGTACGCGATCGGCAATGTCTTTGATGCGCTGATCATGGGAGACGATCACCACACTGCGACCTTGCTCTTTGGCGATAGCCCTCAGCAAGTGCATTATATCGTGACCAATCTTCGAATCCAGGTTAGCAGTGGGTTCGTCAGCCAGGACAAGCGTCGGAGAATTGACTAACGCTCTGGCAATCGCTACCCGCTGCTTCTCGCCACCCGAAAGTTTCTCGGGCAGGAAGTTCAAACGCTCCCCAAGGCCCAGATCGGTTAACAATAATGATGCTTTCTTTTGCGCGACGCTGCTCTTAACTCCGGCAAGCTCTGCAACGAGTGCCACATTTTCCAATGCAGTCAGGGCGGAGAGTAAGTTGAAATCCTGAAAGATGAAACCAAATTGGCGCAGGCGGATATCCGGCAACCGGTCTTCCTTCAACGCGCTTATGACATACCCATTGAGGTGGATATCACCTTCGGTCGGCTTAAGCAGCGCCCCAAGCATAGAGAGCAAAGTGGTCTTCCCCGATCCTGAGGGGCCCATAATGAGCACGATTTCTCCGGGGGCAACGGACAGGGATACATCCTTCACTGCAACGACTTCTGTTGCGCCAGAACCATAGCGCTTGGTAACATGGGAGATTTCTAATGTTGAAGTTGTCATGAGTTACCTGCCTCTGAATACTATGGCCGGGTCCAGCCCGGCGATTTGGCGGATCGGTAGAATTGCCGCAATCCCAGCGATTACCACCGAGAAACCGCCCACCTTGACCAGAGAAGCCGCGCTGACTTCCAGCACCATATTGAGACCCAGGAGTGGGATGGCTGCTGAAAGAAGCAAAGTAATTGCCAAACCGATCAAAAAGCCAAAGGCGACGCTGAGCAGCGCCTGAGTCAGAACAGCCCGATAGAGTTGCCCGTTGCGAGCGCCCAATGCTTTAAGAACGCCGTATTCTCTTTTTCTACTCAATGTTGCGGTATAAACAGTCAGGCCCATCACCGCCAGCCCAATCAGGAAGCCGATTAAATTCATGATTGTGATCACATCGGTGCTCATATCTTTGACAACCTGGCGCTCTGTTGCTGCAAAAACCGCGGAAGTTTGAGCAGTGACATCTTTGACCTGAGCTTCTATACGTTCAGCCACAAATTGCGGAGATTCGCCACCCTTCACTTTTACCAGCAAGAAACTTACCGCGTCGGAGCCGCCGCGCAGCATTGCGAAATCATTTATTGAGATAAAGGCAATCGAATTCACCAAGCTGGAGGTTTCTTCTGAAAGCCCGATGACCTCGAAATCCTTCCCTAGAATTTTAACTTTGTCGCCCAAACTGATGCCGGACTCCTCGGCAACATTTTGGTCGATGATCGCTTCATCTTTCCCAGGAAAGCTGCTACCGGACGATATCCTCCATGGGACACCCAACGCAGCCTCCTCGGGCAAACCAATGATGTAAGCCAGGTTACGCTCGTCGCCCGTCACAAGCATATTGGAAAGATAAAGTATCGGCGTGACCGTTGCGACACCCGGCACAGCTTCCACATCCATTATGGTGGAGACTGGCAGGGAAGAAGAAGCCATGTGCATGTTGCGCACGCCCGATTGGGCGACAAAGATATCGGCGCCGCTATTATTGATATAGATCGTTAACCGTTGTTCCACCCCGGTGAAGATCGCGTCGAGCGAGAGGATTAACAACAACGCGAGCGCAACTCCGCCAACGGAAATCGTCAGGCGAATTTTGTTCTGGAACATGTTTCGCAAGGCAAAGCGGATCATTTTCGAAACACCTCCGCCGGCGCCAATCTGGCCACCACCCGCGCCGGAAAGAACGCTGCTACCAGAGCCATTCCCAGCCCTGCCAGTAGCGCCAGCCCCACATCGGACGGATCGAAGACGATGAGGAACTGCGGTCTGACGCCCATGATCCATTGGCTCACGCCATACGCCATCAGGACTCCTGTAACTGTCCCCAGCGACGCGGCTGCCACAGCCTGGGTAAGGACAACCTTATAGAGAACACTATTCGATGCGCCAATTGCCTTTAAAACTCCATACTCACGCTGTCGCTCTACGGTAATCGTGTAAATCACCAGACCAACGATCATCGTCCCTACCAGAAAGGCTATTCCGACCATCAGCTTAAGAGGAGCGGAGAAGACCTTGGCGAACAGCTTAAGGTCATTGGCAGCCATTTCTTTCTTGGTCAAAGCGTTTATTCCATCCAGGTTATTTAATTTCCGCAGGAAGTCATCAAGATCCTCATCATCGGTTTTGCTGAGCAGAATGAAGCTCGTCGCCCCCGGCATCAGCAGCAAGTCCTCTGCTGCAGATTTACGAACAAAGAAGAAGCTGGTCATCCAGGAGGTAGTTCCGTCGGAAAGGCCAACAATGGAGAAATCCTTTCCAAGCACTTCCACCGTATCGCCAATTTCCAGCCCATGGCGACCGGCAAGAACCCGATCAAAAACCATTTCCTGTTCCGTCTCTGGCAGTCGTCCTGCGAATAGTTCCCAGGGTCCGCTGGTTTGCCCTGGTACAAACCCGACCATATACGCAGGTTGCTTTTTTCCATGCAAATCCAGGATAACGAATTGTGAAAGAATAGGGTACGCTTCCTTCACTCCCTCAACATCCTCTACGTGTTGGATCATTCCTACCGGCAGCAGGGAAGTTGCCCCAAGCAGGTTAACCACATCTTCTTGCGCCACAACAACTGAACCGGGTGAGTTGTCCAGGTAGGAAGTAATTTGGCTGTACATGCCGGCCAGGAATCCGTTGAGTACCAGGATAAGCATCACAGCCAGCGCCACGCCTCCCACGCAAAGCGCCATGCGGGTCTTGTCTTTAAGGAGATTACGCCGGGCAAGTAACATGATTCGGTTCTTTCACTTCTTCCAGGATGTTCATTCTCATTCTAGCGCATCATCCAGGAATATCTTAGCGTAAAAAGGCGCTTCTTACGCCCCGCGAAAATGCTGGTCGCGGCATCGGCCAAGCCTGTTAAATCCACCACACCTTATAACCAGGTAAAGAGTGCCCACCAACTTCTGGGTTGTGATTTCTTCAAAGTCGAAAGCTGGCGCGCAACCAGAACAAATCAATGGCTATGATATGGACGATATCCTGTTTGACTGCAGGGCTGAGTTTGTATGTAAAATGTAAAGAAGATAATATGGTAAATTCATTCGAAAGGAATGCGCGATGACGCCAGCTAAAATTCTAGTAATTGATGACGAACCATCCATCCAAAGCGTAGTAGCTGCATATCTAAAAGTTGAAGGATATGATTATCAAACTGCGGCTGATGGCCGTAGTGGTTTATCACTTGCCCGTACATTTAAGCCAGATATCATCGTACTGGATGTGATGCTACCCGGCATGGATGGGATCGAATTACTGGCCAATTTGCGGCGAGAGTCGAATGTGTATGTAATCATGCTAACCGCCAGAACCGAAGAAACGGACAAAATCGTCGGCCTTTCCGTTGGAGCGGATGATTACCTGACTAAGCCATTCAGCCCGCGCGAGTTGATTGCTCGGATCAAAGCAGCCCTACGGCGCATTCAAGGGAATAACCAAACCCCAGGAACAACTTCAGTTCTGGTTTTCACCCATTTACGCATCGACCCGGCGGCTCACCGGGTTTGGGTGGATGATCGTCTGATAGATCTTACTGCTGTGGAGTTCGATTTGTTACTGGCCCTGGCCCAACACAATGGCAGAGTATTGAGTCGAGAGAAATTGATGGAAATAGTCTGGGGGTACAATTATTATGGCGATTCGCGGGTAGTGGATGTGCACATTGGGCACATCCGGCAAAAATTGGGCAATGATCAATTCGTTGAAACAATCCGTGGAGTGGGTTATCGGTTTGAAGATAAACAGGTGAACGCATGCTGAGTTATTTTCGTACGCACCTGGCTGGCAGAGTATTTCTTTCCTATGTGGTCGTGGTTCTAGTTGGGATTATTGTGTTGGCCACAGCAACCAGCTTATCCATTCCTGCTGCTTATGATAGACACATGGCTGGAATGGGGGCAATGATGCCAGGGGGAAATATGACTCTGGCGCCTACCCCTGCGAACGGTGCGGGCAATGCTCAAGAATTGGAAGTGGAATTGTTTGCCAATTATCAGACTTCGGTTTCGGAAGCGCTTGCGCTGGCCGCTGGCGCTGCCTTGATTGTTGCGGTATTGGCCAGTTTTTTGATCAGCCGGCAGGTAGTAGGGCCTGTGCAAAAAATGATGGTGGCCAGCCATCGCATTGCAGAAGGTGAATACGCGGAACGGATTACCGTTCCCGGTATTGTGCATTCAAACCAATTGGATGAGTTGGATCAGCTGGCGCTAAGTTTTAACCAGATGGCAGACAAACTTGAAAAAACCGAGATCATGCGCCGCCAACTGCTCGGTGATGTCTCACATGAACTACGAACACCGCTAACGGCTATCAAAGGTTATATGGAAGGGCTTATGGACGGTGTCATGTCTGCTACGCCTGAGACCTACCAACAGGTTTTTGCCGAAGCGGATCGCCTGCAGCGACTGGTCAACGATCTTCAAGAACTCAGCCGGGTCGAGGCGGGTGCATTCTCACTGGATCTTAAGCCTGTTTCGATTAACAACCTCATTGAAACGGTTGCAAGTCACCTGGGTCGCCAGTTCGAAGAGAAAGGTATCCATCTTCAAATGAAACTGGATGACAACCTGCCGGAATTAGCTGTCGATTCAGATCGCATCCTCCAGGTATTAACGAACCTGATAGGCAATGCTTTGCAATATACCCAACCCGGGGGAAGCGTCTATATCCATTCAACGCGGAATCAAAACGAGGCTGTTATTACCGTAACGGATACCGGTATTGGAATTGCCCCTGATCAACTGCCTTATATTTATAAGCGTTTTTATCGAACTGACAAATCAAGGTCTAGAACCAGCGGGGGCAGTGGAATTGGGTTGACGATCGCCCAGGCGTTAGTTAAGGCGCATCATGGTCGGATCTGGGCCGAAAGCCAAGGCGAAGGCAAAGGCAGTGCCTTTCACTTCACCCTGCCATTAGGGTCATAAAACGATCTAAATTCCCGCAAATATCTTTATCAAAACTTTACATTGGCTTCAAAGGAACTTTATCCTTTCACGTTATCATAAGGAAGTAAACACAAATCAAACTTGATGCAAGACGGATGAAGATCCGGAAGGAGAAAAACATTATGATGGGTTATTATGGTTACGGTAACATGGGCTGGATCGGAATGATCCTGGGTTCGATTGTCTCGATTGCTTTGTTAATTGGCCTGATAGTGCTGATTGTCTGGGCAGTTCGCAGAATGAGTGCAAACCCTTATCAATCCGGCCCCCAATCCTCAGCTGGTCAATCAGCCAGGGATATTGCGCAGGCGCGTTATGCAAAGGGCGAAATCAGCCGGGAAGAATATCAACAAATCCTTTCAGATTTAGGCCGCTAAGGAAGGTGCGAAATGATGGGATTTGGTATGATCGGTGGAATGTTCCTCTTCTGGATTATTCTGATTGGCCTGGCCGTGTTAGCCGTGCGAGGGCTGTTCCAACCGAACCAGTCTGACCATGGAAGCTCCAAAACTGAACTACTCTCTGCGCGCCAAATTCTTGAACAGCGCTATGCCAGAGGAGAAATCAACCAGGAGCAGTATCAATTAATGTTGAAAGACATTCAACAATAACATTTAATTACAAAAAAGTGCCCGATCTCGATGAGATCGGGCACTTTTTTTCGATCCACGATTGCCTCAATTTTATTTCCCGTAATGAATGGTTATATTTACGATTCTCATGGTAACAATGCCACACAAGCCCGCTTGAATCATCTGGTGATGATGCTGATTCTCTGGTAAGCAAAAATGCCCTGCTCCAAATACCGTATTCTGGCGCTGGTATAAATCAAAAATGAACCATAAACTCTTTATTACCTATATTTCAATTCCAGAGGATCAGTTACCCCATGCAAAAAACATTCGACCTGACCGTCAAAATTCTCATCATTCTCGTGATTCCATTCTGGTTTCTGATTGGTTCAGTTCGCATGCTTGTGACAAGCGAGTATTTGAGAATTGAGTATAACAAAGTAGATTTTCCAGAAGATCCTTTTGGATTTAGTAAAGAACAACGGATAAACTTCGCTTCTGAAAATGTTCGTTATTTACGAGAAAATCTCCCGATTTCAGCTCTTGAAAATCAAAATAATGAAGACCAGGCGCTTTACAATCTGCGCGAGTTGAGTCATATGGTGGATGTTCAAGATGTCTATCAATTCTTTTGGACATTCTGGAAGGTGATTTCTGCAATCATTGGTCTGGTTGCTATTTTGTCATTGACCTGGCGTCGAAATTGGCAGGCTTTTGCTTCCGCACTAAGAATTGGAGGGTTCGGTACTGCAATTTTTATAGCTCTTATCGGATTCCTGGCCTTTATCGGGTGGGATACCTGGTTTCTCATATTCCATAAGTTGTTTTTTTCGGATGGAACCTGGACATTCAACTTTTCCGATACGCTTATCCGGCTATTTCCACAGAAATTTTGGGTGGATGCAGTCTTCACGGTTTCCGGGCTTAGTTTGTTTTTAGGGTTATTAACCGGATTTCTCGGCCGGCGTTTGGCAAAAGGAACATCACCGTCACTCAGCCGCTAATTATTAAGCAAAATAGCCTATAGCTAACCAAGCTACATCACGCTATATGCAAGGACGCGCTTCCGATATACTCGATCTGCCGGCAGGAATTGCGACCCCAACCCAACCAGGTCGGGCGCCATCTCTTTCGTAATATTTTTCGTATTAGCAGCAAACGGGACTCTTTTCTGCATCAGATGTTTTTTATCACCTGTAGGTTAATTCTCAAATTTGATAAAAAGGATTAAATCATGCCCGAGATTACAACTCGCAAAGACCGGATGAATCGAAAATTAGTGCGCCAACGCCAACAACAGCGGAACAAGATTATTTTCACGGGTATTGTCATAACTGTATTAGGATTGGCGGGCTTTTTACTGTTCAAGGCGTTTTACAAACCAGCTTTACCGATGGCAGAAAATGTCATTGATGTATCCGCCGATATGGCTGGCTTTGATAAAAAGGAAATTCGTGTCAAGGTCGGAGAACCGGTAACGATCCGCTTGCGCAGCCTGGACACTTCAGGGCATACCGACGGCGGCGGCCAACATCAATGGGCAGTGGAAGAACTGGAAGTGGACATCATAGCCCAGCCGAAAGGTACCGCTATGGCCACCTTCACGCCAACCGAACCTGGCGAATATACCTTCTATTGTGATATCTGCTGCGGCGGTCGCGCCAACCCCACCATGAATGGCAAATTGATCGTAGAGGGGTAACCCATGACCACCAGTGTCATCCGGCGCACCATCACAATCCTTACATTAGGCGTAATCGCGCTTGCAGCTTTGGGGTTGGCTGGTTTGTGGCATCCTAATGCGCCTGATATGGCCATGCAATCTTATATCCCAAAAATTACGCTCCCTGCAGTATTGGTTGCCGGAGCGGTAGATGGGATTAACCCCTGTGCGTTTACAGTTCTCCTCCTTTTCATCACCGCCTTACTGGCTACCCTCAAAGCAGGCGAACAAAACATCAATGCGACTCGGGCGCGGCTGGTTGGTTTGGGCAGCATCTACATTGGTGCAGTTTTTTTGACTTATCTTGCGCTTGGCGTAGGGTTGCTAAAGGTCGCGGATTTATTCGCACGCCAGCATGCGCCAGCCCGGATTGGCGCGCTGGTGGCCATTTTGATAGGTTTATGGATGGTCAAGGATTATTTCCTGCCGGATTGGGGACCGCGACTTCAGGCGCCAGGTAAGGTCGCCGATTACGCCAGGCAGGCAGCCCGGAAAGCTACTGTTCCTGCGCTCGTTTTGGGTGGTTTCCTCATTGGCCTTTGCACGGTTCCTTGCAGTGGGGCAGTATATCTGGGAGTATTAAGCCTGCTGGCATTGCAGCCAACCGCATTGTTAGGTTACGGCTATCTATTGCTTTATAACGTGGTTTTTATCCTGCCGCTGGTCGTTATTCTTGCTCTGGCAGCCGCAAAACCCACCCTTGGACGGCTGGCGCATTGGAACCTTCACCATAAAGAATGGGTACGTTTAGCCTTAGGGTCGGGCGTGGTTGTCATGGGGTTGGCAATTCTGGCAACCGTTTGATTAACGATGAGCGCCCAGGTAACCTCCCAGACCGAATCTATGGCAACGCCCCTGGCTGTTACCAATCTATTCGTGGGGTTGAAATCAAAACCGTTAACCTTGGTCGTGGGACCAAAAGACACCGGTAAAATTGCGGCAGTGCAAAATATAGCAAATTTATTGATTGGGGATGATCCTTTTCGTTTCCAGAAGATGGTCGGCCACGCCTGGTGGGCCGATCAAACTACCAATATTACACAATTCACTGAAGCTCAAACTCGCTGGAACTCAAGCAAAGTAATCGAACTCATCCATGAAGCCGGCCAGCCAGATAATTCTGAACGGATTTATTTGGGATTCCTAACAAGAATAAGTCCAGCTGAGCTAAATGAATTTTTTTCAGAGGTAGCATTTCAACTTAAGCACGACCAGGTTATGCGCGTTTCATCGATTCATCTTTCTACACCTATGCCGTTTCCAAGTAATATGTTCTTGATAGGCACAATGGATAATAATCAATTTAAATGGATGGACGAGGATTTGGTTTCGAAAACGTCCTTAATTCATTGGCTGCCAGACGGGAACAATCCACCAGATCTACCATCTGGACAACCTGATGATATTAACGTAGAAAAAAAATTTTTGAAATCATGCCTTCGAAACGCACAAGGTGCTTATCAAAGACTCTATTCGCTTCTCAAAAGTCAAAAACAACCTATTCGGCCATTATTTGAGACAATTAGGGTCTTACAAAAGCACAAAATATTTCTGCCGAATTCAATGATCCAATCAGCAATGATTTACATCGCAAACTCGTGGTCGACAAATGGCACTGGTTTGTTCTCGAAAAATGATTCAAAAAATCTAGCGGTTGCCCTGGATTTTGCAATTGCCCAAACTTATTTGCTGCCAATCGAGGACAAATTGTTGAATTCTGCAGCATTACGGAAGAGTCTCCAGGCGCTCTTTCAGGGAAGGTTTCCTCAATCCAGCATCTTACTCACGAATTTGGTTTAGCTTAAACTCGGCCTAAAAAATAAACTCGGTGCTGCTGGGAATTTTTTCCTATTAGTAATTCTGTTTGGATAGGTTATCCGAAACAAGGATTGATTATTCCTAATTCTATTAATGCCGAAAACCTTAACGGGGGGCCCTTCCAATTTGGGCATAGGCGTGTAACCTCGATCTCGTTGAAATTTTAAATCGCTGGTCTATTCTTTACCATTAACCATTCTCGATTCATATTTGCCTTAAGCAATTGCGCTTATCCATTAACACGTAAGAAAGCCCTTTAAGGTTTCTTACCGCAAGGTTATAGTTGATATACACAATTCGATAAGAAGGAGAAAGGTACTGATAGAAACCCTCATGAATCAAGTTATTTTCGCCTTGGTAGGGCTTTTTGCATTTTTGGGATACACCTGGGTCAATATAAACAGAAGCAGGCATGGACGTCCTGTTCGCGTTCCCATTCGAATAAATTCCAATTTTCGAGGACCCACCCGAAACTAACTCTGTTGATTTAGGTGTGCTTCATCCTTATAGAAAAGGAGCAATTTTTTTGGATCACAACGTTTCCCCTGACACACAATTTCGTATTCCTACATTTATTTGGGTCTTGGTTGCAGGCGTTTTAATCGGTGGAATTGCCATTCTTGTTTTTAAAGTCTCCGTTGGTATAGTGCTATATTATGGACTCTTTGGTTTTATGATGTTAAGCCATTTTTTCGTGCACGGAAGTCATGGTTCTCACAAAAACCAATCAGATAACAACACGATACAAAATGGACCTGGCGGCCAACAAGACAACCAAAACCACCAAGACCACAAAAGCCATTCTGGTGGTTGCCATTAAGGAATAATGCCGAATCCAACTCGGCCCATAGATACGTCGTTGGTGCCAAATTTATACGATGCAGAGAAAATAAAAGCCTATGTGCGAAAAAGGCTTTTTTTTGCCTAATTTAATTAAAGAGCGCCAAAATTATATTTACTTCACGGCTCATTTCCAGCCAGATTGCGTAATCTCCCTTCCATGGTAAGCAAAAATGCTCGTGATTAATTACGGTAAAAAGCGCTGTAAGGAAAAAAATCCATAACCTATACTGTGTTTGTGGTTAGGAGGTAGTTATGAATTCGAGTTCTTCGCCAATGATGCAATTTGATAGAAATTGCAATCAGGTGATTGAAGAGAGTGTCGACCGGCTTACCCAGTCGGGGTTTACGGTCGTAGAATCGTTCGATTTACAGGTTGCCCGCGCCAATCATAGCGGATGCACATGCCCACAGCACGGTACGGACCAATGCGCCTGTCAGTTGGCAATACTTTTAGTTTATGAAAGAGATGCATTCCCAGTCAGTCTCATGGTTCATGGCAACCAGGAATGGACAGAAATATCCATTGTAGATACCCCGGATCAGAAGATCAAACCGGCATTGAGAGCAAAAATAACTTCTACTCTCCAGCCAGATTATTCCCTTCATTCCGACCATGAATCGGTGTCCAGTGGATCCTGAAAAGGAAGAAATTCTGGACCGTTTGAAATTCGAAACGAACCGCCTTCACAGGCTGCAAGATCTGATTCAGGAAAGTGCGCCTTGCACCAACCTGCTTAACGAAATTAGTGCCCTGAACAAGGCATTAACCGCAATTAAGGTTGATCTGGTGAAACACCAGATGAAATCCAGCATCGGGGTCATACACGGCTCATCAGATCGTGAAACGACCCAGACTGAGCTCAGTAAGATTATCCAATTGTTGGGCATAACAGCCGACTTCTAACACGAATGGAGTATTTTTCGTATGACTAAACTTGAAGACCAACGATCTATTTCGTTTCCTGTGCAAGGGATGACCTGTGCTTCCTGTGTATCGCACGTGGAAAGCGCTTTGATGGAACTACCGGGTGTTAGTGATGTGGTCGTGAACCTGGGCACCAACAAAGCCAGCCTGAACTTTGATCCAACCCTGGTAAATGTTACAGATTTTCAGAAAGCCGTTTCAAACTCAGGGTATACCGTACCTACTCAGGAAATGAATTTGCATGTCTCTGGAATGACTTGCGCCTCATGTGTCGACCACGTCGAAAGAGCACTGAACGAATTACCCGGTGTTACCAGTGCGAGTGTAAACCTGGGCCTTGAGAAAGCGCGTGTCCAGTATATTCCTGAGGTTGTAACCGCCTCCCAAATGAAACGCGCGGTACGCGACGTGGGCTATGAAGCTGTCGAGCAGGATACTGCGGTTGATAATCTTGATCGGGAAAGAAAAGTCCGAGAGGATGAGATTCGCCGCCAGGGTAGAAACCTGATCATTGCAGGAACAATCGGGGTATTGGTGATGATCGGTACATTTTATGACATGCTTGGCCCGTTCCAGAGCATTGTCCCAAAATTTCTCTCCTACAAATGGGTCCTTGGGCTACTGACAACCCCAATCGTTTTTGGACCAGGCCGTCAGTTTTTTGTCAATTCGTGGCGCGGATTAAAGCACGGCGTGACCGATATGAATCTGCTATACGCTACCGGTATTGGCGCCTCATATGGCATTGCGGTCATCAATACACTGTTTCCCAACGCCGGTTTTGGTGGTGAAGGCGCCACTTTTTTTGAGAGCGCCGCTCTATTAACCGCGTTTATCGTCCTGGGGCGTTGGCTGGAAGCCTTAACTCGCGGCCGAACCTCTGAAGCCATCCGCAAGCTAATGAAGCTCCAACCCAAGGTCGCCAACATCATCCGCGATGGCCATGAAATCACGATCCCGGCCGACGAAGTTGAAACTGGAGATCTGATCGCAGTTCGCCCTGGCGAGTCGATCCCGGTAGATGGTATGGTCCAGGATGGCTATAGCGCGGTGGATGAATCGATGCTGACTGGCGAAAGCCTGCCCGTCGAAAAGAAAGCCGGCGACGCAGTGATCGGCGGGACCATCAATAAGACCGGAGCCTTCAAGTTTGTTGCCACCAAAGTCGGCAAAGATTCTGCGCTAGCCCAGATCATCAAACTTGTAGAAGACGCGCAAGCCAGCAAAGCGCCGATTCAGAAATTAGCCGATTGGGTCGCAGGCCATTTCATCCTGGGTGTGCACTTGCTGGCTGTTCTGGTGTTTATCTTCTGGTTCTTCATCGGTTACGACTTGTTTTTCGATGCAGGCAGCCGTTTTATCCTCTCACCTTTCGCATTAGGCGATATCGGTGTCTTTGGCTTCTCGCTGTTGCTTTCAGTGACGGTCCTGGTCATTTCTTGCCCTTGCGCAGTTGGCCTGGCAACGCCGAGCGCAATGATGGCGGGTACTGGCAAAGCAGCTGAATTTGGCGTGCTTTTCAAAGGCGCAGAAGCCATCGAAAAAGCCAGCAAGATCCAGACGATTGTTTTTGACAAAACCGGTACCTTAACCAAAGGCGAACCTTCAGTAACGGATATCGTTACCAGTCTGGAAAATAATGTCCCCAACAAGAATCAGCAGATGAAAATCCTGCGTTTCACAGCCATCGCCGAACAAAATAGCGAGCATCCGCTCGGAGAAGCGATCGTGCGCGGAGCGAATACGAATGATTTAGAACTTTCTGCACCCGAATGGTTCAACTCCATCCCTGGCCACGGGGTTGAAGCAAAAATCGAAGGTGTTGCTGTTCTGGTAGGTAACCGCAAATTGATGAGCGAAAGATCAATCGATTTTCGCACCTTGATGTCCCAGGCCGAAAAACTGGAAACCGAAGGAAAAACGGTCATGTTTGTGGCACTGGATGGCCAGCCGGCTGGCTTGATTGCAGTCGCGGACACGCTGAAAGAGACATCGGTTGAAGCCATTCGACGCTTGCGTCAAATGAAATTGGAAACCGTAATGATTACCGGCGACAACCGCCGCACCGCCGAAGCAATCGCTCGTCAGGTCGGCATCGACCAGGTGTTGGCCGAAGTTTTGCCCCAGGATAAAGCTGAAGAAGTCAAAAAATTACAGGCCCTGGGCAAACGGGTGGCGATGGTTGGGGATGGTGTTAATGACGCTCCAGCGCTGGCGCAAGCAGAGGTCGGAATTGCCATCGGATCAGGAACGGATGTGGCTAAAGAAACTGGAGATGTCATTCTCATCAAGTCGGATTTGAATGACGTGATCGTTGCCCTGGAAGTGGCGCGAGCTACCATGAATAAAGTGAAACAGAACCTTTTCTGGGCGTTCATCTATAACACTTTGGGTATTCCTCTGGCAGCCGGTTTCCTGTATCCGGCCCTCCGTTTGGTCGTCAGCCCGGAAGTAGCATCAGCCTTTATGGCCATCAGCTCAGTATCCGTTACGCTCAATACGCTATTGCTGAAAGGATTTTCGCCCTCTACGCAGCGTAAAGTAAAGAGAACAGGCCGGGATACGGTTGCGGCCAATCAGTTCTCCGCATCCACCACAAGCAGCGACTGAATCAACTGAAGAGAGGAAGATATCATGGAAACTGAAAATCTCGATAAAGAAATTGCACGGAAGAGCGCAATTGTCTACCTGGCAATAACCGCCATAATGGCGTTACTCTTCTTTGTCGTTACCGGTCTGATGGGTACCTACCCAATGGTGGCAAGAATCGGTGGTGTGATGTGGATCAGTTTATTAACCCTGATCGTCTCCATGCCGCTCGTAATTACGTCCATGAAGAAGAGAATAAAAGGGACAAAGAGAAATTGACCCATTTAAATAATTGTTTACAATTATGACCTAATTAGGCATAATTACTCATTGAAATTCCCGCCAAATTGCGCTTCAGTTTTGGCGGGAATTTTCTTATCCTGTGTACTGTTGGATTCGTTCAAAACAGCCGATTATCAACTGGAGAGCATAGATGAAAACGTTACTCAAAATTGGAATTTTATCCGCGTTTGTTTTCTTATTAGCCGCCTGTTCACCCGGCAAAGGTACTCCTACTTCACCCACTGCACAGGTCGGCAGCAGTTCTGAGATGAGCGTCACTGTCACGCCTGGAAGCATGAGCAGCGTTGAAGGGAGCCATATGATGGAACCCATTACTGGAGAAAATCTTGAAACAGTTTCCGATGCAAAGGGCGGGCAGTTGTTGGCATTTAATAATGATGGGGATACGAAAGTGTTCGAACTAACGGCTAAAGCTGTTAAATGGCCTATCTTACAAGATGTTGTGGCAACAGCCTGGACTTATAACGGCACAGTTCCCGGCCCAATGATCCGGGTCACAGAGGGCGATAAAGTTCGAATCGTTTTTAAAAATGAACTCCCCCAACCCACCACCATCCATTGGCATGGGATTGCCGTGCCCAATGCAATGGATGGAATTCCGGACGTCACTCAAAAACCGGTCCAACCTGGCGAGACTTTTATCTACGAGTTTGTCGCCAGTCCGGCAGGTACTTTTATGTACCACTCCCATTATGAAGGGGACATACAGGTTTCCGCCGGACTATATGCGCCGTTTATTATTGATCCAAAAGAACCTGTTTTACCCCAACCGGACGTAGATGTAAACCTGATGGTCTCGGAAATGCTGGTCAAGGGTGGACAGACGTATGCTGCCATGCCGATGGCTGGCATGGAGCCGAATTACTTTACGATCAATGGGAAAGCATTTCCGGAGACTGAAACCATTCAGGTCAAAAAAGGACAGTTGGTTCGGATCCGCATAGCGGCGATCGGCCAATTCGTCCACCCATTCCATTTACATGGAGTTCCATTCAAAATCGTAGCGACCGACGGCCATCCGGTCCCTGAAGCAGCACAACTGACAAAAGACACCGTTCTGGTTTCACCTGGCGAGCGCTATGACATCGAATTCGTTGCTACCGCGGTCGGTCAGTGGATGCTGCACTGTCATATCCTCCACCATACTACCAACGACAACGTCGAGCCTGGTGGTTTGATGTTGATGATCAATGTCACCGACTGACCCATAACCAATTCCTTCAAGGAGATGACTAACCATGCGACATATAAAAGCGCTATTCGCCCTATCGATCGGATTGACCCTCCTTTTAACTGCGTGTTCAGGCACGGGGAGCGCCGCACCAGCCCAGGCTACCGTCGCGGTAACCATGAACGTTTTACCGGACCCTCCGGTCATTGGGGATGTGCTGCTATATTTTAATGTGGTCGATGCCCAGAACCAACCTGTTACCGGTGCAGAGGTTATTGTTATGGCCGATCATACCGAAATGAGCGGAATGACCATGCAGGGAAATGCAACTGACCAGGGGAAGGGAATTTACGCCATAACCACTAACTTTTCAATGGCTGGCCAGTGGAAGATAACCGTTCAGATCAAGAATGAAGCACTAGATTACAAGCAGGACATCGACCTGAATATTCAATAACGCAAATATATATTCTTTACTTGTCACCTGACAGTTTGTTATCCGGCCCGCACTCACAGAGCACCCTTTGGGTGGGGCACTCTGCCAATGGGGACAACGTTGTCACCCTGAGCAAAGCGAAGGGTCTCTCGACTGGCTCCGAGATGCTTCACTTCGTTCACTCACAGAGTGCCCTGCGGGCAGCATGACATGTAATTGTCATGCTGTTCAAGTTTGTCACCCCCCGCTGAACAAAACTGTCAGGTGGCTATTTTTTTTGGAATTTTTATGGGCCACTATTTCTTCTACCTATCGACCCGAAGATGCAGTTAGGAATAAACCCTGACGCAGACCATTAGGCATATTTACCTGTTAAGCCTTTCTAATTGTACTCATGGGTTTACCGTCTTTCATACTCTATTCAATCAAATAATTCAGAGATATATTTTATTTCGTATTGCTCAGAGAATGTAAAGTAAATTTGACAGGAAAAAGGAGACTAATTATGGCAAAAGATCCTGTTTGCGGGATGGAAATCGATCCCCAGTCGGCGTTTGCTTCCAGGGAGCACATGGGAAATGTGTATTATTTCTGCTCCGAAAATTGCGTAAACCAGTTTGATCAGGACCCGCATCCATTCGTTATGCAAAATCCAGAAAAGGCGGATTTCGCCGGTTCAGCAACCACCGGTTTCAACTCGGACCTCAGATTAAGCCAGGTTGAAATGCCAGTGATTGGCTTGAAAAAAGACGGCCAGCCAGGCGCCGAGTTGATCAAAAAAGCATTGGAAAATCAATCGGGCGTTGAAAAGGTGGTAATCAACCCTACTGAAGGTATTGCCGTCATTCAATTTGAACCGAAGGTTACCGGGCTAATGGATCTGGTCAACGTCATCAAGAAATCAGGATATCAGGTTGGCGGCGCTCAAAAACGGATTGGTATCGAGTGCATTCATTGCGCTTCTTGCGTGCAATTTATCGAAAACGACCTCGCCACGATCCCTGGCGTTCTTAGTGCAAGCGTTAATATCGGAACTCAAGAAGCTACGATTGATTATTTACCTGAACAAACATCGCTGCCAAAATTAAACTCAGCTATTGAAAGCTGGGGCTATAAAACGCGGGTGGCTTCAAGCGATCAGCCGGCCGACCAACAAGAAGCAGCTCATAATAAAGAATACCGCAGCCTGATGAACAAATTCTGGCTGGCGACAATTATTTCCATTCCGGTCCTGCTCACGGCTTACCCACAATTTATTCCCATCATTCGGGATTGGTCGATGGAGACGCTGCGAGCCACCTGGTTTGGAGCAGCGATTTTAACCATCCCGGTTTTAATCTATTCTGGCGGCCACTTTTTTACCGGAGCCTGGGCGGCGTTAAAACACCGCTCAGCGAATATGAATACGCTGATTGCTCTGGGCACCGGCGCTGCCTGGCTTTACTCTACCGTCGCCATCACGATCCCTGGGATCTTTCCCGAAGGTACCTCTGAGCCCTTCTACGATGTGGTAGCCGTGGTGATTGCTCTGGTTGTGCTGGGGCAGGCATTGGAAATCCGGGCTAAAGGACGGACCAGCGAGGCCATCAAGAAATTAATGGGCCTGCAAGCCAAAACGGCCCGCGTTATCCGCAATGGCCAGGAACTCGACATCCCGGTCGAAGAAGTCCTGGTCGCAGACGTTATTCAAGTGCGCCCCGGCGAGAAGATCCCGGTGGATGGTGTCATCCTGGAGGGCAGCTCGGCGGTGGATGAATCGATGCTCACTGGTGAAAGCCTGCCCGTTTCCAAGAAAACAGGGGACGAGGTCATTGGCGCCACACTTAACAAGACCGGCGCGTTCAAATTCCGCGCCACAAAAGTTGGCAAAGATACTGCTCTGGCGCAGATCGTCAAAATGGTCCAGGATGCCCAGAACAGTAAGGCTCCCATCGCGCGGCTGGCAGACACCATTTCCGGCTACTTTGTGCCGGTGGTGATGATCCTGGCAGTCATTACCTTCGTGATATGGTTCGATTTTGGCCCTGCTCCCCAGCTCGTTTACGGTCTGGTAACAGCGGTTTCCGTACTGATCATCGCCTGCCCATGCGCGCTGGGACTGGCGACTCCCATGAGCCTGATGGTTGGTATTGGCAAGGGCGCAGAAAACGGCATCCTGATCCGCTCCGGTGAGGCGTTGCAAACTGCCCAGGCGATCAAAACGGTGGTACTGGATAAGACCGGCACCATCACCAAAGGAAAGCCGGAATTAACGGATCTTCTGGTTGCTGATCAGTCACCAGTGACCGGGGAAGAACTGCTGAAACTGGCCGCTGCGGTTGAATCCGTCAGCGAACACCCTCTGGCCGAAGCCATCGTAGAAGGGGCAAAATCGAAAGGGTTGTCACTCAGCAAGCCGGAAGCTTTCGAAGCAATCCCCGGACACGGTGTGATCGCCACGGTGGATGGACGGCAGGTGGCTCTCGGCAATCTAAAGATGATGAAACGCTTGAATGTCGATTTGGGCGATCTGGAATCGAAGTCCGATACACTGGCAAATGATGGCAAGACCCCCATGTTCTGCGCAGTCGATAACCAGGCAGCCGGTATTATCGCGGTAGCCGACACGGTCAAGGAAGACTCCAAAGAAGCCATCGTGGTCCTGCACAAAATGGGCATTGAAGTGGTGATGATCACCGGCGATAACCGCCGTACAGCGGAAGCCATCGCGCGGCAGGTGGGCGTGGATCGAGTCCTGGCTGAAGTACTGCCGGAAGATAAAGCCCATAATGTCCACTTGCTGCAGGCTGAAGGCAAGAAAGTAGCCATGGTCGGCGATGGGATCAATGACGCGCCGGCGCTGGCGCAGGCCGATGTCGGTCTGGCGATCGGCACCGGCACGGATGTCGCGATCGAAGCTTCGGACATCACTCTGATCAAAGGCAGCCTGAAGGGCGTCGTGACGGCCATCGAGGTCAGCCGGGCGACCATGCGCAATATCAAACAAAACCTGGTAGGAGCTTTTGTCTATAACGTTTTAGGGGTTCCCATTGCGATGGGCGTGCTGTTCCCCTTCTTTGGCGTGCTGCTCAGTCCGCTGCTGGCTGGCGCAGCGATGGCATTCTCATCCGTGACTGTCGTCAGTAATGCCAATCGGCTGCGCAGTTTTCACCCCAAATTCAGCGCAAAATAAGACAAAGGGGCCGTCCAACCCCGTCAAGATGCTGCGTGAAATAATCCATGAACTGATTATAGATAAGGATAAAAAGATATGACACCCATTCAAATTATTGTGACGCTTGGAGGAATTGCTCTGAGTGTATTTATCGCCTGGTTCTTCTGGTTAGCGCCCAAAGGCCAAACTCGGGTTTCTGCTGGAGTCAGCGGCGTTCAGGAAGTAGCCATCACCGTCAAGGGCGGTTACACGCCGGATATTATCGTGGTTAAGGCTGGGCAACCGCTAAGAATGCGCTTTACCCGCCAGGAGTCTGCTAGTTGCTCGGAAACAGTCCTGTTCCCAGATTTTAACAAAAGCGCGAAATTACCCGAAGGCGAGGAAGTGCTGGTTGAATTTACGCCCGCAAAAGCGGGGGAATATGGGTTCCAATGCCAGATGGGCATGCTGCGCGGAAAACTGATCGTCGAATAATGAATTTTGCGTGTTTTTGCGCCGTACGGCGCAAAAACACGCAATTAAATATTAATTACCAGGTCCGTGAAAGGATGTCGCGATACAAGGTAACCATTATGGATGTTTTTTGTTAGCCCGAACGGAGAGTTCACGGGTGTCTTTTTTCTCTTTATGCTTGTTGCGGAACATGCGCTGATCGGCTTTATTCAATAATTCCCGCGCGCTGGTCCCATCTTCGGGATAAAGGCTGACGCCAATGCTGGTGCTCAATTCGATAGTATTTCCTTCGATGATTAATGGTTTCTTGACATTCATTACTACCCGTTTCGCTACGCGTTCCGGGTTATCTAAATTTTTCAGGTCGGGCAGGAGAATTGTAAATTCATCTCCGCCTAATCGAGCTACCATGTCATTTGCTCTTAACTCATTCTGTAAGGCCTGAGCAATCAGGATCAAAGCCTGGTCACCTGTATCATGGCCAAAACGATCGTTGATTTCTTTGAAGTTATTCAGGTCCATGAATAATACTGCCAGCTTCCCATCACAGCGTTTTGCGCGATCCAATTCCTGTTCAAGCCGCTCTCGAAAGGCTTTGCGATTATAAAGGCCAGTCAGAGGATCGCGGTAAGCCAGATCACGGATTTGCGCTTCATTTTGTTTCTGTTCGGTGATATCGTAGCAAGACCCAATGTAACCTTCAAAATCGCCGCTCAACCCATAATAAGGGTAACCTAAATCCTGGATCCAGCGATAGTCGCCATCAAAACGGCGTAAGCGGTATTCCATTTGGAAGGGCTGGCGGGCTTTGAAAGCTTCCAGATAGGTGGTTACGCATCGATCCAAATCCTCTTTATGGACTCCTTCAGTCCAACCGTACCCTTTTTCCTGCTCTGTCGTCCGGCCGGTGAATTTGAGCCAGGTTTGATTGAAATAATCTAATTTCCCATCCACTCCGGAACGCCAGATCAATGCCGGGAATTCATCAAAAAGGGACAGGTAATAATCACGGGCATGGATGAGCGCAGTTTCGGCCTGCTTACGCTCGGTAATGTCCCGCAAATATACTTCCAATCGATCCCGGGTGGGGTAGGCGTGTGTTTCCCACCAGCGTCCGTTGATGGACGAACGGGCGTCAAAGTGCATCGGCCTTTTCTCATTCACTGCGTTGCGAAACTGGAGGTAGATCTCGCCATTGACCGTCTGTGGATATTCCTCCCACAGGGCTTTCCCGATCAGGTCATCAGCCGGGCGGCCGCCGAAAAAGTTTCGGGTGGCAGCCGGGTTGAGCTCCAGAATACGCCACTGGCTATCAAAGGCAACATAGGCTTCCGTAATGCTATTCAGCACCGAAGTCAAACGTTCATTGCTTGCAAGCAAAGCCAGTTCCGATTGCTTCTGCTGGGTGATATCCAACAGGCTGCCCTCATAGTATTTCACCGCACCTTCTTCGTCACACACGGTTCTGGCATTATCCAGAACACTGATAATTTCTCCGTTCCGCCGGCGTAACAGGAACTCGAAGTCGTTGACCACCCCTTGCCTGGCCATCGCATCCACCCAGCGTTGCCTTGCATCCAGATCGACAAAAAACGTAGAAACGTTTAACATTTCCCCGAGTTCGTCTTCCGAAATACCAAACATGTTTTGCAGTGCCGGATTGCCATCCAGCAATCGACCTTCGGGAGTCGTGCGGTATAAACCGGCGGGCACCCCGCTGAAAAAATTGTGATAGCGAGCGCCTACTTCCCTTAATTCTGTGGTTTTACGCTCCAATGTTTCCGCCATGCTGTCAATAGTATGCGCCAGAAAACCCAGCTCGCTCCCCTTATGCTTAATGAAAGTTCTGGCCGATAAGTCGCCCGCTTCCAATCTTTGCGCAGTACCAATCAACGGTCGTAACCAGCGAATGACCAACCACTTCTCGGAGGCGATTGATGCCAGGAAACTCACCAGCAGGATTATTCCAATAATCAGTAAAGTCAACTGCAATTGTCTATTGGCTTCTTTGACCACACCGGCGACCGGCAAACCAACCAGGACGAAAGTACCTGTTCCATCCGGTGCAAATGGCAGACGGTTGATCCCATAAAATCGTTCCACCCCATCCGGACCGACTGCCTGGATCGATGTCTGCCCCGATTGAAGTGCGGCTAATAGGGCGCCGCTGAGTTTCGGCTGCGAACTTTGCTCAGTCTGGATGGATTGGTACAGCACTTTACCCGCCGCGTCCACGACCATGATCTCGCTCCCGGGGGGCGTTGTATGTAATTCAGTAAGCAGGTCGTTAAACCAGCGTTGTCGCATGATGGCTGCGCCCACCCCGACCGGGATGGCCCGCGCGTCCAGCACCCGGGTCAATAAGATCATCACATCAGATCCGTCAGACTGCTTCGCGATTGTAAAGATTCTCCCTGCTGCCATCACGCGATCGATCATCGCGGCGGCGGGCGCCCAAACTGCCGGGTTTTGGGCGCTGCAGGAAGCCTCTGCATTGGTTCGGACAATTAAGAGATTGACATACTCGGTTTCGCCAATAAGCATATTCTTAAGGATTGCGTTGCATGTTTCTGGATCAGCGATCATCTGATCCACAGCAACAGCCGCGTCAAGCAGGCTGGCCATTTGCGCGACCATCTTTTTTTGGCTTTCAGCGGCCACTACTGTCAGATGAAGCGCCTCATTTTTCGCTTCCTCGATTTTATCCACCCGCTCATGCTGTGCGGCATAAATCGACCAGACCAGTAACGGGAATATTGCAATGAGGATGACCAGAAAGAGTTTCGCCGAAAGCGATTTAAAGTTAAATATTCGCATGATACCTTTATGAGGTTCCAATATTAATAATAAAGTTAGCTTAAATCCATATTCGCCAGGAATACCTCGACGACTTGCGGGTCAAAATGGCTACCCGTCTGCTCGCGGATATACGCCAAAGTCTTTTCGCGTGACCAGGCCTTTCGATAAGGCCGGTCGGAGGTAAGCGCATCCCAGGCATCAATCACGGCAAATATCCGCGCGGCCAGCGGAATTTCTTCGCCTTTCAATCCGCGCGGGTAACCGCTTCCATCCCATTTCTCGTGGTGGCAATAGGGGATATCAAGCGCCGGGCGCAAGTACTCGATGGACGAAAGCATTTCATAAGCATAAACCGGGTGTTTTCGCATAATGACCCACTCTTCTTCTGTAAGCTTGCCAGGCTTGAGCAGAATTTGGTCGGGAATGCCCAATTTGCCCATATCATGCAATAAAGCGCCGCGCCGGATATGGATAAGCTGGTCATCACGAATACCCATTAACCTTGCAAGTTTTAAGGTCAGGTCTGTAACGCGCTGCGTGTGCCCTTCCGTTTCCTCATCACGCAAATCCATCGCGCGCGACCAACCCTCGATGGTGGCATCGTAGGCCATGACGAGTTTTGTATTGGCAATTTGGATTTCGTTGAACGAATTGATGCTGTCAATGGCAATTGCAGCCTGCCAGGCCAGTGTTTCGAGGAAGTTAAACCAACTTGGGTCAGGATTCAGTCGCGACCGATTGAAAACCTCCAGGACTCCGATAAATTGTCCCTTTGCCCACAGCGGCAACCCACAGTAAGCCACAAAATCTTCACCGGCGAACAACGCAGCGCGCGCGCCTTCACGACGATAATCAGCCAGGTCCGGGATGAAGATCCGCTCCCAATTGGAGGCGATTTGCCCTGCTAATCCCTGCCCAGTCCGTAAGGATACTTTCTGCATGGCGACGGTACGAAAACCGTGAAAAACGTTGGTTTCCAGCAGGTTGCTGGCAGGGTTGTACAGTAATATATCCGCCGCGTCCACCCCCATTTGTCTGACCGTCTCATCCGCGACAACCTTCAATGTCAAGCCAAGATCCATACTATTGGCGATGGCAGCGTCGATGGTGTGCAGGGCTTCGATGTTCTGCAACCGCTGGATGGTTTGCCTTTCCGCATGTTTGCGAGCAAAGGCCGCAGTCAACTGGTCTGCAATCACCTGGATACGCTTTATGCTAGATGCTGGCAGGGGTTCGCTGTTGCCAATTTGGAGTAACCCAAATAACCTCCCCCTGGCAACCAGGGGCACTGGGATAGCCGAATGGACCCCCGCGACTTTATAAGCTTGCGGAATCAGGCGCTTTTGCCACTCTTCTTCGACATATTCAGCCATCATGGCCTGAATGGTGGCTGAATCATTGATAACTTCGATTTCGCTTTGTTTGCAAATTCGTGCGAATGGACCATCCCCGGAAATAGGGATTCGCAATTGAAAGGACTTTACCCCTTTCCCGACAAATTTATCTATTTTCTTCATCAGCTTTGAGGAAAATTCAATGTGGTCAACCCGTAAATAGTTTTCATCCGATCCGGGGAGCGCGATAAGCACAGTAGTGCAATGAAAGTTCACCAGGAGTGTTTTGGATACAAATGTAATAATGTCCTTGATTTCCATGCCCTGGTTGATGGCGGAGCTTATTGCGTTGATCAGCTCCAGGTCCTGGGTCCGTTGGTGGATCAGCTCTTCATCCTGCTTGCGTGCAGTGATGTCTTGCACTGCGCCGTATATGCCAATTAATTTGTTGCTCTTTGCGTCCCTTACTGGGTGAGCATAGACGCTTACCCAAACAGTTTTACCGCTTTTGGTTATGGTGCGAAGTTCACTGTTGATGGATTGGCCGGCGCGTAACCTTTCCATATCCCGGTCATCTACAACCAGGTCATCAGGATGCAAACTGGCGCGCCACCCACCGCGGGCAACGAACTCTTCAAACGAATATCCCGCAATTTCCTCGAAGGCGCCGGCAACCCAATTTAACGAGAGCTTGCCATCCGCTCCAACCTGGGATGAAAACATGTAATCGGAGGCCACTGTTGAAATCAGGCGATAACGCTCCTCGGATTGGCGCAACTTCTCTTCTGCCAGCTTACGCTCCGTGATATCCTGGAAAGCGCCGTAAATACGGGTGATTTTTCCGTCACTGCGTTCGGCTGCGCCCTGAGCGCGCACCCAAATGCGCTTGCCCTTGGCGGTTATCAACTCGAGTTCAAGATCATAAGGCGTGCCGGATTCGATGCAAGCCTGCACTGCGGCGGAAATAACCGGCCGGGCCTCCGGCGCATAGAAATAGATCGCTTCGGCGAGATTCGGCTTGGTAGCCGGATCGACTTCATGAATGCGATAGACTTCTTCGGTCCAGTTCAGTGCCTGGGTTTCAAGAAGTACTTCCCAACCGCCGATCTTTGCGATTTGCCCGGTGATATTAAGTAAATCGTTCGAATGGTGGATTTCCTCCTGCATCCGTTTGCTTTGAGTGATGTCTTGAACCTGGGCGACGAGGTACAACGGTTGCTCGTTCTTGTCTCTCACGAGTGACACATCTAGCTGGACATTGATGATTCGGCCATTCTTGTGGAAGTAACGTTTCTCGATTTGGTAGTTTAGAATCTCGCCCACCAGCAACTGCTGGGTGTAGGAAAGTTGGATATCATGATCGTCGGGATGTGTGATTTCTTGATAGGTTTTCTTTAATAGTTCTTCTTCGGAGTAACCCAGGATTCCAGCTAATGAGCGGTTTATCCTGAGAAAGCGGCCGTCAGGTGCTACCAATGCCTTGCCGATCGGGGCATTTTCGAACGCATATTTAAATAGCTTTTCGCTTTCCTTCAACTTCTCTTCTATTCGCTTCCGGTCCGTGATGTCGATGACCATGCCGGTAAGCGAGCCATCTTCCGCTGTGGCGCTCAACAACACTACTTTGACCTGACCGTCGCGCGTCACAAACCCGGTCTCGAAATTCTTGACCTGCTTCTCTTTCGACAGGGCGTCAAGCAAGCGAGTCCGGTCGCTTGAATCCTGGTAAAACAACAGGCTTTGCTGGCCAATCAAATCGGCCGGTGAAGCGTAATTTACGATGTTCGCCAGCTCCTGGTTGGCAAAAAGAAAAACTCCATCCTGGGTGCGGTAAACGCCGACTGGCGCATTTTCCACCAGCGCGGCATAACTATTTTTGGATTCCTGGAGTTCCTCTTCGGTTTTTTTTCGTGTCGCGATCTCATCTTCCAATTGGCGGTTCTTCTTTTCGAGTTCCGCGATCTTATCTTCCAGTTTACGGAGGAGCGCAGCGTTGTGTTCCTTATAATACTCGGCATCGTCGATTGCCCCGTGTCTGGCGGCCAGCTCGCCGGTTGCGTGTTTCTCAAGGGTTTCATTCAGCAAAGCCAGAAATTCAGCCGGTTCGGTTGGTTTGACAATGAATCGTTCTGCGCCCAGACTGAGGGCAAGGGCTTCATCCTGGGGTTCGGTGTAGGTGGCGGTGTAAAATATGAAAGGGATATCCCGCAACCGCCCATCTTCCTTGCAGGCGCGGCAAAAACTGAAACCGTCCATCACCGGCATCAAGATGTCGCTGATGATCACATCCGGTTTGACCTGGAGTGCAAGTTCCAACGCCTCAGCACCATTCGCAGCCGACGCCAATTCGTAGCCATTGGCTGAGAGAAGCATTTGCAGCAGATAAAGATTTTTTTCTTCGTCGTCAACAATGAGGATTTTAGTCACGTTGATCCTCCCGAGCGTCTTGCGGTTTGCGTGGTAACAGGTATTGTTCTATTTCCGACACAAACGTTTCCGGGTTGATCGGTTTTTCGATATAGCCGATGCAGCCCGCCGCCAGAATCCGCTCCCGGTCGCCTGTCATGGCATAGGAGGTCACGGCTACGATGGGGATTTGAAACAGTTTATTCTTCGTCAATTCCAGGGCGACGGCATATCCGTCCATTTCAGGCAATTGAATATCCAACAGGATGAGATCTGGCTTGAGTTGGTACACAAGGTCAATCCCGCTACGCCCATCTGCGGCAATATACACCTGGTAACCGTGCTTTTCCAGCAGAAAGGTCGTCAGGTAGCGGTTTCGCTCATTGTCCTCGATCAAAAGGATTGTGGTTTTCATGATTTCATCCCCTCTACAGGTAACGAGAAACTAAAAGTGCTTCCTTTACCCCATTCGCTTTCGACCCAAACCTCTCCACCCATGGCTTCGACCAGGCGCTTGCAGATGGACAGGCCCAGTCCGGTGCCATCATGCTGGCGTGTGGTTCCCGCATCCAACTGACGGAATGGCCGAAAGAGAGATTCTTTTTGCTCAGGCTTGATGCCGATGCCCGTATCCGTGATGGAAGTGATGACCATGCCATCCCTGACAGAACAATCGATGTTGATGCTTCCTTGATCTGTAAATTTTAGCGCATTACTGAGTAAATTTAGCAGGATCTGTTCCACGCGGCGCCGGTCGCCGGTCATTTTGCCAACTTGAGGGGCTATCGAAGGCACCAACTCCAATCCCTTTTTCTTTGCCAACGGGACGATCTTATCAATGCTTTTCCTCAGTGATTCTTGCATATCGAACGGTTCTCGAATTAATTCGAGCTCGCCGGCTTCGATTTTAGAAATGTCAAGAACGTCGTTGATCAGTTCCAGTAAGTGATGGGCGCTGTCCTGTACCATGTTGAGCTGTTTTTCCTGCTCCGGTTCCAGCGGCCCGACCAACCCCATCAGCAACATGCCGGTAAAACCAATAATGGAATTGAGCGGAGTGCGCAATTCGTGCGACATGGTGGCCAGAAAGGCTGATTTCAACCGGTCAGCGGACTCGGCGCGCACTTTGGCGCTCTCCAATTCCGCCGTACGTTCCGCCACACGTCGTTCAAGCTCCTCATTCATTTTGCGGATCTTTATTTCCGCGCGCCTGATTTCGGTTATATCATGCACCGAGCCGACCAAGTAGGTACAGGTTCCTGTGTTGTCATAAAATGGTGTGGCCGACACTTCACCGTAGAGCGTGCCCGTGGGATAGGAGGATACTTCCTCCCATCTCACCGTTTTATTCTCTTGAATCGCCTGTTTGTATTTTTCTCTCACCAGCGCATGCGATTCGGGCGGTAAGACTTCTTCCATCCGTTTGCCGACCACTTGCTCGCGGCTCAGGCCGGTTACAGCAAGAAAAGCTGGATTGATGGATACGAACCGAAAGCAATCATCTGGTTCGACAGATGTAAGATAGATAACATCACCCACCGTGTCCAGGATCAACGAGAGGCGCTGCTCACTGGCTGCGATTAATTCTTCAGCGCGTTTATGTTCGGTGATGTCTTTCACGCCGCCGTTGATGCCAATTAATTCATTGCGCTCCGCGTCCCAGACCGGGTGGGCATAGACTTGGACCCAGACCGTTTGACCGCTTTGGGTGATCGTCCGAATTTCGTTGTGGACAGTCTGGTTAGCGCGGAGTTTTTCCCGGTCCAGGTCATCCGTCGCCAGATCGTCAGGATGCAAACTGGCGCGCCAGCCGCCGCGAGCTTTGTATTCTTCGAACGTATAACCGGTAATCGACTCAAAGGCGCCCGCTACCCAGTTTAAGGTTAGTTTGCCATCCAGATCTAATTTTTCTGAAAATATGTAATCGGAAGCCACTACCGAGATTAAACGATAGCGCTCCTCGCTCTCGTGCAATGCCTGGTTTATATTGACTAGATGTTGTGTCCGCTCATGAACCTGTTTACGCAGGATAACAACCCATGCCACTGCCAGACATAACAATACCAGGACAATGCCAACGACCCAGGCTGTCGTCCCCAGCCACTGATTTGCGCTGGATGGATTCAACCAGCGATCTAGCGTGATAGAATAGACCGATTTTGGGTCCTCACGCCATACGCCCAGGTGGCTGTCGATAGCGTCCAGTAGATCCTGATTATGTCCCTCAGCAGTTGCGTAATATAGCGTTGACGCATTAAAAATGATCGATGTTCTTACCAAGCCATATTCACGGTAAACGTAATCCCCGTAAAAATGGTTCGTCACGACTGCGACTGCTGATTTTTTGGTAACCAGACCAAAAGCATCTTCAAGGGATTTTGCTGGCACAACCGTCACAGAAAATCCGTGCTCTTCCATCGCTTGTACCAATGCTTTTTGTTGGATGGATCCGTTGAGAATAGCCACCCGTTGCCCGTCCAACTGATCGATCCGGTTGATCTGTGAGGTCGGATCAGCATATACCCTGGACCAACTCTCGGCAGCAGGGATGTGATGGAAATCGTATTTCTCATCGCGCTCGATCGAATAAGCGACATCCGGCATCAGGTCGATCTCACCGGTCTCCAGCGCAGTAAGGCACGCTTCCCATTCACAGGGCACATAGACCAGCGTCCAGCTCTCTTTTTTAGCGATTTCTTCTAATAAGTCGATGAAGAAGCCGTCAGCAGTTCCGCTATCAGTGAGGAAAATTTTTGGCTTGTTTTGATACACCCCAACTCGAACTGTTCTCTCCGCAGCGTTAACCCGTCCAGGTAGGATGGCTAACAGCATGAATAGTGCTGTGCCAACCAAACTAGCCCATAAAACAGGAAATCTTGATCGTCGGCGCTCTCTTCCCAATGGATAAATACCTTTTTTACTTTTCGGTGATCGGGTCAAATCTGGAGAATGGAGTGGGATATCGAATATAGCCCCCGCTATATTATGCAAAATCTCGAAAAGGTCGCTTACCGGCCTGGAGTATTTCTTCCAAACGAAAGAATAAGCATGAGTAATACCCCTGTCCTGCGGCAATGAACCGGTAACGATGAACGGATACCCATATTCGTTTGACGCCAGGAAAATTCGGGGATTTCCGACTATTATATAATTAAACCATAAAATAGCTCTTGACAATAATGTTATTAACAACTTCATCGTTGGAACGCCATTATCAAGAATCTGGACAGTGGGGTAGAAAATTCAATTAACCTCAGCTTATTCAACGGAGAACAACAAACCGTCGAACTTTCGTCCTTCCCGCGGAGTGACCGAGAATGAAGTGTTGCTACCCTTCACTTCGTTCAGGGTAGCCCAGACGGATAGCAGGCTTTCCGCGCCCTGACCGCCAATCTGCGATTGAGCTTGTCGAAGGGCAGCATAACAACCCCTATTCAGTGGGCAATAAATGATCAGCGGTTTCGATTCGATTGCGGCCGGCGGTTTTAGCTCGATAGAGCGCTTGATCGGCGGCCTGCAATAACTGGCTCGACGTCTTACCATTTGTTGGGAATTCGACCAGCCCCCCTGAAATCGAGATATCACTTAATTCTTTGCCATTGGAGGAAAGATTTAACTGATCGATTTGGATTCGTAATGCATCCATTCTTTGCCAGGAATCACTTAACGTGGAATCGGGCAGGATGATAACGAATTCCTCCCCGCCGTACCGACAGGCAATATCGCTCACACGAGCTTGAGATTGCATGAGCCAGCCGATATTTTTCAAGACCTCATCACCGGCTTCGTGTCCAAAATTGTCATTGAAATTCTTAAAGTGATCGATATCGATCATGATAACGGCGAGCGATGTGTGCTTATGTTCAGCCAGCCTGATTTCGCGGTCAAGCGTTTCTTCCATGTAGCGCCGGTTGTACAAATTGGTCAAGGGGTCGCGTATGGACTGTTCGTAGAGTTTTTCGCGCATATCCATGTTCGTTAATGCTAATGATATGGTCTCAGCGATAATCAAAGCAATTTTCTTCCTGTTCTCAGAAGAAAATGCTTCTTCCAGCTCACCCGCAGCGTCCGAGGTGATTAGGGAGAATAATCCCCGAGTTACCCCATTGGATACCAGTGGAATGCACAAAGTGGAGGTTGGCGCAAAGGGATTCAAGTGCTCGCATACGATTCCATCGCCCTCTGTGTTGAAATTGTGTATTCGACCCTTTCGCAATGCCCAGCAGGAACCCGAATCAAATTCCTGTTCGTTTACTTGTGCCATTTTCCCCGAGTTGGCTATGGTTTTGAACTTGTTAAGTGAGAGATCAAGCTCATACAGGATGCCCCCGGTGTTTTTGAATATTAGCGAAAGATGACTGCTGATCACGGAGAAAATTTCCTGCCGGGTTTCACATAATTGGAAAAGGTTGCTCATATCATTGACCAGCGAAATCATATTATTAAGCTCTTCCAATTGATCGTTGGAGCGGTCCAGTTCCTTGTTCTTCTGCGCCAACGCTTCTGTATTCTGCTTTTCCCTGGTAATGTCTCTGGCAGAAACAAGCCTGCGGTATTGGTTCTCGTGTTTATCGCGTATGATTTCTGAATTCAATAATATGTCAGTCCGTTCACCATGCAGCGTCAGGTTGACCGTTTCACCAGAAAAACGGGTCTTCCCTTCGGCGATAGCGACCATTTCATCAATGAGAGACGGCAGTGTCTCCTCGCAATATATTTTATTAATATTATCCAGTAATTCACCTTTCGATTTGGCCTGATATAAGTCTAAAGTCGCCTGGTTGATATCGATTACTTCCACCAGCCCAATATATTCATAAACCAACTGGGGGGCGTTTCCGAAATAAGACCTCAAATTGCTCACACCGGAAAGTTGCAATTCATCAATTTTAGCAACGAGGCGCGAGATATCTTCCTCCCAAAGTGAAATCGGGGAATATTTAAAGATATTTCTAAATCTTTTTTCGCGAACCTGTAGCGCCTCGCTCATTCTTTTTTGCTCAGTGATATCGCGTGAAATCCCAAGGACTGACTGTATAGAGCCATCTGCTGCTCTTATTGGAAAAAGACCAGTGCTCATCCAGATGATTCGAGAAGGAAATGGGATGCTGGAAGTTTTCCATACCGGTTCCCCTTTATCAAAAACATGCAGCACATTTGCTTTTAGATTCTTTGCCAGCTCTGGCGGAAACAATTCAGTTATTGATTTGCCTTTCATTTCCTCCGCATTCATTCGAAACAAATTGGCCCCATAATCGTTCACATATTTCACACATCCCTGCCGATCAATGATGAAAAGGGAATCCTGGAATGCCTCAACTAATGTCCGGTTCCATTCTTCACTAGCAGCCAGACTTTTATTGTTATCCTCCAACACTTCGAGCATGGCGTTAATATCGGATGCCATCCGGGTTACTTCGTCATTCCCGCTCACTCGAACTCTTTTGCTGAGATCGCCGGGATTAATCATCATTTTAAGATCTTCACTAAGAAGTGAAAACTTTTTTATCACTGACTTGTTCAGAATTATTAGAGTAGCTATGATCAACAAGAGGCCTATCGCTATATGGCTCCCAATAAAAAACAAGATACTCCTGAGACCCTGATTATAGACGTCTCGCTGCATGCTAATTTTCAAAATCAGAGCTGGTTGCCCGTAGATGTCTTCAAGAATGCTGTAACCAGCTATTACATTCTTGTTGATGGTTCGAACCAGGGTGCTATTCTCCCCGGGTTGCGTTGTCACCAATTCCGCCATCACCGTAGAACTTTCAGGCAAATCGAATGGGAGCATCGCAATGGCTAAATCTGTCCTTTCGGACAGTTGTTGAATTTGATCCTCATCCAGATAGCGCCCCATGAGCAATGTACCACGGCTAGGACCTGCTTCTTCGCTTGTCAGTATGGGTTGAAAAGCAAGCAGCATGGGACCTTCTGGCAGCAAAAGGATGCCGGTATGACCGCTGTCTGAATTGGGATGCACAAGTAAAGGGCTTTCGCCTGTAAAATGCTCGACAAGGCTTGAAGGTACAGCTACGGCTTCATTGTTGATTAAGTCAAACGCCTTCGAGTATACAATCGTCCCAGAGGAATTGACATAGATCATCGCGTTGAGACCCAGTCCGCTAAAAGTCCCATCTACGAGATTAGATTGAATATAATCGTCATTTCGGTCTTCGATAAAGGTGTATGTATCGTCCCAGATAGCCCAATCACTGGCAATGGCCGAAAGGGTTGTCATATCCTGCGAAATTGCATTGAGCACCCGCCCAACATTTTCATGCATCATGTCCTCTTCCAGCAAACGATAGCGCTCGAGAAGCCATGCGCTGGCTATTATCACAAAGAGCACGAGATATATGATAAATAATGATCCTGCAATAACCCATGTTTTCTTATACAAAGACATCGTGGCGGCCTTTTATGAAGCAATCAGACTATCGATAACAATTCGTGGTAACGGTGCAACATTATTGCCAAAATAGCCTAAAGTTTGTTCGTGCATTTTCTGCGATTCGTCTTTCATCGGCATAGCTGGCCAATACAGACAACCTGAGATAAGCGTATTCCATGCACCAACAATATCAAGGTTGGAGCAACCAGGGGCACCTGGCAACTCGTCAGTCCTACAGGCGTTCGCTACCATACCGCTTTTTTATGGCGGCAAATTGAAAGATCACAAAGCCAATTCCGACCTTTCAACATGCGTTTCCCTGGGCCCGAGGGAAAACCACTGAACGCATTCTTTAATTGGAGTTTCAATACTGGAATTTCTTACTACTCTATTATGCTATTAAATCCTGGAATTTCAATCTGCAATTAAGAAAAAGGCGGTCAGCCTGCCCTATTCATTTCGATATAAAAACAGTGAAAAAATATTTGTATGAAATTCAATCGTTCCCTGTTGTTATTGCAAAATGTCCCCGGTAGCGGTTGCTGCCAGGGACATTTGTAGAAACACGGATTGATTTGTGGATTACGGAACCAGCGAGTAAAGCAGCAAGTTTACGGAGCCTCTTCCGGCGTTACTGACCACGTTAGGGGTTGCAGCGCCCTTGATGGCAGCGGCAACGGTTGAAGGCGCAACAGTGGGATTTGCTGCCAGGTACAGGGCTGCAACGCCCGCCACATGCGGAGTGGCCATTGATGTTCCGCTAATTGTGTTGGTGGCTGAAACGCTGCCGATCCAGGCAGAAGTGATGCTGGAACCCGGTGCAAACAGGTCGAGGCAGGGGCCGTAGTTCGAGTAGGAAGCGCGCGCATCGCTGCTGGTTGTCGCGCCGACGGTCAATGCGGCCGGGACGCGCGCCGGGGAGTATTTACAGGCGTCTCGTTTGCTGTTTCCGGCAGCGACTGCATAGGTCACGCCCGCATTGATCGAATTATTGACCGCTGTATCGAGCGCAGTGGAAGCGCCGCCGCCCAAGCTCATATTGGCGACAGCCGGGGAAGCATGGTTTCCCGCAACCCAGTCAACGCCTGCGATGACGCCCGAGGTGGTGCCGGAGCCGCTGCAGTTCAACACGCGCACTGCATAAAGCGAGACATTCTTGGCAACGCCGTAGGTCGTGCCGCCGACCGTCCCGGCGACATGTGTGCCGTGCCCGTTGCAGTCAACACCGTTCCGGCCATCACCGACCGAGTCAAAAGCGACGCTGGCTCTTCCGCCGAACTCGCTATGCGATACCTGGATGCCGGTATCGATAATATAAGCATTGACGCCAGCGCCAGTGCTGTTATAGGTGTAGGTATTGTTGAGCGGCAGTGAATGCTGATCGATCCGATCAAGCCCCCAGGTTGCTGGCGTTTGGGTGCCATCGATCGTGACGGTCTGGTCGACCTCGATGTATTCCACGTTTGGATTATGGACCAGCCCATTGAGCGCCTGTTCGGGCAGAGAAGCAGCGAAGCCGGTCAGTGCAGTGGTATAGACAAAATGGACGGATGCCCCGTTGCCGCGCGCCTGTTCGATCGTTCGACCCACGCCTTCACCGGCGGTTCCCGCTTTGAATACGACGATGTATTCGCCTGCTATTGCATCCGGTGAATCGGCGCCATAGATCGGTGCTGAACGTGGCCCCGATCCTTCTGCAAAGGAAGGTTGGGTATTGGTTAGCGCGACTACCAGGACAATAAGCATCAACCAAAATTTTAGAGTACGCATGGATTTCTCCTTAACTATGAAAAAGTACGCCAAAATAAAGCGGGAAGGTCATTACCGCCGCTTTAAAAAAAGGACCAACTTACGATGTCGTCATAGGCCAAAGCCAGTCAATAAATTAACAAAAATACGTCGAGTTTGATTAATAATTTTATTATAAGGATATATATGAGATTTTCAATAGGGTATCTCAATAATTCAGTGGCAAGTCCCTTTTTATTGGATGGCAATCCTTGCCAATTTTCCACTTGCAGCCTCTTCCTTCCATTCAAGGCAGGAATTTATGTCAGCAATAAACGATTGAAGACTTTCCAACACCTTGGTGCTTAAGCAATTTTCAGTAATTATGACGACCCGGCGCCAGGGGGCAGCCGTTTGATCAAGTCCCGTAGCGCACTTTCAAGTACCCCAACGGCTTTTTGATATTCCGCCATATCGATCGATTCGTTCGGGGTATGGTCTAAAGCTGAATCGCCTGGCCCATATACCAGGGCGGGGCACTGCCAGGCCGGTGCGACGATATTCAAATCAGCCGTTCCAGTCTTATAGACAAAGAACGGAACTCCCCCCTGAGCCCGAATCCCGCTCAAGAAAGACCGTACCAGCAAAGTGTTCTTCTCACAGACCCAGGCAGGAATGGCATATCCTGTCGGGGTAACTTCAGCACCGCCAACCAGATTATTCAGCGTGATGTACCACTCTTCCGGAGACACATCCATTGGCAGGCGCGCTCCCAGAGTTAAGCGCGCCCACTGCTCGTAACCATTTTGTCCTGATTGCAATCCTCGTAATGTAGGGAGAATCTTATCGAAAGCGCGAGATTTGTCCACATTAAATTGTTCCGCAAAAGCCTGAACCGACAGCCAAATTTTCACCGCTGCTTCGCTGGCCGTCTGTTCAGCGCTGGCGGTGTGCGACTGTTTTTGCCGGACCGTCACTGTTGCCAGGGCAGTCCCTTTATACCCCAGGGCAACCCGATCCCATCGGTTTGGCTCACCGATAATCGCAAAATCCGGCCGGTACTGATCCACGACAAACCGCGCGCCTTCTGAATCTCGTTCCTCCTCGACCGCTCCGATCACGACAAACTGCCAGCCGTCTGTTTCACCCAGACGCGCCACACTATCCACAAAACACGCTAGTGGGCCTTTGGCGTCCACCGTGCCGCGTCCGTACAATACGCCATCCCTGACCCGCACGGATATTTTCCCGGGGACAGTATCGATATGCCCTAACAGAATCACCTGCCGCGGTCCGCTGCCTACAATTCCGACCGCATTTCCTGCCGGGTCGGTAAATGCCTGGTGGTAGCCGAGGTCTTTCATCCGCGCGACCAGCCATTCCACCGCCGCCCGCTCCCGCCCGGATGAGCTGTACTGGGAAACCAGTCCGATCAAAGTATCCATCATCCATCCCTGCCGGGTGAGCAATTCGACATAATCATCACGAACTAATCTGCGGAGGACTCCCGCTCATAAATATCTTCATTCAAGAGCACTTCCTGGAGGCTGGCTGCGACCTGGTCCAACTGCTCGTAAGTGATTACCAGCGGTGGCAGCAGCCGGATGACTGTCAAACCGGCATTCAAGGCAATGATGCGTTTTTCCTGCAAGGCTTTGAGGTATGGGGTCACCTTTTGCTTCATCTCGATGCCAATCATCAGTCCCAACCCGCGCACCTCGCGAATATTCGCACAGGGGATCGCCTTCAGCTTTTGCATCAAATAGGCCCCCTTAACCTCCGCCTGAGAGGCCAGGCCCTCCTCCTCGATGACGCTCAGCGCCGCCAGCGCCGCCGCACAGGCAAGTGGGTTTCCGCCAAAGGTCGAGCCATGAGCGCCGGGTACGAGGTTTTTTACCTGTTCGCCTATCAGCACTGCGCCCATGGGCACGCCGCCCGCCAGCGACTTGGCGCAACATAGCAAATCCGGCGTGATGCCGTAACGCTGGTAGGCGAACAATCTGCCTGTGCGCCCAAACCCGCTCTGAACTTCATCCATGATCAGCAACGCGCCACGGCTTGAACAGATTCGCTGGGCTGCTTCCAGGTAAGCAGGATCAGCCGGATAAACGCCTCCCTCACCCTGGACAGGCTCAAGGATGACCGCCGCGGTGGCATCAGACACCGCCTTATCCAACGCCTCGATGTTGTTGTAGCTCACATGTTGAAAATCCGGCACCAGCGGCAGAAAGGGTTCGCGGTACTTCTTGTTCCAGGTGGCGGAAAGCGAACCCAGCGTGCGCCCATGGAATCCGCGCATGGCCGCCACGATCCCGCTTCGGCCGGTGGACAGTCGCGCAAATTTAATCGCCGCTTCCACCGATTCGGTGCCAGAATTGCAGAAGAAGACCCGATCCAAGCCTGGGGTCAATCCGGTTAATTTCTCCATCAGGGCAGCGCGCTGATCATTGGGGAAGGTTTCAAATAATGTAATCAGCCTGCCGGCCTGTTCAGCGATCGCAGCGGCCACTTTGGGGTGAGCATGCCCCAGATTGGCCACGCCGTGCCCGGAAGAACAGTCGATATACTCGTTTCCATCCGCATCCCAGAGGATCGCACCCTGCCCACGCACAAAGGCGATGGGTTGTTTGGCATACACCCCGGATGTGTATTTAGCTTCCATTTCAATGATATTCATCGCATCTCCCAATAAAGCGGGCCCCGCTGCCACAGCAGTCAAAAAATGATCCGGCAGCCTGACCCCCCGATAAATCTATTGAACCAATGTGCCGCTTCCGGCCAACGCCCGAGTAACCGGTTGTTTCACCCGTCCATCGGCGATGATGACCCGGCCAACGCCGCCCTGTAACGCCTCACCGGCGCCCAGGACCTTCTTTTTCATGCGTCCCTGCGCCATTTCCAACGCGGCCGGTAGTTGAGCAGGGGAAACGTGCTTTACGACGGTCGACTCGTCTGGGTATTTCTCCATCAGGCCAGGCGCAGCCGTAAGCAGTATCAGCGTATCCGCTTTCAGCGCCGAAGCAATCACGGCAGCCGCCCGGTCAGCGTCCACGTTGAGCGCTTCACCCTTTGGACTGACCGCCACCGGGGCGATGACCGGCAAATAGCCCGCGCCGAGCAGCATTTCCAGCAGGCCAGCGTTGACTTGCTCGATTTTGCCCGTGAAATCATCGCGAATGAGCCGGCGTTTTCCGGCTTCCACGCTCTGAACCACCTCTTTGCGCGCCGCGACCATTAACCGCCCATCCATTCCGCTCAAGCCAAAAGCGCAAACGCCCAGGCCGTGCAGTTGCTCGGTCAAGAACGAATTAACTTTGCCGTTGACCGCCATCAGGAATACTTCCAGGGTGGTACGGTCGGTATAACGGGAAGTGTACCCGGAAGGCGAGGTTATAAACCTGGGGGGAGTGCCCAACGCTTCCCCCAGAGAGGTGGCTTCCGCAGAACCACCGTGTACGAAGACTAGCTTGTAACCCTGCGCCAGCAGTTCCACTGCGTCCGCGCAGATCGCTGAAAAATCTACCCCTTCCGTCCCTCCCAATTTGACCACCAGCGTGTGCGTTAAGTTTGAGTTCTCCAATCGGTTCATCCTTTTCTTTTCCACCACTAAGCCGGGTGCAGGCCGGGGAAATCCAGGCTGGTCATTTCATCCCAACCCATCATCAGGTTCAAGCATTGCACCGCAGTTCCCGCCGCGCCCTTCATTAAATTGTCGATGGCGCAGATCGAAACGACATGTCCATTTGATTCATCCAGCTCGAAACCGATATCCGCGTAATTGGATCCGGCTACGATTTTCGGCTCGGGCACCCGGTAAATCCCGCGCTGTTCCTTTACCACCCGGATGAAAGGGTTCTCGTTCGCGGCTGCCCGGTATGCCTTCCACAAATCCTTGTTCGCAACCCCCGGCTTTACTTTCGCATGGACTGTCGCCAACGCGCCGCGTACCAGATCGACGGCCGTCATGGTCAATGACACATCCTGAATACCGGTTTCCTGAATGACTTCCGCAGTATGGCGGTGACCAAAAGCGGAAAAAGTGCGTATGACGTTAGCGCGTTCCGCATGCAACGATCCGGCATTGCCCTCTGCTCCCGATTCGGATGAGCCGACCTTGATCTCGCTGATAACCGGCGCGGAAAGGTCGATTAACTCAGCCTGGATAAGCGGAAGCAACGCCAGGTTACTGGCCGTGGCGTTACAGCCCACGCCAGAAATATAGCGACTCTCCCTCATTTCCGGGCGGTGCAGCTCTGGCAACCCATATATAAATTTCCCAAGCCAATCAGGCGCCGCATGCGAAACTCCGTACCACTTTTCGTACAACGCGGCATCTTTCAGCCGGAAATCTGCCGAAAGGTCGATGATCTGCGGTGCCAGGGCAGCATACTCGTCGATCTTTTTCTGCGCCTGCCCATGAGGCAGCGCCAGAAAGAGCACATCCACCGGTTCCAATTGGGCCGGGTCGGTAAACTTAAGTTGCGTGCGCTTGCGCAAGTTGGGATGCACCTGATAGACATACTCACCCAGATGCGAACGGGAGGTTACTTGCCTCACCTCCACCTGGGGGTGACCGAGCAGCAAACGCAACAATTCTCCACCGCCGTAACCCGAACCACCTACAATTGAAACACTGGTCATTTTTACACTCACTCTCCGCAGAAGTCAGATTCGTGGGCTTTATTTTTTCGCCGCTTCCATGACGTAATTCACGATCTCGTCCGCAATGTTCACGCCGCTAATGGGCTGCGCGGTGTGAAATTCCATGGTGTGATTAACCTCGTTGACCAGCAGGCCCTTTTCAGGATGCTCCACCAGATCGACAGCCAGCACACCAACGCCAACCGCCTGCGCTGCCCGCAAGCACAACGATTCGATCTCCGGTGTAATGGGGCAAATCTCACCCTCCCCGCCGCGGGCAGTATTGGTGATCCAGTGGTCCGACTTGCGGTAAATGGCTGTCAGCACCCGGTCCCCCACCAAAATAGCACGAATATCGCGACCCGGTTTTTTGATGTATTCCTGAATGTAAAAAACCGAGTGTTGTACCGAGCCAAGCATAGCTTTATGTTCCAGCAGCGCCTCGGCGGCGTCGCGGTCGTTGATTTTTGCCAGCAGGCGGCCCCACGATCCGACCACCGGTTTCAGCACCACCGGGTAGCCAAAGGTCTCGATTGCTTCCAACGCTGCCTCGGGGGTGAAGGCGGTTGCGCTGTGTGGTTGGGGTACACCAGCCCGGGCCAGCGCAGCGCTGGTCATCAGTTTGTCACCGCAGATTTCTGCGACTTTGGCGGTATTCACGGTCGTGATTCCGAAGGCATTTAACATCCGCAGCGCATAAAGCCCGCTGGTATAACTGATGCTGCGTTCCAGGACGGCATCGAAAGCACACCACGCCGCCGAGTTTTGCAGATCAAAGGAAATCCCGCGGTCATCCAGTCGATCGTAATCCAGGCCGCGCTTTTCTAAAGCTCCGAAAATCCATTTCTCTTCGACGCGTACTCGCGAGTAGATCACCCCAATTCGTAATCTTTTCGGCATCATCGTTTTCTACTCCTACCCAGGCATTTTACGAACAATAAGTGGCTGCTGCGCAGCGTGTCACTCACCCCAATCTTCCTGTTCCATAGGCGCAAGATTCACCGCGGCTGGATCCAGCCCGGTCACCTCCAGATCTACGCCGCAATCGGAACACACAATGATTTCACCCACTTCGGTACTGGCATCCAGCGTAATTTCAGCTTCACATTCTGGGCAAGAAACGATATTCATGATTGATCTCCTTGGATAATTGATTTAGCCTTTTGAATTTGTTGAAATACTGCTATTGGGGAAGTCCCACCGACAGCAGATCGTCGAGCAATTGAAACCAATGGGTCGAAGACCTGAGCCATATCCCCCTCGAACGGACCCGCGCTTTTCCATTCCGCGAGAGATAGCTGTTCCAGGCTGACCCCTTTTTCAGCCGCCAGTTGGACGGCTTTCCCCACTGCCGCGTGAGCGTCGCGGAACGAAACTCCTTTGCGAACCAGATCATCTGCCAGGTCCGTCGCCAGCATGGTTGAGTCGATGGCTGCCCGCATTCGCACTGGCCTGACGGTCATGGTTTCCAGAGCCTGGGCCAGGACAGGCAGCACCGCCAGCAGGTTGTCGGTGGCTTGAAAGACCGGGACTTTGTCCTCTTGCAAGTCTTTGTCATAGGTGGAGGGCAGCCCTTTGAGTGTTGCCATTAAACCGGTCAACATACCAATGAGCGTCCCGGCTTTGCCGCGCGCCAGTTCGAACAAGTCCGGATTTTTCTTCTGCGGCATCAGGCTGGAGCCGGTGGAGTAGGCGTCGGCAAGCTCAAAGAAGCCGAACTCGGCTGTGGTAAACAACACGACAGCTTCGGAAAGCCTGCTCAGGTGCAGGCCGGTCATCGCGGCGCAGAACAGGTATTCGGCGGCAAAATCACGGTCAGAGACCGCATCCAGACTGTTTTGAGCGGGTAGGTCAAAGCCCAGAGCCTCGGCCAGGGCGACCCGGTCGATCTCAAAAGCTGTCCCGGCTAACGCGCCGCAGCCTAATGGTAAGACCGCCACCCGGTCGCGCAGATCTGCAAGACGATCCCGGTCGCGTTGCAGCGGCCAGAAGTGACTCATGAACCAGTGCGCGAGGGTGATCGGCTGCGCGCGTTGTAGGTGAGTGTAACCCGGCATCAACACGTTCTGGTTGCGCTCAGCCACCGTCACCAGCGCCTTCTGCAAACCCGTGATGGCCTGATCCAAAAACGGGAGGGTTTCCAGCATCCACAGGCGGAAGTCCGTGGCTACCTGATCGTTGCGGCTGCGCCCGGTATGCAGCTTTCCTGCAACGGACCCGGCCAGTTCACCCAAACGCCGCTCGACCGATGTGTGAATATCCTCGTCGGATTGGGCAAAAAGGAAGGCGCCGCTGCTGAACTCATCAGTGATGGCATTCAGCCCGCTGGTGATGGCCGCATTTTCGTCCGGTGAGAGCACTTTGGCCTTCTGGAGCGCCCCTGCCCAGGCAACGCTGCCGCGTACATCTTGCAAAGCGAGACGTTGATCGAAGGGTAGGGATGTATTGAAGTCCCAGGCCTGTTCATTGAGTTTGGTTGAGAAACGTCCGCCCCAGAGGGTCATCATCACTCCTTTGAACTTGGCGGCTTTCACACCGATACAGTGAAAACCGAAACAGCATCAGTCGCGCTTGAACTTGGAATAGTCTGGCTTGGGCATATCCAAGCCCGCGATGGGCAAGCCGTTGAGCGCCTGGACTTTCATACTCAGCCCAAACAGGCGGATGAAACCCTCCGCGTGGCTCTGATCGTAGACATCTTCCTGCCCGAAGGTAGCGAAATCTTCGCGGTATAGGCTAAATGGACTCTTGCGGCCGGCGCTGATGATGTTGCCTTTATAGAGCTTCAACCGGACTGTGCCAGTGACGGGACCCTGGGTGCTGTTCACAAAAGCATCCAACGCCTCGCGCAGCGGGGTAAACCACAGCCCGTTGTAAGTCAGTTCGGCATATTTGTTGGCGACCCCTTGTTTGAAGTGCAAGGTTTCCCGATCCAGCACCATCGACTCAAGGTCCTGGTGGGCGTGGAGTAAGATGGTTCCACCTGGAGTCTCGTATACCCCGTGCGACTTCATCCCGACCAGGCGGTTTTCCACCAGATCTGCGCGGCCAATGCCGTGCGCGCCGCCGATAACATTCAGGGTCTCGATCACCTTTGCGGGAGATAGCTTTTCGCCATTGACCGCCACCGGATCCCCGCTCTCGAACTCAATTTCCACATACACGGGTTCATCTGGCGCATTTTCTGGGGAGGTGCTGAGCTGGAACATGCTCTCTTCAGGTTCGTTCCAAGGATCCTCGAGCAAGCCGCCTTCATGTGAAAGGTGCCAGAGGTTCGAATCGCGACTGTAGATGGCTTTTACAGTAGCCGTCACCGGCACGTTGTGTTTGGCAGCATAGGCAATGGCATCCTCGCGCGAGGAGATTTCCCATTCGCGCCAGGGGGCAATGATCTTCAGGCGAGGATCTAAAGCCATCACCGTCAATTCAAACCGCACCTGATCGTTGCCCTTGCCAGTCGCTCCGTGCGCCACTGCATCCGCACCTACCTCATGCGCCACATCCACCATGTGTTTGGCGATCAGAGGCCGCGCCACTGAAGTGCCGAGCAAGTACTTATGTTCATATACTGCGCCGGCTTTCAGCATGGGAAAAATATAGTCACTGGCAAGCTCATCGCACAAATCATGCACGATCAACTGGCTGGCTCCACTGTTGAGCGCCTTTTGCTCCAACCCGCCCAAATTCTCATCGCTCTGACCTACATTGGCACAGAAGCAGACAACCTCACAACCGTAATTTTCCTTGAGCCAGGGAACGATCACCGACGTGTCCAGGCCACCCGAGTAAGCCAGGACGACCTTCTTTACTTGCTGTTTTGTTTTTGCATTCATAAACGAAACCTCCAGGTTTGGATTAATCTAGAAAAACAGCCCTCCTGTGAAGGAGGGCTGTTATGCTGACTTTTACTGGTATTTCAGTGCGTTCTGACCGTCGTCAATAACAAATTATCCCAACCTTCAGAGGGGAAGTGGGTAACGGACGACGGCTACGAGGGAACGACTTCGTGGTGAACATATTGGGGCGAATTCTACCACCTATGTGATATTAGTCAATAGCAAATCGACCCGAATTTAAAAACTCGTCCGTTAACCAATTGAATGGGCAAATCCTAAGCAGATGACATAGCGGCTCCCTGGGTTTCGTTGGTGGATCAGCGCTCAAGCCCTGCCTTTTGCCTGGGCAAGAAGATATTCGACCATCAGGGCTGGAATATTGACCCCGGTGGTGGTGATGCTGTTACGGAATTCCATGGTGTGGTTCACCTCGTTGACTGTCAGACCGTTCCCGGTCTCGAAAACATCGATCGCCAGCAGCCCGCCGCCCATGGCACACGCAGTGCGGCGGCAAATTTCGCTGAGTTCGGGAGTGAGTGGGCAATTCGAGGCAATCCCGCCCCGCGCGGTGTTGGTGATCCAGTTTTCGGAAGTGCGATAAATGGCCGCAATCGGTTCCTCGCCCACCACAAACGCGCGGATATCACGGCCGGGTTTGTTGACATATTCCTGAATGTAAAATACCTGGTGGTTCACGCCGAGAGCGGCTTTGTGCTCGATGAACCCCTCGGCGGATTGGCGGTCATCAACTTTTGCTAGCAGGCGGCCCCAGGATCCGACGACTGGCTTGAGCACACAGGGATAACCGAGCGTTTCCACGGCCTGGAGCGCGGATTCTTCGTCGAAAGCCATCAAGACCCGTGGGGTTGGGATATTCTCTCGGACAAGAATCTGGCTGGTGACATACTTGTCTCCGCACCGCTCGGCCACCTGAGCGGGATTAACCACCAAAACCCCATTGGCTTCGTATATTTTCGAAATATACAGCCCGCGCGAATAGGAAACGGAACGCTCAAAGAGCACATCGACCGGCTCATCCAAATGGGAAATATCAAAATACCGGTTGCCGTCGTTAATTCGGATGAGATGGACATCCTGGTGTTTTTCCAATTCATCCAGCAGGTATTTTTCTTCGACGCGCAGCCGGGTATATAAAAAGCCAACATGGATCATTCTTTACCTCCAACCCCTTCCATTCTGTGCGCCAGACCCGCATCCATTTGGGTATGCAATTGCCGGATAACGATTTGCGTAAAATCCCGGGTGGATAAACTGCCGCCCAGATCCGCTGTGGTCTGACCGGCAGCAATGCTCGCTTCAACCGCGCTGCGCAGTTGGGCAGCATGGGTGGGCTCGCCAATATGTTCAAGCAGCATGGTGGCTGCCATGAAAGTGGCAGTCGGATTGGCGACCCCTTTGCCCGCCAGGGCTGGCGCGCTGCCATGAACCGGCTCGAACACAGACGCCTGCAGGCCGATGTTCCCCGAAGCCGCCACGCCCAACCCGCCAACGAACATGCAAGCCTCATCCGAGAGGATATCGCCAAATAAGTTGGTCGTCACAATCACTTCAAATTGTTCCGGCGCGCGAACCAGCTCCATGGCGCAGGCATCCACCAACATTTCCTGCATGAGGATGGATGGATATTCTTCAGCCACTTCAAGCGCTACCTGGCGGAAAAGGCCGCAGGTCTGGCGCAGGACGTTGGCTTTATGAACGACATGCACTTTTTTTCGTCCCTGCTGGACGGCAAGCTCAAAAGCCTTACGAAGGATGCGTTCCGAGCCGATCCGGGTGATGACCCGCTCCGTGATCGCCCGATTTCCATCCTCCTCGACCCGCTCGATGCCAGCGTACAACCCTTCGGTGTTTTCGCGAACGATCACCAGGTCAATGCCTGGCCTGGAGGAGGGATGGCGGATGGAATGAATCGGACGGACATTGGCATAAAGTTCAAGTTCCTGGCGCATGCGCACCACCGGCGAAAAATAACCGGGGATGTTGGGCGGAGTGGTCACCGCGCCAAGGAGCGCGGCATCCGAAGCGCGTATGGCCTCCAGCGTGGCCGGCGGCAGTGGGGTTCCATGCCGCTGGTAAGCCGAAAAACCGATCTCAGCCCGGGTAAATTCCAGGTCGATTGGCATAGCTTTCAAAACCTGTTCGGCGCGTTCGACCATCTCAGGCCCAATACCATCGCCAATGAGCAAACAAATCTGGTAACCCATTCTTCTCCTTTATGCCATCAGCTCTTGAACATCATGATTCTTGAGGAAATTGACGATGCCCCCGGCTTTGGCGATCTTCATGACAAAGGCTGGCAGCGGACGGGCCTGATAGACATGCCCATTGGTCAGGTTGCGAATGAGTCCCGTGGCAAGATAGACATCGATCTCGTCGCCCTCGGTGATGTCCGCTGCCGCCGCCGGACATTCCAGGATTGGCAGGCCAATATTGATGGCATTCCGAAAGAAAATGCGGGCATAGGACGCGGCGATAACACACTTGGCCTGCGATCCTTTGATTGCCACCGGGGCATGCTCGCGTGAAGAACCACAGCCAAAGTTTTGTCCGCCCACGACTATGTCGCCGGGTTTAACCCTGGCGGCATAGTCGGGTTTTACCTCGCAGAAAACGTTTCTGGCAAGTTCGAGCGGGTCGATCGTAATATTAAACCGGCCGGGAATAATCTCGTCCGTGTTCATGTTTTCGCCAAAAGTCCAGGCTTTTCCCATCGTAAGCTCCTTGATATGAATTTCTTTTCAGGCCAGGTAAAGCCGGGGGTCGGTGATTTTACCGGTCAGGGCGGCCGCCGCAGCGGAAGCCGGGCTGGCAAGATAAATCTCTGCGAGCGGGCTGCCCATGCGGCCAATAAAGTTGCGGTTCATGGTGGTCAGAGCGCGTTCGCCGGGAGCCAGCACGCCGCCATGCCGGCCGATGCAGGCGCCGCAGCCGGTGCCGGTTACGGTGCAACCGGCCTCCATCAGGATTTCGATCAGGCCGTTTTGCATGGCCTTTTTGTAAATTTGGGTCGAGGCAGGCGTGACGATTACGCGGGTGTGTGGGTACACAGTTTTGCCTTTGAGCATACCGGCCACGATTTCCAGGTCTTCATAACGCGCGTTCGTGCAGGTGCCGATATAAACTTCATCGACCGCGAGACCTTCGACTTCACGCAAGGCTTTGGCATTGTCCACATCCGGGTGGCAGGCCACCTGCGGCTCGATGGTCGAAACATCGATGGCGATGATTTTTTCGTACTGCGGATTAACCGGAAGGATTTGTTCATAACTTCCCTGCGCGCGTGTCTCAGCCGCCAGGTAAGCCAGGGTGATCGCATCCGCTGCAATCAACCCGCACTTGGCGCCGATCTCAGTGGACATGTTCGAAAACACGATGCGTTCGTGTACGGGCAGGCGGCCGATATATTCGCCGCCAAACTCGACGGAGCGATAAGTTCCGCCATCCATGCCAAGTTTCCCGGCAATATAGATCATCACATCCTTGGCGAAGACGCCCGGCTGGGTTGCGTTGCTCAACTCGATCCGGATGGTCTGGGGAATGCTGAACCAGCACTTGCCGGTTACCCAGGCCACGCCGATCTCGGTCGAGCCGAACCCGGCGCCAAAGGCACCCAGTGCACCGTAGGTGTTGGAATGCGAATCCGCACCAATCACAATCGCGCCAGGGGTGATAAAACCCTCTTCGATCATCACCTGGTGGCAAACGCCCTGGTGGTAGAACTGGGTGATGCCCTGCTCTTTCATAAAATCCAGGCCCTTTTTTTGGGCTTCGGCAGCCAGCAGGTTTGGCGCCGGGTAGGCATGATCAAAATGAATAACGATTTTATTCTTATCGAATATCGGCTTCCCGATTTCCCGAAAGGCCTTGATCGCCAGCGGGGTGGTGTTGTCGTGGCTCATGATGGTATCGACATCCACAAGCACGATCTCGCCGGCATGCACTTCGCGTCCGGCTTTGCGTGAAAAAATCTCCTCAACCAATGTTCCCATTACTACCTCCATTGCCATTTGCAAAATATTTTTTTAGTATCACGCGCGTCTCGGTGCGTTTTACACCGGCTACAGTGCGCAATTGATCGATCAGATTGTTCAGCGCCATCACGTTATCGACCTGGACGATAGCGCTGATGTCATAATCGCCGGTGACTTCGTAAACGTTGTTGACCTGGTGAAAACCGCGCAACCGGCGCACCACAGAGGGGATATACACGTGTGATTCGGTCTCCACCATCACCAGTGCATGGATGTCGTGTGGGATGACATCGATGACGCGACCGGTAACCTGCTCAGCGATATCGATAATGTCCGTATCAAAAAGCTGTTTGCTGTTTTCGTCCAGGTTCTTGATGCGTGAGACGATCACTTCCAGTTCTGCCGGGCTGACCTCGATTCCATATTCATCCAGCCTGGCAGCTACCGCGCTTTTGCCGGTGTATTTGTCAATGACGATTTTTCGTTCGCGTCCTAAAAGGGCGGGATCGAAGGGTTCGTAAGTTCGCGAGTCTTTCAGCACCCCGTCAGTATGCACCCCGCTTTTATGAGAGAAAGCATTCTGCCCGGTGATGGGTTTGTTGGGCGCCAGGAAAACCCCTGAAACTTTTTCTATGTAGCTGGAAACCGGCACCAGCGATAGGATGTTGTACTGCTCGACCTTTTCCAGGTTGTTTAAAGCGAGAATGGTTTCGGCCAGGTCGGGAATGCCGGCGCGTTCACCCATGCCGTTGACAGTAGTATGAATGCAGTCGGCTCCAGCGCGGATACCCGCCATGGCATTGGCCAATGCCAGCCCGTAGTCATTATGGCAATGCAGATCAATTTTGCAGGGCAGAAGGTTTTCCCGCAGCGCGCGGACCTGTTCGTACATGGTATGCGGCTGCATGATGCCCAGCGTGTCGGCAAAGCTGATCCGGTCAGCTCCAGCCTGGATGGCAGCATTGCAAACCCTGACCAGGAAGTCAAAATCCGTGCGGGTGGCATCCTCAGGCGTATAGCGAACCTTGAGCCCCAGGCTTCGGGCATAGGCAACGTGCTCGCGAATAATCTGGATGGCTTCATCTGGCGTCTTGTGAAGCTTTGCGTCCAGGTGGAGCTTCGACGTGGCGTAGAAGATTGCCACCCGGTCGGCGCCGCAGGCTTTCGCCTTGTCGATCCCTATTTTGGTTGCCATGGAATGGGCCACAATTTCGGCTTTTAGTCCCAGCCCAGCAATCTTTTCAACTGCATCGGCAATGCCGGGTGATACGCACGGGTCGCCAGCCTCGATCATCTCCACGCCAACCTGGTCCAGCAGGCGAGCAATTTCCAACTTTTCCTTTAAGGTGAAACTGACGTATGGAGTCTGTTCGCCTTCGCGCAGGGTGCTGTCCAAAATTTCAACCATAATTTTCCTCGAGCAGATTAAAGTAAAAACGCGCTCTCCGGTATCGGAGAGCGCGTTGGGTTACAGGATTTGACCGGGCGGAATCCGCCTGTGTTTAGCTAGACCTGTTTAACCAATAACTGCCCACGTATCCGATCACCGAAGATCCAGATGTGGGCTGGCGCTTAGCCTTGGCCTCAAAAGCTACAGGGATGTTCACTTGGCTTACCATAATGTGCTGGTTTATACACAGGAATGAAAGATATGTCAAGCTTTTTGGGAAAATTTCGTGAAACTATTCCTAAATTCGAGGAGCAGCTACCCAAACGACCGCCCTCTTTGTTCTCCCCAGGGTGATTGTTGCCGGGGAACCCGCACCTGCCGGGGATGGGTTCCACACCGTCCTGTATATATGGAGATTACTTTCGGGACAACCCTGCCTGATTGGAAAATTCGGCCGGTTATTCCTTTGGCGAAGTCAGCGGCGTCCAGGTCTGATTCGAACCGATATTGGGGTTGAAATTGGGATCATCGCTCAAAATGTACTCGCCCAGCGGTGTTGACCATGCCTGGGTATACCCGGATGGAAGCTCGACGTTCTGACCGGTATTCGGGTCATAATAAGGATCCACGCCACAGATGGCCTGGCTAAAATTCTCAGACATCCGGTCGGACGCAGCGGAGCGCTCCTGCCAGCCTTTCATATTCATATCGCTGATCTCATTGAAAGTGCGGCTGATCTGGCGGGACAGTGCGCCAATCTGGTCGATGGAGCGCAGCGTATTGTTCGTCAGACCCTGAATGACCTGTTGAACGACAGCCGTCCAGGCCGGGCTGAGCTTGATCGAAGTGGCAATCGCCCGATAGAGATCGGCGTAACTTTCCAACCGCTCGCGGTTGGATCGAAAGCTGGTCAAATGCCCCATACTCCAGTAGGTATTTTCCATATTGCCAAACATGCCCGGAGCAAGGATGCGTGTATATTCCGCCACCCCGGACATTTCTTCAGCAACAGGCTGGTTATTGAACGTATAATGCAGGCGCATCCGGACCGAGTCGGTTGAATACTGCCCGCCTTGCGCCTGGTTAGCCTGCTCGTGGGTGACAAACTGTAGCAGTTCAGTGGCTGGCCCTTCATCGACAACAGCCAGATCGGGCACCCTGCGGTAGCGCGGCAGGACGACCTGGCGCATCACTTCGCGAGCCGCCTGCGGCTTGCGGACTTCATAGCCAAAATAAAGGCTGCCCGCTGGCATGCTCATTTGCATCATAAAATTATTCGTCCAGGTGAAATATAGAAATGGAAACGCCTCGAAAACATCCAGATTGTCAGGATTGGTAATTTGGAGGCTGATCTGAACGGGTGCGGCTGGGCGGGTAGGCACCCAGGTGACGCCGCCGCTCACCTGCCAGCCCTGGGGCACCAGAATGGAAAAGGCCTCCAGGCCGGATTGAGGATCATAATACGCAAATGGGTTGAGGGTCAGGCCGTTTACGACGGTGCCGGAATTTTGACGATTGCCAGGTTGAGGCCTCTGGCTGGCGGCAGATCGTTTCAGAATCAGCTTTGCCCCGCAGTATTGGCAAGTCAGCTTATCCCCTTCATCCTGAAGGGTAGCGCCACATCGCGGGCAATCCAACTGGATAAACTCATTCTGATTGTTTGACATGGGCGTCTCCTCCTCAACCGGTTCTGTGTACTATTCAACATAATAATGATGCTTTACGAAGAAAATGTAAAGTGGTTTTTGGAAATTTTGCTTCACCGAAGCTGCGCAGAACGAACGAGAACTGAATTAAGCAGGGTTTCCTAACAGATATACTGGCATGGTATAGTCTCGGGCAACCAATTGGACCTTACGACAAAGCTAAGGCTGTGCATGATCCTTGCTTTGGAGGGTTGCAGCAAGCGGTTTTTGTTTTACGGGGTAATGCAAGGGTGTGCTTTCCGCAGGACGCTGTGCTCAGCGTGCTAATCCATGCATACAATCCGGCATGGGTGAGACTTTGGACGTTGGGGTAACCTATCCAGGCCGGTCAGCCAAACCGGCGTTGGAACACAAATTGTATATGTGGTTCATCCATAACTTACCCCACCCAGCTTGCTGTGGTTCATTATTTATTATTCTAATTTGGCAAACGACTTCCCTAGCAAGGCACCTGCCTCTTGACTATCAACCGGTTTTGCAAAGAGAAACCCCTGTACATACTCGCAATTCATCGCCTCCAGGTTGGATAGCTGGTCTTCGGTCTCCACACCCTCCGCAATCACCTTCATCCCGAGACCATGTGCCAGCGCCAAAATCGTCCGAACGATCTCTGAACCGCTGCCATCGGCTCCCAGTTGGCTGATGAAAGTACGATCGATCTTAAGCATGTCAATTGGCAGCGTGTGCAAGTAACCCAACGATGAATATCCCGTGCCAAAATCATCAATTTGCACCAGAATTCCTAATTCCCGCAACTTTAATAGTAACGCCGAAGTAAACGCGAAGTCTTCAACAATTAAGCTTTCCGTCAATTCCAATTTTAAACTACTGGCATTCAATTGGTTTTTCTGCAGGATCTCGGTAATCTGTTGAACTAAATCGATTTGGGCGCATTGCACGTTCGACAAATTTACGTTAATGGTCAAGGGTGGATCTGCAGGATACTGCTGCTGCCAGGCGCGAATCTGGCGGCATGCCTGATCCAAAACCCAGTAACCGATCGGAACAATGAGTCCAATTTCTTCAGCGGTGGGGATAAACTCTAATGGAGGAATGAGACCCCGTGTCGGATGCTGCCAGCGCACCAACGCCTCAAATCCAACGATGCGACGGGTTACCAGATCAAGGATTGGCTGATAGTGAACGATAAACTCCTGGTTATCCACAGCTTTCCGCAGGTCAGCCTCGAGTTCCCGACGTGTCATTACTCTTTCCAGCATCGCTGGGTCGAAAATTACATAGTGACCTCGGCCTTCCCTCTTGGCTTGATACATAGCAATATCAGCATCACGCAAGATATCCTCCGGTTGGTTGTATCTGGCATCACTGTACACAATGCCCATACTTACGGATATAAATACCATTTGACCGCCAAAATCAGCAGGTGACGCCAGTTCGTGCAGAATCCGATTTGCAACCTGGATGTAATCTGTGGGACTTTCCAGTTCCTCAAGCAAGACGACAAACTCATCGCCTGCCAGACGCGCAACAGAATCTTCACTGCGCACGCAGGCTGCCAGACGGCGTGCACTTTCGATCAGCAATAAGTCCCCGACATTGTGGCCCAGGCTGTCATTCACCACCTTGAAACGATCCAAATCGATAAAGAACAAGGCAAACGTAAAATTCTTGTGCCGCTTGGCGTGTTCCATCGCATGGGTTAGCCGATCCATAAATAAAACCCGATTAGGCAAATTCGTAAGCGGATCATGCAGGGCGGTATACACGAGTTGCTCTTCCATGCGCTCGCGTTCCTTGAGTTCAACTACCAGTTGCTCGTTGACCTGACTGAGCTGGGCGGTACGTTCGGCAACCTGCTGTTCCAGCGTAGAAGTCAGTACCTGGAGACGCTCAATCATATGGTTCAGGTGGATATTCAATTCGCCAAATTCGTCCGTGTAGGATACCTTGATACGGCTGCTGAGGTCGCCTGTTTCGACTTTTCTAAACAGTTCGATCATTTTGCGAAAGGGGATTGAGAAATAGGATACCAGTAGGAACGATAGGAACACTCCCACGACAATAGCGCCAACGCCTGCATTTACAATGATCAACAAGGAAGTTCTCAAGAGTTGAGGGGAATGGGAAACATCCATAAATATACGATTCATCTGGTGATAAGCAGCGGGTACAGTCAGAAGCAGGCCAATTATCGCCACCCCAATGATGGCGAACGATAATTTCACCCATATCCGCATTCCTTTCAAGCCGGTCAATTGTGTTTCGAACTGTTTGGGCAGCAAAACATGGATAACAGGCTTGAAGAATTGATCGATTACCAGAATTCCCACGATAAGGTTTACCAGGCCGGCTGCCAACGCCGCCAGGCTGAGTTGAATGCTTTGCTCAAAGCTGAGATTCAGATTGAAATACCCAAATACCAATGTGGGGACCAGGACTAAAATAATGAGCCCCACGAATTCGTAAAGGACATAATTGTAAGATGCAGAATTCGCTTGCTTCCAGGCACGTTTTTCTTGCTCCGGGTTGGTGTTGACTTCCCCGGGCGTGCTGAATTGCGATAGTCGGATTAATAAATCTTTATTTAATTGATAAAATTGGACAAGCAATAAGGCATTCCTGATCAACACGGCAATGCTGCCGAAAATCAACAGGCCTGTGCCCTGGGCTTTGCTAAATTCTGCATTTTGCTGAGCAGGCATCGCGGTCAACAAGATCATCAACGGGGTATTGACGATTTGCACGAACAAGAGCAATAGGATCGGATACCACCCGCTCGTGCGACTGAAAAGTTTCTCAAAGAATGAAGGAGAACTTATTTTGTTCATATAAATCCCCATGTGTTCGAAAAATCCAATAAATTATTGGACAATTAATTCGACGATCTTCAGCCCAGAGAGGATAGTTCCAATATCAAATATTATTCTATCAGTTCCCGGTTCTGTTCACCGATTTTCCCAGCAAGGCGCTGGTCGCTTAAATCGTGAAGGATGACCTTTAATAGATATCTTTGGACAAGTGCCAAACTGGGCTCCAGATTAATTCTCAGATACACCCTCCATTACTTTTGGCCATTTGAGAATACCCAGGTGTCCCGCAAATCAACAACTCAAAGTCTGGTTGGATTTACCAACCATATCACCGAGTGCAGAGGAATTATTTAAATAAGGCAAAGTTGAGTTCCTTTATTCGGGCAGTCATAATCATTTTCACCCAAAATCGTCAAATTTGATGACATTTTCTTGCCAGGAACTCCGAGAAAATGCTTGACATTTAAATGTGCGGCGCTATAATTCTATATATGCGAATTGCATTCCACTATTCGGAACATCGCTGAAATCCCCTCTGTTTCACAACTAAATACTCCCGCCTATATTCACGACTGAGTTGAGCCAATATTTCACTGATTATTGACGCTAGCTTACCGCGTTTTGGGCTGCAGGTGCTCTCATCCCCCCTCGGGAAAATTTTTGCTTTCCTGAAATGCTGTGTTTTTAACCCGTTCAGAGCGAGGCGATCAGCGTAACGATCGAAGGAGGTGACAGGAATCAATTTATGCGTCCCATCGATTTCCATCAACCTGTTCAGATGACTTTCGTAAGGAGGAACAATGAAGGACCGTAAGTTCAGTACTGTAATTCTGACGCTGGCGATGATCTTCGTCCTGTTGGCCGGGGCATGCACGCCAGCAACACCTGAGGCTCCAGCCGCCCCGACTGCGAAAGCACTACCGGATGAAATTGTGGTGGGCGTCGTACAGCCCCTCACGGGTTCATTCGCTGTCTTTGGTAAGGAAGGACAGATCGGTGCTGAATTAGCCATCAAGCACATCAATGAAGCCGGCGGCATTAAATCCATGGGCGGTAAAAAACTCAGAGTTGTGGTGGAGGACGCAGGCGGCACCGCTGACTCGGCAAAACTGGCCACGGAAAGCATGATCAGCAAGAACCGACCCGTCGCCATTCTGGGTGAATATATCAGCCGCTTCGTTATGGCCGCTTCAGAAGTGACCGATCGCGAAAAAGTGATCTTGATCGCGGATGCGCTGGTACCTCAGATTACGCAGATGGGCCGTCAATATCTATTCCGCCCTGGTCCCACAGCGACCAACCATGGCGCTATGGCCTATCAATTTGTCAAGGAAACTGCCGCAGCGGCAGGTATTGAGGTGAAAACTCTGGCTATCCTGAACGAGGATTCAGCGAACGGCCGCGCGAACTCCCTGGGCGCCACCGAAGCAGCCTTGAAGGATAAAGTCTCGATCGTGACGACGCTGGAATACCCCTACGACATCACCGATGCTACCCAAATCGTCCAGCAGTTGGAAAAGGCCAATCCCGACGTCATTATCCACACCCCTTACTTCAATGACGCGATCGTATTCGGCAAAGCCTTCAAAGAGACGGGTTACTATCCTAAGTTTCTCGCTGGCGCAGGTGCCTGCGGCTATGTCGATCCCGCTTCGATTGCGGCGCTGGGCGATGCGGCCGAAGGCATTTCGATGACCTTCAGCTACAATCCGGCCAAGGACACCCCGCAGAATAACAAGTTCGTCGATGAATACAAGGCTACGTACGGTTATATCCCCACCGAAGGCGCGGGCATGAATTACTACGGCGCCATGGTCCTGTACGAAGCGTTGGAGTATTCTGGTAAGAACTTCCCGGATGATCCCCTCAACCCAGACAACCTGCGCGCGTCCTTCCTGGCGCTCGACCTGACCACCGGCCCAGCCGTGGAAACCTACCCCAGCAATCAGATTAAATTCAGCCCAACCGGCGACAACCTGTTCCCCGGTGTGGTCGTATTGCAGGTCCAGAATGGGCAACCCGTAGTGGTTTACCCGGCCGATGGCGCTGAAGCCAAACCGGTCTTCCCGAACCCTTACTACGTGGCAAAATAAGTTCCAAATCACCTGTTCAGACTGAATAACTTAACTCAAGCTCTGGACGTCACGGCAGATGGCTTTCCCCGGGAGAAGAAATTAACCGGGGAAAGCCAGGTAAGCGGTTATGGCTGCTACCCATTCCAATAAGGATTCTGAATAAGATGTTAGAAACTGCCACCCAAGGGATTATCACCGGTATTTTAATGGGAGCAATCTATGCTTTGATTGCTCTTGGGCTCTCCATTGTTTTTGGCATCATGAACGTCACGAACTTTGCCCACGGTGATTTTGTGATGCTTTCCATGTATCTCTCGTTCGCCGTGGGATCTGCTCTTGCCTGGGACGCTGTGGCAACACCACTAATCACAGCTCCGCTCATGTTCTTATTCGGCATTATCACCTATTACCTGCTCATTGACCGAACGCTGCGCCAGATGTATGTCGTTCAACTGGCAGTAACTGTGGGTCTCCAGATCTTAATGCGTTCGGTGGCATTAATTATTTGGCAAGCCCAGCCTCGCGCTTTGCAGTATTCGTTCATTCAGGGCAATATCCAAATCGCCGGTTTCGAGATCCTGACCTCCCGCCTTTTTTCGGCGGTAGTCAGCCTCATTTTTATTGCGGGTATGGCTTATTTCATGAATAAAACCTGGGCAGGGCGGGCCATGCGCGCCGCTTCGGACGATCTGGGCGCGGCCTCGTTGATGGGCGTCAATTATCATAAAACTTATGCCCTCACCTTTGCGATCGGTTCCAGTATCACGGCCCTGGCAGGCGGTTTGGTGATGAGTTTCCAACAAACCGACCCGGTTGGCGGCATCCGTTTTGGCCTGTTGAGCTGGGCCGTGTTGGCGCTGGCAGGTTTGGGCTCGCTCCCCGGACTAATCGTAGCCGGCATCATCGTCGGCGTCGTTGAATCGCTGACGGTCTCCTTCTTCGATCCCCGTAGCCGGTTATTAGGCGTCTACGCTATTTTTATCCTGGTTCTCTGGCTGCGGCCTAGAGGGCTCTTTGGGAGGCGCTAGTGAATGTTAAAAATATATTTAATCCGCGGAATATTCTCATCCTGATCGGGGTTGGAATCGCGCTGGCAATTCCGCTGATGTTCAATGCAAGCCAATACGTGATGTTGCTGATGACCACGGTGCTCTTATATGCCATCCTGGCCAGCGCATGGAACATCATTGGCGGCATGGCCGGCCAGCTTGATCTGGCAGCGGCGGCCTACCTCGGCCTCGGCGCCTTTACCACCGGTACTCTGTTGATCCGCTGGAACATCACCCCCTGGGTGGGAATGTTCCTCGGGGGCCTGGTTGCGACCGCCCTGGCGATGCTGATCGGGTTCCCTTTATTTGGCTTCAAGGTCAAGGAGTTGTGGTACGCTCTTTCTTCATCCGCACTGGTAGTTGTGCTGCAATCGCTGTTCATGATGTGGAACGAAGTAGGCGGACCCACCGAAAAATATTTACCCATTGGAACCTCACCGTGGTACAGCCTGCGTTTCAACAATTACATGCCGTATTACTACATCATGCTGATCATTCTGGTGGTTGTGCTGCTGGTCAACCGGTGGATACGCTACTCAAAACTCGGGTATTCTCTCATGGCGCTAGGCGAAGATGAAGACGCAGTGGAGGTCCTTGGGGTTAATTCTCAGTCATCCAAACTCAAAGCGCTGGCTATTTATGCATTTATCTGTGGTGTGGTTGGTGGGATATTTGCCAGCATCTACGGCTACGTTCATCCCGCTTTCTTTGACACCTCCATGAGCATGGAAATTACGATCCTGGGCATCGTCGGCGGAATGGGATTTATTTATGGGCCCGCGCTGGCAGCGATCATCATGGTCAGCTTTCGCGAGATCCTGCGCGCCAGCCTGGGCAGCCAGTTGGCCGGGCTATACCTGGCAGTCTATGCGATCATATTGATTGTGGTTGCCTTGTATCAACCGCGTGGGATCGCGCCCCTTGTCGAGCGTGGGTTGAAGAAAGCTCAAACTTATTTTGTGGAGTTAACCCGTGGACGTAGAGCCGATATTAAAAGTCACTAATCTCACCAAGAAGTTCGGTAACCTGGTCGCTGTAAACCGTGCCAGTTTCGAGGTGAACCACGGTGAGATCGTCGGGTTAATCGGGCCGAACGGCGCCGGAAAGACGACCCTCTTCAACGCGATCTCCGGCTTATACAGACCCGAAGAAGGCACGATCTTCTTCAAGGGAATGAATATCACCAACTGGTTGCCGCATAAAATCTGTAAGCTGGGAATGTCGCGTACCTTCCAGGTAACGCGCGCATTTACGCATATGACCGTGGAAGATACCGTCCGGGTGGGCGCATATAATCGCTTCAATGAAAAAAATGTACAGGATAAGGTAGACCAGGTGATCAAAGTTTGCGATTTGGTCGATATTCGCAAGCGGGTCTGCGAAGATTTAGGCCTGGCTTCCTTACGTAAAGTAGAACTGGCGCGGGCGCTGGCAACCGAACCAGTGATGCTCTTGCTGGACGAAGCGGGAGCCGGATTGAATGCCACCGAGCTGGCAGCATTCATGGATCTGATCAAGAAGCTGAACCAGGAAAGCCAGATCACTTTCTGTGTGGTCGAGCACGTCATGCAAATGGTTATGGGATTGTGCCAGCAGATTGTCGTACTTGATTCCGGCGAGATAATCGCATCCGGCACACCCAATCAGATCAGCAATAATGTGCGAGTCATCGAAGCCTACCTTGGAAAGCGAGCCGTCCATGCTAGAAATCAATAATCTGAATTCAGGTTATGGAAAAGTGTCGGTCTTGCGGAATGTGACTTTCCACGTCGATCAGGATGAAATGGTCGCAATTATTGGCCCAAATGGAGCCGGAAAAAGTACGCTGCTTAAAACGATCTCTGGCTTGGTACGGGCGCAATCGGGGGAGGTTAAATTCGAGAACGACAATATCTTCTGTCTTTCTTCGGATCAGGTCGTGCGGCGCGGCCTTGCATACGTTCCGGAGGGCGGGCGCGTCTTTCCGAATATGACTGTTCTCGAAAACCTGATGATGGGCGCATACAGCAACCAGGGCATCCTTAAAACCGGAATTCTCGATGAGATTTACACTTTGTTCCCGATTTTGAAAAATCGCAGCGCACAATTTGCGCGCACCTTGAGCGGCGGCGAACGCCAGATGCTGGCAATTGGGCGCGGTCTGGTCTCACGCCCCAAGCTGATCATGCTCGACGAACCCTCGCTGGGGGTTGCCCCCAAGCTCGTCGATGAAATCTATGAAAAGATTCACGCCCTGAAACGCATCGGATTAACCGTACTCCTGGTGGAACAAAACACAGGCTATGCTCTGGAATTGGCTGACCGTGGCTATGTCATCGAGAATGGCCAGATCGCAATGGAAGGCACTGCTTCCTATCTGTCATCCAGCGATCATATTAAAAAATTCTACCTGGGTCTTTAGGTCCATGTGAGTTTAGGAAAGAGAACGTTGCAATGTACCTGACATTTTCTGTCTATGAGTAACTGGAACTATACGATCGCGCCACCTTCCATCAGCGTGGGTGGAGAGGTTAACACTCCTCCTCCTAGCTTAACCCAACTTCATTCTTAACCAAGGATTTGAAAAAATCCCCCAAAAAGGAGTTGACATGGAACAGACTTACGCAAATTTACTCAAACAAATTCCTCTTTACCGGCCAGGGAAACCTCCTTTAAGCTATTTTGATAGCAACTATATGGAGGAATTCGAGAAGACCTGGCATCGTAGTTGGGGTGGTCAATCGAGTTATGCCAGGCTACGCGCGGTTATTGTGCATCGTCCAGGACCGGAAGCTGCTTTTGGAGAAGAGGATCCTGATTATCTAAACTTACCTTCAGGTTCAATTAACCTACAAAAGATGCAGGCACAGCATGATGAGTTTGTCCGGGTTTTAAACGAAAATGGCGTTGAAACAATTTCGCTCAACGCTGCACAACCAATCCTTGGGACGTACGGTATTCCACTTCGTAGTGCAACATACACTCATGAAACCCTGATGGTCAAAGGGGGCGCAATTATTTGCCGTTGCGTCCCTGGTTATAAGCGGGGTCTGGAATATTATCAATCAAAAACCATCGGCGGTTTAGGTTGTCCGATCGTGTATGCAGTGCATGGGATGGGTTTCTTTGAAAGTAGCAACGCAGTTTGGTTGGACAAGAAAAGTCTTCCTTTGGCAATAAGTCAACGTTCGAATTTGGCGGGAGTTCAACAAGTGGCTTCGATTGTCCGCGAATTTGGTGTAGAAGACACTCACATTGTGCATTTACCGGGCCCACTTAATACACGCAAAGCCCAAACAGGCAGTGGAGGTGGGGCATTCCACCTCGATATGGTCTTTGGCGTTGCTGCACCAAAAGTTGGGGTAATCTACCCGCCGGGAGTGGGGTACGAATTCATTGATTATCTTCTTCACCAGAAAGATTTCGACCTTATCGAAATCCCTGAGGAGGAGGTAAATGGGTGTCCGTCCAACTTCCTGGTATTAGAGCCTGGAAAACTGATTATGCCTGCCGGTAATCCTTATGTAACCGGCGAATTGCGAAAACGGGGCATTACTGTCATCGAATTAGATATGAGTGAGTTCACGAAGGGAGGAGGAGGACCCACCTGTATCACAGTGCCATTGATACGGGATGAGGAATAACACCTGATTTGTAGGGTAAGGTCACAACCCGAAGTGAATGTCAGGTTGTTTACTCTTGCATAAAGATTGATTTCAAGGAAGTCCATTACTGGCGTAATGTTGACAGGATCATACTCTCCATTCGCCCGATCTTTATCTGGATCAGGATGAAAAATTACCATCCTTTCTATCTTTGAGAAGATTGAGTTGATGTTCTGGAGGATTATCGCAGAAGGATAAGGTATGGCGACCGACATTTCTCTTCCATACGGGAAACAACATATTTCCTTCAATGTGCCTGACGAAAATCTGGTCGGCGTATTCTGGCCATCCGCCATTGAGGCCTGTTCGAATCCTCACCAGGAAATCGAACGAGCACTGGACCATCCCCTCGGCACACAGCGGGTCGAGCAGATCGTATCCGCCGGAGAAAAAGTTTTGATCCTGGTGGATGATTACACCCGCGCCACGCCGGTTCCGTTGATCCTGCCGCATCTTCTCGAACGTTTAAGATCCCGCCAGGTGCGTGACGAAGATATCACCCTGCTGGTTTCGACCGGTACCCACCGCCCTTGCAGTGAGAGCGAACTGCGCGAGAAGTTGGGCGAAGAACTGTATGGTCGCTACCGGACCGAACAACATGATTGTACCGACCAAAGCAGCCAGGTATTCCTGGGCTTGACCAGCCGCGGGACTCCGGTGTGGGTAAACCACCTGCTGTTGGAAAACGACCGCATTTTTGGGATCGGCCATATCGACCCGAGTGATTATGCAGGTTATGCGGGCGGCTGGAAACTGATTGTGCCCGGCGTCGCCGCCCTGGAAACGATCGACTGCAATCATGCGCTGGCAGTCCTGAGCTTCCGGCATTACGGCAGCGTCGATCTGCCGTGCAGGCAGGATATCAATGAAGCCGGTGGAATGGTACGGGTGGACCAATTCATCAATGTGGTGCTCTGCCAGGATGGCCAAATCGGGCGTGTTTTCGCCGGTGCGCCGGCAGAGATCCATAGCGCCGGAGTTAAGCTGGCCAAACAGGTGTATGAAGTTGAATGTCCCGGCCTGGTTGACATCGCTGTTGTCTCGGCCTATCCCTACGATATGGACTATTATCAGGCCATTCGCGCGGTTGAATATGCAGACGTCATGGTGCGCCACGGGGGGAGCATTCTTGTCGTGGCGCCTTGCCCCGACGGGATCGGCAGCGAGGCCTTTTATCGACTGCTGGCAGCCCCGAACCAACACCCTGACGATTTCCTGCGCAACATTGCCAGTCGCAACGGCAAGGTGACCTACAATGTCCTTGGCTATTTCCTGACGCTCATCCGCGCCGAAAAACAGATATATGGCTATATGCCCGGCATTACGGGCCCGGAGTTGGAAGCGATCGGGATCCACCCGGTCACCTCACTCCAATCGGGCGTAGATGCAATTTTGCAATTGCATGGTCCAAAAGCGCGTCTGGCGGTTTTACCGGTGGGCTCGGCGACAATCCCGCGTTTAGTGAACACTCATTAAAGCTCACATTGAAGATTTTCATCGGCAGATTTCACGAACGAAGAACGGCTGGATAGAAAAGGAAAATACATGGAAACTGAGTTCACACGGGTAGGTCATGAACAATTAAGAGATCTTTGCGTCCAGGTTATGCAAAAACTGGGCGAAACAAAGGAAAATGCCAGCATCATTGCAGATGTTCTCCTTGCAGCAGACCTGCGCGGAATTGACAGCCACGGTGTTGCGCGGCTGAGTATGTACGAAGGGTTTATCCAAAGCGGCGTAGTCCACACCAACGTAGAACCGAAGCTGGTGACGGAGACTCCGACCACCGCTCTACTCGATGCCGGCGGGGGCATGGGCCAACCGGTTTCTTACCGCGCGATGAACATGGCGATCGAAAAAGCCAAAACTTATGGCATGGGCTTCGTAACGGTGCGTAACTCGAACCATTACGGCATTGCCGGTTATTACGCCATGATGGCGTTGGCGCATGGTTGCATCGGCCTGTCCATGACCAATTCGCGCGTGTTTGTGGTGCCAACATTTGGGCGTGATGCAATGTTGGGAACCAATCCAATTGCAGTTGCCGCACCGGCCGGTAAGGAAAAACCTTTCGTCCTCGACATGGCCACCAGCACCGTGCCATTTGGCAAAATCGAAGTTTACAACCGGCTGGAAAAACCAATCCCTGAAGGGTGGGCGTCGGACGAGAATGGGGTTCCAACCACGGACGCGGCCAAAGTCATTCAGAATGCCAATTCCCCGGTAACTCGCGGCGGCCTGGAACCCTTGGGTGGGAACGGTGAGTTGCTCAGCGGACACAAAGGCTACGGCCTGGGGCTGCTGGTTGAGGTCCTGTGCGGCGTACTGCCCGGAGCCATGTATGCTGACCTGGTTTACCCGCATACGGAAGATGGCAAACCCCTGCCGGCAGGCATCGGACACGTATTCGGCGCCCTGCGGGTGGACGCATTCCGTCCAGTAGAGGAATTCACAGCCTCGATGGACGACCTGCAGCAAAGAATGAAGAATTCCGCCAAGGCGGTTGGACAGGATCGGATTTACATTCACGGAGAGAAGGAATATGAGCAGATCGAACGCAGGTCACGCGATGGCATACCCTTGAATCTCAAGGTATTGGCTGATCTCCAAAAGATTGCAAAGCGTTACGATGTTGAATTCAGGCATTAAGATACTTGACACCCCAATGGAAATTTGATAATATTCTATATAATAGAACTTAATTCCATTATATGGAATTTTCTCTTTCCCCCTTTTCTCTACCATTTCCCCCAATAGACTTATGGAAAACTCTGCGGTCAAAACCATCGATCGTCTCGTTGATCTTCTGGATTACTTTACCCAGGGCCACGATGCCGTATCACTGGCGGAGTTGAGCGAGCACCTCCAGTTGCCTAAAAGCACGCTTCACCGCTTCCTGGTCAGTCTTGAATCCCACGGCATTTTACGCAGGGGTGCAAACGATAAAAAATGGCGCCCGGGTTATCACCTGATCGTGTGGGGCAGCATCGCCGCTGAAAATTCCACAATTCGGGAAATTGCCAAACCTTACATGTCTGAATTGGTGGATGCTTCCGGTGAAATGGCCATCCTGACTGTTTACCACGCCCATGAGGTCATCTGCATCGAAATGACCGAGACCAACCATCCTGTGCGCTTGAAAATGAAGGTTGGCTTGCAGCGCGCCGCGCACGCAGGAGCTTCCTCTAAAGCCTTGATCGCTTTCCTGCCGGAAGAGGAGATTATGGCAATTGTCAAAGATAAGGGCTTGCCAAAGCTTTGTACCAACACCATCACGGATGTAGATGCACTGAAAGCCGAGCTGGCCCAAATCCGGAAGCAGGGTTATTCCCACAGTCTGGAAGAAACCGACCCTGGTGCATGGGGTGTTGCCACACCTATCCAGGATTGGACAGGTCGAGTAGTGGGCGCATTAGGCTTGGCCGGTCCGACGCTGCGCTACAGCGATGATAAAGTCAAAGAATATGCTGCTTTGTGCCGGGAATACGCTGGCCTCATCTCAACTGCTTTAAGTACGCCTGGCCAGCACAATAACAATCACTAAAATTTTTGAAGTTGTCGCGGAGGATATCGAAAAAATGAAGGATAGGTTGATCCGTTTCACCCGTGGCGTTCCCCCAACCGAAAGTTTTGATCCAGATCAACTGGTGGAATGCACAAAGTCAGTCCTGGCGCAATACTCCGATGTGGTCCTGCAATATGGGCCCTCCCGCGGGTTTACCCCGCTGCGCCAGCAGCTTGCGCAGCAGAATAACGTCGATTTACAGCGCGTAATTCTGGGCCAGGGTTCGCTTCAACTGCAGGATATAAGCGCACGCGTCCTGCTTAAACCTGGCGATTTGGTCTTTGCTGAAAACCCTTCATACGACCGCGCTTTAACGGTTTTCAAGCGCGCTGGCGGCCGAATTAACGGCTTTCCGCTCGAGCATGACGGCGTGAGTGTCGACGCGGTCGAAGCCAGTTTGAAGCGCGGTGATCGACCGGTCATTTTTTATATTATCCCTGATTTCCAAAACCCCAGCGGCACGGTGCTCTCGTTCGAAAAAAGACAGAGGATTGCCAACCTGGCGCGTGAATACGAATTTTGGATCATCGAAGACTCGCCTTACCGCAATTTGCGCTACCGCGGCCAGGACGTGCCCTCGATTTTTGATTTGGCCCCCGAACGCGTTTTCAGGATGTCTTCCTACAGCAAACTGATCTGCCCGGGACTGCGCGTGGGTTATGTGATCGCGCCTGAGACGATGGCGAATCCGATTGCGCGCTGGGCCGAGGACTCCTATATTAACAGTAGTTATCTCAATCAAGCCATTGTTTACGATTACCAGCAGCGCGGCTGGCTCGAACCGCACATCCAATGCCTCAAGGAGCTTTACAGGCAACGTCTGGATGCCATGCTCAAAGCGCTCGACCAACACATGGCATCCGCCGCCACCTGGAGCAGAGTCGAAGGCGGTTTCTTTGTGGGCTTAACCCTCAAAGCCAATGTGAAGGCGGATGATTTGCTCAAACGCGCCGAAGGAGCTAATTTGCAGCTTTCGGATGGACGGAACTTTTTCACCACTGCCGGCGGCGATCAATTTGTTCGGTTGCCATTCTGCGCGTTGACGCCCGATGAAATTGAAGAAGGCGTCGCCCGGCTGGCGCAGGTCGTCAGCACTTTTTAAGGCACAACAAAATCACTCTGCACATACATGGAGGTCTTATGGTAAACCTGGAAGGCAAAGATATTCTCGATGGGGCGCAGTTTTCCCGGGAAGAAATTGATTTCACCATGGCGGTGGCCGATGACTTTCGCAAACAGCTCAAGGAAAAGCCGGCGATCGACCTGCTGAAAGGATATGTTCTGGCCTCGCTCTTTTTCGAGCCCAGCACGCGCACCCGGTTGTCTTTCGAGACCGCCATGCACCGTCTGGGCGGTAATGTGGTCGGATTCTCTTCAGCCGAGTCGACCTCCACAGCTAAAGGAGAAACCCTGGCCGATACGATCCGTACAGTGGACCAGTACGCGGATATCATCGCGATGCGCCACCCGCAAATCGGTTCGGCCAGAGAAGCAGCTGCCGTTGCCAAAGCGCCGGTACTGAACGGCGGCGACGGCGCCGGGCAACACCCCACCCAGGCTCTGCTTGACCTGTACACGATCAAGAGCGAGCGCGGACAGGTGGACGGAACGACCATCGTACTGTGCGGAGATTTAAAGAATGGACGCACGGTACACGCCGGTGTGGAAATTTACAAGCACTATAACTGCAAGTTGATTATGGTCGCGCCGGATCAGTTGAAAATGCCGGCGGATATTCTCGCCAAGCTGCGGGATTACGGCGTCGCGTTCGAAGAGACCTCCGACCTGGAAGCCGCCCTGGCCAAAGGCGATGTGCTTTACATGACGCGCATCCAGAAAGAGCGTTTTATCGATCCGGCTGAATACGAACGCCTGAAAGGCAGTTACATCCTCACCCGTGAGATGGTGGAACGCATCCAACCCAAACTGACAATCATGCACCCGCTGCCGCGCGTCAATGAAATTACCACCGATGTCGACAGCTTGACCAATGCGGCCTATTTTCGCCAGGTAGGCAACGGGGTATTTGTCCGAATGGCATTGATCGCATCCGTAATGGGCAAAGTTTAAAGGTGTCCCGGTCATTCCGATTTTTTCTTCTCCAGAAAGGATCGGAGGGTACAGGGAAACCTCGCAAGATCTCCGGAGGAAATAATATGGAGAAAGAGAACTTTCAAGTTGTTGGGCAAATCACCCCGCGTAAAGATGGGGTGGCGCGTGTAACCGGTCAGGAAAAATACACGGTCGATATGACACTCCCGCGCATGCTTTACGGGCGAACAGTTTGCTCACCCTATGCCCATGCGCGCATTAAATCGATCGACACAAGCGCTGCAGAGGCGATGGGAGCAGTCGTTCTGACATTTAATGATATTCCCCCCATTCGCTACAACGAACGTATCATCACCGTCGAATGGGCTCTGCACAAAGATCACTACATCTTGGCAGATAAAGTCCGCCGCATGGGCGAACCGGTCGTTGCTGTGGCCGCCGAGACGGAAAAACTGGCAGAAAAAGCTGCCCGGGCAGTCAAGGTTGAATATGAACCCTTACAGGTGCTTATTGATCCAAGAGAGGCTATGAAGCCCGGTGCCGCGCCGCTGTACGACACAGTTATGTATGGCGACAAAGAAATTAAAATCGAAAATAACATCGCCTGCACGCGTGAAGTTATCGAAGGCGATGTCGACAAAGCTTTTGCAGAATCCGATGTTTTCGTTGAGGGTACCTTTAAAACCCACAAAATCTATCACGCACAAATGGAACCAAAATCCGTGCTGTGCCGTCCAGAGCCCGACGGCGGTATCACGGTCTGGGCTACCACCCAATCCATTCATAACACACGCATCGTCCTGGGCCAGATTTTCGATATCCCCTTGAGCAAGATCAATGTCAAACGCATGGCGGTTGGCGGGACGTTTGGATCGAGCATCCAGATGAACTCAGTTGTTCCGATTGGGGTGGCTTTAGCCCTCAAAGCTCGCCGCCCGGTCAGGCTGACCCTGACCCGCGAAGAAGACATGCACGATCATGGCCGCTTCGGGACGGATGCCCACATCAAGATCGGCGCCAAAAAAGATGGAACCCTGACCGGGGTCGAAATGGAAATGATCGCCGACCTCGGCGCGCATATCATCCAGGGATATTCGTTCCTGGGTGTGTCCATTGGCTGGGTGGTTTCGCTCTACCGCCTTCCGAATGTGCGCTACAAAGGCGTTGGCGTTTATACCAACAAGGCTCCCGGCTGCGCCATGCAGGGCTATGGCAACCCCCAGGCCACCCTGGCGGTCGAATCCCTGCTGGACGAACTGGCAGAGAAGCTGGGCATGGATCCTCTGGAACTGCGCCTGAAGAACTATGTCGGGTTGGGTATGACCTTCTGGGGTCAAGGGCCAATGGTGCGCTCGATCGTTTGGAGTGATGGGGTGCCCGAACTGTTGGGCAAGGGCCAGGAAATTATCGGCTGGGATAAGCGGGAAAGCCCCGACACAAAAAGCGGACGCTTCCGCCGTGGAATTGGCCTGGGACGTGGTTTTCATACCACCAGTGCCGGCGCTCCACAACCCGGCGATGTGATCGACTTCTCCGGCGCGCTGGTCAAAGTAAATCAGGACGGCTCGGTGGATGTGGTCACCGCCATGGTCGATCACGGCGGCGGCACGTGGGAAGCCATCGCCAAACTGGTAGCCGAAACGCTGTGCGTTCCGTTGGATAAGGTCAACGTGGTACCCTCAGATACCTTCTCGACCGTTTACGATGTTTGCACCCACGCCACCCGCGGCACATACGCCGGCGGCGGAGCAGCCGTCAAAGTGGCCGAACAGGTGAAGAAGGAGATCTTCGAGACAGCCGCGCATTATTTGAACGTCCAGCCCGATGCGCTCAAGCTGCGTATGGATCATGAGCAGGGCCAGGCTGTGATCTATGTCCCTTCCATTCCGGATAGAAAAATGACGCTCAAGCAGCTGGCTTCGCGCACCTGGTCCGAAAGCTGGAAGACCATCGCAGCCGTAGATAGCTACCGCCCGACAAACTGTCCGCCAGCCTATGTGACCATCTTCCTGGAAATCGAAGTTGACACCTGGACAGGTGCTGTGCGCACGCTGAGGACTGCCCTGGGGGTGGACTGTGGTACCGTGGTCAACCCGGATGGAGCAATCGGCCAGTTGGAAGGCGGCTTATCCCGCGGTCTGGGTATGGCGCTCTATGAGGATAACGAATGGAACGACCAGGGACAGCTTCTATCCAAGGGTTATTGGGTGGATGCTAAAACACCGGGCATAATGGAAAGCCCGGCGTTGAAGGACCTCAATACGCATTTTGCCGATACCTACGAGCCTACTGGCCCCTTAGGAGCCAAAGGCATCGGTGAAGCCGCCCTTAACCCGGTCCCGGCGGCCTATGCAAACGCCATTTACAACGCCATCGGCATCCGTTTTTACGAACTGCCGATCACCCCGGAAAAAATTCTGGGAGCCTTAATGGAACAAGAAAACATGGTGAAGGAGGGGGTGCATTAATGGATAAACACGCTCCCAACGAAATGACGAATTCCCATCTACTGGTGCGCAATTTCGATTATCTGGAAGCTTCCACAATTGGCGAAGCGCTGTATTGGCTCGAGCAATATGATGGCCGGGCGCGGCTACTGGCGGGCGGCACCGACTTGTTCGTTCTGATGAAGATGGAACGCCTTAACCCCGGTGCGGTCATCAACATCACCAAAATCCCCGGTCTGAACGAAATTAAAGTGAATCCCAATGGCTCTGTGGATATCGGTCCGTTGGTGACCATCCACACTCTGGCCATGCATCCTTATATCCGGGTTAACTTCCCGGGTCTGGCTGCCGCCTGCCTGTCCTTTGGCAGCACGCAGATCGAGACAATGGGGACGATTGGCGGCAACCTGTGCAATGGCTCTCCTGCCGCAGATACAGCTCCGGTTTTATTAACTCTGGGTGCCGAATTGTCGTTGGCCAGCCGGCAGGGTAAACGCACGCTTCCGCTGGAAGCATTCTTCCTTAGCCCCGGAAAAACCGACTTAAAGCCAACCGAAATGCTGGTTGGGATCACGCTTCCCGCCCCCGAACCGGGCTCGACCAGTGTCTTTCTAAAAGCGTCGCGCGTCGTGGCTGATCTGGCAAAGGCCAGTCTTGCGATTGCTTTTACCCGCCAGGGCGAGCGCATTACTGGCTGCAAGGTTGCCATGGGATCGGTCGCGCCAACACCGATTCTGCTGCCCAACGTGGCGGAAGCGCTCAACGGACAGATTTTCAGCCAGGATTTACTGGCAGATGCTGGCAAATTGGTAGCTGAAACAATTTCTCCAATCGATGATGTGCGGTCGAGCGCCTGGTACCGCCGGCGAATCGCGAATGTTCTGCTCCAGGATGCCATGAACCAGGCCTGGCCTCTCGCACTGAATCCAAAACCAGCCAGTGTTGCTGCACCTCAGGCGAATGGTCACCACCACCTGCCGCTCACCAAAGCATTGGGAACGGACCACCTGACTGAGGTAGAGCTGACTGTCAACGGTTGCAAGACTAAAGTCTGGGTAGCCGCCAACGAGCTGCTCCTGAATGTGCTGCGCGAAAAGCTCGAGCTGACCGGCACAAAATATGCCTGCGGCATCGGCGAATGCAGCGCCTGCACCGTACAAATTGATGGCAAACCCATGCTATCCTGCCTGGTTCTGGCAGTTTCGGCCGCCGGGAAAGAAATTACCACGGTCGAAGGATTACAAGACCCCAAAACGGGTGAGCTGGACCCCTTGCAGGAAGCATTTATCAATAACACCGCCTTCCAATGCGGCTACTGCACGCCTGGGATCCTGATGACCGCCAAAGCCTTACTCAACGAGACGCCAGACCCCGATGAAGGGCAGGTCCGGCATTATCTGCGAGGTAATAACTGCCGTTGTACTGGTTACGCCAGCATTGTACGGGCTGTCCTGAGCTGCGCCGATCACCAGGAATAAAGGAGGCATCATGCAATCTGAGATTGAACTCCACCACCCCAAAAATCTGGCTGAGGCTTTGACCCTGCTCTCGCATTACGGACCGGATGGGAAACTGCTGGCCGGCGGCACCAACATGGTGGTCGAACTGCGCGATGGGCACTATAATGGCAAATCGCTGGTCGATTTGAGCCACCTCGAAGAACTTCGTGGGATCAGCAAGCAAGATGGGTATATCGTGATCGGCGGTGGAACGACCATCACTGAGTTGATCGACCACCCGCTCATTGGCGCGCACGCCGGAGTTCTCAAGGAAGCCGCCCGTCTATTTGCCAACCCATTGGTACGCAATCGCGCCACGGTCGCCGGCAACCTGGTCGATGCTTCGCCCGCCGCAGATACAGCTCCCCCGCTGTTGGCGCTGAATGCCGAGGTGCAGTTGATGAGCCAGACCGCCACCCGCTGGATCAAGCTGGAAGATTTTATCACCGGCGTCCGGAAAACTTTACTTCAGCCGGGCGAATTGATGGTTGCCATTCGCTGGCCGGTCCCCTCTGCCAGGAGCGCTGGCGCTTACACCAAGGTTGGTCTGCGCAAAGCAGATGCAATCTCGGTTCTGAGCGCGGCAGTTATGGTGGAGCTGGATGATGCCGGGGTATGCCAACAAACAAGCATTGCTCTAGGCGCTGTCTCCCCAAAACCCTTCCGCGCTCACGCGGCTGAAGCGCTTCTGAAAGGTAAAGTGTTAGACTCCGCGCTGATCGCAGAAGCTGCCCGTCTGGCAGCCGAATCAACCCGCCCGATCGATGATATTCGCGGGACTGCTGCCTATCGCAAGCGCGTCGTCGCGGTAACCGTGCGACGCCTGTTGACCAAAGCTGTAGAGGTATTGAAATGAAACCCCAAATGATCACGCTCCATATTAATGGGCGCACCCATTACGTTGCGCTCAATCCAAACCTGACGCTGCTGGTTGCGCTGCGTGACCTGGGTTATACCGATGTCAAGTCCGGCTGTGAAAAAGGTGACTGCGGCGCCTGTGCAGTATTTTTGAACGGTGTTGCCGTCAATAGTTGCCTCGTCCTGGCAGCGCAGGCCGATGAGGGCGAAATCCTCACCGCAGCCGGTCTTGGCACAAGCGAACATCCCCACCCCTTGCAAACCGCTTTCTCCGATGCAGGCGCCATTCAATGCGGCTACTGCACGCCAGGGATGATCATATCGGCCAAGGCGCTTCTGGATCACAAACCACATCCAACCGACGCGGAAATTCGCGACGCGATTTCGGGCAATCTTTGCCGCTGCACCGGTTACGCTCAGATCATACAGGCCGTTCAGTCCGCGGCTGAAAAGATGGATGCTGGAGGTGAGGGATGAAATATCAGGTAAAACCCCTTCCCCAGGTCGACCTGCCTGAACTGCGCACGGTAGGGAAACCGCTACGCAAGGTGGATGCCATGGGCAAAGCCGTCGGCGATACCGTCTATGCCGGTGACTACTCCATGCCGCGCATGTTGTACGGGAAAGTCTTTCGCAGCAAGCAGTCTTCTGCTCGCATTACACGCCTGGATGTCAGTAAAGCCCGCGCATTACCCGGCGTTGCCTGCGTCATTACTGGTTTAGATGTACCCAATGCCAGGTTGGTCAGTGACATGCCCGGACAGACCGGTCAAAAACAGCGGGCTGGCTCGGATGTGCCGGTATTGGCCAGCGAACAGGTTCGCTTTTACGGCGAACCAATCGCGCTGGTCGCCGCCGAAACGCTGGAAATCGCCGATAAAGCCGTGTCCTTGATCGAGATCGATTACGAACCCCTGCCGGGCGTTTATGACCCGCTGGAGGCCATGAAACCCGGCGCTCCAGTGGTCACTCCTCCCGACAATATCGTCGCCCGGTGGAAGATTCGCAAAGGCAACGTGGAATCCGGCTTTGAACAGGCGGACCTGATCGTAGAAAACACCTTCCGTATTCCTTACCAGGAACATGCTTACCTGGAGCCGGAAGCCGGCGTTGCGTGGATCGATGAGCGCGGCGCGATCACCATCCGCGTTTCCACCCAGGTGATCGAGCACTTCCGCACGATCGCCCGCGCAGTGGGTGTCCGACAGAACAAGATCCATATCCAGGGAACCATGGTTGGCGGCGGGTTTGGTGGCAAGGAAGACATCACCATCGAGATCTACCTGGCCTTACTGGCCAAACACACTGCCCGCCCGGTAAAAATGGTCTATACCCGCGAGGAATCTTTCCTGGCTCATGCCAAACGCCACCCGTATGTCATCACGCACCGCACGGGCGTCAAAAAAAATGGCCAGATTACCGCCTCAAAAATCGAAATGATTTCCGATTCAGGCGCGTATCCCTATCTCTCGCCTTACGTTCTGCTCTACACCACCGTAATGGCTCCCGGGCCTTACCGCATTAATAATGTACAGGTCGATGCGATCTCGGTTGCTACCAATAATCCTTACACCAGCGCGTTCCGCGGCTTTGGCGGTCCGCAGGCTTGCTTTGCCTATGAACAACAGATGGATGATATCGCCCGCCAGTTGGGTCTGGACCCGCTGGAAGTGCGCAAGGTGAACTATTTGCGCACCGGCGACTGCACTGCCACCGGGCAGGTAATCGAAAGTGCGGCCTGGCTGGAAGAGACGGCCACGCGTGCGATGGCGGCTTTGGGCGAGCAAAGCCCGAATTACGGTTCAGTAAAAATCGGTCAGGGTTTTGCATCCTACTTCCAGAGTTATGGCCGCATAACCTGGATGCACGACACTTCGCAGGCCTGGGTCGGCCTCGAACTGGATGGTACAGTCACCATCCGTGCGGGTGTGCCGGACCTGGGCGCCGGACAGGCCAACAGCTTATGCCAGATTGCCGCCGAGGTGCTGGGGGTGCCACTCGAAAGGGTTACCATCTACACCACGGATTCAGCGCTGACGCCCCTTTCAGGGACTTCAACCGCCACCCGCCAGTTGTATATGTCGGGTAACGCTGCCTTGATGGCTGCCACAGCTGTGCGCAATGTGCTGCTCAATCGCGCCTCCAAATATTTTGAGGAAGATATTGAAGCGCTCGACATCGCAGATGGCAAAGCCTTTATCAAGAACGACCCTTCCCAGACGCTCAATCTGGTGGACCTGGCAAAAATGTGCGCTTCCGAGGGCATGCACCTGTCCAACCTGGCGCTCTTTAAAGCGCCCTTTACCGACCCGATCAACCCGGAAACCGGCCAGGGCCAGGTTTGGCCCGATTTCACCTTCGGTTCCTTTGCGGTCGAAGTAGCTGTCGACACCGAGACCGGCGAGGTCACTATTCTAAAGGCTGCCGCCTGTCATGACATCGGCCGGGCGATCAACCGGGCTGCTGCGGAAGGGCAGATTATCGGTGGCGGGATGCAGGGTCTTGGTTACGGTTTGATGGAAAACTTGATCGTCAAAGAGGGTGTGATCAAGACGCCGTCCCTGACCGAGTATCTGATTCCAACCTCGATGGATTTCCCCGACATTCAGGCCATCATCCTGGAATCGGGCACCGGGCTTGGCCCATTTGGCGCCAAAGGCATCGGCGAGCCTTCGCTGACGCCGGCCGCGCCCGCTGCAGCCAGCGCCATCGCGAATGCGCTCGGTGTCTCCATCTCTGAAATCCCAATAACGCCGGAAAAAGTTCTGGCCGCGCTCGAACGTGCCTGAGTGAATGAAATGAAACAAGGGTGACTATGGACATGGCTTTCGACATACTGTTAAAAGGTGGGATAGTTGTCACCGGTACCGACATCAGCAAGGCCGATGTTGGCGTCAATAATGGAAGCATCGTCGCGCTTGGGCCAGATCTTTCCGCTGATCCCGCGCGCGAAGTACTGGATGTGACCGGCAAATATATCTTCCCTGGAATTATTGACGTGCATGTCCACCCGGTGTACCTCGATGATGTAGAGGCCAGCTCGCGCGTCGCAGCTTACGGCGGCACGACCACCCTGCTGCACTTCGCCTACGCCCGCACCGGTGAGAGCCTCTATGAACAGGTAGAGAAGATGCTGCTGGATGGTCAGCGCCGCTCTCTGCTTGATTTTGGTCTGCACGGCGGCATGTTCGAAGCTCCCCGGCAAGTGCCTGAGATTCCAAAGGTAATGGAACTGGGCGTCCGTACCTTCAAGTTCTTCCTGACCTACCTCAAGCAAGGCTGGTATACCGACGATTACCAGTTGATCAAAGCAATGGACATCCTGGCGGAGCGCGGCGGCATGGCAATCGTGCACTGCGAAAACGGCGGCGCCATCGATTATCTGGAAGATAAATATCTCAAAGGACCGAATGCGTCAGCCAGGTTCTTTAATGCCTCGCGTCCGGCTGCGCTGGAAGAAGAGGGCATCTTCCGCACCATTCGCCTGGCTGAGGTGGTGGGTTGTAAGGTCTATATCCCCCACGTCACCGCCGAGCGCGCCTTGCGCCCAATCCGTATGGCGCAGCAAGAGGGCTTACCCGTGTATGCCGAGACCTGCCCGCAGTACCTGAACCTGACTCAGGATATTATCGAAACCCGCGGCGCGCTGGCGAAGATTGGCCCGCCCATCCGCTCCGCCCAGGATAATGAGGCGTTGTGGGCCGCCCTGCGCGACGGCACGCTTTCGGTGGTGGCTTCGGATCACGCGCCCAAGGCCAAGGATGTGAATGGCGATTTTCTGGCGCAGGGTTTTGGCTCACCGCAGATCGAAACGCTGCTGCCCATGACCTACCTGGGCGGCGTGAACGCGGGTCATCTCAGCCTGGTGCGCCTGGTGCAGGTTCTGAGCGAGAACCCGGCGCGCATCTTCGGCCTGTATCCGCGCAAGGGCAGCATCACGGTTGGCGCAGATGCCGATCTAGTCGTATTCGACCCGAACCGCGAATTTACAATCCACGCTGAAAACCAGCACAGTAATGTAGGGTACACCCTCTATGAGGGGCGCTCAGTATTAGGTTGGCCTGAGATGTCGTTCCAGCGCGGCAAGCGCGTTCTCTGGAATGGCGAAATTGTCGCAGAACCTGGCCAGGGACAATTCCTGCCCACTCTGGAAAACTGCAGCGAGCCGGTCTAGCGACCAACCTGCGCCTGAAATGGTTGGGCGAATAGCTGCTGGCGTGTTTCAGCCGGATGGACATTTGTCATATTGACTTTATGTTCTCCGGTTTCTTATAATGAACTGTAAATTGTGCACAATTTGTAATGGCTGGCTCCAGCAGGCCACCCCCTACGGGTACATGGACTAAAGAATACCCGTAAAGCAAAATCCCCGCGAAGATCGAAGAAAGTCATACGATTACGGCGATCGTACAGCCGGGCAGCGCAGGTTGAGCAAGCTCAAACCTTAGCTGCAATCGGACAGGTTCCCACAGCATATCGCAGCGAATCCCTGAAAGCCTGTAAAGTCGGCATATGCTTATGAACACCCTCCCTAAACCCCCCACGGATGAAAAACCTGTAACCAAACACGCGCACCTTGCCAATATCGCCTACGATTCCATTCGCGAGGCGATCATCACCGGGCGGATCAGGCCTGGAGAACGGATGGGGCAGGTCGAAATTGCGCGCGAATTAGGCGTAAGCGAGCGGACCGTTCGCGAAGCCTTCGCGCGCCTGGTCGCCAAGGGGCTGGCAACCCACGAGCCATTTAAGGGGGTCAAAGTCGCTGCGTTATCGCTGGACGATCTGCACGAAGTGTATATGATGCGCGCCCTGCTGGAAGGCCGGGCTTTGGAGTTGGCTGCTAGCCACATTAGCCCGGAAGAAGTGCAGAAAATGCGCGAGTTGCTGCCCCTGACTGTGGCCGGGAACCTGCCGGATTCCGTGAAACAAGCTCAGGCTGCCAACCGCGATTTTCATTGGATCGCAATCCGGGCATCCGGCTCTCGAATATTAGCAACCATTCTGGAGCAATTATGGGAATTGATGTTTGCCTATGACCTGTTGTATCCAAACACAGATGAAGTGGATATCAGCAAGAATGATTTCACCCAGCACAGCGAACTCATTGCAGCCCTCGAAGCCGGTGACGGGCAAAAGGCAGCTCAAATCAATACAGAACACATCACCAGGACCATTCAGGTATTAATCACGCACTTGAAAGAGAAAACTTAACCTCCGCCTGATCTTCTAGCCAGGGCGGCCTTGATCGGATGTCGCAGGAAATGTACAAATCCTTTTCAATATTTACCAGAGCCTAATAAGGAGTGCTAATGATCGATATCCAAAAAATCACCCGGCAGGCCATTCTCGACATCAAGGAATATGTGCCCGGAAAGCCCATCGAAGAGGTGAAACGGGAGTTAGGCCTGGAAGACGTGATTAAACTATCCTCCAACGAGAACCCGCTCGGGCCTTCCCCCATGGCGCTCCAGGCAATGATCGACGAAATTAAAGAAAATGTTCATTATTACCCGGAGCCCCAATCCCCCATGCTGGTGGAAAAACTGGCCGGGATATACCAGCTCGAACCTAATCAGTTCTTTGTCAACAACGGCGTCGATGGCGTCCTCTCCATGATCGCGATGGCCTTTATCGATAACGGTGATGAGGTTATAACCAGCCAGTATTCTTTTTTCTCGTACCAAAGCGTCACATCCCGCATGGCTGGCAAGATGATCCTGGTACCTCAAACTCAGGATCGTCGTTTTAATATAGACGGCATCATCGCAGCCCTTACCCCAAACACAAAAATCGTCTTCCTTTGCAACCCGAATAATCCAACCGGGACGATCACCTACCGGGATGAGTTCGAACGGCTGCTCGCTGCCGTTCCGCAAAACTGCTTGCTGATTTCTGACGAAGCTTACTATGAATATGTCGATCACCCCGATTACCCTCAAACAATCCCTTATCTAACAGATCATTCCAACCTCATCATCACCCGCACCTTCTCCAAAGTCATGGGGCTGGCCGGAGTACGCATAGGCTATGCCATTGCGCACGAAAGCATCATTCGGATTTTGCAAAAGGTAGCCGATGCTTTCCCGGTGAATCGCGTCGCCCAGGCCGGGGCGCTGGCCGGGTTGGATGATCGGGAATTCATTGACCGCAGCGTTCGCGTTGCGAAACAAGGCCGCGATCAGCTTTATCAGGGACTTTCGCAAATGGGTTTGAAAGTCACCCCCAGTCATACGAATTTTATTCTGGTGGATCTGGGTATTCCCGTGGCACCGGTCTATGAGGCCATGTTACGCCAGGGCGTGATCGTTCGCCCGCTCGGCCCCCAGGGGCTGCCCACCTGCCTGCGCATTACCGTTGGCACGCCCGACCAAAATGAACACGCTTTAATCGCACTGGAGCGAGCACTGCAAGTGCGAGTCGGAGGCTGATTTGAAAAAGCTGATTACCGGAAACGAAGCGATTGCTTACGGGGCGTTGCGGGCTGGCGTCAAAGCCGTCACGGGTTATCCCGGCACGCCTTCGACGGGTTGCCTATCCAGTCTGCTAGCCATGAACTTGGTGGACACCCACGTCGAGTGGAGTGTTAACGAGAAAGTCGCACTGGAAGTCGCGACTGGGGTGGCCTGGAGCGGGCATCGCGCATTGTGCACCATGAAAATGTCCGGCCTGAATGTGGCCTATGACACCCTCATCTCCGTCGCCTACTCGGGCTGTGACGGCGGCCTGGTGGTGTACGTTGCCGACGATCCTGGCGCTTCCGCCGGCATGTGCGAGCAAGACTCGCGTTCCTTCGCGGTGATGGCGGATATGCCCATGCTCGAGCCGGCCACAGTTGCCGAAACCTACGCGCTGACCAAATTTGCATTTAATCTTTCGGAAAGAATCAAAGGCCCTGTGTTTTTGCGTCTGGTAACCGGCATTGCCGACTCATACGCTGAAGTCGAGGTCGAGGAGCCGGCTCCGGTATCGCAGGCTGCCCCCTTGCTGATCAAGGATATCCAACGCTATACCAAGGCCGGTGCGGTCATTGCCACAAACCAGCACCGGGACTTAATTCAACGCCTCGTGCAGGCCGGGCAAATTACGGATGAGGCCAAAATTAATAAGCTCACCTTGTCCAATAAGCCCGGTGGATTGGGCATCCTGGCTTCCGGGATCGCCGCCGCGTACCTCGAAGAAGGGTTCGAGGCCGCTGCCTCGTTTGGGTTTAATCGAGAGGACGTTTCCACCCTCGCAATAAAAGTTGTTCATCCCTTCCCTGCCGCCGAAGCGCGTAAAATGCTCGCGCACTGCCAGACGATCCTGATCCTGGAAGAGCTTGAGCCGCTCATCGAGCGCGGCATGGTCGTAGAAGCGCAACGGATGGGTTATCGCGGAAAAATCACCGGAAAGCTCGACGGTGTCTTCAGTCGCATCGGAGAGTATGGCGTTCCGCAGGTCGTCCAGGGCATCGAGTCCGTGCTGCACCTGGGGATTCCGGAAAATGTATTTACCGGCAACACCCAGGCGCTCAAGTTGGCTGCGGCGCGCCCAATCACGGTTTGCGCCGGTTGTCCCCATCGCGGCACCTATATCGCCATTGAAAAAGCGATCAAAAAGCTGCGCTTGAAGAAAAATGAAGTCATGGTCACCGGCGATATTGGCTGCACCATCCTCGGCATGAACCCACCCTTTGACCTGATCTGGACCGAGATTTCGATGGGCGCCAGCCTAGGCCTTGCGCAGGGTTATGTCCATGCCGGCGTAAAAACACCCGTGATCGCCACTATCGGCGATTCGACCTTCTTCCATGCCGGGATTGCCGGGCTGGTCAATGCCATCCAGCATCAGATCGACCTGACCCTGGTGATCATGGACAACCGCTGGACGGCCATGACCGGGATGCAGGTCAATCCTGGCACACCCTGCGAGAACGGCGCGAGAACGTACCAGGAAATTGATATCGCTCGCATCATCCCGGCTCTGGGCATCGAGCATTTCTGGACGGTGGACCCCTTTGAGGTTGAAGAAACAACCGAGGTGATTCGTCTGGCAATGACCCTGCCAGGCGTCAAAGTCGTGCTGGCACGGCAGGAATGCGCCATCCAGGCCCAGCGGCAGGGAAAACAGGCGGGTAAAGTTCGCGTGGTGGAAGAAAACTGCAACCTTTGCAAACTGTGCCTGATGGTCACTGGCTGTTCGGCATTCAGCCTTGGCGCGAACGCCATCGAGATCGACCCGGAGCTGTGCTACGGCTGCGGGATTTGCATCGAAACCTGTCATCATGACGCTCTGGTAGCGGAGGTGGTATGAAATATGACATTTTTTTCGCCGGTGTGGGCGGCCAGGGCATTCTAACCATCGGAGAAGTGCTGGCTGAAGTCGCTCATTACAAAGATATCCCGGCCAATTTCTATCCAAGCAAGGGCATGGCGCAGCGCGGCGGCTTTGTCAAAGCGCAGTTGCGCCTGGGACGGGAAAATGTTGGCCCCAACATCCCCCAGCGGAGTGCGGATATGGTCATCGCCATGGAACAGTCCGAATCGCTCAAAGCCATTCCCTTCATCAAGCCCGGCGGTGATTTTGTCCTCTACAGCGACATCTGGGCGCCCACCGCCGTCGCCCTGGGGAAAGCCCCCTACCCAACCTTCGCGCAAATTACGGAACAAGTCAAACTCGCGGGGGCGCGTCTGGTGCACATCGATCCTGGACAGCTACCCGAATATGCTGGCGAACTGGTTCACGCCAACCTTTACGTCCTGGGCGTGATCATGGGTCAGACGGCGCTTGGAACCTTGATCCGGTCGGAAGACGTGGAACATATCATCCAGACCCGGTTTAAACGCAACATTGAGGCAAATAGCTTCGCCTATCGTGCCGGCCTGGGAATGCCGCTGGTGGTTTCCTGATGGATTTTGCGAGTTTCTTCAATCCCCAATCCGTTGCCATCATTGGCTCGATGTCGCCAGGCAAATTGGGCGCGATCCTTACCGAGCAAATCCTGCAGGGCGGCTACCGCGGCAATCTCTGCGCCGTGAACCCCAAATCAGAAGGCGCGCAGGGCATCCCGGCTTATGCTTCGCCTTCGGCCATCCCGGCAGTCCCCGACCTGGCCATCATCGTTTCCCCGGCCCCAACCGTGGCCACCGTTCTCGACGAATGTGGCCGGGCGGGTATCCGTTCCGCGGTGATCATTACCTCGGGTTTCTCCGAAGTGGGCAATTATGACGGTGAAAAGGAAATCAAGGAAGTTGCCCGCCGGCATGGCATTCGCTTCATCGGCCCGAACTGCGCCGGCATCGCCAACGCCGGTTTCAACTTCTTCCCCACGCTCGAAGTGCGCACGCCAGCCGGCGGGATTGGCCTGATCACCCAGAGCGGCGCCCTCGGCGGTGTGGTCCTGGGACGGGCGCAGCAGCGCGAGCTTGGCATCTCGAAATTTATCAGCTACGGCAACGGCTCCGACCTGAGCCAGGTCGATTTCCTGACCTACCTGGCCGGGGACGAGGCGACCAAAGTGGTTGCTCTTTACATTGAAAGCGTGGCAAACGGGCGGGCGTTTATGGACGCCCTGGCCGAATGCTCCCGGCGCAAGCCCGTGCTGGTCATTAAGGCCGGCCGCACTGCGGCAGGCACGCGCGCCACGGCTTCGCATACCGGCTCGATGGCCGGTTCTGACGCGGTTTACGCGGCTGCCATCCGCGCCAGCGGCGCCCTTCGCGTCCGCACGGTCGATGCGCTGCTGGACGTCTGCGAGGGCTTCACCCGGATTCCGCATTTGGATGGCAAAAAGATCATCATCGTCACCAACTCCGGCGGCCCGGGCGTCCTGACGGCCGATCATGCGGAAGAGCTTGGGTTGAGCGTTGCGGAACCAGACAGTGACCTGCAATCTCAACTGCGCGCCTTCCTGCCGGGGCACTGTTCGCTGAAAAACCCCATCGACCTCACCGTGGAAGGCACGGAAGAAGGCTACCGCAAAACTCTGAGCAGCGCCCTCCAGGACTATGACGCCGCCGTGGCCATCAATGTCGGCACGTCCTACCTGAACAACCTGGCGCTGGCGCGCGGCGTGGTCGCTGGCGCCCGCAGCAGCGGTAAACCCGTGCTGGCGAGTTTTGTCCCCGAACAACTGATGACCTCGAGCACGGAGTATTTGAAGCAGGCCGGCATTCCCTGTTACCCCAGCGGTGAACAGGCGGTCAGCGTGCTGGCAGAAATCGCCCGCTACGCAGAGCACCGCAGCAAACCGGTCAGGGAAAAGAACGTTCCATTGGCTAAGGACGCTCGCAGCCTGCCGGGCAACGGAAAGCTGCTCGAACCGGAGGCTATGGCCTGGCTGAAAGAAAATGGCATTCCCGTGCCTGAATATGTTGTTGCCGCCAGCGCAGAGGAAGCGATCCGGGCCTGCGAAAAGCTTAGCTATCCCACCGTGATGAAGGTCGTATCGCCGGATATTCTGCACAAGTCGGATGTGGGCGGGGTCATCGTTGGCATCCGCGATGCGGACGCTGCTCGCAAGGCCTTTGCGGTGATCCAAAAGTCCGCCCAGGGTGAAGATTTCCGCGGCGCGGTGCTTTACCCGCTGGTCAGGGACGCGCAGGAAGTCCTGCTCGGCCTATCCACCGACCCGCAGTTCGGGCCGGTGGTTGCCTTCGGTCTGGGCGGAATCTACACTGAAATTTTCCGTGATATCGTCCTGCGCGTCGCCCCGGTCGAACCGGACGAGGCCATGGAAATGATCCATGAGATTCGGGGCATCAAACTGCTGCAGGGCGCACGCGGCAGGCCGCCGTACGACCTGGAAGCCCTGGCGCAGACGCTCGCCGCATTTTCCCGGCTGCCATTCATCTACCCGCAAATCAGCGAGGTCGATCTCAACCCGGTCTTCCTCCGCGCCGACGGCCTGGTCGTCGGCGATGTCCGGGTCATTACCCGCCAGGGTTAGGTTTGCGGGTTTCTCAGGTCGAGGGTTGTTCAAGCTTAGAACGGGAAGCTATACTGCCAAAGTCCCAACTCGGATTGCAGAAACTTGATCTCCTTCTGGAGATTGGGGATCACCGGGACGCCGTCCCTGCGAATGGCCTTTTCCTTCTCGAACTCCTTCTCGCCGGCCGTGTAGATGCGAGTCTGGCCGGGAGCCTTTTTGGAGGCGCGCAGTTCGCGCAAGATCTGCCCTGTGGTCTGCTTGAATTCCTCGAGCGGGCAAAAGCGCTCGATATCGATGGCCATGAAGAAATGCCCAAGCCGGAACGGTTGTTTACTACCATCAGGGGCAATGCCGGTTAATCCAACCATAAAGGAACCACTCTGCAATGAAGCAGAGAGGATTTCCACCATCGTCCCTAAGCCATATCCCTTATAACCAGCCAGAGTCTCGCCCTCACCTCCGAGCGGGAGGAATGCCACGCTGCCTTTATCCAGTCCGGACATGACCTGGCCAGGGTCCGTGATGGGCTGGTTGTTCTGGTCGATGACCCAACCGGCCGGAATGGGCTGCTCTTTACGAACCTTGACCTCGATCTTCCCGCGCTGCGAGATGGGAGTCGAGCCATCATACAGGAAGGGGCAATCCTCGTCCGTCGGCGCGCCGAAAGCAATGGGATTGGTGCCCAGCATGGGCTGCACGCCAAAAGTAGGAGCGGTGGCCGGGCGCGCATTGGTGAATGCCATGCCGATCATGCCTTCTTTGACCGCCATCAGCGGGTAGTAACCTGCGATGCCAAAATGAGTGGAATTCCTTACGGCTACCGAGCCCATGCCATAGATACGAGCTTTATCGATGGCCATCTGCATGGCCTTCTTTGCCACCACCATGCCCATACCGTGGTGCCCATCCAACACTGCCGTCGCCGGTCCTTCCCGAACAACTTCGATCTCGGCGATCACCTTGTGCTGTCCGGATTTAATGCGGTCGTAGTAATACTTCAAACGTCCAATTCCGTGCGATTCAATCCCGCGCAGGTCAGAGGTAATGATGACATCCACGCAGGTTTCGGCGTCGTCGGGCGGAACTCCAAGTGTCAGCAACACATCCTTCATAAAATTAGACAAAATTTCGACCGGAATATGGGGGACATTCGTGATCATCGTTTTCCTCTATCAAGGCTATTCAAAGGGATTGGTTTGTGCAGTTAACATCGTATCGATCATCCCATGATACTCGATAAACGGCTCATTGATAATTTTTGTGGCCAACTCTTTCTGGCAAGATTCTTCCAGAAACGATTTCTCTGGTAGGGGTGGCCCCAAGTTGACCGCCCTTTTTATTTGCCCATCCCAAAGGGTATTCGTTTCAAAAACGAATAAAACGAACAGGACGATTCAGGCACAGCGGTGGGGGTAAGGTTTCTCCGGGGCGCTACCGCTGGCGGTTTGGGTATTCGTATTCGTTTCGAAAAAAAATTAGAAACGAATAGCTTCGACCCGGAATCTCGGGTGCACAGCACAAGTGCGCAGGTTGAGTGCATGTGCACCGCACCTTAAAGGTGCAGCGCACGCGAATCTGGATGGACCGGCGGAGGGAAGCGAGGCGGCAGATTGTTAAGGTACAAGGGATATGATATATTATAGGGATTTTGTTCTAGTTTGACAAGAGGGAAAACTGAGGAAAAGGTCTTCCGATCGCGCTCGGTCGCTCACAGAGCGCCCCGGGGGCGGAGACCCGCGCGATCAAAGAGCGACGAGATGAATGGCGAAATTCCTCTCCCTTGTAGGGAGAGGTTAGGTGAGGGTCGCTGGTGCGTTCGACCCACAACATTGTAGTGACGGTATCGTTCGTTGGCTGGTAATCGTGATACCTGGATCAAACAGTAGTCGCTTATTTTCCGTATTTTCGGGAAGGGATGGAACCCATTATCTACAGGTAGGGGCGGGTTTCCACACCCGCCCGTGGAACCTGTGTTTTAAAGGGGCACGGGAATGACAGGTTTAACATTACAAATTTAACGCAACCCCGTGCTCAAGTTTTATTCACACGATGGGCCTGGGGATTAATTTACCTCATGAGAAAATACTGTTCGATAGTCTCAAGATCGTCAGTGACCTGTGCACAAACGTACTGGAAGTGATTCCCAAACGTTTCGTACTCCATGAGTGCATCTTGCGCTAGTTTTTCAGCTTCACTGCCGCTAACGTGACCTTTAGCTTTTGTGCGCAAGAGTTGGACGGTTCGCAAGCCAACCAGGTTTTGAACCGCGCAAGATGTGCCACCTTTGATTAATAGTTTTTCGAGTAAGGCGATTGTTTTATCATCCTCTCCGTATGGAATCTGCAAAGTATCTAACTTCGCATGTATAGATTTCGTCTCAAATCCTTCTACGACTAGTTTCGCTAAGTCCATGAATGCTTCAGCCCATTCGTCACGGCTTTCGGTCAGGGGTGTATTAACGCGATCAAGAAGCTTCTCGTCCCGAAGTGTCCACCATGTAACTTTGTCATGATGCCAGTGGCGAATGATTGACAAGACATTTTGCAACGGGTCCATAAAAGTATCCCACCGACCCTTGAAGTCATGGATGAAGGCTCGTTTGGAAATGCTCGTTTTCGGCGGCTCGTTGTACGAAAGCCAGTATAACTGCTCCTCGTAAGGTAGGTGACGTAGATCGCATATATAGGCATGCACTTGACCTGCTTCGTTTACGTCGATTCCTTTTAGGTACCACGCTGCCCGGCATGTAACATCCCTTTCGCCCACTGTATACTTGTCTCTGTCTGCCTTGTACTTCAAAAGAACCTCGGGCCTGAAGAAAGCAGGTGATAACTCGAAAGGTAGTTGATTGCCCTCAGCGTCGAAATAATTTGTGGTTGAACTCGGGTCAGTAGATATCTTCGCAATACGTCTGTTGCGCCAGTCATATGCAACAAACTCAGCATATTCTTTGTTTTTCTTTCCAATCCATCCATCTTTTATATCAGCAAAGATAACCTCTTGCGAACGGCGAGAGCGAATGATCTGGATCCCGCGTGTGTAAGCAGCATTATTCGGTATGACTAGTCGGCGATAGAAGAAATGATCCGATTCATAGAATTTTTGCGGTGGTTCGTTAGGCCATCCGTTGAATCCTGATTTGCGGAATAAGGTGAAATCGAACATTCTAACCAACGAGGAATCAGATGCGGCCAAATATTCTTCAAGCGGTTCCCACTTAAACGACGCAAGGTTAATGTTACTTCCCTTGTCTTCGCGGGAGGTAATAGAAACCACAGATTCAAGATCGCCGTGTTCATTGAAGCGGCAGTATGCTCGTTTTTCAGGGCGCCAGTGGATACCGGAGAGTCGCGCGTATTCCTGATGCACCTCGAAGTAATCACGCCCTGCCCCCGACCAGCCCTCAAAGGTCCGTCCGAAGATCAGTTGTATGGCGTCTTCCATCGTCTTAGTGCCGGTTCCGCTCATGCCCCGTTCGATCCATACATCATCGCGGCCCCCACCCGTTACATAACTTGCAATCGAATCATAAGGGTTCGAACTCCAACCCATTAGGTCATCCTGATCAATAGGTGAGAGTCTAGTATTCGGTACAACCACCGAGTGGACGAAGGAATATTCGCTTGACGCATAAATTACAAGTTCATCGGCCATTGCGTTTTCCCGCAGGAATGCTAGATGTGCTTCCGCATATACCCAATTTGAAAATGCGTGAGGTTCCGCAGGTACTTTGTCTAGCTTCGTGAGAGTCTCTATCAGTTTCTTATGATCGTAATTGTGCAACTATTATCTCCTGTCGTTCGACCTCGGTGAAACGGGATGAGGTTTTTGACTAACGTATACGTTGGCCTACTATTAATTGTTTAGCATTCCACTGTGCCTTAATTGTGTGGCCAGTACATAAGATATGGCCTAGAATCGAACGTGCGATTTTGCTATGCTTGGCTTGAGAGCTCTTCTAATATTCCCAAATTACAATATAAATTATACATTTTCTTTTGTAAATTCTTAAACCCCTTCACATCACCCTAAACGAGTCGTCGATCAGGTGCCAGAAGATAAGAATACCGAGTAGCGGATCACCCCACTTTATGCGTCGTCGTTTCCCTAAGCAGGTGCGTGAGCATTGGCTTCGACAGGCTCAAGGCGCGGGTTAATTCGTGCTCTGCCCGCAGAGCGCTCTGCGAGCGAGCGGAGCGAACGGGACACGTCCGAGCATGAATGCCCCTCTCCTAACCTCTCCCACAGGGAGAGGAACTTTTCTAGCATGGCTTTGACATGATTGGAGCAAGGTCTCCTGACCATGTCATGGAAACGGTTAACCAGCACATAGGTTGTCACCCTGCCCGCAGAGCGCACGGCTGGAAGGCGCGCTGGCTTCGACGGGCTCAGCCAGCGGGTTAATTCGTGCCCTGCCCACGGGACGCTCTGCGAGTGAGCGGAGCGAACGGGACACGTCCGAGCATGAATGCCCCTCACCTAACCTCTCCCACAGGGAGAGGAACTTTTCTCGCATGGCTTTGACAGGATTGGAGCAAGGTCTCCTTACCATTTCATGGAAACGATTAACCAGCACATGGGTTGTCACCCTGCCCGCAGGGCGCACGGCTGGAAGGCGCGCTGGCTTCGACAAGCTCAAGGCGCGGGTTAATTCGTGCTCTGCCCATGTGGAACTCTGCGAGTGAGCGGGGCGAACGGGACCCGTCCGAGCATGAAAGCCCCTCACCTAACCTCTCCCACAGGGAGAGGAACTTTTCTCGCATGGCTTTGACAGGATTGGAGCAAGGTCTCCTGGCCAGGTCATGGAAACGGTTAACCAGCACACGGGTTGTCACCATGCCCGCAGGGCTCGCGGCTGGCAGGCGCTGGCTTCGACAAGCTCAGCCAGCGCCTCGTTCCCCTTGACAACCTATTCAGACAACAAAAAAACGCTCCCATCCGGAGAGCACTCTGTCACGACGAAACCAGTGCGCTTTCGAAGAGTTCTGTAGACGACTAACGGGAGTGCTGTGCCGACCCGTCCGCTTCACGCAGTGTTAGCCCGCGCCCTCTGTGTCTTCATATATTTTCTTCAAAAACAATTCCACCGCCTTTGGGTCGAAGTGTGATCCAGAGAGTGATTTGATCTGTTCGATCACTTTTTCCTTTGGCCAACCTTGACGATATGGGCGATCAGAGAGGAGGGCGTCCCATACATCTATTATCGCGAAGAGACGCGCCACCAGTGGAATTTGCTCTCCTTTCAGCCCACGTGGGTAACCGCTTCCATCCCATTTTTCATGGTGGCAGTATGGAATGTCCAGCGCAGGGCGTAAGTATGCAATCGGCGAGAGCAACTCAAAGGCAAATGTGGGATGCTTACGCATGGCAACCCATTCTTCGTCTGTCAGTTTATCTGGCTTGAGAAGAATGTGGTCTGGTACGCCCATTTTTCCAATATCATGCAAGAGTGCGCCGCGCCGCACGTGTACCAACTCTGCTTCGGTAATTCCCGCCGCGCGTGCAAGTTTCAATGTCATTTCCGTAACGCGTTGTGTGTGACCTTCTGTCTCTTTGTCGCGCAAATCCAACGCATGGGACCAACCCTCAATGGTGGAATCATAAGCCGCGAACAGTCGCGCGTTGGAGCGTTTTAATTCTGTGAAAAGACTGGCGTTATCCACTGCTATAGCCGTTTGCTCAGCCAGGATCTTGAAGAGTTCCAACCAGTTCTCGTCAGGCGCAAATGACGAGTGATGAAAGACTTCCAGCACACCATTAACCTGGCCTTTGGCGATGAGCGGAGTCCCAAAATAAGTTACAAGACCCTCTTCAGCAAAAAACGGGGCGCGGATTAATGGCGTGTTATTCTCAAGAAGATTAGTGACGCTCACCGTCCTTCTTTCCAACGCAGCGCGTCCGCCGAGTCCCTCACCCAGCCGCAGACGTGAACGCTCAATGGTTTTACCTCGAAAACCAAGCCCAACTGTGAATTCCAATTTCTGAGTGTGCGGGTCGAGAAGTAAAACAGCGGCGGCATCTACATTCAACTGAGTTTTGACTTGTTCGAGGACGACATTCAAAGTAAGGTTTAAGTCGAGACTGCCTGCGATGGCCTGGTCAATTTTGTGCAAAGCCTGGATGTTTTGCAGGTGGCGGACAGTTTCTTCGTTGGCAATGATTAACTCCGCTGCCCGTTTTTCTTTCTCTTCATTCTGATATACCAGTTCTTCGTTGGCAACGACTAATTCTGCTGCCCGTTTTTCTTTCTCTTCATTCTGATATACCAGTTCTTCGTTGGCAATGATTAACTCTGCTGCCCGTTTTTCCTTCTCTTCATTCTGATAGACCAGTTCTTCGTTGGCAGTAATTAATTCCTCTTCCATCCGCTTCCATTTGGTAAGGTCAATGGAAAGGATAATGACTCCTTTGGGTACGGGCTGAATGCTAAAACTAAACCATCCTTTTGTTCCATCAGGAAAGATAAATTCATTTTCCGTTTGGTGAGTAATTCGTTCTTCCATGCAACGTTTGATTATTACAAATACCTCAGTTGCTTCAATACCAGGCCACATATCCATATATTTCTTGCCCAATAGTTCTTCTTTAGGCCGATGGTTATGTTTCTCAGCGGTATCGTTGATAAAGAGATAACGCCAATCATAACCAATGATTTGGCATCCCTCTAATAAATGGTCGAGAATAGAGTAGTCAGATTTTCGTGTCATATTATTGTCTTCTTTCCAGGTAAGAAGGAGCGTGCCAACTATTAATAAAGCGGTGCTGACTATTAATTATACGAATTCATGATCCTTTGCAATTATGTCATGGAATTAAAAAAAGCGTCCACCATTTCAGTACACAGTGTGTTTTGCAGAGAGCGCTTCATTATCTATGCCACACTTCGACACCTCGACAAGGTCGGTGCAGGCAGGCTCACTCACTGAGCGCCTCGCTACGTGGAACTTCCACTGGCCCGACCTCACGAGCGATGCAAGTTCTTGTTTGCCTATCGTGACGCATCCATTCCACCAGGCGCCTTTCTGTTCGATTGCACATTGCCCTGCGTTCACCGGCAATACCTGACCCGGTCAAGTTGAGCACAATCTCCGGCGAAGGTTGGCACCAATCCCCAATCCGCGGTATGATAATGATATTGTCTATACAAAAACTCGATCTCGCATCCGTCCATTTCGGGATTGCGGCGCTCCAGGCCTTAAATATGGGTAAGATTCGGTGAGGAAAACATGCTGATCAGATATTCGTGTAAAGATATGGGACTGAATTGCTCCTTTATGGTCAAGGGCGAGACCCTGGAGGAAGTAACCAGGCAGGCTTTGGCGCATGTGCAGGAAATCCACGCCAATGAGTTTAATAGCATCCAAACAGAGGAGGAGATCATACGGATGGAACGGGCATTGTCTCGCTCCACCCGCGAGGTAGTGGGCTAAACTCGAATGTCGTACAATTCCTGAACCTTTTCTGGAGGATAGGCCAGGCGAATCTGCAGCCAGATACCTGAAGGTTATTTTGATCGGTTGCAGCGGAGGCAATAAAAGCTTCCCTTTCGTTAAAAGATTTACCGGTGCAGATTAAAAGGAGAACTGAAATGAACGAATTTAACGGTAGAGTAGCCATTGTGACCGGAGCATCTTCTGGCATAGGACGTACGAGCGCTCTGTTTTACGCCCGTGAAGGGGCAAAGGTGGTCGTTTCTGATCTCAACAAGGATGGCGGCCAGGAAACGGTCCAGCTGGTTCGAGCCGCCGGCGGCGACGCATTTTTTGTCAAAACCGATGTGGCCAATCCGTCGGATTGCGAAGAACTGGTCAAGAAGACTGTGGAAAAATTTGGCCGCCTCGATCTGGCCTGTAATAACGCTGGCATTGGCGGCGAGTCGAATATGACGGCTGATTACAGCATTGAAGGCTGGCAAAAGGTGATCGCCGTCAACCTATCCGGAGTTTTTTACTGCGTGAAGTATGAAATTGCCGAAATGCTCAAAACCGGGGGCGGCGCCATCGTAAATATGGCTTCCATCCTGGGGCAGGTCGGCTTTGCCGGTTCGCCGGCCTATGTGGCTGCGAAACATGGGGTGGTTGGGTTAACCCGAGACGCTGCGCTCGAATACGCAGCCAAAGGGATTCGCGTGAATGCGATCGGGCCTGCCTTCATCAGCACGCCCCTGATTGCTGCCATTGAAGAAAATGCGGAGGCGAACAGCGGTTTGATCGCTCTCCACCCGATGGGCCGGCTGGGTAAGCCGGAGGAAGTGGCCGAACTGGTGATCTGGTTAAGTTCCAATCGAGCCTCCTTTATTACTGGCGCCTATTATCCAGTCGATGGAGGTTATCTGGCGCGGTAAAAAAGACCGTACAGATTTGCGTCGGATTGGGCATGCCCGGTTGATTGGGGATGCGCTACAGGGTGACCATGAAGGAGCCTTCCAACTCTGCCCGGCTGTCATTGCCAATCCACACCTTGAACTCGCCTGGCTCCAGCATCCACTTTCCGCCCGGCCCGTAATAGGACAGCTCATCCGGCCCCAGCTCAAATTCGACGCGGCGGATCTCGCCGGCAACGCGCTGGATTTCAGTCAGGTCATCCAACTCAGCCATGCGCAGCATCATGTTGCCGGCCAAATTGGATGCCGCCAGAATGCGTGAATCTAACCCGGTTGCTCGAATCTGCTGTTTGACTTCCTCGTAGTTTTCGTCGGCTATATACGTTTGGAAGAGCTGGGCAATTTTTTCATCGATGGTCATACGGGTTAAAAGATCAGCTACCCGTTCTGCAACCGGAAAAGCTGCGTTTCTGTAGCTCATTTCCACTCTCCTACCAGATCCATATGAGCGTTCAGGTAATCACCCACCAACGCCTTGGCGCGCGGGTAGGAAAGGACCAGGGGGTGAACCATCAATGCTTCCACCGCCTTGGTTCGCGAACGGGTCAAGATGGCCTCGATTGAAAGATGCTCGTACAGTTTGATGGTTTTCATCAGGTTTAACTGCGCCGGCGGGATTTGGCCGATGTCCATTACGTGAATGCCATCGCCATCCACCCGACAGCTCGCCTCCACCACATCGTCGCGCGCCATGCCCTGGATGGCTCCCTGGTTGGGTACATTGAGCGCAATGTGCAGCGGACCGCCATGCTCCAGCACTTCGATCACCGCCAACGCCACCCCGGCATATCCCTCGCCAGCCTGTTCAGGGATGTCGGCATCGAACACGAGTTGCCGGTCAGCATCCGCAATAGAAGCGCCTCCGTAGGCATAATGCATATAAGTCGCGCCGCGGCGTTTTTCATACCCGAAGAAGATGCGCAGCGCCTGTTCGGGGTTGCGCTCGATATCGACTTCTTCCAACTTGTCCAACAAACGCTGGTTAAGCTCAACAATCTCCTCGCCGCGCGATTTGCTCTCACTCAATATGGTCTGCAGGGCTTGCTCGGCGTAGTAAAAGTAGTAGAGATACTCATTGCAATGCATGCCGATCTGTCGAACCAGCTCCGGCTCGAAGAGATGCTGCATACCGGTCAGGAAACGATCATCCGCCAGGGCGGCTGGCAAAACGTTTTCTTCCCCGATGAAAGCGCGCCGGCACCACGATAGGTGATTAAGACCAAACACTTCCGCGCGCACTTGTGCCATGTCTACCTTTGCCCAGGCGGCAATGGCGCCCTGACCGCCGTTTGCACCGTCACAAATCCCGACGGTTCGGGTGAAGCCGGAATCGCGCAACGCTTGAGTCACCAAGCCGGCCGGGTTGGTAAAGTTATACAGCCAGGCGCCCGGGCTGACTTCTTGCAGCAACCGGGCATACTCCAGCAGCGCCGGGATGCTGCGCATGGCCATGGCGAAGCCGCCCGGACCGGTAGTCTCCTGCCCCAGCACACCGTGTTTGAGGGCAATGCGCTCGTCAATCGCGCGGCCGACATCCTGTCCGGCGCGAATGGTGGTAACAACGTGGCGCGCACCTTCAAAGGCGGTGCGAGCATCCATGGTGGTTGTGATTTTGAAAGGATCGCCGGCACGCTTGACGATTTGCCGGCAGACTGCGCCAAAAAGGTCCAGCTTGCGCGCATCGATATCCATCAGGCACAATTCATCAACGCCAATTCTTTTCTGCCAGTTTAACAGGGACATAACAAATAATGGCGAGCGCACCCCGCCGCCCCCGATCAATGCCAATTTCATAGCAATCTCCTAAAGGTATTTTTTAAGCTGCTCCAGCGTGAGCGCAGCACTTGCCCCGCCGTGTTGTGTGGTGGAATAGCTGCCGCAAATATTGCCGTAACGCAAACAGGTCTCGACCGGTTCACCGTTAACCATCCCGGCCAAAAAACCGGCATTGAATGAATCGCCTGCGCCGGTGGTATCCACAACTTTCAACTTCAGAGCGGGCGAGTGCCAGACTTGCTTGCCAGCCTGGGCGTATGCACCATCCGCCCCACACTTAATGATCACCAGCGGGCAGAATTCAGCCAGGAGGCCAAGCGCTATTTCCGGGTCGTTTTCACCGGTTAGTTGGCAGGCTTCGCTCTGGTTGGGCGCAAAAATATCGATCACCCGCAGCAGGTCAACCAGACCGGGTTCGTCCAAAGTGGTGGTCACATACTGGCAGTCGGTGTACACCCGCCCGCCCAATTGGTGGATGCGGTCAACCAGAAAACGCGTCTCCAAGGAGCCATCGAACGGGCTGTTGATCACCCAGCCTGGCTTTTGCTCCTCGATTAGTGCTCGGTATGGCATTACCGCCGGGAACGGATCCATGTAGCTGATAAAGCCGCGATCATGCTGAAACGAAAAGCTCAGGCTCATCGAACGCTGTGGGTGCGAATACTCCTGAAACAGGCGGGTGTCCAGTCCTTCACGCTGAGCCTCCTCACGGATGAAGCGGCTAAAGATGTCATTGCCAAGGCGGGCAGCCCAGCGGCTTTTGACCCCCAATCGGTGGAGCCAGACGGCCAGGATGTAGCCGCCGCCTGGGACGATCTCCATCGACTGTCCAAACAGGTCAGCACCCAGCATCGGCACATCGCTCAGCCCAGTGATGATCACATCGCAAAAGTAATCGCCAAATAAGAGTACGTCGCAATCGGATTTCATGTTATTTTTGATAAACCCTTACATAGTCTACCAGCATCTGCTGCGGGAAGGTACTGGTCTCATCCGGGTAACCCGGCCAAGCGCCGCCAACAGCAACATTGAGAATAAGGGAAAAAGGATGATCGTATACCCACAGCCTTGATTCTGCGGCAGCGGCCAATCCGCTACCCGTTTACCGCTGGCATCCAGCGCCGTCCCACCCAGAATATCTTCCCGATTTATACCGGCTGACTGGATCATGGCATCCAAGCCGCTGGAGATCAAATCCAGATAGCGGTCGGGTGCTTTCGCCTGCGGGTCAATGATGGTGCGTACGCTGGCCAGTTTGCGCCAGGCGAGATCGAACAGCTCTAATTGGACGTGGGTTTCTCCCAGGTCCACGCCAAGCAGGCAGCCGTATTGCGGGTTGGCTGCCAGCAGTTCGCGCGGGCGGCCGCCAACCGACTCGACCTGGCCGCCTTCAATGATAATGCCTTCCTGCAACAACTCACTGGTGACATGCGTGAGCGTTCCCGGGCTGAGTGTGGTGCGCTGGCTGAGTTCGAGGCGGCTCATCGGCCCTTCTAAAAACAGGAGCCGCATGACAGCCAAGCGGTTCTGATGGCGTAGATCGACTGTTCGCTGGGGAGATCGCATATAGTATCTCTGTGGGACTTATTTTAAGACGTAAAATAAGAACACAGTTATTTTGCGTCTTAAAATAATGGTTGTCAAGCAGGGATCTTAACAGCAGGGATTTTGCAAATTGGGCTGACAGAGATTGGCTAGTAACAAAATTATTGACCCGGTAGGGGCTAATGGAGCAGCCCCTACTCAGACGCGCCAGACAGAAATTTTCCAGCCGCGGGGGCTATTATGGTATAATCCGCACGCCCGGCGGTTCAAGGCAGCCAGGCAACTGGAGAGGTAGCGTAGTTGGCCTAACGCGCGCGCCTGGAAAGCGCGTATACCGCAAGGTATCGCGGGTTCGAATCCCGCCCTCTCCGCCTCACAAGATCGGTTCGGCTGCGGGTGCTCCCACCGCGACCCTCTCTACTAGAATATATGAAGGTGGTCACGATTATTGCCCTCAGTTGTGGGCGAGTCTATTTGCTTATCGACTGCGGCCTTCCATATGAAACTTATGGAGGATGCGGTGCGCGACCGGCGCAAGAATGATGCCTGCCACGAGAATAACAACCAGGCCGCAGTAAAGCGCATACAAGCCCGCAAAGAGCTTGCCACCAAAACTGACCGGAGGATTCAATGGCCCCATGCCCCCTAAGAGCATGGCCGCATTGAGAAAAGCGTCGATCCAGCTTAAACCTTCAAGAGTGCGGTAACCCAACATCCCGATGAAGAGAGAAACGGCAATGATGCCGAGTGCAAACAGCCCGCTGTTAGCTAACCGCATCAAGAACTGGTGCGGGGAAATTACGGGCTGCGCACGATGCTCGAATTCTGGAAGTATCCTTTTCACTGGACGCCTAACCATTTTTCAGACACTTGATATAGTGCAATTATGCCATATTGCTACCTTGATAGGGTTGAACATATGGCGATAAGTTGTGGACTTTAATGTTGACAACGACTGACGCATCCATTTGTCATAAAAAAAACCGGCTTTCGCCGGGCTTTTTGTTGCTTATTCCTGCCACCTACAACAACACCTGACGCCCACCTAAATTTGGGTGGACGTCCCCTCCACTCCGTGGGCGGCTTCCATCACGGCTTCACTGAGCGTCGGGTGGGCATGCACGTTGTGCGCGATCTCGGCGGCGGTGAGCTCCATGTTCTGCGCCAGGGTCAATTCCGGCAGCAATTCCGACACATCCGGGCCGATCATGTGTGCGCCGAGGATTTCACCATAGGCAGCGTCGCTGATGATTTTAACCCAACCGATGTAATCGCCTAACCCCAGCGCCTTGCCGTTGGGTTGGAACGGGAAGCGCCCAACCTTGATCTCGTAGCCTTTTTCTTTGGCCTGGGCTTCTGTATATCCGAAGGATGCCACCTGCGGCTGGCTGTAAGTAGCCCGTGGCATCATGGTGTAATCCAGCGTGCGAGTCGCCACGCCAGCAATGTTCTCGGCGCAAATGACCGCCATAGCGGACGCTACGTGCGCCAGCAGCAGTTTGCCGGTCACGTCGCCGATGGCCCAGATTCCCGGAACGTTGGTCGCCATGCGCTCATCGATTTCGACAAATCCACGCTCAGTTAATTTAACGCCGGCGGTTTCCAGACCCATGTCAGTGGTATTGGGCTTAAACCCAATTGCCACCAGTGTTTGCTCAGCCTCAAGGACCAGCTCAGTTGCGCCATTGGATACTTTGACTTTGACGCCTGCATCCGTAGTCTCGATGCCCAGCACCTTGGTGCCCGTCATAATTTCGATGCCGCGTTTCTTGAACGCCTTGGCCAGTTCAACGCTGACCTCTTCATCCTCCAGTGGGAGAATGCGCGGTAGCATTTCGACCAGGGTCACTTTGACCCCGTAGGAATTCCAGATGGTTGCAAATTCCGCCCCAATTGCACCGGCGCCGATGATGACCACCGAAGCCGGCTTGCGGGTCTGCAGGATGGCCTCCCAGAAGGTTAACACTTTCTCGCCGTCCGCCTTGACCCCCGGAATGGCTGCGGCGTATGAGCCGGTGGCGATGATGATGTTTTTCGCCTGCAGCTCCTGGGCTTTGTCGTCCGCGCCGGTCACCACAATTTTATTGGCGGATTCCAGCTTGCCGCGTCCGGTGAAGACGTCAATATTATTTTTCTTCATCAAGAAGCCGACACCCTGCACCAGTCGTTTCGAGACTTTGCGGCTGCGATCAACAGCTTTGGCGTAATCGAGCTGTAAATTTTCAAAACTGATACCGAATTCATCCGCGCGTTCGCGCAGAGTATGCGCCAGTTCAGCGTTTTTGAGCAGCGATTTCGAGGGAATGCAGCCGACATTGAGGCAAATGCCGCCCATGAATTCTTTTTCGACAATGGCGGTTTTGAGCCCCAACTGGGCTGCGCGAACGGCAGCTACATAACCGCCCGGCCCTGCGCCGATTACGACCACATCATATTCAGCCATATTTTCCTCATTCCAATTCTTGTATTGACCCAGTTTCAACTGGACAGAATGGTAGACACACTTTCCTCATTTTACACCGGCTCGGCCAGAACAGCCGTAAAACGGCGGCAGTCCGTAGAGTATTCACTATCCCCACCGGTCAGTTAGTCTGGCCAGTTGTTCAGGACATCGACAATTTTAGCCAGAAAGCCGTCTGCTGAAGCCCCGTCCAGGATGCGGTGGTCAAATGTCAGTGATAGATAAACCATGGGGCGAACAGCGATGGCATCACCTTCCACAACCACAGCGCGCTTTTGCACCGCGCCGACGCCCAGAATGGCGCATTGCGGCTGGTTGATCACCGGCGTGGCAAAGAGAGAACCGCTGGTGCCGTGGTTTGTGATCGAGAAAGTGCCGCCGCGGACGTCATCGGGATTTAACCGGTGCGCGCGGGCGCGGGTAGCAATGTCATGGATGGCGCGCGCCAACCCAAGCAGCGACAGACCGTCTGCATTGGGGATGACCGGCACAATCAGGCCTTCCGCGCCAAGCGAGACGGCGATCGCCAGATTGACCTGCGGGTGAATCATCACGCCCTCATCCGACCAGGAAGAGTTGACCAGCGGGAAAGCGCGCAGCGCAGTGGCAGTTGCAGCCGCGAAATAGGCTGTATAGGTCAGCTTGACCCCATCACGCGCGAAAACGTCTTTGTTTTTCTCGTAATGGGCCACGACGCGCTTGAAATCCGCTTCCATGACGGTGGTCACATGCGGCGAGGTATGTTTGCTGTTCACCATGTGTTCAGCGATGCGCTTGCGCATGGTCGTGTGCGGGATTAACTGCTCTCCGCCTTTCGCTGGCTGAGCCGGTGTCGCTGGTTGAGCCGGTGCCGCTGGCTGATCTGGTGTCGCTGGCTGAGCTTGTCGAAGCCCGGCGGCAGACATCTCACCAGCCCCAAATTGCAGTTCGGTCGGGCGGAACAGATCGCCTTCTCCGGGGGTTTCCCAGGGGGCGGCCACAGCGGCAGGTTCAGCCTTTTCGCCCTTTTCCAGGTAATCCAGTACATCCTTCTTGGTGATGCGCCCGCCCTGACCGGTGCCTTTGACCCGTGTCAGGTCGACTTTTTTGTCCGCCGCCAGCCTGGCAACCACAGGCGAGATAAAGCCAAGGTCGCGAGCGGCTTCGGCAGGTTTGGCTTCGACGGATTTGGCTTCGACAGGCTTGGCTTCGACAGGCTCAGCCGGCGGGGCGGCAGGCTCAGCCTGCAAAACTTCACCCGGTTCGCCAATCCAGGCCAGGATCGTCCCAGCGGTCACCGTTTGACCTTCGGGTACAATGATTTTCAGAATTGTGCCGCCGGCCGGGCTGGGAATTTCGGTGTCCACCTTGTCGGTGTTGATTTCCAGCAGCGACTCGAACTCGGCAATTGTTTCGCCTTCTTTTTTCAGCCAGGTTGTAACCGTCCCCTCGACCACCGATTCGCCCAACTGCGGCATGATGACTTTGGTTGCCATGGTTCACTCCTTATGACATATATGGCTAGTAAGCGGCCAGGTCGCGCATTGCCTGGGCAATTTTGTCTGGGTTGGGCATAAACCAATCCTGCAGCGGGTGGCTGAACGGTACCGCTGGCACATCCGGGCCGCACAGGCGGCGTACCGGGGCGTCCAGGTCGGTGAAGGCTTCTTCAGCAATAATGGCAGCGATCTCGCCGCCGTAACCGCCCGTCAGGTTGTCCTCATGGACAATCAACGCTTTGCCGGTCTTGCGCACGGACTCGAGCACGGTTTGCTTGTCCACCGGATAGAGAGTACGCAGGTCAACAACTTCGACATCAACGCCTTCGCCCGCCAGCTTCTCAGCAGCCTGCAGTGTGTAATAATGCATCATGCCGTAGGCATAAACTGTCAGGTCCGAACCCTGCCGGGTGACGTTGGCCGGGCCGATCGGCACGGTGTAATCGCCATCGGGCACCTCGCCGCGAATCAAGCGGTAGCCTTTTTTGGGCTCCAGGTAAATCACGGGATTGGGGTCGCGCACCGCGGCTTTGAGCAGTCCCTTGGCGTCATACGGGTTGGATGGAATGACAACCTTCAACCCGGGGATGTGGGCAAAAAAAGCCTCCACGGATTGCGAATGGTACAGCCCGCCGCCGATTCCGCCGCCGTAAGGGGCACGGATCACCATGGGCACCGTCCACTCACCGTTGGAGCGGTAGCACATCTTGGCGGCTTCGCTGACGATCTGATTGAAGGCCGGGTAGATAAAATCAGCGAATTGAATTTCACAAATCGGCCGCATACCGTATAAAGCTGCGCCGATCCCCACGCCTACAATGGACAGTTCTGCCAGCGGCGAATCGATGACGCGCTCGCCGCCGTATTTTTCGAAAAGGCCAACCGTAGCGCGGAACACGCCGCCGCGCTTGCCAACATCTTCTCCAACAATAAACACATTTTCATCGCGCGCCAGTTCATCATCCATTGCCTGCCGGATGGCATCGATCATGGTTATTTCAGCCACGATGCACCTCCTCTGCGTACACCGGGAACATTGCGTCAGCAACCTCCGGGTACGGCGCCTGCTCGGCAAACTTGACCGCGTCATCGACCATTTCCTTTACGCGCGTCTCCATCTCGTCAATTTTGGCCTGATTGAGTAAACCCGCTTCTTCCAGGATTCGCCGGCCAACGGTGAGCGGATCCTTTTTCTTGGCCTCTTGGACCTCTTCCCGGGAGCGATAAGTGCGGTCGTCGTCGTCGGAAGAATGTGGGGTCAGGCGGTACATGCGGGCTTCGACCAGAGTCGGCCCCTTGCCGGCCCGTGCGTCAGCGACTGCCTCAGCGACGGTGCGGTAAACTGAGAACACGTCTGTCCCATCTACTGAAATACCACGCAGACCCATGCCGCAGGCCTTGTCCGCCGAGCTGGCGACTGCCATTTGCTTATCTGTTGGCTCCGAGATGGCATACTCGTTGTTTTCTACCATAAAGATAACCGGTAAATGGTGGATAGCCGCCCAGTTGACTGCCTCATACCATTCGCCTTGCGAAGTGGAGCCTTCACCCAGGGTTGTCAGCACTACTTTATCTTCTTTATGCATCTTGATCGCCAGCCCAATTCCAGCGGCGTGCGGGCATTGGGTTGCTACCGGCGCTGAATGGCTGACGGCGTTGGCTTTGCGCATGCTCCAGTGACTGGGCATCTGGCGGGCGCCAGAGGTAGGCTCGCCTTGCTTGCCGCTTAGCGCCAGCAAAAAATCGCGCGGGGTGTAACCCAGACACAACATTAATGCCAGATCCCGGTAATAAGGTGTGACCCAGTCTTCGCCCCGGCGCAATGCAAAGGCAGCCCCAACCTGGGCGGCCTCCTGACCGATTCCAGAGATATGGAAAGCGATTTTACCCTGGCGGTGCAGCACCCAGGCGCGCTCATCCAAACGCCGGGAAAGCAGCATCATCCAGTACATTTCCAATTGAATGTCGTTGGATAATTCCATACGTTTCCACCTCCATATTTGGTTATGGTCGAAGGATTATTTCTAGAAATAATCCTTCACTGCGGTTTTTTTCATCGCGGCAGCGGTTTGTTCAGTCCTGTTGCCCGTAATCATGATATGTTCAAGCTGAGCCTTCCAATGGGAACGATTGGAATAAGCATCATTCGCTATGGACGGGAGCGGTGGGATCCCGCTTTACCATTTGAACAACCTCTCAGCTCTTTGAACCATTACCTTCCTCTCGAAAGATTCCGGCCAAACCTTAATGTCGAAAGACCCGTAAAATTCTTTCAACCTCCGTTACCTTACGGCGTAACCCCCATTAAACCCATAGCTTCCAGCATCTCTGCATTCGTAACGAACTTAAACTCTTCCACCCCGAGCGTAGCTGCCCGCTGCTGTTCAGCATTTTCCAGGGCGGCCAGGGCATCCTTGGTCACCACTGGGTGCGGCAATGCGAAGACGGCTGATTTCAATTTACTGATCGCGTTATTTTGACTGAAAGAGCGGCTGCGTAAAAACTGCATTACCGCCTTGGATCCGTTGACACCGTCTTTGCGCGCCAACCCGACCAAACCGGTACTGGCATTCCGCGACCACCCTGCTACGAAAACGCCCTCGATTGGCTGGTTGTCATCCTTCGAGTAGGCTTCGTATGAGTCGCCGTCCACCGGGTAAAGCGGGTTGGGGTTTTTATCAAATGCCGAAGAATGTACCGGCAAGCCAAGATTTTCATCCACTTTATCGCCGATGGCAAAAATTACCGTGTCGACGTCCAATACGTGAAAAGTTCCCAATCCGCGCGCTTTGGTATCATCTCCCACGGCAATCAGCGTATTTTCTTCCACTTCCAACCCGCCAACTCTGCCGCTGCCGTTATCCAGCATCCGCGTCGGTGAAGATAGGAAGCGCAGGCTGAAGGAGGCATGCCCGATTGGCGGGGTCATTTTTTGTTTGGCTTCATGGTAAAAAGCCTTGGCCATCTCAGGATTCTGGCCGAGGGAGGTCATAATGTGCGACAACCGGTTGATTTCATACTCAACCACCTGGACATCCAGGTTGCCGATTACGTAATCCAGCTCCTTGCGGTCAAATTTGATTTCCTGCGGACCGCGCCGCCCGACGGCAATGACTTCGTCGACATTCCGGTCGGCAATCAGGTAATGGGCAATGTCCAGCATGACATTACCAACGCCGATTACCGCGACTTTTTTGCCGATGACCAGTTGATGCTGGCTAAAGGGCGGCAGTTTGTTGTAATGGTAAACCACCTCTTTGGCGTGGTACACACCGGTCAAATCCTCACCGGGCAAACCAAGCCATTTGGTTCCCTGCGCTCCTGCTGTCACCAAAATCGCGCTGAAACCCATACTTTGCAACTCAGGCAGTGAAATATCGGCATCATTGCCAACCGTTACATTGCCGTAATATTCGACATTGGGATGGACTAAAGCCTGTCGGAACTGCGCACGCAGGCCATTTTTCATTTTCAACTTGGTTGGAAAAATCCCGTATTCTGCCAGTCCACCAGGTTTGATATCCCGATTTAGTAGTACTACATGAACACCCTGAGTCGCCAGTTCCTTTGCTGCAAACAGGCCGGCGGGACCGGCGCCTACAATTGCAACAGTTTGGTTCAATGATCCATCCATGTCTCTTCTCGGTAATGATTTATCGTCCAGCCTGAACAATATTATACCGTGTTTTCGGCCTATGTTTATCCGAGTTATGCTATAGTGGTTGTCAAGGGTTTTCGGTGGCTGCACGCCTGCCAGCTGCAAAGCGACTCCCAGGAGAACCAATGACGTCCGAACCGTGTTACAAATTGCTGCCAAATGGCCTGGCCATTTATCTCATGGAAATTCACACGGCTCCCATCATCAGCCATTGGGTCTGGTACCGGGTTGGTTCGCGCTATGAAACAACCGGGTTGACTGGCATCTCACACTGGGTGGAACACATGCAGTTCAAGGGGACGCCGCGGTTTCCCACCAGTCAACTGGACAAAGCCATTTCGCGCACCGGCGGCGTCTGGAATGCATTTACCTACCTGGATTGGACGACGTTCTACGAGACTTTGCCCGCCAGCCAGATCGATTTGGCGTTGGATCTGGAATGCGATCGGATGACGGCCAGCCTTTTCGATCCAGCGGAGGTTGAAGCCGAACGGAACGTTATTCTAGCCGAATTGGAAGGCAATCAAAACGAACCGCGCTTCCGGCTGGGTGAGGCGGTTCAAAAAGCTGCTTTTGATCATCACCCCTATCGCAATGAGGTCATTGGCTCGCGGGAAGACCTTAAACAGATCCAACGCAGCCACTTATTTGCTCATTACCGGCGCTATTACCAGCCGGCAAATGCCATCATCGCCGTCGCGGGTGATTTTGACGCCGGCGAGATGTTCGAACGCCTGACAAACCGCTATGCCGATGTCCCATCCAGCCCGGTGAATGCGGGAGTGGTACCGCTTGAACCGCTGCTGACAGCCGAGCGAAGTGTCGAGGTAACCGGCCCTGGAAGTACCACTTACTTGCAACTGGCTTACCGCGCTCCGGCAGCCAGCAATCCCGACTTCTTCCCCCTGACCATACTTGATTCCCTGTTGTGCGGTCCAACCAGCCTGAATATGTTTGGCGGCGGCGGCACCACCAACAAGACTTCCCGGCTGTACAAGGCTCTGGTCGAAACCGAACTGGCTGTCAGTGTTCGCGGCGGTATACAAGCGACCATCGATCCTTTCCTCTATGAAATATCGACCACCTTACGACCGGAGCACACGCCGGACCAGGTGCTCGCAGTGGTGAATGATCAAATTTCGCGCTTACAGGATGAACTTGTGCCTGAAGCGGAGATCGCCAGGGCGGCTAAACAGGCGCGAGCGATGTTTGCATACGGCAGTGAAAACATCACCAACCAGGCTTTTTGGTTGGGGTATGCCGAAATGTTCGCCGGGTATGACTGGTTCGTGGATTATGTCAAAAACCTGGCACAGGTAACGCCGCCGGATGTGCAGCGCGTAGCGCGCAACTATCTGCAAGCCCAGCAGCGGGTGGTCGGGATGTATCTCCCGGCAGGGTTCTCGGAGAAGGCGCCATGATCATGCGCCAAAGCGTTTCGCAGCACGCGTTGCCTGGCCCGGAAGATATTGTCCGCACCGTTTTGCCTAACGGCATCACAATTCTGACGTGGACCAACCAGACCAGCCCCTCGGTCGCGTTCAGTGGCTTTTTGCCAGCCGGCAGCGTTTTCGACCCGCGTGAAAAATTAGGATTGGCGGCCTTTACCGCAGCCGGGTTGATGCGCGGGACAGCTCAGCGCAGCTTTCAGCAAATTTATGACGACCAGGAGTCCGTCGGCGCTTCGTTGGGATTTAGCGCCAGCACCCATACGGTTGGGGTCGGCGGCCGCTGCCTGGCAGAAGATTTACCCATGATGCTGAAGCTGCTGGCAGAATGCCTGCTTCAACCCATCTTCCCACCTGAACAGGTTGAACGGCTGCGTTCGCAGGCAATGACCAGCTTCGCCATTCGAGCGCAGGACACGGCCGAAATGGCTTCGCTAACCTTCGATGAAATCCTTTTCGCCGGCCATCCTTATGCACTGCCTGATGATGGTTACACTGAAACAGTCGCAACCATCCAGCGTGAAGACCTGACCGCATTTCACCGGAGGCATTATGGCCCGCGCGGTTTGGTTTTATCGGTTGCAGGCGCTGTGACCGCGCAGCAGGTGGTTGACCAGGTTGTGGAGGCTCTTGGCAGCTGGACCAACCCGGATCAGCCGTTTGAACCGCTCCTTCCGGATGTTCAAACATTGGTTGTACCGGTTCGCCGGCATATTTACATCCCTGGTAAGACCCAGGTCGATCTGGTACTCGGTTCACTCGGGCCAAAACGCACCGATCCTGATTACCAGGCCGCGTCGCTGGGCAACAATATTTTGGGTCAGTTCGGCATGATGGGGCGCATCGGCAGCATCGTCCGCGAGAAATCTGGTCTGGCATACTCCGCCTCCACCAGCTTGAACGGCTCGCGGGCTGCTGGATCCTGGGAGCTTTCTGCTGGCGTCGCTCCAGAAAACTTGGAAAGGGTCATAGAATTAATGATGGCGGAGGTCGGGCATTTTACCCGTGAACCGGTAAGCAGCGAGGAGCTGAAAGACAGCCAGTCCAGTTATATCGGGGGATTGCCGCTTTCTTTAGAATCAAATGCCGGTGTGTCCCGGGTAATATTGAACATCGAGCGTTACCAGCTCGGGTTGGATTATTTATTGAATTATGCGAGTATGATCGAAAGCATTACGCCGGAGCAAATCTTGGAGACCGCTCAGCGTTATCTTGACCCGGCTCATTTTGTCATTATATCAGCCGGGCCACATCCAAGTGAGGGTTGATGATTTTACGTACAGGTGTCGATATTCTGGAAATTGACCGGCTTGATTCGGTATCGCCGGCTATTCGCAGGCGATTTATCCAGCGGGTCTACACGCCTGCTGAAAGAGAAATCCTCGGCGAGGACAATGAAGCCCTGGCCGGTCGCTTCGCAGCCAAAGAAGCGGTATCCAAAGCGCTTGGTTCAGGCATTGGCTTTGTTCACTGGCAGGATATCGAGATTCTCGATGGCCAATACGGAGAACCCATCCTCAATCTGTATGGAAATGCAGTTAAAATTGCAGAACGACTGGGGCTGGATACATGGTCTGTCAGCATTAGCCATTCACGCAATCACGTGGTGGCAGTAGCGGTTGCCATGGGTCAGGCCGGATCGGTCGCGGGCATGCATGAAAATCCTGGCAGTCAGTGATATCGAACTAGGCTACATCTACAACCTGCAAATATCGCAGCGTTTCAAAGATGCCGAACTTTTAGTCAGCTGCGGCGATTTGCCGTACTTTTACCTCGAGTTTATGATCAGCATGTTGGACCGCCCGTTGTATTTCGTGCGCGGCAACCATGCGCACGAGGTCGAAATTACAACTGCGGGTGAGCGCCGTGCCCCCTGGGGCGCGGTTGACCTGCATCGCAAAGTAGTGCGCACCGAAAACGGCTTACTCCTGGCCGGCATCCAGGGCAGCAACCGGTACAACAATGGTCCCTACCAGTACACCCAGTCCGAGATGTGGCAAATGGTGTATGAATTAACCCCTGCCCTGCTGTATAATCGCATCCGCTACGGACGCTTCCTGGACATTTTTGTCAGCCATGCTCCTCCATGGCATATTCACGACATGGATGATCCGACTCACCAGGGAATCAAAGCTTTCCGCTGGTTGATCCAGGTTTTTCAGCCTCGGTATCATCTGCATGGGCATATTCATGTTTACCGCAATGATGTCGTGCGGCAAACTCAGGTTGGCAAGACCACCGTGATCAACTGTTACGGTTATCATGAAATCAATACGGAAATTTTGCGGGAGGATTTCATCCAGACTAAAAAGGATGAGTCTCCTGCTTGAAGGTAAATAAACGATGTCCGATTCGAATGATACTAACTCTTCTTTTTTGAAACAAATTGCATACAGCGAGTATGAAACGGCGCTGCGGCGCGGTTTTTGGCGCAGCGTTATGGGCTGGTTAACCCAGCAAAATAACAAGCTGCTGCCTTTCGATGAAATCAGACGCATCCTGCCGGTACACGGGCAGTATTATGCCGGCCTGCATGAAATCCCGGTGGACAAAATCGTGGGCAGCGTGGCGCGCTACAATGATTTTGATCGCGCATTTCTGCCGCGCCAGCGGCACACCCGGTCACGCTGGATCAGTATCGACGTGGCCAATCTCCAGGAGGTCATTCTGCCGCCGATCGAGGTTTACAAAATTGGCGAGATTTACTTCGTCAAGGACGGCAACCACCGGGTTTCAGTCGCCAAGGAAAAAGGGCAGGCTTTCATTGATGCGCAAATCGTTGAAATTGTCACCGAGGTGCCCATCACCGCCAAGACCGATATCAATACCCTGATTCGGGAACAAGAACGCCTGGATTTCTACCATAAAACCCAATTGATTTCCCTGCGTCCGGATGCCCAGGTCGAGCTATCCATCCCCGGTCAGTATGACAAGCTTATGGAACACATTAGCGTCCACCGCTGGTTCATGGGCGAACGCGTCCAAAAGGAAGTGCCCTACCCCGAAGCGGTAGCTGGCTGGTACGATGAAGTATATCTGCCATTGGCCAAAGTCATCGAGGAACAAAAAATCCTCAAGGAATTCCACGGTCGAACGGTTGCTGACCTTTATTTATGGATTATCGAGCATTTGTGGTTCTTGCGCGATCAATTTCAAAAAGATGTCAGCCTAAGCGAAGCCGCATCGCACTTTGCGCAGAATTACTCACAAAAACCGCTTGCCCGCCTACACCGTATATTCGGCAATTTGGCCGAAATTCTTGCGGATGTCACGCCTGTCGAACCTGGCATGATGCCGGGAGACAAGATGATCGACAGTGGCGAGAACCAGCCTAAGGTCGAAAAGCCGCCTGAAGAGTCCGAACCTTCAGGTGAAAAACCGGGCTAAGCGTTCTTTCCGATCCAGAAATGATGCGGCAATACCCGGGTATTGGTGCGGATTTCAATTCCGTTGCGCCCGTCCCTGTCCGTTTTGATCATCGTAGGATGCACAAAACACAGATCGGGCCTGGTGCCGTACTTTTTTTGATAGAAATCGACTGCGCGCAGGATTTTGCTGTTCAGGTCTGACTTGGGATCGTTATCGAACCACAACATTCCGGTAACCATGATGTCCTCCAAAATTCAATCCAGGGATTCAGGCAGGTAAAATTGCAGCCAATTCTGCTGGATGCGAACTGTGAACCGCCGGTTGACCCCTTCTGCGGCTCGTTTTTGTAATCGCGAGGGTAGCAAGCGCGTTGCTGCGTTCGGGTCACTGACCGCGCCAGTAATGCGCGTACGGAACAGGTCGGCGTAATAACGCTGCTCCAGCATGGAAGCTGGGTCCAGGGTTGCCGCCGTCCAGATTTGCTGGCGGGCGCCGTAGCGCACCAGCCACTCGAAGTTCGCGCGCAGGTCAACATCCATATGCAGCAGAACGTCCATGCCGTCGAAGAGCAACACGTATGCCGTGCCAACGTGGCCGCCGTTCTGCCGTCCTTCCACCAGATCGCCAAGCTGATAGATCAGATCAATGGCTGCGCTATCAATATTGGATGTTATTTGCAGAAAATACGGTGAAAAGCGCGTTTTCTCCTCTGACCATTCCTCCGGTTTGGCGGTGATCACAGCAAAGCGCACATCTTCGGGCCTGTTTTGCCGCGCCAGGGTATTCACCAGAGTCTTCAGCAAGGCTGTTTTCCCGGCAAAACGGTCCGCCATTACCAATAATGAGCCAGGTTGAGGATCTGTCAGGTTGAACAGCAGCGGCAGACCTTCAGCGCTGGCTCCCAGCAAACCAGTGCGTTTTGGCAGTGGCGGGAGGCGCTTTAATATGCTGCTCAAGGTATACGGTTCAGGTTGGAAGTTCTGATCTTCGGTTACCCGCCGATTCAACTTCCAATCCAACGCCGGGTGAAAGGATGCATTTTGAAAATTCGATCGGACAATCGGGATTTGTAACATTGCTGCCGCCTTGTGCTATAAATTTATTACTGAATTTATGTTCTATTTTCATATTATAGAACATAAATTCAATTTGTCAAGCATCAATTCCGATATCTTCCCTGGTTCAGCCCCCAATCCGCAGCAGCGTACCTGGGCGGTAAAATCGTGGCATTTTTTATTATTTTGCGGTATCCTTAACCTTGTTCTAAACCTCTCACGCCGTATTGGGGGTAATCACCTTTTTCACCCCGCCCGTGATAATCAAGGAGGCTCTCATGATTAAAGAAACCGTAAAAGACGCCGAAAACCGGATGAAAGGTGCAATCCAAAGCCTGGAAGAAGATTTAGCCGGAATTCGGACCGGTCGGGCACACCCGGGACTGGTGGAAAAACTTCCGGTTGAGTATTACGGTACCCCCACTCCCCTTATGCAGCTAGCCTCCATCAGCGTTCCCGATCCGCGCACACTGCTTGTAAAGCCGTTTGACCCTACCACCCTGAAAGCGATCGAGCGCGGCATTGTCGTTTCAAATCTAGGCCTGACACCCAATAACGACGGTAAAACGATCCGTTTGAACCTGCCCCCATTGACAGAAGAACGCCGCCGGGAGCTGGTAAAAGTTGTCAGCCACCGATTGGAAGAAGCAAAAGTCGCAACCCGCAATATTCGCCGTGACATCATCAAAGAATTGCGCGAGTTTGAAAAAGAGAAGTTGATCTCAGAAGATGATCTCAAGAAAGCTGAAGAAGAGCTGCAAAAACTGACGGACCACATAGTCAGCGAAATTGAAATGATCGGCCAGAAAAAAGAAAAAGAAATCATGGAAGTCTAATTATCTTTCTATGATGCCCGAGTCGTCCACTCAACCGCTCGAACCCATTCAAAAGGTCCCCAACCACATTGCTATCGTCATGGATGGTAATGGTCGTTGGGCTGCTTCCAGAGGGCTGCCGCGCCTGGCGGGCCACCGGGCTGGAACGGAAAATCTGCGGCGCGTGATTCGCGCTTGCGTAGAATTTAATGTTAAGGTTCTTACCATTTACGCCTTTTCCACTGAAAATTGGGGACGACCCAGTGACGAGGTCGAAGGTCTGATGATGATATTGGAAGATGTCATCGATCGCGAACTGGACGAATTGCACGCGGAAGGGGTACGCCTGCGCCATATTGGACGTCTTGACCGCCTTAATCCGCGGTTGCGAGAAAAAGTCCTCCATGCGGTGGAACTCACCAAGAATAACGACAAATTGGTGTTGTGCATTGCCTGGAATTACGGCGGGCGGGACGAGATCATCTGCGCCATCCAAAATTTGATCGCTGACGGCATCAAGCCTGAGCAAATTGGCGAGGAGCTGGTGAGCAGCTACATGTTTACCGTTGGCATCCCTGACCCGGATTTAATCATCCGCACTTCCGGCGAAATGCGCATCAGCAACTTCCTCATCTGGCAATCTGCGTATTCAGAGTGGTACATCACCCCCACCCTTTGGCCTGATTTCAACCGCGAGGAATTGTACAAGGCGCTGCAAGCTTATAGTCAGCGCGACCGCCGGTTTGGCAAATTATCCAACGGCTGCGAAAAGGATTGAAGAGGATGTTGGCAAGCCGCCTTAAAGTTGCCATCGTCCTCATCCCAATCGCCGTAACTAGTGTGGTACTTGGCGGTTATTTTTTTCTCACCCTGATCCTTTTTATGTTGGGGCTGGCTGCCTGGGAATTTGGCCGTCTTTTTAAGCTGGGCGGTTACTCGCCAGCGCTATGGGTGCTGGTACCGGGCGTGGTTTTGATCACCCTCGCCCGCTATTTCTGGGGTTTCGAGCACAATGATGCCATCCTGTCTGCACTGGTTCTGGCAGCCATGGCTTATCACACCATCCAATGCGGCAAGGGCTGTCAGACTCCTGCCGTTGATTTTGCCATCACTACCGCTGGGTTGATTTATATTGGCTGGATTGGCAGCTATTTAATTTCGCTGCGGAATTTACCGAACGGCATGTGGTGGACTTTGCTGGCGATCCCGGCGATTGCCATTGGGGATACCGGAGCCTATTTCGTTGGGCGTCATTTCGGCAAACACAAATTGGCGCCGAACATCAGCCCAAATAAAACGGTCGAGGGTTTGATCGGCGGGATCATCACCACAACGCTGGGCGGCGTGCTGCTTGCGCTGATCTGGGGCCTGCGAGCGCCAGCCCTTGAATGGCAGCAGGGCCTTATCGTTGGCGCTGTTCTTGGGGTACTGTCTCCGCTGGGCGACCTGGGCGAGAGCATGCTCAAACGCCAGTTTAACGTCAAGGATTCCGGAAAAATATTTCAGGCCCACGGCGGCATGTTGGACCGTATGGATTCATGGATTTGGGGCGCGGTGATCAGTTATTACCTGATCACCTGGTTGTGGTAAACCAGCCAGTCTTGCTATACTGGCTGTTAGAAATCTATTTCAGAAATTAACATCAAGGAGGAATGGATATGATCGACAGCCGGCCAACCCGCAACCTGGCTCTTGAACTTGTCCGTGTAACCGAAGCTGCCGCACTGGCTGCCGGGCGTTTTGTTGGGCGCGGCGATAAATACGGCGCCGACAAAGCCGCCGTGGATGCCATGCGCCTGATCCTTAACACGGTGCAAATGGATGGGGTCATTGTCATTGGGGAAGGCGAAAAGGACGAAGCGCCCATGCTGTACAATGGCGAGCGCTTAGGCACCGGTGAACCTCCGTTGGTGGATATCGCCGTCGATCCAATCGATGGTACCCGGCCGACCGCCCACGGTCTGCCAAACGCAATCGCCACCGTGGCGCTGGCGCCTCGCGGCACGATGTTCAATCCCGGCTCGATTGTTTATATGGATAAAATTGCGGTTGGCCCTGAAGCCAAAGATGTTATCGACATCGAGGCGCCGGTGGAAGACAACCTGCGAAAGGTTGCCAAAGCAACCGGCCAGGATGTGGACGATTTACTGGTTGTGATCCTCGACCGGCCGCGCCACGCAGATTTGATTTCCCGCGTGCGCGAATTTGGCGCCCGCATCACGCTTATCCCGGATGGCGATGTTTCGGGCGCGCTGATGACCGCCATGCCAAATACCAAAGTGGACATGCTGCTGGGTATCGGCGGCACCCCCGAAGGCGTCCTGGCGGCTTGCGCGATGCGCTGTCTTGGCGGTACCATTCAGGGCAAACTGTATGCACGCAATGAAGAGGAACGCCGGCGCGGAACCGAAATGGGATACGATTTCAACAAGGTTTTGACGTTGGATGACCTGGTTTCATCTGAAGATGTGTTTTTTGCCGCCACCGGCATCACCGACGGAGAATTCTTGACCGGGGTGGACTACTTCGCTGACGGCGCAACCACCGAATCGGTCATTATGCGCGGCCTGACCGGTACCAGCCGCCGGATCATTGCCACCCACCGGCTGACAAAACTATCACAGATCAGCCAGATCCCTTATTAATCCCGACATTTAACCAAAACGAGACCGGGCACGACCGTCCGGTCTCGTTTTGGTTACGCTGGAAACCCAGGTTATTTGATTGCGTAAGACAAACTGGCTTCCATTTGGACGACCATTTGTCCGGCAGCAATCGGGGTGGTTGAGGCCATTGCGGCGCCGCCCTTGGCTTCATAGACTGGCTGCGGGCCGCCCGAGCTGTAAACATTGACCGAGTATAGTTGCCCCAGGGTTACACCCGTCAGGCTTGCCAGTTCTTCAGCCTTGGCTTTGGCATCTTCGATCGCCAGCCGGCGGGCTTCTTTTTCGGCCGCTGTATGGTCTTCGACGTCAAAGCTGATGCCATTGATGGTATTGGCGCCGGCGCGAACGACTGAATCAAGCAGTGTGCCAAGGTTGTTCAGGTCGCGGACCTTGATGTATACCGTGTTTTCGACCACGTACACGGTCTCCATCGGGATGCCTTCCGGGCTGTAGTTTTGCTGCGGATACACATTGAAAGCCGTGGTTTGAATATCTTCAGCGGCAACGCCTTTTTCCTTCAAAGCGGAAGCGATGGCGTTTGCCTGCGAATTATTCTGGCTCAGCGCGGTCCCAACATTATCTGCCTGGCTGCGGACGCCGACATAGACATTGGCAATATCCGGTGCCAGATAGACCTTGCCCGTACCGGAGACGCTGATCATGGGAATCTGGTTGTAACCGCCATTACCACTCACCGGCACTCCTCCCTGGCAGGCTGCCAAAAGACCTACAATCATTAATCCAGCTAAAACGACGAAAAGTTTGTTCTTCATTCTTCCTCCTATGCGCGAAGGCATAATATTTTTTGTTAGGTCTGAGACGATGCAGGTGGATGGTTTGTTCCCGTAATTGGCAGCAGATTTTCCAGGGGGAAAATTGGCGCTAATTCACCACGATCAGGGTGACCAAACCGACCGGCTGCTCAACCGTCAACCGAATTTTGGCGTTGGCTGCGGTCGCCTTGGGGGAATAGATCACGTTTCCCTGTTTTTCAAAGCCGGCAGGCACATTGTGCGTGGAGATGGCTGTATCCAGGCGCAATTCGATTAACGCGCCTTCCGGAATGCGGATGGTAAGCCTGCCAACCGGATTCGAAAGCTTGCCCTGCAATTTGTCCTGCGGATCAAGCGTGACATCCAGCGAGCCGACGGCAACCGTAGCATTTAATTCTTCTATATCCAGACCGGTCAAATCCAATGACAGGCTGCCTGCAGCAGTCTCAGCACGAAGGTCGAGGGGCACATCGTTGGTTAACTCCAACACCCAGAGCGGCTCACCCAACCCGCCAGACCAGGTTGCCCAGCCATCGCCGCTGGTTGAAAGATTAAGGCTGCCGTGTTTTGCCTGAACATTGTAATCCTGCGCCAATTTGACCTTGCCGGGCAACTCCACGGTCCCTTCCACCAAAAAATCGCCGCTGGCGCCGCGGGTCAATTCCATCCGCCCCACCGGGTCCGAGATGCACACATTCGCACTGGCCGCCCCTTCCAGGGGCTGTGAAACCGGGGTGGCTCCCAGCTTGCTGGTTGGCGAATTGCTAATGGCGAACCAGGCAACTCCGACCATGATGATCACCGCAATCAGCACGCCGAGGATGGTTGCCGGCGCTGAACGTCCTTCAAAGATCAAGTCGAGCCCAAGCGCCACCAGGATCAACGGCCACATGCGCAGCAGCAGATTCCAGGAGTCCCACGGCAGATAGCCAAAATTCGCCAGCAGGAAAACAGTGCCCAAACCTAAAGAGATGACCGCCCAGACCCAGCCGCGTCCCTGGACGATATTATCAAGGCCGCCAATGATAAACAACACCGGCCATAGTTTGATCAGCAGGTCGATGATATTGCCAGGCAGGATACCCATCGTGTTCAGCAATAGGACTGTTCCCGCTACTATTAAGATGAGCGCCCAAAATATACTGTGTCGGCGATTCTTTTCCATGTTGAATCCCTTTCTTATTTATGCGTTAGCCCGCAACGACCGCAGCACCAAAAACACGCCAATTCCGATTACGACTATCGGCATGATATAACCAGCCCAGTCGTACGCGCCCATCCCTACGATCAGCGCCAGCAACAGCAGACCGCCGGCAGGGTAAACCGGCCAGATGGTCCGTTTGCCGTTGTCGATTGGCAATAGCGCCAGAACGCCGAAAGTGGCTGCCAGTCCAAGGAAAAAGATGATGGCCGGCTCAGACAGGAACGGGTCCAGCAGGATAAGCGCCACCAGTGAGAACATAACGCCCATGGGGATGATCGCCCACCAGTAGCTGCGGTTAAGCAAGTAAACAACCAGGAAACTGATACCGATGCCTGCCAGCACCAACGCTCCGCCGATCTGCTCAGCGGCCCGCGGCGCAATCTGTTCAAGGCCAATCAACGCGCCAATTCCAAGCAGGGTAAAGCCAGGAATAGCCGCCCACCAGTGACTGCGGTTGCTCGCCATCGCGGAAATAAAAGCCAGCCCGCCCAGCACAAACAACGCGGCCCAGACAAAACCACCCAGATCAATTCCGGTAACGGCGTTGATCATTGCAAAAACGCCCGCCAGAATGAGCAGTCCTCCAACCAAAATTCGCCATCGCATAGGGTTCATCATTTATCCTTTTCTCGTTACGCGCTTTTCACTTCAATCGAACCGACGCCGGCTTCGACCCGGATCTCCACCCGGTTTGCGGCGCTGTCATACCCTGGTGTTTCATAAGTAGTGCCATTGAACGGAAAGCGACCATTGTCGATTTTGGTCCCAACCAGCCCGCTCTTCATGGTAATCCGGCCTGCCACACCCTGTGGTACCTGCAAAACAACAGAAGCTGCCCCTGCGTGCACATCGACGTTGGTAAAACCGGCTTTGGCTGGCAGGGTAATGATGGTCGAACTGGCCCCAGTTTCCAGGGTCAGTTTGTGAACGCGCATCGTACTCAAATCGATGCGAGCCTCTCCTGCGCCGGTGTGCAGACGAATGTCCCACGGGATTGCATCCGTCAGGCGAAAATCCCAACGGAAACCCTCTGCACCAATCCCCCCAGGAAAACCCCACACCACATTGCTCAAGGGATTGAGTAACAAACTGGCGCCAGTGCCAATTTTCTCCAGGCGTGAATCGACCCCGCCGGTGAAAACACCTGCCATCAACTGATCTGGCGCGGCCCCGCCGCTGATCTTCAGTGTACCGGCGCCGTGGTTGACATCGATGACCGCTTCCTGGATCGATTCCAACGGAAAATCCAGATTGACCGTTTCCGTCTTCCCTTTATTAAGAGCCGGACCGAACAGCAGCCATACTCCAGCCATAACCAGGATTACCGGCCAGAAGATCAGCCAGACATTGAAGGTGATGATACCGAGGCTTTTAAGCAGCAGCAGACCGCCAAGCACCACCAGGATAACGCCCCAAAATAAACGACTTGATTTCATAATTACCTCACTATAGTCTGGTAAATGGGTCACAATGAGTTTGGCCAGGATGAAATAGCCAGTAGTAGAACCATCGCCATTCCAGTCAGCAGTAACCCATAACTTAAACGCCGCGTAAAACGCCAACCTTGCCCGCGGGAAATTTCAATTAGCATCCCTGCCCCCGCCAGCCCAGGAACCAGGCTTAGACCTGCCAGCCAGATGGAGTGTTCCGGAATAAGGATGCGCAAGATGAGCGTTGCGCTTAATCCGAGCAGCGCCCCAGCCAGAACAATTGGGCCAGAAACCGCAGCCAGCCAGCCGTACAAGATTAACCCCACTCCTGCCACCCCAAACAAAATTGGCAAAAACATCGGCGCCCACCATCCAAGTTGAGATGCCAATGTAACCGAGGTAAACCGCCAAGCGCCGATCACCAGCAAGGTTGTCAGAGCAGTCAACCAGTTGGTTTGCCAGCGTGTCACGGCCACCCCCATTCATAGGAATGCCAGGCATCAGTGACTAAAATGGTGGACAATGGCTCAACAACATTATACGGCATCATGGTTTCTACATAACGAGGATTAATGACCAAAGTTGCAGATTAATTATTAGCAATCACACACCAGTGGAAAGATAGCCATTCCTTAAATAATTCATATAATACTTTTAATGAGGGGGACTGCCTTGAACGATATAATGAACACATTGGGGTATCCGGAAAAGTGATGCGAAAAATTAAATAAGGCCAAAGGTCATGGGAATTCGGGGGCGAAAAAAGATCGGTTTAATTGGCATGATATTGGGGGTAAGCCTGGGCTTGGGTGTCTTGATTCAACCGGTCAAAGGCGGAACCATCCGAGTGCCCGAAGATTATCCCTCCATTCAGGCTGCGATTGACGCGGCTGTTTCTGGCGACATCATCATCATAGCGCCTGGGACTTATTTCGAGAATCTGCTTATTGTTGACAAGGCGGTCACCCTTACATCCTTTTTCTATACCACAGGTGATCGGCAATATATAGATAGTACGATCATCGACGGAAGCTTGGTCGATCCGGTCATTCGGATCGAAACCACAGCCGGTCTTGGAACTACCATTCAGGGTCTAACGATTGCAAATGGGACGGATGGGGTAAAAGCCTTTGTCAAATTAACCATCCTGGATAACCATTTTATCGGGAACGATGATGCGCTGGACTATAACAATAGTGGCGGAATTCTTCGTGGAAACCTTATCGAAGACAGCACCGACGATGCTGTGGATCTCGATTTTGCATCCGAAGGTATTATTGAAAACAACATTTTGCGCAATTCCAGTGATGATGGGATTGAAATTCGCTTTCAGGAATTTATTGGTCCCGATATCCACATCTATATCCGGAATAATGAAATCTATGGTAACAATTCAGATGGAATTCAGCTAATCGGCTATACACCTGGCAGCCCACGGGTCGTTCACATTGAACGAAACTTAATTTGGGATAATAACAAGGCTGGCCTGGGATTGATGGATAATGGGCTGACCACAGAAGATTACCGCGCTGCCAGCTTGCTGGAACGCATTTATGTATTCAACAATACTTTTTTTTACAACCGGTATGGAATCAGTGGCGGTGACAATATGGTTGCGTTGAATAATATTATCGCCAATTCAAAAACCCAAGGAATCAAAAATATTGATGGCGGATCTACTGTGGCTTATACCCTTCTATGGAACAATGTCATCGAACATGCTGGCAGCAATATTGACCTGGAACATTTGATTCTCGCCAATCCGCTTTTGGATCCGAATTTCTCTTTGCTTGCCGGAAGTCCTGCAATCGATGCCGGAACCGCCTACTTCGAATTTTCAGGCAGCCTGGTATTAAACTATCCCAGCGACAGCTATTTTGACTCCGCACCAGATTTAGGCTGGAGGGAAAGTAATCATACGCCAAATCCGACAATAACAGGAACGATATCCGTAACTGCAACGAATACAAAGACCTTGACACGAACGCCAACCACAACAAAAACCAATTCCCCTACCCCAACCATCACCCGGACCATTACGCCGACCGCCACGTTTACAAGAACGATCACACCGACGCCAACCATCACCCGGTCGATTACACCGACCGCCACGCTTGCAAGCACGATCAAGCCTACGCTGACCGTTACCAGGACTGTTAATCCAAACGTTACGGTGACTAAATCAATTACACCCTCCCCGACAAACCCGAACCCAACTAGGGATTATTCTGTTTTTCTTCCAATCCTCATATCGGATTGAAGCATACGCTGATATGTCCGTAAACATTCCGTAAAACTCCTTTCGTGGACAAATGTGCAATCATTAATTTCAGATTCCAGAACCATTAATACAAAGTTCCAATTTCAGACGAAGCTATCAAGAAGGTCCATTTTGCGAGAATATTTATAAGGTTTACGGATGGATCCGATGATAAAACAATAAAACTTTCCGGGATTGTATTGCTTTCTAATAAGATATAAAATGGAATTGTTGTACATACAATTAATAGATTGTTGCAAGGGGGGATGGGTGAATTCCAAAGCAAAAAACAGATTACGAGCCATTTCGTTATCGGCGTTGATTTTGATTTTTCTAGGCGGGATATTATCGGCACAACCTGTAAGCGCCGGAAATATACGAGTCCCCCAGGATTATCCGACCATCCAGGCAGCAATTAATGCAGCCGTGTCTGGAGATATTGTCATCGTCTCCCCAGGAACCTACAACGAAAACTTGGTGATTGCAGGTAAAACCATTACTCTAGCATCTCTTTATTACACAACCGGGGATCGGCAGTACATCGACAGCACCATTATCAACGGGCAACAGTTAAACCCGGTAATTACCATTGACAAAACCGCTGGCCAGGAGACAACCATTCAGGGGTTGTCCATAGTGAATGGCACTGACGGGTTAGCAACATTTACCAAATCTAACATTCTTGACAACCGGATTAGTGGCAATAGTGACGGGATTGACAACACGAATGGCGGGGGCGCAATCCGAGGGAACATTATTGAAAACAATAAGGACGATGGAATCGATTTTGATAAAGCTTCGGAAGGCTTAATCGAAAACAACATCATTCGTTATAACTTGGAGGATGGTTTTGAAATCCGACTAGAAGAATACCTCGGTACGATGCTCAACATCAAGATCCACAATAATCATTTCATTGGTAACAGCCAGGATGGGTTGCAACTGATCGGTTCATTGGCAACAACCAATCGAGTGATCCATATCGAACGAAATCTTTTCCTAAACAATTCTCGTGTAGGCATCGGATTACTGGATAATCTCCAAAGCGGTGAAGATTACCGGGCAGCCAGCCTGATGGAACAGGTTAATGTCATTAACAATACTTTCTCAGGGAATAATTACGCAATTACCGGTGGCGATAACCTGGCCGCGGTAAACAACATTTTTACCGGTTCAACCACCATGGGACTTAAAAATATTGACGGCAATTCTGTTGTCGCCAACAATCTCTTTTGGAACAACGGGACTGACCATTCTGGCAGCAATGTCGATTTATCGTCTTCTTTATCCGCCAACCCTCTGCTAGGTCTGGATTTTGGCTTGCAATATAGCAGCCCGGCAATCGACACGGGTGCAGCCCAATTTATCTTTCAGGGAAGCCCAATATTCAATTATTTACCAGGGACCTATTTCGGGGCAGCTCCCGATCTGGGATGGCTTGAAAGTAATTTTCTGAACGAGCCGACCGCCACCATCACACCCACCATCACGCCAACCTCCACCCCCAGACCCGGGGATACGTTTATTTTTGCCCCAGTCGACGATGCATCCCTATATAACGCCTATCCGAGCAACAATTACGGCTCAGCTTCCACGCTCAATGTTGATAATTCGCCGATCCAAAACTTCTTAATAAAATTCCAGATAGACGGCCTTGGCGGGCGTTCAGTCACTCGCGCTAGGTTGAGGTTGTACAACACCAACGAATCGAGTAAAGGCGGAGATTTTTATCGGGTATCGGATCAATCCTGGACTGAGGAAACGGTCAACTGGAACAACGCTCCAGCCGCAGATTCTACCCTGGTGGCTGCTCTCGATACTGTAGCAGTGGGCAACTGGTACGATGTAGATTTAACCTCATTCATCATAGGCGACGGGTATTACACTCTTAGAGTATCTTCGACCTCGACCAATGGTGCCGATTACTCCTCCAAAGAAGGGGCAAATCCGCCAGTTCTGGAAGTAGTAGTTTCGAACGGACCGACGGCAACACCCGGAACCATTACCCCTTCAACAACGCCGACCATCACCTACGAGCCTACCCAGACATTACCGCCCACCACCACCTTCACCCCAGCGCCTTCCGCTACGCCGCTGCCAGCTGGCAATATCCGGTTTGCCGTCATCGGCGATTATGGGGATCATACACAGGCTGAAGCGGATGTTGCCACCTTGGTGGACAGCTGGAATCCCAATTTTGTAGTAACTGTCGGGGATAATAATTATCCACTCGGTGCAGCGGACACTATTGATAGGAATATTGGCCAATACTATCAACAGTTTATTTCCCCCTATTTGGGCAGCTACGGCGATGGAGCAGTTGTCAACCGGTTCTTTCCGGCGCTTGGCAACCACGATCTGGATACCAGCTCAGGGCAGCCGTATTTAGATTATTTCACCTTGCCTGGCAACGAACGATACTATGATTTCGTGCAAGGCCTGGTTCACTTTTTTGTCATCAATAGCGACCCCCGCGAACCAGATGGGGTGAGCAGCACTTCCGTGCAAGGCCAATGGCTGCAAGCCAAGCTTGCAACCTCGAACTCCACCTGGCAGGTACTAATCTTCCATCACGCTGCTTATTCGTCGGGCGCGCATGGCTCTTCCACCTATATGCGCTGGCCATTTAAAGAATGGGGAGTGGACGCGGTGCTTTCTGGCCATGACCACACTTATGAACGCCTTCTAGTGAATGGATTGCCCTATTTTGTGGATGGTTTGGGTGGTAACAGCGTGTACAATTTCACCACCATCTTGCCAGAAAGCCAGGTTCGTTATAACAGCAGTCCAGGGGCTTTGTTGGTGGAAGCCAATGCAGACCAATTGGTTTTCAAGTTTTATTCCACCACCAGCGTATTGATTGACAGTTATGTCCTTAATAATCTTCTACCGGCTACCCAGACACCAACGGCCACCGCGGCGGCCACTGCAACCCTGGTCACTCCTTCCGCCACACCCACCAGCACCGCCGTCCCTACTGCCACGGTTACGGCTACGTTACTCCCAACAGCCACATTCACTGCGCCTTCGACCATTACACCTGTACCAACTTATACTTCTACCCCGACATCAACCGCGACCAACACCCTGGTGCCGACCACTACTTTTACCCCAACTTCTACAGCGACCAGCACACTTGCTCCGATCACTACTTTTATCCCGTTACCAACAGCAACAAATACAATTCCGCCAACAAATACTTTTATCCCAACCGCAACAGTGACCCAAACACTTGCGCCAACTAGCACCTTTACCCCAACCGCTACGGCCACAACCAGCTCAACTCCAACATTGGTTTCGGACTTGATCTTTACAAGTAGCTTTGAAACCGGCTCTTTTGCCGACTGGTCTGCCAGCGTAACCGATGCGGGCGACTTGAGCATTACGAATGCCGCGGCAATGGTTGACCAGTCCGGCATGGCAGCGTTGATCGATGACAAGCGAGCAATCTACGTCGGTGACGCATCACCCTCCAGCGAACCCCGCTATCGGGCGCGGTTCTACTTCGATATAAATGCCATGACCTTGTCGACCACTCCGTTGACTATCTTCTACGGCTTCACCAGCTCTTCGACACAGGTAATAAAAATTGATGTGCGCTATTCCGGCGGGACCTACCAGGTGCGTTCGGGTCTGCGCAATGACAGCAACACTTGGTACACCACTGGGTGGACCAGTATTATTAATGCCAGCCACTTCCTGGAGTTTGACTGGATGTCTGCGACTGCTGTCGGAGCGAACAATGGCGAGATGACCTTCTGGGTGGATGGCATACAATCCGCCCGGTTAACCGGTATCGATAACGATAAACGGCGCATCGACATGATCAGATTGGGCGTGCTCGCAGGGATGGAAAGTACCACCAGAGGAACCGTCAATTTCGATGCCTTTGAATCACGCCGCACAAGCTATATCGGTCCTGCTGCACCGTAAAATTGTCCACTTGAACCACTATTAAATAAATGCCCCAAGTGGTTGAAAATCCATTTGGGGGATATTTACGCCTGTTTTCAAGACGAAGAATGAAACATACGCCCTTGACAAACCTCTTTTTCTGTCTATAATCAGACGATATTATGAGATATATGATAAATATTGAGGGTTTTGATATGCAACATTGCATGTGTCTGAGGCGGGGTTGGCAAGCACCGCTGCCTTAGACTGAACCGATAAATTTATCGTCAGCCAGCAGACTTAGGCAGTGGACTGCAGCCCCGCAGGGATTTTGGTTTTGCGCGGCAGCAGCCCGCTGTTTTTATTTCTGCTGGCTTTTGTTTTAATCACACTTTTACTCTTGAGGAGCCTTAGATGAAAATCGCCAATAACGTCACCGAACTGATCGGCAATACCCCGCTCGTTCGCCTTAACCGTATCACGGACGGAACTGTAGCCCAGGTCGTCGCCAAACTGGAATTCTATAATCCGGCTCACTCGGTCAAAGACCGCATCGGCGCTGCCATGTTGGACGCAGCCGAGCGCGAAGGCAAGATCAATAAAGACACCATTATCCTGGAACCGACCAGCGGCAATACCGGCATTGCCCTGGCGTTCGTGGCGGCTGCACGCGGTTATAAAGCCACCATGGTAATGCCCGAATCGGCCAGCAAAGAACGGCGCATTCTGATGCGTGCTTATGGCGCCGACCTGATTTTGACGCCTGCCAGTGAGGGAATGGCCGGAGCCATCCGTAAAACGGAAGAACTGGCTGCCAGCGACCCGCGCTACTTCATTCCGCAGCAGTTCCAAAATCCAGCCAACCCTGAAATCCACCGGCGCACCACTGCTGAGGAGATTTGGAATGACACAGATGGCAAAGTGGATATTTTGGTGGCTGGTGTGGGCACGGGCGGCACGATCACCGGGGTTGGCGAGGCGATCAAAGCCCGTAAGCCATCATTCCGCGTGGTGGCCGTCGAACCGGATGCATCCGCAGTGCTTTCAGGTGAACCGAAAGCCTCGCACCCGATTCAAGGTATTGGCGCGGGTTTCATCCCCGATGTGTTGAATACCAAAATTTACGATGAAATCGTTCGGGTCAAGAACGAGGATGCCTTCCGCACCGCCCGCGATTCTGCGGCTCACGAAGGCTTGCTGGTTGGCATCTCTTCAGGCGCAGCCATCTGGGCGGCAATTCAGGTCGCCAAACGCCCGGAAAACGCGGGCAAGTTGATCGTAGTCATCATCCCATCCTTCGGCGAACGCTACCTGAGTACCGCATTGTACGCCGATCTGGTTGACTGATCTCTCTCGCAGCCGCGCTCCGGCGTGAGAAGGAAGGTGAAGTATGGTAGGCTTATTTCAGAAAGCCAAGTCAGATATTCAATCCGCTTTTGAGCGCGATCCGGCAGCCCGCCGGCCGTTGGAAGTCCTGCTGACGTACCCCGGCGTGCATGCCATCTGGGGGCATCGGCTGTCGCACTGGTTGTGGCTCCATCACTTCAAGCTAATAGCACGCTGGTTGTCGCATATCAATCGCTTCCTGACCGGAATCGAGATTCACCCCGGCGCTGTGATCGGTGAAAAACTGTTCATCGATCACGGCATGGGTGTGGTCATTGGTGAGACCGCGATTATCGGCAACAGCGTGACCCTGTACCACGGCGTCACGCTTGGCGGAGTTAGCCTGGATAAGGGCAAGCGCCATCCAACCATCGAAGATGACGTCGTGATTGGCGCCGGCGGCAAAGTGCTTGGAAACATCACTGTTGGTCGGGGTAGCCGGGTGGGCGCAAACGCGGTTGTGGTGCATTCTGTTCCGCCGAACTCGGTGGTTGTCGGGGTTCCCGGTCAGGCAATAGTGCGCTCCAAACTGCAGCACCAGCCTGATCTGGATCATGGCAAAATGCCGGACGCTATCGGCGAAACCCTGGCATCGGTGATGGCGCGGCTTGAAGCCCTGGAGACTGAGATGCACACCCATCAATTGGAGCGTAATGGCGGCAACGGGCACGCCATCTCCGGATCACGCGAATCGCAGATCCTGGAGCACCCGGTGTTGATCCATGCGCCTGAACACGGTGTTTGGCGCGGAGACGATTTTTCGATCTAAAACTGCGCTAGGATTTTTTACGCAGCGAAGAGAGCACCACCATTAACAGGCCGATGCCGCTGATGGCGATAATGCCTATCCCCAGCGTATTCCGCCCGGCCCATTCTGGCGGCGTCCAGTTGAATAATGGGCGCGGCGTTGCAGTGGGTGTGAGCGTGACGGTCGGGGTAACGGTTGGGGTGCGCGGCGTGGGTGTCGGCGTTGGCGTGCGGGTTGGCGGGCGTGGCGTCAGGGTGACTGTCGGTGACACTGTAGGCGTAAATGCCTGGCGCACGATGAGTTTCTGGCCAATCGACAGCACTGGCGTCGCGGAAAGCTGATTAAGAGCGATCAAATCGGCAATTTTGACGCCGTAGGCAATGGCAATGCTCCACAACGCCTGCCCGGGTTGCACCTCGTGCACGATCGCCCCGTCTTTCCCCGGCGTGGCAGTGATAACCGGCTTCACGACACCGCTGGTGGCTATGGGCTGGCTCGACCCGGAAGTTGTAGGAGCTACCGGCGCGGAGCTATACGAGCCGCCTGAAACATACGCAGCATGAATAACATAAAAGACCCGCCCATCGACCACGGTCACTCCGCCGCCAATATGGGTGTATTTCGGGTCGGTCATGGGCAGCATGTGGCTGGCATCCGCCCAATACTGGTAGACGACGTCCTCGACCGTCATAGTGATGCCGCAGGCAATATTTTCTGTGGCAAAAACCGTCGCCCCGCCGCCGTATCCGGCAGCGGATATGCGCCCACTTGCATTGCCAATATGGGAACAACTGCCGTTGGCAGCCATTACATCTGAGGATGCCTGGGCAGTCCCCATCAAAATGCCGTCAATTTCGAGGGCTGGCAGCCCATTGGCTGTGCGCACGGCATTCACAGCTGCCACCAGGTCATAGGCTGTACCGCCCTGTGCCCGCACGCTTGGGGGTGCCGGTAAAACAGTCAGACCAACAATCACCATTGTCAAGATCAAGCGGGAAATTAATAATAAAAGGCGCATCGCAATTATTATAATCGATGCGCCTTGGGTAATTTTGGTCAAGGAATTGCTAATAGAGCGTCCTTTCGCCGTTGCCGTGCCCCAGCTGTTCCGCCACAATCAGGAAATCGTTGGCAGAAATCATGCCAACCACCGTACCGTTGGCGTCCGCAACCGGCAGATGGTGAATGCGGTGATCTTTCATGACCTTGGCGCATTCTACGATCGTCATTTGGGTGGTGACGGTGATCAAGGGCGAACTCATAATCTCATGGACCTTCACTGTGGAAGGATCGCGCCCCTGAGCAACAATCTTGTCACAAATATCGATCGAGGTGACAATTCCGTATTCAGGTGACTCCTTGGTCTTCTTGGCGATCAAATTGTTGACATACCTTCTGCGCATGATTCCCAATGCTTCAGTGATTGTACTGTTCGGATCGACGAATACGACCAGGTCGTTCATCCAATCACGCACGGTATTTAACATAACCCCTTCTCCTTGAGAAATCTTATGATAATCGTACTTTTGCGCATCTGTGACGATCTGATTGCGTAGAACAGGTACTGCTGAAACCAGTATAGCATATGGAAGATAAAAGACAACCTGTTGAAAATCAACTGTTCGGTGGGCAAACTACACGGCGGAAAGTTACCCTGCGATATGCCAATCCCAGGTACGAAGGACTTCCAGCGAGCGGTGGGCGGTAAAATCCAGTTGGACCGGACAAATCGATACATAATTGCCGGCCAACGCGCCAATGTCCGTGCCTTCCTCTGGTACCCCGGTCGGGGCGTCTCCGCCGATCCAGTAATAGGGCTTGCCGCGTGGGTCCTCGCGTGAAATCAGCACATCCCGATAAATCCGCAGACCGAGCCGGGTCACCAGGGAACCCTTGATTTCACTCATGGGCAAGTTTGGCACATTTACATTGAGCAGAATATTTTGGGGTAGCCCATTTTTTTGCACCATTTCCACCACCTGGGCAGCAATGGCTGCTGCTGTGTCATAGAAATAGAGCGTTGAGCCAGTTTCGCCCGTATCCAGCGAAAACGCCAATGACGGTAGCCCGCAGATCGCACCTTCCATGGCAGCGGTTACCGTACCGGAATAAGTCATATCGTGACCGACATTGGCGCCCGGGTTGATCCCCGAGACCACCAGATCGATCGGTTCAGGCAGAATGCCAAGGACTGCCAGCGCAACGCAATCTGAGGGGGCGCCGTCGGTTGCCAGGGCCGGGTAGTTGTCAGCCAGCCGGGCCTCGGTCACGCGCAACGGGCGGTGCAGTGTTTTTACATGCCCGGAAGCGCTCCAGTTACGGTCAGGTGCAAGTACCGATACCTTGCCCAGCGGTTGCATTGCCTGAGTTAAAGCCAGCAAACCCGGGGCGTTCACCCCATCGTCATTGGTCACCAAGATGTGCATTGTTTACCCCGAAGAATCCAGTTTTTTCTTCCGATAATTCCATCCGAACGGATAGGTCTATGCATGATTATATACCGCCCGTTATTTTTTTTGTCGGCGGCTATACTCGTAGGTTGGAGCGCCCTGCCCACAGTGTGCCCTGTGGGCAGGATACTCTGCAAGTGAGGGCGGACAATAATTTCCCTTCGGTCACACGCTTTTGCAGCCCGAAATCCAACGATTATTATTGGTTTATCTCTCTGTGCCTGTTGGATATTGTTGGGTTTCGGGGCTGTAAGGAAAATTCTATAATCATCGCTTTTAACTGTCCCTCAACCCAATCTACGATGTTTCATAATGACAAAAAAATCATAAAAAAGACCGCAGCAGTTCTACCGCGGTCCTTGTGCTAGTTATCGCGAAAAATCTTAGCCCGGTCGTGCCACCAGTCACCCACTACGCTGGCGGCGGCTTGGATCAGGTTGATCGTCGGTCCATGCATTGGAATTTCAAGCTCGCGCTTGTCGCAAACCGTCGAAAGATTTGCGTCATCCACGTGGTGTTTAAGTTCATTCAGGTGCACCAGGCGCTGCTCCGGATCCGGGACCGTCTGCACGATGCGGTCGATCTCGCCCATCAGCTCCACCGCGCGCGTGATGCGTTGGTCGGTGGCTTGCACCTGGGCAGCCTTGAGCACGCCAAACTCGCCCTTCATCAGGTTCAGTTGACGACCGGACTCATAGGTGGCGTTCGCAATTTGATCACGGTTCATCCAGATGGTCTCGTAATTGAGTACATACTTCCAGGAAGGCGCCAGTAGCTGGCGGCGATGCTCTTCAAGGGTGCGGGCGAAAAGACGGTAGCCGTGCTTTTCCGGTTCCTCAAAGGCGCGGCTGCCAGGGTCGACAAACGGCGCCAGCGGCGAGATGAAAGGAATCACTCGGTGTTCACCGCCACGGTCGTATCTTTTCAGCATCTGTCGTGAGTATTCGACCGTGCCCATTACCGACTCATAGGTTTGGCCTTTCAGGCCAACCATAAAGAATAAATCCAGGCGTTTGCAACCGGCATCCAGGGCATCGTCCATGCTGCGCTCGATGTCCACAGTGGAATACGGGCGGCCAAAGGCTTTACGTACTGGTTCATCATGCGATTCCATCGAAATTTCGACGGTGAAATTGGGCATCGCCTTAGCTACGTCCTGGAAGAACTTTTTAGGGGCTGCATCGAATAATTCGATGAAAACCGGCTTCTTGTATCCGGAGATGGCATCCAGGAATCGGTGGGTATAATCTTCACCCGGCTGCCGAATATCGCCTAGGATGAAAACCGGGCCTTTGGAGTACTCGCCGATGCGGCGAATATCCTGCGCTAACAGTTCCGGCGACCGGTACGCCGGGCGCTGGCGGTTGGAAATGCCGCGGAATGCGCAGGCTGAGCCACCGCAGGTGGTGCAGTTATAGCGGCAGCCACGCACAGTGAGCGCAGCCGTGATGGGGTACTTCATCCAGTTGCGGAATGGTTTATAACTCGCCAGGTCGCGGTAGCGTACCACCGAGCGCAGCACATGGGTGTAATCGAGCAGCAGATCGTCCAGGTTATCCGGGCTGTAGGAGATCGGGTTGGCGTGCATCTCGCCGTCGCTGGTCTTGTACACCAGGTTGGGGATGGCCTCCAGCCGGCCGGCGCCCAGTGATAAGGGTTCAGGCCGAATCTCGCCGCCCGCCCGCAGGTACTGCATCAACATCAGCAGCGGGAGTTCGGTCGAATCGCCGCGAATGATGAAATCAACAGATGGGTAGCTGATTAATTCTTTATAGAAATAACTCGACGAGAAACCCCCGAACAATACTGGCGATTTGGGATGGTAGCGTTTGACGATTTTTGAAATTTCAACCGAGCCGTGGGCATGCGGCAGCCAGTGTAGGTCAATCCCGTATACCATTGAATCCAGTTTCTGGATGTAGTCTTCGACGTCAAAGTTGATATCATCCAGCATACGGACGGCCAAATTGACGATCCGTGTTTGCAAGTCATGGCGTTCCAGGTACTCCGCCATGGTGGTAAAACCGATCGGATACATTTCAAAGACGGGTGTCGATGGCACCAGGTCACTGACCGGTCCGTAGAGAATGGATTCTCGCCGGAAATCATATACGCTTGGAGCGTGGAGCAGGGTCAAATCAGGGATTGCCATGGATCTACCTCAGGAGTTGGCTTGCGCCTTGGGGGAATACCAATAAATCAGGGAGGGCTATTAAAAAAGCGTTCGTCCGAACGCATCTACAATTTCACCAGTCGTGTAAGGAGGGACTGGTATGCAATGCTCTGCAATTCTTAAAATACCAGTAAAGCCAGTAATCCGTTCGCCATTGGTTATTCTTTTCACAAACGCAATTCATTATACCATTATCAAATTGCTATAGATTAATATACGCCAAACTTAGGAAAAAGATACTACAAGTGGGATAACATATTACCCGATTTTTTTCGGGATTAATCTGACATTCTTCACCATTTATATTAAAATAAACAGCCGCTCAAAAGCGGCTGTTTGCTACCGGTAAGTAAGCGCTTGCGCACCAATAAACTTTTTATTATGGAACATCACCGACTAAGCGGGTTGGCGCAGCGAGACCAATTCCTGTTCCACAGCAGTAATTTCGGCTTTCAAATCGCGCAGGTAATTCTCCAGGCGCACGACGTATTCGTCGCGAGAAAGTTCGACAACATCCGTCTCTAATTCAGCAGTCTGGCAACCGCACGATCCGCCGCAAGCACATTCATGGTCACTGGACATAGCGTGTCTCCTTTGTTGGACAGTTTGAGTTCTTCGTCAATATTATAACCAATATTACCAATTTTGTAAAATTAAGGTTCAATTAGACTCTATTACACATTACAATAAATGCTGATGATGCTCAATCCGATGATCAGCCATTTAATTGAAGGAGCCAATCATGAACCCCGGGTCTGATAGTTACCGCCAAATGATCCACACCAACGCATCCTCAATAGAAGTGTTTCGCTTTTTCCGGCATGAGACCGCACTGCGGGATTGGCTGTGCGATCGGGCATACCTTAATGCTCGAATGAATGGGGAGTTCTTTTTTCTCTTCCCTAATGGATACACGGTTCAGGGAAAGCTGATGGCTTACACCCCAGACCGGCACCTGGAATTCAGTTGGTTGGCGCTGCCTGAAGGCGGCCAGTCCAAACTTGAGGTTACGATATCTGAAACCGATACCGGAGCCGATGTCACAATCATCCATCAGAACCCGGACCAAACTGCTCGGCAGAAATGGCCAGACTGGCTGGAAAATTTCCTGTCGGTGCTGGAGGAAGGGATCGATTTACGTACCGCGCGCCGCCCGCGCCTGGGAATCATGATCGAAGAATTCAACCCGGAAATCGCAAAGCGGATCGGCGTACCGGTGCAGCAAGGGCTGCGTCTGGGCGGCACAGTGGAAGGTACCGGCGCACGTGCGGCCGGACTGCTCAAGGACGATGTTATTGTCAGCCTGGCCGGTCACCCGGTGAGCGACTATGATTCCCTTGGATTACCGCTGCAGAGTTTGCATGCTGGCGACCAGCCCGATATCATTTTCTACCGCGGTCCCGCCCAACATACCGTTCCGCTGGCCTTGCCCTCATTCCCAATTTTCAAAAGCCCGCCCCCGGCAGAAATGGCCCAACAATACCGTAAAAATGCAGGTGAAATCCTGGCTGCCTGGGCTGCGCAGCTTTCGGGCGTTTCTGAAAAACAGGCGGCGAAGCAACCGGCTGAAAACGAGTGGAGCGCCAGGGAAATCCTGGCTCACTTCACGCTTTGCGAGCGGGACTACCAGGGTTGGGTGGCGGACATGGTCAATGACACGCCGGTTGAAGATTGGCTGCAAATGCGGCCCAATGTGACCACCCGGATTCAGTCGCTGGTCAAACGACTGGGCACTCTGCCCGCTCTTTTACAGGAACTGGCAGCCGCCCAGGAAGAAACGGCTGATTTCCTGGAGCACTTACCCGACACATTTGTCAACCAGCGCAAACATCTCTATCGCCGCGCTGCGCAATGGGCGTTGGAAACCGTGCCTTCGCATTATTATGACGAGCATAAGGAGCAGATCGAGAACGCCTTGCAACCTGCCAGATGAAGCTCGTTTTCGGCAATTTCTCGATTCTCTGCCAGTTTTATGGTAGAATTGTCCGGCTTTGCAACTGGCAAAGCAATTTCACACGCTCCCCGACCAACCCTGGCGTGCCGCAAAAGCGGTTCAGGCACGGGAAGACGGGAGCGGAGGATCTAACGCAAAGGAGAACTTAATAAAATGGCGTCAATTATTTCCATGAAAGCTTTGTTGGAAAGTGGTGTTCACTTCGGGCATCGCACCAACAAATGGAACCCGGCCATGCGCCCGTTCATTTTCACCGAGCGCAACGGCATTCATATCATCGACCTGCAGCAGACGGTTAAATCCCTCACCCAGGCCTATCAAATGGTTTCCAAGACCGTAGCCGACGGCGGCACGGTCCTTTTTGTTGGCACAAAGCGCCAGGCGCAGGAGACCATCAAAGAAGAAGCCACCCGCTGCGGTATGCCCTACGTGACCGAGCGTTGGCTGCCCGGCACCCTCACCAACTGGGTTACCATCTTCGACCGCATCCAGGAAATGGAGCGGCTTGAACGCATGCACGAGACCGGCGAAATCGAGCGCATTACCAAGAAAGAAGCCCTGTTGATTGACCGCGAGATCACCCGCCTCAATATCCGCTTGAACGGCATTCGCGGCATGAAGCGCTTACCCGAACTGATATTCATCGTGGACGTCATGCGCGAAGATACCGCTGTGCTCGAAGCTAATGCCAAGAATATCCCGGTGATCGCCCTGGTTGACACCAACTGCGCTCCCGGCGGTGTTGATTACGTCATCCCCTCCAACGATGACGCCATTCGCGCCATCAAACTACTGGTGGGCAAAATCGCTGACGCCGTTCTTGAAGGCAAAGCGATGCGCAAGGACGACATCCTTGCAGCTGAAGGCGTCGAAGCCGGTGTTGCAGCAACCCCCGCTGCCCGTGTCCCGCGCCGCCAGATGCTGGAAGAAGAAATGGATGACGCAAGCCTGCTTGGCGCCTCCACCCTGGCCAAATTGAGCCCGCGCGCCGAAGACGTGGAAGAGCCTGGCGAAACCGTCGAGGCAGCAGTTGAGACAACCGAAGAAACCATTGAAACCCCGGTTGATGTAGCCAAAGAAACCACCGAAACCCCGGTTGAAGTAGCCAAAGAAACCACCGAAACCCCGGTTGAAGTAACCGAGGAAGCCAGCGAAACCCCGGTTGAAGTAACCAAGGAAGCCAGCGAACCCGTTGCCAAAAAGGCTAAGAAAGGCAGCAAAACCGCAGCCAAAGCGGTTGAAGAAGGCAGCGAAACGCCAGCAGCGTCGGCAGAAGAAGCAAGCGAATAATCCGGTTGCACTCGTTGCACTCGCAGTAAATGAAACCCCCATACAAGGAACCTATAAATGGCAACAATCACCACTGACATGATCAAAAAACTGCGCGAAGCAACCAGCGCTGGCATCCTCGATTGTCGCAAAGCGCTCGAGTCCGCTGACGGTGATTTCGACAAAGCCCTCGATTATTTACGCGAAAAAGGCCTGGCTACCGCCGCCAAGCGCGCTGCCCGGCAAGCTTCCGAAGGCGTCATCGACGTGTACTCCCACGGGGCTGGCCGCGTGACCGTGATGGTGGAGGTAAACTCCGAGACTGATTTCGTTGGCCGCAGTGATAAATTCCGCGAGTTTGCCCACGAAGTTGCCCTGCAGATTGCCGCCACTGCTCCATTGTATATCCGCGAAGAGGATGTACCCCAGAGTGTGATCGATCATGAAGCTGAGATCGCCTCCGCCAAGGCGCGCGAAGAAGGTAAAAAGGAAGCGATTCTCCCCAGAATTGTCGAAGGCACTATTACCAAGTTCAAGGACGAATTTGTCCTTCTCCGCCAAAAATATATCCGGGATGACAGCAAGACCATCCAGGATCTGATGAACGAGACCATCGTTTCGACTGGCGAGAACATCGTCATCCGACGTTTCGCCCGCTGGGCGCTCGGCGAGACCACTAGCGAAGATTAAGCTCAAAAAGCCAACCGCAAGGTTGGCTTTTTTCTAACCCGCAGGAGCAAAGGAGCAAAGATGGACGGCTTAAAATACCACCGAATCTTGCTAAAATTGAGCGGCGAAGCGCTTTCGGCTCCGCAAGGAAACGGCATCGACCCAACATGCGCGCGCGACATTGCCATGCGGGTGCGCGAGGTACGTGAAATGGGTGTGGATGTCGCCATTGTAATCGGCGCCGGCAACCTGTGGCGCGGCAAGACCGGCGACGCACTGGGCATGGACCGCGCGACTGCCGATTACATGGGGATGCTGGCAACGGTCATGAACGCGCTGTCGCTGATGGATGCGCTCGAGGGCATCGGAGTGATCACCCGCGTTCAAAGCGCCATCGAAATGCGCTCGGTAGCCGAGCCTTACATTCGCCGGCGCGCTATCCGTCACATGGAAAAAGGGCGGGTGGTGATTTTCGGCGGCGGCACCGGCAACCCCTACTTCTCAACCGATACGGCGGCTGCGCTGCGCGCGTGTGAAATTGACGCGGATGTGCTGATCAAAGCTACCAAAGTGGATGGGGTATACGACAGCGATCCACAGACCAACCCGAATGCGGTCAAATTCGAGAAATTGAAGTATATCGATGCGCTCCAGCGCCGTTTGGGCGTCATGGATAGCACGGCGATCACGCTGTGCATGGAAAACAAGTTGCCAATCCTGGTTCTCAATTTGTGGGACCCCGACGCGCTGCGCCTGGCGCTGCTGGGAGAAAACCGCGGTACATTAGTATCGGAGTAAACAATACTGTCGGTAGGAGCACGGGGCTGTCAGGTGATTAGCTACATTCATATATCCCGGGGCCCGTCCCGAAAATTGAAAATTTCATAGCCGGGCACCGGGCAATTTTGTTTCCCCGAATTCCTCTATCAACACCGTGCCCTTGGATCTTGATCGAATAGAATCCTGTTTGCCACAAGGTTATCTACCCTACCCATGGGGTTGTCTCAAAAGTAGGGTTTATCTTAATCGAGTGTTTTTGCGCCGCCATGGCGGCGCAAAAACACTCGATATTTATTTATCCCCTGCTCCCCGATAGTTTCATTGCCGTGAAGCGGGAGGAGGAGCCAAAATTCCTCTCCCAGAGGGATAGCTCCCTTTGGAAATGCGCGAAAAAGTGGACACAAAAAATGTCCTGATCGGGTAGACTTTTAGAGATCAGGAGATCAGACATGAACGACAGGAAATATCGCGAGTACTCGCGGGAGTTCAAGCTTGAAGCTTTAG